>NZ_CP050177.1:0-1200000 GCF_011694815.1 Streptomyces liangshanensis
CCCGTGAACGCCTCGCCTCAGGGGCCTGCCGGCGCCGTCCCCCACCGGGATCCTCCCGGCCACCACCGGCCGACCGCCGTCCCCAGGCACCGCGGCACCGGCGGTTCGGCCGCGCAGCTCACGAAGGTCACCAGGTACGTACGGGTACGTAGGAAGGCCCGAACCGCTTCCGGCGGTTCGGGCCCCTGGTATGTACGGGGGACTACAGGTGTACGGGGGCTACAGGACGATCTCGATCTCCTGGACGTCGGTGAACTCCACGTCCAGGCCACGGGCGCGACGCCCGTCGTCGCGGAAGTAGTACCGGCCAAGGCCCTCAGCCGCAATCTCAAGAAGATGCTGCTCAGTGTAGGGCCGTCCGTCCAGCGTTGAGAGCCCTCCGTTGACGGAGAAGAATTTACCGTCGGCCCCATCGGTGAAGGCCTTCAGCAGCCGGACATGCCCGATCCGGAGCATTTCATCCACCGTTCCCACTATCACCCAATCAGGGAAAGGGGGCCGCCGAGCGCCGACGGAGCCCCCTTTCCCTGTGCCGATACCCTACTCGGCAGCTGCAATTAACACGGAACGTCACTTCCGAAATCACTCAAAAGATCATCGCGAATCCACCCGGAAACGCCAGTGCTGTCGTTTCTGGTATATGTCCAACTCGCGCCATCATTTCCCACCGTGAAGCAGTGATAGTCCAACCGCTGACCCGAATTTGCCAAACCGTTGATCGCGCACGTGGTGCTGGAACCGCTACGCATGTTCGCTCCGCCCCCGGCGGCATTCCAGCTGCTCGAATCCTTGTCGCTGACTGTCGTGCCGCAAGAGGCATGTGCCGCAGCCGGACCGATTGAGGCCACGGAAGCAAACACCACAAGGACCGCCGCAATTGCGGCAGTAGCCGCTCCCCGCTTCAATGCTTGCACAAACTTCTCCCTAAATTTCGCCGACAGATGTCAGAGATGACATTGGGAGACTGACATGCGCATGCGGGAACTTCAAGACCGCGTCAGCGCTGATGGTTGCCGCACAGGGATATTACATAATTCGACTTCTCCGTCATTTCTGTGAAATACATAATGTCATGATCTGCACTGTTTAGGGACGGGAAGCCAGTGCAGGCACGGTGCGGGTGATCATGTGAGTGACTGGCTGGTCACGCTATCCGCAGCCTCCCGCAATCGGTCCCTGTACGAGTTAAAGGACGGACCCAGCCGGGCCTGCACCTCGATTGGCATACCTCGTTTTACCGAGGGGCCGTGGTCGTCATCCGGTGAACGATCCGACGGCCCGATCGTGACCGATCAACGCCCCTTTGAGGGGATCCTCTTGGCGTATCGCGTGGCATTTCAGCCTTCGATTTGACGAAGTCGGGGCGATCTCTCGCATGAGGCTCGTACATCAGGGAAAGCAGAGATCTGCGTGCTCATCAGGAGTTGCAAGCGTCGAACATTTCGGCGACTGCAGTCTTCTCCGCAGCGTCAAGCCTCGGGCTGTGGCAATACTTTACCCGCCCGCCCGTCCGTCTGCATCATGTGCTTCGCCTCAACGAAGAGGGACTGCTCCGCGCCGCGTCGGAACTGCGGCGGAATCCTGGACGTTACCGCAGTCTCCGGAATCGCCAACAGCAGACTATGAAAGTCCGCCAGCGTCGGCGGAGTACCCACGTGCCGAGGCTGACTACAGCCAGTCCGCAGTGGGACCTGGAGACTCGGGCGTACGGCACGACGGGGGCTTGGTCGCTCATCTGGTTCTCCCGGCAGAGGCCGTCACCTCACCGTGCGGGCGCCGGGCGGTCGTGGATGGGGTCATGGACGGACCCCCTCTACTGGGTGCACAGGGTGCCGGGCGACGGCTTGGGCGGGCTTGCGCAGGGAGGTCCTGTTAGTCCCAGGTGGCGACCACATCGTTGAGGGGTTTCGGCCGTGGCGCGGACACCTGGAGCATCAAACGACTCGGCGATCAGGGGATCTTGTGGCTACCTGATCGTTATGCCGGACACCGACAGATCCATCCCAGACCTCGGCCACAAGGGTCAGGCCGACTGCGCACACCACTCAAGCCGAGTAGCGATGCCCCTGCGTAACGTCCGCTGAATTCATCCCGAGCTGAAAGTCCCCAGCCCCGTACAAACCCCAGGCCAACACATCAAGGAACAGGTCTGATCGTGCGACTACTGAGGAAACGCCGTGGTCGAGCTGTACGAGGTCAACCGCCGCCCAAGGGCGAACCACAGGGACATTGCATGTAAGAACGAGCTGACGCTCCCCTCTGGAAATGACCGCGGCACGGATGTCGGGACGCCACGTCGGACACTCCAGGGCCGCCCACTGTTCACCCCGCTTGTACGACATTCCCTGCGGACGCTCCCGCAACTGACCCACACCACCCTTCACCGTCGCCTTCAGCGCAACAAGCACCGCCGCCATGCCCGGGTCTGCCTGCTTGTAACGCTCCATCGCCGCGAGGAACTCCACGTTCGACAGGTCCCTGGCGACGCCGAGTTCGGCGAGCGTCTCGACGTAGACGCTCCTCGAACGGTCGTGCCACGCTCCAGGTACACCTCCACCGGACGGACCTCATGGCCGAATTCCTGCGCGAAGGCGACGGTATGCGTCTGGTACCAGGCCGGACCGGCCGGGTACCGTCCGGGGTGAACGGCGAGAGAAGCCGGGGGTCGAGCTCGATACGCGAAAGATCGACCAACCAGAAACCGGGCACCTTCTGGTCGAACACCGGCGCACGGAAACGCTCCGCGGCCGACAACCCCACCGTCAGGCACGCCGAGAGGCCTCGAGGAACACGGTGTTGAGGTCCAGCCCGACCGCGAACGGCAGCGTGCACTCCTCGTCACCCAGTAGACCCACCACACGCACCCATTGATATGCCTCCTCGTTCAGGAACCCACCACTCCAGCCACCGTTCACCACCACAGGTTGCTCGGGAGGCGCCTCCGGAGGCGCCGGGTCCACCTGTTCCGTCCCAACGAGCCGGGATTACGCCCTGACACCCAACTCCCCTTCGCCAGGCCCCGCACCGCGCGGGTAGGCGGGCACAACGGCGTCATCAACTCCAGCCCCGAAACAGCGGTGTAACGCCGCGGAGTGATGACCCGCTGGGCATAGACACCAAGGACACCGGCGACACGGCCCGGCTCCATCTCCGCCACACCCAGCCAGGACCACTCGCCAAGAGCCCCCACGACAAAAACGCGAGCTGCACGCACCGCCGCTCACCGCCCTGCGCCTTACGGTAGATCCGCGGCCACGGGTCGAAACCACGCTGAGTGAGCCGCCAACCCGCCACCACCACCTCCTTCACGACCGGGTGCTCGGTGGACAGCCGCAAGGAACGGCACTGGCCAAGTCGCTACAAGCACTCCGGCAGACCCAACTTCACGGCAACCGCACCGGTGAGCACGACCAACGGATCGGAATCCTTACCGTGACGACGCGCCTTCCCAGCCTCCAGACCAGACACCCCCAGCGCCCACTCCACCAACTCCGGAATCGTGACCGCCGGACACTCCCACACAATCCCACCCACCCCATAAGCCCAACCCTCACCATCCAACACCGCGAGCGGACCATGGAGAAAACGCGAATCACCCACACCCGCGCCCGCACTCCGCCGAACAGAACCACGCGACGAGGCACGACAGGCAGAGCGATCCACAACCGCGAAAGACGCAATGGGCGCGGTGGACACGGTTGGTGACGCGGGTGAGGTGCACGAGGCGGACGGAGCAGACGAGGCGGCCAGGGGCGCCTCAAGAACAGGCAGGGAGGGTGCTGCCGACCGCTCCACGGAATCGACAACAGGAGACGGAGACACCAAAGGTGGCTGATATCGAACCGCAAGACCATCCAAACGCTCACCCCTCGGCGCGACCTGGCCCGCCTCCCACGCCACCACACTCGCCACCCGCACACCCGACGCCTCAGCGACCACACTCAAACTCAAACCACCCACCACACGTCCCCCGCTGGTTGGCGATCGGGGAGCAAGGGTCATTCCCGTGGTGGGTGTTAGCTGTTGAGGTCGAACACGCTCCATGTGGTGTACGGCTTGGTCTGGACGTAGATTTTGCTTCCTCGGCTGACGACCCGCCGGCGGCCCGGCGTACGGCCATCGGGCAGGGTGAGCACGCCGACCTCTCCCGGTTCTAGGGATGTTTCGGTCAGCTCTCCGTGTGCGAGTCGGTCCCGTTCCTCGCCGTAGCCGCCGTAGAAGGCGACTCGCTCACCGTGGACGGCCAGCGCTGTGGCGCCCCGTACGCGGTTGGCCCGCACCTTCACGGGCCGGTCGGGGTGGTCGGGGCGTATCTCGACGAGGGGGAAGTCCGTGTAGGGGCAGGCCCAGGCGGCGTTGCCCGACACGTTGAGGGCGTAGCAGTCGAAGAGGCCGGGGATGCGCGCGCCGTCCGACGTCCAGGCGAGTCGGCCCGTGGCGCTCCAGCGGCGGATTCCGGCCGGGTTCTCGTCGAAGTGCCCGACCCAGATGTGGCCGGCCTCGTCCACGAGCAGGTGCTCGATCGCGTCCCCGACGGAGAAGGACGAGGTCTCACGGCCGAGCGCGTCGAAGACCTGGACCTGGTTCGCGTCCTCGTACCGGCGGGTGCGAGACGCGGCGACGACGAACCTGGCGTCGGGCAAGCGGTCCAGGCGCGGCCAGCGCGCCCGCACGGCGCGCAGTTCGGTGAGCTCGACATCGCCGCCCGGGTGGACGGAAATTACCAGCGCGTCGAAGGGCTGGACATCACCGACGGGCTGCGGAGCCTGCTCGGTGAGCAGCCAGTGGGCGGCGCCGACGACGTCGACGGTGCTGGTCAGAACGTGGCGGTCGCGGTACGGGCGAGGGAGCTGGGCGTAGGGAATGAGGGCGGTCTTCTGCACGGGCGGGCTCTCCTTGGGTGGGCAGTCACGGCCATCGAGCGCTGAGGTGAGCGGCGAACGGGCGGCGCGCGGGCGGCGGAGAGCGGAGCGGGGCGCCTAGAGGGCATGGCCCTTTCTGGTCGTCATGAGGTGATCATCGTCGATGTCTGACGTTGCGACAAACCCTTTCGGCCTACTGTCAGATTGATCGAGTGGTGCGAAAGTACGGACCTGACCGCAGTCTGGACAGCCGCTATTGCCTCTCTGGAAGGTGCCTCGGGTTGAGCGCTCGGCTTCGTGGACTTCGCTGAGGATGCGCATGATGCTCCGGACTCGGGCCCGATCGGTTGATCCCCGCGGCTGATGCGGGAGGACGTGTGCCTGAGGCGCTGGGCTGCCGCCGGTCCCGGGTGTCTCGCTCGGTCCAGGTCAGGCAGCTGGTGGTCTCGTGCACATCGGGGAGGGCCGGCGAACGACGTGGTGGAGGGGTGCGCGGGTGGTGTCGGTGGCGGCGATGGCGCCGCCACCGATTGCGAGATGCGTTGCGGCCTGGGGTGGGAGTGGTAAGGGCCCGTCGTCCGCGTATCCGGTCCGGCTCCCTCCTCCGCGACTCGGTCAGGCGAGCCAGTCGGTGTAGCGCGTCGGGGCGATGTGGGCGTCGGGGCGGGCCGTGAGTACGTCGCCCTGGACGGCGGCGAACAGGCCGGCGGTGTTGTCGGTCACGACGCTGCGGCCGTCGGGGTGGGCGGCCAGGGTGATGCGGCCCAGTTCGTCGAGGGGGAAGACGTCGGGGCCCGCGATGTTGCGGATGCCCTGGAGGGGGTTGCCCGACGCGACCTCGGCTACCGCGTCGGAGACGTCCTCGGCCGCGATCGGCTGGAGCGGGGTGGCGGGCAGGCGGACGGTATCGCCGCTGGTGGTCCAGGACAGGGTGGCGTCCATGAACTCCATGAACTGGGTGGCGCGGACGATCGAGTACGGGACCGGGCCGGCCGCGAGGATGTCCTCCTGGAGCGCCTTCGCCCGGTAGTAGTCCAGCTCGGGGACCTGGTCCACGCCGACGATCGAGAGGATGACGAAGTGGCGTACGCCGTGCTTCTCGGCGGCGGCCAGCAGGTTGTCCATCGAGGTCCGGAAGAAGTCGAGGGAGGCCTCATCGAAGGTGGGCGAGTTCGTCAGGTTGATGACGACGTCCGCGCCTGCCGCCGCCTCGTCCAGGCCCTGGCCCGAGATGATGTCGACCCCCGTGGACTGGGAGTGCGGCACCGCCTCGTGGCCTGCGGCGTTCAGCTTCCTCACGACCTGCGATCCGATGAGCCCCGTACCGCCGATGACTGCGAACCTCATGACATGCCTTTCCGCTCGGGAGGTGTGTCCGACAGGTGGCATACATGCCCGTGGACGGGCCGTACGCGCAAACTCGGATACTTGTTGTCCGAGACAATACCCGGATGAATGTTGTCCGGGTCAAGGGCGTGGTGGATTAAAGTGACCGGATGAAGATCTCCGGTGGGGTCGAGTGGGCGTTGCACTGCTGTGTGGTGCTCACGGCGGTCGAGGAACCCGTCCCCGCGGCGCGGCTGGCCCAGCTGCACGACGTGTCGGCCACGTACCTCGCCAAGCAGATGCAGGCGCTGTCCCGGGCGGGGCTGGTGCGGGCGGTGCAGGGGAAGGCGGGCGGTTATGTCCTGACCCGGCACCCCGACTCGATCTCGGTGCTCGACGTCGTGGAGGCGGTCGACGGAGCGGGTCCGGCGTTCGTCTGTACGGAGATCCGGCAGCGGGGACCGCTGGCGAGCCCGCCCGAGGCCTGCTCGGCGCCCTGCGGCATCGCCCACGCGATGGCCACGGCGGAGGCGGCCTGGCGGGAGTCCCTCGCGGGGGTCTCGATCGCGGACCTCGCGCGAGGGGTGGATCCGCCGGGGAGCGGGACGGGCGGGCTCGCCCGGATGGGGGCGTGGCTGACTGCTGGACCGGAGGAGTGAGGGGGGCGTTGGCCGGGGGCCGTCCGGGGCTGGTGGTCCGGGGGGGGCCGCGGCGCTGCGATGGTTCGGGGGTTGGGGCTGCCGCCTGGGTCTGGTCGTTCGGCGGCCGGGGTTGACGCGCTGGGTTGGTGGTCCGGTGGCCGGGCAGTTGGGCCTTTTCGTTATGTGGGGGCGGGTCAGTTGCCTACGAAGCAGAATTCGTTGCCCTCGGGGTCCTGGAGGACCTGGAACCGGCCGTACGGGTCGGCCACCACGCCGCCCACCGTGACCGCCCCGAGCCGTACAGCCTCCGCCGTGGCCTCCTCGACGTCGCCCGCGTTCAGGTCGAGGTGGAGGCGGTTCTTGGCAACCTTGCCCTCCGGCACCAGCTGGAAGGCGATCCGGGCGAACCCGGGCGGGTCGACGTACGACCAGTCAGGGGTACGGTCCACGGGCTCGCCGCCCAACAGGGCCGCCCAGAACCGCGCCAGGGCCGCGGGGCCCGCACAGTCGAACACGATCTCCTCGATACGCGCGTGCATGGTCGTCACCCTACGGCGGGGGCGCACGGCGCGCCGACTCCGCGCCACGTCCCGTCGTGTTGACCGGCGACATCCGTGAACCGGTCGGTGGTTCCTCGGCGTCCTTCGCAGAGAGCGATCGGCGTCGGGGAGAGCACAGGTGCTGCGGATCCATTTCACCAGCGAGGACATCGGGCGGGTCAGGGTCGCCGCCGGACCGGTGCCGGCCTGGGAAATGTTGCTGAGCCTGCACGTACTGCGCGGGAGGGCCGACCATGGTGTCTTCGAGCCCTGGCGGGCCGGGGCGCTCGGGTGTCTCGACGCCTCTTCCCGTCCGCTGCTGGCGCTGGCCCCGCCGAAGGGCTACTCCCCCGACTTCCTCACGCCCTGCGACACCGATGTCGAGTCGGGCGTCGAAGCGGTACGGAGTACCCCCCGGGCCCGGCTGCGCAAGGACATCACGCTCCTGGCCGGACCGGGCGCGGCCGCGGGCGGGCTGCGGCCGCTGGCCGACGGCGACGTGGGCGCCCTTGGCCGGCTGGGCGAGGCGATGCGTACGTATCACGACCGGGCACTGGCCCCTGTCTGGGACCGTCTGCACACGGTGATCTCGGCCGAGCGGGCGGCCCGGGCGGCGGATCTGCTCGACGGCGGTGTGGAGCGCCTGCTGAGCCGTCTGCATCCGCTGGTCCGCTGGCAGGCGCCGGTCCTCTCGGTGGCGTATCCCGTCCGGCGTGACCTCCGTCTGGGCGGCCGGGGCCTGCTGCTCGTCCCGTCGTACTTCTGCTGGGCCCGTCCCATCGCCCTGCGCGACGCGGAGCTGGAACCGGTGCTGGTGTACCCGGCCAACAGGGGGCTGGAACGCCTGGTGGAACCGGCCGGTGACTCGCGCGGGGACGGTCTGGCGCGCCTGCTGGGGGCCACGCGCGCCGCCGTGCTGGAGGAGATCGCCACGACCGGGGGCGTCACCGGTACGGACGTCGCTCGCCGGCTGCGCATCTCGCCGGCCTCGGCGAGCGAGCACGCCACTGTGCTGCGGCACACCGGTCTCATCACGAGCCACCGCACCGCCAACACCGTGTTGCACATGCCGACCCCGCTCGGCCGGGCCGTCCTCGATCGCCGGACTCTGACACCGCGCCTCCGGTGAGGGGGTGGGGCGTTGGGCCTTGACGGGCTGTCAAGGCCGTGGCTGGGCGCTTGGCCGGCAGGTGCTGATGGGGCGGTTCTTCGGGTGGGGCCGAACCGGTTTGTCACGGCCGGGGGGCCGGGGCAGGCTGGTGACTCGTCGTCGGGCTCCGGCCAGGGAGGCGCGTGACCGCACGCCTCGTCCTGGAGACCGTCGTGAGGGGAACACTCGATGCGGGTACGGGGAACCGCGACCGCTCTGCTGTCGGCGGACGCCGCCGCCGGTACTCCGTACCCGTACCGCGTTCCCCGTCGAGACCGACCCGGTGCGCCTTGACCACGCACCATCGACCGCAACACGGGGGTATCACCTTGAAAGCATCCACGCGCAAGCTCTCCGCCGTCGTCACCGGCGTGGCACTCACCGCTCTGGGCACCGTCTTCGCCGGCACGGCCGAGGCGGCCAATCCGTGCTGGTGGGGCGACGGCGGTATGCGCATGTACTGCAACAACGTCTCGGGGGCCACGGTGTACGCCGACCCCAACACGAGCCGTCCGGTCGGCAAGATGTACTCGAACCCGAGCTGGTTCGAGTGCCGCACGGACACCGGCGCCTACGTCGGCGGGCCGCATCCGAACCGCTGGCTCTACACGCAGGCCGACAACGGTCAGTGGGGCTGGATGAGGGACACCGACATCTACAGCGAGACCGACCCGGTGCCCACGCACATCGGCAACGGTATTCCTCAGCTCTGCTGACGTCGGGCGATCACGCCTGCTCTCCGCTGTTGCGTCAAGGGGGGCGTGGTACGCGAGTGTTGGCGGCGGCTCGGGTGTGGTGGCGGTTCCGGAGCGTGGGCTGCGTCACAGGACTTGAACCTGACATTGGTGTCAAGGATTAGCTTTTCATCGTCCTCGGCCGACCGGCGGGCGAGGGCGGTGAGAGGGGAATCCGCCATGAGTACAGCCCTGGGGTACCGGGCCTTCGGTGGCGCCGATGTCCAGGAGTTCTTCGACCGGCCCGTTCCGTCGCCCGGGCCGCACGAGGTCCTGGTCCGTGTCGTGGCCGCGGGGGTCAACCCGTTGGATCATCTGCTCCGGTCCGGACACGTCCGGGCCCTGAACGGCCACCTTCCCTTTCCGCAGGTCCTGGGAATGGAGGCGGCGGGGACCGTCCTCGCGGTGGGTGCTGACGTGACCGGCCTGGCCGTCGACGACCGGGTCGCCGGATTCGCTCTGACCGGCGCCGGTACGTACGCGGGGACGACCCTGTTGTCGGCCGGGGCCACGGCCCGTATCCCTGACGCCGTGCCGGAGACCTGGGCGGCCACCATCCCTGTCGCCGGGACCACCGCGCTCGACGTTCTGGACCAGGTCGCGTTGCCCGCCGGGGCGTCCGTGCTCGTGAACGGCATTGGTGGTGGTGTCGGGATCGTCCTCGCCGAGATGGCGCGGGATCGCGGGCTGGTGGTGGTCGGCACCGGCAGTGCGGCCAAGCGGGAGCGGGTGGCGGCGACCGGTGCGCTCTTTGTCGACTACACGGCGGGCGATGTCGTGGACCGGCTCCGGGAGTACGCGCCGGGCGGCTTCGACGCCGTGCTCGACATGGTCGGGGGTGCCTCCCTGCGGGCCGTTGCCCCGCTGGCGGCGAAGGCTGAGGCGCTCGTCTCCGTCACCGATCAGTCGGTCGCCGAACTCGGTGGCGCGTACGTCCGCCGCCGTCTCGACCGGAGCGGCATCGAGCGCGTCGCGGAGCTGATGGCCGACCGGCGGATCGATCCCCACATCACGGCGAGCTATCCGTTGGCCCGGGCGGACGAGGCGCTGGCCCTGGTCGAGTCGGGCCACGCGGCGGGGAAGGTGGTCATCGACATGCGGCTCTGATCCGGCACTGCGGCGTGACGACGGGGTTCTGGTCTCACGCCGCGTCGTGACGACGCGGCTCTCTCACCTCACGACGGGCTGTGGTGTTGCGCTTGCGCGGGAGCGGGGAGGGGGTGGCTCCGGTGTTCGCCGAGTCGGTACCGGGTGTTGGCCTCGATCACGGCGTCCAACGAGTCCCGGGTCTCGACGAGTCGGCTGATGTCGGCGGTCAGACGGTCCCGCTCCCTGACCATGGTGGTGAACGCCTCCTCGGCCACGTCGGCGCCACCGCTGTCCACGCACGGCATCAACTGGGCGATCACCCTGCTCCCCAGTCCCGCGTCGAGCAGCCGCCGGATGAGATGGACGCGTGCGACCTCCGCTTCGGAGTAGAACCGCTGCCCGCCGCCGGACCGCGCGCTGTGGATCAGGCCCTGTTGTTCGTAGTACCGGAGCGACCGGGCGCTGGCCCCTGTCAGCCGGGCCAGCTCTCCGATTCGCATGGTCGGCGGGGAGGATGTTGTGTAGGTCACGAGGCGTCCCTCCCGCGGGGTGGCCGGTCCCCTCATGGCTTCAGCCTAATGCCCGGGCGGTAGGTGGCTGTTCGAGAGCAGTCGGCTCATGGGCTGGCGTTCCTCGTGTACTTCTGTTCGTGGAGCGGGGCGTGCTCCCCTGGTCGTGGCTGCCGTGCGGTCGGCGGGAGCGAGCGGCTGACCCGTCACTGCGTGGACTTGCCCTTCGAGTTCGCCTCAAGGGCGCGGGCTCTGGGGTGCGTTCGACGTCTCGCGTTCAGCGCCCGCGAGGTGGTTCTCGGGCGGACGTACGCACTCATGGGGGTCGGCCCCGAGGTCCGCGATGCGCTTCGCGGACTCTGCGCGATTTTTAGTGGAGCGGGCCGTTGAACAGCAACTTCGACGGATCCTGCTCGACGGGGACATCGCGCGAAGGGAATCATGGGTGGGTGACGTCGACTGAAGCAGCAGCGCGTGCCCTCCAGGACCATGCGGCTCTCTGGAGCGTGGGAGACGTACGGGCGAGCGACGTCGTCCTCGGGAGTTCGTCTTCCGGCTTCACCAGCGACACGGACACAAGCTGGCCCTGACCGAACCCCGAGGCCGTGGTTGCTCTGGGGTGGGTGGTCCGCGCGCGGGCGGGCTTGTGTGCGGAGGCCCGTGCAGCGGGCCTCGCTCACGGTGTTGCGGTAGTCGGTCCCGCTGCGGAGCCGGCACGTCCGCTGACGTTCGACATCAGCGCCCCGGGGCCGGTCGCGGGCGCTGGCGGTTGGGGCTGTGAGGGGTGCCCCTCGGGGGTCAGCCCGGCTCGGGTGGTTGGTCGGCCAGCGACGGGCGGAGTTCGTCTGGTCGACGGACACGTGCGTGTTGGGCTGGACGAGGGGGTCGGGGCGCTGGGTTCGGTGCGTGTCGAGGTCGGACCCGTATGACGAGGGTGATGCGGGAGTGGCTGTCAGGGGGACGTGCGGACTGTACGGGCTAGGTGGGGTAGCGCTCGCGTTCCTTGGTGCTCTGGTAGAGGGGGAACCACGAGGACTGGGGTGTCCAGGATTTGCCGTGTCGCGCGGGGGAAGATGCCTGGTTCCGTCGAGTGGCCTCTCCTGGGCGGCGCCAGCGGCTGACGCGCTCCATGGGCACGGACGTCTGCCGGGCCCCAGTCCGTGAGGCTCTGCGCGACTCGACAGCGGTAGCTACAGGAGTGCCATCGGGCTTGAGTCCGCGCCGGGGTTTGGGCTGGGCGTTCCGCTTATTGCTTGTGGGGTGGGGCGGCTACGCCGTCAGCTGTCGGTGCGCTCCTTGGGCTCTCAGTAGGCGGATCGCCGCTACCTGGTGGTGGCGGGGGCGGTTTGGGGTGAGGAGTTTGTGCAGTGCCTCCAGTGGGATGCGGTGGGCCGAGGGCAACAAGGACGCCGTTGCCTGACGGACCACTGCTGCCGAGGCGTCGTCCAGGAGGGGGCGTACGTCGTCGAAGCGCGTGGCGTCCAGGGCTCGTAGTCCTGCCACCGCGTGGGCGCGCACGGCGGGGGTCGGGTGGGTGAGGAGGGATCGGACCAGGTCCGCGTCCTCGAGTGTGCCGCACTCGCCGAGGCCTGCCGCGGCGACGGGGTGGGGTGTGGGGTCGGCGCACAGCGTGCGGTACAGCGGTGCGGGGTCGGTGCCGCCCTGGCGGAGTACCCACCGGGCGCACGCCCGCACCACGGCGGACCGGTCGGTGAGATACGGCTCGGCGTCGGCGTGCCGGCCGACCCGGCGCAGTGCGGTCACCCCGGCCGACCTCACCCAGGCGTGCTTGGATCCCAGGAGTACGGCGACGACCTCGGCGAACCCGTCCGGGGAGCCTTCGGCGAGGGTGGCGACGGCCGCGTCGGAGCAGAGGTCCCGCACCGCGACGTCGTCGTGGCGGGCGGCGGTGCGCGCGAGCCGCTTCGCGGGGAGGAGCCCGCGTGCGACGGCGGCGCGGTGCGCGAGGCGGGCCACGGCCCGGTCGTCGCTGCCGAGCAACGCCTCGACCCGAGCGGCGGGGCCCTCGCGCAGCGCCCTGGCCAGCAGCTCCTGCGCGAACCCGCCTCGCGACCGGCGGCCGACCCGCAGGATCAGCGCGGCGTGCGCGGTGAGCCGGTCCGGGGGCGTCCCGGCCAGGAGGGCGCGGGCCCGTTCCCGTACCGGCCCCGCCCAGTCCGCGCACCGGACGACGATCAGCGGAAGGAGCGCGGGCCGCCCGTCGGCCAGGTCGAGCGCGGCCTCGCGGGCGCGGCCGTCGGGGTGGCAGAGGGCGAGGGCGAGTTCGGCGTCGTCCGGCTGCCGGCTCCAGGTGAAAGTGGGCAACTGAGTGTCGCGATCCCAGCGCAGGCGCCGTCCGGACGGCGAGGCGTTCGAGTGGAACAACTCCGGTTGCGAACGGGCCAGTTCGCGCACCCCGGAGTCGAGGTCGATCCAGGAGTCCGGGTCCGACCCGTCCAGCGCCTGGTCCGGGGCGGTTCCGGCGGCCAGTTGTCCGATCGCCTCGTACGGGGCGTTCTGGCTGGTCGGCATGGGGGAAGTCTATTCGGTGGCCCGCTTGCGGGACACGGAATAGACCCGGTCGAGGTGGTGGACCAGTTCGGTGCGGGAGCGGATGCCCAGGGTGGCGAACACGTTGCGCAGGTGGTGGTCGACGGTGCGGGGGCTCAGGGACAGGCGCAGCGCCACCTCGCGGTTGGTGGCCCCCTCCGCCACGCAGCGGGCGATGCGCTGTTGTTGGGGGGTGAGGGTGCTGAACGGGCCTGTTCCGCCGGGGTGGTGAGCGTGCGGGTCGGTCACCGTTTCGCCTGCGGCGCGCAGTTCGCCGCGTACGCGTCCGGACCAGAGGTCGGCGCCGCAGCGTTCGAAGGCGATGAGGGCGTCCCGCAGCGGGCCTCTGGCCTCGCGGGTCCTGCGGCGGCGCCGGAACCAGTGGCCGTGGAGCAGGAGGGTACGGGCGCGTTCGAAGTCGCCGGTCGCGTGTTCGTGCCGGCGCAGCGCCTCCTCGTACCATCGCGCGGCCTCACCGGCGGGAGCGAGCAGGGCCCGGCAACGGGCCAGTTGGGCGGGTGCCTGCGGGTCGGCGGTGTGGGCCGCCCAGACGGCGAACTCCTCGACGGCGGTGCGGGCGTACGACTCCGCGCCCTGCCCGGCCAGCACCGCGGCCTCGACGTAGCAGGGCACGGCCGGCATCCGGACGGCGAAGTGGCCGCCCCGGGGGCCCGGCCGGACCAGCGGTGCCAGGCGGGCGGCCGCTTCCGCGCACCGGCCGTCGGCCAGGGCGGCGCGGGCCACGGCCCAGTCGGCGAGCGAGGCGGCCTGGGTGAGTCCGTGCGGTCCAGCGTCGGCCAGTGCCGCGCGCGCGTGGGTCGCGCAGAGCGCGGCGTCGCCCTCGACGGACGCGGCGAGGGCGAGTACGGCGTGCAGGTGGGCCATCGCGTTGCGCTGTCCGAGCCGTCCCGCCACGGCGAGTCCCTCCCGGGCGTGGGCGCGGGCCCGTGCGTGGCGCCCGGCGCGCAGCTCGCCGTAGGCGAGGTGTTCCAGCGCCTGCGGCAGCAGGGCGTCGGCCCCCCGGGCGCGCACGACGGCCAGGGCCTTGGCCCCTGTCCGGCAGGCGGTGTCCACCTCGCCCAGCACCAGGGCGACGACGCCGGCGCGTAACAGCGTCTCGGGCCCGGCGGGGAGGCCTGGTTGTATGGGTCCTGGAGGTTCGCCGGGTTGCGCCGGCTGACCGGGCTCATCGGGTGTCCCCGGCTTCGCGGGACGCTCGGGCACGCCGGGGTCCCCTGGATTCCCTGGCTCCCCTGGATTCCCCGGGCCTGCGGGATCCTTGGTGCGGACGGGCGGTCGTGTGCGGGGCCGTGTCCCGGCGGGGGAGCCCTTGCTCGTCCCTGCGGCGACGTCCTCGCCGGTCCCGCCCTGGATCCGCGGGCCGGGCAGCGGGGTGGCCTCGGCGTCCGGCTCCGGCGTTGGGCCGGTCCGGGTGTCGCTGTCGCCCGGCTGGCCGTCGTCTCCTCCGCCCCACGGCGGTCCGATCGTCCGGCCGGCCGCCGGGCGGCGGCTCGGGGTGCGATCCCGGGGGGTGGTCCGCGCCTTGGGTTCCGTGCCCGTGGGAGCCGTACCCGATGGTGGCCGGTCGGCAATCGTCACCACGACGCCGTCCGTGGGCGCGCTGGTTCCTGCCGTGCGGCCGAAGCCCGCCGCCCGGCCGGTACTCGGCGTCGCGACAGCGCCCGTCGTGGCGCCGGGGCCCGACGTCCCGGCAGAGCCCGACGTCCCGGCAGAGCCCGACGTCCCGGCAGAGCCCGACGTCCCGGCAGAGCCCGACGTCCCGGCAGAGCCCGACGTCCCGGCGGCTGTCGCCGCCCGGGCCGCCGGGTCCGTACCAGGAGGAGACGCCGGAATGCCGTCGGGGGCGGACGCCTCGTGGGGGACGGGGGCCTTCATCGTGTCCACGTAGCCGCGCAGCAGCGTGAGTCCCTCTACCGTGCGGCCCGACAGGAGCGCGGACATGCCCGCGCGGTACGAATCGAGCGCCGGGTCCGCGGGGTCGGGACGGATCCGGTCCAGCGCCTCGCAGACGGCCGGTGCGTCGCCCATGGCCCAGGCCGCCTCCGCCGCGCCCAGCAGCGCGGTCACCGCCCGGTCTGTGTCCTGGGCGAGGAGCAGCTCGGCCGCCGTGAGCAGGGTCTCCCTGGCGTCGGCCGCCGGGCCGTCGCGCAGGGCAAGCAGACCGTGGACATAGTGGGCGCGTACCGGCGCCGGTACGGTCCGCACCCGTGCCAGCAGCAGGCGGGCCTCCCCCGGCCGCCCGGCGAGCCACGCGTGCTCGGCGGCCGCGCACAGGCGCGCGCCGCGCAGGACCTCGTCCGCCGTGAGCCCGGCCGCGTGGACCAGTGCGGTGGCCCGGTCGGCGTACGAGCGCGGCGGGGCGGCGGCCCGGGTCAGGGCGTCCGCCAGCGCGGTGTCGGGCCCGGGCGCCGCGCACGCCCGTTGGACCAGGCGTGGCAGGGCCTCGTGGGCGCCGTCCAGGGCGGCGGCGAGGGTGCGGTGTGCCGCGCGGCGCCGGGCGGCGGGCGCTGTTCGCAGTACCGCCGTGCGCAGCAGGGGGTGGGTGAAGCGGACCCGGCCGCCCGCGCTGCGTATCACCCCGGCGTGTTCCGCGGGCGCCAGCAGGCCCGGGCGGATCCCGGCCGTCCGTCCCGCTCGCAGGACCAGTGCGGTGTCCGCGCCCGCCCCGTCCGGTTCGTGCTCGGCCGCCGCGGCGGCGAGCAGCAGCAGGTGACGGGTGTCGTCGGGCAGTGCGTCGAGGCAGGCGCCGTAGGCGTCCAACAGGTCCTCCCCGCCGGGCAGCGGTCGCGGCAGGGGCAGGTGGCCCGAGAGGTGCGCGGGGCTCAGGTGCTCCACGAGGGCGGTGAGGAGGCGGGGGTTTCCCGCGCCCTCGCGGCGCAGCTCCTCCCGGACGGCCGGGTGCAGTTGACGGTCCGTCACGTCGTTGAGCAGGGCGTCGACGGCGTTGTCGTCCAGGGAGTTGAGGCGCAGCGCCGGCAGGCCGGCGAAGGTGTCGGTGCCGGGGGTGTGGTCCGCCGCCGTGAGCAGGACCGCGACCCGGCCGCGGGCGGGCAGCCGGCGAACCGCGAACGCGAGCGCCTCGCGGGACGCGGGATCCCAGGCGTGGACGTCGTCCACCTGGACCAGGAGCGGTTCACGGGCGCCCAGGTCCGTCAGGCGGCGGAGCAGAGCCGTACCCGCGGGTCCCGCCCGCACTCCCGCGCCGAGCGGGAGGCGGAGCGGCACGGCTGCCGGCGGGGGCGGGTACTGCGCGGAACCCAGCAGCACGTCCAACCCGCCGTAGGGTACGAGCCGTTCGGCTTGCGCGGCCGCCGCGTGCAGGACCGCCCCTCCCCCGTGTGCGGCAGCGGTGTGTGCGAGCAGCGCGCTGCGGCCGAGGCCCGGTGGGGCGGTCAGGACGAGCGTGCTGCCGTGACCGGCTCGCAGGCGGTCCAGCAGCGTTCCCAGGATGGCCAGTTCACCACGGCGGCCGTACAGCGGGCGTGAACTACGCACGGTCGTCGATGAGTTCATTCCGGTGACGTTACTTGCGCGTAACGAACGCCGGAAGGCCCGCGTCCACGGGCGTGGGGCCCGTGGCGCGGGTCCTGGGCGCCGACCCAGCCGGGGCGGCGCCCGACTGTGCCCGGGCACAACCGGACGGACGGTGGGTCAGCGGCCGGGGCGGCGGGTCGGGAGTGCAGGAGACGGGTCAGGAGTGGGGGCAGTTGCCCCGGTACTCCTCGATGGTCACGCTCGGCCTCGGCAGCGGGCACAGGAACTGCTCGTAGCGGGTGTCGTCGTCGATGAACCGCTTCAGCCAGGAGATGCTGTACTTCGCGATCGTGGTGTTCGAGGAGTTCGGTGTGAAGTGCGTGGCACCGTTGAGCTCCAGGTACGCCTTGTCCAGGGAGCTGGGCAGTGAGGTGTAGAACGGCTCCGAGTGCGTGGCCACGGGTGCGACCGTGTCCCCGTCCGCGCCGATCACGAGGGTGGGCGTACGGAGCTCGGGCCAGGACTTGTCGGTGTTCCAGCCGGTCAGCGGGATGGCGGCCTGGAGCGAGGGGCGGCTCTTCGCGGCCTCCAGCGTTCCGCCGCCGCCCATCGAGTGGCCCATGACGCCCAGGCGGGTGGCGTCGATCCGGGTGCGTACGGACGAACGCTCCGTCAGGTAGTCGAGTGCGGCGAGCAGTTGGCGTCCCCGGCTGTCGGGCTGGTCGAGGGTGGAGTTGGTGTCGATGGTGAACACGACGAAGCCCTGGGAGGCGAGCCGGGGACCGAGCCAGGAGATGCTGGACTGGGTCGCGGTGAAGCCCGGCGAGATCACGACGGCGCCGAAGGTGCCGTCGGCCGTGCTGGTGGGGTAGTAGACGGTCCCCCCGCCGAATCCGGTGACGCCGAGCGAGGAGACGGACGTCTGGGAGACGGCGTAGGAGCCGCGGGCGGCCTCGATGCTGGACACCGAGGGCGCGGGGCCGCGCTCGTACGGGTTGGCGGCGGCCTGGGCCCCGGCGGTGCCGGGAACCAGTGCCGCGACCAGCGCGGCGGCGGTGACCGCACCGGCCCACAGCGTGCGGGGGCCGGTGCGGGGACGGGTGCGAAGGCGGGAGCGGACCGGGGTGCGGGCGTCGGAGAGCGGGTGCACTGGGGGGCCTCTCGGTCGGGGCGGGGGCACTCCGGTCGCTTGGACTCACCGGATGGACACCGCCGTACGGACTGGCAGTGGCCACTGTCCCCGCCCGCCCGGCACCCCGGCATCGGCGACTTCACCGGTCTTCGCGGTGAGTGTCCTGTCCGCACGGGTCGCCTGAGGGATTCCGGGTTCTCCGGGGCCTGAGCGGCCCGCGGAGTCCCGCGACCGTGTCCGAGGTTTAGGCGGCGGTGTACGGGCGAGGCGAAAGGTGTCCGGCGATACTCGACGAGCAAGACAGGGCGTGAGCGCGATGAAGGACAACGAGAAGACCGAGGCGAAGGTCGAGCAGGCCAAGGGCAAGGTCAAGAAGGCGGCCGGCCGTGCGGTGGGCAACGAGCGCCTGACGGCCGAGGGGCGTGCCGAGGAGTCGAAGGGCGACGTGCGGCAGGCCAAGGAGAAGGTGAAGGACGCCTTCAAGGACTGACCTGTACGGCCTCGAACCGAGGGGCATGACCGACGGTGGGGTCCGACCGGCTACGGCTGGTCGGACCCCACCGTCGTCGTGCGGGGCGGGGTGGGCGCCCCGGCACGTCAGACGTGGGCGTAGCCGGGTATGCCGGCCTTGATGCGGTCCATCTCGCGCGCGTCGGAGATGCCCTGGAAGTCGTACCGGGGGGTGTACGGGGCTTCGAGGCGGCGGGCCTCGTCGGCGGACAGGTCGAGATCCAGGGAGGCGACGGCGTCGTCGATCTGCCGGATCGTACGGGCGCCCACCAGCGGGGCGGCGACGACCGGGTTACGGCGCAGCCAGGCGAGCGCGACCTGGGCGCGGGAGACGCCCCGGGCGTCGGCGACGGCGCCGACCTCGTCGAGGATGGCACGGTCGCCTGCGGCGTCGGCCGCGTACAGCAGGTCGGCGTAGGAGCCGTCGGTGGCGGCGCGTTCCGTGGCGTGGGCCCGGTCGAAGGGGCGGGCGAGGCGGCCGCGGGCCAGGGGGCTCCAGACCATGGTGGCGACGCCCTCGTCGGCGCAGAGCGGGAGCATCTCGCGCTCCTCCTCGCGGGCGAGCAGGTTGTAGTGGTCCTCCATGACGACGAAGCGGGCCCAGCCGTGGCGCTCCTGGAGGTGGAGGAGCTTGGCGAACTGCCAGGCGTGCATGGAGGACGCGCCGAGATAGCGGGCCTTTCCGGACTTCACGACCTCGTGCAGGGCTTCCAGGGTCTCTTCCGGCGGGGTGTCGTTGTCCAGGCGGTGGATCATGTACACATCGACGTGGTCGGTGCCGAGGCGGCGCAGGCTGTGGTCGATCTCGGACATGATGGCCTTGCGGGACAGTCCGCCGCCGTTGGGGCTGCCGGGCCGCATGGTGTGGCGGACCTTGGTGGTGATGACGACGTCGTCGCGGTCCGCGAAGTCGTTCAGCGCGCGGCCCAGGATCTCTTCGCTGGAACCGTAGGAGTACAGGTTGGAGGTGTCGAAGAAGTTGATGCCGGATGCGAGGGCGTGCTTGATCAGCGGACGGCTGGCCTCCTCGTCCAGGGACCAGACGGGGTGGCCCCGCCCGGGGTCCCCGTAGGTCATGGCTCCGATGGCGACGGGAGAGACGTCGAGGCCGGTGCGGCCCAGCTTGATGTAGCGCATGGAGGGGCTCCTAGAATGTCCGGAGGAGTAAACGGAGAGATCTCCGGTCGGCTTGTGCCACGCTAACGGAGAACTCTCCGTATCGCAAACGAATGATCGTCCGAGTACCAGGAGGCCTTCCATGTCCGACGCCGCGCCGCAGCGCTCCGACGCGGTGAAGAACCGCGCGGTGATCCTTCAGGTCGCCCACGACGCGCTCGCGGAGTCCCCGGACGCCTCGCTCAACTCGATCGCCAAGCGCGCGGGCGTCGGCCCGGGGACGCTCTACCGGCACTTCCCCACCCGTGAGGCCCTGATCCTGGAGGTCCACCGGCACGACACGGAGCGCCTCGTCGCGTCCGTACCCGACGTACTCGCGGCGCACCCCCCGCTGGACGCGCTACGGCAGTGGTTCACCACGCTCGCGAGCTATGTACGCATCAAGCACGGCCTGGGCGAGGCCCTGCACTCGGCCGCCGCGCAGGAGGTGGTCAGCGCCTCGTGGCCGCCCGTCACCGCCGCGGTGAAGCAGCTCCTCACCGCCTGCGAACAGGCCGGCGAGGTGCGTCCGGGCATCGATCCGGTGGACGTCATCATGCTCATGAGCTGCCTGTGGCGCACGCCGGACAACGCCCAGGGCGCCGCCCAGGCCGGGCGTCTGCTGGAGTTGGCGATCGACGGCTTCCGGCCGAAGAGCTGAGGTCCACGGGTGGCCGGGCGCGTTCACGACCCGCCGGAGGCCGGCCTTCAGGATCCGTACGCGAAGACGAGGCACAGCGCCGCGAACGGCACGACGGACAGGCCGAGCAGCGTCAGCGCCGCCGGGACCGCCGCGGTCGGTCGCGGCTTGCCCCGGCGCCGGCCCGAGAGGAACACCCGGCGGGCCAGGACGAGCGGGAGCGCCACGAGGGCGAGGCCCAGCACCGGCACGACGAACCGGCTGAACGTGGTGAGGCCGGTCTCGGTGACCGCGTGCCACACGTTCAGCGCCGCGACCCAGACCGGGCCGAGGAGCAGGACGAACGAGAGGACCGACGCCACCGTGACGGTCAGCCTCTCCGTCAGTCGTTCGGCCCGTGAACGCTCCTGGCGCGCTTCCGCCGTCGCGTCGTGCTCCACGCCTGTTCCCCCAAGTCCGGTACTCCGGTCCCCCGTTCACCGTGATGATCGCATGAGCCCGGCGGCCGATCCCCTGCTTGTTCGTTCCCGCTGCCTATCCATGGCAGGGGCAGGCTGGGCGTCCCGGCCCGGCCCATACTCGGATCCATGAGCGGAAAAGTGCAGCTCGGGGACTTCTTGCAGACGCGGCGCTCGCAGCTGCGTCCCGAGGATCTCGGAGTACCCACCTACGGCGAACGCCGGCGCGTGCCGGGCCTTCGGCGCGAGGAGTTGGCGCTGCTGGCGGGTGTGAGCGTCTCGTACTACACGCGGCTGGAGCAGGGTCAGTCGCTCAACGCCTCGCCCCAGGTGCTGGACGCGCTCGCCCGGGCCCTGCGGCTGGAGGAGGCGGAGCGCCTGCACCTGCACAACCTGGCCAGGTCGGCGCGGGCCGCGGGTCGCGGGCGGCGGCCCGCGCCGGAGCGGGTCACGGCGGCGACCGGCCAGTTGCTGGACGCGCTGGGGGACGTACCGGCGATCGTGACCGGTCGTCGGGGCGACGTCCTGGCGTGGAACCGGCTGGGGCACGCGCTCTTCGCCGGGCACCTGGATCCGGACTCGGCGGACCGGCCCGCCGAACGTCCCAACATGGCCCGGCTGGTGTTCCTCGACGCGCACACCCGCGAGCTGTACGCGCACTGGAGGGGCAAGGCGCGGGCCGTGGTGGGGAACCTGCGCCTGGTGGCGGGCCAGTACCCGGACGACGCCGCGCTGCACGAGCTGGTGGGTGAACTGAGCGCGAAGAACGCGGACTTCGCGTCGATGTGGGCCGACCACCGGGTCAAGGCCTGCGCCGTCGCCACGTACGAGATGCGTCATCCGCTGGTGGGCCCGCTGACGGTCACGCAACAGACCCTCAGTCAGGGCACGGGCCAGAACATCGTGGTGGCCACCGCGGAGGCCGGCTCCCCCGCCCGTACCGCGCTGGCCCTGCTCGCCCGGGCGGTCACCGAGGGCGCTCCGGTACGGTCCGGGGCCCCGCCCCGGCCCAGGCGCGCCGACCTGACCTGATCCCGCGAGGGGCGGGCCGCGGCACGTCCGGCGCGCGTCCGAGGCGGTCGGCGGGGAGGCCGGGCCCACCAGGCCCGGGACTCCCCGCTCCGGGTCAACGCGCCTGAGTGGTCGGTGAGTTGTCGGCTTCGGGCGTATCCGGTGCCTGCGGGGCCCCGTCGTCCTGCCGCGCCGAGAGCGGCGCGGCGATGTCCTCCAGCGACTTGCCCTCGGCCGCCACGGCGAAGAACCACGCCACGATCCCGGCCAGCACCATCAGCGTCGCACCGACGCAGAACGCCGTCACCGCGTCGCTCACCACACCGCTGTCGGTGAGTTCGGCGAAGAGCAGCGGGCCGGAGATACCGCCGGCCGCCGTACCGATCGCGTAGAAGAAGGCGATCGCCATGGCGCGGGTCTCCATGGGGAAGATCTCGCTGACGGTGAGGTACGCGGAGCTGGCGCCGGCCGAGGCGAAGAAGAGGACGACGCCCCAACAGACCGTCATGGTCGTGGCGTTGAGCCAGCCGTTGCCGAACAGCCAGGCGGTGACGAACAGGAGGAGCCCGGACAGCACGTACGTGCCCGCGATCATCGGCTTGCGGCCCACGGTGTCGAAGAGCCGGCCGAGGAGCAGCGGGCCCAGGAAGTTGCCGAAGGCGATGGCCGCGAAGAAGTAGCCGGTCGAGCCGCTGGAGACGTCGAAGAACTTCACCAGGATCGAGCCGAAGCCGAAGGTGATGGCGTTGTAGAGGAAGGCCTGGCCGATGAAGAGCGAGAATCCCAGCACGGCGCGCTTGGGGTACTCACGGAAGAGCGTCCTGCCGATCTCGATGAAGCCGGTCGAGCGCCGTTGCTCGATGGTGAGGGCGCCCGCCGGTTCGGGCAGCGGGCGGCCGGTCTCCGCCTCGATCTCCTTCTCCACCCCGTCGACCAGGTCGTTCGCCTCGTCGGACCTGCCGTGGATGAACATCCACCGGGGGCTTTCCGGCACGTGGCGCCGGACGAGGAGGATGACCAGCCCCAGGACCACGCCGAGGGCGAAGGTGAGCCGCCACCCGAGGTCCTTCGGGAAGATGTCGGTGTTCAGTGCCAGTACGGAGAGCAGCGCGCCGCCCATCGCGCCGAGCCAGTAGCTGCCGTTGATGATGAGGTCGACGCGGCCGCGGTACTTGCTGGGGATCAGTTCGTCGATGGCGGAGTTGATGGCCGCGTACTCCCCGCCGATGCCGAAGCCGGTGAGGAAGCGGAAGAGGAAGAACCACCAGACGGAGAACGACACGGCGGTGGCGGCGGTCGCCGCGAGATACACGGCGAGGGTGATGAGGAAGAGCTTCTTGCGCCCGTACCGGTCGGTGAGCCAGCCGAAGAACAGCGCGCCCGCGCAGGATCCCGCTACGTACAACGCGGCGGCCAGGCCGGTGACCTGGGCGTCGGAGATCGGCAGGCCGCTGCCGTCCTCCGAAAGGCGACTGGCGATGTTGCCGACGACGGTCACTTCGAGGCCGTCGAGGATCCACACGGTCCCCAGGCCGATCACGATCATCCAGTGCCAGCGCGACCAGGGAAGCCGGTCGAGCCGCGCGGGAACCTTCGTGGTGACGGTCCCGGTGACCGCTTGTCCGGATGGGGTCATGTTCAGCCTCCTGCCTGACGGCGACCCCGGCGGCGCCCGAGGTGCGGCGTCCGGCTACCCGTGGCCGAAAGACACAAACGCCGTGCGGGTCGCGGGGGGTTCGGTAGCCTGCGGGGATGAGCTTCCGGCTGGCGGCGTACGCCCTGTGTGTCGAGCGGGGCAGCGTGCTGCTCGTCCGTCACCGCTCGGGGAACTGGAGCCTTCCGGGCGGCAAGGTCGAGCACGCGGAGGACCCGTTCGACGCCGTGGTCCGGGAGGTCGCCGAGGAGACCGGATGCGAGGCGGTGGTGGAGCGCCTGCTGGGGGTGGACTCGCGGGTGATCCCGGCGGCCGTGACGCATGCGGGGACCGAGCACCAGAACGTCGGTGTCTTCTACCAGGTCCGTCTTGTCAGCGGTGAGCTGCGGCCCGAACCCGACGGCGAGACGACCGGGTCGGTCTGGACACCGATCCCGGACGTCGCGCGCCTGCGCAGGTCGTCGCTCGTCGACATCGGCCTCGCCCTGGTGCGGGAGGCCCCCGCGACCGGCCACGTCGCCGCCGTGCCCGTCGGCGGCCTGGTCCAGTACTAAGGCCCGGTCCGGCGCCGAGGGCCGCCGGCGCCGCTCGCCGCGCGGGGGTGGGCGGGAGGGGTAGTCTGTTTTTGGGGGGAAAGTCGCCCTTGGGCGGCCCATGATCTGGGTGATGGTGCGCCGGTTCGCCCGCGCTGTGGTGCCACCGCCTCTGCGACACCACGGCCTCCCCGAGTGCCACGGCGCGGAGTGTTCTGGAGTCAGTGCGATGTCCCATCACCTCGATTCCCCGGCGGCCAGGGCGGACGCCCGGTTGAACATCTCGGACCTGTACGTCTTCCGCGGCGAACGCGGCACCGTCCTCACGATGAACGTCTGCTCCGACGCCGCGGGCCCCGATGCGCCCAAGGGCTTCCACCCGGAGGCCCGGTACGAGTTCAAGATCGACGGTACGGGTGACGCCGTCGAGGACGTGGCCTTCCGCCTGCGGTTCGGCGCGCAGGACGCGGAGGGGTCGCAGGCCGTCGAGCTGTGTCGCCTCGTGGGGGCGGAGGCGTCCGACGACATGGCGGAGGGCACCGTGCTCCTGACCGGGACGACGGGCCGGGTCGTGGGCGCCCAGGGCGGTCTGCGGCTGTGGGCCGGCCGGGCCGGTGACCCGTTCTGGATGAACCCCGCCGTGGTGGAAGCGGTCGGTCAGGCCTTCCAGCACGGCACGGACGTCGAGCTGCCCGCGCCGGACGGCGAAGAGGTGACCAGCCTGTTCTCGGGGAAGAAGGTACGGTCCATCGTGCTCGAACTCCCGGACGACGCCCTGCTGCCCTTCACGCGCGGCCGGGACATCGGCGTCTGGGGTGTCACGGCGCTGGCCACCGACGCCGGGGGCTGGCACCGGGTCAACCGGTGCGGCCTGCCGATGGTGTCGCCGATCTTCGCGCAGTTCGACGACGAGCTGGCGGAGAAATTGAACCGGACCGAGCCCGCCGACGACATCCCCACCTTCGGCGCGGAGATCACCGACCGGGTCGCCGCCGTGGTGGGCGTCCGCGGGACCACGTCCGATCCGCACCACTACGGGCAGGAGGTCGCGGACCGCGTCCTCCCCGACATCCTCCCGTACACGATCGGCACCCCCGCGGCCTTCGGCTTCGCGAGCTTCAACGGCCGGGCGCTGAACGACAACGCGGGCGAGGTCATGTTCTCCCTCGCCACCGACAGCGCCTTGAGCATCGGGCTGACGAAGGACGCCGTCGACGCGCCGCCGACCCCGTACTTCCCGTACGTGGCCGCCGCCTGACGCGGCAACCCGGGCGGCGCGGGGGCCCGTCCGCCTCCCGCATGCGTGCCCGAGAACGTGTGCCTAGGGTGGAAAGCACCGTAAACGCACTGGAATGCGGACGACAGCTCCCGGACCGTCGGGCCGAACCCCCACACACGCCTGTCGGGCGGGGTCGAGAGGCGGAGGCGTGATGGCGAAACTACTGTTCGTAGTGAGCGGGGCCACGTACTGGGTGCTCAAGGACGGCACGAGGTACGCGACGGGCTACTGGGCCGAGGAGTTCGCGGCCCCGTACCGGGCGATCACCGAGGCCGGGCACGAGGTGGTGGTCGCGACGCCCGGTGGGGTGACCCCGAACGTCGACATGATGAGCCTGCGCCCGTCGATGGCGGGCGGTGAGAAGGGCGCTCTCGAACTGGAGGAGATCATCCGCTCCGCCGAGGTGATGCGGCGCCCCCTCAAGCTGTCGGACGTACGGCTGGAGGATTACGACGCGGTCTACCTGCCGGGCGGCCACGGCCCGATGGCGGATCTGTCGTTGGACGCGGACGCCGGGCGGTTGCTGACGGCGCAGCTCGCGTCGGGCAAGCCGCTGGCGATCGTGTGCCACGCGCCCGCCTCGATGCTGTCCACCAGGATCCACGGGGTGTCGCCCTTCAAGGGCTACAAGGTCACGTGCTTCACCAACGAGGAGGAAGAGGCGGTGGGACTGGCCTCCAGGGCGACGTGGCTGCTGGAGGACGAGTTGAAGGACAAGGTCGGCGTCGACTTCAGCCGGGGTCCGATCTGGGAGCCGTACATGGTGGAGGACCGCAACCTGATCACCGGGCAGAATCCGCACTCGGCCGCGATCCTGGCGGAGCGGTTGCTGAAGATCCTGGTGTGAGGCGCGGTCACCTGACCGGTCCGGGATCGGCGTGATCAGCACGACCACGTCGCCGGGCCCCCGGAGTACGGAAGGGGCCCGGCGACGTCGTCGTGGGTGGGGGACCGTCAGATCGCCGCGACGCGGAGTCTGATCGTGCGCGCCTCGGGGCGCAGGGCGAACTCGGGCCAGACGTCGGGGCCGCAGGCCCGGGAGCCCAGGCCGTGCTGGGCCGCGTCGATGATCAGGTGGGTCGTCGACGACTCCGGGAGTTCGTGCGGGTGGGCCGCCCCGGTGATCTGCTGGGGGGTGTGGCGGCTGAGCGTGAACCCGGGACGGCGGTGACGCGTGTCCGGGAGAGCGGTGACCCGCAGGATGCCGCTTCCGGCGCTCGTCAGGGTCAACCGGCGGAGCTGGGAGCGGTGTCCGGTCTCCTGCGGCCGGGCGTACGCGACGGAGAGGTCGCGCAGGGGGGAGGAGAAGCGGCCGGTCCGGGCGGCGCGCATGCTGTCGGGGTACGACTCCAGGGGGCCCAGGCCGAACCAGTCGGCGCCGTCCACGGGGGCGTCGTCGTCGGGCAGGTCGAAGCGTATGCCGATGCGCGGCCAGACCGTGGGCCAGCCGGCCGACGGGGTGGTCTCCACGCGCAGTTCGAGCTCACCGTCCTCCAGGGACCAGACGGACTCGACCGTCACCGACAGCGCGGAGTGGGCGGCGGAGACCTTGTCCAGGACGCGCAGGGCATCCGGTGTGCGTTCGACGGCGAGGCGCCGCGTGGTGAGGCGGTCGAGTCCGTGGCGGCGCCACAGCGTGGCGTTGGAGATCCCGGCGACACTCGCGTCGCTCTCCTCGATCTCGCCGGAGGTGCCTTCGTCGTTGTCGGTCGGGGCGCGGAACAGTTCCAGCCTCGGGCCCGTCACCGGGCGGCCGGCGAGGCGTGTGAGGGTGCCGCCGGTGAACTCGGCGATGCCCAGGGCCAGGGTCCCGTCGCTCGGCCGCCAGTCGGTGCGGGGCCGGACCGGGGGTACGGGGCGGGGCGCCGACCGGTCCAGTTGGGCGGTCGCGAGGACGTGGCCCTCGCCCGCCCAGGCGGTGT
The DNA here is from genome assembly GCF_011694815.1 of Streptomyces liangshanensis. NCBI lineage: Bacteria > Bacillati > Actinomycetota > Actinomycetes > Kitasatosporales > Streptomycetaceae > Streptomyces > Streptomyces liangshanensis. The sequence goes on from NZ_CP050177.1 coordinate 27,190, forward strand.
CGGCCGCCAGGGTCGCGTCGAGGGTGAGCCAGGTCTCGCCGTCCGGTGACACCGGGACCGGGGGCAGGGCGACGCGCGCCGATCCGCCGGCCGGGATCACGGGGATCTCCAGGTGCCCGGAGGCCGCGGGCGTGCCGTCGTGTTCGACGCGCCAGGAGAAGCGGAGGTCGGACGTGTCGGCGGAGTGGCGGAGGTTGGTGATCTCCACGTGGTCGTGGCGTCGGTCGCGGCCCTGCTCGTGGTCGTAGTTGTCGTCGAAGGTGAAGCGGATCGGTTGGACGACGGCCTTGAACTCGTACAGGCTCGGCGTGGGGACGTCGTCGCTGAGCACCATGCCGTCCATCACGAAGTTGCCGTCGTGGACGACCTCGCCGAAGTCACCGCCGTACGCGAAGTAGGGGGTGCCGTCGGGCGTGGTCGTCGCGATGCCGTGGTCGCGCCACTCCCAGACGAACCCGCCGTGCAGGCGCGGGAATCGGTGGGTCAGCGCCTCGTACTGGTCGAGCGCGCCCGGTCCGTTGCCCATCGCGTGCGCGTACTCGCAGAGCAGGAACGGCCTGGTGCGCTGCCGGGCGCCCTGTGCGGGGGTGCAGCCCATCAGCGGCGCGCGTGAGCCGTCGGTGCCGATCTCCTCGGTCTCCAGGACCGAGGAGTACATGCGTGAGTAGACGTCGGTGTACTCGCCGGTGTGGTCGCCCTCGTAGTGGACGGGCCGTCCGGTGTCGCGGGCGTGGACCCACGCCGACATCGCGGCCAGGTTGCTGCCGGTCCCGGCTTCGTTGCCGAGGGACCACATGACCACACTGGGGTGGTTCTTGTCGCGTTCGACCGTGCGCCGGATCCGGTCGAGGTAGGCCTCGCGCCACGCCGGGTCGTCGCTGGGGTTGCCGGTCCAGCCGGTGTGGTCGAAGCCGTGGGTCTCCAGGTCGCATTCGAGGACGACCCAGAAGCCGAGTTCGTCGGCGAGGTCGAGCAGCCGGGGGTGCGGCGGGTAGTGGCTGGTGCGGATCGCGTTCACGTTGAAGCGCTTCATCCGGGCCAGGTCCTCGCGGGCGTGCTCCTCGTCGAAGACGCGGCCGCGCTCGGGATGGGTCTCGTGGCGGTTCATCCCGTGGAAGACGACACGGCGGCCGTTGACGAGGAACCGGTCGCCGCGGATCTCGACGGTACGGAACCCGATCCGCAGGGCGATGCTCTCGGCGGCGGACGCGACGGTGGCGTCGTACAGGCGGGGACGCTCGGCCGACCAGGGCTCGACGGCGCCGAGGTCGAGCGGGGAAACGTCGGCCGGGGTCGCCCAGACGTGCTCGACGCCCAGTTCCGGGAGGCGGAGCGTGACGGGGAAGGCGGCCGGGTCGGCGGTGATCTCCGGCTCGACGCGGCCGTGCCCGTCGGCGAAGGCGGTACGCAGCCAGACGTCCTCGACGCCGCCGGCCGGGCGGGCGACCAGGGTGACGTCACGGAAGATGCCGGGCAGCCACCACTGGTCCTGGTCCTCGACGTAGCTGGCGGCCGACCACTGGTGGACGCGTACCGCGACGACGTTGTCGCCGGGGCGGACGGCCGAGGTGACGTCGAACTCGTGGGCGAGGCGGCTGCCACTGGCGCCGCCGATCTCCTCGCCGTTCACCCACAGCCGGAAGAGCGACTCGACGCCGTCGAAGCGGAGGAGGATCCGCTCGGCGTCCGTCCACGCGGCGGGGATCTCGACGTGGCGGCGGTAGTCGCCGGTGGGGTTCTCGTCCGGCACGTGGGGCGGGTCGATCGGGAACGGGAACTGCACGTTCGTGTAGATCGGGCGGCCGTACGCCCCGTCGCCCTGGAGCACCCAGTGCGAGGGCACCGGGATGTCGTCCCAGCCGTGGTCGTCGAAGCCCTCGGCCGCGAAGTCCTCCGCCGCGTACGCCGTCGGCGAGAGCCGGAACCGCCACGGTCCGTTCAGGGAGAGCGAGGGGGCGTCGGAGCGCAGCCACGAGCGCGCCGCGCGCAGGGCGCCGCGCCCCGGCGCGGTGTCGGTTACATACCCGGAATGGGGGGAGGGCACGGGGTCACCACTTTCTCGATGGCGGAAGGACGTGTGGCGGGGCGCACCGCTCGCGGTGCCCGGGGTCCGGTGGACTTCGGGCTCCCGGCCGGTGGTGCGCCCCTGTTGTGGTGCGGTGACGGGTGTCTAGCGGACGACGACCGTGCGGATCTCCCACGGGCCGAGGGCGAGGTCGAGTCCGTCGGCGGCCGGTGTGGTGGACAGGGGCCGGCCGAGCAGGTCGACGGTGGTGGCCTCGGTGAAGGGGCCGGTCAGGCGGGCGTCGGCGCCGGTGTCGCTCATCGCGACGAGCCGTACTTCGGTGCCGGCGCCGCCGTCCTCGGTGGTGACGCGGCGGACGGCCGACACGGAGACGCCCGTGCCGTCGACCCGGATCCCGGTCGCGTCGGCGGGCAGCGGGTCCCCGGCGGGCGCGGTGCCGCGCGTGACCAGCACGTCGTTGCGGAAGCGCTCGGCGAGGGCGACGGCGTCCGCCTCCTGCCACCCGGCTGCGGGGGGCAGGACGGCGAAGCGGTTCTCGATGCGCATGCCGAGGTCCTGGGCGCCGGGGGCGGCGATCTCGGTGGCGGCGGGTTCGTCGCGGAACGGGTGGATGTTGACGCTGATCGAGCCGATGGCGCGCAGGAGGGTGACGGCCAGTTCGGCGCCCTCGCCGACCACTTCGTACTCGGAGGTGTGGTCGAGGAGGACGTGCGCGGCGCCGGCCGACACGAACGACTCGGCGGGGAAGGTCGGGATGGGGTACTCGCCCCAGCCTCCCTCGGCGGTGAGCCCGCGCGGGGTGACGGCGAACTGCCCGGCGGAGGCGGAGCCGGTCACCGGTTCGGGCAGCGGTACGTGGAAGCGGAGCCGGTGGTCGGCGGAGCGGTTCAGGAACGAGGTGGAGACCCGGACGAACGGCTCTCCGGCCCGTACCTCCACGAGGGTCTCGACCGGGGTCGGTACGGTCTCGGCGCTCCGCACGTCGCGGTCGGAGGTGAGCGCGACGGGCCACTCGTAGACGCGGGTGATCCGGGTCCGCGACCGCAGCGGGCCGTGCTCCAGCACCTGGACGGCGACCTCGGCGGGCTCGGACACCAGCACGTCCTGGGCGGGCGGGCCGTAGTTGTAGCTGTCGCCGCGGTCACCGCCGTCGACGAGGCGGCCGACACCGCGCAGGACGGAACCGTCGGCGCCGGTGACGTCCAGGGTGCCGTCGGCGGCGACGGCGACCTCGACCAGGCCGTTCGCGAGGGTGCGGTCCGTCGCGGTCGCGGGGACGAACGCGGCGGGCAGGTCGGGGGTCCGGTCGGCGGGCGCGACCTTGAAGCTCGCGAGGCCGGAGGCGGGGACGTCCACCAGGGCGAGCGCGGTCGCGCGGGCCTGCTCCAGTGTCAGGACGCGCCACTCCCCCGGGTGCGCGGCGGCGGCCTCGGCGACCTTCCCGCGCAGGGTCATCAGGTCGAAGGGTCCGCTGGCCGGCACCTCCGCGAGGTGGAAGACGAGGGAGCCCGGGGTGAGTTCGTACGTGTCGATCAGCCGGCCGAACAGCTCCCTGCGGTGGATGCGGCGCAGCACCCGTTCGAGCTGGGAGGCGTCCATGCGCTCGTCGCTGAGCACGGTGGGGGCCTGCGAGATCAGCTGGACGGGGCGTACGGAGCCGTCGGCGGCGGTGGCGGCCAGCACGCTGCCCTCGGGCGGGGCGACGACGTCGACCTCGACCGCGGCGGTGCGGGCGAACGGCAGGGGGTTGGCGACGAGGTGGCCGTCGCTGGGCACCCGGGCGGCGGCCTCGGCGAGGGCGGCGTCCCGTACGGCTCGGGCGGCCTGCGCGGCCTCGGCGAGGCGCGCGTCGACCTGGTCGCAGGTCTCGTCGGTGCCGGAGCCGACGACCGAGTCGTGTGCGGCCGACTCGATGATCTTGTGCCAGGCGAGGGTGAGGAACGGTGTGTCGTCGCGCCGGGACCAGAGGGCGTTCATCCGCTCGGCGTGGTCGATGGTCCGTTCGGCCACGGCCATGCGCTGCTTGAGCCCGAGCCGTACGGAGAGGACACCCGGGAGGATGTTGCCGCGTACGTGGCTGCGGAGTTCGCCGGTGACGACGGTGGTGGCCTCGTCGCGGACGTGCTCGCGGATGTACTCGTCGAGGGTGGCGATGGTGATGGCGCGCTCGTCGCTGGACGCGCGCCGCAGCCAGGCGGCGAGGCGCGGGTCGGGCGCGTTGTGGTCGGTGCCGGCCATCGCGAGCACCGGGTCGGTGCCCCAGCGGGCCGCGGTCATCTCCGCGTACTCGCCGAGGGCCCGGCCGATCTCGTCGGGCACCAGGAGGACGTCGAGGCCGTTGTCGTACCCGTCGAAGAGGAACTCCGTGCGCACCTCGGAGCCGTCGGGGGCGCGCCAGCGGAAGGCGTGGCCCTCGACGGTTCCGGGGACGCCGCGCCACAGCGCGGCGTGCTCGATGCCGGCGCGGGCCAGGATCTGCGGCATCTGCGCGACGTGGCCGAACATGTCCGGCAGGTACCCGATCGGCATCGAGCCGCCGAGCCCGGCCGCGGCGGCCCACCCCATCTGGAGGTTGCGTACGACGGTCTCGCCGGAGCAGAGGAACTCGTCGAGCAGGATGAGCCAGGGGCCGATCGCGATCCGGCCGTCGGCGACCAGTGCCGCGAGCCGGTCGCGGTTCTCGGGCCGCATCTCCAGGTAGTCCTCGATCGCGGCCATCTGCCCGTCGACGGTGAACCGGAAGTCCGGGTTCGCCTCGGCCGTCTCCAGCACGGTGTCGAGTGCGGCCACGAGCCGGTGCCGGAAGACCTGGAAGGGCTCGTACCATTCCCGGTCCCAGTGGAAGTGGGGCACGAAGACGGCGGAATTCTGCATGGATCAGGGACCTTCTGTCGGCGGGGTGCGGAGAGAGGGGAGTACGGGCGCGAGGGGTGGCTACGCGGTCACTTGAGCGAGCCGGTGGCGAGGCCGGTGCGCCAGAACCTCTGGAGGAGGATGAAGACGATGATCACGGGCACGATCGAGACGAGCGAGCCGGTGATCACGGACTGCTGGAGGAGCGGGGCCCTGGCGGTCTGGCCGTTCCAGGTGTACAGGCCGAGGGTGACCGGGAAGAGGGATTCCTTCTGGAGCATCACCATCGGCAGGAAGAAGTTGTTCCAGATGGCGACGAACTGGAAGAGGAAGATCGTCACCAGGGACGGCGCCATGAGCCGGGAGGCGACGGAGAAGAAGGTACGGAACTCCCCCGCGCCGTCCAGGCGCGCCGACTCCAGGAGTTCCTGGGGTACGGCGGCGGAGGCGAAGATCCGGGCCAGGTACACGCCGAACGGGCTGACGATGCTCGGCAGGAACACCGCCCAGTAGGTGTTGACGATGCCGGTCGCCGAGAACAGCAGGAACAGCGGCAGGGCGAGCGCGGTCGTGGGCACCAGGACGCCGCCGAGGATGACGGAGAAGAGGAACTCCTTGCCGCGGAACTGGAACTTGGCGAGCGCGTAGCCGCACAGCGCGGAGATCAGCGTGCCGACGGCCGCGCCGAGCACCGCGTAGATCACGCTGTTCAGGGCCCAGTGGAGGAAGATGCCGTCGCTGCGGGTGAACAGGGTGTGCAGGTTGCTGAACAGGTTGAAGTGCGAGAAGGCCAGGCCGTTGGTGGAGGCGAGGTCTCCTTGCGGTTTGGTCGCCGCGACGATCAGGAAGTAGACCGGCAGCAGGAAGTAGATCGTCAGGAGAAGCATCAGGGCCATGACCGCGGTGCGGCCGGCCCGGCTCTCGCGGACGGTGGGTTTGTCGCTCACGATCAGCTTGTTCACAGTCCGGCCCTCTTCGACGTCAGCCGCATGAACCCGAAGCTCAAGACGAAGGTGATGAGGGCGATGACCACGGAGATCGCCGCCGCCTGCTGGTAGTTGTTCCCCGAGGCCACCGCGTAGGCGAGCATGTTCGGGGTGTACGTGCTGGAGATGTTCGAGGAGATCTGGCGCAGCACGGCCGGCTCGGCGTAGAGCTGGAGTGTGCCGATGATCGAGAACACCGTGGTGAGGACGATCGACGGGGCGATCATGGGGACCTTGATGCGCCAGGCGATGGCCCAGTTGCTCGCGCCGTCGAGCTTGGCGGCCTCGTACAGCTCCTGCGGGACCGACTGGAGTGCCGAGTACATGATCAGCATGTTGTAGCCGGTCCACAGCCAGGTGGAGATGTTCGCCGCCGACCACAGCACGGCGCCGGGGCCGAGGAAGTCGGGGTGCAGGCCGAGGCCCTGCAACAGGTCGACCACGGGGCTGAGCTGCGGTGAGTAGAGGTACGACCACATGATCGCGGCGATGACGCCGGGCACCGCGTACGGCATGAAGACCGCGATGCGGAAGAAGGACTTGAGCTTCAGCAGCGGGGTGTCGAGGAGCAGCGCCATGATCAGGGCGACGAACAGCATGACCGGCACCTGCACGATGCCGAAGAGCCCGATGCGTCCGATGCTGGACCAGAACTCGGTGTTCTCGAAGACGTGTCCGTACTGCTCGAAGCCGCCGAACGTGGTGTACGAGGTGCCGTACTGGCCGCCGGTGCGGCGTACGACCCGGAAGCTCTGCCAGATCGCGTAGCCGACCGGGACCAGGTAGAAGAGCACGAACGGGAGGAAGAACGGGGTGAGGAACGCGGTGATGACGCCCGCCCGGGGCCCGCCGCCGTTGAGACGGCGGCGGGCTCCCTTGGACGCCGCCACCCCGCGTATCACGCGGGCGTCGGTGTCGGTCATGCTGCGGTCACTTGCCCGCCTGGGCGGGGATGGCCAGGTCCTTCATCGAGCTGAGCGCGGTCGACTGGGCGGTCTTGAGCGCGTCGGCGAGGGTGCCCTTTCCGGCGGCGGCCTTGGCCATGGCGTCCTGGAGGCTCAGGTTGACCGTCTTCTGGGTGGGTCCCCAGGTGAAGCTGGTGTCGATGTTCTTGGACGACTCGGCGAAGACGTCGAAGATCTTCTGGCCGGCGTAGTACGGGACGCCCTGGGCGAGCTGGGGCAGTCCGGTGCCGACCGGAGACGCCGAGTAGAGGCCGCCGAGCTTGTTCTCCAGGGCGAGGGCCTCGGGGTCGGTGTTCAGCCAGGTGTTGAACTTGACCGACTCGTACAGGTGCTTACTGCCCTTCATGAACGCGACGGTGGAGCCGCCCCAGTCACCGGACGCGGCGCTGGTGCCCCAGGTCGGCATGGGGACGATCGCCCACTTGCCGGACTGCTTGGGCAGGTTGTCGCGGAACATGCTGTAGCCCCAGGCGGCGCCGACGTAGCTGGCGATCTGGTTCTGCTGGTACGCCGCGTACATCTGGGTCGAGCCGTTGGCGAGGTCGGTGCGGACGAGCTTGTCGTCGATCATCTTCTGCCAGTAGTCGGCGACCTGCCGGCTCTGCGCGGAGTCGACGGTGACGTGCCACTTGCCGCCCGAGTACGAGTACATCTCGGCGCTGTTCTGCCAGAGCAGGCCGTTGAACCACTCGGCGTTGTTCGGGTCGAAGAACGTCATGGTGAGCTTGGGGTCGGCGGCGTGCAGCTTCTTCGCCTCGGCCGCGTACTCGTCCCAGGTCTTCGGTATCGCGAGGCCGTGCTGCTTGAAGAGGTCGCTGCGCACGTAGAGGGCCATCGGGCCGGTGTCCTGCGGGAGGGCGAAGACGCCGGTGCCCGCGAAGCTGGTCTGCGACCACGTCCAGGGGACGAACTTGGACTTGGCGGCGGTGGCCTCCTTGCAGGCCGACGCGTCCACGAACGCGTTCTGGGTCCGCAGGTTGGGCAGCTCGTCGTAGCCGACCTGCGCGAGGTCGGGGGCCTTGCCCGCCTTGAGGGCGTTGCTGATCGTGCCGTACTGGTCGTTGGAGATGTTCTTCGTCTGGACCTGGATGTCGGGGTTCTTCTTGTTCCACAGGGCGACGACCTGGTCCATGCCCGGAACCGTGTTCCAGTACTGGAGGGTGACCTTGCCCTTCGCGGGCTCGCAGGAAGCGGCGGCCGAGGAGCTGTCCGGCTTGTCGGACGACGAACAGCCGGCGAGCACGGCGATGCCCGCTGCCGCGGCGACGGCGGCGAGACGGACGCGCGAGGCGGTGTTTCTCATGATTTCCTTCCAGAGTGTCCAGCTGCACTGCTGGACGCGTCGACGTTGACACCTCAAGGCACGGGATGCCTTCTGGTTGGAATGCGCGGGTGTGGTCACCGGCGCCACTGCGTCGGACCGAGCATCGAACGCCGTTGCGGGAGTGGCACATCCTGTTCGCGTGAGCGCTCACGTGAACGTTCACGGAAGTCCGTGAATTTTCCGGAAGTTTGCGCTCCGGTCCGGATGTATGTCAAGACATTCGGGTCGAACAGACGTCGCGCAGGTTACGCGGACCCGCCCGGTCTCAGCTCGGCGCGGACGACGAGTTCGCCGGGCTCCAGGGAGTCGGCGCCGGTCAGCAGGCGTCCGACCTGGTCGATCGCGAGGGCGCCGAGCCGGCGTGTGTCGAGCGCCACGCTGGTGAGCGGAGGTTCGACGAGAGCGCCGAACTGGAGGCCGTCGAAGCCGATCACGGCGAGGTCCCGGGGGACGCTCCTGCCGAGCCGGCGCGCTTCACGCAGGGCGCCGATGGCGACGATGTCGTTGAAGGTGAAGACCGCGGTGACGTCGGGGTGGGCGGCGAGGAGGTTGCCGAGGCCCGCTCCCCCGCCGTCGGCCGACTGGCCGGCGCCGGCCACCAGGCCGGGGTCGACGCCGAGGGCCGTCGCGGCCGCGGTGAACCAGACGCGCCGGACGCTGGGCTCGGCGCGGTTGTCGTGGTCGAGCATCCCGATCCGCGTGTGGCCCCGGGCGACGAGGTGCGCGATCGCGGCGTGGACGCCGGCCTCGCCGTCGATCCGTATCGAGCTGAAGCGCCCCATCCGGGGTTCACGGCCGATGAGGACCATGGGCATGCCCCGGGTGAACCGGTCGAGGTCGCTCTCGGAGCAGCTGAAGTAGCCGACGACGGCGTCCACCTGGGAGCCGATCACCTGGAGCGTGCTCAACTCCTCCTCGGCCCGGTCCGCGGTGTCGTACACGACGACGTGCCAGCCGCGGGCCCGCGCCGCCTCCAGGGCCGCGGCGGCGACCTCGGTGAAGAACGGGTTGAGCAGGTCCGGGATCACCAGGCCGATGGTGGTGGTGTCCTGCCGTACGAGACCCCGGGCGAACCGGCTCGGCCGGTAGCCCAGTTCACGGGCGGCGTCCAGCACCCGCTGCTTGGTGGACCCGTCGATCTCCGCCTTGTCGTTCAGCGCCCGTGACACGGTCTGCCGGGACACCCCGGCCGAGCGGGCGACATCATGGATCGTCACCCTTCGGGGTTCCGACCTCGCCGGCGACACCATCGCGCACCTCCCGCTGCTCGCGGGCGCTGACGTGCCCCGCAGGGCCCGAGTATGCCCGACGTACCCGTGAACCTTCCCGGCTCCGGTGCGCGGCAGCGGCACCGCGGGTCCCGGCCGGGGCGGGCGGACCCGGGCGGGAGAGTGCCCGGCCGGGGCGATCCCGCCGTGATGCTTTCGTTTCCGAATTGCCACCGGAAACGTGATGGTGAATCGTGAGGGTGGATAAGGGAATCCGTGATTCTTTCCGCTGCCGGACAGGCGTCGCGGGCCACTCGGAGTGCGGGAGGAATTACCCCGGGATCCGTGTGTGTGAAGTGATCGCCCGGGGGCACACGCTGCCCTGGAGGTTGATAATCATGGTTCCCCTGCTTCTCGTTCTTCTGCTCGCCCTGATTCTTTTCGGCGCGGGCTTCGCACTCAAGATCCTGTGGTGGATCGCCATCATCGTGCTGGTGGTCTGGGTGCTCGGTTTCCTGGTCCGTCCCACCGGTGGGGGCGGCAAGCGCGGACGCTGGTACCGCTGGTAGACGGCGTCGCGCGTGACATGTGGGTGGGGCCCCGTCGATGACGCCGGGGCCCCGCCCACGTGTGACGCGGGGCCGGTCCCTTTTCCGGTACGAACTCCGCGGGTATTCACGGTCGGTACGAGGATGTCGGATGGATATACGAAACAGGAACCATGTGGTGGTGACCGGCCGCGCCGACGGTCCGGTGCTGATGCTGGCGCACGGATTCGGGTGCGACCAGAACATGTGGCGCCTGGTGGTGCCCGCTCTCGCGGAGAGGTTCCGCCTGGTCCTCTTCGACCATGTCGGTGCCGGACGCTCGGACCTGGCCGCCTGGAACGCCGAACGGTACGGGTCCCTGGACGGCTACGCGGACGACGTCCTGGAGATCTGCCGGGAACTCGGTCTCGGTCCGGTCACGTTCGTCGGGCACTCGGTCAGTTCGATGATCGGCGTGCTGGCCGCGAACAGGGAACCGGAGCGCTTCGAGCGGCTGGTCCTCCTGACCCCGTCCCCCTGCTACCTGGACGACGGGGAGTACCGGGGCGGATTCAGCGCCGAGGACATCGACGAGCTGCTGGAGTCCCTGGACAGCAACTACCTGGGCTGGTCGGGGGCGATGGCTCCGGTGATCATGGGCAATCCGGACCGTCCCGAGCTGGGCGAGGAGCTCACGAACAGCTTCTGCCGTACCGACCCGGCCATCGCGCGGGCCTTCGCCCACACCACGTTCCGCTCCGACAACCGGGCCGACCTGCCGCGCGTGAGCGCCCCGACCCTGGTGGCGGAATGCGCGGACGACGCGATCGCGCCGACCGGTGTGGGAGCCTTCGTGCAGGCGCGGATCAAGGGAAGCCGGCTGGTCACGCTGGACGCGACCGGCCACTGCCCCCAGTTGAGCGCCCCGGAGGCCACGGCCACGGCCATCACCGCGTTCGTGGAGGACACCCGATGATGTGCGAGACGGGAGGCCCCGCCGCCGGTCTGCCGGAGTCCGGGTCCGGTGGCGGGGCGCAGGACGGGGAAGCGGACCGGAAGAGCGGCGGAAGCGGAAGCGCGCTGTTCGCGTCCCTGCTGGAGGACAGCGCGGAGGACCTGTACGAGAACGCCCCGTGCGGCTACCTGTCCACCCTTCTCGACGGCCAGATCGCCAAGATCAACGGCACGCTGCTGGGATGGCTCGGCCACCGCCGCGAGGATCTCGTGGAGCGCAGGCGCTTCGCCGACCTCCTCACCGTCGGCGGCAGGCTCTACCACGAGACCCACTTCGCCCCGCTGCTGCGCATGCAGGGCGAGATCAGCGGGATCGCGCTGGAGCTCAAGGCCGCCGACGGCAGCCGCCTCCCGGTCCTGGTGACCTCCACGGTGAAGAAGAGCGCGGACGGGCAGCCGCTGCTGATCCGTACCACCGTCTTCGACGCGCGGGACCGCCGGGCGTACGAGACCGAACTGCTGCGGGCGCGCCGTGAGTCCGACCTCGAACGCGAACGGCTCCAGCGCCTGAACGCCACACTCCAGCGGACGCTGCTGCCGCCGGCCCTGGCCCCCGTGCCCGGCCTGGACGTCTCCGCGTACTACCGGATCGCCTCGGCCGACCTCGTCGGTGGTGACTTCTACGACCTGTTCGGCCTGACCCCGGGGACCTGGGGCCTGTTCCTCGGCGACGTCTGCGGCAAGGGGGCCGCCGCGGCGGCCGTCACCTCCCTGGCCCGCTACACCCTGCGCGCCGCGGCCGTCTACGACCCGGTGCCGACCGCCGTCCTCGCGAACCTCAACACCGTCCTCAACCAGGAGTACCAGGGCCACGACCCGCGCTTCTGCACCGCCGTCTTCGGGCTCCTCACCCCGGACGGCGACGGGGGCTTCGAGGTCACGCTGGCCGGCGGTGGTCACCCGCCCGCCCTGCTGATGCGCGCGGACGGCTCGGCCGACTACCTGCCCACCCCCGGCGGGCAGCTCATCGGCGTCATCCCCGACGCCCACTTCGCCACCACGCGGGTGCGTCTGGAAGCGGGCGACACCCTGCTCCTGTACACCGACGGCCTGACGGAGGCCCGCACGCCCCCGGACGGCGAACGCTTCGGCGACGACGCGCTCCTCGGCCTCGGCCGGGAGCTGGCACCGACCACGGCGGCCGCCGCCGTGGCACACCTGACCGGTCTCCTCGACACCTTCGGCGAGGGGCTGGACGACGACACCGCGCTCCTGGCCATCGGCGTGCCGCTCCCCGGGACGGAGGGCGCCCGGTGAACCCCCTCGGCGTCCGCACCCGGAGGTCCGCGGCCGGACCGGTCCTCGAACTCGCCGGCGACCTCGCCTACGAGTCGGCCCCGGAGGTCCGCGACCTGCTGCCCACCCTGGAGCTGGAACCGGGGCAGCAGTTGCTGGTCGACCTCGGCGGGCTGACCTTCTGCGACTCCAGCGGCATCACCGTCCTGATCGCCGCCCGCAACCACGCCGAGGCCGCCCGGGCCACGCTCGCCCTGGCGGCGGTCCCCCCGCATGTCGCGCGCATCCTGCGCCTCGTCGGGCTCGAACCGATCCTCACCAGCTACCCGACCCCGCAGGACGCCACCGACGCGTGGGCCAGGAGGGCGGACGGCTCCTGAGCCGGCGCGTCGCCGTGCCGACCGGTCCCCTCCGGCGCGGTGTCTCGCGAGGCCGGTAGGGGGTCAGTCCGACGCGGGGTACGTGCGCGCGGCGGTGTCCAGCGAGTCGGTGAGGGTACGGAGGCGGTCCCGCAGGTCCGCCGCCTGCTCGGGGCTCAGGCCGGTCGCCGCCATGATCTGCCCCGGCACCTCCCGTACCCGCTCGCGCAGGGCTTGGCCGTCCGCGGTCGGACGGACCGTCACCGACCGCTCGTCGGCCGCGTTGCGCTCCCGCGTCACCAGGCCCGCCGCCTCCAGCCGCTTCAGCAGCGGGGACAGGGTGCCGGAGTCGAGCCGCAGCACCTCGCCGAGCTGCTTGACCTGCATCTCGCGGTGTTCCCAGAGCGTCATCATCGTCAGGTACTGGGGGTACGTGAGGCCGGACGCGCCCAGGAGGTTCCGGTACACGCCGTTGAACGCCCTGGACGCCTTGAGCAGGTCGAAGCAGAGCTGGAGATCGAGCATCAGGCCGTCGCCGGTCTCCGCCGCTCCGGCCGTGTCGTCCGCTGACAGTTCTCCACCCATGGGTCCAGTCTACGCAGGTGAGCGGGCCGCGCCATATGGTTGTGCAAAATTCAGTTGTGTACTACCTTTCTGGTACGCGGAGCGGATCGCCGCCCCGCGAGTTGCGGGATCACCTGAGAGAAGTGGCAGACCCATGGTCAACAAGCTCGAGAAGGTCGTCTACACGGCGCACGCCCACACCACCGGTGGCCGCGAGGGTGGCGCGAGCCGCACCGACGACGGCGCGCTGGACATCAGCCTGTCCACGCCCGCCGTCATGGGCGGCTCCGGCGGACCGGGCACCAACCCCGAGCAGCTGTTCGCCGCCGGCTACTCCGCCTGCTTCATCGGCGCCCTGAAGGCGGTCAGCGGCAAGCTGAAGATCAAGGTGCCGCAGGACATGTCGATCGACGCGTCCGTCTCCTTCGGCCCGATCGAGAACAACGCCTTCGGCATCGCGGTCCGCCTGGAGATACACCTCCCCGGCCTCGACCCCGAGCAGCAGCGCCAGCTGGTCGACGCGGCGCACCACGTCTGCCCGTACTCCAACGCGACCCGCGGCAACGTGGAGGTCGACCTCGTCATCGCGTGAGTGCCCCGCGCGCGAACGGGCCGGTCGGGCGGATGTTCCGCGCGACCGGCCCGTTCGTGTCGGCGGACCTGTGTCCCTCCGCCGGGCTGTTCGTGTCAGCCGATGCGGGTGCCGTACACCTTGTCGACCGTGATCGTGATCAGAATCCTCCGGTCCGACACCATCACCGACCGGTACTCGTCCCAGTCCGGGTGTTCGCCCGCGGCCGCGCGGTAGTAGTCGACGAGGACCCCGACCTCGGGGCCGTGCGGGTCGCTCCCCGGTCCGACGAGGGTGGCCGTGCCCTCGACCGTGGCCCACGCCCGTCCGTCCTGACTGGTCACCTCCAGCGTGGCCCGCGGGTCCCGGCGCAGGTTCGCGATCTTGGCCGTCCGCTCCGTCGTCGACACGCGGATGACACCGGCGTCCCGGTCGTACGTCGGCATGACAGGGGAGAGCTGGGGGCGGCCGTCGGACTTGATCGTCGCGAGGACACCGAGCCGGCTGTGCGCGAGCAGCTCGTACGGATCGAAAGATGTGTCGGTCATGACGACCACAACCCGTGACCGGCCGCACCGTATTCCGTGGCGGGAGCCCGCCCGGTTCTTTCACTCCCCTGGGCTCTCCCGCTGGGCGCGTCGGGTGATCAGGGAGGGTGAGTACGCGTGCTCATGCGCCGCCGGTCGGGTGATCGAAGACTGGGCGCATGACACGAACTCCGTTACGGACCAGCACTACTGCACGCTCCCCGCGCCGCTCGCGGTACGCCGTCCCGGGCGCGACCTTGGCGATCACGGCGCTCGCCGCCCTCGCGCTGACCGCGTGCGGCACCACGAAGGCGGGGGCCGCGCACGCCCGGGACACGTCCGGCGCCGTGGGAGCACGGCCGGCCACCGGGATGCCCCGGCCCGATGCCGAGATGGCCTTCCTGGAGATGCTCACCACGGTCGGGGAGACGTGTGTGGGGGCCACCCCCGGCGGGGACGAGGTGATCCCCCCAGGGGAAAGGCCGCGGAGCCGTCCGGAGCGGATACCGCCGATCGGCGCGGCCCCGTCCGGTCCTCCCGCCACCCTCGCGCCGGATCGGGGAACGGAGTTGCACGAGGACGAGTGGTGCGCGAGGCGGCTCCACGAGGAGCGCGTGGGCCGGGCGCTCCGGAGCCTGGCGCGCCCCACCCCCGCACGGGTCAGGGAAGTCCTGAACCGTCTCGGGTACATCGATGCGCGCATCCACGGCGTCGGGCGGTCCGGCGCGACCATCCGGTTCTTCGTCGACCTGCGGTTCATGGGCAGCCGGCTCGCCCTCAGGGGCACGGCGGCCGGCCCGAGAAGCGTCGTCGAGGGGTTCGGGGTGTTCGAGTCGGGGCCGTTCGACCCGGGCGCGGTCCGGTGACGGCTATGTGTTGGGCACCTGGAGGTCGTCGTTCGTAGTGGGTGGGGGGAAGCGTAGGCCGCAGAACGGATGTGGCGTCAGGTCCCGGGCGTGGTGAGGGATCGCGGACGGGGCCAGTCCCGGTGGGGTGTCCAGCAGGTCGCGTACGGCGGCGCGTACCGTCTGCCGGACGAACGCGTACACGCGGTCCGGGGACGCGGCGCGGAAGGCCGCGGGCGCGTAGTGCTCGATCGAGTCGACGATGACCGCGCCCGCGCCGGTCAGGGGTGTCGGTACGTGGTCGATCCCGCGGCGGCGCAGGATCCGGGCCGTGGTGTCCTCCTCGGCGAGGACCGCGTTGGCGGATCCGATGACCGCGCCGCAGCGCAACCGCCCGGCCAGCGCCGGGTCGACGAGGTCGCTCACTGAGCAGGGCACCAGCACGTCGACCTCCCGCGCGGCCCAGTCCCGGACCGGGCGGCTCCCGGGGATGTCCGGGGCGCCGGGATCCGTGTCGTACGTCAGGACCGAGGCGCCCGCCGCGACCAGTTCGCGGGCCAGCGCGCCGCCGACCTTGCCGACGCCGTGCACCAGGACGCGCAGGCCGGTGACGGGGCCGCGGGCCCATGCCTCGATCGCGCCCCACACGCCGAAGGCGGTCGCCGTGTGGGGTGCGACGCGGCTTCCGATCGCGTTGAGCACGTACGGCGTCATGCGTGCCAGCCGTTCCATGTCCGCGGTGGTCACTCCCATGTCGGCGCCGGTGTAGAGCGTGCCCGCGTGCGCGTCCAGCACCCGGGCCACGGCCGCGAGCAGTGCGTCGTCCACCGCGTCGGCGCCGGTCACGAGCATCTTGGCGCCCCAGAAGCCGGTGCGGTGGAGTTGGTGCTTGAGCAGCATCTCGGTGGCCAGGCGGCGGGTGAGACGCTCGGGGTCGGGGAAGCCAGGGCCGCCCGCCTGTACGCGCAACCCCCCGTTGGCGGGCAGGGGTCGGGCCGGGTCGCAGGTGGCGAACGCCAGGTGGAGGGTCGTTCCCCGGGGGCCGGTGAACCGGCTGACGCGTACGGATCCGGCACCCGTACGGCCGGTCACGCGAGCGCCGACGCGGGGTCGTGGTGGGCGCTGTGGCCGTCGAGTGCCAGGTCCGCGCAGATCCGGCCGAACATGGGGACGAACTTGAAGGCCCATCCCGCCGACTGCACCACCACGCGCTCGCCGTGCGGGACCGTCGCGGGCAGCGCCCCGAGGTGGAACTGTCGGCCGGGGTCGGCGGGGAGTGCGGCGAGGCAGGTGCTCGCGCGTACGCCGCGCGGTACGAGACCGGGGAGGTGCTCGCGTACCCAGGCGGCGGTGGTGGCGAGGTCGCCGCCGTGCGGGAGACCGGGCACCGACGGGTCGGCGTCCCCGACGGGCCGCTCCGCGTCCGAGGCGGCCCGGACGAGACCGCTGCCCGTCCACGGGTTGTGGCCGAATCCGTAGAGGGATCCGTTGGCGGCGCCGTCCTCCGGTTCCAGGAAGGCGTACCAGGTCGGCAGGTCCATGCCGTCCGAGCGCCGGGCGAAGTAGGCGGAACTCATCCGGAAGACCCGCAGGTCCAGCGCGCAGCCGAGCGGGGCGAGCAACTCGTCGGTGAACGCGCCGGCGTTCACGACGACCGCGCCGGCCCGGTGCACTCCACGGTCGGTACGGACCGTCACGCCCTCGCCGTCGGGCTCGACGGCCCGTACCCGTTCGTTCTCGCGGACGCGCACCCCCGCGAGGGAGCAGAGCCGTGACAGGGCGCCGACGGTCCCCTTGACGTCGATCACACCGCCGTCGCGCTGATAGAAGCCCTCGTGGTCGGCCGGCAGCCGGGCGAAGCCGAAGCGTGCCTCGATCTCCGGCGCCGACAGCCATTCGTACGGCACGCCGAGACGTTCCAGCACCGCGCCCGCGGCCCGCAGTTCGCCCTCACTGGTCGCCACCCCGGCGCGGCCGAACCACAGGCTGCCCGTCCGGTGGACCAGCCGCAGGCCCGCCGCGGACTCCAGGGCGTGCCAGAGGGGCACGGTCTCCAGCGCGAGCCGTGACCACCGCTCCTCGCTGTACTGGATGCGCCACTGCCGTTCGAGTCCGGCGGAGCTCGCCCGGTCGTGGCCTGTGCCGAACCGTTCCAGCACGAGCACCGAGTGTCCGCGCCGGGCCACCTCCCACGCGGACGCGAGACCTATCGCCCCGCCTCCGACCACGATCACGTCCGCGTCGTTCGACGACATCGCCCACCCCATCACCCCGGCCGGAACTCACCACGGACGGCGCATTCCTTCCCTCGTGCCCCGGCGGGAGAACGCGACAGGCCCGGGCGTGCGGGAGCACGCACACGCGGTGCCCTCACCTCGCACGCCCGGGTCCGGGAGCCCCGTCGGCTACGAACCGCCGGCCGCCCCCACGACCCCGTCGGCCGCGCGGGCACCGTCGTTCACCGCGCGGCGCTGGCCCGGGAGGCGCGCCTCGCCCGGCGACGCGGTCCGCTCGCGGCGTACCACCAGCGTGCCGATCACGCACACGACGCCCACCAGGACGAAGGCGAACGGCGGGGTGGCTCCCTTGGGCACGGTCTCGTACGCGAGGGCCGCCGACAGCACCGCCACCACGGTGCCGGCCCGGCCGTTCCAGGTGGTGGCGGCGATGACGGTCATGCCCCAGAGCAGGTACCAGGGTTGCACCATCGGGGAGAGCGCGACCAGGGCCAGCAGCGCCAGCCCCAGCGCGTGGACCGGCTCCACGCGGCCACGCGCCGCCCGCCACCCGAGGTGGGCGATCACCGCGAGGGCCGCCACGAGGCCCAGGGTCCGGACGGCGCCCGTGACCGGGTCCGGGTCGGTGCCGACGAGGACGTGCAGCAGCGTGCCGAGCGCCAGGCCCAGGTCGCTGGTAGCCGACAGCGGGGTGTGTATGCCGGCCGCGACGCCCTGCGTCCGGAGCCAGCCGAAGCCGGTGCCGGCGATCAGTGTCACGGCGACGGCAACCGCCCCGGCGATCAGGCCGGGCGCCAGCAGGCCCTTGGCCGTGCGGCGTACGAGCGGTCCCGAGGCCGCCCTGCCCACGAGCACGCCGATGAACAACAGGGCCAGCGCGGCAGGGGACTTGATCATCAAGGCGAGCCCGATGAGCGCGCTCCCGGCGATCCACCTCCCGCGCAGGGCAAACACCACACCGGCGAGCAGGAGACCGATCATCAGGCCGTCGTTGTGCATGCCACCGACCACGTGCATGAGGAGCAGCGGGTTGAGCGCGCCGAACCGGAGCGCGGCGCTCTCGCTCCTGCCGAGATGCCGGGCGAGGTGGCGCAGGCCCCACACCATCAGGACCAGCGCGCCGAGGGCGAGGAGCCGCATGCCCAGTACGGCGGGGACGATCGCCCCGCCCGCCGTCCAGGCCACCGCCCGGGCGAGGATCAGGAAGAACGGGCCGTACGGCGCGGGGGTGTCGGTCCAGTTGCCCCCGACACTCGCGGCGGCATCGCCGCCGAGGCCCGCGGGGTCGACGACCGACGGTCCGGCGGTGTAGACGTCGTGGCCTTCGAGGACCATCGCGCCCTGGGCGATGTAGCTGTAGACGTCGGCGCTGTAGAGCGGTGGCGCGAGCAGCAGCGGGGCCACCCACCAGGCGAGGGTGACCAGCGTGTCCCGTACGCCCGCCCCGGCCTTGCCGTACCGCCACCAGGCCACGACGAGCACGCTCAGTCCGGCGTACGCGAGGACGGTGCCCGCCCCGGTGACGAGGGACCCGTGCCGTACCCAGATCCCCCACGGGTCACGGGCCGGGAGCGCTCCGGCGAACCAGCCTCCCACGGCGATCGCGGCGGCCCCGGCCGTTCCCCAACGACGGCACCCGACGGCGCTCATTGCCCACATGGTCGGTCAACCTACCGAACAATCATCGAACGGGCGCACGAGGCTTCACACTCTCGTGGAAGCCGCCCCGGGCCTCGGCCCTACCCGGGCCCGTCCCACACGAACACCTCGGTGCTCGGCCCCCGCTCGGAGAACCGCCCGGACGGGGAGGCCTCCCGGAGCAGCCGTGCCAAGTCCGCCTCGAAGGCGTCCCGTTGCCCGCCGAACAGGTGGGGCGCGGAGAACGAGAGCGAGAACACCCAGGCCGCGACGTCCTCCCGGGTACGGACCAGCTCCTGGCCGCCCGGCACCACGTACCGCCGCGGGCCGGCGTACCCGGCCCGGGTGAGGACGGCGGCCTCGTCGCCGGGTGTGCCGTGGCGGAGCATGCCGCGGCCGGCCCGTCGTACCGGCCCGAGGTAGCGCTCGGTCAGGGCGGTGATCTCGGCGTACGGGACCGCGGGGTGGGGCAGGCCGTCGGCGGTCCTGGTCTCCGTCTTCAGGTCCGCGAGGTGAAGGAGAGCCCCGCCGGGTACGAGCATGTCCTTGACGACCGACGCCACCAGGTCGCGTTCCATCCAGTGGAAGGACTGGCCGAACGCCGCGCCGGTGAACGTCCCGAGGTCCAGGGGGAGTTCCTCGGCGCGGGCCCGGACCCACCGGGTCTTGGCGGAGACGCCCGTCCCGCGCGCCTGCCGCTCGGCCTCCGCGATCATGCCGCCGTCCGGGTCCACACCGACCACGTCACCGAACAGGTGTGCCAGGCCCAGGGCGAGGGTGCCCGGTCCGCATCCCACGTCGAGGAGGCGTCCCCGGCCGTCGAGGGCGAGCGCGTCGGCCAGTACGTCCGGGAGTCCGGGGGCGTACGGGAGTCTCCCCCGCCGGTAGTAGGGGGCCGACCCCAGGAACAACGTGTCGTCCCACTCCCACCCCTCGGGCATGCCGGATTCCCCACTCCCCCGGTGCCCTCGCGGGCCCTTCCGGGCGGGGAAGGGTCCGGGGCCCGTCACCGCGATCATTCCACGGACCGGCCCGCCGGGTAGGCACACCGGTACCAGGCACACGACCGCGACCCGCAGCACACTGGAGGCATGGAGCAGCACCGCGACACACCCGGCCGGCACGAGCTCGGTGACTTCCTGCGCGCCCGCCGCGCCGCGCTCGACCCCCGGCGGCTGGGGCTGCCGGACGACGGCCGCCTGCGCCGGGTGCCGGGCCTGCGCCGCGAGGAGCTGGCCCAGCTCGCGCACGTGAGCGTCGACTATGTCGTACGGCTGGAGCAGGGCAGGACGCGCAGGGTCTCGCGCCCGGTGCTCGACGCGCTGGCGGACGCGCTCCGACTGGAGCCGGACGAGCGCGCGTACCTCTTCGCCGTGGCCGACGTCACCCAGGCCGCGCCCGCGCGGCGGCCGGCCGAGCAGCGGGTCGATCCGCAGCTCCTGCGGCTGCTCGACGGCATGCCCGACATCCCTGCGCTGGTCCTGGGGCCCCGGCAGGACGTGCTCGCCTGGAACTCCGCCGCGGTGGCCCTGCTGATCGACTTCGGGGCGCTGCCGCCACGGGAGCGCAACCTGTTCCGGTTGACGTTCCTCGACGACGGGTTCCGTTCCCTGTACGCGGACTGGCCGCGCGTCGCGCGCGAGTGCGTGGCGGTCCTGCGGATGGAGGCGGGCCGCCATCCCGACGACCCGGGCCTGGCAGCGCTGGTGGGCGAACTCAGCGTGCGTGACCCGGACTTCAGGGCGTGGTGGGGAACCCACCAGGTCCGGGGGCCCCGCGAGCTGACGAAGAGCTACCGCCACCCGGTGGTGGGCGCCCTGACCCTCGACGTCCAGCAGCTTTCCGTCGACACCCGGCCCGACCAGCGTCTGGTCACCTACACCGCGCCGCCCGGCAGCCCCGCCGAGGAGGCGCTCCACTTCCTGCTCCGCTGGTCCTCGCGGACCGAGCCGGCCGGTACGGATCACAGGCGGACCGGGCCGCACCCCTGACGCGGACACCGCCGCGTGCGCCGCGATCCGCGTTCCGGATCGCGGCGCACGCGCGGTCTCAGGAAGCAGGCTGGGGCGCCGGCAGGGGTGCGCACGTCAGATCGGCGTGACGGCCCGGGTGACGCGCGGGAAGCGCGCCGGTGGCGAGGTAGTCCGCGATCGGCTGGTCCACGCAGGCGTTGCCGGTCGGCGTGGCGCCGTGGTCGACGCCTCCCGCGACCGCGACCAGCGCGGAGTGCGGGTAGCGGACCCGTACTTCCAGGCTGCCCTCGAAGGGGGTCGCCGCGTCCTGGGTCCCGTCGACGAGAAGCGCGCTCGCGACGCGGGATCCGTCGATCCGCACGGGAGTTCCCGGGGCGGCGGGCCAGGTCAGGCAGGGGGCGTTGAACCAGGTGTTGCCCCACGTGGTGTCCGGGGCCTGGGCGTGGGCGGCCTGCGAGTCCGCACGCCAGGTGCTCCAGTCGGACGGGTACGGGCCGTCGGTGCAGATCTCGGCGAGGAGCGCCGCGTACGTGTTGTCGTTGCCCCGCTGGCTCAGCTGCGCGAAGAGCGCCTTCAGCGTGGCTCCGTCACCCTGGTGGACCCAGCCCGACAGGGCCGAGCCGAGCATCGGCCAGCTCTGCTCGAAGTACGAGGCCACGAGGAAGATGTCGATCCACTCGTCGGGACCCACCGCCCCGGCGGCCGGTGTGCGGCGCACCGCGGCCAGCTGCTCGTCCCAGACGCGGGCCACGTCGCTCTCGGTGGCGCCGAGACCGTACGTGGCGTCGTGCGAGGCCAGCCAGGCGAACCAGGTGTGCAGGTTCCGCTCCAGCGGGACCGCCTGGTCGAATCCGTTGGCGTCGTACCAGGTGCGGCGCGGGTCGACGTTGCTGTCGAGGACCATCCGGCCGACCCGCTCGGGGTGGAGCGTGGAGTAGACCTGCGCGACGTACGTGCCGTACGACTGCGCGTAGAGGGAGAGCCGGGGCGCGCCGAGTGCCTGGCGGATCGACTCCATGTCGGCGACCGTGTCGGTCGTCTTCATGTGGTCGAGGACCCCGCCGGGGTAGTTGGTCGCGCACTTGTCCGCGTACGACGCCGTCCGGTCGAGCCACGCCCGCTCGGCGGCGGCGTTCGCCGGTACGTAGTCGGGCCGGTCGAAGTCCATGTACGTGGGATCGCAGGACAGGGCCGGGACGCTCGGGGCGAGGCCGCGGCGGGCGAACCCGATCCAGTCGTACGTACTGGCGGCGCTGCCCGGCAGGCGCGAGCCGAGCAGGGACGAGGTGTATCCCGAGCCGCCGAGCGGATTGGGCGCCGCGAGCAGGACGCCCTGGTACGCGGTGTCGGGCGAGGTGTGCCGTACCCGCGACAGCGCCAGGGTGACCCGGGGTCCCGCGGGGTCCGCGTGGTCCAGCGGCACCTGGAGCGTGCCGCACTCGGCGCCGCCCTGGACGAGCGTGGGGTCGGTGCAGGCTCCCCAGGCGATGGAGGCCGCGCGGGCGGGGGTGGGAGTGCGGGTGGCGGTTGTGGTGAGGGGGGAAGCGACGGACGGCGCCGTGGACGACAGGGCGGCCAGGCAGAGTCCGGCGGCCAGTGCCGCCATGAGTCTTCTCAACGTCCAACTCCTAGGAACGCGAAGCGCGTTGGGTGCGGTCCGTGAGTCGTACACGGACCGGTCATCGCATTCTGCTCCACACGGTTCGCGGGAGTTGACCTTGGGGGGCGTAACCCGGAGTACCGGGTGTCAGTCCGGGGGGCGGACGCCCTCCGCCGGGTCGCGGGCCACCGCGTCCAGGGCGGCGCGCAGGTAGGGCACCAGCTGCTCCACGTCCGGGCCGTTCATCAGCGTGTTGCCGAGGAGCATCCTGCTCAGGAGGACGCCGGAGCAGATGGAGACCAGCAGGGCCGCGCGGGCGTCGGCGTCGGCGCCGGGCAGGGCGTCGGCCAGTTTGCGCTGGTAGTCGCCCTCGATGCTGGCCCGCATGATCGCGGCGGCCCGCGCGTTGGACGCCGAGCGGAGCGTGAGCAGCAGGCCGTCGGAGGCGGCCTCGTCCTCGCCGGTCAGCAGGGCGCGGGCCGCCTCGTCGGTGACGTCCGGCGTCATCATCAGGGACTTCTGGTAGGCGAGGTCGACGACCTCC
The DNA here is from genome assembly GCF_011694815.1 of Streptomyces liangshanensis. NCBI lineage: Bacteria > Bacillati > Actinomycetota > Actinomycetes > Kitasatosporales > Streptomycetaceae > Streptomyces > Streptomyces liangshanensis. The sequence goes on from NZ_CP050177.1 coordinate 50,187, forward strand.
GCGAACAGGCCTTCCTTGGAGCCGAAGTACCGGCCGATCAGCCGCGTGTCCACGTCCGCCGCCCGGGCGATCTCGCGCACGCCCGCCCCGTCGTAGCCCAGCCGCGTGAAGACCTCGCGGGCGGCCAGCAGGATGGACGCCCGGGTCGCCGCCGCGTCCCTGCGGCGCACCGGGGCGGGAGAGGGAAGGTCGTCCTCGTTCATACGCCCAGGATATCGGTGCCGCCGTGCCTGGTACGGGCCTGCATGGGCAACACCCTCCCTGGCACCCGCCTCGCCGCGGCGTGACAGTGGACGGGTCAGCGCAACAGCTCGCAGAAGATCATCATGGAGATCGTCATGAGGACGGACGTCACCTTCCCCAGCAACGGCCTGATGCTGGCCGGCCACCTGTACACCCCCGACGCCCCCGGCCCCCGGACCGAGGCCCCGCACCCGCTCCCCGCGATCGTCGTCGGCCACCCCGCCAGCGGCGTCAAGGAACAGGCGGCGGGCCTGTACGCCGAGCGCCTGGCGCGCGAGGGGTTCGTCACCCTCGCCTTCGACGCCGCCCACCAGGGCGAGAGCGAAGGCGTCCCGCGCGGCCTGGAGGACCCGGACCAGCGGGTGGAGGACATCAAGGCCGCCGTCTCCTTCCTCGGCGTGCGCCCCGAGGTCGACCCGGACCGTATCGGCGCGCTCGGGATCTGCGCCTCCGGCGGCTACGTCGTCCCGGCCGCCGCCACCGACCACCGGATCGGCGCGGTCGCCACCGTCAGCGCCGCCGACATCGGCCGCCAGTTCCGCGAGGGCGCCGACGGTACCCAGGACCCCGCCGTCGTCCGGGGCATGCTCGACGCGGCCGCCGCGGCCCGCAGCGCGGAAGCCCGCGGTGAGGGCGCGGGGGTGTTCCCGATCTTCCCGGCGACGGAGGAGGAGGCCAGGGCGCTCGGCCCGCACACCTTCGACGGCTGGGAGTACTACCGCACCGACCGGGCGCGGCACCCGCGCTCGGCGGAGGCCTTCACGTGGAACAGCGTCGACCGGATCGTGACCTTCGAGCCGTTCCGTTTCGTCTCGCTGATCGCCCCGCGCCCGCTGCTCATGATCGTCGGAACGGAGGCGGTCACCTCGCACATGACGACGGAGGCGTTCGCCGACGCGGGAGAGCCCAAACGGCTCCACTGGATCGACGGCGCCAGCCACGTCGACCTCTACGACAAGGACAAGTACGTCACCCCGGCGGTGGCCGAACTGACGGCCTTCTTCCGGAAGCGCTTGGGTGACGCCTCGCCGGTGGGCTGACGCGGGGAACGCCCCGGGGGGCATCTCACCGTTGACCGTCGGACGGACGACACGACACACGGACACGACACACGGAGAGGGTTCTCGGTGACCGGGACCGACCTGACACGCGGTGCGCGCCTCACCGCCCACGGCGCCGTCTCCACCCGCCTCGCCCGGCTCGGTGACGACGACCTGCGCGCCTTGGTGGACACCGGCGTCCCCCTGGGCACCGGGATCGGGGGGAAGTCGTCGTTGTCGTACGTCGACGGGACCCCTGTCTTCGTCAAGCGGGTGCCCCTCACCGACCGGGAGAGGCTCCCGGAGCACACGCGGTCCACGGCGAACGTGTTCGGGTTGCCCGCCTTCTGCCACTACGGCCTCGGCGGACCGGGGTTCGGAGCCTGGCGGGAGCTCGCCGTCCACGCCATGACCACCGACTGGGTGCTCGCGGGCGACCACGAGGGATTCCCCCTGATGTACCACTGGCGGGTGCTGCCGGACTCGACGCCCCTGCCGGAGGAGTTGGCGGACGTCGAGAGGACCGTCGCGTTCTGGGGCGGCGGAGCCCAGGTGCGCGACCGGATCGAAGGGCTGCGGGAGTCCTCGGCGAGTGTCGCGCTGTTCCTGGAGTACATCCCGCGCACGCTCCACGCGTGGCTGGGTGAGCGGATGGACGCCGGTGACGCGGGACGAGGCCGACTTCTTCGGGCGGCACCGGGGGTACGACCGCGCCTACAGCGCCGCGTACCTGGTCAACTGGCTGGTGACCGACGCGTACGGGTACGGGAGGGAGGAGCGCGAGGCGCGGGTGCGGGCGTACGCCCGGGGTGAGCGCCCCACCGGGATGCCGGAGGCGGCCGCCGCGCTCGTGGCGCGCCACGCGCCGGTCACGGCGGTGATGGCGGACTTCTTCCGCGCGCTCAGGACCGGGAGTAGGGAGACGCCCTACCCGGTGGAGGCGATCCGCGACGCGGAGAGAGCCGGGCGGGCGGGGCGGCGGCGTGCGCCCGAGGATCGTTCGCACGCACCGGAGGATCGTTCCGGGCCGGCCTGACACGTCGTGGTGGAGCGGACAGAGGCCCCCGACCCCGTGGTCGTCCGGGTCGGGGGCCGCTGTTGTCCTGGCTGCGCGGTGAGGCCGTCGCTCACACCGCGGGGGCGAGCGGCGACGAGCCGAGGAAGCCCTGCATCAGCTCGTCGAGCTTGATCTCGGTGGCGGCGGCCGGAACGGTGGCCTTCTCGCCCTTGTTCATGCGCAGCACCACCGCGAGCTGCTTCACCTTCGCGTTCTCCGCCAGCTTGGCGAGGTCCACGGACACCTCGGTGAGCGCGCCGTTCTTCAGGGCGAAGTCGGCCGTGACCTTCGCGTTGGGGGCGTCCTTGAAGTCCTTGTCCGTCGGGAGCTCGGCGCCCGCCGGCAGTTCCTTGGACAGGGGACGGAGCCCGTCGAAGAGCCCGGTGAGCAGCGTACGGAAGGGGGCGGTCGCGGTGATGTGCTCCGTCCCGTCCTTCTCGGCGGCGGTCTTGAACTCGACGTCACGGGCGATGACTCCCCGCAGCGCCTTCACGATCTTGTTCTGCGTCTTGGCGTCGAGCGTGGGCTCCGGCGACGGCTTGCCGCCGCCGGCCTCGCCGAGGGCGCCCTGCTGGAGGTCCTTCGTCGCGACCTTGACCCAGTCGCCCTCCAGGATGTTCTTCAACGCGCCTGCCTCCGGGGGCAGTTCGTCCGCGGCCGGGGCGGGGCTGCCCGCGGCGCTCGACAGGGCGTCCACGTCGGCACGGAAGTAGGTGTAGTCGCCGACGACCCGGTACTCCAGCAGGTCGCCCTTCGTGCCGGTGACCTTCACCGCCACGCCGGTGATGTCCTTCTCGCCGGACTCGGCGAGCGGCTTCTTCGACTGCACGGATACGGAGATCTTGGCGCCGCTGAGCAACTCGGCGACCTGGTCCGGCAGTTCCTCGCCGGGGGCCGCGTCGGCGTCCAGCGCCTGCAACGTCTTGGCGTCGGCGTCCAGGTCCAGCTCGAAGCCGAGCGAGCGCTCGGCGCCGAGCTTGTCGACGGCACGGTCGAGCTTCTGCCCGGCGGAAAGGTTCTCCACCGTGCCGCAGGCGGCGGAACCCGCCAGGACCGCCGTGACAACAGCGGTGGCGGTCATGGTCTTGCGTATGACGGAAATGGTGAGCTCCTCTTAGGTACGACCAATCTGCTGGTCATCCCTAAGACCCCCGGGCCCGCTGCGAAGTTGCACGTGTACGTACAGTCGTGACCAGTTCGTTGCCGTAGTCAGAGGCCGGCCGCGGCCGCTTCCGCCACCGTCTGGTCCTGTTCGCCCGAGCCGCCGCTGACACCGACCCCGCCGACGACCTTGCCGTCCCGGTAGAGCGGGACCCCGCCGGCGAAGATCATGACGCGGCCCTGGTTGGATCCGCTGATGCCGAAGAACTGCGCACCCGGGCCCGCGTTCTCCGCCAGGTCCTGGGTGGTGATGTCGAAGGCGCGCGCGGTGAAGGCCTTGTTGATGGAGATGTCGACGCTGCCGATCCAGGCGTCGTCCATACGAATGTGCGCCACGAGGTTCCCGCCGTGGTCGACCACGGCGATGTTGCTGGGCTGACCGATGTCCCGGGCCTTCTTCTCGCCCGCCTCGATCACTCTGCGTGCCTCGTCCAGGGAAACCGTCTCGATGGTGGTCATGCCGCCCTGCCTCCCGTCGTCAGCGTCGCCGTCGTCCCGTTCCAGCGTCCCACGGCGGAACAACCTGTCAACTCATGGCCGCGGCTCGTCACCTCGCCGCTCCGCCGGCCGCGGCGTCCGCCGCGCAGCCGATGCACGTCCTCGCCGTGGGGCGGGCGACGAGCCTCTCCGGGGCGATGGGCCCTCCGCAGTGCTCGCAGATCCAGTAGTCGCCGGTACGGATCCGCTCGGCGGCCCGCTCCAGGGCGTCCAGGTCGGCGTGCGCCTGCTTCAGGACGTCCCTGAGCTGGGCCCGCTCGAAGGCGACCGTGGCGCCTTCCGGGTCGTGCTCGTCGTCGTTGGCCACCAGGGCGGACGCTTCCACGACGTCGTCCCACAGGCGCGTCAGCGACTCGATGAGCCGCGCGCTGCCCGCCCGGGCCTCGTCGATCGCCTCCGTCGCGGCCCTGCGCCGGGCCGGCGAGCCTCCGGCGTCGCTCCCGCTCGTACCACTCTCCATGGCAAACCGGAACAAAGCACGCCGATCGCCTATTCCGGCGGCGGCGTCAGCGCAGGGCCGCGATCTCCCTGACCGCCGCCCGCGACGCCTCCTCCACGAAGGAGATGCCGGCCTCCTGCGTGGTGTGACCGTTCGTCAGGACGGCCATGAAGTAGGTCCTCCCGTCGATCTCGACCTGGCCGATGCTGTTGACGTCCCACTTCTTCGTCAGGGTCCGTTCCAGCCAGCCGTTCTTGAGCGCGGTCGCCGACGGGTCGTCCGCCACGACGGAGATGCCCCAGTCCTGGCCGGGGGCTATGTGGTGCATGAGCCCCTGGATGTACGCGCGGGACGGCTCCGACAGCGGCGAATCGGCGCCGAACACGCTCCGGAGCAGCCGTACCTGGTCCTCGGCCGTGGTCTGTGTCACGCCCCAGACCGTCCCGTCGCCGCCCTGGGTCTCGATGAGACCGAGCCGCTTGTTCGCCGCGTCGAGCCCGGTCGCGCTGCCGATGACGGTCCACAGCGCGCTGGTCGCGTCGTTGTCGCTGTTCTGGATCATGTCGGCGGCGTAGGCCTGCTCCTTCGTGGTCAGCACCCGCCCGGCGTCCTGCGCCTGGAGCAGCAGCGTGGCGAGGATGTCGACCTTGACGATGCTGGCCGTGTCGAAGGCACCGTCGCCGTACGCGGCCCATTCGCCGCTCGCGGTGTCCATCAGCGCCACGGATAGCCGCCGGCCGGCCAGGTTCGCGGTGATGCCGTCGAGGGCCGGTGCCAGATCCTCCGGCGCGGGCGTCGGGGAGGCGGACGGCGTCGCGGCGCCGGCGGACAACGCCTCCGGCTTGGCGTCGCCGCCGCCCGCGTCGCCCTGGCCGTTCGCGGCGCCGTAGGCGGCCGCGGCGACCGCCAGCAGGGCGGTGCCGGCCACCGTCCACACCACCTGTCGTCTCCTGGCCCTTCGGCGCCGCCGCTGTTCCCGGCGGGAGCGGGAACGGGAGCGGGTTCGGGAGTGGCGCCCACCAGGCATGTCCTCATGCACGCGTTCGATGGTAATCGACGGTCAGTTCGACACTCTTTGCGCCCTTCACCCCGAGATGCCCGCGCCCCGAGATGCCCGCACCGCGGCACCCCGTCACAACACGTCGAGGGACCTCTTGCGGACGGGAGCCGGGAAAGCCCGGTCGAGGGTACGGAGTTCGTCGGCGCTCAGACGGATGTCCAGGGCCGCGTGGTTCTCCTCGACGTGCGCGACGCTCGACGCCTTGGGGATCGCGATGACGTCGTCCCGGCGCAGCACCCAGGCGAGGGCCACCTGTGCGGGCGTCCTGCCGAGGGCGTCGGCCACCGCCTTCAGCGCCTTGTGGCCGAGCAGACGGCCCTGCTCGACCGGTGAGTAGGCCATGATCGGGACGGCCCGTTCCCGGCAGTGGGGGAAGAGGTCGAACTCCGGGCCGCGCCTCGTCAGGTTGTAGAGCACCTGGTCGGTCTCCCACCGGGCGCCGGCGGGAAGGTCCGCGAGGTCGGCCACGTCCAGGTTGCTCACCCCCCAGGCGCCGATGCTGCCCTCGGCGACCAGCGCCTCCATCGCCTCGGCGGTCTCGTCCAGCGGCACACTCCCCCGCCAGTGCAGCAGGTAGAGATCGATCCGGTCGGTCCCCAGGCGGCGCAGGCTCGCGTGGCAGGCCTCGGCCGTACCCCTCCGGTCGGCGTTGTACGGCAGCACCTTGCCCACGAGGAACGCGTCGTCCCGCCGGCCCCGGATCGCCTCGCCGACCAGCTCCTCGGCGGCGCCGCTCCCGTACATCTCCGCCGTGTCGATCACCCTCAGCCCCAGGTCCAGGCCCCGGCGCAGCGCGGCGATCTCCCCGGCGCGCCGCGCGGGGTCGTCGCCCACGTGCCAGGTGCCCTGTCCGAGCGGGGGAACCTCCACGCCGGAGGGGAAACGCACGGTCCGCGCCGCTGTCATCGTCAGCTCCTTCTCGGCCCCGGGGGCGGTCCGGCCGCCCCGGCGGGCCCTCACGATCGGGTGGTCGTCATGCTCGCAGGCCGCCGTGCGAGGGGCGCGCGCCCCCCGCTCCTGCCCCGGGGGGACCCGGTCAGGCCTCCCCCCTCCCCCTCCACCTGGTATCAGTGGTAGCTTCGATACCATGAGTGAGTCCAAGGGAGCCATGAGCCTGCGTTTCCCCGATCCACGGCAGCGTTCCGCCATCGCGGCGGCGGCCAAGGCCGCGGGGATCAGCATGCAGGAGTACATCCTGTCCGCCGCCTACGAGCGCGCCACCGCCGTCGAGAACACCTTCCTCGACGGCTTCAAGGCCTCGATGGCCCGCAGCGGCGCGGCCTTCGACGCCGAGCCCGGCGGCATCGACCCCACGGCCGAGCAGCGCGCCGCGGACCAGCAGGCCCGCCAGGAGCTGGCGCGGCGGGAACAGGGTCACGCCGCGTGAGTGAGCCGGAACCACAGATCGACGTCTCGTACCTGCTGCACGCCGCCGAACTGCTCCCGCGTGATCCGCAGGTCGACGACTACGGCCCGCTGCACGCCGCCGTCGCCCGCGTCCACGCGCGGGCCATGGACCGCGACATCTACGGCTCGCACCACCTCAAGGCCGCGGCCCTGCTCCAGACGCTCGTCAAGCTGCCCTGCCTCGAACACTCCAACGAGGCGTTCGCCTGGCATGCCACGGAGGCGTTCCTGTCGCTGTACGGCCACCGCCTCGATTACGAGCCGAAGGCCGCGCCCGCTCTGGTCCGGGACACGGCCGCGGGCTCCGTGGGGGTCGCGCAGATCGCCCGCCAACTGCACGCGTGGACCGTCGGCTGAGGGGTCGGCAGGCGATCACGACCTCACTGCGGCGTGATCCGCATGGTGTACTCGCGGACCTCCGGCGCCACCACCTGGTCCAGCGCGGCGGCCTGCCGGGCGTACTTGGCGCGATACGCCTGGTCGACCCTGCCGATGACGCTCTCGTCGTCCAGGTTCTCGATCGTCACGGGGTAGCGCTCCGAGCCCTCGACGAAGGCGGCGCGGCCGGTGCGCTGCACGCGGCGGTACCACTTGGACCCGTCGCCGTAGCCGCTGCGGATGTACGGGACGCCGTCGACGACGACCGCCCAGATCGGGGTCCTCACCTCACCCCCGTCCTCGCGCTCGGTGGCGATGTGCACGGTGTCGGTTCCGGCCAGGTAGTCGATCGTGTTCATGCGGCCCATCATGATCGCGAAGGCGGTCCCGGGGGTGGAGCGACGCTCCGGAGGTCCCCCGGCGCTACGACCGTCCGGAGCGCCCGAGGAGCCACAGCAGGTACGGGCCCCCGACCAGGGCGGTGAGCGCTCCGACGGGGATCTCCAGCGGGGGCATCACCGTCCGGGCCGCGAGATCGGCGGCGACCACGATGACCGCACCCGTCAGCGCGGACCCGAGCAGCGGGAGTTGCGCGGTGCGGGTGAGGCGCCGGGCCAGTTGCGGGGCGGTGAGCGCGACGAAGCCGATGGGTCCCGCGGCTCCCGTCGCGGTGGCCGCGAGGACCACCCCGAGAGCGGTGAGGCCCAGTTGGGTCCGGCCCACCCGCACGCCGAGGCCGGCGGCGGTGTTGTTGTCGAGGCCGAGCGGCCGCATGGCCCGGCCCGCCCACACCAGGCCGGGCAGGCAGAGGAGCAGCACGCAGGCGAGGGGCACCGCCTGGTCCCAGCCGCGTCCGCTGAGGCTGCCGGTGAGCCACAGTTTGACCTGCTCGGCGGCGCCCAGCTCGCTCTCGGTGAGATACACCTGCACGACGGCCGAGAGCGCGACCCCGATGCCCACGCCGGTCAGCACGAAGCTGCTCGTCTGCATCCCGCGCCGCCACGAGACGACGTACACGAGGGCGGCCGCGCCGAGGCCGCCGGCCACCGACACGGCGGGGAGGGCTCCGGGCGAGGCGATGGTCCCGGTGGCGAGTGCCAGCACGGTGGCGGCGGCGGCGCCGTGGCCGACCCCGATGACGTCGGGGCTGGCGAGGGGGTTGCGAGTGACCGTCTGCACCAGCGCGCCGGAGGCCCCGAGCGCGGCGCCGACCAGGGCGCCGAGCGCGATGCGCGGCACCCGCAGTTCGCCCACGACCAGGGTGTACGGGCTCGGCTCACCGCGCAGGACACGCCACACCTGGGCGGGCGGCACGAAGGTCTGCCCGACGCTCGCCGACGCGGCGAGGACGACCAGCAGCAGGACGAGCAGCACGCAGGCGACGACGGCGGAGCGGCGGTGCAGGAGGAGGGAGACGCGGCGTCGGCGGACCACCCGCAGGCCGGGCGCGTGCGGGTGCCGGGTGACCAGTCCCTCCCGGGCGGGCGGCGGCGCCGGGGCCGTCCGGGGGGCGCCGGCGCTCACGAGCCCGCCCCCTTGCGGCGGACCAGCACGATCAGCACGGGGACGCCCACGAGCGCGGTCATCACTCCGGCCGGCACCTCGCCGGGCGGGCGGACGACCCGGCCGGCCACGTCGGCGGCGAGGAGCAGGCAGGCGCCGAGGAGGGCGGACAGCGGGAGCATCCAGCGGTGGCTGCCGGAGACCAGGCGGCGGGCGAGGTGCGGGACGGCGAGGCCGATGAACGCGATCGGCCCCGACGCGGCGACGGCCGCCGCGGTGAGCACGGTCGCGCCGAGCGCCGCGCAGACCCGTACGAGCTGGACGTGGTGGCCGAGCGCGCGGGCCGTCTCGTCGCCGAGCGCGAGGGCGTCCAGTCCGCGGGCGGAGGCGAGGACGAGCAGCGCGCCGGCCACCAGGAACGGCAGCATCTGGCCGACGGTCCCGGCGTCGCGGCCGCCGAGCGCGCCCACCTGCCAGAAGCGGAACTGGTCCAGCGTGGCGGAACTCGACGTCAGCACCACGGTGGTGCCGCCCGCGACCATCGCGGACAGCGCCGTCCCGGCGAGGGCCAGCTTGACGGGCGAGGCCCCGCCCCGGCCGCGGGCGGCGAGGGCGTAGACGACGCAGGCGGCGGCCACGGCACCGGCGAAGGCGTACCAGACGTACCCGTCGAACCCGCTCGCGAGGCCCAGGGAGACGGCGAGGACGACCCCGGCGGCGGCGCCCTGGCTCAACCCGAGGATGCCGGGGTCGGCGAGCGGGTTGCGGGTGACCGCCTGGAGCGCCGCCCCGGCGAGGCCGAGGGCCGCGCCCGCGGTGAGGCCGACCGCGGTGCGCGGCAGGCGCAGCGTCCGTACCACCAGCGCGTCCGGTGTCGTACCGCCGTGGAGCACGGCGTCCACGACGGTCGGCAGGGGCACGGGGCGGGTGCCGACGGCGAGGCTGAGCGCGCAGGCGGCGACGGTGAGGACGAGGGCGGCGGCCAGCCAGGCGGTACGGGATGCCGTGCGACGGGTCCGGGGCCCCGGTTCCGGGGTCCGGGTTCCCGGCGCGGACGGGCGGACCGCGGTCACGAGCCGATCGTGTCGGCGAGCTGCTTCACGACGATGCGCGCGGCGGCCGGTCCCGCGTTGAGGTACCAGGGGTCGTCGTCGACCTTGACGGCGTGGCCGGCCTTGACGGCCTTCATCGACTTCCACAGGGGCCCGGCGAGGACGCTCCCGGAGTCGGTCTCGGCGGGGTCGCCCTGCACCGAGTAGAAGATCCAGTCGCCGTCGGCGACGTCGATGCGCTCGGCGCTGATGTCCTCGGAGATCGCCTTGAACCGCTGCGCCTCGGGGCGGCCGAGTCCCATGTCGACGGCGAGGGAGCCGGTGAAGGACGAGACGCCGAACATCCGGGTGCGGTCGGCGGTGAAGCGCACCATGGACACGGCGGTCTTCGCGCCGCCGAGCTTCTTGCCCTGGACCGCAGCGTCCGTGACGATGCCGTCCAGGGTCCTCTTGGCCTGGTCGCCCTTGCCGACGGCCGCGCCGACCAGCAGGAGGTCCCGCTTCCAGTTGATGCCCTGACCCTGGGTCACGACGGTGGGCGCGATCTTCGACAGCTTGGGGTAAAGGTCGCCGAGGGACTTGTTGGCCAGGATGAGATCGGGCTTGGCGGCGGCGAGCGACTCCAGGTTGGGCGCGGCCCGGGTCCCGACGTCGGTCATCTTCCCGAGCTGCCGCGCGTCCTGCGGGAAGGCCTTCTTGAGGTAGTCCGGTACGAGCCCGGCGTTGTCGGCGCGGGTGGTGGCCGTGGGCACGAGGCCGAGGGAGAGCAGGTCGTCGAGCTGGCCGGTGCTGAGGACGGCTATCCGCTCGGGCGCCGCCTTGATCGTCGTACTGCCCTTGACGTGCACGACCGTCCGGGGGAAGACGCCGTCCGCCTCCTTCGCCCCCATCCCCTTCGCCAGGGCGCTGGGCGCGGCGGCCGGCCCCGCCGAGGCACCGGCGACGAGGTTGCGGGTGCCGTCGGCGCCCTTGGCGGCTCCGGACCCGCCGCCGCTGTCGGCGCCGGACGAGCATCCGGCCAGCAGGCCGCCGACGAGGGACACGGTCACGACCGCTTTCCACCGGAACGTACGCACGTTGCTCTCCTTGCTGGTAAAGGCAGCCTTACCTTACACACGCTGAGTGAGCGGGAGCCGGGGGCCCCCGGACCGACCGCCCGGGCCGCGGGGCAGCGCCGGACGGCGGCCGCGCGGAGGGCGCGTCAGCGCGTCGTCGTGGAGACACCGGGACGCGTGGTCCCATGCGGTAGCGTCCTGTCCGTCGAACAGCGCGGCGCCCCCTTGCCCCGTCCCTGACGGTGCCTCAGGTCTGGCCGGTCCGCGGGGACACACGCTCAACTCCCCCTCCCTGTCGCCGGATCGGGCAGAGCGTGGTCCCGGGGTCTCGCGGTCGGTGCCGCCCGATCGCCGCGACGCCCCGTCGTCGGTGTGATCCGCCCACACGGCTCATTCCGTGCCTTGCCGGGAAAACGCGCGGCCGGGACCATCGTGTCCCTGGCCCCCACCATCGGAGGACGTTGTGAACAGCACATTCGCCCGGCGCATCCGCGTGATCGCTGTCGCGTCCGGCCTGCTGGCCGCCACCGCCCTCGCCACCCCGGCGGCGGCGGGCGGCAGGGCCGCGGACCACGGGACACTCTCCGCCGCCGAGTTCGCGGCGGCGGACGCCTCCCTGCGGGCCGCCGACGTCGCGGGTTCCGCGTGGCACGCCGACTCCGAGGCCGGGAAGGTGCGGGTCACGGTGGACAGCACCGTCGACGCCGCCGAGGTCGCGCAGCTCAGGAAGGCCGTCGCGGTCCCGGCGGACGCGCTGGAGATCACCCGTACACCGGGCCGGTTCACCCCGCTCGTCGCGGGTGGCGAGGCCATCACCGGAGGCGGCGCGCTCTGCTCGCTCGGCTTCAACGTGCAGAGCGGTACGGGGGTGAAGTACGCGCTCACCGCCGGCCACTGCACATCGGGAACCGCCACGTGGAGCATCGGCCCCCGGGCCGGGTCCAGCTTCCCCGGCAACGACTACGGCCTGATCCGGCACACGAACCCGGCCGCCGCGGACGGCCGGGTCTACCTGCACAACGGCACCTACCAGGACATCACCACGGCGGGCAACGCCGTCGTCGGGCTTCCGGTCTGCTTCAGCGGCGCCACCTCGGGCGTGCACTGCGGTACGGTCACCGCCCTCAACGCGACCGTCAACTACGGGTCCGGCAACCTCGTCTCCGGCCTGGGCCGGACCAACATCTGCGCCGCGCCCGGCGACAGCGGCGGCTCGGTGTTCCAGGGCGGCACCGCCATCGGCCTGATCTCCGGCGGCAGCGGCACCTGCGCGACCGGCGGGGTGACGTACTACCAGCCGGTCCTCGAAGCGCTCAACGCCTACGGGGTGAGCGTCTTCTGACCGGTACGGGGCGGGCGTCCTGCGACCGGGCCCTCCCCCTCTGCGATGCTGGCGGGATGCCGACCCCCGCCGTACCCCCGGAGCCCGTGACGCCCGGCCCGCCGCGGGCCGAACCGAGGCCCCTGCTCACCCAGTCGTGGCTCGATCTCGCCTTCCTGCACTGGGAGGCCGACCCGGCCGACGTGGCGCCGCTGCTGCCGGCCGGGACGGTCCCCGACCTGTTCGAGGGCAGGGCCTACGCGGGTCTGGTGGCCTTCCGGATGCACCGCATCGGGTGGTTCCGGCTGCCCGGCCTCCCGTACCTGGGGACCTTCCCCGAGACCAACGTCCGCCTGTACTCGGTGGACGCGCACGGCCGGCGCGGTGTGGTGTTCCGTTCCCTGGACGCCTCCCGGCTCCTCCCCGTCCTGGTCGGCCGGGCGGCCTTCAACCTGCCGTACATGTGGTCCAGCATGAGCGTCGCCCGGGACGGTGACACCCTCACGTACACGAGCAGGCGGCGCTGGCCGGGGCCCCGGGGCGCGTACAGCGCGATCGGCGTGCGCGTCGGCGCGCCGATCGCGGAACCCACCGCCCTGGAGCACTTCCTGACCGCGCGGTGGGGCATGCACAGCACGGTCCTCGGCCGGCCGCTGTTCCTGCCGAACACCCACCCGCGCTGGCCGCTGCACCGCGCGGAGCTGGTCGGCTGCGCCGAGGACCTGCTGGCGGCCGGCGGGCTGCCCGCGCCGGCCGGCGCCCCGGTGAGCGTGCTCTACTCCCCCGGCGTGCCGGTACGGTTCGGCCGTCCCGCCCGCGCGGCGCAGGCGCCGGCCTCCTGAGGACCCGCCGGGCGACGGCCCGGAGACCTCGGCCCGCGCCGGGTGGCACAGCTCACAGATGTTCCGGAACGTCAAGCGGAACACGGGGAGTTGGTCGCTCGTTCATCGGTATGTGGGTACGGAGGGGATCCCGGTCCCGCGCCCCCGGTGACCGCCCCTCCGCCCCTACCGTGAGACCACCCTGGCCGGCATTCCCCCGTACCGGTCAGGGATCCCCGCCCCGGCCAGGCTCCCCCACCTGAGCCGGGGCTCCCCCCCGGGTGGCCGGCGTGCCGCGAGCCCACTCGATCGGGTGAAATGCGGCCAACTCGGACTCTTCATCGGCCTCGGCCTGCGCAGGATCGTTCTCCGATCCCGTACCCGAGGAGTCGCCATGGCCGACCTCTGGATGCCCGCCGCAGAGAGACACGACATCAGGGACCACGCGCCCACGGACGGCGGGCCGGCGAAGGCCGTCGCGCACATCACGTGGGACAGGAACGCCACGGAGGCGAAGCCGCAGGCGCTCGTTCCGTACGACCGGTTGAGGACGTACTTCACCGGCGCGGGCAAGGGTGTCGCCCCGCACGTGCTGTGGAATCCGTTCGACGGGAAGCTCTGCCAGTTCGTGCCCGCGACCTCACGTTCCAAGTCGCTCGCGGACGGCCCCGGCGGGACCCGCACCAACCGCGCGGGCTCCGTCGTCCTCCAGATCGAGGCGCTCTTCTTCCCGTGGTGCGTGGTGGACGGGAAGGCCTACGAGTCGCTCGACGACACCCCGTGCGAGGGCTGGGACGCCCTGCACGCCTGGGTGAGCTCCTGGGGTGTGCCGGACGTCTGGCCCCTGGGACGGCCGACCGACTTCCGCGCGCACCGTGACGAAGAGGTCTGGCGGTCCGCGGCCGGGTGGTACGCGCACGCCCAGGTCCCGGAGAACACTCATCAGGACCCGGGCAGTTGGCCGCGCTTCCCCCGGGCGGGCGGGGGCGGCGGAGGCGGCGCGCAGGGCGGGGCGGGCAGGACGTACGAACCGTTCCCCGGATCCGCGTGGTTCACCCTGGGGCGCAGGAGCCCGGTCGTGGCCCGGATGCACCGGCGGCTGGTGGCGGTCGGCTGCGACCGGTACCGCTCCTCGTCCGGGAAGGACACCCTCGGGTCGGGCGACGTCGCGTCGTACGAGGCGTGGCAGCGGAAGTACTCGGCGGATCACGGGAAGGGGTGGACGGGCTCCGCCCTCACCTGGCCCCCGGGGAAGGAGACCTGGGACGCCCTCAAGGTGCCCCGCGGCTGACGAAGCCCGCCCCTCCCCCGCTCAGGCGACGGCGGGCGGCTGCGCGCCGAGCGCGACCATCGCCTCGCTCGTGTGGACCAGGAAGGTGAACGTCTCCTGGAAGTAGAGCCGGATGCTGGTGTCGTCGTGCGACAGGTAGCCGATGGACACGTCCTGGCCGATGTGGAGCTCGAAGTCGCCGCCGCGGCTGGAGAGCAGGAACGCCCCGTCGATGGCGGGCGCCCAGATGATGTCGCCGTCCAGCAGCCGCGCCAGGTGTTCGTGGATCGGGTAGCCGTGGTCGGAGGTCTCGTTGACCGCCGTGTACGCGTCGGCGCTCAGGGCCAGGTGGTAGGCGCCGTCGACGCCCGCCAGCCGCAGCGCGGTGATGGCCTGGCTGACGGTGTTCGGGTAGGCGCGCACGTCCGCGGGGAGGGTCAGCGGCGGGTTCGAGGAGGCGGCGCGGATCCCGGTGATGCCGGCGGCCGGGTAGCCCTCGAACAGGGCGCGGTCCTCGGCGAAGGCGAGCTGCCGGGCGGCGTCCTTGACGGGCTGCCAGTCGGCGTCCTTGGCACCGCGCGCGACGTTGTCGACCTGGCGGCGGTCGACGGTGAACGGGACGCGCAGTTCCACGACGGGCTGGGAGCGGCGGGAGAGGGCGAGGACACCGGGGGCGGGCGGGTCGATGGGGTCCACGTGCCCGGTGGGGACGGCGGACAGTCCGAGGCCGCCGGGCTCGGGCATGTCGACGATGCGGCGGCCGGCGATGTGGCGCTTGAACGTACGGCGCGCCTCCTCCTCCAGGTCGGCCCAGGCGACGGCGGAGATGGGGGCGAGTTCGCGGTGCAGGTTGTTCACGGGGTGCTGCTCCTCTTCGTTGCCTTGGGATCGCCGATGCCGAGTGAGCCGTCGGAGGCCCGGACGGTGTCCGGGGATGGCGTGTCGTCCGTGACCGGGGTGCTGTCCTTGACCGGCGTGTCGCCGCCGCGCGGGCGGGCGACGCGGGCCCCGGCGGGGGCCGCGGGAAGCGGGGGATCGTCCAGGAAGTCGGCCGTGGGCGCGAAGAACAGCGTGCCGGTGACGGCCGTCGAGAAGTCGAGGATGCGGTCGTGGCTCGCCGGCGGGCGGCCGAGGAACATGTTCCGCAGCATCTCCTCGGTGACGCCCGGGGTGCGGGAGTAGCCGATGAAGTACGTGCCGAACTCGCCGCGCCCGGGGCTGCCGAACGGCATGTTGTCGCGCAGGATGTCCTGTTCCTCGCCGTCATCGTCGGTGACGGTGGTCAGCGCGACGTGCGACGCCTCCTCGTCCAGTTCGACGTTGCTCATCTTCCGGCGGCCGATGATCCTCTCCTGCTGCTCGACCGGGAGCGCGTTCCAGGCGTCGAGGTCGTGGAGGTACTTCTGCACGACGACGTAGCTGCCGCCGGCGAAGCCGGGGTCCTCGTCACCGACGAGGACGGCGGTCCGCGCCTCCGCGCCGGTGGGGTTCTCCGTACCGTCCACGAAGCCCAGCAGGTCCCGTACGTCCAGGTACTTGAAGCCCTGGACCTCGTCCTGGACGGTGACGTACCCCCGCAGCCGGTCCATGATCTCCGCGGCCAGGGCGAAGCACAGGTCGGTACGCGTGGCGCGGATGTGGAAGAGGAGGTCGCCCGGCGTGGCCACCGCGCGGTGGCGGGGGCCCGTCAGCTCCACGAAGGGGTGCAGCTCGGCGGGGCGGGGGCCGTCGAAGAGGCGGTCCCACACCTGGGAGCCGAAGGCCGTCACACAGGTCAGCACCCCGTCGGGGGCGCCGAAGCCGACCGCCCGGGTCAGGCCCGACAGGTCGGCGAGCAGGTCGCGGGTGACGGCCTCACCCCCGGGGTCGACGTCAAGGACCAGGAAGGTCGCGGCGGTGGTCAGGGGGCCGAGGACCGGCTGTGGCACGGCCTCCTGGGAAGGTTCGCCCGTCAATACGCTCTCCTCGTTCCGTGTCGTGTCTGCCGACGCGCGGGGGCCGCTGCCCGTGGCCGCACCCGGTGGTATGCCGCGACGTGATTGTTCCGGATCATCGGCGTTTGCCCGCGTGTGCGCGCCGTACGCGGGCCGACCGGGGCCGGTCCGGCGGCCGGCCGTTGCCGCATCGAGACGGATCCGCAACTCTTCCGACGGCTCGTCAGGGCGTCGTCGTACGTCACATTCACAAGTGTGCGACGACCCAGGGGGGATCACATGAGACTCAGTCCGGCAATCCGCCGATCAGCGGCGGCCGGGGCGATCGCGGGGGCCTTGCTGCTCACCGGTTGCTCTTCGGGGACGGAATCCACGGCCGACCGGGCCACGGGCGGCGGCCCGCGCGCGTGGGCCGGCGGATCGGGCGGCACCGGAGGGTCCGGCCGCCCGGCGACCGGGGTCGAGGAGGGGGCGGACGACGGCGAGCAGAAGTTCGCGGCGCCGGACTACCTGTCGACCTTCGCGCTGGACGTGGACACCGCCTCCTACGGATACGCGGTGCGGTCCCTGGACGAGGGACGGCGTCCCGAGCCGTCCACCGTGCGGCCCGAGGAGTTCGTCAACAGTTTCCGCCAGGAGTACGACCGCCCCGAGGGCAACGGTTTCTCGGTCACGCTGGACGGGGCCCGGGTGAGCCCGGAGGACGAACCGGAGGGGGCCGCCCCGTGGTCGCTCGTGCGGGTCGGTCTGGCCACCCGGCTCGCGGAGGACGAGGGGGAACGCCCGCCCGCCGCCCTGACGTTCGTGGTCGACGTCTCCGGGTCGATGGCCGAGCCCGGCCGTCTCGACCTGGTCAAGGACTCGCTCGCGCTGCTCACCGACGAGCTGCGGGACGACGACTCGATCGCACTGGTGACGTTCAGCGGCGAGGCGACGACCCGGCTGACCATGACGCGGGTCGGGGACAGCCGCGAGCGGATCCACCGCGCGGTGTCCGCCCTGGAGCCCTCGGACTCCACCAACCTGGAGGCGGGGGTCAGGACCGGGTACACCGAGGCGGTCGAGGGCCGCAGGAAGGGGGCCACCAACCGGGTGGTCCTGCTCTCCGACGCGTTGGCCAACACCGGTGAGACGCAGGCGGACGCGATCCTCGAACGTATCGCGACCGCGCGCGAGCGCCACGGCATCACGCTCTTCGGCGTGGGCGTCGGCAGCGAGTACGGCGACGCGCTGATGGAACGGCTCGCCGACCGGGGCGACGGCTCCACCACGTACATCTCGGACAAGGAGGAGGCCAGGAAGGTCTTCGTCGACCAACTGCCCGCGCAGGTCGAGCTGCGGGCCAGGGACGCGAAGGCGCAGGTGGCCTTCGACCGGCGGACGGTGGAGCGGTTCCGGCTGATCGGGTACGAGAACCGCGCGGTCGCGGACGAGGACTTCAGGAACGACCGGGTGGACGGCGGGGAGGTCGGTCCCGGCCATACGGTCACCGCGCTCTACGCCGTACAGCTGCGTCCCGGGGTGTCGGGGGAGATCGCGAAGGCCACCGTGCGCTGGCTCGACCCGGCGACGCGCGCGCCGCACGAGCGGTCGGGGTCCGTGCGGACTGACGCGGTGGACACGCCCCTGTGGAGCGGCGCGAAGCCGCGCCTCCAGGTCACGGCCGTCGCGGCCTACTTCGCCGAGGAGCTGCGCGGCGGTACGGTGCCGGGCGCGCCCGAGCTGGGCAGGCTGGCGGAGCGGGCCGGGGCGCTCGCGGAGTCGACCGAGGACCCGGCGGTCGGCCGGCTGGCCGAGGCGATCCGCCGGGCGGACCGGCTCAGGGACTGACCGGCTCCGGGACTGACCGGCTCCAGGACTGACCGGGAAGGCCTCGGCGCCGTGGCCGGAGGTGGCGGGTAATCTGCGGACATGATCACCGAAATCGTCATCATCCAGGTCAAGGACGGTCACGCCGAGGCCTTCGCGGCCGCCTACCGGGAGGCGCGTGAGCTGCTCGTCACCACGCGCGGCTGCCTCAGCGCGAAGATGCTGTGGGGGGTCGAGTCGCCGTCGCGGTTCATCGGGGTGAACGAGTGGGAGTCCAAGGAGGCGCACCTCGAGAACTTCCGGGGTGACACGGAGCGGTACGCGCGGTACCGGGGCATCCTCATGGAGCACATCTCGGAGGCGGAGCCCCTGGTCGTCGAGCACTACGTCGACGTCATGGACGGCTGAGGCGTCCGTTCCGTACGGTCCCACTCCGGGAGGCCGGGCCGCACGGTCCGGCCCGTTTCCGCGCGGATCGTTCCCGCGCGGGTCGAAGGGGAGGGTGTGGCGTGCGCGCTGTGGTGTTCGAGGAGTTCGGGCGTCTGCCGGTCGTACGGGACGTGGCGGACCCGGTGCCGCCACCGTCGGGGGCGGTGGTCCGGGTCGGGGCGACCGGGCTGTGCCGCAGCGACTGGCACGGGTGGCGGGGGCACGACGACGGGATCTCCCTGCCGCACGTGCCGGGGCACGAACTGGCGGGCCGCGTCGTCGCGTTGGATTCCGCGGTCGCGAACTGGAAGGTCGGCGACCGGGTCACGGTGCCCTTCGTCTGCGCCTGCGGGCGATGTCCCGCGTGCGCGGCCGGGGACCAGCAGGTCTGCGAGCGCCAGGAGCAGCCCGGGTTCACGCACTGGGGGTCGTTCGCCGAGTACGTGCCCGTGCACGGGGCGGACGTCAATCTGGTCGCGCTGCCCGAGGAGATGTCGTACGTCACGGCGGCGAGTCTGGGCTGCCGCTTCGCCACCGCCTACCGGGCCGTCGTCACGCGCGGGCGGGCGCGGCCCGGGGAGTGGGTGGCCGTGCACGGCTGCGGCGGGGTGGGGCTGTCGGCGGTCATGATCGCGGTGGCGGCCGGGGCACGGGTGGTGGCGGTCGACGTGTCGGCCGAGGCGCTGCGGCTGGCGGAGGGGTTCGGCGCGGAGGCGGCGGTGGACGCCTCGGGCGGTGCCGGGGCCACGGCGGCGGCGGTCCGGGAGGTGACGGGCGGCGGGGCGCAGGTGTCGCTCGACGCGCTGGGCGCGGAGGCCACGTGCCGCGCGTCCGTGGAGTGTCTGCGGCGGCGCGGCCGGCATGTGCAGGTGGGGCTGGTCCCGGCGGGCGGCTTCGCCGTGCCGATGGGCCGGGTCGTCGCGCTGGAACTGGACCTTCTGGGCAGTCACGGGATGGCCGCGCACGCGTACCCGGTGATGATGGAGCAGGTGAGGTCCGGCCGGCTGCGCCCGGACCTGCTGGTCCGTGAGGTCATCGGGCTGGACGCGGCCCCGGCGGCGCTCGCCGCGATGGGCGAGGGGTCCGGGGCGGGGATGACGGTGATCGTTCCGCGGCGGGAGGACTGAGGCCGGTCCTGGACAGCCCGGCTCCGCCGGGCGTGTCGGGGCGCGGGGAGGGCGGGGTTCGCGGCGTGTCGGGTGCGGACGCAGCCGCGCCGCGGCCCGCTCCTCCTGAGGGGAGGAGCGACCGCGGCGTCATCGGCTCCGCGCTCCGGCTGCGGCTCGTCCGCCTCGGGGGACGGATCGTGCGCGGTGCCGGGTGGGCGGTCAGGCGTGGGCGCGGCTACGGCCCGTGACGGCGCGGTAGATCAGCAGCACGATGATGGAGCCGGCGATCGCGGCGATCCAGGTCGACAGGTCGAAGAACCCGTCGATGGAGTCGACGCCGAAGATCACCTTGCCGAGCCAGCCGCCGAGGAGACCGCCGACCACACCGACCAGCATGGTGACGATGAGGCCGCCCGGGTCCTTGCCGGGCACCAGGGCCTTGGCGATGAGGCCGGCGAGCAGTCCGATGATGATCCAGGCGATGATGCCCATGGTGTACAGCCTTCCCTCGGAAATCCGTGAACGAGCCGCGCTCGTCCGTTGCTTACGGCCTGCCGTGTGACCCTGCGCGGCGCGCGCAAACGTCGGAAGCGAAGATTCCTTCCGCACGGGGTGGCCGACCGTGATGCGCGGGGCGCTTTCCGGACAGGCTTTTGACGGATCATGAGAAAGTTCCAGCGATTCGTTCCGAACCTCTGGACAGCCCCCTGGGGGCCCCTTAGTGTCTCGGCCCACCAGGCAAGTGTTTCGTCCCCGTAACGCCGACGCGCCTCCACGCTCACTCACGTACCGGACAGCACCGCACTCACCACGCCTCCCTCCCACGGTCGGACGACTCTCCCGCACCGAGGCTCCGCGCCACCCGCACACGCACCCCGCACCCACCCCTGTCACCGGACTGCCCGCAGGCCACCGGAGGCCGCCGGACGTCCCGGACGGGGGCACCCGGCCGCGCGACCGTCGCGGCCGTGACCGCAGCAGAAAAGGGAAGCGACATGAAGATCCGCATCTTTGTTGCCACCGCCTCGCTCGCCGCCTCCGCGGGCCTCGTGGGACTCGCCGGATCCGCCTCGGCGGCGCTCTACACCACCTGTGTCGGCGACGGCGGCGCCGTGACGGTCGGCGGGGACCTGGTCGTACCCGCCGGGCAGTCGTGCACGCTGACCGGCACCAAGGTCAAGGGCAGCGTGACGGTCGAGGCGGGAGCCGACCTCGTGGCGTCCGGCGCGACCTTCAACCAGGGTGTGACGGTCCGTCAGAACGCCTACCTGGACCTGACCGACACGGCGGTCAAGGGCTCCGTGACCACGCAGTCGGCCTTCGGCGCGCACTTCCAGAACAGCAGTGTCAAGACGGGGGTGACCGCCGACAAGGGGTTCGTGTACGCCGTCGACGCGACGCTCGGCGGCACAGTCAGATCCTCGGCGGGCGAGCTGTATGTGTCGGGGAGCACCCTGTCCGGCGCGCTGACCGGGGAGGGGAACCTGTACACCGACGTCTACGACAGCACGGTCAAGGGCGCCCTGACCGTCGGCGGGAACACGCTCGGCGGGGTCCTGTGCGCCAGCGAGGTCGAGGGCAACACCACGTACCGGAACAACGCCGACACCCTCCAGCTCGGGGGCGAGGGGACGCTCGGCTCCTGCGCCGGGGCCACCTACCTGGGCGGGAGCCTGACGGTCACCGACAACTCGGCGTCGACCGTGCTGGACAACACCATCGTCCGGGGCGGCCTCACCGCCACCGGCAACAGCCCGGTGCTGGGGCTCGGGCCGCTGGCCAGGGTCCGGGGCGCGGTCACCGGCGAGACCGCGGCCGCCGCCGCCCCGTCCGCCGCCGCGGCCCGCAAGGCGGCGCCGCAGGACCGCGGGAACGCCCTCGCCGAGAAGGTCGAGCAGCGGGTCGCCGACGCCCGGGCGGACGCGAGCGCGGCGGGCGACTCCGGCCTGTAGCCCGTACGGCGCGGGCACGCCGGGCCGCGTGCCGCACCGTCCCGCCGTCGATCAACGCGCCTCGCCCCGCCACACCCCGCCCCGCCATCGGGGCAGTCCGGAGCAGCCCCGCGCCGCGCACCGGCGCACCCCCCGACCTTCCCGGCCGCAAACCTCAGGAGTGACCGTGGGCCACATCAGCAAGTCCTTCGACCGCAGAGCCTTCCTGCGCGCCACCGCAGGCACCACCGTGGCGCTCGCCGCCGCCACCGTCACCGGCGTGGGGGCGACCTCCGCCGCCGCGGCGAGCGGCCTGTCCATCCCCAAGGACCGCATCGCCATCCAGCTCTACAGCATCCGCGACAAGGTCTCCTCGCTCGGCTTCGCCGTCGTGCTGGCGGAGCTGGCCCGTATCGGCTACAAGGAGATCGAGTTCGCCGGGTACACCCAGAACACCTCCATCCTGGGCCGGCAGATCACCCTCCAGGAGATCCGCCGCCTGCTGGACGACAACGGGCTGCGGGCGGTGGGCAGTCACGTCGGCATCGGTAACCTGCGCACCAACCTCCAGGCGGAGCTGGACGCGGCGCAGATCCTCGGCATGCCGCACGTGGGGACCGCCAACGCGCCCTCGAACAGCAACACCGTCGCCGGCTATCTCGCGGCGGCCGAGGAGTTCAACACCTGGGGCGCGGCGGCCACGGCGCGCGGCCTCAAGCTCTACCAGCACAACCACGCCGGGGAGTTCGCGTTCGCGACGGACCAGCCGTCGGTCCGGCTGTACGACGTCTTCCTCAGGAACACCGACCCGCGGCACGTGTACCTGGAGCTGGACGTCTACTGGGCGTTCGTCGGGCAGCACCGCTGGCCCGGCTTCGAGCCGGCGGCGTACGTGCGGGACCAGCCGTACCGCTACCCGCTGTTCCACCTCAAGGACGGCGACGCCAACCCGTCGAAGGCGGACGGGTACGACATCGTCGAATTCGGCGCGGGAGACCTGCCGTACGAGAAGTTCGTCCGGGACATCGGGCCGCGGGCGAGCCATGTCGGGATCTGGGAGCAGGACACGGCCCCCAACACCCTGCCGAATCCGCCCGGTTCGCTCGCCGCGGCCGAGCGCAGCTTCGGGGCGATCAAGCAACTCCTCAACCGCTAGGCCGTCTCCACCGGCCCAGGACGTGTCCCGGCACATCCGCGAAACCGCCCAGCGACCCTAGGAGACGCAACCGCCGTGCACCGTAACCTGAGACGCCTGATAGCAGGGGTCCTCCTCACCGCGCTGCCCGCACTGGGCGCGGTGGGCCTGGCCCCCGCCGCGCAGGCGCACCCCGGCCACGAACACGCCCTGGACTGGGCGAACTACGAGAAGGTGACACTGACCAAGGACACCGGCGAGCCGATCGACCTCGCCGTGCTGCCCGACAGCAGGGTCCTGCACACCGCCCGCAACGGGGATCTGCGGCTGACCGACCCGGGCAGCGGTGTGACGAAGGTCGTCAATCACATCGACGTGTACCAGAACTCGGAGATGGGTCTCCAGACGGTGACCCTGGACCCGGACTTCGCCACCAACAAGTGGGTCTACCTCTACTACTCGCCCCCGCTCGACACGCCGACGGGTTCGGCGCCGGAACGGCTGCCGGCCGGGCAGGACGACTCGTACTGGGACCGGTGGAAGGGGTACGACAGCCTCGTCCGCTACAAGTGGACCGGGGACAAGCTGGATCCCGCGTCCGCCCAGGAGATCATCCGCGTCGGGCACAACCGCGGCCAGTGCTGCCATGTCGCCGGGGACGTGGACTTCGACGCCGACGGCAACCTCTACCTGGCGACCGGCGGCAACACCCCGGCGTCCGGCCCGAACGTCAGCGGCTACACGCCGATCAACGACGCGGCCACCTACAACCCGGGCCTCGACGAGCGGCGCGGCGCGGGCAACACCAACGACCTGCGGGGCAAGATCCTCCGTATCTCCGTCCAGGAGGACGGGAGTTACACGATCCCGGACGGGAACCTGTTCCCCGTGGGGACCGCGAAGACCCGTCCCGAGATCTTCGTGATGGGGCTGCGCAACCCCTACCGGATGACGGTCGACAAGGCGACGGGCGCCGTGATGTGGGGCGACTACGGGCCCGACGCGGGGACCGCCAGCGCGGATCGCGGGCCGATGGGTTACGTCGAGTGGCAGACCACCACCAAGGCGATGAACAGCGGCTGGCCGTTCTGCACGGGTGACAACACGCGCCCGTACCGGGACTTCGACTTCGCCACGCTGACCCCGGGGCCGGCCTTCGACTGCGCGGCGCCGGTGAACGACTCCCGGTGGAACACCGGTCTGGCCCAGCTGCCGCCCGCCGTCCCCGCCACCCTCTGGTACGGAGACCGGGACACCGACCAGCCGTGGCCGGAGCTGACCGCCTTCCGGGGCCCCGGTGGTCCCGGCGGCCAGGCGCCGATGGCGGGTCCCGTCTACCACTACGACGCCGACAACCCCTCCCCCGGCAAGTTCCCCGCGTACTGGGACGGCAAGGCGTTCTTCGGCGAGTTCTCCCAGGACTACGTGGCCGCCCTGACCGTCGGCGGGCCCGACGGGCCGGTGACCAAGCTGGAGAACGTCCTGCCGAACAGCGAGCGCGCGGCGAACGGCATCCCGCCGTGGGACAACCCGATGGACATGGAGTTCGGTCCCGACGGGGCGCTGTACGTGCTCGACTACGGCGACGGATTCTTCCGGCAGAACCCCGACGCGGGTCTGTACCGGATCGACTACGCCGAGGGCAACAAGGCCCCGACCGCCGTGATCAAGGCGTCCCCCTCGTCGGGCCAGGCCCCGCTGACGGTCGCCTTCGACGCGGGTTCGTCCACCGACCCGGAGGGCGGCGCGCTCACCTACCAGTGGGACCTGGACGGTGATGGCACCTTCGACGCCACCGGGCCGCGGGCCACCCGGACGTACCCCGCGAACGGACAGTTCCAGGCCCGGCTGAAGGTCACCGACCCGCAGGGCAAGTCGGGGCTGTCCAGCCGTCAGATCACCGTCGGCAACACGGCGCCGACGGTGAAGATCACCTCGCCGCCCGACGGCGGCTTCTTCACCTGGGGCGACGCCGTGCCGTACGGCGTCGACATCAACGACCCGGAGGACGGCACCGCGATCGACTGCGCGAAGGTCGCCTGGACCTTCGGTCTCGGGCACAACCAGCACGGTCACCCCGTCAACAGCGGGACGGGCTGCGCGGGCGCGGTCGTGACCCCGGCCGACGCCGGGCACGGTGACACCGAGAACGTGTTCGGCGTCCTCGGGATCGCGTACACGGACAAGGGCGCGGGCGGTGTCCCGGCCGCGACGGGTGACGCGCAGGTCGTCCTCAACCCGGCGCTCATGCAGGGCGAGCACTACGACGCCTCGCAGGGGATCACGGTCACCGACGACACCACCGCGTCGGGACAGCGCAAGGTGACGTCCTTCGACGCCGGGGACTGGATCGCGTACGACCCCGTCTCGTTCGCCGGCATCACCGGCGTGCAGACCCGCGCGTCCGGCGCGGGGACGCTGTCCCTGCGGTGGAACGCGGCGGACGCGGCGCCCTTCGCCACCGTGTCCGTGCCGGCCGGTGACGGCTGGCGGACCGTGACCACCTCCCTCGCGGGCGCCCCCTCGGGCACCGGGCGGCTGTACGTCACCTCGACCGGCGGGGTGGAGGTGGACTCGCTGACCTTCCAGGGCGCGGGCGTTGCCGACAAGACACCGCCGAGGGCGACCGCCACGCTCAACCCGGCCCAGCCCACCGGGAGCAACGGGTGGTACACCGGCAACGTCACCCTGAACGTCGCCGCCACCGGCAACGGGACGGTCAGCAGCCGGCAGTACTCGGTCAACGGGGGGACGACCTGGCTGGCGGCCAACGCGGCCGTCACCCTGTCCACCGAGGGCATCACGTCGATCCGCTACCGGGCGACCGACAGCGGCGGGAACGTCTCGGAGGTCGGCAGTCTCACCGTACGGATCGACCGCACCGGCCCCTCGGTGACGGTCACCGGCCTCGACGCGGACGGCACGTACGGCGACTCCACCCGGCCCGCCCCGGTGATCGCCGTCACCGACCCGGTGTCCGGCGGGGCCACCGCCACCACCACGCTCGACGGGTCGGCCGTCACCTCGGGGCAGCCCCTGGCGCTCTGGCGGCTGCCGCTCGGCGGGCACGACCTGACGGTCACCGCCAAGGACGCGGCGGGCAACACCACCGTACGGACCGTGCGTTTCACGACCCGCACGTCCTTCGGCGACCTGGGCACCCTGATCCCGCGGCTGCGGGCCGAGGGGCTCGTCACGGCGCAGGGCGAGCAGCGGCTCACGGTCCGGCTCGACCAGGCCCGCGCCCACGCGCAGGCCGGGCGCACCTCCCAGGCCGCGGCGGTCCTGGACGCGTTCGCGGTGTCCGCGCGTGACACGTCCCTCGTGTCCGACGCGGCGGCGCGGGCCGCGCTGGCCCGGGACGCGCTCGCGGTAAAGGGGGGCCTGGGCGACTGACGCGCCGGGTGCCGCCCCGCCGGGCAGGGCGGCTCGCGTGAAGGGCAGGGACCGGTCCACGCCGGCCCCTGCCCTTCACGGCGCTCTCCGTCCGGCTCCGGGCCCGGCCGGTGTCCGTCCCGCTCCGTCGCCGGCTGTTCCGTCCCGCTCCGTCCCCGAGGTGTTCCGCCCTAAGGTGTCCCGAGGAGGGGAGCCCGTGAACATTCCGTACCGCGTCATGAGTTTGCTGCGCGACAACGGGCCGCTGTCCCGTGCCCAACTGGCGGACCGGGTCGAGGTTCCGCGCCCGCGGCTCCTCGCGGAGCTCGACCGCATGGTCGCCGCGGGCCGGGTCCTGGAGGCCGGTCCGGCCGCCTCGCGCGGCGGCCGCCGCTCCACGCTCGTGCGCCTGGCGCCGGGGCTGCGGTTCGCGGCGGTCGACCTCGGCGCCAGTTCGATCGACATCGAGATCACCGACGGCGGCCTGGACCCGGTGGCGTCCTGCTCCGAGGTGGCCGACATCCGCTCGGGTCCCGTCGCGGTGCTGGACCGGGTCAGCGAACTCCTCGGCGGGATGCGCGAGCGGGGCCACTACACGCGGCTCGACGCGATCGGCATCGGCCTGCCGGGGCCTGTCAGCTTCCGGGAGGGGGTTCCCGTCTCGCCGCCGATCATGGCGGGCTGGAACCGCTACCCCGTACGGGACACCCTCGCCCGTGCCCATGACTGCCCGGTGGTCGTGGACAACGACGTGAACGTGATGGCGCTGGGCGAGCAGCACAGCGGGGTGGCCAGGACCGTCGAGCACCTGCTCTTCGTCAAGATCGGCAGCGGCATCGGCTCGGGGGTCCAGCACCACGGCCACATCTACCGCGGCGCGGCGGGGGCCGCCGGGGACATCGGGCACATCCAGGTCGAGTCGGACGGTCCCGTCTGTTCGTGCGGCAACTTCGGCTGCCTGGAGGCGTACTTCGGCGGGACGGCGCTCGCCAGGGACGCCACCGCGGCCGCCCGGGACGGCCGTTCGCCGGCCCTCGCCGACCGGCTCGCCGAGCGGGGCGCGCTGACCGCCGTCGACGTCGGTGAGTGCGCGGCGGGCGGGGACAGCACGTGTGTCACCCTCATCCGCGACGGCGGCCACCGGGTGGGGCAGGTCCTGGCCACCCTGGTCAGCTTCATGAACCCGTCCATGATCGTCATCGGCGGCGGGCTGTCGGGGCTCGGCTACGTCCTGCTGTCCGAGATCCGCAGTGTGGTGTACAAACGCTCGCTGCCCCTCGCCACCGGCAACCTGCCGATCGTGATGTCGGAGCTGGGGCCGCGGGCGGGGGTCGTCGGCGCGGCGCTGCTGGCCAGCGAGCTGGCGTACGGCGGAGGGGTCTGGCCGCACCCGAGCTGACCGCGCTCCCCCGGTACGACCCCGGTCCCCCGGGCCCGTACGGCGCCGTCCCGCAGCGGTGCTTCCCGCTGTCTGCGACTACGATGAAAGTCGCAGATGCGACAGACACGCGCGTACAGGTACGTACAGGTACAGGGGCGTACAGGCGGCCCCCACGGCGCAGCTGGTCGCGGTGGAGCCGTGACAGCGGATCGGACGCACATGAGCAGTGGATTCATGGGTCCGGAGGGCTACGGCCCCGACCCGTTCAGTGACTTCCTCTCCCGCATCCTCGGTTACGGTGCGAACAACGGCGGCCAGGGACGGCCGCCACCCCGGCAGGCGGACATCGCCCGGCTGATGAGCGAACCGGCCAGGGAACTGGTCGCGGCGGCGGCCAGCTACGCGGCGGAGCACGGCAGCCCGGAACTGGGCACGGAACACCTGCTGCACGCGGCGCTCACGGCCGAGCCGACCCGCGCCCTGCTGGAGCAGGCCGGCGCGGACCCGGACGCCCTGGCCGCGGAGATCGACCGGAGTGTGGGCTCGGGCCCGCAGCAGAAGTCCGTGTCCGTCACCCCGGCGGTGAAACGGGCCCTGCTCGGCGCCCACGAACTGGCGCGGGCGACCGGCTCCTCGTACATCGGTCCCGAGCACGTCCTCGGCGCGCTCGCGGCCAATCCCGACTCGGCGGCGGGGCGGATCCTGAACGTGGTCCGCTTCACGCCGCCCGCCGCCCAGCACGGCGGCGTCGGCCCGCAGCCTCCCGGCATGGAGCAGGGCACGGGGCAGCAGCACGGCACGCCGACCCTCGACAAGTACAGCCGCGACCTGACCGACCTCGCCCGGACGGGCCGGATCGACCCGGTCATCGGCCGCGAGGAGCAGATCGAGCAGACCATCGAGGTGCTCTCCCGGCGCGGCAAGAACAACCCCGTCCTCATCGGTGACGCCGGGGTCGGCAAGACGGCCATCGTGGAGGGACTCGCGCAGCGGATCGGCGACGGGGACGTGCCGGGCACGCTGCACGACCGGCGGGTCGTCGCCCTGGACCTGTCGGGCGTGGTCGCCGGCACCCGTTTCCGGGGCGACTTCGAGGAGCGGCTCGGCGCCATCATCGACGAGATCCGCTCCCACTCCGACGAGCTGATCGTCTTCATCGACGAGCTGCACACCGTGGTCGGCGCGGGAGGCGGCGGTTCCGAGGGGTCGGGCAGCGACGCGAGCCAGATGCTCAAGCCGGCGCTCGCCCGGGGCGAGCTGCACGTCATCGGCGCCACCACCCTGGAGGAGTACCGCCGTTACATCGAGAAGGACGCCGCGCTCGCCCGGCGCTTCCAGGCGATCCTGGTGCCCGAGCCCACCGCGCCGGACGCGGTGGAGATCCTGCGGGGGCTCCAGGACCGGTACGAGGCCCACCACCAGGTCCGCTACACGAACGAGGCACTGCTCGCGGCCGTCGAGCTCTCCGACCGGTACATCACCGACCGCTTCCTGCCCGACAAGGCCATCGACCTGATCGACCAGGCCGGTGCCCGGGTGCGGCTGCGTTCGCGGACGAAGGCCACCGACGTACGGGACCTGGAGCGCGAGGCGGAGCAGCTGACCAGGGACAAGGACCAGGCGGTGGCCTCGGAGCAGTACGAGCGGGCCACCGAGCTGCGGGACCGGATCAACGAACTGGTCGACCGGATCGGGGCGGAGGACGGCCGGAGCGAGGGCGACGGCCACATCGTGGAGGTGTCGGCGGAGGACATCGCCGAGGTGGTGTCCCGGCAGACGGGCATCCCGGTCAGCAGTCTGACCGAGGAGGAGAAGACGCGGCTCCTCGGCATCGAGGAACACCTGCACACCCGGGTGGTGGGGCAGGACGCGGCGGTCTCGGCGGTGTCGGACGCGATCCTGCGCTCCCGGGCGGGCCTGGCCGACCCCAACCGCCCGATCGGGAGCTTCCTCTTCCTCGGACCGACCGGCGTGGGCAAGACCGAACTGGCGAGGGCGCTGGCGGAGGCTCTGTTCGGCAGCGAGGACCGCATGGTGCGCGTCGACATGAGCGAGTACCAGGAGCGGCACACGGTCAGCCGGCTCGTCGGGGCCCCGCCGGGATACGTGGGGCACGAGGACGCCGGGCAGCTCACCGAGGCCGTACGGCGGCACCCGTACTCGCTGCTCCTGCTCGACGAGGTGGAGAAGGCGCACCCCGATGTCTTCAACCTGCTGCTCCAGGTGTTCGACGAGGGGCATCTGACGGACTCCCAGGGCCGCCGGGTCGACTTCAAGAACACGGTGGTCGTCATGACGAGCAACCTGGGCTCGGACGCCCTCAGCGGCGGCCGCGGCTCGCTCGGCTTCGCCTCCCCGGACGCCTCCGACGACGGGCAGCCGGGTGGCGCGGGCGGTTCGCGGACCCGGTCGGCGGCGGAGGAACGCGCGCTCGGCGCGCTGCGTGAGCACTTCCGGCCGGAGTTCCTCAACCGCCTGGACGAGGTGATCATCTTCCGCCGCCTCACCGACCAGCAGCTCAGGGAGGTGACGGGACTGCTCCTGGAGGCCACCCGCCGCCGGCTGCGCGCGCAGGACATCACGATCGAGTTCGCGCCGGAGGCCGTCGACTGGATCACGCGGCGGGGCCATCAGCCGGAGTACGGCGCGCGTCCGCTGCGCCGCACGATCCAGCGCGAGGTCGACAACGCCCTGTCCCGGCTGCTGCTGGACGGCGCGCTCGCCTCCGGGGCGCATGTGCGGGTGACCGTGGAGGACGAGCACCTGGCGTTCCGCACGACGGCCATGGCCTGACGCAGTGGTGTGCGGGGGCGGACTGCTCGTGTGCGGGGGCGGGCCGCTGGGCCGGGAGGCTCAGTCGGACCGCCGCATGAGGGCGTTCAGCTCCCCGTACTCCAGGCCCCCGGCGAGACCGCTGTAGGTGCCGGTGGTCAGCAGCTCCTCGGTGGCACGGCGGACCACCGCGTAGGCGGACAGGGCGACCGAGGAGCCGAGGCTGATCCTGGCGGCACCGCGCCGCGCGAGGTCGGCGACGGAGGGTGCGCCGGAACCCACCAGGATGTTGACGGGGGCGTCGATCCCGTCCGTGAGGGCGGCGACCTCGGCCAGGTCGGTGATGCCGGGCACGAAGATCCCGTCGGCGCCGGCCGCCAGGTACGTACGCGCGCGCTCCAGTGTCTCCTTGAGGCGTACGGACGGGTCGAGCGCGCCCGACAGGTAGGTGTCCGTGCGGGCGTTGATGAACAGGGGTACGCCGGTGGCGTCGGCGGCCTCGCGTGCGGCGGCGATGCGCCCGGCCTGTTCGGCGGCCGGGCGGAGCGGGAACGCCGGGTCCGTGTGGGCGTCCTCGATGTTGACGCCGACGGCGCCGGCGGCGATCACCCGGGCGACGGTCTCGCCCACCTCGGCGGCGGTGGCGCCGAAGCCCGACTCGATGTCGGCGCTCACGGGCACGTCCACGGCGGCGGCGATCCGGGCGACCAGGTCGACGGCCCGCTCGCGGTCGATCGCGTTGCCGTCGGCCGCGCCGAGGCTCCAGGCGACCCCGGCGCTGGTCGTGGCGACCGCCGGTGATCCGGCGGCCTCGATCAGGCGGGCGCTCGCCACGTCCCAGGCGTTCGCGAGGACCAGGGGGGCGGAGGGGCGGTGGAGGGTACGGAAGGCGCGGGCGCGGGTGTGCTGTGTGGTCATGACGACCATGGGACCATCCGGTCCCGGTGCGGGGCTGGCAGGTTTGCGACAAGGACGTCCGGCGCCGGGACTCTTTGCCGAACCGGCAAGTTTTCTGCACCGGGCCGCGCTCGTGGCAGATGCTCGTGCTCACAGGCGGCCGACCGCCGCCGACGACCGCCGGCACGTACCGGCATCACCCACGAGGAGAGCGTCATGGCGCAGCCCACCCCCGTACCTTCCCCGGTGCCCGGTCCCCGGCACCGCCTGGTCGAGGTCCCCGGCGGCCGGATCCACCTGGTGGAGCAGGGCACGGGCCCGCTGGTGCTGCTGCTCCACGGCTTCCCCGAGTCGTGGCGTGCGTGGAGCCACCAGCTCCCGGTCCTCGCCGCCGCGGGTCACCACGCGGTCGCCGTCGACCTGCGGGGGTACGGGCGGTCCTCGAAGCCCGCGGACGTCGCGTCGTACCGGATGCTGTGCCATGTGGCCGACAACGTCGCGGTCGTGCGGGCGCTGGGCGAGGAGACCGCGACCGTCGTGGGCCACGACTGGGGCTCCACGATCGCCGCGGCCTCCGCGCTCCTGCGGCCCGACGTGTTCACGGCCGTGGGCATGCTCGGTGTCCCCTACGCGCCGCCCGGGGGTCCCCGGCCGACGGACGCCTTCGCGGCGATCGGCGGGGACGAGGAGTTCTACGTCGGCTACTTCCAGGAGCCCGGGCGGGCCGAGGCGGAGATCGAGCCGGACGTGCGCGGCTGGCTGGCGGGCTTCTACGCCAGTCTGTCCGCCGACACGATGGCGCCCGCGGGGGCCGACAGCCCGTTCTTCGTGCCGGCCGGCCGGCGGATGTCCGACCGCTTCGTCGAGGGCGTCCTGCCCGCGTGGCTCACGGAGGCCGAACTCGACGAGTACGCCGGTGAGTTCGAACGTACGGGACTGACCGGCGCCCTCAACCGCTACCGGAACGCCGACCGGGACTGGGAGGATCTCGCCGCCTGGAACGGCGCGCCGATCACGCAGCGTTCGCTGTTCGTCGGGGCGGAGCGGGACGCGTCCACGACGTGGCTGAGCGCCGCCATCGACGCCTTCCCCGCCACGCTGCCGGGACTGACCGCCTCGCACATCCTGAAGGACTGCGGGCACTGGATCCCGCGCGAACGGGCCGCCGAGGTCAACGGGATCCTGCTCGACTGGCTGACGCCGCCCTCCCCGCGTCCCTGAGCGGCGCCGCCCGCGCCGGGCTCCCGGTCAGCAGTCAGCGAGCCAGGCTCAGGGCCAGGGTGGCGAGGGCCAGCACCAGGAACGGGTACTGGAACCCGAACGAGTAGTCCCGTACGCGCAGATGGGTCGCGACGGCGCACAGGTAGAACACCACGAGTCCGGCCGCCGCGGCCGTGCCGAGCGGCGGGATCCGGAAGGCCGCGAGGAGTCCGAGGGCGGCGGCCGCCTTGGGGACCCCGAGCGCCGGCATCCAGGAGCGGGGCACACCGGCCGCGTCCATGCCGACGGCGACCTTCTCGTAGCGGACGAAGTCGCAGACGGCGGAGAACACGTTGGCGCAGACGGTGACGAGGGCGAGCAGCACGAAGGCGAGGTCCATGGGAAGGCTTCCTGGGGCGCGAGGGGAATGTGCGGTCCCGTCCCGAGAGCCGTACCGGCGCGGAAGTGTGACAGTGCGGGTGACAGCCCGGAGGTGTGACAGCGCGGACCGGCGGCGCGCGGGGCGCCGAGGACTCGAACGAGTGCTTTTCGCGATGACCGCTTTGCCCGGACATGCTTCGGTGACATTCTCGTTCCGCAATCGCCCCCTCTCCGACATGGAGGAAATATGCGGAATCTGCGTGATCTGCGGGATGTTGTCGCTCGGCACGCGGTACGGCGCGTGGCCACGACGGTGGCGGGCGCGGTGCTCGTGGGGATGGCCGTGGCGGCTCCCGCGAGTGCGAGGCCCGCGGAGGTCGACGGCAGGTGCGGCACCTACATCTGTGTGTACACGGCGCACCACAACAGGTTCGTGCAGGACATCACGGTGGAGACCAGGGACGGCCTGAGCGGCCAGCTCCGGTCCTACTGGGGTGAGTTCCGCAGCGGCCGGGTCAACGCCTCGCGGTACCGGTGGGCGGTGGGACGCGAGCAGAGCGCGCCGCTCGTGTGCGGGGCGCTGGTGCGCAGCGGCCGTCAGATCGAGGAGGTCTGCGTCACGATCTGACGGCCGTACGGCACGGACCCCGCGTCAGTTGCTGTACACCCGGCGCGGGGTGATGAGGACGGCGGTACGTCCCTGCTCGGCCATCACGCGGTCGTACTCGTCCCAGTCCTCGTGGTCGCCGCCGGCCGCCACGAACACCTCGCGCCGCAGGAGCCTCAGCCGCTCGGTGTCCAGCCACGGTTGGGGGTCCTCGGGGCCGGCGAGCTGGGCCTCGCCCTCGACCGTCGCCCACTGCCCGCCCTTGCGGAAGGTCGCCGTCACCTGCGGTCTGGCCCGGAGGTTGCCCAGCTTCACCTTGCCGTAGGTGACGAAGGCGAGGACCCGCTCACCGGTCGAAGGGTGGTCGAGGGCACCGGCGTTGACCAGGGAGGACTGGATCGTGAGGTCCGCGCGCAGCGTCGAGATCACCGCGAGGCCGTTCTCCTCCCGGGCCAGGGCGGTCGCTTCTTCGAGGGTCGTCATCGGCTCTCCAGGGTGTCGGGGCGGACGGGGCCTGTTCCGTGTGGTCAACACAATGATCGGGCGGGCGATTCCTCGCGCCGGGGAGCGTGGCGACGCAGTGGGCGGGGGGCCTGGCGGCGGCCCGGTTACGGCGTGTCGCCCTGCCAGTCCCAGCGGTCCGGGTCCGCGGGGCGGGGTCCGTAGAGCGCGTGGCCTCCCGCTCCGTACGAGCCGATCTCCGTCGTCAGCGACGCGCCGTCGCGCAGGCGGTCGGCGGGCCAGCCGGTGACGTCCAGGAGGAGTCCGTCGAGCGGGCCGGCGACCAGTTCCCGGTAGACGTGGCCGGGCCGGGGGCCCGGGTCCGGGTCGTCGTGGTCGGCGCCGTACACCCTGCGCCGCATCAGTTCGTCCATGCCCGCAAGCATTCCAGGCACCACTGACAACGGCCCCTGACGGCCTCGCGGCTGTGAGTCCAGCCACAGGACGGGGTGCGCGGGGCGGGGGTGGCGCCCGGGCGTGTCGCGCCGCGCGGGGCGGTGCGCCGAGCGGGTCCCACCTGGGGTGATGACGATCATCGCGGTCGCGGGCGGCCCCGGCCCGGTGACGGCCCGGTAGGCGCCTGCCCCGGCCCACGCCGCCGTGACCAACGGGCGGATGCGGTTAACGCTCGGTAAACTCCCTGTTCGGCGTAGGGAGCGCCGATCGGATCGGCTGCCGGCAGGGCGGTCCGGCCAAGGATCGGCACACGTCGGGCGGCGGTCGTGAACGGGCCGCCCGGACGGTTCGCCCTCGCGTGGGCCCTCCCCGCGAGCGGGTGTTCGGGATCCGGCTCAGTGTGGAGCCGTAACGGCGGAGCGAGTGGTCCGGCCGGTGTCACCGAACGCCTGACCCCCCTGACCCCGGAGAATGTGCATGACTGTAGTAGCGGACGAGTCCCAGACCCTGATCGGGTCGCTGTCGGCCGGTGTCCTGGACACGCCGGTGAGGTCCGGCGTCTTCCCCGGGCGCCCGGCCCCGGACGGCCGCACCCTGATCGACATCCTCGGCGAGACGGCGCGGCGCTTCCCGAACGCGCCCGCCGTCGACGACGGGACCGGGGCTCTGAGCTATCGCGCGCTGCTCACCGAGGTGGACACCCTGCGGCTGCGGCTGAAGGCCGGGGGCGTCGGCGTCGGTGACCGGGTCGGCGTCCGCGTCCCGTCGGGCACCGCCGATCTGTACGTCGCGATCCTGGGCGTCCTGGCGGCCGGCGCGGCGTACGTGCCGGTGGACGCGGAGGACCCGGACGAGCGGGCGGAGCTGGTCTTCTCCGAGGCGGGGGTCTGCGCGGTGCTGGGCGCCGGGCTGGACCTGGTGCCGCGGGGCGCCCCCGGGGGCGTGGGGGGCCGGCCGGGGCCCGAGGACGACGCGTGGATCATCTTCACGTCCGGCTCCACGGGGCGGCCCAAGGGCGTCGCCGTCACGCACCGCAACGCGGCGGCGTTCGTGGACGCGGAGGCCGGGCTGTTCCTGGCCGAGGAGCCGATGGGGCCCGGCGACCGGGTGCTCGCCGGGCTGTCGGTCGCCTTCGACGCGTCGTGCGAGGAGATGTGGCTGGCGTGGCGCAGCGGCGCCTGCCTGGTGCCCGCGCCCCGCTCGCTCGTACGGACCGGTCTCGATCTCGGCCCCTGGCTGGTCGAGCAGGAGATCACCGTGGTGTCGACCGTCCCGACGCTCGCGGCGCTGTGGCCGGTCGAGGCGCTGGACGACGTACGGCTGCTGATCTTCGGCGGCGAGGCGTGCCCGCCGGAGCTGGCGGAGCGGATGGCCGTCGAGGGCCGCGAGGTGTGGAACACGTACGGGCCGACCGAGGCGACGGTCGTCGCGTGCGCGGCGCGGCTGACGGGTGAGGGGCCGGTACGGATCGGGCTTCCGCTCGACGGCTGGGAGCTGGCGGTCGTGGACGCCCGGGGCGAGGTGGTGCCGATGGGCGCCGTCGGCGAGCTGGTGATCGGCGGGGTGGGGCTGGCGCGGTACCTGGACCACGAGAAGGACGCGGAGAAGTACGCGGCGCTGCCGTCGCTCGGCTGGTCGCGCGCGTACCGCAGCGGCGATCTGGTGCGGGCGGAGGAGGAGGGACTGCTGTTCGTCGGGCGCGCGGACGAGCAGGTCAAGCTGGGCGGGCGGCGCATCGAACTGGGCGAGGTCGACGCGGCGCTCCAGGCGCTGCCGGGGGTGGCGGGGGCGGCGGCGGCGATCCGCACGACGCCCGCGGGGCACCAGATGCTGGTGGGGTACGTGGTGACGGCGACGCCGTCGCCGGGGAGCGGGGCCCCCGAGGACTCTGCTCCCGACGCGTCGGCGGTGTCCGCTGCGGCGGAGGGTCCGAGCGCGGCTCACGATGCCCCGGACGGGCCGGGGGCGTCCGCCGGCGTGGGGACAGCGCCGCTCTCCGGCAGCGAGGCGGACTCGGCTGCGGGCACCGACCACGCGGGGGCGGCCCCTGGCCGGGCGCGCACCGCGCGGTCGGACGGCGCGACGGACGGGGCCTCCGGGGCCGAGACCGCACCGGGTGCCGGGCCGGCACCCCGCAACGGCAACACCGGCTCGGGGGCGCCGGGCACCGGCACCGACCCGGTCGGGGCGCGCACCGCGCCGCCCGTCGGCGGAAGCGACGGGAACGACACGTCGGACGGCCTCCGTGCCGGTGACGCGGACACCCCGCCGGGAGCCGGGGCGGCGACCCGCGACGGCAACACCGGCTCGCCCGCGCCGGGCAGCACCAACCAGGCGGGGGCCGCGCCCGGCGGGGCGCGCACCGCGTGGTCGGGCGAGGCGTCGGACGGCGGCCTGGCCGTGGACGCCGACACCATGTCCGGTGCCGGGCGGGCTGCCCGCGGCGGCTCGGGGGCGTCCGCCGGTGGCGGCGGCGAGGGGGACCGTTCGGCGTTCTCGGACGGGGCGTCGGGCTCTTCGGGCGGTGGGGCCGGGCAGGACGGCGTGTCCGTCGGCTTTGACGTGGACGACGCGTTGCGGCGGCTTCGGGCCGCGTTGCCTGCGGCCATGGTGCCGCTGCTCGCCGTCGTGGAGACGCTGCCCACCCGTACCTCCGGCAAGGTCGACCGTGCCGCGCTGCCGTGGCCGCTCCCCGGGGTCGGCGCGCGCGCCGCCGGGGAGGCGGGCGACCTCACCCCCACCGAGGCCTGGCTGGCCGGGTTGTGGGGCGAGGTGCTGGGCACCCCGGCCACCGGGCCCGACAGTGACTTCTTCGCCGCCGGTGGCGGCAGCCTCGCCGCCGCGCAGCTCGTCTCGCGGATCCGGGCCCGCCACCCCTCCGGGTCGGTCAGCGACATCTACCAGAACCCCCGGCTCGGCGCCCTCGCCCGCACCCTGGACGAGTCCCGCGCCGAGACGTCGGCGCCGCGCACGATCGAACCGGTCCCCCGGCGCACCGGCCTCGCGCAGATCCTGTTGATGCTGCCGCTGCTGACGGTCGCCGGCCTCCGGTGGGGCGTCGCCGTCGCGGCGGCCAACAACGTGCTGGCGCACTTCGGTGCGTACTCCTGGGCCCCGGCCGTCTCCTGGTGGTGGGTCCTGGCCGGCTGGCTGCTCTGCGTGAGCCCGCCGGGCCGGATCGCGATCGCCGCCGGTGGCGCGCGGCTGCTGCTGCGCGGACTCAGGCCCGGTACCTACGCCCGCGGGGGCGCCGTGCACCTGCGGCTGTGGACCGCGGAGCGGCTGGCGGAGCTGAGCGGCGCGACCGGCCTCTCCGGGAGCTGGCTCACCCACTACGCGCGGGCGCTCGGCGCGCAGGTCGGCCCGGACGTCGACCTGCACACCCTGCCGCCGGTGACCGGGATGCTCAAGCTCGGCCGGGGCAGCGCCGTCGAACCGGAGGTCGACCTGTCGGGTCACTGGCTGGACGGCGACCTGCTGCACCTCGGCAGGATCCGGGTCGGGGCGGGCGCCACGGTCGGCGCGCGCAGCACCCTGTTCCCCGGCGCCAGGATCGGCAAGCGCGCCGAGATCGACGCGGGGTCCGCGGTGACGGGCGCGGTGCCCGACGGGCGCCGCTGGGCCGGGGTGCCCGCCGCCAGGGCCGGGAAGGCCTCGGGCAAACCGCCGCGGCGCTGGCCCGAGGAGCGGCCGGCCCGCACCCGCCGCTGGACCGCCGTGTACGCGGTCACCTCGCTCGTACTGAGCCTGCTGCCGTCGCTCGCGCTGCTGCCCGGCCTGCTGGTCCTCGCGGTCTTCGTGCGCGGCTCGCACGACGCGGGCACCGCGCTCACGCACGCGCTCGCCGCCGTACCGCTCGCGACCCTCGCGTCCCTGCTCTGCTACGCGCTCTTCGTGGTGGTCGGCGTACGGGCGCTCGGTCTCGGCCTGCGCGAGGGCTGCCACCCCGTGCACGGCCGGATCGCCTGGCAGGCGTGGGCCACCGAGCGGCTGATGGACATGGCGCGGGTGCACCTCTTCCCCCTGTACGCGAGCCTGTTCACCCCGGTGTGGCTGCGCGCGCTCGGGATGAGGGTCGGGCGCGGGGTGGAGGCGTCGACCGTCCTGGCGCTCCCGTCGATGACCACGGTCGGCGACGGCGCGTTCCTCGCCGACGACACGATGGTCGCCCCGTACGAGCTGGGCGGCGGCTGGCTGCGGATCGCCGGGGCCCGGATCGGCAAGCGGGCGTTCCTCGGCAACTCGGGGATGGCGTCCGGTGGCCACTCGGTGCCCAAGCGGGGCCTGGTGGGCGTGTTGTCGACGGCGCCGAAGGGGGCCAAGGCGGGCAGTTCCTGGCTGGGGATGCCGCCGATGAAGCTGCCCAGGGCGGTGGAGACGGACGACCTGAGCCGTACGTACAGCCCGCCGAACCGGCTGCGCTGGGCGCGCGCGGCGGTCGAGCTGTGCCGGATCGTGCCCGTGATGTGCACGGTGGCACTGGCCGTGCTGGTCCTCGCGGCCTTCGAGGCCGTCGCCGTGCGCTGGGGCTTCGGCGCCGCCGTGGCGTCCGGCGGGGTCCTGCTGCTGGCCGGCGGGCTGGTCGCGTGCGCGGTGGCGTGTGCGGCGAAGTGGCTGCTGGTGGGGCGGTTCCGGGCGGTCGAGCACCCGCTGTGGAGTTCGTTCGTGTGGCGCAACGAGCTGGCGGACACCTTTGTCGAGGTGCTCGCCGTGCCGTGGCTGGCGGGCTCTGTGGGCGGCACGCCCCTGATGAACGTGTGGCTGAGGAGTCTCGGCGCGCGGATCGGCCGGGGTGTGTGGTCGGAGACGTACTGGCTGCCCGAGGCCGATCTGGTACGGATCGGCGACGGCGCGAGCGTGAACCGGGGCTGTGTGGTGCAGACCCACCTCTTCCACGACCGGATCATGCGCATGGACGAGGTGGTCCTCGGCCAGGGCGCGACGCTGGGCCCGCACGGGATCGTCCTCCCCGGCGCGACGATCGGTGCCCGCACGACGGTCGGACCGGCGTCGTTGGTGATGCGGGGCGAGACCCTGCCCGACGACTCCCGCTGGTTCGGCAATCCGATCGCGTCGTGGCGGGAGGAGACGGTGAACGTACGCTCTTCGGGGAAGACGCGGAAGACGGCGCCCGGCGGTTCGAAGGCCGTGAAGCGCCTGAAGCGCGCGAAGAGCACGACAAGCGCGACCAGCACGAAGAGCACGACGACGATGACGACGGAGGACGCCGCAGCGTGAGCAGGGGCAAGAACGGCCGTGCGGGAAGGCTGACCGGCCGGGTCCGCGCCGCGGTCGGCACCGCGGTCGACGCGGTGGCGGAGGTGACGGCCGGAGTGGTGAACCCGGCGGACACACACACCGGACCAAACACGAGCACCGCACCGGACACCGACGCCGGACCGGGCGCGGAAGCCGCACCGGGCACGGACGCCGACGCGAGAGCCGGCGCGGGCGCGGGCGGGGAGATGGCGGCGGGACCGGTGGCCGGCGTCACGCCCCGCGGGCTCGCCCCCGCCGACTCGTACCTGCCCACGCACGGCAACACGGGTTACGGCGTAGAGCGTTACGACCTGGAGTTGACGTACCGCCCCTCCACCGGCCGCCTCTCGGGCCGGGCCACGCTGTCGGCCGTCGCGGACCCGGTCCTGCCGGGCGGCGCGCTCACCTCGTTCAGCCTGGACCTGCGCCCGTTCCGGGTGGACGGGGTGCTGGTGAACGGCGAGCGCGTGACCCGCTACACGCACCGGGCCGACAAGCTGCGGATCCGGCCGACGCGGCCACCGGCCGCCGGGGAGCCGTTCACCGTCGAGGTGCGCTACACCGGCATCCCCCGGCCGGTGAAGACCCGGGACTGGGGCGACCTGGGCTGGGAGCAGCTGGAGGACGGCGCGCTGGTCGCGGGCCAGCCGATCGGGGCGCCTTCCTGGTTCCCGTGCAACGACCGGCCCACCGACAAGGCCGCGTACCGGATCACGGTGACCGCGCCCTCGCCGTACACGGTGGTGGCGAACGGGACGCTGGAGTCGCGCACGATCGGCGCGTCCACGACGACGTGGGTGTACGACCAGCCGGAGCCGATGTCGACGTACCTCGCCACGGTCCAGACCGGGTTGTACGAACTGGTCGAGCTGGTCGATCCCGGGACGCGTCCCGTACCGCAGTGGGCGGCCGTACCGCCCGGGTTGCAGGCGCGGTTCGACCACGACTTCGCGCGGCAGCCGCAGATGATGGCCGCGTTCCAGGACCTGTTCGGGCCGTATCCGTTCGGTGAGTACGCGGTGGTCCTCGTGGACGAGGAGCTGGAGGTCCCGGTGGAGGCGCAGACGCTCTCCATCTTCGGCGCCAACCACGTCGACGGGCGGCGCGGCTGCGAGCGGCTGATCGCGCACGAGTTGGCGCACCAGTGGTTCGGGAACAGCCTGAGCGTCGGCGACTGGCGGCACATCTGGCTGAACGAGGGCTTCGCCAAGTACGCCGAGTGGCTGTGGTCCGAGGTCTCGGGCGGAGTCTCCGCGGCGGTGACCGCCGAACGGACCCGGGCGCGGATGGCCCGGCTGCCGCAGGACCTGCGGGTCGCGGACCCGGGCGTACGGCGGATGTTCGACGACCAGGTCTACCAGCGGGGGGCGTTGACGCTGCACGCGCTGCGTACGGTGCTCGGTGACGGCGGGTTCTTCTCGCTGCTGCGGGAGTGGACGGCCCTGCACCGGCACGGCACGGTCACGACCGAAGACTTCACCGCGCTGGCCCAGCGGCACAGCGCCCACCCGCTCGACGAGCTGTTCGCGGCGTGGCTGTACTCCCCCAGGGTGCCGGACCTCCCCCGGCCCCGGACCGCGGGCTGAGCGCAAAGGGCGGCGTCCTCCGCGGACGCCGCCCTCCCGTCCCTGTCCGCGAGGTGCCCTACTCCGCCGCTGCCGTACGGCAGGCGGGGTGGCCCCACCCTTCGGCGTTCTTGGCGATGGGCTCACCGGCGGCGTACGCCTGGCCGCACCGGCAGCGGCCCGGGAACTTGGCGTTGAGGGTCCGCGTGGACGCGGAGGCGGTCCTCGTGCCGGCCGCTGTCCTCGTAGGCGTACCCGCCTTCGTCTTCGTACCGCCCGAGGAGCGCCCCTTGCCGCCGGACCGCACGGTGTCCGGCGCGGCGGGCGGCTCCGGGGAGCCGTACGCGCTGCCCGCCGTCTCCTGGACGATGGCGGCCCTGCTCGCGGCCCGGTCGGCGAAGTCGTTGAGCCGGTCGCCGTCCACCTGGTGGGCGGGTACGTAACGGAACTCCACGGAACGCCCCGTGAGCAGCTCGTCGATGCGCACGACCAGGTCCTTGTTGGCGACGGGGCTGCCCGACGACGTGCGCCAGCCCTTGCGCTTCCAGCCCGGCAGCCAGGTCGTGACCGCCTTCATCGCGTACTGGGAGTCCATCCGGATCTCCATCGGTACGTCCGGGTCGACGGCGGCCAGGAGCCGTTCCAGGGCGGTCAGTTCCGCGACGTTGTTGGTGGCGGTGCCCAGCGCCCCCGCCTCCCAGCGGTCGGGCAGCTCCGCCCCGTCGGCGATGACCCAGGCCCAGCCGGCGGGCCCCGGATTTCCCTTCGACGCCCCGTCACACGCGGCGATCACACGTTCAGCCATGCGCCCGATCATGCCAGTGCGGCAGCCCGCCGAGGACCCCGGCCCGCACGCGGGCCCGGGGGGCACAGGCACGGGCATGGGCGCGGGCCGGAAAACCCGGTGCCCCGGGTTCGCGCGGGCTGCCAGGCTCCCGCGCATGACCACATACGAAGCACTCCTCCTCGGCGGCCGCTCGGGCGTCGGGAAGTCCACGGTGGCGTGGGAGGTGTCCGAGCTCCTCCAACGGGCCGGGGTCGCGCACTGCCTGCTGGAGGGCGACTACCTGGGCCAGGTGCATCCCGCCCCCGCCGACGACCCGCGCCGCTCGGCGATCACCGAGCGCAATCTGAGCGCGGTCTGGGCGAACTTCGCGGCGCTCGGGCACCGCAGGCTCGTCTACAGCAACACGGTGAGCGTGCTGGAGAGCGACATGTTCCGCCGGGCCCTCGGGGGCGACGAGGCCCGGATCATTCGGGTCCTGCTCACGGCCGGGGACGCGACCGCCGGTGAGCGGCTCGCGCGGCGCGAGACCGGGTCCCAGCTGGCCGTCCACGTCGAGCGCAGCGGTCTGGCGGCGCGGCGGCTGGAGCGGGAGGCGCCGCCGGGCACGGTCCGGGTGGACACGGACGGCAGGTCGGTCGCGGAGGTGGCGCGCGAGGTGGTGGCGGCGACCGGCTGGTAGGTCGTGTCGTCCTGGCCCGGCGGTCGTTGAACGCCCATGTGATCGTGGTGAGCGGCCTCGCACCGGCCAGGACCGGCGTGCCCGGTGTTCCGTCGTGACCGCCGAGGGGGGCGGCGCCGGGGAGCCCGTGGTCGTACAACGCCCCGTGCGCGGGGGCCTGTTGCTCTCGCACGCGCGGACCTGGCGGGTGTACGAGTCCGCCACCTACGGCCTGTTGGGGCTGGCCGGGGCGTACGCGGGCGGGGTCGGTGCGGGCCGTGCGCCCGGCGCGGGGGCGCTGCTCGGGGTCTGGGGCGTGTGCACGCTGGGCGGCATCGGCGGCGCGTACCTCGGGGACTACCTGGGCCGGGACATCGACGCGGCGGGCAAGCCGCACCGGCCCATCCCCTCGGGCGCGTTGCGGCCCTCGCACGCCCTGGCCGCGGCCGTGGTCTGCATCGCGACCGCCCTGGTCTGGGCGCTGCTGCTGGACTGGCGGGCGCCGGTGGTGCTGGCGGGAGCGTTCGGGCTGCACCTCGTGTACCACCGGCGCCTCAAGACCGCGGGCCTGGTCGGGGACGTCACGGAGGGCACGGCGACCCTCGCGGGCCTGGTGCTGTTCGGGGCCGCGGCGGTGCACGAGCCGGCCTCCCCCGCGGTGTGGCCGGTGGCGGGGGCGGCGGCGGTCCACGGCACGCTCTACAACCTGTTCCTGGCCATCGGCGACGCGGAGGGCGACCGCCTGGCGCGCTGCCTGACCCTGCCGGTGCGGCGCGGGTCCCGGGTGGCGACGACGGTCGCCGCGATGCTGGTGGTGCCCTGGCTCGGGGCGGTCTGGTGGGCCGCGGCGGCGGCCGGTCCGGTGCCGGGGGCGGCCACGGCGGCCGCGTGGCTCTGTCTGGCCCTGGCGACGGCCTGCGACGGCGTGTCGGTGGCCCGTCTGGTCCGGCAGGCCCGGGCGCCCGGGGGTCCTCCGCGCCGCTCCGCCCTGTTCGCGGCGGAGTCGAACCTCGCGGCGCGCTCGCTGGCCGCCTGCGCGTATCTGTTCCTCGCCGGGGGCGCGGCCGCCGGCTCGGTCGCGGCGGTCGCGGTGCTCCTCGTCGTCCTCGCGGCGGGGCGCCATCAGATGACCCGGTACGAACTCGGCGTACCGCCGGCCGGTCCGGGGTAGAGTACGCAATACGATCCGCACCGGGTCGTATTCAAAAGGAACCGGCCCGCCGTGCGGACGGACGGGCGGGACGAAGACGGGGGACGGTGTCATGCGGGTCAAGGACTTCGATCATCTGGTGCTCAACGTGGCGGACGTGGAGCGCGCGCTGGACTTCTACTGCGGGCCCCTCGGCCTGGAGCCCGTGCGGGTGGAGGCGTGGCGGGCGGGCGAGGTCCCGTTCCCTTCGGTTCGGGTCAGCCCGGTCTCGATCATCGACCTGGTGGCCGGCCCGCGCGCCGGGTCGAACGTGGACCACATCTGCCTCGTCGTCGACCCGCTGGACTGGCGGGAGGTCATCGACGCGGGCACGTTCGAGGTGCTGGAGGGCCCGGTCGGCCGGTACGGCGCGCGGGGCGACGCCCAGTCGATCTACGTGGCGGACCCGGACGGCAACACCGTGGAGCTGCGCTGGTATCCGCAGGACGCCGGCCGGTGAGCCCGGCCGCCGGACGCCCGCGCGACCCGGCGATCGACGCGGCGGTGCTGACGGCGGCCCTGGAGGTGCTGCGGGAGCGCGGCTACGCGCGGTTCGCCCTGGAGGCGGTCGCGGCACGGGCCGGCACGACGAAGGCGTCGATACGGCGGCGGTGGCCGCTGCGGCAGAACCTGGTCGTCGACGCCCTCGCGTCGGTCCTGGTCACGCCGCCCGTCCCGGACAACGGCTGCACCCGGTGCGATCTCGTCCAGAGCGTGCGGCTGCTCGCCACCGCGCTGGACGAGCGGCTGCCCGGCGGCGTCCTCGCCCCGCTGATCGCGGACTGCGCGGGCGACGCCGGACTGCACCGGAGGCTGATCGACGTGCTGGTCGAGCCGACGCGGCACGCCGCGACGGTCGCGGTGCGGCGCGCGGTCGACCGGGGGGATCTGCTTCCCGACGTCGACCCGGCGCTCCTGGTCGACCTGCTCGCCTCGACGGTCTACCAGCGGGCGCTGTTCGGCGACGCGCCGATCGACC
This sequence comes from Streptomyces liangshanensis, assembly GCF_011694815.1. Classification (NCBI taxonomy): domain Bacteria; kingdom Bacillati; phylum Actinomycetota; class Actinomycetes; order Kitasatosporales; family Streptomycetaceae; genus Streptomyces; species Streptomyces liangshanensis. Next base: position 94,786 of record NZ_CP050177.1, read on the forward strand.
GGGGCACGGCGGGCCCGCTGGTCGATCTGCTGCTGCGCGGAGTGGCCGTGGACTTCGAGCGCCTGGTCAGGATCAGCCGGCGGACCGACCGCGCGCGGGACGACGGGGACGACGGCCATGGGCATTGAGGCGCGTCCGGGCCCCGAGAGGTACGGGCATCGCGGGGTACGGCCCCGAGGAGTACGGCGACGGTGAGCGGCGGATCACCGGGCGTGACGTCAAGTCCTCATCCGTACGACATGTGCATGCCACGCGACTGACGGCGGGCCGCCTCCGCCCCCGACTGCAATCTCCCCTGACAACCGCCGTCAGGGGAGGGTCACATGACACCCGTACACCACCACGCGCCGGGTAGCCACGCACCTGAACTCCGGGCAGCCGCCCGCCATCTCGGCCGCCGCCGGTTCCTGACCGGCACCGCCGCGGCGGCCGCGCTCGCCTTCGCCGTGAATCTGCCCGCCGCCGGGGTCGCGGGCGCCGCCCCGCTGGACGGCGCGCGGATCACCGAGGACCCCTTCACGCTGGGCGTCGCCTCCGGGGACCCGCGCCCCGACGGGGTCCTGCTCTGGACGCGGCTCGCGCCCCGGCCGTACGAGCCGGACAGCGGCCTGCCGAGAACCCGGGTCGCCGTCCGGTGGGAGCTAGCCCACGACGCCCGCTTCACGCGGATCGCCGCGCGCGGACAGGTGGACGCGCACCCCGAGTTCGACCACAGCGTGCACGTCGACGTGCCCGGCCTGGACTCCGACCGCGTGTACTGGTTCCGCTTCCGCGCCGGTACGTGGATCAGCCCCGTGGGCCGCACCCGCACCGCGCCCGCGCGGAACGCCGCGATCAGCGAGCTGAGGATCGCCGCCGTCTCCTGCCAGGCGTACCACGACGGCTACTTCACCGCGTACCGGCACCTCGCCGAGGAGGACCTCGACGTCGTCTTCCACCTCGGCGACTACCTGTACGAGTACGCGGTGACGGCGGCCGGGGGCGCCCGCGGCTACACCGACCGGCGGCTGCCCGCGCACTTCAACCGGGAGACCGTGACGCTGGAGGACTACCGGCTGCGGTACGGGCTCTACAAGTCGGACCCCGACCTGATGGCCGCGCACGCCGCCCACCCCTTCGTCGTGACCTGGGACGACCACGAGACGGAGAACAACTACGCGGACGGGACGCCGGAGAACGACGTACCGCCGGAGGAGTTCCTGCTCCGCAGGGCCGCCGCCTACCGCGCGTACTGGGAGAACCAGCCGCTGCGCGTCCCGCAGCGCCCGCAGGGTCCCGACATGCGGCTCTACCGGCGCCTGCCGTTCGGGCGGCTCGCGCAGTTCGACGTCCTGGACACCCGGCAGTACCGCTCGGACCAGGCGTACGGCGACGTGGCGCACGTCCCCGGCCCCGAGTCGGAGGACCCGTCGCGCACGATGACCGGTGAGACGCAGGAGCGGTGGCTGATCGACGGCTGGCGCACCTCCCGCGCGGTGTGGAACGTCGTACCGCAGCAGGTCAACTTCTCGGCGCGCAGGCTGGACCTGAACCCGGTCGCCAAGGTCAGCATGGACGCGTGGGACGGCTACCCGGCCTCCCGGGAACGGCTGCTGGCCGGGGCCGACGCGGCCGGCGTCGCCAACCTCATGGTGCTCACCGGGGACGTCCATGTCGCCTACGCCTACGACATCAAGCGCGACTTCGCCGACCCGGCGTCGAGGACGGTGGGGACGGAGATCGTGGCCACGTCCGTCTCCAGCGGGAAGGACGGCGCGGACAGGCCGGCGAACTGGGAGACGTACACGCGGGCCAATCCGCACATGAGGTTCTACAACGGGCGGCGCGGGTACGCGCTCGTCACGCTGGGCCGGGACGCGGCGCGCGCCGACTTCCGTACGGTGCCGGCGGTCACGACACCCGGCGCGCCGGTCTCGACCGCCGCCTCGTTCATGACCGAGGCCGGGAACCCGGGCCTCGAACCGGTGTGAGCGGCGGACGCCGGGCCCGTCGCGGGAGCTACGTCCCGGGACGGGCCCGGCGTCCGGCGGTCACGCGGGAATCCCCGGGCCGTCGCACACGCCGTGCGCGACGCGCCTCACACCACGCGGGAGTTGTCCGCGTCCTCGTCGTCGTCGGTTCCCGGGATGTGCACGTCCAGTACGTTCACGTTGGCCTCGACCACTTCGAGCCCGGTCATGCCCTGCACCGCGTCGGAGACGTTGGAGCGGATGTCACCGGCGGCCTGCGATATGGGCGTCCCGTACTCGACCACGATCTCCAGGTCGATGGCGGCCTGCTTCTCGCCCACCTCGACCTTGACGCCCCGGGTCGGGTCCTCGGAACCCGCCACGCGGTCGCGTACCGCGCCGATCGTGCGGGACATGCCTCCACCCATCGCGTACACACCACCCGTGTCACGGGCCGCGATGCCGGCGATGGTCGACACGACCGAGTCGGCGATGACCGTGTTGCCCTTGACCTCGTGACGTGCTCCGTTGTGCCGCGTGGTCACCGCGGACTGTGTTTCCGCCATGAGAGATTCCCTTCTCGCAGAAGCCGATCGCTCGCTCGAACCCCCGTCGTCCCCCTCGCACTCCACTGTGCGCGCCCTCCCCGGAGCACGCCATTCGGATGCCGTCCGGCGCCGCTCGCGGGCACGGAGAGCGACCAGTTGACCGCACAGACGGTACAAAACCCCGCTTAACAGACTTTTTACCTTTTGGGGCATTTTGATCCATGGAGGAAGGGAACGTCACCTTACGAGCAACACCCACAGCAGAAGGAGTTGGCCATGGCATCACCATCACCTCGTCCGTCGTCGACCATCGAGGACCACCCGGACATCCGCGCCTTGCAGGCGCGTTCCGAGCAGGCGATCGCGACTCCTGTCGCGCAGGCCGTGCAGGCGCTGAGCCTGCTGGCCGGCCTCTTCCTGGCGGCCTCGCCCTGGATAGTCGGCTTCAGCGGACTGACGACCCTCACCATCACCAACCTGATCGCCGGTATCGCGTTCACGCTGTTGACCCTGGGGTTCGGATCCGCGGCCTACGAGCGGACCCACGGCATGGGGTGGGCCGCGCTGGGGATCGGCGTGTGGACGATCATCGCCCCGTGGGTGGTCGCCGGGAACGTGACCACCACGAGGACCATGGCCAGCAACGTGGCGGTGGGAGCCGTGTGCGTCTGCCTCGCCCTCGCGACGGCCGTGTTGGGGATGACCGGCCGCCGGAGCAGGAGCCGCGCACGCGGCTGACCCCGAACGGTCCCCGTCGACCGCCCGGCCGCGTCACGCGGCCGGGCGGCGCGCGATCACCCCGAACATGGTCACCGACATGTGCAACGCGCCGCGCTCCGCCGCCTCCTCGAGGTCCGCGTAGAGCCGGTCGCGCTGGCGCTCGGTGATCAACTCCCGTCGTACGCCCGCCTCGCCGAGCATCCTGATGAGCGGCTGGTTGACCACGTCGTGGCGCTGGATCAGCGCCTGCGAGCCCAGGTCGTCGATCTCCAGCCCCACGGCGGCGAGTTGACCCGCCAGCGCGCGCCCGGCGTGCGGGTTGGCGGCCGCGGCCCGCGCGCCGCCCATGACGGCCGCCACCACCTCGGTGTCGCCGGGGTGCAGGATCGAGGTCGCCCAGTCCGTGTCGAGGAGCGCGACGCGCCCGCCGGGCCGCAGGATCCGGGCGATCTCGGCGGCCGCCCTCTCCGGGTCGTCCAGGTGCTGGAACACGCGCTCGCAGTGGACCACGTCCGCCTCGCCGTCACCGAGCGGGAGCGCCTGCGCCCGCCCGTCCACGAAACGCGCGGAACTGCCCTCGGCCGCGGCGCGTTCCTCGGCCACCGCCCGCAGGCCCGCGTGCGGTTCCACCCCGACGGCGTCCCCGGCGGCGGTCACCGCCGCCGCCAGCACCCGCGTCTCCGAGCCGGTGCCCGACCCGATGTCCACGGCGCGCTCGCCGGGACGCGCGGCCAGGGCGCGGTGCGCCCACGCGCGCAGGCGCCGTACCCCGGCGGAAGCCGCCTGCGCGTCGAGCGCGGCGGCCGGCCGCCCGGCGTCGGAGCCGGCCCTGTTGTCGGAGTGGAAGGCGGACGTGGGCCGGGAGTCGCTCATGGCGGCAAGCCTAGAGGGGGCGGTGCGCCGCCGACCGGCGGCCTCTGACGGGGCATCCGGGTGACGTTTCCGTGTTCGTCCCGACGCCGGGTCGCGCCACGTGTCATAAGGAGGTACCACCCCTCAGGGAAAGAAGGAACTGTGTACGAACTGCGCATCAAGCGTCGGATCACCGCGGCCCTCGCCGTCGCCATCCTCGCGGGCTCGGGTGCCATGGTCGCCACCCCCGCCGCGGCGACGGGCACGACCACGCCGCCGGAGGCCACCACGGCGGTCGCAGCGCTCCCCAAGGGCAAGGTCGTCTCCCGCCTCCCGCTGAGCATCCGCGAGAGGCCCACGACCAACTCCCGGTACCTCGGCAGCTTCCAGCCGGGCACGATCATCACCCTGTACTGCAAGACCCGCGGCCAGAACGTCGACGGGAACAACCTCTGGTACCTGCTCGGCGGCTCGAAGCCGGGCTGGGTCTCGGCCCGCTACGTGCAGAACCTGTCGCCGGTCTCGTACTGCCGGTTCTGAGGACCCCGACAACCCCGACAACACGGACGAGCGCCGGACCGCCGACGGACCACCGCCGACGGCCCGGCGCTCCCGTTCCCGCACTCGGTGCGACCGCCGGTGGGCGCAGGGTGATGGGCGCTAAAATAGCTCACGTGTTCGGTTACTCGGGTTTACGCTGGGGTGCATGTCGGTACATCTCCAGCCTTCTCTCTTCGACCAGACCGAGCAGCCGCGCCTGGGGGCGCTCGGCGGGCTTCGGCGGAGCGTGCTGGGGGACGGGGCGTGGATCGACCTGCTGCCCGGTTGGCTGAGCGGGGCGGACGGCCTGTTCGAGGAGCTGGTGGCCGGGGTGCCGTGGCATGCCGAGCGGCGTCGGATGTACGACCGGGAGGTGGCCGTACCGCGCCTGCTGTCGTTCTACCGGGCCGGCGACACCCTCCCGCACCCCGTCCTGGACGAGGCGCGTGCGGCTCTGGGCGTCCACTACGCGGCCGAGCTGCGGGAGCCGTTCGCCACGGCGGGGCTCTGCTACTACCGGGACGGCCGCGACAGCGTCGCCTGGCACGGGGACCGGACCGGGCGGGGGTCCACCGAGGACACCATGGTCGCGATCCTGTCCGTCGGCGAGCCGCGCGATCTGGCGCTGCGGCCGCGCGGGGGCGGCGGCACCGCGCGGCGGGTGCCGCTGGGGCACGGCGACCTGATCGTGATGGGCGGCTCCTGCCAGCGGACCTGGGAGCACGCGATCCCCAAGACGGCACGCGGTGTGGGGCCGCGGATCAGCGTCCAGTTCCGGCCGGAGGGCGTGAGCTGAGACCGTGAGCCGGGACAGGGCCCCACGGGCGTCTACGGGCCGCCGTGGAATTCCAGCGACAGCTGGAAGTGGCCGGGGTCGAGCAGGCTGACGACGTGCTCGACGAAAAAGCCGTCGGACGCGTAGCTGGTGCGCTGGACGTCCAGGAACCAGTCGCCCGGCTCCCGCCGCAGCAGCTCCGCCTCGCGGGCGTCGATCCGGCGGCCGCCGAGGCGCTGCTCCCCGTGGTCGGGGTGGAGCCCCGCCTGCCGCATCACTTCCGTGAGGGACATCTCGGCGGGCCCCTCCCGGGGCAGTTCGCGCACCCCGGGGACCGGGGGCAGGAAGCTGCGCTCGTACGAGACGACGCTGCCGTCGTCGGTCAGCTCCCTGATCCGGGCGACCCGGACGAAGACGGGGGACTCCACGCCCAGCCGCTCGGCCAGCGCGTCGTCGTTGACCTCCTCGACGGTGATCGTCCGGACGCGGGAGTCGATGCCCTGGTCGGCCAGGGCGCGTGCCCACCCCAGGGGGGTGTCCAGGGGGCGGCCGTCGAACAGGACGTACGATCCCTTGCCGCCGCGGGTGACGATGAGGCCGGCCTCGTTCAGCTCCGCCAGGGCGGCGCGTACGGTGGTGCGGCTCACGGCGAAGCGTTCGGCCAGGGCGTTCTCCCCCGGCAACTGCTCACCGGGCCGCCGGCCGCCGCTGCGGATCTCCTTGGCCAGCGCCTCGGAGATCTTCTGGTGCTTGAGCCAGATCCCGCTCATGTCGTCTCTCCCGCGAGCTTCTCGGGGGTGGGGGCCCGGGACGTACGCGCGCGGTGGTGCCCGGTCCGCGTCCGTCCCGTACGGAACTCATACCGGCAGCTTGTCCCCGATCGTCGCCGGGCGCCGCTCCTGGGCGCGCACGCGGCCGCGCGCGAGGAGCAGATATCCGGCGAAGCAGAGGACCAGGGCGGCCAGCACGCCCAGGTTGGCGAAGGCCCAGGCGCCGGTCTTGCCGCCGAGGCCGAAGGGGCCGAGGAGATAGCCCTGCCAGTTGAGCCAACTGGCGGCGGCATTGGTGACCAGCCCCCAGCCGAGCGCGGTGGCGACGACGGTGAGCACCAGCGGCACCCACGCGACGTCGCCGTAGCGGCCCCGGGGGCGGAACAGGTCGAGGTCGTCGTACGCCCGGCGGCGCAGCAGCAGGTCGGCGAGCATCACTCCGCACCAGGCCGCGACAGGGACGCCGAGGGTGGTCAGGAAGCCGGTGAACTGGCCGAGGAAGTTGTTGGCGAAAAAGACGATGTAGACCGATCCCGCCACCATGAGGACGCCGTCGAACAGGGCGGCGAGGTAGCGGGGCACCCGCAGGCCCGCCGAGAGCAGCGCGAGGCCCGAGGAGTAGATGTCCAGCACCGCGCCGCCGACCAGGCCGAGGACGGCGACGATCGCGAACGGGACGAGGAACCAGGTTGGCAGGATCGTGGTGAGCGCGCCGATGGGGTCGGCGGCGACGGCCGTGTTGAGGCTCTTGGAGGAGCCGGCCAGCAGCAGGCCGAAGACCAGCAGGACCACCGGTGCGGCGGAGGCGCCGACGGTGGTCCAGCCGATCACTCCGCGCGTCGAGGAGCGGCGGGGCAGGTAGCGGGAGTAGTCGGCGGCGGCGTTGACCCACCCCAGGCCGAAGCCGGTCAGCAGGAAGACGAGCGCGCCGATGAACTCCTCGGCGGAGCCGCCGGGGACGGCGCTGACCGTGTGCCAGTGGATGTGGTCGGCGACGAGCCCGATGTAGACGAGGGTGAGGACGCCCGTGACCACGGTGATCACGGTCTGGAGCCGCATGATGAGGTCGAAGCCCATCACGCCGCCGACCACGACGAGCGCGCTGATGAGGATCAGCGCGACGACCTTGGTCCCGGTCCCGCCGCCCCAGCCGAGCCGTCCGAGGACCGTCGCGGTGGCGAGGGTGGCGAGCGCGGTGAGGACGGTCTCCCAGCCGACGGTGAGCACCCAGGAGATGGCCGACGGCAGCCGGTTCCCCCGCACCCCGTAGGCGGCGCGGCTGAGCACCATCGTCGGCGCGGAGCCGCGTTTGCCGGCGACCGCGATGAAGCCGCAGAGGAGGAAGGAGGCGATGATGCCGACCAGCCCGGCGATCAGGGCCTGCCAGAAGGAGATGCCGAAGCCGAGCGCGAAGGAGCCGTAACTCAGCCCGAGGATCGAGACGTTGGCCCCGAACCAGGGCCAGAAGAGCTGGCGCGGACTGCCCTTGCGCTCCGCGTCGCCGATCACGTCCAGGCCGTGGGTCTCCACCTGGAGCTGCCGCCCGGATCCGGATCCAGGTTCGGGTTCGGGGCCGGGTCCGCTGTCGAGAGTGCCTGCCATCGCCGACCTGCCTGTCTAGACGTGTTCAGTCGAGAATAGGGTTCGGTATCCCACGTCGTCAACAAGTCGTCAAGGACCCGTGCAGTCTCCACATACATCCCGGCGGGCATCCGGGCGGCGGGCGCGGGTCAGTAGTTCCCTCCCCCGCAGCTGTGGCCGCCGCAACTGTGCCCGCCGTCGGAACCGCCGTCCGTGTCGCCGTGCCCGTGCGAGTCCGAGGCCCGGTCGAGGGCCTTCGCCATCCGCAGCAGGGACTTGCCGAGGCCGGTCGGCAGGGTCGCGGCCGTGACCGTGGCGCGGAACCGCGCGTCGGGGAGCGCGGCGGGGCCCTCGAAGACGTACGCCGGGAGGGTCCCCGCCTGCCGGGCGGCTTCCAGGCGGCGGCGCCCGGCCCGGGTGAGGCCGCGCCGGCGGGTGCGCAGACCGTACGAGACGAGCCGGTGCCCGATCGCCTCCGTCACGGGGTCCTTGGCGACGCCCGCGAGCACGGCGGCGAGGCCCCTCCCCCGCGGGCAGAGCGCGATCAGCGCGTCCTCGACGGGGTGCCGGGGGTCGGCCGGCGGCCCCGCGTACTCGAAGCGGGCCCGGACGCGTGAGCCGCGTACCAGAACCAGCCCCCGGTCCCGCAGTCCGGCCAGAGCGGTCTCGGCCACCCGCGGCGGGCCGCCGGCGAGATGGGCGATGTCGTACGGATCGAGTGCCGGAACGGCTGTCGTGACACGCCGCCGGAAGATGGCCGCCATGGAAGATCCCCCGTTCGTCCAGGTGGTGCCCCTGTCCTCAGTGTCGTCCCGGCGCGCGTCTCCCACACCTCCCCGGCGCTTTCCCAGCGGAAGATCTGAGCTTCGCCGCCCCGCACGCCACGATTGGGTCGACGTTGTGTCCCGGACCGGTAACCGGCTGAGGATTCAAGGGGGTTGCCCACGTGTGAGGATTAGGCGCTCCGGCAGAGACGGAGCACGCACCACGAGGAGATCCATGTTGTTCCGCAAGCACACAGGGACGATCGCGGCGACGGCCGTCATAGGCGCCATGCTGCTGACGGCGTGCGGCGACGGTGCGGACGGGACCTCGGACCGCGCCGCGAGCGCCGGCCGGGCCCTGCTCTCGAACCTGAGCTTCCTGGCGGGTACCGCCGAGGAGAACCACGCTCCGGCGAAGACCGGCGACTGGGCGAACGTGCCCGGCACGCCGGTCGTGTCGGAGGTGGCGAAGAAGTGGGTGCAGCTGACCGCCGTCAAGACGGGGAGCCCGGACTCGAACGTCGTCAACGGCGCGGGATTCACGCTGTACCGGTTCGACAAGGACGGGGCGAGCCCCTCGAAGTCGAACTGCGACGACACCTGCACCGACACCTGGCCGCCGGTGCTCATCGCGCCGAAGGGGAAGATCTTCGTCGACGGCGTCGACCAGGCGGACGTCGGGGTGGTCAAGCGGGACGACGGGAGTCTCCAGGTGACCCTGTCGGGACAGCCGGTCTACCGGTACAGCGGGGACCAGGAGCCCGGGGACGTCGAGGGGTACGGGGTCGACGGGACGTGGTTCAGCGTCACCCCGGACGGCATGGCGGGGGTCGAGGAGAACTGACCGCCCGCGCCGCCGGGCACGCGGGGGCGCGGGTCGGACCGGGCCCCGGGCGCCCGGCGGGGGCGGTGGTGGCGGCCGTACGGGGCACTTCCCTCACCCGACCGGGCGCGTCCCGCTTGGCGGTACGGGCCCGGGGGTCCAGGTTGGGGGGATGTGGCCCCGCAAGATCAGGCAGGGGTTGGCGCTTCTGCCGCTGGCACTGGTGGTGACGTGCGACGCTCCGGAGAGCAGGACACCGGAGCCACGGCACCACGATGTCCGGGTCGGCCCGGCGGCGCCGCGGCCTGCCATCATCGGGCGGTCGGTGTGGCACGCGGACGAGAAGGCCGTACGCGAGAAGCCCACGTACACCGGGGCGGTGGAGGCGGTCTTCCTCCACCACACCAACCACTCCAACAGCTACGACTGCCGCACGGACGTGCCCGGGATGCTGCGCTCCATGCAGGAGCACCACATCCATGACATGGGGTGGAACGACCTGGGCTACAACTTCGTCGTGGACCGCTGCGGGAACATCTACGAGGGACGCGCCGGGGGCGTGGACCGGCCGGTGCGCGGGGCCCACGCGAAGGGGTTCAACGGGCGGAGCCTCGGGATCGCGGCGCTCGGCCACTTCGGGAGCGGCCAGGAGGTGCCGCCCGCGATGCTGGAGTCGATCGCCGCGGTCGCGGCGTGGAAGCTGCCGCGCGGGGTGAATCCCGAGGGGCATGTGCGGATGGTGTCCAACAACGACGGGAGCCGCTTCCCGAAGGGGAAGCCCGCGGAGCTGAACGTGATCTCGGGTCACCGGGACGAGTACGAGACGCAGTGCCCCGGCGAGGCGCTCTACGCGCAGATCCCGCACCTGCGGGAGATGGTGGCGCGGCTGCGGAAGAGGTGACCCGGCGGGGGCCGGCCCTGGCGGTCGGGGCGTGCGTCCGCGGCCGGTGGTGGCGATACCCTTCCCCCTGCGATCCGGACCTCGACCGCAAGGGACCGACAGCCTGATGACCGAGCACAACGCGGACCTCGTGGCCTTCGTACGCGCACGCCTCGACGACGAGGAGCGGCTGGCCGAGGCGGCCGGTGGCGCCGGCTGGCACCACCCCCCGGGGTCGTCGGGCGAGGTGCACGACAGCCTCGGCGCGATCGCGTTCAGTGTCCGGACCCGGGGCTTCGACGAGCACATCGCGCGCCAGGACCCGGCGCGGACGCTGCGGCGGATCGGGTCGAGCCGTGTCCTGCTCGACCAGTACGTCCCCCTGGCCGGCCTCGACGTGGACTCCCCCGCGTCCGACTACGCTTCGGGGCGCGCGGTCGGTCTCGGCTTCGCCGTGCGGCAGTTGGCGGCGGAACACGCCGACCACCCGGACTACCGGGCGAGTTGGCTGCCGCGGTTCACGTAGAGGGTCGTCGTCACACCGCCGCGGCGGCCGGTTCCGGGTGGTGGCGAACGCCGGTGGGGCGGCCTCTCAGGAGACGTAGACGGACTGGAGGCGCTGGTACTGCGTGAGCCCCTCGGGGCCGAGCTCGACGCCGATGCCGCTGGCGCCCACTCCGCCGAAGGGCGCGGCGAGGTCGACGGCGGCGCCGTTCAGTTTGACCATGCCGGTACGCACGCGCCGGGCGACGTCGATGCCACGCTGGTCGTCCCGGGTCCAGACGGAGCCGCCCAGTCCGTACGGGGAGTCGTTGGCGATCCGGATCGCGTCCTCCTCGTCGTCGTAGGGGATGACGGCGAGCACGGGGCCGAAGATCTCCTCGCGGGCGATCGTCGAGCGGTTGTCGACGTCCGCGAAGATCGTCGGCTCGATGAACCATCCGCGGGCCGGACGCGCCGGGCGGCGCCCGCCCGTCACGACCCTGGCACCCTCGGCGCGGCCCTCGCGGATGTAGTGCTCGACCCGTTCGCGCTGCCGCTCGGTGACGAGCGGGCCGATCTGGGTCCCCGGGTCGAGCGGGTCCCCGATCACGAGTGCGCGGGCCATCCCCTCCAGCAGGTCGAGAACTTCGGCGTAGCGGGAGCGGGGGGCCAGGATCCTGGTGGAGAGACCGCAGATCTGCCCGTTGTTGCCGAGGGTGTTGAGGAACATCAGCGGCCCCGTGGTGGCGGGGTCCAGGTCCGCGTCGTCCAGGATGATCGCCGCGGACTTGCCGCCCAGTTCGAGGGTCACCGGGCGGATCAGGCGACCGCACGCCTCGCCGATCGCCCGGCCGGCCGCGGTCGAGCCGGTGAAGGACACCTTGTCCACCTGGTCGTGCTCCACCAGCAGGACACCGGTGTCCCGGCCGCCGGGGACGATGTTGATCACACCGGGGGGCAGCCCGGCCTCGGTCGCCGCGTCCGCGATCAGTTCGCTGCCGAGCGCGGTCTCCGGTGAGGGCTTGACGACGACGGTGCAGCCGGCCGCGAGGGCGGGGGCGTACTTGTAGGCGGCCAGGGAGTGGGGGAAGTTGAACGGGACGATGGCGGCGACCACGCCCAGGGGCTCGCGGCGGACCAGGGTCCGGCCCCCGGCGAGGCTGGTACGCGGCTCCTCGAAGGGGAACGTCTCGATCAGCCCGGCGTAGTAGCGCAGCAGGATCTGGGGCGCGACGGCCTCCAGCTTCCTCGCCAGGGTGATCGGCATGCCGTTCTGCGCGCTGACCAGCCGTGCGACCTCCGGGGCCCTGGCGTCGAGCGCCTCGGCGAACCGGCGCAGGCATTCCGCCCGCGCGGAGGGGCTCCAACTCGGCCAGCCGCGTGGATCGTCGAACGCCTCCCGGGCCGCGGACACGGCGCTGTCCACGTCGACGCCGTCGGCGTCGGGGGCAAAGCCGATCGTCTCCTCCGTCGTCGGGGAGATGACCGCGATGCGGCGTTCCGAATGCGGGGTCCGCCCCTGCCCGCCGACGAACATTCCGCCGTACATGCTTTCCATGCCTGTCGCCTTCTGTACGAATGCCAAGCCCGCCCATTTGTCCGATATGCAGCTTAAGGTGCCGGCTTGGCCGGCGCCGAACTCCACGGCGGATTCCCGCCAGCGCCGCGCATCCGCGTGCGCCACGCTGAACGGCATGACCAGCATCTACCGGCCTCGGCCGATCTTCCCCACCGCCCTCCAGGAACTCCGCCTCCGCGACGACGCCGGGCGCCCGATGCGCCCCTTCCTGGACGAGGAGGGCGGCGAACCGCTCCGCTGCTGCCTGCGGCCGAGCGTCGTCGGCGACCGGATGGCCCTCGTCTCGTACGCCCCGCTGCGCCGTTGGGCGGCGGAGCGCGGTATCGACGCCGGGGCCTACGACGAGCAGGGCCCGGTCTTCATCCACGCCGAGGAGTGCGGCGGACCCGCCCAGGACACCGGCCACCCCTGGGCCCGTCCCGGCGCGCTGCGCGCCTTCCGCCGGTACGACGGCCGCGGACGCATCATCGGCGGCCGCCTGGTGGACGTGCCCGAGGACGCCGCCGCGGCCTTCGACCGCGCCTTCGCGGAGGCGTTCGCGGACCCGGAGGCCGCGCAGGTCCACGTGCGGGCGGTGGAGTACGGCTGCTACCTCTTCCGCGTCGACCGGCCCTGACACCGGCCCGCGCGGCCGGCCCACTCAGCGGGCGCGCGACCGGCGGACGGGGTGGCCGCCGGGGTCGCCGGTGAGCCAGGTGGAGTCGCCCAGGAGGTGAAGGTGGTACGGGTTGGCCACCTCGGCGGCGAACTCGCCGTCGATCCGCCCCGTACGCACGTCGACCACGTAGTGGCGGAACCACTCCTCCTGGTTGTCGTCCTCGCCGACCACGCCGACCACGGCCAGGTCCGGCGTCAGATAGCCGCCGCTCCACTCCATGAAGGTCTCCTCCGGGTCGAACCCGAAGGCGTCGACGGACAGGCTGAGGATCACGTCCCCACCGGGGTCGTGGTGGAAGGCGACATCGGCCTGCCCGTGGTCGACGGTCATGAACTGGCTGCCGTCCGGCGCCAGGCCGATGAGGATGCGGTCGTCCCACGGGTAGGTCACGAACCGCGGCTCACCGTCGGGCCCGACCGTACCCCTGAGGATGACGGAGCCGTCCTGGCCCTCACCGATGTCCAGGTAAATGCTGCCGTCCACGGGGTGCACGTGGTGTTCGCCGCCATGCCCGACCGTCTCCAGCTCCCAGGAGGCCAGGACCGCCCCGCTGTCGGCGTCGTGCACGACCCAGTGGTCCCCGCGGCCGCGTCCCGCCATCGCGTCCGGCCGGTAGACCCAGACGGTCCGGCCGTCCAGGGACCACGAACAGCCGGGCCGGTGGCCGTAGCGCTCGTCGGAACGCGGCTCCAGGTAGGAGGTCCACACCGGATCGCCGGACCGCGTCAGGCAGGTGACGCTGTTCGCCGTCGCGTACACCGCGCGCTCCAGGTCGGGCCGCACGCCCACGTCCACGACCTCGTCCCCGGCCGCCGGCCGGAACTCCGCGACGGGCTCCAGCACTCCGAGGACCCCGGGGTCCCTCGCGTAGGCGCGTATCAGACCGTCCCGGTGGTCCGTGATCACCTTCGGGTGCAGCACAGAGATCATCATCCGCCGAGGCTAGCGTTCGCCCCGTCCGGCCCGGACCTCGGTCTCCACGGACGCGCTGTCATCCCGCCGCGTCCCCGTGGGCGGGGCGGGATGCCTCCGTGCTCAGGAGGATCACGGTGGACATGGCGTCCACGCCCAGCAGGCGTCGGCGGGTGGGGGCGCCGTAGCCGTCGGGGGTGACGGCGAGGGTCGTGCGGGCCGCTGCCAGGGTGGCGGCGCCGCACGGGCCCGACGACAGCCCGAGGCGGGCCAGGTCGGCGACCGCCCGGGCCGCCGCCGGGTCGGTGACGGTGACGCAGGCGTCCAGGCCTCCTCGGAGGTACGGCCAGGCGAGCGGGGACGGCGTACCGCAGTTGAGGCCCGCCATGATCGTCCTGCCGGTCGCGAGGGCGAGCGGGCGCCCGGCGGCGAGGCCGGCCCGGACGCACGCGGCGGTGTCCGGCTCGACGCCCAGCAGGGCCGTCGCGCGGCCGGCGGCGGCGCCGCGGTAGTGGGTGACGGCGGCCTGGGCCAGCGAACCGACGCCCATCGGCACCGCGACCAGGGCCGGCGCGGGGGCGCCGGCCGCGCGCAGTTGCGCGTCGATCTCGTGGAACAGCGTGGCGTACCCGTCCACGATCCACCGCGGGATCCGTTCGTACCCCTCCCACGAGGTGTCCTGCACCAGGACGGCCGGCTCGTGCCCGGCGGCCACCCCGGCCGCGCGCCGGACGGTCGTGTCGTAGTCGGCGGCCACGACGTCCACCCGGGCGCCCTCGGCGGCGATGGCCTCGGCCATCACGGCGCCGACCGCCTCGGGAAGGAGGATGCGGACCGGCAGGCCCAGCAGCCGCCCGGTACGGGCCAGCGCGTGGCCGTGGTTCCCGTCGCTGGCGGCGACCAGCTCGATCGGGGGCAGGGCGGCGGCGCGGGCGCGCATCTGCGCGACGGTCGCCGGGCCGGGCGGTGCGCCCACGCGCTCGGCGAGGACGCGGTGGACGGCGTACGAAACGCCGAGCGCCTTGAACGCCGGGAGTCCGAGGCGGGTCGACTCGTCCTTGACGAAAACGCGCCGGACGCCCAGTTCGGCGGCGACGGCGGGCAGCTCGACGAGCGGGGTCGGCCCGGACGCGGGCAGACCCGCGTGGAAGAGGGGGACGTCGGCCGGTGGCGGTTCACAGGTCCAGGTCCGCGCCGCCGGGTTCACGTACCAGGAAGGGGCGTTGTCGGCGGTTCGCGGCGCGGAGGACACCCGCACACCCTCTCGCGTGCGGACCCGCCGGTAAAGCGCCGCCTCGGCCAGGTGGGCCGCCACAGGAGGGGACAACGAGGACGCGCGGCCGAACGTACGTACAGGGCAGGCTCCGCAGAAACCTTCCACGCACCAATTGCCCAGGTTCTACCGATCACACGTTTGGTTCCTTTGGGTGTAATTGACCGAATGGTCCATCCTCTTCGCCGGTCGGCGCGTTGATCGGTTCGTGAATCCACGTGAACTCTGGGAGCGGAACATCGTCCTGGCCGAAGCCTTCTGCGCCAGCGACGAGCTCGTCCGCCAGGCACAGGCGACGCTGGACGACGCTCAGGCCGAGCGGAACAGAACACTCGCCGCCTTCGCCGTCACCGTCGGCAACGACGGCTCGGTGGCGGACCTGATGGGGCTGAACGAACGTGAGGTACGGGTGGCCCGCCGCACGGTGGGGCGGGAGGACGCCCGCAGCGTCGCCAAGAACCTGCTCCTGGCGGGTGCCACCGAGGAGCCGGCCGAGCCCCCGCTCCCCCCGGCGTCCGCGTCCTCCCCGGGCTCCCCGTTCTCTCCGGCCTCCCCGTTCTCCCCCGCCGACGCCACCACGGAGATGGAGGTCCAGGTCCATCTGCCGCACCCGCGCGAGGAGATGACGCCGCAGTACCAGGACCAGACACCGTACGACCCGTCCCCGCCCCCCGGCTCGCCCGTGCCGGTGCCCGTGGCCGAGGAGAACGTCGTCTGGTCGTCGAGCATGGACTCCGTCCTGCTGTGGAGCTGGCAGTCCGGCCTCGACCTCCAGACGGTGGCCGGTGAGTTGGGGCTCGACCTGCGGACGCTCCTGCTGCGCGTGCAGACCCTCGCCGCCGACGGGCTGCTCACCTCGCCGTCCCCGTCGTCCGTCGACAACGGCCAGGCCGGGCGGCACCGCCGCCACTACGAGGAGGACCCCTACACCGCCCTGTTCAGCCCGGCCCCCACCGCGTTCCCCTCCCCCGTCTACCGCTGACCGCCGCCCTCCGCCGGCGCCGGCTCCGGCTCGGGCTGTCCGCGCAGGTAGTTGTAGACCGTGGCGCGCGAGACCCCGAGGATCAGGGCGAGGTTCTGTACGGAATGCTTGACCTGGAGGAAGCCGCGCGCCCGGAGGGAACGGACCAGTTCCTTCCGGGCGGCCGGCCCCAGGGCGGCCGGGGTCAGGCCCCGGGCGGCCGCGAACTCCTCGGTCACCGCCCGCAGTTCACCCGCGCTCCGGGCGGTCAGGGTCTCCGCCGGCGGCACGTCCTGGTCGTCGGTCCTGATCAGGTCGCCGAGGCTGCTGACGACGGCGGCGAACCGCGAGACGTCCAGGTTGAGGCAGATGGCCCCGACGTACCGGCCCTCCCCGTTCCTGATGCC
The DNA here is from genome assembly GCF_011694815.1 of Streptomyces liangshanensis. Taxonomy (NCBI): domain Bacteria; kingdom Bacillati; phylum Actinomycetota; class Actinomycetes; order Kitasatosporales; family Streptomycetaceae; genus Streptomyces; species Streptomyces liangshanensis. Next base: position 111,261 of record NZ_CP050177.1, read on the forward strand.
GATCGAGGTGCTCTTGGCGGCCCTGCCGTCGGGGAAGCGGTTGGGGTAGTTCTGGAGGACGTCGGGGTAGCCGGGGTCCTGGATCCGCGCGAGGCCCAGTTCGGTGGCGGGGTCGCCCACCCGGCGGCCGGACAGCCCGCCCTCGACGGCCCGCACCGCGTGCTCCGGGTCGCGCAGGTCGTGCAGGACGACCTCGCACAGGCCGGGGAACATCCGGCCGAGCGCGACGACGATCTTCTCGGACTCCCGCAGCAGCAGTTCGTCCTCGTCGCTCACGCGCTCCCCCCGGCCCCTTCGCCCGCCTCGCGCTCCGCGTCCTTCGCCGCGACCAGCCGGCCCATCACCGCCGGGGCCTTGAGCCCGGAACCGGTCAGCACCACCACCGTGGTCTGCCCCGGCCTGATGACCCCCCGGGCCGTGAAGAGGTCGACCGCCGCGGCCGCGGTCGCGCTGGTCGGCTCCGCGTACAGCCCCTTGGCGGCGAGCCGGTGCACCGCGGACACGATGTCGGCCTCGGGGACCGCCGCCATGTCGCCCTCCGAGCGCCTGATCGCGCGCAGCACCTCGGGCAGCCGCACGGGCCGCCGGATGGAGGCGCCCTCGGCGAGGGTCGGCGCGAGGCCGACCGGTACGGGAGTCTCCGTACCCGCCTGGAAAGCGGCATGGATCGGGGCGCAGTTGGCGGGCTGGGCGACCAGCAGGCGGGGCAGGCGGTCGATGTGGCCCGCGGCCAGGAGCTCGGAGAAGCCGAGGTCGCAGCCGAGGACCACACTGCCCGCACCGGCGACCGTGACGACGTTGTCGGGCGCGGTGAAGCCGAGATCCTCCCACAGCTCGTACGCGAGGGTCTTGACACCCTGGAGGAAGAACGGGTGCCAGTTGTGGCTGGCGTACGCGGTGCCGGCCGCGCGGCGGACGGCCTCGGCCGCCGTCGCGTCCCGGTCGCCCGGAACGAGGCGCACCCGGGCGCCGTACGCCCGGCTCTGGAGGATCTTCGCCTCCGACGTCGACTCGGGTACGAGGATCTCGGCGCCCAGCCCGGCGGCCGCGCAGTAGGCCGCGACGGAGGCGCCCCCGTTGCCCGAGCTGTCCTCGATGACGTCGGTGACGCCCTGCTGGACGAGGTGGGAGATCATCACGCTCGTCCCGCGGTCCTTGAAGCTGCCCGTCGGACTGAACCACTCCAGCTTGAACGAGACCGGGACCGCGCCCCAGGACGAGGCGAGCAGCGGCGTCCCTCCCTCGCCGAGCGAGACCGGGTGGTCCACGGCGAGGGGCAGGGCCGCGCGGTAGCGCCAGAGGGAGCGGGTGCCGGTGTCCAGGTCGTCGCGGCCGATGCCCGGCAGGGGGGTCACGGTCAGGGGCGCGCCGTCGTCGCCGCGCCAGCGGGGGCCGGTCAGCGGGTAGGTCGTGCCCGAGCGCTCGTCGAGGTAGCGGGGTGGTGCGGGATGTTCCATGGCCGGCTGCCCTTCGCGGGGGGACGTTTTCAGATGGGGGGACGAGTTGGAGGGAAAGTACAAAGGTAGACCCTTCGTCAAGGTGGGGGGCGTGGTTACGATCACCCCAACGGCGGCTCGCGGGCGGAAGGGTGAAGACCATGACGGTGAACGAGGCTTCCAGGGACGGCAGTTCGTACCAGCTCGGGCATTCGGGTCCCGAGGTGGACCGGCTGATCCTCCAGGGGCGGATCTTCAATCCGCTCTCCGCGCACGCGTTACGGCTGGCCGGGCTGCGGCCGGGCATGCGGGTGCTGGACGTGGGGTGCGGCGCGGGGGACGTGTCGTTCGTCGCGGCGGACATCGTCGGTCCCGCCGGCGCGGTCATCGGTCTGGACGCCGCTCCGGACGCGGTCCGCGTGGCGCGGGCGCGGGCCGCCGGGGCGGGGGTGGGCCACGTGACGTTCCAGGAGGGCACGGTCCTCGGGGTCACGCTGGACGAGCCGGTCGACGCGGTGGTCGGGCGGCTGATCCTGATCCATCTGCCGGATCCCGTCGCGGCGTTGAAGCACCTGGCGGGCCTGGTCCGCCCCGGCGGGTTCGTGTCGTTCCAGGACTTCGACCTGGGCGCGGTGGGCAGCCGGCCCGAGGTGCCGCTGGTGACGGCGGTGACGGAGGCCATGGAGGAGGGGTTCCGGGCGCGCGGCGCCGACCCCGCCGTGGGCATGGGGATGTACGGGCTGTTCCGGCGCGCGGGCCTGCCCGCCCCGCGCCTCACCTCCGCCACCCCGCTGGGCGGCGGCGAGGACGAGGACCTGGTCCTGCTGCTCGCCACGACGTGCCGGCAGCTGGTGGGGCTCGGGGCGGTCGGGCCGGAGTCGGTCGCGCGCCTCGGCAACCTGGACACCCTGGCGGAACGCCTGCGCGCCGGCCTGCTGGAGGCCGGCGCGGTGATGGTGACGACCACGCTGGTCAGCGCGTGGAGCACGCTCCCTTAGGGGTGCGGGGCCGGGTGTCGCGCGGGGACGTCGCCGGGCACCTCGGCGTCATCCCGTGACGAGGCCGCGCGCGTGCTCCATCGCCTGGCCGTGGCCGAAGAGCCCGGGCAGGCCGCCGGTGTGCAGGAAGACGGTGCGCCGTCCCGGCCGTACGTCCCCCTCGGCGACCGCCGCGATCAGACCGGCCATGGCACGGCCCGTGTACACGGGGTCGAGCACGACACCCTCCGCGCGGGCCGTCGTCGTGAGCGCGTCCCGCACCGCGTCGGTGAGTTCCGCGTACCCGGCGCCTACCTGGTCCCGGCGCAGACGCAGCGCGGGCGGGTCCGGTGCCCCGGGCCCCGCGAGGCCGCCGACGAGGTCCAGGACGACCCGTACGGGATCCGGGACGGCTCCGACGTCCACGCCGAGGACACGGTCGGCGCCGAGCGCGTGGACCAGGCCGGCCATCGTGCCGCCGGATCCCATGGCGACCACCACCGTCGCCAGGTCGGGCGCCTGCGCCAGCAGTTCGTGCCCGGCGTCGGCGTATCCCCGGGCGCCGAGGACGCTCGATCCGCCGAACGGGATCACGGCGGGCGCGGCGCCCTCGGCGCGCAACTCCCCGGCGACCTCGTCCAGTACGGCGTTCAGACCCGCCTGGTCGACATCGCCCGCCCAGACGATCCGGGCGCCGAGGAGGCCGTCGAGCGCGATGTTCCCGCTCACGGCGCCCGGCGGTGAGCCCTTCAGCACGAGGACGGCGTCCAGACCGAGGCGGGCCGCGGCGGCGGCCGTGAGCCGGGCGTGGTTGCTCTGCGGCGCGCCGCTGGTGACCAGGGTCCTGGCGCCCTGCCGGAGGGCCGCTCCCGCGGTCCGCTCCAGCTTCCGGACCTTGTTGCCGCCGCCGGCGAGACCGGTGAGGTCGTCCCGCTTGATCCACAGGTCGTCCGGTTCCAGGCCGATGAGCCGGGCGAGGCGCGGGGCCGGTTCCAGCGGGGTCGGCCAGGTGCCGAGCCGTACGGGGGTCTCGTCGCTCATCCGGCTCTCCCGATCGGACGGAGGGTGGGGCGGCAGGGGGCGGGTCAGGTCGTGTGGGCGTCGAACAGGGCGCTGACCGACTCCCCGTTGTGGATGCGCCGGACGGCCTCGGCGAGGGCCGGGGCGATCGACAGGACCCGCAGCTTCTCGGTGTGGTCCTCCAGCGGTATCGGCACCGTGTTCGTGCAGACGATCTCCAGCACGTCGGGCTGCGCGGAGAGGCGCTTGAGGGCTCCGGCGGAGAACAGCCCGTGCGTGCAGGCGACCCGGATGGAGCGGGGCTTCATCTCGCGGAGCCGGTCGAGGAGTTCGAGGACGGTGCTGCCCTTGGCGATCTCGTCGTCCAGGACGATGACGTCGCGGTCGGTGACGTCGCCGATGACCGTGCTGATGCTGACCCGGTCGTCGGCGAAGCGCTGCTTGGCGCCCGCCGCGACCTGCGCGCCGAGCATCCGGGCGAAGGCCGCGGCCTCCTTGGCGTTGCCGAGGTCGGGCGAGACGACGGTGGTGCGGGACAGGTCGTGGTCGTGGAAGTGCGCGGCCAGTTCCCGCAGGGCGTGCAGGTGGTCGACCGGTACGGAGAAGAAGCCGTGCATCTGGGGCGAGTGCAGGGTCATCGCCAGCACCCGGCTCGCGCCCGCGGTCACCATGAGGTCGGCGACCAGGCGGCCGCCGATGGAGATCCGGGGCGCGTCCTTCTTGTCCGAACGCGCGTACGCGTAGTGCGGCATGACCACGGTGATGCGGCTGGCCGACGCGCCCCGGGCGGCGTCGCACATCAGCAGCAGTTCGACCAGGTTCTCCTGGACGGGGGTGACCAGGGGCTGGATCAGGAAGACGTCCCGCTCCCGGCAGTTGGCCTGGAGCTGCACCTCCAGGCAGTCGTTGGCGAACCGGCTGGTGCGTACGGGGCTGAGCGGGACGCCCAGATGCCCGCACACCTCTGCCGCCAACTCGGGATGTGCACTACCGCTGAATACAGCGATGTCTCGCACGAAAACGGCTCCTCGCGTGATCGACCGGGGGTCCGTGCCTCATGCTACCGGCCGCCTCCGGGCGCCGGTTCCACCGCGGGTACGAGGGCCGCGGTGATCCGCTCGGGCCGCAGGCCGGGCGCGAGGGTCAGGGTGACGGCGAGGGAGGCGGCGGCCATGAGCGTGATCGCCGTGGCGGCCGAGGTGTACTGGGCGAGCGCCCCGGCGAGGGCCGCCGCCACGCCCTGGAGGGTGAGGCGCCCCGAGGTGTCGAGGCCGAGGGCCTGTCCCTGGATGTCGTCGGGGGTCAGCGCGATCAGGCTCTCCTGGAGCAGCAGGCTCGACGCGAAGCCGATCGAGGCGACGGTGGCGGCCGCCGCCGCGAGGGGAGCCGACGGCTGCCACGCGAACACCAGGTAGGGCAGGGCGAGCAGGAGGCGCAGCGGGGCGCCGAGCCGCTCGCGCCGGTGCCGGGGCAGGAAGCGGCCGGCGAGCGTGTCGCCGATGAGCATCCCGAGGGCCGCGCAGGCGAAGAGCAGGCCCGCGTGCCCGGGGTCGTAGGGGACGAACAGCGATTCGCAGCCGACGACGAGCCCGTTGGGCACCCACAGGGCGAGGTAGACGGTCCGGCGGGCGGGCGAGGACCAGAGGCGGCGGTTGGTACGCCAGGTCTCGGCGACCGAGGGTCTTCCGGCGGTACGGGGCGGGCGCGAGGAGAGGCCGGCGGCGGCGAGCACGGCCGCGGCGACCCCGAGGGCGGCGGCGGTGAGCAGGGCGCCGCGCGGGGAGAGGACGGCGAGCAGGACGCCGCCGGTGGCGTACCCCGCGATCTGCATGGTGCCGACGGACATGTTGAGGACGGAACGGCCCAGCAGGTAGCCGTCCTTGGGGAGGATCTCGGCGAGCAGCCCGTAGCGCACCCCGCCGCCGACCGAGGTGGCCAGGCCCTCGGCGAGGAGGATCGCGAAGACGGCCCACAGCGGCAGGCCCGGCACGGCCAGGACGGCGGTGCCCGCGCCCACGGCCAGGGCGACGGCGGCCGTCGCGGCGCGCGGGGGCAGCCGGTCGGCGGCGGACAGCAGCAGGGTCGCGCCGACCACCTGGGCCAGGGAGGGGCCGAACATGCTGAGGGCCGACAGCAGGGCGGAGCCGGTGGACCGGTACACGAGGGTGGCGAGTGCCAGTCCGGCGACGGTGGCGGAGGCGACCTGCACGGAGCTGGTCAGGAAGAAGGGGGTGAACTCGGGGGTGCGGAAGAGCTGCCCGTAGGTGCGCATGGGCCGCAGTCTCATCAGGGCCGTACCGGTGACGTTATTGTTTCGCGCGGAGGCGAAACATGGGCTGGTGGCAGATCAGTACGGACGCCCTGGCGGGGAGCCGGTTCGTGATCTCGCCGCTGGCGGAGACCACGGCGACCCTGTTCGCCCTGGAGCGGGGCGCTCCCGCGCACCCGGGTGAGCGGGAGTGGTTCGAGGCCCACGGGCCCGCGTACCGGGCGCGGCTGGCGGCCGACCCGCGGGCGGCGGAGCTGGTGCGGGCCGCGCGGGGCAACGGCTGGAACGCGGACTTCCTGACGCCCACCCCCGGCGCGGATCCGGCCCCGGTGCCGGAGGGTGACGGGACGGCGGAGTTCACGCGGGAGCTGGAGCGGATCAGGGAGACGCCGCCGGAGTCCGTACGGGCGGATCTGGCGGTGGCCCAGGGCCGGCAGGTCCCGGACCGGCTGACCCGGCACGATCCCGCGGGGCGGGTCGCGGACCTGGTGGAGTGGGTGTGGACGGAGACGGTCCTGCCGTACTGGCCGGCCCGGCGGCGGATCTGCGAGGCCGATGTCGTCGCGCGGACCCGGCAGTTGACGCTCGGGGGCTGGGCCGCCGCCCTGGAGGCCATGCGCCCGCGGATGCGCTGGCTCGGGGAGGGGCGGTTGCAGATCAACACGCGTGACTACCCGCCGCGTGAGGTTGGCGACGCGCGGTTGGTGTTCGTGCCGGTCACGCCCCGGTCGGGGTGGGTCTGCTGGGAGGAGCGGCCGCCGTACCGCTACGGCCTGGTCTATCCCTGTACGGGACCGGCGGTCGCGCCGGACGGGGCGGCGGAGCCCGGGGCGCTGGGCCGGCTGCTCGGCACGCACCGGGCGCGGGTCCTGCTGCTGCTCGACACCCCCAAGAGCACCACGCAGTTGGTGGGGCTGACCGGGATGGCGCTCGGTTCGGTGGGGCGTCATCTCAAGGTGCTGCTCGATGCCCGGCTGGTGGTCAGGCAGCGTGCGGGGCGGTCCGTGCTCTACTGCCGTACGGCGGCCGGGGACGGTCTGGTGGCGGCGCAGAGCGAGGAGTGAGGCACTCGCGGAGGACATGCGCCCGGCGCGTCCTGACGTCCGGAACGCGCCGGCGATCGCGCGCGAGTTCGCACACATCGCGTTCGTGTTTTGACCCTTTCCCCTTCCTTATGACCGGTTATCGCGCCACCTGATGACTGATTGTGACCCTTTCCTGGGCCGGGAAGCGGTGCGCGAAACGGTGGCGGCTCTGCATAATCGCTGCGTCCCCAGGAAGGAAACGTCCGTGACGCAGGAATCTTGCCCCCGTTGTTTCGCACCTCCGGGCGAGGCCGGCCATCCCGACTGCGCGTGTGCCACCCGGGCCGACATCGCCGGGAAGAGCCTCACCGATCCGGCCGAACAGCCGGGTGACGGCGATCAGATGCATGTCCGGCCCTATGTCTCGCTGGGGTCCGAGGGCGAGGCCGACGAGGCCGAGCGGGAACGCGTCGCGCGCGAGCGCGCGGCCTTCGGTCCTCCGGGCGGCGGCGCCGGGACGTCGACGACGGCCGTGCGGGACGTGGTGGCGGGGGCGACCACCGACAGCGGCGGCGGCGGCCATGACGGTGACGACGATGACGATGACGATAGCGACGAAGGCAGTGACGAGGGCGGTGCGGGCGGCGCCGCCGGGGACGGTTTCCCCGGTGACGACGAGCCGGACGAGCCGCCTGCCCGGCGCCGCAAGGGTCTCTACCTGGCCGTTGCGATCGCCGTGGTCGCGGCCGTCATAGCCGTGTCGGCGGGTGTCGCGGTCCGGGGCGGCGGCGAGGACGAGGCGGCGGGCCCCGGTTCGGCCTCCTCGACCGCGCGGACGGCCCTGCCCGACGCCACCGGCACGGCCGCCGGCGGGACCTCCAGGAAGCCGGACGGTACGGCCTCGGACGCCACCTCCTCGCCCTCGGACGATCCGGGCGCGAGCCCGTCCGGCACGTCCTCGGCCTCGGCGTCCGCCTCCGTCTCCGCGACGGCCACGCCGGGGCAGGCCGCCGAGGACACGCCGTCCTCCCCCGCCGTCTCCACCCCGCCGGCCGGGTCCCCGTCCGCCGGATCCACCCCGTCGTCGGGCCCGGCCGTCCTGCGGGAGGGTGACACGGGCCCGGAGGTCGTCGAGTTGCAGAAGCGGATGAGCCAACTGCTGCTGCGCTACCTGGGGATGCCGGACGGCACGTACGACGCCGAGTTGGAGCGCGCGGTCGCCCGCTACCAGCACGACCGCGACATCACCGGGGACGCCTCGGGTGTCTACGGCCCCGCCACCCGGGAGGCCCTGGAGGCGGAGACCAAGAAGCCGTAGGCACACCCTCGCGGGCCGCCGGGCACGGGCGAGGGCTCCCCCGTCCGCCGGCGGGGGAGCCCTCGCTCTTCCTTCACCTCAGGTGCGCGCCCGTCTCAGCGGTCGCACCTGAGGCTCTTGAGGTCGACCGCGTCCGCCATCGCCTGCATGCCCTTGTCGTTCGGGTGCAGGCGGTCGCCGCCGTCGAAGACCGGGAGCAGCTTCTCCTGGTCGTACGGGCTGCGGAGCATCCGGTCGAAGTCGGCGACGCCGTCGAGTTCACCGCTGGTCCTGATGAACGCGTTGACGCCCTGCCGGACCGCCTCGGCCTCGGGGTCGTACTCCGACCAGCCCTTGAAGGGCAGGACGGTCCCGCCGACCACGCACTTGCCCGCCGCGTGGGCGCGTTCAACGATCTCCCGGTATCCCGCGATCATGTCGTCGACCGTGACGCCGGAATGGGCCTTGATGTCGTTGATCCCCTCGAAGAGGAGCACCGTACGGACACCGGGCTGCGAGAGCACGTCCCGCTGGAGGCGGTTCAGGGCGCTCTGCCCGGCGCCGTCCGCCAGGACCTTGTTGCCGGAGATCCCCTCGTTGGCGACGCCCTTGACACCGATCCCGGTCGCGCTCTGGAGCCGGCGGGAGAGGTAGTCGGGCCACCGGCGGTTGGTGTCCGTGCTGGACTGCCAGCCGTCGGTGATGGAGTCGCCGAGGGCGACGACGGCGCCGGTGTCCCGGTCCGTCTCCACGCTGACCGCGTCGAGGTAGTACCAGGACCCGGTGCGGTCGGTCCAACTCGTGGCGCTCTCCTCGGCGGTGTGGTTGCCCGCCGTCGCGTACGAGGTCTGCATGGCCATGCCGTGGCCGGTCGAGGGGCCGCCCGCGCTCAGCACGTGGTAGCTGACGACCAGGTCGCTCTGGGCGGCCAGCCGCCCGGACAGCGGGTCGCTGACCACGCTCTCCCCCGGCGGGACCGTCACCGAGCCCGCGCCGCCGAACGTCAGCGGGCGGTTGCTCCCGCCGACGAGCTCGGCGCCTTCCTTGCGCTTGCCCGCGTACACGCTGTCGAAGGTGACCGGTTGGTCGCCGAACGCGTTGGAGAGGCGGACGCGCACGCCGGTGCCGCCGACGCTGGTGCGGACCACGGCCCGGTAGCTCCGGTCGCGGGGCCCTTCGCCCTGCCGGTCCATGCTCGCGCCCCAGGTGATCACCTGGTGGCGGCCGGCGGCGCTCGGCGCGGAGGCTGCGGAGTGCGTACGCGGGGCGGGCGCGTCCCCGGAGGAGGAGGCCGCGGACACCGCCGTCGCGGGCGCGCAGAGCGTGACGAGCAGCGCGGAGACCAGGCCCACCGCGTAGCGGCGGCGCATCGGCCGGGGCCGTCTCATATGAGGTCCCGCAGGGACACCGAGGCGCCCGGCTTGAGGCTGACCTTCTGGGTCCTGCCGCCGAACTCCACGGTGGTCGTGCGGCCGCCGACGCTGCGCAGCCGCGCCTCGGTGACCTTGCCGGCCTTCCACCGCAGGTCGAGGACGAAGCCGCCGCGTACCCCCACGCCCGCGATGGCGCCGGAGGCGGCCCACGCGTCGGGCAGGGCGGGCAGCAGCTCGACGTGGCCGGGCCGGGAGTAGACCAGCATCTCGATCATGGCGGCGGCGGTGCCGAAGTTGGACTCGATCTGGAAGATGCCGCGTCCCTTCTCGACCTCGTAGATGTCGAAGAGGTTCGGCGCGGTGCCGTTGGTGCCGCCGACGGAGGGCTGGAGGTTGGTGACGACCCCCTGGTACGCCTTCTCGGCGTCCTTGAGCCGCGCCCAGCACAGGCTGCGCCAGGCGTTGGCCCAGCCGAAGCTGTTCGTCCCCCGCGCGGTGAGCAGGGCGGTCGCGCCGTCGACGATCTCCTTCGGGGTGGAGGCGTCGGGGCGGATGCGGTCGCCGGGGAACAGGCCGATGAGCGGGGAGAGGTGGCGGTGGGTCGTCTCGCCGAGGTTGTCGGGGGACATCCACTCCTGGAGCCAGCCCGACGTGGGGCTGACCTCGGGGAGGTACAGCCGCTCGCGGAGGGCGGCGACCGTCCTGCTGTGCGCGGCGTCCCTGCCGAGGACGTCGGTGGCGGTGCGGAAGTTGCCGAAGAGCGCCCAGACCAGTTCCTGGGCGTACGTGATGCCCTTGGCGTCCTGCGGGCCGTGCTCGGGCGACCAGTCCTTGTCGTCGACGAGCACCTCGCGGGTCCCGCCGGTGGCCCGGTCGGTGACCGTCGTGGTGATCAGGCGCGCCTCCCAGAACTCGACGGCGCCCTTGAGCAGCGGGTAGATCTTGGCGAGGTACGCCTTGTCCTGGGTGAACTCGTAGTGCTCGAAGAGGGAGTTGGCCAGCCAGGCGCTGCCGCCGGGGTGCCACCACCAGCCGTTGCCGCCGTGGACGTTGGTGGAGAAGGAGACCGCCCAGCCGCCGACCTTGCCGGTGGAGTTGCGGAACCGGTTGCGGGGGTCCTGGTAGAGGTCGTGGGTGAGCTTCGTCCACGACGGGAGCTGCGCCACGCAGTAGTCGGCGAACGCGTCGAACAGACCGGAGAGGCCCGCCCGGTCGGCCATCCAATAGTTCATCTGGATGTTGATGTCGGTGTGGTAGTCGCCCATCCAGTCCGGGTCGTTGCCGTCCAGCCACAGTCCCTGGAGGGCGACGGGCAGGCTGTCGCGCGATCCGGCGATCATCAGGTAGCGGCCGAACTGGAGGTACGACGCTTCGAGTTCGGGGTCGGCCTCGCCGTCGGTAAAGCGTGCCCTGACCCGCTCCCAGGTGTCCAGGCCGCGCTGGAACTCCGACGACCGGCCGAGGGAGATGTCCATCCGTTCGAACAGCTCGCGGTGGTCGGCGACGTGGCTGTGCAGGAGCGTGGTGGCCGAGTGGCGGGCCGCCGCGAGGACCTTGGTCCTGGCGAGCCGCTCCGGTTCGAGGGCGCGGTCGCGGTAGCCGGTGGCGGCGTCGGGGGCGTAGTCGGTGCCGCCGCTGACGACGACCGTCAGCTCCTTGCAGTCCTTGAAGCGGATCCCCGTACCGTCGACGGTGACCGTGCCGGTGCCGCTGTACGCGGTCACGGCGGCGCCGTAGCGCAGTCCGCCGTCCGGGAAGGCGCCGTTGAAGGAGGCGTACGTCCGGGCGCGGTCGGCCGTGGTCTTCTCGTCGTGGGTGCCGGCCAGGCTCACCGTGCCGGTGTAGCGCCCGCCGCCCTTCTGCGTGAAGTGCAGGACGATGGCGTCGTCGGGGTGGCTGGCGAAGATCCGGCGCTCGTAGGTCACGCCGGAGCGTACGTACGTGGAGGAGACGACGCCCTGGCTGATGTCGAGGTCGCGCCGGTAGGAGGAGAGCGACGACAGGTCGTGGTCGGGGAGGTCGACGGTCAGCCGCCCGAGGAGGGTGAAGGACCCGAAGTCCTGGCGGCCGTAGGGGAACTGGCCGTCGGCGTCGAGGGTGCCGTTGAGGCCGCCGGTCCACAGGGTGGCGTCGGTGACGAGCAGCACCTCGCGGGAGGGGTCGTTGCCGGCGAGGGCGCCGAGCCGGCCGTTGCCGACGGGGAGGCCCTGCTCGATCATGTTCTTGTCGGAGGCCGGCGCCTGGTACCAGAAGCGGGTGGCCGAGGCCTCGGGCAGCAGGGGGGACGTGGTCTGCCGGACCACGGGGCCGGAGGCGGCGAAGGCGGGCAGGCCGCCGAGGGCGGTGAAGGCGCCCACCGCGGCGGCGAGCGAGAGGGCTTGCCGCCGGTTGGGGCCGCGGGGGGAAGTCGGGGCGGGCGCGGCTGCGCCGGTGTGCTGGTCGTCCACGGAGCACTCCGTTCCGGAGAGGCGGTGCGGGCATGCGGGTGCCGGCCGCCGGGAGGGGAAGGGCCGGTGCGGAGCCCGAGGGCCTCAGGACTCCGCACCGGTGTTCAGGGGAGGGACGCGTGGGTCAGAGCTGGGGTACGGCGATCCGGTCGATGTCGGGCGCGTAGTCGTCGCCGCTGTCGATGGTGATCGTGTTCTTGCCCGCCTTGAGCGTGACCGGGACGGTGACGGTCTCGACGGTGCCCCAGTCCGCGGTGGACGGGAACTTCAGGGCGGTGGCGCCGTTGCCGTTGCTGGAGATCTTCGCGGGGCGCGCGTCACCGCTGATGTAGGACACGTCGATCATGTAGTGGCCGGCCTTCGTGGCCACGACGTCGTTGAACTGGAGCTTCCCGCCCTGGTACAGGTTGCCGACCTTGTGCGTGCCGGAGCACCCGCCGCAGTCGCCGACCGAGGCGTTGCCGGTCAGGGTGTTGGCCGGGGACTCGGCCTCGTACGCCGTCTTCGTGAACGCGGTGCCGCGCGGGGTGACGGTGAACAGGCGCGAGCCGTGGGCCGGGAGGGCCTGGGTGACCTTGTCCTTGAACGTGCCGAGGTCTTCCTTGTTCCAGACGTCGCGGACCTTGGCCTGGCCGGTGAAGCCGAGGGACTGCCAGTCGGCGGTCACGGCGGAGGAGGTGTCGCCGAGGTTGAACAGGGCGACGGTGTAGCTGCCGTCGGCGTTCTTCGCGCTCCACACCTGCTGGTTACCGGTGGCGGTGACGGGCCGCGCGGGCGGGGTGCTGCCCTGGTTGATCGCGAGGACGTCCTTGTTGGTCAGCAGGGAGATGCCGTAGTCGTCGAGGCGGGTGAGGTCGTCACCGGTGTAGAGGGGCGACTTGGCGATGGCCCACAGGGTCATGTAGCTCTGCCGCTCGGCCTTGGTCAGGCCGTCCATCTCGCCGTTGCCGACGTCGATCGCGTCGAGGTCGTTCCAGCCGCCGGGACCGGCGAACCGGGTCCACTTGGGGGCGTCGTCGAAGCGGTCGTTGACCGAGTTCTCCCACGACACGAGGGTGTTGCAGTAGCACTCGACGTCGGTGTCGATCCGCCAGCCGTTGGTGTACTTCTTCCAGTCGGCGGCGTGGTTGATGTCCAGCGACCAGGAGACCTCGAGGTGGAGCGGGCGGCCGGCGGTGGCTATCGCCTTCTGCCAGGCGGCGACGTCGGGGACGTTGTCGTAGTTGTCACCGCTCTTGAAGGAGCCGGGTCCCACGCCGTCCAGCTTGAGGAAGTCGTACCCCCAGTCGGCGAACATCCGCGCCTGCGAGTCGACGTACTTCTGCGCGCAGGGGTCGGAGAAGTCGATCTTGTATGCGCTGTCCCAGCCGTTGGTGGTGCGCAGGTCGGGGTAGACGATGTCGGCCGTGGTGCAGCCGGGCGCGTCGAAGATCGGGACCTTGCCCTCGCCGTACGCCTCCTTCTGGAGGCCGACGGGCAGGTAGATGCCGGCCTTGAGGCCCTTGGCGTGGATGTCGTCGGCGACCGGCTTCATGCCCCGGGGGAACCGGACGGGGTCGGCGGCCTGGCGGCCGTACGCCTCGAAGTTGGGCTTCCACGCCTTGTCCATCCACCAGCCGGCGTCGATGTTGACGTACTCGTAGCCGTACTTCTTGAGCTTGGACGCGAGCGCGTTCGTCTGCTTGAGGACGTTCTTCTCGGTCAGGTAGCTGTAGTCGCCGTCGGGGTTGAGGCCGGGGTACTTGGACGACTGCATGGACCAGCTGGTCCAGCCCATGAACGGCTTGTCGGCGACACCGGCCGAGGCCGCGGCGGGGGCCTGGGCGGCGGTGGGCGTGGCGGCGGTGGGCGTGGCTGCCATCGCCGCGGGGACGGCGGTGGTCAGGCCGGCCGCGAGGGCCAGGACGAGCACGGCTCGGAAGGGGTACGCGGGTGACCGCATGGGTCAGGACCTCCTGTTGTCGGCGCATGGACGTGCACGGAGCGTGCGTGCGGTCGGGGCAGGGGGACGGGCGGTACGGGTACGGCCGCCCGTCCTTCGGCTCAGCCCTTGCCCGAACCGATGGTCAGCCCGCTGATGAACTGGCGCTGGAGCGCGAAGTACACCAGCAGCGTCGGGATCGCGGTCAGCAGCGCACCGGCCGCGATCAGGTTGGGGTTCGTGAAGTACTGGCCCTGGAGGTTGGCCAGCGCGGAGGTGATCGGACGCTTGTCGCCGGTCTCGATGAGGGCGAGCGACCAGAAGAAGTCGTTGTAGATCCAGATCGATTCGAGCGTGGCCAGCGCCGCGAAGGCGGGGCGGCACAGCGGCAGCACGATCTGGAAGAACTGGCGCCACACCGGGGCGCCGTCGACCAGCGCCGCCTCGGTGATCTCCTTGGGGATCGTCCGCATGTAGTTGCTGAGGACGAACGTGCAGAAGCCGCACTGGTAGGCGATGTGGATGAAGATGATGCCCCACACGGAGTTGTAGAGCAGGAACGAGTCGCTCATCCACCCGGGCAGCGGGATCAGCAGGTACAGCCGGTACAGCGGGGTGATGAGCACCTGGGCGGGTAGCAGGTTGCCCGCCGTGAACAGCATCAGCAGGACGATGTTCCACCGGAAGTCGAAGCGCGAGACGAAGAAGGCCACCGCGGCGGAGAACAGCAGGGTGCCGAGGACCGCCGGGACCGTGATGAGCACGGAGTTCCAGAAGAAGTGCGGCATCCCGGACTGGCTCCAGGCGTCCGAGAAGTTCTCCAGGCTCAGGCTGTGCGGCCAGGAGAGGTACCCGTGCTTGCTGGTGTCCGAGTAGGGGCGCAGCGAGGTGTAGATCGCCCAGAGCAGCGGGACGAGCCACAGCAGGGCGATGCCGCCGAGCAGGACGTGGCGGCCCGCCTGGCTCTTGGGACGTGACGGTCCCGCTCCCTGGGGGGCGGTACGGCGGGTGCGTGAGCCGGCGGCCGGCGGTGTGGCGGTCGCGGTCACTGGTCCTCCTTGCGGAAGGTCTGTACGAGGAAGGTCCCGATGGCGAGCAGGGAGACCACGAGCAGGACCACCGCGAGGGCGGAGCCGTAACCGATGTGGCTGGACTCGCCGATGATGTTGTCGGTGATCAGGAGGGACAGGAGTTCCATGCCCGGTTTGCTGCCGACGCCGCCGCCGAGCACGTACACGATGTCGAAGGCGCGCAGCGACTCCATGACGGTCACGACCAGGATGATGATGTTGACCGGCTTGAGGGCGGGGAAGACGACGCGCAGGAAGGTCTGGCGTTCGTTGGCGCCGTCGAGCGACGCGGCCTCCTTGAGCGCCGGGTCGAAGCCCTTGAGGCCGGCCAGGTAGAGGATCATGATGTAGCCGGTGTGCCGCCAGGCCGACGCGACCAGCACTGCCCAGAGGTTGAGGTTCGGGTCGCCGAGCCAGTCGATGTGGTGGCCGGGCGCGACCCCGTTCAGGATGCCGTTGAGCAGTCCGTTGTCGGGGTTGTAGATGATCTCCCAGATGAAGCCGACCACGGCCAGCGAGAGCACCATGGGCAGGAAGATCGCGGTCTGGTAGATCCGGGTGAAGCGGATCTTCCGGTCGAGCTGGTAGGCCAGGAAGATGCCGAACGGGGTCGGCAGCAGGGCCGTGAAGAGCAGCCAGACGACGTTGTGCTGGACCGCCGGCCAGAACGGCGGGTAGTTGGTGAAGATCTCCTGGTAGTTGTCCAGTCCGATCCAGTGGATGTCGGACAGCGAGATGCCGTCCCAACTGGTGAAGGACAGACCGATGGACGCCAGCGCCGGCAGCCAGACGAAGACGAGCAGGGCTATGACGGGTATGCCGACGATGACCGCGAGGAAGAGCCGGTCACCGGCACTGAGCCGGCGCGGCCGGGGGCGGGCGCGCGGCTTGCTGGGGGGCGCTGAGCGCACGGAGGACATGGTGGAGGAACCTTCCCGGTCCTGATCAGGCGGTGAAGAAGCGCGAGCGCTGGGACTCGATCTTCTTGAGCAGGGCCGAGCCGTCGTCGGGGTGTCCCAGCCACTGGGTGAGGCCCGGCAGCACGACGGTGGAGATGAAGCCCGGGTCGCTGTCCCGGTCGGCGAACTGGGTGATGTGTTTGGCCGAGGAGATCAGCTCGGCGGACTTCTTCTGGAGGGCGTTGTACTTGCTGGTGTCGGCGCCGGAGTTGACGGCCACGTTGCTGGGGTCGACGCCCATGTAGAGGTTCTCGGCCTTGGCGCTGCCGAGGAACTCCAGGAGCTTGTTGGAGCCGTCGAGGTTCTTGGGCTTGCGGCTGAGCATGAAGCCGTCGGTGGGGGCCTCGACGGTGTCCTGTCCGAACGACGGGTCGATCGTGGGGAAGGGGAAGAAGTCGATGTCGTCGCGGAGCGACTCGTCCGTGACCTGCTGGCCGAGGAAGAGGCCGATGACCGCCATGCCGGACTTCTTGTCCAGCAGCGACTGGGCCGCGTCCTGCCAGGAGCGGCCGCCCGCGCCTTCCTGGTAGTACGGGGCGATCTCGCGCCACAGGTCGAGCGTCCTGCTGGTGCGCTTGTCGGTCCAGGAGACCTCGCCGCGCATCAGCGACATGTGGAAGTCGTAGCCGTTGGCGCGGAGGTTGAGGTAGTCGAAGGCCCCGAGGATCGACCAGCTGTCACCGCCGCCGTAACCGGAGGCGATCGGCGAGAGGCCGTCCTTCTTCATCTGCTTGGCGAGCGCGGTGAACGCGCTCCAGGTGGCGGGCGGCTGGTAGCCGCGCTCCTGGAACACACTCTTCCGGTAGAACACGGCCCAGGGGTAGTTGTAGAGCGGGACGAAGTAGTACTTCCCGTCCTGGCCCTTGGACAGCTGCTTGGCGGCGTCGCTGAAACCGGAACCTATCTTGTCCCACACGTCGTCGACGGGGTGGGCGAGGCCCTTCTTGGCGAAGAACTGCATGCGGTAGCCGGCGAACCAGGTGAAGACGTCGTCCGGGGTGCCCTGGAGGTAGTTGGAGATGCTCTTCTGGAACGTGTCGTGGTCGACGGTGTTGGTCTTGACCTTGAGGCCGCTGTCCTTGGTGAAGGCGCCGGTGACACCGGCGTAGGCCTTCTTGGGCGTGGCGTCGGCCCCGTTGGACCCGAAGGTCACCGTCTTCGGGTCGGCGGCGGGGCCGCCTCCGCAGGCGGTCAGGACGGGCGCGGCCAGGGCGGCGGCGCCGACCCCGAGTGCTCCGCGGACCACGTTGCGGCGGCTCGGCGCACGGAAGGGCGAGGGGGTGCGGCTCTGCAGCGTCATCGCTACTCCTAGTACGTGTCTGTTCCGATGAAGGACTGGATGGCGGTGGCCGCGGCGCCTCGCGCCCACTCCTCGAAGGGCAGCGGACGTGTCATCACGTCACACTGCGCGGCGGTACCGAAGGCGGACGCGGCGAACGCGTCACGGATCTGCTCGGCGAACAGGTCGTACGCCGCCAGGCCCTCGCCGGAGATGATCACTCGTTGCGGTCCGAGGACGTTGACGACGGCCCCGATGGCCCGGCCGATCGCCTCCCCGGCCCGCGCGTAGGCCTCCTTGGCGCCCGGGTCGCCCTGGTGCGCCAGTTCCAGGGCCTGTCCGGAGTCGGCGACCGGCAGGCCGGTCACCTCCCGGACGCGGCGGACGATGGCGGAGTCCCCCGCGATCGCCTCCACGCAGCCGGTGTTGCCGCAGTGGCACGGCGGCCCGAGCGGGTCGATGGACAGGTGGCCGATCTCACCGGCCACGCCGTGCGCGCCCGAGACCACCCGGCCGTGCACCACCAGTCCGCAGCCGATGCCCGCGCCGACCGTCACGAGCGCGAAGTCGGAGAGACCGACGCCCGCGCCGAACCACTGCTCGGCGACGGTCAGCGCCCGGACGTCGTTGTCGACCGTGACCGGCAGTCCCGTCACCGTCCCGGCCAGGTCGGCGAGGGGGACGTCCCGCCAGTCCAGGAAGGGCGAGTAGCGCACGACCCCGGCCGTACGGTCCACGTCGCCGGAGACGGCGAGCCCGAGCCCGCGCACCTCGACCCCGAACCCGTCGGCCTCCGTGAGGAGTTCCTGCACGAGTCCGGCGATGGCGGCGAGTACGGCACCCGGTTCACGATCGGTGAGGGGGAGGTGCCGGGCGACCCGGATGCGGCAGCACAGGTCGGTGAGGACCGCGATGATCTCGTCCCCGGTGACCTTGACGCCGATGAACAGGGCACGTCCGCCGTCGACCCGCACCGGGTTGGCGGGGCGTCCGAGCGACGAGCGCGCCTCCTCGTCCACGCCTTCGACCAGGTACCCGGCCTCCATGAGCGGACGGACCGCCTTGGTCACCGCGGCGGAGGAGAGCGTGGTGCGCCGGGCTATCTCGGTCCGCGTGAGCGGACCGTGGGACAGCACGGTCGTGAAGACCAGGGAAGCGGCCGGCGTCGATGCCGGAACCGCCTCGGTACGAGAGGTCGAGCGCATGGCCGAAACGTAGGGGTGTTCTTTTCCGCTGTCAATGAAAGAAGCAAGCCCCTTTCGAAACATCCAAGGAGAGGCCCCTCAGCTTGCAAATGTGCTCCAGCCTCCGGGTATTGACACCTGATCCAAGGCAGGGTTGGCTGCGGTTTGCTCTCGAGGCGCAAAACGAACGTGAGGATCCATGCCTGTGATCTCCTTCGCCCCTCACACCGGGGTCTGGCTGCTCTCCACTCCGCGCACGTCGTACGCGCTGCGGATCGACGAGACGGGCGCGCCCTGTCACCTCGGTTGGGGACCTCGGCTGACCCTCGAAGAGGCACAGGAGCTTGCCGCTCCCCCGGCGCCGCCGGCCAGCAGTTTCGAGGGGCGCTCGCCCGTCGGCGAGGAACTGCCCGTGGACGGGGGCGCCCGGTACGGCGCCCCCTCCCTCCAGGTACGGTTCGCCGACGGCACCCGCGCCTTCGAGTGGCGGCCCACCGGCCACCGGGTCGACGAGTCCGTCCCCGGATCGGCCGAACTGGTCCTGGAGTTCAGCGACACGCACTACGGCCTGGGCGTCTACCTCCACTACCGGGTCCACGACAACACCGACGTGATCGAGCGCTGGACCGTCCTGCGCAACACCGGCGACACCACGGTGACACTGCCGCGCGCGGACTCCGCCGCGTGGACGCTCCCCGCCCGGGAGGACTACCGGGTCAGCCACGTCACGGGGCAGTGGTCGGCGGAGAGCAGGCTGCGCCGGGAGCCGGTGCCGTACGGCGAGACCACCTTCACCAGCCGACGGGGCATTACCAGCCACCACGCGAACCCCTGGGTGATGCTGGACGCCGGGGAGGCGACCGAGGACCACGGCGAGGTGTGGAGCGCCGCCCTGGCGTGGAGCGGGAGTTGGCGCGTCACGGTGCAGCGCACCCCGGACGGCCGCGCGTGCTTCACCGGCGGCGCGGGCCAGGACGGTACGGCGCTTCCGCTCGGCCCCGGCGAGGAGTTCACCACCCCGCTCCTCGCGGGCCTCTACAGCGACGGCGGCTTCGGCGCGGCGAGCCGCGCGTGGCACGCGTACACCCTCGCCCACGTGCTGCCGCACCCCGACGAGGTACGGCCCGTGCTCTACAACTCGTGGGAGGCGACGGGCTTCGACGTGGACGAGGCCGGCCAGATGGCGCTCGCCGCCCGGGCCGCGGCCCTCGGCGTGGAGCTGTACGTCATGGACGACGGCTGGTTCGGCGCGCGCCGCAACGCGGACGCCGGCCTCGGTGACTGGACCCCGTCCGCCGACCGCTTCCCCGACGGGCTGACCCCGCTGGTCAAGGAGGTGCACCGGCTCGGGATGCGCTTCGGCCTGTGGGTGGAGCCGGAGATGGTCAACCCGGACAGCGACCTCTACCGCGCGCACCCCGACTGGGTCCTGCACTTCCCGCACCGCACCCGCACCGAGCTGCGCGGCCAGCTGGTCCTCAACCTCGCCCGCCGCGACGTCGCCGACTGGGCGTACGGCTGGCTGACCCGGCTGGTCGGCGAGCACGCGATCGACTTCCTCAAGTGGGACATGAACCGCGCGTTCAGCGAGGCGGGCTGGCCCGGCCGGGCCGACGGCGCCGACCTCCTCGGGACGGCCTACGTCCGCAACCTGTACGACATCGTCGACCGCCTGCGCGCCGACCATCCGGGGCTGCGCGTCGAGTCGTGCAGCGGCGGGGGCGGCCGCGTCGACCTGGGCATCCTGTCCCGTACCGACCAGGCCTGGACCTCGGACAACACCGACGCCTGGGACCGGCTGTCCATCCAGCACGGATACGGGCAGGTCTACCCGGCGCGCACCATGGCCGCGTGGGTCACCGACGTGCCGAACCAGCTCACCGCGCGCTCGGTGCCGCTGCGCTTCCGCTTCCACGTCGCGATGGCCGGGGTCCTGGGCATCGGCGGCGACCTGACCCGGTGGTCGGAGGAGGAGCTGTCCGAGGCGGCGGAGCTGGTCGCCGAGTACAAGCGGGTCCGCCCGCTCGTCCAGCACGGTGTCGCGCACCGGCCGCGCGGACCGGTCGACGACGGTCCCTCGGCGGTGCAGTACACCGCCGCGGACCGCGCCGAGGCGCTGCTGCTGGTCTGGCAGCGGGGACCGCGGCACGGCAGCCCGCGCGTGCCGCTGCGGCTGGCCGGGCTCGACCCCGACGCGCGCTACCGCGACGCGCGGACCGGTGCGGTCCATTCCGCGCGGGTGCTGACGGACTACGGGATCCTGCCCGCGCTGCCCGAGGGCGACTGGGCCAGTACGGCGGTGCACCTGGTCCGGGTTCCCTGACGGGCCCGGATCCGGGGGGCCGGTGCGGGGAGTCCGGGTTTCCGGGCCTCCCCGCACCGGGCCGACCCGCGGTCCGCCGGCCGGCTCGGATGGTGGTCACGGGATTACGGGCCCAGACTGGAAGGCGACGCCACTGACAGGCGACGCTCTCCGGCGCACCGCTCCACCGTGCCGGGGAGGGAGAGGAGACCGACGTGGCTGTCATCTCTCGCGGCTTCCACGGCAGGCGGCCGACGGAGGAGAAGCTGCCCCCGGGCCAGTACGTGGTGCACGACTTCCCGGTCCTGTCGGCCGGTCCCACACCGGTGGTCAGGACGGAGGACTGGGAGTTCACCCTGACCACGGTGGCCGGTGACATGCACCACTGGTCGTGGCGGGACCTGACCGCGCTGCCCGCCGAGCGGCCCACGGTCGACATCCACTGCGTGACCAAGTGGTCGAAGTTCCGCACGGAGTGGGAAGGCGTGTCGCTGGACACCCTGCTCGACGGGATCGACCTCGACGGCGACTACGCCATGGTCCAGAGCTACGGCGGCTACACCACCGACCTGCCGCTGGAGGATCTCCTCGACGGCCGGGCGTGGATCGCGTACCGCTACGACCACGAGGACCTGCCCGCCGAACACGGCGGTCCCGCACGGCTGTTGGTGCCGCACCTGTACTTCTGGAAGTCGGCGAAGTGGGTGAACGGCATCCGGCTGATGGACTCGGACGAGCCGGGCTTCTGGGAAGGCCTCGGCTATCACGAATACGGTGACCCGTGGCGCGAACAGCGGTACCAGGGCGACTGACCGGCCGGCTGCGCTGGCAGACGGCGACGGTCGAGGACGTCAGGGACGAGACGGCGACCGCGCGCACCCTGGTGCTGCGCGCACCGGAGTGGCGGGGCCACGCGGCCGGCCAGCACGTGGACGTACGGCTGACCGCGGAGGACGGCTACAGCACACAGCGCAGCTATTCGCTCGCGTCGGCCCCCGGCGGCGACCGGATCGAACTGACCGTGCAGCGCATCGGCGACGGCGAGGTCTCGCCGTACCTGGTCGACGTGCTGGAGACCGGTGACCAGCTGGAACTGCGCGGCCCGGTCGGCGGCTGGTTCGTGTGGGACCCGGCGGATCCGTCCCCGGTGCTGCTCATGGCCGGGGGCTCCGGGGTGGTGCCGCTGATGTCCATGATCCGTGCCCGCGGGAGCGCCGGGAGCCGGGTCCCCTTCCGGTTGCTGTACTCGGTCCGCGCACCCGAGGAGCGTTACTACGCCGGGGAGTTGGGCCCGGGAGGCGCCCAGGGCGGGCTGGACGTCACCCACCTCTACACCCGGTCGGCGCCCGAGGGCCCGCGCCGGCCGCCCGGCCGGCTCACCGGGGACGACGTGGCGGCGTACGGCTGGCCGGCGGAGTTCACGCCGATGTGTTTCGTGTGCGGCCCGACCGGCTTCGTGGAGCGGGCGGCCGGGATCCTCGTGGCGCAGGGCCACGATCCCCAACGGATCAGGACCGAGCGCTTCGGTCCTGTCGGAGGTTGACATGCATCCCACCGCGGCGGCCGGGCCCCTGACCGGCGAGACGTTCCAGGACGGCAATGTGCTGGCGGGCTCGTTCCGCGAGTTCTTCACCACCGACCTGACCACGGCGACCGGGACGTGCGCCGGCTGCGGGCACACCGGCCCGCTGGCGGAGCTGCGCGTCTACACGCACGCGCCGGGGATGGTGGCCCGCTGCCCGGACTGCGACGAGGTGGTGATGCGCATGGTCCGGGGGCCGGAGGCGGCGTGGCTGGACATGCGCGGCACGACGGCGCTGCGGATCCCGCTTCCCGCGGAGTGAGCGGACCGGCGCGGGCTCGGGAATCGAGGGGCAGGGAGGCGCGGGCCCCGGGTCAGGGCGCGACCGGGCCGCGCTGGCAGCGCGGGCACCAGTACGTGGGGCGCTCGCGCCCGATCCGGCCGTGGGTCTCGGACGCGACGCGGACGGGCGTACCGCAGACCAGGCAGGACCGGCCCGCGCGGCCGTACACGTACAGGCGGTGGGTGGAGCGGGCCCGGACGGCGGCGCTGGTCGTGGTGCGGTCGACGCTCGCGCGGTTGGCCTCCAGCAGGCGCTTCGCGGCGGGGACCAGACGCTCGATCGCGGCGCAGTCGGCGACGGGGGTCCAGGGGGTGACCTGGGCGAGGAAGCACAGTTCGGCCATGAAGACGTTGCCGATGCCGGCGAGGTTGCGCTGGTCCAGCAGCGCGGAGCCGATCGGGCGGCCGGGGTCGGCGAGCAGCCGGCGCAGCGCCTCGTCCGCGTCCCAGTCGGGCCCGAGGAGGTCGGGGCCCAGGTGTCCCACCACCCGGTCCTCCTCGCCGGTCCGCAGCAGTTCCAGGACGGGCAGCCGGTAGCCCACCGCCGTGCGGTCGGCGGTGGCGAGGACGGCGCGGATCTCGTGGCCGGGGCCGCCGCGCCACGGGGCGCCGGGCTCGTACACCTTCCAGGCGCCGTCCATGCGCAGGTGCGAGTGCAGGGTCCAGCCGCCCTCGACGCGGGTGAGCAGGTGCTTGCCTCGCGGGGTGACGTCGAGGACGGTGCGGCCGGCGAGGTCGACCGTGGCGAGCGAGGGCACGCGCAGGTCGGACCGTACGAGCCGGTGCCCGGCCAGCGCGCCGTGCAGGCGCCGGGCGGCCTGGTACACCGTGTCTCCTTCTGGCATACCTCCATCATGCCGCCCGCCCGGGCAGGCGGCTGCGGGCGGGCGAGCGGCGTCCGGACCTGCGGCGTCTCGGTATCATCGGGGGACGCGGTGTGCTTCCACGGGGTGCGTACGGGCCGGGCCGCCGACGGCGCCGTGCGCGGGGGTACGACAATGGGCCTGCGTTTCCATGTGACCGGTGAGGATCTGCGCCGGATACGGGTGATGGCCGAGCCGGACGTCTCGTGGGAGATGCTGCTGGCCGCGCACATGGCGCAGTCGCCCGAGGTGCCCCCGTCGTTGCGGCGGTGGCGCGCGGCGACCCGGGCCCGGCTGACCGCCCCCGTACGACGGCTGCTCGCGCTGACTCCCGCGCGGGGGTACTCACCGGACTTCCTGACGCCCGCCGAGGGCGCCGAGGGGCTCGCCCCGGTGCTGGAGGCGGTCCGTTCGCTGCCCCGGGCACGGTTGCGGGGGCAGTTGCGCCTGCTGGACCGGCGGCGGCAGGCGCTGCACTGGACGGGTGTGCTCGGTGAGGGCGGCGCCACCGCCCTCACCGGGCTGGCCGAGGGCATGGGGGCGTTCCACCGGTCCTTCGTCGCGCCGTACTGGACGCAGATCAGGGCCCATGTGGCGGCCGAGCACGCCCGGAGCGCGCGGGCGCTGCGCGAGGGCGGCGTGGACCGGTTGCTGGCGACCCTGCACCCGGGCGTGCGGTGGGATCCGCCGGTCCTGGAGCTGACCGGTCTGCGTTTCGACCGGGACGTACGGCTCGGCGGGCGGGGGCTGCGCCTGGTGCCCTCGTACTTCTGCTGGGGCGCCCCGACCGTCCTGCGCGACCCGCGGCTGCCGCCGGTGCTCGTCTATCCCGTGGCGCGTGACCCCGGGCGGCTGTTGCGGGTGGACCACGTCGCCGGTGCGGGGGACGGCCCCGGCGGGTTCGCCGGGGGTCCTCCCGCGCATCTCGCCGACGTGCTGGACTCGTTGCTGGCCGGGCGGACGGACGACGCGGCGGCGGCGCTGCTGGGCATCTCCTCCCGCAGCTACAGCCGCCGCGTGCGCGAGCTGCTGGCCGAGCTCGGCGTCAGCACCCGGTTCCAGGCGGGCGTGGCCGCCGCGCGGCGCGGCTGGATCTGACGGTACGTCACTCCCGCCGCGTGGCGGGCGACTTCACCGCGCGAGGACGGCCCGTCACTCGAAGAAGCGCCGTACCAGCCAGTCCGGCAGCACGTCCGCGGCCGTGATCGGCGGACCGAACTCGTACCCGTGCCGTCCCGGATGCCCGAGCGGCAGATGACACCCCTCCTCCGACACGGCTCCCTTCAGGAACTTCGCCGGGCAGGCGTCCAGTCGTACCAGCTCCCGCCCCGGGCCGTACTCGTCGTCCCCCCAGCGCGCCCACATGTCCCAGGGCGCGGTGGGCCCCGATCCCCTGACACACTGCGCGATCACGTGGTGCGGCCCCGCGTGGCCCGCCTCCAGCGTGCACCACAGACTCGGCTCGACATCGAAACCACCGTCCAACTCCCCCAGGGCGGAGAGCTCTTCCGGCAGGAAGAGGATCCGCGCGGGACAGGACACCTGATAGACCGACATGGTCACCCCCAGGCGGCAAGTGTGGCGCCAGACCCTCGCCACGGGCAGCCCCTGGAGCCGACTTCACCCATTTCGGCTCGATCGCGCTCACCGGGGCAGACGTCATACATGACCACTCAACAGACCGGACCCCACGGTGACGAGCACGTGGGCACCAGGCCACGCTCCCAGGTGGAGGAGGCGTTCCGGGCGCTGGAGGCCGTCGCCGCCGCGCCGAGCGGGCAGACACAGCTCTCCCGCGGCGCCATGACCGGCTATCTCTGGGCGCTGGGGCGGGGCGACGTGGCTCCCGTTACCGGCGCCGCCGGACAGGGGGCGCCCGACCTGTCCGCCCTGACGGCCGAGGCGGACGCGGCGACCGTACAGCTGGAGGACGCCACGCGGCGGACGATCCCCCGGGACTACATCCAGGGGGTGCACGCCGCGCTGGCGTGGGTCTGCGGCCACAGCGACGAGCGCCCCTGACCTCTCACGCGGCCCGTGCGGCCGACGGGAACCAGCCACGCGCCGCGCACACCCCGGACGGCCCGGCGGGAATGGAACCGCCCCTTCCGGCGTTGGCATGCACACGATGTGCGGACCGCCGTGAGGTGGTGCGCCGTACGAAGGGACAGGCCATGAAAGTCCGCCAGTCGCTGCACGCGTTGAAGGCCAAGCCGGGCGCCCAGGTGGTCCGCCGGCGGGGCCGCGTCTTCGTGATCAACAAGAAGGAACCGCGGTTCAAGGCCCGCCAGGGCTGACCGTCCGGGTGACGTGTCACCACCGCGTTCCGGGGGGCCGGGCGAAAGCCCGGCCTCCGATCGTTACTTTTCTGTGGGATGCTGAAGTTTCAGGCTTTCCCCTTCTTCCCCCAGAGGCACTATGCGCTGCGTCATCGCCCGCTTCCCCTTCGAGCTGGTCAAGAGCGAGGTGCAGCAGTCGATGAAGGGCATCAAGCCCGAGCCCATCACGGGTGAGTCCGTGGTCATCGGCCGCCGGGTCTTCCCCGTGAAGCAGGTGGGTGAGGTCATCACCCGCCAGGACCGCCGCGACTTCACGTCCTTCGAGGTCACCAGGGCGCTGACGCGTCTCGGTTTCACCTGCAACCCGGTGGCGCCCGAGCCCGTGGCCGCCCCGGCGCCCGCGCTCTCCCCGCTGGAATCGGCGTCCGCCCTGCTCGGGACGCCCGCACAGAGTTGATCCACCGGTCGTGACCGGGCCGGAGGGCGCGCCCCCTCCGTACGGGTCACGACCCTCCGTGGAGCGCCTCGCGCGTAGTACAGTCAGCGCCCATGTCGAAGCCTGATCATCTGCTTGTTGACATCGCCTCAGCGGTGGAGTCCGAGCAAAGCAATCAGATGTCCCTCACCGTGGTCGTCCAGGGCGCTGTCATCACCGGACGGCTGGCACCCGAAGCCGTCTGGCGCCAGCGGGTGGCCGAGGTGCTGCGGGACTCCGAGCGCCTGGGTCCGTTCGCCGCGGTCTTCGGGTCCGCGGGCAGCGCGGCCGCCCTGCGGCCCGGCGAGGCCCCCACCCATCTGCACTTCCACGTCGCGCGGATCCTCCAGGGGAGCGTGGGCATCCCCGAGACGGGCGGGATGTACCGCATCGCCGTCAAGGACGTCAGCGCCTGGACGGTGGGCGACTTCAGCTACTCCGACCACTGACCGCCCCCTCCCCCGAGCGACCCCACCGACAACACACCGAAGCCCCGGTACCAGCAGGTACCGGGGCTTCGGTGTGTCCGTACGCGCCCGCGTCACGGGCGCGTACGGCGGGTCCTCACGCGGCGCTGCTGCGCGCCGCGGTCGGGGCGGCCGACGCGGACGCCGGGCGCGGCGCCGCGCCGGTGCGGGCGCGGGACGAGGAGCCCGAGCGGTGGCCCTGGCCGCCGGTGCGGCCGCGACCGCGGCCGCCCGCCGACGTACCGCGCTTGCGCTCGGAGACGGGCGCGGTGATGACGACGGGGACACCGGACGGGGCCTGCGCGCCGGTGATGCGGCTCAGTTCGGCCTCGCCGGAGCGGACCTGGGTGATCTGCGGGGTGATGCCGGCGTCGGCCATCAGCCGGGTCATCTCCCGGCGCTGGTTCGGCAGCACCAGGGTGACGACGCTGCCGGACTCACCGGCGCGGGCGGTACGGCCGCCGCGGTGCAGGTAGTCCTTGTGGTCGCTGGGCGGGTCCACGTTGACGACGAGGTCGAGGTCGTCGACGTGGATGCCACGGGCGGCGACGTTGGTGGCCACCAGCACGGTGACGTGGCCCGTCTTGAACTGGGCGAGCGTGCGGGTGCGCTGCGGCTGCGACTTGCCGCCGTGCAGCGCGGCGGCGCGGACGCCGCTGTTCAGCAGGTGCTCGGTCAGCCGGTCGACGGCGTGCTTGGTGTCCAGGAACATCAGCACCCGGCCGTCGCGGGCGGCGATCTCCGTGGTGGTGGCGTACTTGTCGGCGCCGTGCACGTGGAAGAGGTGGTGCTCCATCGTGGTGACCGTGCCCACCGACGCGTCGACCGAGTGGACGACCGGGTCGTGCAGGTAGCGGCGGACCAGGAGGTCGACGTTGCGGTCGAGGGTGGCCGAGAACAGCATCCGCTGCCCGTCGGGGCGCACCTGGTCGAGCAGCGCGGTGACCTGCGGCATGAAGCCCATGTCGGTCATCTGGTCGGCCTCGTCGAGGACGGTGATGGCGACCCGGTCCAGGCGGCAGTCGCCGCGGTCGATGAGGTCCTTGAGCCGGCCCGGGGTGGCGACGACGATCTCGGCGCCGCCGCGCAGCGCGCCGGCCTGCCGGCCGATCGACATGCCGCCGACCACCGTGGTCAGCCGCAGGCGCAGCGACCTGGCGTACGGGGTGAGCGCGTCGGTGACCTGCTGCGCCAGCTCGCGGGTGGGGACGAGGACCAGGGCCAGCGGCTGCTTGGCCTCGGCGCGCTGTCCCGCGGTACGGACGAGCATGGCCAGGCCGAAGGCGAGGGTCTTGCCCGAGCCGGTACGGCCGCGGCCCAGGACGTCCCGGCCGGCCAGCGAGTTCGGCAGCGTGGCGGCCTGGATGGGGAAGGGCTCGTTCATGCCGAGGCTGGTGAGCATGTCGGTCAGCGCGGCCGGCATGTCCAGCTCCGCGAAGCTCGTCACGGCGGGCAGCGCGGGGGTGAGGGTCACCGGCAGGGCGAACTCACCCTGGACGGCGGAGGAGCGGCGTCCGTAGGAGCCACCGGAGCCGCCGCGTCCCGATCCGCCGGAGCGGCCGGGGGCACCCGAGCGGGTGGGGGCGGCACCGGAGCGGAAGCGGCTGACGCCGCCGTTGCCGGTGGCGCCGGAGCCGCCTCCCGTACGGGTACGGGAGTAACGGTCGTTCGTGCGTGTGCGGTTCAATTCCGAACCTTTCTCGATGCGGCACGTATCGAGAATTCTTGGCAGGCAGGAGTGACCGCACAGAGAATCGCAAGAACGAGCCGGAATTTCGTTGAACGGAGCCACGCCGGGGCGGAAAGGGCCTGAGCCGGCGTATTTGGTCTCACGTCGCCCGAGGCGGCCTTCTCGGCGGTCCGGGCGGGTCCTGCAAAAAGCAACGAGCTGGGGTCCGCATCCCAAGGAGCGGACCCCAGCTTGTCATGCGCCCAGGCGTCAGGCGGGAACGATGTTCTCCGCCTGCGGGCCCTTCTGGCCCTGCGTGACGTCGAAGTTCACCTTCTGGCCCTCCTGGAGCTCGCGGAAGCCCTGGGCGGCGATGTTCGAGTAGTGGGCGAAGACGTCAGCGCCGCCACCGTCCTGCTCGATGAAGCCGAAACCCTTTTCCGCGTTGAACCACTTGACGGTACCACTGGCCATTTTGATCTCCTTCGGGGCAATGTGCCCGGAGGTCCGCACTGTGCGCACCCCACGTCGCCGCGATGATTACCCCGTCCGGAAGAATCCGGAAATACAAAAGCGCACCTACCGGCACATAAAGCCGGAAAGAGCACTTGAAGTCTTTGGGAACCACAACTGCAACTGAGATCAACAGTAGCACGGTGCATGTGGACAAGCACGGCAGGTGTTATCACTCCGCCTGCCGTGCCATAAATACTGGCCGCGCATCGAGGCTATTTCTGTACCCGCCGCAATAGATATCGCCCGGATCCCGGGCGGCCCTTCGCGCGCGGATTTAACCGGTGTCGCCGCCGGGTGCGGTCCCGGTGGCGCACGTACGGTGGCGCCATGTGCTGGAGCGCGACGGCCGATCTGGTGGCGGGCGCCGCGATCGCGGCGGTCGGCGTGGCCTGTGTGGCGCGCGTGCGCCGACCCCGTGACCTCCCGCTCGCCGCGCTGCCGCTGCTCCTCGGCGCCCACCAGATCACCGAGGCGGTCGTGTGGGACGGCGGCGGGGGCAGCGGTCCCGCCACGCTCGCCTGGGCCGTGGTGGCGATGCCCCTCCTCGCGGTGTGGGTGCCGCTGGGCGTCCTGCTGGCCGCCCCGCCCACCGCCAGGCGCCGGCTGCTGGTGCCCGCCGTCGTGGGGCTCGGCGTCGGCGCTGTCCTCTCCTTCTCCCTGTCGGCGCGGACCGTACGGGCGGAGGTGCGCGGTCACACCGTCGGGTACGTCCTCGACCTCCCGCACGCGCCGGTGGTCGTGGCGGCCTACCTGCTCGCCACGCTCGGGGCGCTGCTGCTCGCCGCCGATCCCCTCCTCCGGCTGCTCGGCGGGACCGTCGCGGCCGGGGCGGTCGTGTGCGCGCTGCTGTGGCGGCTGGAGTTCGTCTCCACCTGGTGTGCGGTGGCCGCGGTGGCGTCGGTCATGCTTTTCGGCTGGGTCCGGCGCACGGGCCGGGAGTTCACGCCCCGCGACGCCGGAACACACTGAACTCCCTTGCAGGCGGCCCCCGTAGAGGCCTGAAAGGCCACCGGCGGGGCGGGCCGGGGCCGTTCGGATCCGGGGCCGGGGTGTCAAGGATTACTCAATACACAACAACACACCTTAGGCTGCGGTACAGAGGTCACCCTCGTGGGACAACAGCGGTGGCCCGGAACGGAAGGCGACCACCATGTCCACCACGTCCAACACGACCGGAACACCCGGCGGCCCCGGCAGCATCGACGCGACCACCGCGCTCCTGGAGGCCGAACTCCCGCGCCTGGAAGAGCACCAGCAGACCCTGGAGAAGGACCTCGCCGCGGTCACCGAGCGGCTGGAGTCCGTGCGCGCCGCGCTCAGCGCGCTGCGGGCCCTGTCCCTCGCGCCCCACCTCCAGGAGCCCGAGCAGGCCGCCGCCGTGCCGGCGCCGGTCACGGAGGCCGTGGCGGCAGTGGCCGACACCACCGACGTGGCCGTCGGGACGGCCGCTCCCGCGGGGCGCAAGGCGGCCTCCGGCATCAAGCGGAAGCTGCCCGCGGCGGGGCCCAAGAAGCAGGGCCAGACCCGGCCGCCGGCCAAGAAGAACACCGCCTCGAAGCGCGTGAAGGCCGTGAAGCCCGCCAAGGCCGCGCCCGCCGTGACGCCGGCGGACGACACGTCCGACGCGGCCGGCGGCCTCACGGAGCAGGTCATCCAGATCCTCAAGGACGCGGGCGACTCGCCGGTGCGGGCCCGCGACGTCGCGGCGAAGCTGGGCCGCGACGACAGTCCCGGCAGCATCAACGCCGTGCGCAGCACGCTCGACCGGCTCGTGGCCACCTCCCGCGCCCACCGCGCGGGCCGGGGCCTCTACCAGTCACCGGGCAACTGACCGGGGCGCCCGGCGGGCGCGCGGTGCGGCCAGAGCGTATTTTCCGTCCCTATTTCGCAACAGGCCGTGTCCGGCCGGGACAAGATGCGTAATGTCCGGCACCTCGCGCCCGCCTCGTCGTGCGGCGCCCCATCCGAACAGGACGCCCCTGCATGCCCCGTACCCGCATAGCCACCACCGCCGTCGCCACCGCGGCCGCGGCGGCCGCCGCCCTGCTCCTGTCCCCCGGGCAGGCCCAGGCCGCCGGATCCGTGCACCTCACGAAGATCTGGTACAACTCCCCGGGCTCGGACCTGCGTTCCAACGCCAGCCTCAACGGCGAGTGGGTCCAGATCAAGAACACCACCACCAAGTCCGTGAGCCTCAAGGGCTGGACGCTCACCGACGCCTCGAAGCACGCCTACACCTTCGGTACGTTCACGCTGAAGGCGGGAAAGACCGTCACCGTGAAGACCGGCAAGGGCACGAACACCGCCGCCACGGTGTTCCAGCAGCGCGGCGCCTACGTCTGGAACAACGACAAGGACACCGCGACCCTGCGGCGTGCGAACAAGGCCGTGCAGGACACCTGCGCCTACAACGCCCCGAGATCCTCCTCCAAGGCCTGCTGAGCCCGGACCGGCCCTCCTCCTCTTCGCGCCGCATCGCCGGGAACCCGACGGGGTCGGCAGCCGACCACTGAGGGAGAAGGTGAGCCGGTGGGGCCGTGAGGTCCAGGAGGAGGGCCGTGGTGTCGAAGTGGTACGAGGACGAATCTCTCTGGTGCGACTTCGCCTCCACGATGTTCTCGGCGGACCGGGGTGAGACCGCCGCCGAACTGGTGCGGACCTCGCCCCTCCTGGACTTCCCGGCCGGCACCCGGGTCCTCGACCTGTGCTGCGGGCCCGGCCTCTTCCTGCTGCCGCTGGCCCGCCGCGGGTACGCCGTCACCGGGGTCGACCTCAGCCCGTCCCTGCTGGACCGGGCCGCCGGCGTGTGCGCGGAGGCGGAGGTCGACGTACGGCTCGTGCGGGCCGACATGCTCGCGTACGCGGATCCCGGCTCGTTCGACGTCGTGCTCAACGTCTTCACGTCGTTCGGCTACTTCGACGACCCCGAGGACAACCTCCAGGTGCTGCGCAACGCGTGGACGAGCCTCGCGCCCGGCGGGCGGCTCCTGGTCGACGTGATGGGGAAGGAGGTCCTGGCCGGCTGGATCGGCCGGCCGCAGGCCGTCGACCTCCCGGACGGCGCGTACGTGGTGCAGCGCGACGTCGTCCTCGACAGCTGGCGGCGGCTGCGCACCGACTGGACCCTGGTGCGCGGCACGACGGCCCGTACCGCCTCGATCACCTCCTTCCTCTACAGCGGCGCCGAGCTGCACGACCTGTTCGTGGCCGCCGGTTTCAGCGATGTCGAGTGCTTCGGCGGCTTCGACGGCTCCCCGTACGACCAGCGGTCGCGGCGGCTGATCATCAGGGGGACCAGGAAATGAGGCCCCGGGACGTCATGGCGCCGCACCTCGGCCACCCCGCCGCCGCTCCCCCGGCCCCGGCCCCCGCTCCCCCCGTGGCGGCGCAGCCCGTACCCGTGCACGCCCACATCACCGACGCGATGAAGGCCCCGGACCTGGTCCGGCTGGGCGACAACGTGGTCCTGGCCCGGTTCGAGACGATGAAGGTGTACGCGGCGCTGGGCGCGGTCCGCTCACTGCTGCGCTCGGGGCGGGTCGTGCCGGGCCAGACGCTCGTGGACAGTTCGAGCGGCATCTACGCGCTGGCCCTCGCGATGGCCTGCCACCGTTACGGCCTGCGCTGCCATATCGTGGCCTCCACGACCGTCGACGCCGTGATGCGGGCGCAGTTGGAGGTGCTCGGCGCGACCGTCGACCAGATGCCGCCGTCGAGCAGCCTGCGCCTGGACCAGGAGCGGCGCGTACGGCACGTACGCCAACTGCTGGCGGAGCGGCCGGACTTCCACTGGATGCGGCAGTACCACGACCCCGTGCACTACGCGGGCTACGCCGAGTTCGCCGGGCTGGTCGCGGGCGCGCTGCCCGACGCCGAGCTGACGGTCGTGGGCGCGGTGGGCACGGGCGCGTCCACGGGCGGTCTGGTGCAGGCGCTGCGCCGCTCGGGGCGGCCGGTGCGGCTGGTGGGGATCCAGCCGTTCGGCAGTGTGACGTTCGGGAGCGAGCGGTTCAGCGATCCGGAGGCGATCATCGCGGGCATCGGCAGCTCCATCCCGTTCGAGAACGTGCGGCACGAGCTGTACGACACACTGCACTGGGTGGACTTCCGCCACGCCATGGCGGGCGCGGTGGGCCTGCTGCGGGACCACGCGGTGTTCGCGGGGCTGTCCACCGGGGCGGCGCACCTGGTCGCCTCGTGGGAGGCGGCCCTCGATCCCGGGCGGCTGCACCTGGTCATCGGCGCCGACACCGGACACCGGTACGCGGAACGGGTGTTCGCCCGGCACGCGGAGGCGCTGGACCGGTCGTCGCTGCGGCCGCGGCGGATCGCGGCCCTCGACGAACTGCGGCCGCCGTGGTCGGTGATGGAGTGGGCCCGGCGGGCCCACCAGGAGTCCGGCGGGACGCCGGCGAAGGAGGTCTCATGACGGTGGTCGCGCTGGAAGCGCTGTCCTTCGGGCTGGCGAGGACGGCGGCGGCCGCGGCGGCCGCCGGGCACCGGCTGTGCCTGCTCACCGGTGACCGGTCGGTCTACCGGCACGAGCTGGACACACTGCCGTCCGGTGCCGCGCTGGACGTGGTGGACGTCGACACCTTCGACGTGGAGGCCACCCGGCGGGCGTTCGCCGCCGTGCCCGGGGTCGCCGGGATCGTCAACACCACCGACACGTGGAGTGTGCCGGCGGCGGTCCTCGCCGCCGAGGCGGGGCTGCCGGGGCCGGACCCGGAGTCCGTACGGCTGCTGCGGGACAAGGCCCGGGTGCGGGATCTCCTGCACGGCAGGGGCCTGGGGAAGAGCCCCGCGCTGCGGGTGGCCCCGGACCCCGGGAGCGCGGCGGAGGTGCTCCGTACGGTCGGCCTGCCCGCGGTCCTCAAGGACACGGCGGGCACCTCCTCGCGCGACGTCTGGGTGGTCAGGGACGAGGAGGCGCTGCGCGCCGCGCTCGGGGAGGCGGGCGAACGCGCCCTCACCGGGGGGCTGTTCGCCGAGCCGTTCCTGTCGGGGCCGCTCTACAGCGCGGAGACGCTCAGCTGGGGCGGCGAGAGCCGGCTGCTGGGGGTGCTCAGCCGGCAGACGTCGCGGGAGCCCGCGGTACGGGAGGAGGCGGCGGCCTTCCCGGTGGTGTTCCCGCCCGGCGGGCTCGGCGAGATCGAGGAGTGGGTGGGCCGGGTCCTGCACACCGCGGGGCACCACGACGGCTTCGCGCACGTGGAGTTCGTCCTCACCTCCGAGGGCCCGCGGCTGGTCGAGATCAACCGGCGGATCGGCGGCGCGCTGGTCGGCGAGGCGCTGTGCCTGTCGCTCCGGACCAATGTGTACGAGGCGATGATCGAGGTGGCGCTCGGGGTGCGGCCCGCGCTGATGGACGTACATCTGGAACACACCGGTCCGGCCAGTGGCTTCGTCCTCGTCTACGCGGACCGGCCCGGCGTCCTGACCGGGTGGCGCGGGCTCGACGGGCTGGGTGACTACCCGGGCTCGGTGCGGTGGTTCCCGACGCGGGCGCCGGGGGACGCGGTGCGGTACGTGCACGACCAGCGCGGTTGTACGGGCATCGTGCTGGCGGAGGGCGCCACCGCGGAGCTGGCGCTGCACCGGGCGCTGAGCGCGGCCGGGGGTGTGCGGGCCGTGGTCGTGGCCGACGACGGCCCGTGAGCGCGGGGCCCGGGGCGGGCACCGGCACCGGCCCGGGGACGGCCGGGACCGGGGCCGGTGGGCGGCTGTGGTCGGGGCCCCGGTCGTTCCTGTTGGGTGCCTCGTTCCTGATCACGCTGGGCAGCTTCGCCGTCCTGCCGTACATGTCGGTGCTGTTGCACGAGCGGCTGGGGCTCGGCCTCGGCACGGTCGGTGTGGTGCTCGCCGTGGCCTCGCTGGTGCAGTTCTCCGGCGGGGTGGTGGGCGGGGCGCTGGCCCGGCGGATCGGGTTGCGGGCGACGATGGTGGTGGCGCTGGCGGTCCGTACGGCGGGGTTCGCGGCGTTCGTGCCGGGGCTGGCGAGTCCGGTGGCATCGATCGGCGCGCTGTTCCTGGTGTCGTGCGGGGCGGCGCTGTACCTCCCGGCGAACAAGGCGTATCTGGTGGAGGGGGCGCCGGAGCGGGACCGGCCGCGGCTGTTGTCGGCGAGCGGTTCCGCGTTCAACGCGGGGATCGCGCTGGGGCCCCCGCTGGCGGCGCCGTTCGTGCTCGCCTCGCCGGCCGCGCTGTTCACCGTGGTCGCCGTGCTGTTCGCGGCGGTGGGGGTGGGGCACGCCCTGCTCCCGGCCGCGGTCCGCCCGGAGGGCGCCGCGAAGGACACCGCCGACGGGCGTGGCGGCGCCGTGAGGAAGGGGGACGGGGTCCCGCCGTTCCTCGTCACCGTCGTGAGCGTGTACGTCTTCATGTTCTTCCAGCACTACCTGGCGCTGTACGCGGTCC
The DNA here is from genome assembly GCF_011694815.1 of Streptomyces liangshanensis. Classification (NCBI taxonomy): domain Bacteria; kingdom Bacillati; phylum Actinomycetota; class Actinomycetes; order Kitasatosporales; family Streptomycetaceae; genus Streptomyces; species Streptomyces liangshanensis. The sequence continues at coordinate 146,370 of NZ_CP050177.1, forward strand.
CCCGGACCTCGGCGTCGTTCTACGGCTTCGTGCTGATGGCGTACGCGGGCCTCCTCGTCGTCGCGCAGCCGCCGCTGTCCCGGTGGGTCGCCGGGCTCACGTACCCGGGCGCGATGCGGGTGGGGTTCGGCGCGATGGCGGCCGGGACGGCGGCCATCGGGGTCGGCGGGTACGCGGGCATCGGGGCGGGCGCGGCGCTGATCTGCGGGGGTGAGCTGGTCCTCTTCCTCAAGAACGACCTGGAGGCGCTGGCCCGTTCGTCGGCGCCCCCGGCCTCGGTCTTCGGCCGGCAGCGGCTGGCGGCGGGCATCGGGGCGTTCGCGAGCGGGGTGGTCGGGGGGCAGTTGTACGGGGTGGCCGAGGGGGCGGGCTCCGCCGGGGTGTTCTGGTGGGTGGTGTCCGCGCAGTGCGTGGTGCTGCCGGTGGTGCTGACGGCGGCGGTGCGTCACCGGTACGGCGGGGCGGCCGCGCGGGCCGGTGACGCACCGGGGGTCAGGCCGGCTGCCCGGCGAGGGCGGCGCCGTCGGCCTGCCAGACCGACGTGAGGTCGCGCCGGGCGCGCGCGACGCGGGAACGGACCGTTCCGACCGGGCAGTCGGCGGCGACGGCGGCCTCCGCGTAGGACAGGCCGAGGAGTTGGGTCAGGACGAAGGCCTGGCGGCGTGGCCCATTCATCGCGTCGAGGAGGTCGAACACCGCCACGCTCTCGTCGAAGCCCGGCAGATGGCGTGGCTGGGCGCGCTCGGCGGCCAGCTGCCAGTCGGCGGAATCGGCGACGCGGGGGCGGGCGGCGGCGCTGCGGTAGCGGTCGACGACCACGCGCCGTGCTATCGACAGCAGCCAGGTCCGGGCGCAGGCGCGTCCGGCGAAGCCGGCGAGTCCGGTGAAGGCCCGCAGGTAGGTCTCCTGGGCCAGGTCGTCGGCGCCGGGCACGTCACCGGTGAGGTGGGCGACGAACCGCCGTACGTCGTCGTACGTGGCGCGTACGAAGTGCTCGGCGGCCTCCCGGTCGCCGCGTCCCGCGGCGAGGGCCCACGCGGTGACGCGGGCGTCCCGGTGGCTGTCGTGGCGGGCGCCGTTCCGCACGGGGGCGGGGGCGGCGGTCCGGGGCACGGTGGCGGACGTCGTGGGGGGAACGGTGGTCGGGGCAGGGAACATCGCAAGAAGTCCTTCGCGTCCTCGTGGGCCGTCCCTTCGGGATCGGGCCCCCTCGGTGGCCGGGCTCCGGGCGGTTGCGGGTCACCGGAGCGCGGCATGACGGTGTACTCCCCCGGCCCCGGTCGAGCCGGCGGGCGGGCGGGAGGTCAGCGGCAGGACGGAAGGAGCGGGGGGCCGCGCCGGGAGACCGGGTCGAGGACGACGCGGAGGCCGGGGCGGCGGGGCGTCCGGTGCGGGACGGGGACGCGGGCGGCGGGCCGGGGGTGGTGTCCGGTGCCGGTGCGGGACAGGACCCGCCAGGCCAGGCGGAGCGGGGTGCCGATGAACAGGGCGAGGCTGCGGGCGAGTTGGCGGACCGCGCGCTCGCCCCGCCACAGCCACCAGCCGCACAGCAGACCGGCGAGGAGGTGGGCGGCCGCCATGCCGGCGGTCGGGGCGTGGCCGTCGTACGTCATCCTCAGCGCCATCAGGTCGGCGGAGTCCGCCGTCATCTCCTGGTGCGCGTGGGCCATGCTCATCGTCGTTCCGGCGCGGCCGCCGCCGGGGGCGCCGTTCGGGCCCGGCGTGCCCCGCGCGGGCAGGCAGAGCGGCAGCGCACCGAACAGGTAGTGCAGGGCGGCCTGTCCGACGGCGGACGCGCCCACCACGACGGGGGCGCCGTGTGCGCGGCCCGTCAGCCACCAGCCGGCCGCGAGCGCCAGTACGAAGGCGCCGCCGAGGGCGGGTAAGGGGACGGGACCGCCGGAGCTGAGGGCGTGGCCGAGGCCGGACACGACGACACACACGGCAGCGAAGATCGCGGCACGTGTGAGACGGAGTGCGGGCCCGGCTCCCATGACGGTCATCGTGCCACCCGTCCGGGAGCCTCGGAAAAGGGCAACCGATCCTGATACGTCGCCCGTTCGCCCGCTAAGAAGCGAAAACGCCGCCCTGTGATCCATGTCACACGACATCGCGGGGAACTTTCGCGGTACGCGGGCCGACTCCTCGGGAGACGCGCGTGCCCCCGCTCCGCCCCACGCCACCGAGAAGGCCGTTACCCATGAAGCCGTCCCCCGTGCCCGCCGCTCCCGACCCGGCGGGCGGACCCGCAGGAACCGACACCGCCACGGACACCGGGGCGCGGCAAGACGCCGGCCGTTCCCCGGGCCGGGTCACCCTCCGCTCGGACCTGCGGGCCTCCGTGCCCGACGGCCTGATCGCCCTGCTGGTCACCGCGGCGGTCTTCGCGCTGATCTACGCCCGTATCAAGGCGAAGACGTCGTCGACGGTGTCCGTGATGCCGTTCATGGCCGACGCGGGCGGCTTCTGGATGTACTTCCTCAGCCAGGCCTTCGGCTGGACCGCGCTCCTGTGGGCCTGGACCACCGTGGTCCTCGGCCTGCTGCTCAGCGGCCCCACACCCCGGTGGCTGCCGATGTCGGCCCCGCGCCTGGAGCGCCTCCACCGCACCACGAGCCTCAACACCATCTCCCTCATCTTCGCCCACGCACTCCTGTTCGCCGCCGAGTTGGTGCGCCACGACACCGCGCGCTGGAACTCCGCCGTCTGGACCGCGTTCGTCGAGGCCTTCGTGCCGGGCGGGTACGACTCCGGGACCGGCCGGTGGGCGATGCCGATCGGCCAGGCCGCGCTCTACCTGGCGATCCCGCTCGGGCTGCTCTTCTACGTCAGGCACCGCATCGGTCCGCGGACCTGGCGGGTCCTGCACCGCTTCGTGATCGTCGTGTACGTCCTGAGCGTGTGGCACACCCTGCTGTACGGCACCAACGTCTGGTACGACGGCTGGTTCAGGACCACCGTGTGGCTGCTCCAACTGCCCATCGCCGCCCTCCTGCTGGGCCGTCTGCTGTTCCCCGCGCGCCGCTCCGAGCGGCTGGCGCGGCCCGGCGCCCACACCGGCCCGGCCGCGGGCTGGGCCCTGCGGTTCACCGGACGGTTCGCGGCGGCCGCCGTCATCGCCGCCCTCCTCGCCATCCTGGTCAGCGGGAACGACGGCGGCCGGAGCGTCCCGCCCGAGGACACCTCGTCCACCCACAACCACGACTGAGCGCGTTCTCAGGGCCGGCGTGCGGACGGCCTGCTGTCGCGCCACTCGCGCGGGGACATCCCGTACGCCTCCTTGAAGACGCGGCCGAAGTGGCTGGCGTCGCGGAATCCCCAGCGCCGGGCGACCGACGCGATGGTCACCGCCGCCGCGCCCGGCCGCGCCAGCTCCCGGCGGCAGTGCTCCAGCCGGTGCGTCCTGATCCAGTCGCCGAGGTGGACGCCGGAGCGGGCGAGGATCGCGTACAGGTGCCGTACGGAGACGTTGTGCCGCCGTGCGATGGTCGCGGCGGTCAGGTCGTGGTCGGCGAGATGCGCGCCCACGTACTCCATGATCCGTACGCCCAGGGTGGCTTCGAGCGACTCGCGCGCCGGGCGCGGGTCGGGCAGCCGGGAGGTCAGTGCGGCCCGGATCAGTTCGATGCTGGCCGTGCCGACGGCGTCCGCGACGGACAGGTCGGGGACGTGCGGGGCCTCGGCCAGCCGGCGCAGATAGGTCGCGGCGAGGTCGGCCATCGGGTGCTCGGCGCCGAACCGCAGGGCGGTGAGCCGCCCGAGCGTGTCCGGCGGGAGGGCCAGGTCGCTCTGGGCCATGCGGAAGAAGTGCTGGTGGATGCCCTGCGGCTGGATCAGTGTGTACGGGACGGTCGTGTCGTAGAGGGCGAAGTCGCCGGGCCGCAGCACCGCCTCGCGGCCCCCCTGGACCACCATGCTGGTGCCGGACCGCTGGAGTCCGAGGAACACACTCGGCGGTCGATCGTCCCGGGCCAGCCGGGGGGTGCGCCGGACGGTGGTGGCGTCGGCCGCGACCGAACAGACGTTGAGCCGCCCCACGTCGCTGATCAGACCGCTCACCGCGATCCGGTCGGGCTCCGGCTGGTGCTCGATCTCGACCCGGACGACCCTGTTCCAGATCGCCTCCCGGATCGCCTCGGCGCGCTCGGCCGGCGCCACCTGCCGCACATCGAGGATGACCACCATCAGGCAACCACCTTCTGAACTCGCTCCACGCTGTCGGCCAGGGCGGGCCGAGTCTAACCGCCCCCGCGGCGCCGACCGGAGGCGAGGACCGGGCCCGATCCGGGTGCGGCGGAACCACCGCGGGCCCGTCCGGCGTTCTCGGGACAGCGCCGCGCGCACCGGCGCCCCCAGCGAGCCGGACGGGTGGTGGCGATGACCGAGTTGGTTCCCGGAGGGAATCTGCCGTTGCCGGACGGCGCGCTGACGATCCGGGTGCCCGGCCCCTTCGACGTGTCCGTCCTCGTCACCGGCGACAGCGGCAGGGTCGCCGGTGACGCGGACTTCGTGTTCTACAACCAGCCGTCGGCCCCGGGGGTCCGGCTCGGGTCCGGCACCGTCCGGGTCGATCCCGGGCGGCTGCGGGCGGGGGCCGCGCGGCTCACCGTCGTCGTGAGCGCCGCCGACCCGGGTGTCCCGCTCGGCCGGCTGCCCGTCCCGGTGCTGACGGTCGGCGGGGAGGGCCGGGGTGTCCTGGCCCGGTTCACGCCCCCGCGTCCGGCGACCGAGACCGTCCTGCTGCTGGCGGAGATCTACCGGCGGGGCGCCGGATGGAAGCTGCGCGCGCTGGGGCAGGGGTACGCGGACGGACTCGGCGGGATCGCCCGCGACTTCGGGGTGGACGTGGCCGAGGACGCCGCCGGGCCCGCCGCCGTCCCCCCGCCGCCCGCCGCTCCTCCCGCCGCTCCTCCGGTCCGCGCGGCGCCGGCCGCACGCCCCGCGCCCGCGCCGCCCCGGGCCGCCTTCGCGGACGGTACGGAAGCGGAGTTCGCCGCCCTCGTCCGTACCGAACGGCTCGGCGCGGGCGCCCTCCCCGCGACGGTCGAGCCCCGGCTCTCGGCGGCGGCCCGGGCCCATGCCGAGGCCATGGCCCGGCAGGGCCGGCTGGGCGCGGAGGGGCCCGACGGGACCTCCGTCTTCCAGCGGATCACGGCGGGCGGCTACCCGTACCTCAGGATCGAGCAGCAGTTGGTCTCGGGGCCCCGCACGGCCGGTGAGTTCCTGGACTACTGCCGCTCCAACGCGTCGACCCGGGCTCCCCTGCACGACTCCGCGCTGCCGGACGCCGGGATCGGGCGGGCGGTCGACCCCCGTACCGGCGACGTCTACTGGACGGCGCTGTGGGCGCGCCCCTTCACCGCCGGGGGGCTGGCCTCGATCGTGGCCGAGGTGCTCGCCCTCACCAACGCGGAGCGCGGCACGGCCGGGCTCCGCCCGCTCGCGCACGACCGGCGGCTGGCCGACGCCGCGCAGACGTACAGCACGGACATGGCCACGCGCGCCTTCTACTCCCACACCTCGCCCGAGGGGCTCGCCCCCTGGGACCGGGCCGCCGCCGCGGGCGCGCCCCACCGGGGTATCGGCGAGAACATCGCCTGCGGGCAGCGCACGGCGGCCGAGGTGGTGGAGGGGTGGATGAACAGCCCCGGGCACCGGGCCAACATCCTCAAGCCGGACTTCACGCACCTCGGGGTGGGGTACGCGGGCGGCGGCCCGGCGGGGACGTACTGGACGCAGCTCTTCGGGCAGACGTGACCGGCGACGGGCGCGGTGCCCGCCGCGTCGTCACGCGCCCCGGACGCCCGTCCGGCAGTCGGGGCAGGTGCCGGTCAGCTCGACCGTGTGCTGCACGTCCGCGTAGCCGCAGGTCTCGGTGATCCTGGCCGCCCAGGCCTCGACCAGGACGGCGTCGACCGGCACGCCGAGCCCGCAGTGCCGGCACAGCAGGTAGTGCTGGTGCTCGGCGCTGGGCCGGTAGCGGAAGCGGCGTTCGCCGCCCGGGTCGCGTACGAGATCGGCGCGGCCCGCGTCGGCGAGCGCCGTGAGAGTGCGGTACACGGTGCTCAGCCCCACCCGTTCGCCGGTGGCCGACAGGCGCGCGTGCAGGGCCTGGGCGCTGGTGAAGCCGCCGTGGGCGACCAGCGCGGCCAGGACGGTGGCCCGCTGCGCCGTGCGGCGCCCGAGCAGCCGTACCTCCTTCGCGGTGGCCGGGGACGGCGCCTGGTGGTCCGTCATGTCAGGCCGCCACCGGCGCGGGACGCCGCTTCGGGACGGGGACGAAGGTCGCGGCGTACACGGCGGTCGCCGCGGCCAGGATCCCGAAGCTGGGCGGCACCTGGGGCACGGCGTAGCTGAGCCCGAGCCCGGCCCACATCTCGCCCACCGCCAGTCCGGCGGAGAGGGCGAGCGCGCGGTAGGGGCGGTCGGTGAGGCGCTGCGCGGCGCCCGCGGGGGCGGCCAGCAGGCCGAGCAGCAGCAGGGAGCCGACCGCCTGGGTGGCCTCGGCCGCGCAGGCGCCCACGAGGAGGAGGAACCCGAAGCCGAGGAGGCGGACGGGCACCCCCCGGGCGGCGGCCACCTTCTCGTCCACCGACGCGAGCAGCAGCGGCCGGGCGATGACCACGACGGCCGCGCAGATCCCCACCGCCACCAGGGCCGCGAGGCGGGCCTGGCCGCTCGACATGCCGAAGATCGAGCCGAAGAGGACGTTCACCCCGGCGCCGCCGTTCGCCGCGCTCCGGGACGTCGTGTAGAGGGTCAGGAAGAAGACGCCCAGGCCCAGCACCCAGGAGAAGATGCCGCCGATGGCCACGTCGTCGACCTTGCCCCGGCGGCCGAGGCCGCCGAGCAGCAGGGCGACGGCGATGGTCGCGGCGAACAGGCCGAGGCGCGGGTCGTACCCGAGCGCGAGGGCCGCCAGCGCGCCGGTGAAGGCGACGTGGCTGAGCGCGTCCCCGGTGAAGACCTGGGCGCGCAGGACCAGGAAGTAGCCGATGAGACCGGCCGCGGCGGCGATCGCCGTCCCGGCCAGCAGGGCGTGCTGGAAGAACGGGTGCCCCAGGGCGCCCGGCCAGCCGGAGGCCGCGAGGACCGTGGCGGGTCCACTGCCGTACGTCATGCCGGGCCTCCCGCCGGTAGGGGTGCGGGCCTCCGGCGGCCGGCGAGGCCGCCGGCTCTGGCCAGGACGTAGCCCGCGAACGCGAACGTGGTGACGTAGAAGCCGAGGGGGTACGGCGAGTAGTAGGCGGCGATCAGGCCGAGCCAGGTCACGGCCACCGCGATCAGCGCGGACAGCGCGAGGCTCAGCACCGGCCGGGCGGTGAGCGCCTGCGCGGTCGCCGCGGGCATCACCAGCAGCGCGAAGACGAGGAGGGTGCCGGTGATCTGGCTCGCCTCGGCGGTCGCCGCGCCCAGCAGGACCAGGAACAGCGTGGAGAGCAGCCGTACCGGCACGCCGCGCCCGGCGGCCACGTCGGGGTCGACGGAGGCGAACAGGAGCGGCCGTCCAATGGCCGCGAGCACGGCGAGGACCAGCACGGTCACGCCGAGCAGGACCAGGACCTGGGTGGTGGTGATGCCGAGGAAGCTGCCGAAGAGCAGCGAGGTCACCCCGCCCAGCAGGCCTTTGTACAGGGCGGTGAAGAGGAAGCCGCAGGCGAGGAGGAACGCCTGGACGGTGCCGACGACCGCCGCCTCCCGGCCCTCGCTCTCGCGTCCCGCGCGCGGGACGGCGGCGACGACCAGGGCCGCGGTGAGGCAGAAGGCGAAGTAGCCGTAGGTGGCGCCAATCCCGACGAGCGCCGCGCCGGCCGCGCCGGGGAAGCCGACGACGGCGAGCGTGTGCCCGGCGAAGCTCTGGCGCCGCAGCACCATGAACCAGCCCATGACCCCGGCGCCCACCGCGATCACGGTGCCCGCCCGGAAGGCGTTGACCATGAACGGGAACGCCCACATCTGCGACACGTCGGTGATCAGGTTCCAGGACCACCCTCCGTACGCGTCAGCCAGTGGCACCGAGGCCCCCTCGCTCCCGTCCGGCGTGCCGGTCCGTGTGCACGGCGGGTGCCTCCGGCTGTCCCACGACCACCAGGCGGCCGTCGGACGTGCGCAGGACCTCGATCGGTGTGGAGTAGAGCCGGGTCAGCGTCTCGGAGGTGATCACCTCGGCGGGGGTGCCCGCGACGGCGCCGCCCTCGGCCAGGTACACGACCCGGTCGAGGCGGGACAGGATCGGGTTGACGTCGTGCGCGACCATGATCACGGTGACCCCCTCCTCCCGGCAGATGCGGCCGACCAGCGCGGCGACGGCCGCCTGGTTGGGCAGGTCGAGGCTGTCGAGCGGCTCGTCGAGCAGCAGCAGTTCGGGGCGGCGGACGAGCGCCTGCGCGATGAGCAGCCGTTGCTGTTCGCCGCCGGAGCAGGCGCCGATCGGCCGGTGGGCGTACGAGGCGGCCCCGACCAGCTCGATGACCTCGGCGATCCGCCGGGCGGCGGCCCTGCCGCGGGCGCCGAAGCGTCCCGGCAGGGGTACGCCCCAGCGGTCGCCGTCCCAGCCGAGGCGCACGATGTCGGTGCCGCGCATGCGCAGGGAGGTGTCGAAGCTGCGGCGCTGCGGGAGGTAGCCGACCCGCTCGCCGGCGCCGCCGGGCCGGGCGCCGAGGACGCGCACCTCGCCCGCGGCGGCCGGCAGCACCCCGAGGAGGACCTTGACGAGGGTGGACTTGCCGACCCCGTTCGGTCCGAGGACGGCGACGAACTCCCCCGCGCCGACGTCCAGGTCGACGCCGGACCACAGGGTGCGCTCCCCGACCCGTACCGCCGCGTTCCTCAGCGACACGACGGGGGCGGCCGGTACGGGGGGCGGGGGCACGGCGCGTACGGGTGCGGCGGTCACTTTCCGGTGGCCTTGGCCAGGGCCTGCTGGATGCCCTGGAGCTGGCGCACCTGCCAGTCCTGGAAGGACGCCCCGGCGGGGGTGAGGGTCTCGGTGACGGTGGCGACCGGGATGCCCTCGGCCTTCGCCTCCTTCACCTGCGCCTGCACGTCGGGGGTGGCGTTCTGGCTGTTGTAGACGTAGACCTTGATCTTCTTGTCGGCGATCTGCTGGTCGATCGTGGCCTTGTCCTTGGCGGTCGGGTCGGTGCCCTCGCTGATCGCGCTCAGGAACGAGTCCGGGGTGAGCATCTTGAGCCCGAGGCCGTCGGCGAGGGGGCTGACGATCGACTCGGAGGCGCCGATCGGGGTGCCCGCGTAGGTGTTCTTGATGTCCGCTATCAGCTTGCTGTACGGGGCGAGGGTGGTGGTGTCGTACGTGTTCCTGAGCTTGTCGAAGTCGGCGGCGTCGGCCGGGTCGATCTTCTTGTAGTCGGCGGTGATCCGGTCGATGACCTGGTGGACGTTGTCCGGGGAGTACCAGCGGTGGGGGTTGCCGCCGGGCTTGATGCCGACCAGGTCGCCGACCTCCAGGTCGGTGCGGGTGCTGGAGGGGCTGCCCGCGAGGAGCTTGTCGGCCCAGGCGTCGTAGCCGATGCCGTTGACGATCGTGAACTGCGCCCCGGCGACGGTCCTGGCGTCGGCGGCGGTGGGTTCGTAGTCGTGCGGGTCGGCGTCGGGGCTGTTGATGATGCTGGTGACCTTCACGTGGTCCCCGCCGAGCTGGGAGGCGATGCTGCCCCAGAAGTTCTCCGCCGCGACGACCTGGATGGTCTTGCCGCCGTGTGCGCCGCCGGCGGCCGCGGACGGGTCGGCGGACGATCCGCTTCCGGACGAGGACGAGGTGGAGCAGGCGGTGGCGGCGACCGCGGCCAGGACGGCGACGCCACCGAGGGCGAGCCGGGTCGGCCGGCGGACGGCGGAACGGGGCGGAACTGCGTTCATGAAACGGGATCTCCTCATACAAGCCGGTGGGTATCGGTGGGATACCGGCGCTCCGGACGAGCCCGACGCTAGATGGGAACGACTTTCAACACCATGGGTCATTACCTAGATATGAAAATCATTGCCACATCTTGACCGCTCGCCCGGCCGCCACCCCGACCGCATACGCTCGGGGCCTGATTTCCGTCGGCAGAAGGGCATGGGGCGCCATGGACATGGAACTGAGCGGCAGAACAGTGGTCGTGACGGGGGCCGGCCGGGGTATCGGGCTGGCCGTGACCCGGGCGCTGGCCGCCGAGGGGGCCGAGGTCGTCGCCGGGTCCCGCTCGGTCACCGACGACCTGGAGAAGCTGGCCGCGACCCACCCCGTCCACCCGGTGGCGGTGGATCTGGCGTCGCCCTCCGGGCCCGCCGACCTGATCGCGCGGGCGGTCGAACTCACCGGCGGGGTGGACATCCTCGTCAACAACGTCGGCGGCCTACGCCCCCGTACCGAGGGATTCCTGTCGGTCACCGACGACGACTGGGACCACGCGCTGCTCGTCAACCTGATGTCGGCGGTACGGACGATCCGGGCCGTCCTCCCGCACTTCCTGGAGCGGGGCGCCGGGAACATCGTCACCATCAGCTCGGTGAACGCCACGCTCCCCGATCCGCTGGTGGTCGACTACGGCGCCGCGAAGGCGGCGCTGACCAACGTCTGCAAGGCGGTGTCGAAGGAGTACGGGCCGCGGGGGATCCGGAGCAACACGATCAGCCCGGGCCCCGTCTCCACGGCGCTCTGGCTCGGGGACGGCGGTGTGGCCGCCACCGTGGCGCGGGCGTCCGGGCAGGACCCGGCGGCCATCGCCGAGAGCGCCGCGGGCGACGCGGTGACCGGGCGGTTCACCCGCCCCGAGGAGGTCGCCGACGTGGTCGTCTGGCTGGCCGGCGGACGGGCGTCCAACGTCACCGGGGCCGACTTCACGATCGACGGCGGGCTGATCACGACCGTCTGAGCCGGCCTGGCCCCCACGGTCCGCCACGGATCCTCGGGGGCCTCGCCCCGGCCGCGCGGAACCCCTCCGATGGTGTGAGACTGCCGGTAGGAGGTACTGACCCGTGGCCGGCGAATCTTCCGCACAGGGCCCCGGCTCCCGCCCCGAACTGGGGCCGGGTCCCGGGCCGGGCGAGGCGCTGCTCGACCGGCTGCTGGCCGAGGCGCAGGGCGCGGCGCCGATGGACCTCCCCGACCTGGTGGACCGGTGCGCGAGCGCCATCGGCCTGCGGCAGCTCGCGGTGTACGTCATCGACCTCCAGCAGCGCCATCTCGTGCCGCTCACCGACGGGCTGCCGTCGCTGGACGTGGACTCCTCGACGGCCGGTGAGGCGTACCGGACGCTCTCCCTCCAGTTGGAGGAGAAGCTCAGGACCGACGAGCTGACCGCGTGGCTGCCCCTGGTCGACGGCGCGGAGCGGCTCGGTGTCCTCGGCATCCGTACGGCGGTGTTCGACGCCACCCGCCTGCGCCGCTGCCGCATGCTCGCCACCGTGCTCGCCATGGTGATCACCTCGAAGCGGGCGTACAGCGACAGCTTCGCGCGGCGGGCCCGGTCCGAGCCGATGCGGCTGCCCGCGGAGATGCTCCGCGCGTTCCTGCCGCCCCGGACCATCGGCAACACCAAGGTCATCTCGACGGGCGCGCTGGAGCCGGCGTACCGCATCGGCGGTGACGCGTTCGACCACTCGCTGACGCAGTCGACCCTGCACGCGGCGATCCTCGACTCCATGGGCCACAACCTGGCCTCGGGGCTGACGACCGCGGTCGCCCTGGCGGGCTGCCGCAACGCCCGCCGGGCCGGGGCCGACCTGCCGCAGCTGGTCGACACCGTCGACCAGGCGCTCGCGCAGTGGCTGCCCGACCAGTACTGCACCGGCATCCTCAGCCAGCTCGACCTGAACGACGGTGTCTTCCGGTGGATCAACTGCGGGCATCCGCCGCCGCTGCTCATCCGTGACCGCCGGGTGCTGGGCCAGGCCCTGGAGCGCACCCCGCAGGCGCCGATGGGACTCGCCGCCCAGTTCTCCGACGCGCCCCACGAGGTCAACGAGGTGGCGTTGAAGGCGGGCGACCGGGTGCTGTTCTACACGGACGGGGTGACGGAGGCGCGGGTCGACGGAGGCGCGCAGCTCGGCCTCGAACGCTTCACCGACTCGATCATCCGCGCCACGGCCTCGGGGAAACTCGCGCCGGAGGCCCTGCGGGTGCTGATCCACTCGATCCTGGACGGCCAGCGGAACCAGCTGCGCGACGACGCGACGATCCTGCTGATCGAGTGGCTGCCGCAGGGCCGCTGAACGCCGGGCGCGGGGGTACGGTCCCCGGCCGCCGCGAGCCCGCCTCCTTCGCCTCCGCGGGGCGGTCCGGCGCGGTCGTGCGCAACGGCAGGGCGACCAGCAGGCCCAGGGTGATCCAGACGTAGGCGTTGGAGCCGACGACGGCGCCCGGGCCGGTGGCGTCGTCGCGCCACAGCCAGACGACACTGCTGCACAGCAGGACGTAGAGCGCCGCGCACAGGGCCAGCAGGCGGCCGTTGCGCCGGCCTCCGTCGTCCCGGCGCAGGGCCGTGTCGACGAGGACGACGAGGGCGGGGAGGACCCAGACCAGGTGGTGGACCCAGGTCACCGGGCTGACGAGGCAGGCGGCCAGCCCCGTGAGGGCGAACCCGGCCCGGTCGTCGCCGCACCGCACGGCCGCGCGGGCCCGGTAGGCCCACACCGCGAGGACGACGGCCGCACACGCGAGCCACACCGCGTGGCCGGTGTCCTCGGGGCGCAGGCGGGACAGGACTCCCTGCACCGACTGGTTGGAGACGTAGCCGAGTTCGCCGACGCGTCCGGTGTCCCACAGCGCCCGGGTCCAGAAGTCCCTGGAGGCCCCGGGGTCGAGGACGGCGGCGAACAGGGTGGCGGCCGCCGCCGTTCCTGTGGCGACCGCGGCCTGTCTGCGGCGGCCGGTGATCAGGAGGTAGCCGATGAAGAGCGCGGGGGTGAGTTTGACCGCCGTCGCGAGGCCGATGCCGATCCCCGCGTACCGCCCGCGCCCGGTGGCCAGCAGCCGGGCGTCGGCGAGGACGAGCGCGACGAGCAGGAGGTTGACCTGGCCGAAGGAGAAGGTGTCGCGGACCGGTTCGAACAGGCCGAAGAGACAGCCGATCACGACCCACGCGAACCAGCCGCGCCACGCCTCGCGGCGGACGGCCGGGCCCAGCAGCCAGCGCAGCACCAGCACCGACGCCACGACACCGAGGACCACGCTGATCGCCACGGCGACCGGCCAGGGGACCAGCGCCATCGGCAGCATCGACACGGCCGCGAAGGGCGGGTATGTGAAGCCGTAGCGCGTACCGGGGCTGAGGTAGTCGTAGATCCGGCCGCCGTGGTGGACCCACTCCCCCACTGCGCCGTAGTACACACCGACGTCGAAGAAGCCGCGGAACAGCGGGACGGTCGCCAGGAAGACGGCGGTGGCGGTGACCAGGCACACCGCGACGGCCGCCCGCCCGCCGGGCCGCGCCATGACCCGGCGCGGCCACCTCACGACGCGGTCCGGGTACGGGCGGGCAGGACGGCCGGCTCCGACATGAGGAACATCCACCACAGCGTGACGAGGGCGAGCGCCCCGCCCGCCACCGCGAAGGTCAACTGCGCCCCGTCCGGCGGGGATCCGCTGGGCAGCATGCCGAGCGCGAGGATCCCGCTGCCCACCGACGCCCAGCGCCGTACCCGGCCGTCGGGCGCGGCCGCCGCGATCAGGAACAGCCCCCACAGCGCGTACCACGGCCGGAACGCCGGGCCCAGCGCGAAGACGGCGAGGAGGCTCAGCGCGAGCGCGTACACCGGGCCGAGCCGGGTCCGGTGGGCCCGGCGCAGCCACAGCCAGGACACGGCCAGGACGGTGACCACGAGGCCGAGCCGCCGCCAGGCCGGGACGGCGAGGTCGCCGAGGCCGCTGCCCACGCCGTCCAGCAGGGCCCCGCTGAGGCGTCCGAGCCCGCTGGTCAGGGACCAGTTGTCGGCGGAGACGGGGGTGGAGAGCGCCCCGAGCCAGCCGTATCCCGTACCGGCCAGGGCGGTCACGACCACGGTGGTGGCGAGGGCCACGGCGCCGGTCAGCGCGGCGGCCCTGGCGGTACGGCCCCGGCCCCGGAGCGCGCCGGACCAGAGGGCGGCGACCGCCAGCAGGCCGAGCGCGGCGGGCGCCTTCACGAGTGCGGCCAGGGAGACGAGGACGGCGGCGCGGGCGGGCATCGCGCCGAGGGCGGCGACCAGGCCGGCGCCGAGCAGTCCCAGCATGAGGGCGTCGTTGTGGGCGCCCGCGACGAGGTGCAGCAGGACGAGCGGGTTGAGCGCGCCGAGCCACAGCGCGGCCGAGGGGTCGACGCCGCAGCGGCGGGCGAGCGAGGGCAGGAACGCGATCATCAGCCCGACGCCGAGCAGGGCGACGAGCCGCATGCCGAGGATGCCGGCGGGCATGTCGAGCCGGGTCAGGACGGAGGTCTTCCCGGCGACGAACAGGAAGACCGGGCCGTAGGGCGCGGGGGTGTGCTGCCAGACGGGGGCCACCTCGGTCGCGAGCGGGCCGCCGAGCTGCGCGGGGCCGTGGACGTACACATCCATCCGGGCCTGGACCATGGCGCCCTGCGCCAGGTAGCTGTAGACGTCGCGGCTGAACAGGGGCGGTCCGAGGACGAGGGGCGCGGCCCACATCCCCAGCGTCACGAGCAGGGTGCGGGGGGTGGGCGGGCGGGGGCCGCGGACGGCTCTGCCGAGCCACCACCAGGCGGCTATGAGCAGGACGAGGCCGAAGTACGCGCAGACGAGCCCGAGGGCGGCGCGCCCGGAGGAGGGCAGCAGCGCGTCGCGTACGGGCAGCGCGCCCGCGGTCAGCCCGCCGGTCATGAGCGCGACGGACCCGGCGAGCCCCAGCATCCGGCATCGGCGCGGGTTCACTTCCGCGTTCAGGGCGAGCATCTGTGGAGGCTCGCAGCAGGTGGTGGCCGGAAGGCGACAGCCTGCCCACGGTCCGGTGGCCGCCGCGCAGCCGGGGGCTTACGGGTGCCGCTTCCCTCGACCTGACACGCCGCCACCCCGGGCGGACGGCCGGCCCGTGACAGGGCGGGGCGGGCCCCGGTGTGTCCGGGACCCGCCCTGCCGGTCGTGGAGCCGCGCCGGTGCGGCCCGTTACCTCCCGATCGTGAAGGTGTCGATGTCGAACAGGGAACCCGCGCCGCCGGTGAAGGTGAGGAACACCGGTCCTGTCGGTGTGCCGGACAGCGTGGTGGTGACGGTCCTGAAGGTCTCCCAGCCGCCGGTGTTGGGAACGGCGACCGAGCCGACCACCGGTCCGGTGGCCGAGCCCGAGCGGACCTGGACGGTGCCGCCCGCGCCGGCCGAGGAGACCTTCGCGGTGAAGGTCTTCGCCCCGGTGAGGGACGCCTGGGCGTAGCCCGCCCAGTCGCCGTTCTCGATGTAGCCGAGGGTCTGGCCGCCGCTGGCCGGGGTGTGGCCGGCCGCCTGGACGCCCTGCTGCGAGGTGAACGACTCGCCCTCGTACGTGGACGACGTGGGCGGGGTCGTACCGCCCAGCTCCTTGATCCGGACGTTGCGGAAGGACACGTCGTCACCGGTGCCGTGGTTCTGGATCCCGATGTATCCCTGCTGGAGGGAGCGGACGGGGTCCGTGTTGGTGAAGTCGTTGATCCGCGTGCCGTTGAGGAAGACCTGGAGCCTCTCCCCCTCCACCCGGATCTCGTACGTGTTCCAACTGCCGGGCGGGTTCAGCGCGGCGTCCCTGGCCGCGATGTCCGCCGACTTGAAGCCGTACACCGAACCGGTGGTCCGGTCGGCGGTGTCGGTGGCGTCGATCTGGATCTCGTACCCCTGGTTGACCGCCGAGTTGGGATCGGTGGAGCTGGGGAAGCCCACGAACACACCGGAGTTGTCGTCCCCGGGCATCCGCCAGTCCAGCTTGAGGGAGTACGCGCCGTACTGCTTCGCCTGGTACCAGTACAGGCCCATGCCGCCCGTGGAGGTGAGGGTGGCGTCGGAGTTGGTGAAGCTGCCGGGACCGGCCTGGGACCAGCCGGTGGTGGAGCCGTTGTAGAGCGGGGTGTAGCCGGTCTCCGCGCGGCAGTCGGCCTTGGCCCAGCCCGCCGCGTACCGGATGCCGCCGAGCAGCAGCGACCGGAACGCGGGGTCGGCGTAGGACTCCTGGGTGTGGCCGAGTCCGGTGTAGAAGGACCGGCCGTTGCCCTGCGGGTGGCACCAGGTGATCGGGTGGTCCCCGCTCATCTCGCCGCCGCTGTAGCTGCCTTCGTCGAGGTTCTGGAGCACCTTGACGTTGTTGCGGGGGTTGGTGCGGTAGTTGTACCACTCGTCGGTGCGGTTCCAGGTCTGGCCGAGGTGCGAGGTGGCCGCGTGGGCCCGGTCCTCGGTCCGCAGCGTGGCCTGCTGGATCGCCGGGTGGCTCTTGAACCAGGCGCCGGCGATCTGCTCGTACTGCGGCCAGTCGTACTCGGTGTCCGCGGCGGCGTGGATGCCCAGGTAGCCGCCGCCTCCGTCGACGTACGACTGGAAGGCCGCCTGCTGGGTGGCGTTGAGGACGTCACCGGTGGTGGAGAGGAACACCACCGCCTTGAAGCCGGCCAGGTTGGCGGTGGTGAAGGCGTTGCTGTCCTCGGTGGCCGTGACCGTGAAGTTGTTGGCCGCGCCGAGGTCCCGGATGGCCTGGGTGCCGGCCGGGATGGAGTCGTGGCGGAAGCCCGCCGTCTTGGAGAAGACGAGCACCTTGTACGCGGGGTCGGCGGCCTGGGCCGTGGCGGCCGGGGTCAGGAGCGACCCGGCCAGCCCGAGGGCGACGACGAGGGCGGAGGCTGCCGTGGCCGGCAGGCGCCGTAGGTGACGGAACATCAGTGGCCCTTTCCCGCGCTTCACTTGGTGAGGGTGAGGGTGTCGATGTCGAACAGGGACCCGGCGCCACCGGTGAAGGTGAGGAACAGCGCTCCGGAGGAGGTGGTGCCGGTCAGGGACGTGGAGACGTTGGTGAAGGTCTCCCAGCCGCCGGTGTTGGCGACCGCCACCGTGCCGAGGACGGCGCCGGTGGCCGAGCCCGACCGGATCGTGATGGTGCCGCCCGCGCCGGCCGAGGAGACCTTGGCGCTGAACGTCCTGGTCCCGGCGGTCGGGACGGAGGCGTACCCCGCCCAGTCACCGTTCTCGATGTAGCCGAGCGTCTGGCCGCCGCTCGCCGGGGTGTGGGCGGCGCTCTGGACGCCCTGTCCGGAGCTGAACGACTCGCCCTCGACGGTCTGGCTCGACCCGCCGCCGGTACCGGTGGCGAAGGTGAAGGCGTCGAGGTCGAAGAGGTTGCCCTGCCCGGTCACGCCCTTGAAGACGAGGAACAACTCCGTGGTGCCGGAAGGCGCGTTGGCCAGGTTCGCCGAGACGTCGGCGAACGTGTCCCAGCTCCCGGTCGGTGCCACGGTCACCGTGCCCAGCAGGGTGCCGGTGGCCGAGCCCGCCCGTACTTCGAGGGTGCCGCCGACGCCGCCGGAGGAGACCCTCGCGGTGATGCGGTTGGCGTTGCCCAGGACGTACGGCTTGAAGGAGATCCAGTCGTTGTTGTCGGTGAAGCCGACGGTGCTGCCGCCTTCGGCGGTGGCGTGGGAGGCCACCTGGATGCCGCCGCTCTGGGCGGAGAAGTGCTCGCCCTGGCGGTGGCGGGGCTGGAGGATGCGCGCGCTGTGCGTGGTCAGCCCGGCGGCGTCGGTGTACTCGGCGTCGAAGACGCCGTAGATGTTGGCGGCGCTGTCGTGCTCGCCGTCGGCCGGTACGGAGAGGTTGCCGGAGCAGCCGGTGGCCTGGGTGATCTGGTGGCGGTGCTCGTCGTGGCCGAGGAGGTAGGTGACCTTGACCTTGGAGCAGTCGATGGCGCCGTCCTCGGGGTCGCTCACCGAGACCTGGAAGGGCACGGTGTCGCCGAAGGAGAAGAGCTGGCCGTCACCAGGGGTGGTGAGGTTGACCGTGGGCGCGGTGTTGCCCGCCGTCACGACGAGGCTCGCGGAGCCGGTCAGGCCTTCCGGGTCCCTGACGGTGAGGGTGGGGCGGAAGGTGCCCCGGGTGGTGTACGTGTGGCTCGGGTTGGCGGCAGTGGAGCTGGTGCCGTCGCCGAAGTCCCACGCGTAGGTGAGGGCCCTGCCCTCGGGGTCGGCGCTGCCGGCCGAGGAGAAGGCGACCGTGAGCGGGACGGCTCCGGACACCTTGTCGGCGGCGGCCTTGGCGACCGGGTTGCGGTTGCTGCCGCCGATGTACTCGACGCGGTACAGGGCCTGGTTGTTGGCGCCGGTGCCGTAGTCGAGGACGTACAGCGCGCCGTCGGGGCCGAAGGCCTGGTCCATGACCTGGGTACCGGTCCAGGGGAAGGCCTCGATGACACCGGGGGTGCCGTCGGACTTGACCTCGATGGCCTTGATCCACTTGCGGCCGTACTCGGCGGCGAAGAAGCGGCCGTCGAGGGACTGGGGGAACTTGACGCTGGAGTTCAGCGCCGCGTTGTAGCGGTAGACGGGTCCGCCCATGGGGGACTCGGAGCCGCCGCCGAACTCGGGCGGGGAGCCCGCGTCGCCGCCGTACTTGATCCACGAGGGCTTGGCGGCGGGGAGGGTGGCCAGGCCGGTGTTGCGGAAGGAGTTGTTGGCCGGCGCGCCGCAGTTGTACTTCCCGGCGGACGGGCCGCTGGGGAAGGCGTACTCGCCGTACGTCTCCGCGGCGGCGTTCGTCCCGGTGCAGTACGGCCAGCCGTAGTTGCCGGGGGCGGTGATCCGGTTGAACTCGACCTGGCCGCTGGGGCCGCGCGCGCCGTCGGTGACGCCCGCGTCGGGGCCGTAGTCACCGAGGTAGACGATGCCGGTGGCCTTGTCGACGGACATCCGGAAGGGGTTGCGGAAGCCCATCGCGTAGATCTCGGGACGGGTCCTGGCCGTACCGGGGGCGAAGAGGTTCCCCGCGGGCACGGTGTAGCCGCCGGCGGCGGTGGGCTTGATCCGCAGGACCTTGCCGCGCAGGTCGTTGGTGTTCCCGGAGGATCGCTGGGCGTCGAACTGCGGGTTGCGGTCGGTCCGTTCGTCGATCGGCGCGTAGCCGCTCGACTCGAAGGGGTTCGTGTCGTCGCCGGTTGTCAGGTAGAGGTTCCCCGCGGCGTCGAAGTCGATGTCACCGCCCACGTGGCAGCACTGGCCGCGGTCGTTGGGCACTTCGAGGACGACCTTCTCGCTGGCCAGGTCGAGCGTGTTGTCGGCCTTGAGGGTGAAGCGGGAGAGGTTGAGGTGTCCCTTCCACGCTTCGAAGGTGGCCGCCGAACCGGTGGTGGGGGCGTCGCCGCCGGGCGTGGTGAGCTTCGGCGAGTAGTACAGGTACAGGTAGCGGTTCGAGGCGAAGCCGGGGTCGGCGGCGATGCCCTGGAGGCCTTCCTCGTCGTGCGTGTAGACGTCCAGCTTGCCGGCCGACTTGGTGTTGCCCGCGGCGTCCGTGTAGCGGACCGTACCGTCCCTGGCGGTGTGGACCACGGCGCGGTCGGGCAGCACGGCGAGTGACATCGCCTCACCCAACTCAGCTGATCCGAGGGCGAGTTGCACCTGCTGGTAGTCACCGGTGGGGATGACCGCCGCGGCGGCGGTGTCGTGCTCGGGGTGTCCGGGGTGCGCGGAGGCCGTGGGGACGGCGAGCGCACCGCCGCTCACCACCAGGCCCAGCACCGTGAGCCACCTCAACCACGCACGTCTCGGGCGTGGCCGTCCTGACAGTCCTGACATGGAGCGTCCTTCCTGACCTTGCGGGGGGAGTGAGTCGGGCAGGGCGCGCGACTGACGCGTTGCCGTGTCACTGCGGGAGGAGCCTGCGCCCCGGTGATGTCCCGTCACCTGGGCGGCAGCCGTACCGATCTGGGGGGAAGCTGGGGAGAGCTTTCGATGCGGCATCAAGGTGGTGCGGAGACTCGCGCGAGTTTTTGCATGCTGGCAACGGCGACTTAATTTGTCAAGGGCGTGGTCAAATTGCCGTGACAGTCGTCCGAAAGGCCTGAAGTCACCGTTATGGACGGCAACACCCTTACGGGAAGGGCCCGGTGTGCGGCATGCGCGCACCGGGCCCCGGCGGTCCGCTCCCGGTGGCGGCCGCAAGGATGCCGCTTTAGTTCACGGTTAAAACTATATGGGTGGGGCAGCGGTCCGTCCGGGACGGCCGGAGGGCGGACAGCGCTCTCTTCGTATACGACCGGCTGTCCGGCCCCGTGGCCGGGCCTGCCACCCGGCGCCGGCCGGCGGCCCCGCGCACTGACCCTTTGGAAGGAAGATCCGGTGTCGGTCCGCCGGTTCCCCCGCCCTCGGGCACCGCTGCGCTTGTATGGGGCAAATGGACCACATCACGTTCCTCGTGGCAATGGTGATCGTGACGGCGCTCGCGTTCGACTTCACCAACGGATTCCACGACACCGCGAACGCGATGGCCACGTCCATCGCCACAAAAGCCCTGCGCCCCAAGGTCGCGGTCCTCATCAGCGGAGTCCTCAACGTGGTGGGCGCGTTCCTGTCCACGGAGGTCGCGAAGACGATCTCCGGGGGCATCGTGAACGACAGTCTGGTCACCCCGGGCATGATCTTCGCCGGACTGATCGGCGCCATCCTGTGGAATCTGACGACCTGGCTGCTGGGCCTCCCCTCCAGCTCCTCGCACGCGCTGTTCGGCGGACTGATCGGCGCGGTGTGGGTGGGCGCGGGGCAGCAGGGCGTGCACTTCGAGAAGGTCGTCGAGAAGATCCTCCTTCCGGCCGTGGCCTCCCCGCTCATCGCGGGTGTCGCCGCGCTCGCGGCCACGTACCTCGCCTACCGCCTCACCCGCCGGGGCCGGGAGACCTCGGTGGACCACGGCTTCCGGCTCGGCCAGATCGCCTCCGCCTCCCTGGTCTCCCTGGCGCACGGCACCAACGACGCGCAGAAGACGATGGGGGTCATCACCCTCACCCTGATCTCGGCCGGCGCGCTCGCGCCCGATTCCGGGCCGCCGCTGTGGGTGATCGGCTCGGCGGGGCTCGCGATCGGGCTCGGTACGTACCTGGGCGGCTGGCGGATCATCAGGACGATGGGCAGGGGCCTCACCGACATCCGGGCCCCCCAGGGCTTCGCCGCTGAGTCCTCGGCGACCACCGTCATCCTCACCTCCGCGCACCTCGGCTTCGCCCTGTCCACCACCCAGGTCTGCGCCGGGGGCATCCTCGGCGCGGGGCTGGGCCGCCGGCTCGCCCAGGTCCGCTGGGGGACGGCCGGGCGCATGGTGATCGCCTGGTGCGTGACCCTGCCCGCCGCCGCGGCCGTCGGGGCGCTCGCCGCGAGTGTGGTGGTGCACGGCGGCACGTTCGGGATCGTGGTCGTCTCCGTCGTCGCCGCGGCCCTCGCCGCGTTCATCTTCGTCATGTCCCGCCGCACCCCCGTGACCTCCCGCAACGTCAACGACGACCACGCCGTGACCGTCCGCCCCGGCCCCGCCAAGGCGAATGTCTGACCGCCGCTGACCGGCGCGCCCCACGAGACGCATCACGAGACGCATGACGAGACGCATGACGAGGAGGAGCTATGGACCTGCACTGGAGCTCGCTGGGTGAGGTCGCCGTGGTCAGCATCGGCGCCACGGTCGGCGTCGTGATCGTCTTCTCACTGGGGGTACGGGCGCTGGCCACGCGGGAGGAGGACGGCGGGCCGGCGCGGCCGCACCCGCGACCGGGCGGCGGGAGCACGGCGTACGGGGCGCGCCGGCCGGGAGCCCCGGCGATGGCCGTCGCCGGGGTGTGCTTCCTCGCGTGTGCCGTGGCCGTGCTCTACGGGCTGTACCTGATCGTCCCGCAGTTCCACTGACCCCGGTCCTGACAGGGCGCCGCCGGTCCTGACAGGGCGCCGCTACCTCATCGCCGCGCAGATCCGCAGCCCCTCGGGGGACGCGCACGGCAGGTGCCCGTGCGTACGGACGACGTCCTGGCCGCTGCCCCGCATCAGGTAGTTGAGGAAGCTGGAGACGAGCGAGTCGGCCGGCGGGTCGCCGTACGTGTACGCGTACTCGATCTCGCGGTACGGGTACGCGCTGTCCGCGATCGCGTCCACGGACGCGGTCCGCCCGTCGAGTCCGAGCGGGTGGAGGCCCTTGGGGGTGGATCCGGAGCGCAGGTCGGTGTACCCGATCGCGCCCGGCGTGCCCGCGACCGTGGTCAGGACCCGGTCGGTGCTGTCGAGTTCGCAGCGGAAGACCTTGGCCGTGACGTCGTCCTTGTGACGGCAGTCGGTGGAGGAGTCCGCCTGTTCGAAGGCGCCGAGCACCCGGCGCTGGAAGATGTCGCGGGTGCCGGACCCGGAGTTGCGGCTCACCAGGACGATCGGCAGGTCGGGGCCCCGTACCCCGTCGGTGCCGCGGAGCTGGTCCCAGTTCGCCACGTCCCCGCGGTAGAGACGGCGCACGTCCGCGGTCGAGAGGTTCTTCAGCGGCACGCTGTCGTTCACCACGAGGGTGAAGACGGAGACCGCGACCCGGTTCTCCCGCAGCCGGGGAAAGCCGGTCGTCTTGGGACCGTCGGACAGGGCGATCAGGGCGGGCGAACCGCCCTTCGCGGCGGCGCCGCGCTCGTCCAGCTCCCTGACCCCGTCGCGGCTGCTGCGGGCGTCGACGGTGACCTGGGAACCCGCGCAGTCCTTCTCGTACTTGGCCGCCAGTTCCTCGGCGACCGGCGCGAAGGCGGTCGATCCGGTGATGGTCAGGGTGCCCCGCGCACAGCCCATCGGCGGCGGGGAGTCGTCCCGCACGACGATGATCGACGCGAGGATGACCACGCACACGGTCAGCAGCACGGTGATCATGCTGGAGGCCCGGCTGAACAGCGGCGGGGTGTCGTCGGGCGTGGTGCTGCGGTTCAGGGCAACGTTCCCGTCCCGGAGCCCTCCCGCGACCCGGATCGGGTCGCCGACCGCCCCGCCGGTGAGCAGGACGAGCAGTTTGAAGTGCCGGCCCCGGTTGAGGGGGACGCGCGGGAGGTAGACGGTGTCGTCGGCGTGCCGCAGCCCGGCGGCCGGGGTGAAGTGGTCCAGCAGGTGTTCCTCGCCCGGCGGGGTGGTGACCGCCAGGCCGTGGATCGTCCGGGAGGTGAACACCGCGGTCAGGCCGTGCGGCTCCCGCCCGGTGTAGTCGCCGTCGCCGATGCTCTGCGAGCCGTCGTTCTCGATGCGCAGCAGGACGAGGGTGGCGTCGGACAGGTGCGGGTTGTCCTGGAAGAACCCGAGCCGTACGCCGGCCCGGCCGGTGCGCTCGGCGCTGCTGACCGGGGTGTCGAGCTGGATGCGGTAGCCGATGCGCCGGTGGGCGGGGACGCGGCGCTCGAACCAGAGGACGCCCAGTGAGGCGAGGATGCCGAGCAGCGCCGTGCCGAGGGCGACGACGTTCTCCGTACTGAGCCACTCCACGGTCCCCAGGCCCCCCTGAACACGCGACCCGCACACCCCGCCGGTCCGGATCGTCCGGTCACCGTACGGGGGGCGGGGGCGGCGGACGGCCGGTTTCACCGGCGCGTGCGCAGCTGTTCGTCCAGGGTTCAACAGCCGGGGCGGGGCCGGGCGCGGCGGGGGTCGTGCGGGGCGGTCAGAACTCCTCGTGGTGGTCCGGGTCGCCGCCGATCCTGTGACGCGGGCCGGACTGGATCCGGGCGATCTCGTCCTCGGTCAGCTCGAACCCGAAGAGGTCGAGGTTCTGTCGCCGGCGCTCGGGACTGCCCGACTTGGGGATCGGTACGGCGCCCAGCTGGAGGTGCCAGCGGAGCACGACCTGTCCCGGTGTGACCCCATGCGCCTCGGCGATCGCGCCGATCGCGGGGTCGTCGAGCAGGCCGGTGCCGTGGCCGAGCGGGGTCCAGCTCTCCGTACGGATCCCCTTGGCCTCGTGCACGGCGCGCAACTCCTCCTGCGGGAGCAGGGGATGCATCTCGATCTGGTTGACCGAGGGCAGGACGCCCGTCTCCGCCTCCAGGCGGTCGAGGTGCGCGGCGGTGAAGTTGGAGACGCCGATGGAGGCCACCAGCCCGTCGTCGCGGAGTTTGATCATCGCCTTCCAGGAGGCGACGTACTGGTCCACGCGCGGCAGCGGCCAGTGGATGAGGTACAGGCCGACGCGGTCCAGGCCCAGGGCGCGGCGCGACTCCTCGAACGAGCGGAGCGTCTCCTCGTAGCCCTGGTGGCGGCCCGGGAGCTTGGTCGTGACGACGATGTCCCCGACGGGTACGCCGGACCGCGCGATGCCCCGCCCGACGCTCGCCTCGTTGCCGTAGTTGACCGCCGTGTCGACCAGCCGGTAGCCCAGCTCCAGGGCTCCGGCGACAGCCGTCTCCGCCTCGCCGTCCTTGAGCGGATAGGTCCCGAGGCCGACGGCGGGCAGTTCGGTGCCGTCGTTGAGGGTGTGCGCCGGGGCGGTGCCGATACCTGTCACTGGCTTTCCCTTCGTCCTGCCGGGGGCGGGTCCTGCGGTGCGTCCGCCGCGCCCCGGGCGGTGTCCGCCAGGACCTCGCGGGCCGCGCGGGCCCCCGAGGCCAGGGCACCTTGTACGGAGCCGGTGGCCCGGTGGTCACCGCACACGTACCGCCCGGGGCCGGTCCTGGCCGGCCGGGACAGCGGCCAGGGCGGGGGCATGGCGGGCAGGGCGTCCTCGATCGTGTAGGTGGCGAGTGGTTCCCACTCGTCGGTGTGTTCACCGTACGCGTCGGCCAGAGCGGCGCGGAGCGCGGTCTCCCGTCCGGGGAGGTCGGGCCCGAGGACGGAGCTGGAGACCAGGGACCGGCCGGCGGGCGCGTAACCGGGCACGGCCTCACTGATCACACAGGTGTTGAGGAAGCGGCGGCGGGTGTCGACCACGAGGGTCGCCTCGCGCAGGGGCGGGGCGAGGGCCGCGTGGTAGTAGGTGGTGACCGTGCGGGTGTCGGGCACGTCGAGGCCCGGCAGGAGGCGCGCCGCCGCGCGGGGGCCCGTCGCCACCACGACGGCGCCGGCCGGCCACTCCGTACCGTCCTCGCAGCGGACGCCGTCGTCCGTCAGCTCGGCGACCGGCGTCTCCAGGCGGACGGTGTCCGGCGGCAGGCCGTCCGCGAGCTGGGCGGGTACGGCCCCGATGCCGTCGCCGGGCAGGCAGAGCGTGCCGCGCAGCATGCTGCGCCAGACGAGGTGGAAGAAGCGCGAGGAGGTCTCCAGCTCGTCCTCCAGGAACACACCGGAGAGGAAGGGGCGGAAGAACCGCTCGACGAGTTCGGGCGAGATGCCCGCGTCGGCGAGGGCCGTGAGGGTCGTGCGGTCCGGCTGCCGTTTCAGTCCGGCGACGGGCCCGAGCATGTCACGGGCGGTCAGGAGGCCGAGCGCCAGCAGGTCACGGCCGGGGGCGAGCCGCCCCGCCAGCAGGCCGGCCGCCGCGCCGGGCTGCCGGGTGGGGTCGGTGAAGCGCAGGACGCTGTCCTCGGTCCGTACGAGCGCGCCCGGGGTGAACGGCCGCAGGCGCAGGCCGCGCAGGTCGATGCGGCGTTTCACCTGGGGGTAGGCGGTGTTGAACACCTGGAAGCCGCGGTCGAGGAGGAAGCCGTCGTGCCGGTCGGTGCGCATCCGGCCGCCCACGGCGTCGGCGGCCTCCAGGACGCGCACCGTCCGGCCCGCCCCGATCAGGTCGGCGGCGCAGGCCAGGCCCGCCATCCCGGCTCCGATCACCACCACGTCGGTCCGGCGCCGCTGGTTGTCCGGCACGTGAGTCCCGCCCTTCGTTCCGCGTCTCGTCCGCGTCTCCCGCCCGGCGGGCTCGCGCTGTCGCCGGGCGCCGTCCGTCCCGATGGTGTCAGGCGGGAGCGGGGGCGGCGGCGCGCCGCGTGGGGCCGGACGGGTGGCGGTGGCGCGTGGCCGGGGCGGGGCGCGTCCGGTCCCGGACGCGCCGCCGCCGGGCGGCCCGTGGATCGGGCCGCCCGGCGGCGGGGGAACAGGTGGTGCGTGCGTGGTGCGGTCAGCGGTGGCGGTACGAGTTCACGTAGCCGCCCGCCGGGGTGCCGACGCCCGTCACGTCGTCGTAGCCGACGACGGCGGACAGCGAGCTGTCCTTGCCGAGGCTGCGGAGCGAGGTGAGGATGCCGTCACCGCTGTCGGTGCTGTTGGCGAAGTCGTTCCGCACGACGGCCAGTCCACGCCCCTGGCCCAGCGGGGTGTCGGTCACGTCGTGGTAGGCGGACGTGCCGTACCGCTGGTAGATGGCCGGGTTGGCGAAGCCGATCGGGACGCCGTGCCTGGCCTGCTGGGCGAGGGCCTGGACACCCGCGATGACGGGGGCGGCCAGGGACGTACCGCCGATGCGGTACTGGTCGTAGCCCTGGGTGCCGTCGGGCAGGGTCTGGGTCTGGCCCACCAGGAAGCCGGTGTTCGGGTCGGCGACCGCCGCGATGTCGGGGATGGTCCGCATCGGGGTGGTGCTGTTGGCCTTGGCGAGCGCGCCCGGGACGACACCCCGCTGGTAGAACGGCTGCGGCACGGTCACGCTGGTGCCGCCGCCGGCGCCGGAGGTGTAGGCGCCGGGGAAGTCCGTCCAGCTCTTGCCGTCGGCGGACAGGCTCGCCTTGTAGGTGCCCCAGCCCGTCTCCCACTGGTAGTTGTTCTTCTTGCCGACGGCCAGCGACGTACCGCCGACGGCCGTCACCCACGCCGAGTTGACGGGCATGTCGACCTGCTTCGTACCGGTCGAGACGACGTTGTCGCCGTCGTCACCGGAGGAGAAGTAGAAGCCGATGCCCTCGACGGCGCCCGTCTGGAACACCTGGTCGTAGGCGGCGGCCGACGCCGTGGTCTCGTTGGACTCCAGGTCGCCCCAGGAGTTGGAGACGATGTCGGCGAGCCGGCCGTCGACCACCTTGCCGAGCGAGTCCAGGAGGTCGTCGTCGAGGCAGGAGGCGCCGCCGACGTAGACGATGTCCGCGTCGGGCGCGACCGCGTGCACGGCCTCGACGTCGAGGGTCTCCTCGCCGTACCAGCCCGCCGCGTCGCACTCGACCGTGCTGTTGTAGTCGGCCGGGAGCACCTGGGACAGCTGCCCCTTGCCGTACTTCTTGTCGCCGTTGCGCTTGGCGTACGTGGCCGCGTCCTGGGCGATCGTCGGCGAGGCGTACGCGTCGGTGATGGCGACGGTCACGCCCTTGCCGGTGAAGTCCTTCGCGCCGTAGGCCGCACGCAGCTGGGTGCCGGTGTAGCCCTTGATCGCGTACGAGGCCTTCGAACCGTACGCCGACGGCAGCGACTTGTTCGTGTTCGACCCGAAGTAGGTCGAGAACGGACCGGCGTTGCGGAACACGGCGTCCGGGGGCGGCAGCGTGTCGTCGTGGCTCGCCTTGTGGGGCGCGTTGTCGAGCCCGGTGACGGTGAGGACCGCGCCGTCCAGCGAGTCGGGCACCGAGGGGGTGGCGTCCGGGGCGCGGTAGGTGTGGCCGCCCTTGGCGTAGTTGTGGAGCTGCGTGGAGAAGGCCTTCTCCACGGCGGCGGTGTCGCCGGTGACCGTGAGGTAGTGCGCGTTGGCGCCCGTCACCTTGAGCCCGGCGGACCTGAGCCAGGCGGTGACGCGCGCGACCTGGTCCGCGGTCGGGCCGAAGCGCGCGGCGGCCTGCTTCGCGCTGAGGTACTTCCCGTACGAGGCGGAGGAGGGGTCGGACACCTCCTGGGCGAGCCGGGCGAGGCCCGCGCTGTCCCGTCCCGCGAGGTACACGCGGGCGGTGACCTTGTTCGCGTCGGGGGTGCTCCCCCGGTCCGCCTTCTGCGTCGCCCAGAGCGGCTTGGTGCCGTGGAGCGTGTCCCGTCCGGCGGGGCCGGTGTCGGCACCCGCGGACTGGACGCCGAGTGCGAGAGCGCCGGCGACGAGCGGCAGAGTCGCCGCCCAGGCGAGTCCGGCGCGCAGGCGCGGTCGGCTGGATCTCATGTAACCCCCTGCGTTGTGGGTGGACGCGTGCGGCGGATCCGATAGATGGCCACCACACGCACAAGGAGTCACTCTTCCTATCAACTGTTCATCGGAGGGACATGCGTTGGCCAAGGCCCGATCAAGCCCGGACCATGTACAGCTCAACCCGGGGACGGGGGCGCGCACCGGACGCCGTGCGCGGGACCGGACGCGGCGGCACCGGACGACCCGTGGGGGGCCGCCCGGTGCCGTACGACGCGCGGAACGCGAACAGGGGCCGCTACGAGGCCGGGTGGAGGGTGCCCGAGCGGGTCAGGCGCCCGTACCAGTGCGCGCTGGACTTGGGGATCCGGCGCTGCGTCGCGTAGTCCACGTACACCATGCCGAAGCGCTTGCCGTAGCCGTACGACCATTCGAAGTTGTCGAGCAGCGACCAGAGGAAGTAGCCGCGGACGTCCGCGCCCGCCTCGATCGCGCGGTGCGCGGCCGCCAGGTGCGCGCGCAGGTAGGCGATCCGCTCCGGGTCGCGGACCTCGCCGTCGGGGCCCGCGTAGTCGTCGAAGGCCGCGCCGTTCTCGGTGATCATCATCGGCAGGCCGGGGTGCTCGCGCTGGACGCGCAGGAGCAGTTCGTACAGGCCCTCGGGGTCGATGGTCCAGCCCATGGCGGTCCGCTCCCCCGGCGTCTGGTGGAAGGCGACCTCGTCCGCGCCGGGCCAGGGGCTGTGCTCGCTGACGCCGTGGCCGTCGGACCGGTGGGCGGCGGGGCCCGTGTGGTGAGAGACCAGGGTCGGGGAGTAGTAGTTGACGCCCAGGAAGTCGAGCGGCTGGTGGATCAGCTCGGTGTCGCCGTCGTGGACGAACGACCAGTCGGTGACGGAGGCGGTGTCCGCCAGGACGTCGGCCGGGTAGGCCCCTTCGAGCATCGGCCCGGTGAAGACCCGGTTCGCGATGCCGTCGATCCGGCGGGCCGCGTCGGTGTCCGCCGGGCTGTCGGTCAGCGGCCGGACGTGGTGCAGGTTCAGGGTGACGGACACCTGGGCGGTGGCGGGGAGGCGCTCGCGCAGGGCCCGGACCGCGAGGCCGTGGCCGAGGTTGAGGTGGTGGGCGGCGCGCAGGGCGTCGGCGGGGTCGGTACGGCCGGGGGCGTGCACGCCGGATCCGTACCCGAGGAACGCGCTGCACCAGGGCTCGTTGAGCGTGGTCCAGGTCCCCACCCGGTCCCCGAGGGCGTCGGCGACGAGGC
The DNA here is from genome assembly GCF_011694815.1 of Streptomyces liangshanensis. Taxonomy (NCBI): domain Bacteria; kingdom Bacillati; phylum Actinomycetota; class Actinomycetes; order Kitasatosporales; family Streptomycetaceae; genus Streptomyces; species Streptomyces liangshanensis. Next base: position 175,521 of record NZ_CP050177.1, read on the forward strand.
CCGCGTACTCGGCGAAGCGGTGGGCGGTGTCGCGCTCGGGCCAGCCGCCGGCGTCCTCCAACTCCTGTGGCAGGTCCCAGTGGTAGAGCGTGACAACGGGCCGGATCCCCTTGTCCAGCAGCCCGTCGGCCAGTTCGCGGTAGAAGTCCAGCCCCTTCGCGGAGGCGGGGCCGCGGCCGCCCGGCTGGACGCGGGACCAGGACACCGAGAAGCGGTAGGCGCCGACCCCGAGGCCGGCCATGATTTCGATGTCCTCGCGCCAGCGGTGGTAGTGGTCGGTCGCGATGTCACCGGTGTCGCCGTTGCGCACCTTGCCCGGCGTGCGGGAGTAGACGTCCCAGATGGAGGGTGTCCGGCCGTCGTCCTGCGCGGCGCCCTCGATCTGGTAGGCGGCGGTGGCGGTGCCCCAGAGGAAACCGGCCGGGAAGGTCAGGGGAGCCGCTGTTTCCAGGGCTCGCCCGGTGGTGGGTGCTGAGGTGGCCACAAGGGTCCTTCCGCGTGAAGGGGAGTCGGGCGTGTCGAACGGTCAGGAGTAGAAGGAGAAAGGGAGTGCGGTGTCCGGGCGGGGCGGGGGCGTCGTCAGCCCTTGACGGCGCCCTGCATGATGCCGCCGACTATCTGGCGGCCGAACACGAGGAACATCGCCAGCAGCGGCAGGGTGCCGAGCAGCGCGCCCGCCATGATCACCGACTGGTCCCGTACGTATCCCGCGCTGAGCTGGGTGAGAGCGACGGGGACGGTCGGGTTGGTCATGTCGAGGGCGATGAAGGGCCAGAAGAAGTCGTTCCAGGCGTGCACGAACGTGATCATGAAGAGCACGGCCATCGGCGGCCTGGCGATGGGCAGGACGATGCTCCAGAAGATGCGCAGCGAGTGCGCGCCGTCCAGGCGGCCCGCCTCGATGAGTTCGTCCGGCAGCGCCTCCGTCAGGTACTGCCGCATGAAGAACACACCGACCGCGCTGACCAGGGTCGGGAAGATCACGGAGGGCAGCGACTGCCCCCAGCCGAGGTCGGCCATCATCATGAACAGCGGTACGACTCCGAGCTGCGGCGGCACCAGCATGGTGCCGATGACCAGCAACAGCAGGATGTTACGGCCCTTGAAGCGCAGTTTCGCGAACGCGAAGCCCGCCAGTGTGGCGAAGAAGACCGTCGACAGGGCGATGACCCCGGCGACGATGAGGCTGTTGAGCATCGCCTTGCCCAGCGCGGCGTCCTGCCAGGCCGTGGCGAGGTTCTTGAACAGGTTGGGTCCTGGCAGGAACGGCGGCGGGGTCTGCGAGACCCGGGTGTTGTCGGTGGAGGCGGCCACCATCGTCCAGTAGAGGGGGAAGAGGGAGACCAGCGCGGCGAATCCGAGCAGGACGTAGGCGACGGGCCCGGCGTGGTGCTGGCGTCCGGCGCCGGGGCGCAGGACCCGGCGGAACCCGCTCCGCCGGTCGGGCGCGGTGGGGGTGGTCCGGCCGTGCGCGTCCGCCAGGACCGGTGCGATGTCGGTGGTCATGGGGCTGTTGCTCCCTGGTCAGGAGGTACGGGACGGACGGGCGCGGCGGGGCGCCTTCGCGGGGCGCGGGGTGCGGGACAGCACCCGGGCGAGGACACGCTGGAGCACGAAGACGAGAATGAGGATGAGGAACATGGCCCAGGCGATGGCCGAGGCCCGGCCCATCTGGTAGTTCTTCCAGCCCTCTTCGTAGAGCAGCAGCCCGAGAGTCTGGTACTGGTTGTCGGCGCCGCCGCTGATGCCGTTGGGGCCCTGGCCGAAGATGAGCGGCTCGCCGAAGAGCTGGGTCGCGCCGATGGTGGAGAGCACGATGGTGAAGACGATCGTCGCGCTGATCCCGGGGACGGTGACGGTACGGAACTGCTGCCAGCGGGAGGCGCCGTCGATGGCGGCGGCCTCGTACAGGTCCCTGGGGATCGCCTGCATGGCCGCGAGGTAGAGCAGCGCGTTGTAGCCGGTCCAGCGCCAGATGACGATGGTGGAGATGGCGAACTGGGCGGGCCACTTCTGGCTCTCCCAGTCGAGGTTGTCGACGCCGAAGAAGCCGAGCACCCAGTTGATCATGCCGAAGTCGCGCTCGAAGAGCATGGTGAAGACGAGGGCGGCGGCGGCCACGGAGGTCGCGTACGGGGTCAGGACGGCCACCCGGAAGAAGACCGAGCCGCGCAGGCGGTAGTTCAGCAGGTGGGCCAGGCCGAGGGCCATGAGGAGCTGCGGGACGGTGGAGAGGACGCCGATGGTGAAGGTGTTGCTCAGCGCGTTCCAGAAGCGGTCGTCCTCGAACAGCTCGGTGAAGTTGGCGAGACCTCGCCATTCCATGGTGTCCAGCGAGGAGAGCTCGACGCGGTGGAGCGAGATCCAGAAGGTGTAGAGCAGCGGGTAGAGGCCGAAGGCGCCGAAGATCAGGAAGAACGGGGCGATGAAGGCGTACGGAACCGCTCCGAGGTCCAGGCGGTGGAGGATGGTGCGCCGCGACTGCCGGGGATCGATGGAGGTGGCCACGCGGGCTTCCTTCCGTGGGGTGGGGGCGAAGTGGGGTGGGGTGGACGGTGATCGGCGGCCGCCGGACGGACGGTTCGGCCCGTCCGGCGGCCGGTGCGCGGGGCGCCGGGTCAGCGGGTGAGCTTCTGGATCCGTTCGTCCGTCGTCTTCCACGCCGCGTCGGGGCTCTTGCCCTGCGCCTCGATCAGCTGGAGGCCCAGGGAGAAGGTGTCCTTGATCGTGCCGTCCTTGCGGCCGAGGACCTGCTTCGCCGGGATCTCCTTCGCGGCGGCGCCGAAGATCTGGCCGATCGGCGCGTCGCTGAAGTACGGGGAGGTGCCGTTGGCGACCGCGGGCATGTCGAGCGCCGTCTTCGAGGAGGGGAAGTTACCGAGCTTCTCGAAGATGTACGCCTGCTGCTCGGGCGCGGTCAGCCAGGCGACGAGCTTCTCCGCCTGCTTCTTGACCGGGCTGTCCTCCATCACGCCGAGGAACGAGCCGCCCCAGTTGGCGCCCTTGGGGGCCTTGGCGACGTCCCACTTGCCCTTGTTCGCGGGGCCGGCCTTCTCGCTGATGTGGGCGAGCATCCAGGCCGGGCAGACGGCGGTGGCGAAGGTGCCGTTGGCCAGGCCGGGGTCCCAACCGGGCTGGAACTGGCGGAGCTTGGCGGTGAGCCCGGACGTGGCCGCGTCGGAGGCGAGCTTCCAGGCGTCCTTCACCACCGGGTTGTCCTGGTAGATCAGCTTGCCGTCCTCGTCGTAGAACTGCTTGTCCTCGCCGTAGATCATCGCGTTGAACAGTCCGGTGGAGGTGTCCATGTACGCGACCTTGGGGTTCTTCGTCCCCTGCTTGAAGGTGCGGCCGACGTCGACGTACTTCGCCCAGTCGCCCTCCCAGAGCTTCGCCACCTCCGCCCGGTCGGTGGGCAGTCCGGCCTGCTCGAACAGGTCCTTGCGGTAACAGACCGCCATGGGGCCGATGTCCGTGCCGAGGCCGATCACCTTGCCGTCGCCGGTGGTGACCTGGGACGACTTCCAGGGCAGGAAGTGGTCCGTGCCCGGGGTCTTCCCTAGGTCGGCGAACTTGTCGGCCTGGGTGTCGACCAGCTCCTTCGCCCGGCCGATCTCTATGCCCTGGATGTCCTTGAGCCCGCTGCCGGCGGCGAGGTGCGTCTGGAGCGCGGTGTAGTAGGTCTGCTCGTCCCCGGCCACGTCGGTCTCGATCGTGACGTCGGGGTTCTCCTTCATGTAGCGGTCGAGGAGATCGGTCTCCTTGTAGCCCATGACTCCGAAGAGGCCGAGGCTGATGACGGTCTTTCCGTCCTTGGTGCGCGCCTTGCCCCCGTCGTCGCCGCTTCCGCAGCCGGCGACGAGGACCAGGGACACCGCGAGGGCGGTGGCGGAAACGAAGGTGGATCCGAAGCGCTTGCGGGCAGTGCCCATGTGCTTCCTCCTAGCAGCGGCGCCCAGGCGCGCGCCTGCTGCGGCTCACGGTCGACTGGATCGGAGAGCTGTTCCCGGGATAAACTGGGAGCGCTCCCAAACGGTTGTGGAAGACTCTCGGGAGACGCCGGGCCGTGTCAAGGGCCGAAGTCGGTTCCGTTGCGCGAATGTGTCCGGACACCGCCTCCGCGCGGCCGTCGTCCGCACCACCGAGCACAATCACCACGTGAGCGCTTCGGCGCACCACCGGAGCGAGAGTCAGGAGACGTGATGAGCAGCCGCGACCCGCGAGGTCAGAGGCCGACCCTTGAAGCCGTGGCGGCACTGGCGGGCGTCGGCAGGGGGACGGTCTCCCGGGTCGTGAACGGCGCCCCCGGCGTGAGCGCCAAGGCCCGCGCGGCCGTGGAGGCGGCGATCGCGGAGCTGCACTACGTACCGAATCCGGCCGCGAGGAGCCTGGTCACCAGCCGGACCGACAGCATCGCGCTGGTGATACCGGAGTCGGAGAGCCGGCTGGCGGCGGAGCCGTACTTCAACGCGGTCATCCGGGGGGTCAGTACCGAACTGGCCGACACCGACATGCAGTTGCTGCTGATCCTGGTACGGAACCCGCGCGAGCTGGACCGGCTGACGCGGTTCGTGGAGGCGCGGCGGGTGGACGGCGTCCTGCTGGTCGCGGTGCACCAGGACGACCCGCTGGTCGCGTTCCTGGAGAAGACGCAGATGCCGACGGTGCTGGCCGGACGGCGCTCCCCCGACGAGTCGCTCAGCCATGTGCACTCCGACAACGTGGGCGGGGCGGCGCAGGCCGTACGGCATCTGCTCGGCCAGGGGCGTACCACCGTCGCCACGATCGCCGGACCGCTCGACATGGACGTGGGCCGCGGCCGTCTCCAGGGGTGGCGGGACGCCCACGCCGGGCACGGCACTCCCCCGGACGAGTCGCTGGCGGTCTCCGCCGACTTCACCGAGGAGGGCGGGCGGGCCGCGATGGGCGAGCTGCTGGACCGTCACCCCGGGCTCGACGCCGTCTTCGTCGCGTCCGACGTGATGGCGGCCGGCGCGCTGACCGAGCTGCGCGAGCGGGGGCGGCGGGTGCCCGAGGACGTGGCGGTCATCGGCTTCGACGACTCGATCGTGGCCCGGCACACCGTCCCGCCGCTGACGAGCGTCAACCAGGCCAGCGAGGACATCGGACGGGCCATCACGCGGCTGCTGCTGGAGGAGATCAACGATCCGGCCGCGCCCCGGCAGTACCTCACGCTCCCCACGACGCTCACGCATCGCAGGACCACCTGACGCCCCGTCCCGAGTCGGTAACAGGCGTCCGCGCCCGCGCAACCCCGGCCCCTTCCCGGCGCTCTTCCCAGGTGACGCCTGACCGGCGTCGACCTGGCCGGCGCCGTCGGCCGGGTCCGGCACGCGGGGAGCGGCGGGCGGCGGGCATCCGGCCGTCCGGCGCACGGAGAAAACGGGGGAACGACATGAGGTTCGGCATCAGCAGACGCGCGGCGGCCGTCGGGGCACTGGCGGCCGCGCTGGTCGGCGGTACGGCCCTGACGGCTCCGCCGGCGGGCGCGGCGGTGACGCAGGCGAAGTACAACGGGGTCTGCGGGCCCGCGTACCGGGTCGTGGACTCGGCGCCGGTGGGGACCCTGGGCACGGTGTTCCTGACCGTGGACCCGGCGCGGGGGACGCACTGCGTGGTCACGGTCCGCAGCAAGCCGGGGGCCAGGATGTACATGGCCGCGTACGTCAACACGAGCATGGACCCCGACCCGATCGACGACACCGGCGAGTTCACGACGTACGCCGGGCCCGTGTACGCCGGCTCGACGACGGACTGCGTCGGGTGGTGGGGGTGGATCGGGGCCACGCACGGGGAGGGGCCGGTCACCACGGGCTGCGAGTAGGCGGCGGGGCGCGGGGGTGCCGTACCTGGGTGGGGTTGGGGTACGGCACCCCGGGACCGCCGTGTCCTGGCGAGCTGTCAGCCGGTCGGGGACGGCGTTATGGCACCGCGTCCTGACGGGCTGCCACTCGGCCCGGGGCGTGGTTCAGGCCGTTGTCACGAACGCGTCGACTCCGGTCAGTTCGGCCGAGAGCGCCCACAGGCGCGCCGCCTGCTCGGGGTCGGTCGCGTAGGCCCGTACCCCGCCCGTGAACTCACCGTCACCCGCCGGCTCGGCGATGTCGCAGTCCTCGCAGTACACCCCGCCCCGGTCCGCCAGCAGGGGGGAGGTCGCCGCCCACACCTGCGTCGAGGCGCCCTGCTCGGGTGTCTTGAACGACGGGTTGATCAGGTTGCCGTCGGTGTCGATCCAGCCCGCGGCGACCATCTCCTCCTGGGCCAGGTGGCGTTGCAGCGGGGTGAGGATCCCGCCGGGGTGCAGGGAGAAGGCCCGTACGCCGGACTCCTCGCCCAGCTTGTCGAGGTGCACGGCGAACAGCGCGTTGGCCGTCTTCGCCTGCCCGTACGCCTGCCACTTGTCGTACCCCCGCAGGAAATGCGGGTCGTCCCAGCGGACCGGCGAGTTGCGGTGGCCGGCCGAGGAGACGGAGATCACCCGGGCCCGGCCGCGTACGAGCGCCGGCCAGAGCCGGTTGACCAGGGCGAAGTGGCCGAGGTGGTTGGTCGCGAACTGCATCTCCCAGCCGGGACCGACGCGGGTCTCCGGACTCGCCATGACGGCCGCGTTGTTGATGATCAGGTCGACGGCCCGGTCCGAGGCGAGGAAGCGCTCCGCGAAGGCGCGGACGCTGCCGAGGTCGGCGAGGTCCAGCTCGTCGACCTCGGTGCCGTCGATGCCGTGCAGCGCCTCGCGCGCCGCCGCCGGCCGCCTGGCGGGGACGACGACGTGGGCGCCGGCGCCGGCCAGGGCGCGGGTGGTCTCCAGGCCGAGGCCGGAGTAGCCGCCGGTCACGATCGCGAGCTTCCCGGTGAGGTCGATCCCCCGCAGGACCTCCTGTGCGGTGCTCCGGGCTCCGAACCCGGACCCGATCTTGTGCTGAGGCGTAGTCATGCGCCGAGGCTACGAATTGGAGCGCACTCGAAGTCAAGGGGATCCCCGCCGCCGTCCCGCCGCCGCCCCCGCTCGATCCGGACCGTGCGCCGGAGGGCGCGGAGGGCGCCGCGCGCCCCTGTCACCGGTCCTGCTGAGCGAGATTCGAATGGACCAGCGGACCGGGAGGCGCGAACCGCCCACGATCGGGTCAGTGATGTCCGGTCGGGGCGGGCCAACTGCTAGGCAGGGACGTTGTTGTCCGTTCCGGAGCTCTGGAGTCACCCATGTCCATCGACGCCGTCCTCGCCCAGGACCAGGAATCGCCCCGTGCTCGCCCGCTGATCCCGGGGCAGGCGGTGGACGGTCGCGGGGCCGGGACGACCGGCCGGGTCGAGGAGCGGGACCTCACGTTCGACGGCTTCCGCTACACGTGCCGCGTCGTCCATCACGACGACCCGGTGACGGAGCCGGTGCTGGTGCTGGGCGGCTCGTCCCAGGACCGCAACTCCTGGGTGCGGCACGAGAAATGGCTCGGTCCGCTGGGGCAGGTGATCACGGTGGACCTGCCGGGGTACGGGACCGCGGACTTCCTTCCCGCGATGTACGGGGTCGACTTCCTCGCCGCGACCGTCCGGCACCTGCTCGGCGAACTGGGGGTGCCGCGCGTCAACCTGGTGGCCGCCTGTTACGGCGGGGCGGTGGGGTTGCGGTTCACGCAGCACTACCCGGACCTCGTGGCGCGGCTGCTGCTGGTCGGCATGACCACCCGTATCCCGGCGGACTACGCGGCGGCGATGGAGCGTTGGGCCGTGATGATCGAGCGGGGCGAGACCGAGACGATCGCGCGTGAGCTGGCCGACCGCTTCATGTCCCCGCCCGGCACGGGTCACGTCCGCAAGCACGCGGCCGTGTCCCGTCTGGTGTACCAGCAGATCGCCGGCCAGGACCCGGAACAGTTGGGCAAGTCGGCGGAGCACAACACCCGGTTGATGCGGCACGAGTGGTACCGCCCGGAGCCGGTGCCGGCCCTGCCGAGCCTGGTGGTGACCGGGGAGCACGACACGCTCTGCACGCCCGCCATGGGGCGCGAGGTGGCGGCGCAGCTCCCGGAGGCGCGGTTCCTGACGATCGACGAGACCGACCACCTGGCGCCGGTGGAGCGGATCGCGGACTTCGCGGACCTGATGGCGCGCTTCTGCACGGACCGCCCGCTGGAGGGGCTGCCGTACGCGAGTGAGCCGGAGACGCTGGGGACGCGGGTGGCGGGGGCGGGTGGCGTCGTGGCGGTGGGGCCGGTGGAGTCCGTGGTTCCTGGGCTGGGTGGCGCTGTGGTGGCCGGGGCGGGTGTGGCTGCGGCTGCGGGGGCGGTGGGCCCTACGACGGCGGGGTTGGGGGCGTGTGCGCTTCCGGGGGTGGGCGTCGTGGGGGTCGACGTACCGTGAGCCGGTGCGCGGGTCCGTTCCGGCCGCTCCCGGGCGGGCCTGGTCTTCGGGGCAGGCCCCGGGGCGTGGGGTTCCCGGCCCGGGAGCGGCGGTCCTCGTGCGGGGCGCGGGGGTCAGCCGCCGAGCGGGCGCAGCGCCGCCAGTTGTTCGGTGCGGCGCTTCGTCACCTCGGCGGCGAGTTTCTTCGCCTCCGGGGCGCCGCCCGCGCTCTGTTCGCCCCGCGAGACGAGCACGCTCTGCTCCAGGTGCTCTCGGAGGTAGGTCAGGGAGAGGTCGTCGAACGCCGCGCCGCGCTTCGCGGTGATCGCGCGCAGTTCGTCGTCGGTCACCATCCCCTTCATGTCGTGGCCCTCGTGCGGATTGGCCCCGTCCGCCCCGGTCTTCCGCAGGATCGCGCGGAGACCGGTGAGTTCCGCCCGGTGCGTGACCGTCGTACGCCGGGCGAGGTCGGCCAGTCCCGCGTCGCTCGCGCGGTCGGCGATCAGGTCGAGCAGGAGCAGCGTCCGCTCGTCCATGGCCGCCATCAACTGGGCCCAGCCCCGGTCGGTGTCGTTGAACCCGACCGCCGCGACCGCCGACGCGGACGGCGCGGGAGCGGCCTGTGCGCCCCGTTCCGCCACCGCGGCCGTGCGCCGGGGGGTCGTGTCGGACGGTGCCGGCGAGGCACCGCAGCCGAGCGGCCCGAGGACCGCCAGGGCCAGCAGGACCGCGGGCAGTACGGAACCGCGACGGGGCGGCGGTCCGCCGGGATGCGGCCGGCCGCCGCCCCGCGGCATCACGAGGGGATTCCGTTGGCGCCGCACTTGATGATCGGCCGGATGCAGTCACGCACCCGGCGGTCCATCTCGGCGACGGGCCAGGCGTTGAAGAAGTCGCCGTGCATGGTGTACCCGGGTCCGGAGGCCAGTCTGAAGCCGGCCGGGTTGCCGTTCACCGGGTAGCGCAGGACCTGACGCAGCTTCGGGACCGGCACCGGGTGGCTCGCCGGGCACGTTCCGTCGACCGGGTAGGACATGTGGCTCTTGTGGTCGGCCGAGTCGAGGTCCCTGCCGTTCCAGCACTGCGGGAAGTCGAGGTACGACTCCAGCATCGTGCCGGCCGGGCAGTTGACGAAGTCCGTCGACGGGTTCACCTGTCCGGCGTGCAGGCAGGACCAGCGCGCCCGGGTGTTGTCGTTCGGACCGGTGGCCTTGGCGTTGCCCGCCACGATCTTGAGGCCCTCGGGTATGGGCTGGGTACGGGCGATGACGTCGTCACGTACCCCTTCACCCAGGTAGTAGAACGTCGTGCCGGTGGGCTCGACGGGCTGGTTGTTCACGTACAGAGTCGGCACCCAGTACGACGAGAGGTCGACCTGCGGGTCGCAGGTGGTGGCCGCCGTCTTCAGGTCCCCGAGGTTCGTGTACGCGTTGGTCGCGTGGCTCCCGAAGAAGCTGTGCATGTGCGAGCCGCCGGGGATGCCGGGCACGACGATGGGGTCGTCGGGCAGGCGGTGGCTGAAATTGCACTCGGCGAGGAACTCCGCCACGCGCACGACCTGCGCGCCGGCCGGTTGGGCCGCGGCCTTCTGGGGGACGCCGGTGGGCCCGAGCACGAGCTGGGCGGCGACCGCCAACGCCGCGATCAATCCCGCGAGAAGGGCCTTGCGGCGTCCCCCGCGGACGGGGCGGCCGTTCTCGGACCGCGTTGATCTCATGGGCGCTCCAAAGGGAGTCGTGGATCGCGCGCCCGGCACGCTCCGGCGGCGGGCCGGGGCACCGGCCGGACGGGAGATCCGGTGGTGGGGGGGAGAGGTTCCGTATCGGAGCCCCTGAGTGCCGGACGTTAGGGCTGCGTAAAGGGGGCGTCAAGGTGCTGCGTCAAGTTCCGGAACTGACGGACCGTCAGTTATTTAACACAAAGGAGACATTGGGGAGCGCCGCAGACCGGCCGGGAGGGAGAGCGCTCTCCCTGGTGGGAGGCTTCCGGCGGGGGTGCGGGCAGGGTGGTGTCCGCGCAGGTGGGAGGGGGTTTCGGCGGTGTGTACGGAGGCCCTTGCGCGAGCGCCGGAATCGGGGTCCGGGGTGGCCCTGCGAGGGCGTCGGGCGCCCTTACGGGCGGTCAGGAAAAAACCTCATGGCCCTTCAGTTGATGAACGCGGTCGGCCGCGTGGTCGTGGGCTCACTTCGACAAGCGAATTCCGGCCGTCCGCGAGGCGCCTTCCTGGGGCCCGCTCCAGGCGGCCGGTGAGATTCCGCTTGTGGGTCCGGTACCGGTTCCGGGACCGGTTTCACCTCCGGGGCGGAATCCGCGCCCCGATGAGCGTGATGTCGTCGCGCGTGTCGCCCAGGTGCCGGGCCAGGTCGACGCACAACCGGTCGAGCGGCTGGGTGTGATGGGCGGCGGCGTACCGGCGCAGCCGCAGCAGGCCGCTGTCGATGTCCTGGGTCCGGGACTCGATGAGCCCGTCGGTGTAGAGCAGGAGCGTGGAGCCCGGGGGCAGTTCGGTCGTGACCGTGGGCCGGGAGGTGCCCGGCAGCAGGCCGATGAGCATCGCGTGCGCCTCGTCGAGATAGCGGGTCGCGCCGTCGGCCGTGACGATCAGCGGCGGTGGATGGCCGGCGGTGGACCAACTGAGCCGCCAGGCACCGTCCTCGGCGGCCCGCAGGCGGGCGAGGACGACCGTGGCGGAGTCGGCGAGCCGGAGGTGCGCCTGGGCGCGGTCCAGGCGCCGGAGGATGCCGCCGGGATCCTCCTCGGGCCGGTCGACGGCCAACGCCCGCAGCATGTTGCGCAGTTCGCTCATCCGGGCGGCGGCCTGGATGTCGTGTCCCGCGACGTCGCCGACCACCAGGGCGAGATCGCCGTCCGGCAGCGGGAAGGCGTCGTACCAGTCCCCGCCGACCTCGGCGGTGTGCTCCGCCGGCTGGTAGTGCGCGGCCAGCTCCAGCGTCTCGACGAGGGGCAGGTCGGTGAGGAGGGCGCGTTGGAGGGTCGCGGCGATGTCGGCCTGCTGGGCGTGGAGGCGGGCGTTCTCCAGCGCGAGGGCGGTGCGGCGGGCGACCTCCTCGGCGAGCACCCGGTCGGCGTCGTCGAAGGGCGGGGTGGTGGCGGACCGGGTGAGGGTGAGCGCGCCGAAGGTGCTGTCGCGGAGGCGGAGCGGCACGATGAGGGCCTGGGCGGCACCGAGGCCGGTCAGCATCGCCGTGGTGGCCCGCCCGAGGGCGTCGGCGGGGAGCGGCGCGGGGGCGGAGGGGGGCGTGCCGGAGAGGCCCGTACGGAAGGGCGCGTTCAAGTGCTGGGTGGGGCCGCCCCGTAGGACCTTCGCCAGGGGGGCCGGCGAGGTGTCGCCGAAGAGGGGCGGATCGGCGTCCAGAACCCCCGCGGACACCTGGTCCGGTTCGCGGTGGGTCCACGCGGTCCTGCGGACCCGGCCGCGGTCGGCGATGAGGTCGATCACCGCCCCGTCGGCGAGCCGGGGCACCAGGAGCCGGGCGAGGTGCGCGAGCCCCTCCTCCGCCTCCAGCGTGCTCACCAGCGCCAGGGTCAGGTCACCGAGCCAGGTCGCCTCCGCGAGGTCGAACTCGGCCTGTTCCCGGGCGGTCTCGCTGTGCGCGTAGCGGTCGGAACGGCGTTTGTTGTGCTCCCCCTCGGCCCCGGTGTCGTGGAAGACCACGACCGTGCCCCGTCCGGGGAGCGGCGCGGACGTCCACCAGACGGGCAGCGGGGTGCCGTCGGCGCGGAGCAGGACGGCACGCTCGGCGCGCCCGGTGCTGTCGTGCGACGCGTGCAGGAGGCGCGTCGCGTCGCGGCCGGTGAGGCCGCCCGGGCGGTGGCCGAGGATCTGTTCCGCCCAGGGGTTGCAGGCCACGACCCGGCCGGCGCCGTCCACGGCGTACATCCCTGCGGTGGCATGGGCGAACAGCGCGGACAGCAGCTCGCCATCCGTCGTCCCGGTCCGTGCCGGGGCCCCTTCGGACATGCTTTCTCCCAGACAGTGCGCGCCGGACATCGGCGTCGAGTTCTCGATGTGGTGCGCGGTGCGGCGATCGCCGAGCCGGGTCTCACGGCCGGGGCCGGGGCCGGGTCGCCAGGACGGGAGCGGCTGCCCTCACCGTACGCGACCGTGGAGAGCACGCGCGGGGTCCGGGGGCATCCGGCTGGTGCGCGCGGTGCGCGGCGCCGCGGCCGGGCGCGAGCTGTCTCACGCGGGGCGGCGGAATGCTCCGTACCACTGGTTGGCGGCCAGTTCGTGAGCCACGGTCGCGTCGCGGTCGGGGTCGCCCGCGACGGCCTGTTGGGCGATCACGCGGAAGCCGCCGATCACGATGACCTGGCTGGCGGTCACCGGGTCGACGTCCGCGGCCGTCCGGCCCTGCGCCTGGGCCGTCCTGATCCAGTGCCGGCAGAGCTCCTGGAAGGGATCGAGTTCGTCGGCCCAGATTCGGCCCATCTCCGGATCACGGTCCGCCGATTCCAGCGTGGCGCGCAGCAGGTGACGGCGGCGCCGGTAGTAGGCGATGACGTCGCGGATGGTGTCGCTCAGGCGGTCGAGGGCGTCCGGCCCGTCCGGCGACCAGCTGCTCATCAGTTGATACGAGCCGTCCTTGAGGCCAGAGGACAGGCGGATCAGCAGGGCGTTCTTCTCCCTGAAGTAGAGGTACAGCGTCGACCTGGCGACGCCGGCCTCGTCCGCGATGCGCTGCATCGACAACCCGGAGTACGGGGTGCCGGCGGCCAGGAGCCGTTCGACCGCGGCCAGGGCCCCCGCCTCGATCACGGCGGCCCGGTCGTCGGCGGCGCGCACGTCGGTCACACCTCAGTCTATGCGGGCGGCCGGTGTGATCTGGGCAACGGGCCGACTCGACGGATCGTGCGCGGTGCTAGCGTGGCAGACCGCTTCGGACGCTGCGTCCGAAAGATACAAAAGCGGAGGAAAGATACATGGCTACGTACGTAATGATCCCGGGCGCCTGGCACGGTGGCTGGTCGTGGGTACCGGTCGCGAAGCGCCTGCGGGCCGCCGGCCACCAGGCGGTCACCCTGACGCTGCCGGGCCTGGGCGAGGGCGACGATCCGCGTGATCGCCGCCTGGACGCGGCGGCCGATCACATCGTGCGCGTGGTCGAGGACCGTGATCTGAGCGACGTGGTCCTGGTCGCCCACAGCTGGGGCGGCTATCCGGCCAACGGCGCGGCCGGCCGGCTCGGGGGCAGGCTCGCCGGCATCGTCTACTACGCGGCGCAGGTCCCGGTGGTCGGGCGCTCCCTCATCGAGGACAACCCGGCCGAGTCGCAGGCCATGCTCCAGGGCATGATCGACTCCTCGCCGACCCGGTCCATCGCGCCGGCGCTCGAATTCGTACAGCACATCTTCATGCAGGACGCCGCGCCGGAGGTACAGCAACTGGTCTCCGACCTCCTGACGCCCATGCCCGGCGACTACTTCCTCGATCCGGCGCAGGGGCCCGACGTCACGACCCTGGGCGTCCCCCTGCACTACCTGCTCGGCGACGAGGACCGTGCGCTGCCGCACCCGGGGGAAGTCTTCGCCGAGCGTGCCGGGCTGAAGCCGGTGAGCGTACCGGGGACGCACAACGGCCTTCTCACGCATCCCGACGACATCGCCCGGGCGATCCTCGCGGCCGGCTGAACCGAGCCCCAACCCGCCGGCGGTCCGCCCACAGGGCACCGGGAGGAATGGGCCGGCGGAATCGGCGCCGGCCCATTCCGGGCATGGCGTGGTCGAAATTTTACCGGGACCTGCCGAACGTTTTCATAAGTGGTGCGATCGATCCTCGGTGACGTGGAATGTGAACTTTCCTTTGCGCTCGATCGTGAATCATTCGAGGGGCGGTGCTCGCCCCGATCGAGTCCCCCGCCCTGTTCGAGCGGGCCGGCGCCGAGACAAAAGGAGAAGGGCATGACATCCGCATCGCTTGATTTCGCCACTTCCGTCTTCGACAAGGAAACCATCACTCTCGGAGGTCGTCGTGAGGCGATCGTCCGGGGTGGGCGTCATCTGTTCGACCGGCTGCCCGCCGCCTTCGAGGGAGTGAACCAGATCGGAGTTGTCGGCTGGGGCTCGCAGGGGCCGGCCCAGGCCCAGAACCTGCGTGACTCGCTCGGCGGCGCGGTCAAGGTCGTGGTGGGGCTGCGGGCGGGCTCCTCGTCCGTCTCCGCCGCCCGGGCGGCCGGTTTCCGTGAGGAGGACGGCACGCTCGGTGAGATGTACGAGGTCATCGCCGCCTCGGACATGGTGCTCCTGCTGATCTCCGACGCGGCTCAGGCCGAGTACCACCGCGAGCTGCTGGCCGCGCTCCGTCCCGGCGCGACCCTGGGGCTCTCGCACGGATTCCTGCTGGGCCACCTGACGGGCATCGGCGAGGAGTTCCGTTCCGACGTCGATGTCATCGCGGTGTGCCCGAAGGGAATGGGGCCCTCGGTGCGCGCCCTCTACGTGCAGGGCGCCACGGTCAACGGAGCCGGCATCAACGCGAGCTTCGCCGTGCACCAGGACGTCACCGGTCGCGCGACGGACCGCGCCCTCGGATGGTCGGTCGCGCTGGGCGCTCCTTTCACGTTCCAGACGACTCTTGAGTCGGAGTATCTGTCGGACCTCACCGGGGAACGCTCGATGCTCCTGGCGGGCGTCCACGGAATCGTCGAGAGCCTGTACCGGCGTTACCGTGACCACGGAATGAGCGAGGCGGACGCGTTCCGGAACTCCGTGGAGTGTGTCACCGGGCCGATATCGAAGACGATTTCCACCCGGGGGCTGATCGGCGTCTACGAGGAACTCGACGCCGACGCGAAGAACGTGTTCGCCGAGGCGTACGCGGCTGCCTACCCGATCGGTCTCGAACTGACCTCGGAGATCTACGACGAGGTGGCTTCCGGCAACGAGATCCGCAGCGTCATCCTCGCCGGGCAGCGCCTCGGCCGCTTCCCGATGGGGAAGATCGACCAGGCCGCCATGTGGCGGGTCGGCCAGGCGGTGCGCGCCGACCGGGAGGGCCACGAGGTACCGCTCAACCCGTTCACCGCCGGGGTCTTCTGCGGGGTGATGATGGCCCAGGTCGACGTCCTCCTGGAACGGGGCCACCCCTACTCGGAGATCGCGAACGAGTCCGTCATCGAGGCCGTCGACTCGCTCAACCCGTACATGCACGCCCGCGGTGTCGCCCACATGGTCGACAACTGCTCCACCACCGCGCGCCTGGGCTCCCGCAAGTGGGCGCCGCGCTTCGACTACCTGCTCAGCCAGATCTCGTACCCCGACGTCGATGCCGACACCGTCGACCGGACCCCGTTCAAGTCCTTCGAGGACCACGTGATTCACGACGTCCTGCGGGTCTGCTCCGAGATGCGTCCTTCGGTCGACATCTTCGTCGAGTAGCTCCCGGTGGCTCCCGGCCGGGCCGGATGGATCGGCGTCGCGGCGGTGAACCGGCCGGGCGGTAGGGTCGGTTCACCGTAGGCGCCGATCAGGGGGACGCATGGCCACGACGGGGACGCCGCCGATTGTCTTCGTACACGGGACACGTTTCAGCGCGGGTCAGTGGAGTCCGCAACTCGCCGCGCTGGAGCCGGACTTCGCGGTGGCCGCCGTCGACCTGCCGGGCCACGGCGCCCGCACGGCCGAACCCTGGGGTCTGGCCGCGGCGACGGAGATCATCGCCGCCGCGGTGGACTCCCTGGACCGGGGTCCCGCGCTGGTCGTCGGGCACTCGCTCGGGGGGTACGCCTCGCTGGAGTTCGCGCGGCGTACCCCGGAGCGGTTGCGGGGGCTGGTCCTCGCCGGGGCCAGCGCCTCGACCTCCGGCCCGTGGGCGACGCCCTACCGGTGGGTGGCCGGGCTCGTCCCCCGCCTGCCGGCGGACCGGCTGGCCCGGTGGAACGACCGGTTGCTGCGCCGGCTCTACCCGCCCGACGTGGTGGAGGCGACCATCCGGTCCGGCTACGCGTTCCACACCCTGCCCGCCGCCTGGGGCGAGGTGCTGGGCCGCTTCGACGCCGGTGCGATGCGCCATGTGGACGCTCCGGTGCTCGTCCTGAACGGCGAGAAGGACACCGTCTTCCGTTCCGGCGAGCGCGCGTTCGTCCGCGCGCACCCCCGCGCCCGCCTCGAACTGATCCCGCGTGCGGGGCATCTCGCGAACTTCGACGATCCGGACGCCTTCACCGCCGCCGTCCGCCGCTTCGCCCAGCAACTGCCCGCCCGCCCGTGACCGGCCGTTGCCTCCCAGGCAACGGCCAACGCGTCCGCGGGGCAGCTGAGTTACGGTGTCGCCGATGTTCCGGACCCACCTCGGGAGCGCAGCGAAACGTGATGGACGAATCACTCCGGGAAGGTTGTTCCGTGTCGATGGGATCGGCCGTCGGCACCGCCCGTCCGCCGGGGAAGCACCGCCGCCACCGCCCGGGCTTCCACTGGCAGACCCCAGGGGTCCTGGCCCCCCACGTGGTGTACGCGCCCCTGCCCTGGGACGGGGAGGTCGACGGGGCCGAGTCGGGCTTTCTCAGCGCCGACAATCCGGGATTCCGGGTGATCACCGGCAGACTCGGCCGCGACGGCCGCACGCCCGTCGAGCATCTGGACGTCCTCCTGCACCTGGACGCCATGGCTCCGTGGCCCCGGACGGAACTGGGCCTGCCCTCGGGCGAATCCCTGGTGAGTGTCACGGCCGGCGGCGCTCCCCTTCTGCGGCATTGCACGGTGCGGAAGGGAGCGCTGTCGATCGCCGACAGCGGCGACGGCCCGCGCGTCACCTGGGAGCCGGGGACGACGCTTCTCGTGGAGGACCTGCCGCGTACCTCCGTCGACCGCCTTCCCCCTTCCTGGTACTCCCCCTCTCGTTCCAGCGACGACGATCCGGCCGACACGCTCCGCAGGGAGGCCTTCTGCCTGCTGGGCACCAGGTACCACAGCGACATCCCGCCGGCCCCTCGCGACGCACGATCCGCGGACTTCACCGGGCAGGACCGGCGCGGCCACGAGCACGTACCGAGCGAGTACCCGGGATGGGCGGACAGCGCCGAGGTGTTCCTGGACGAGCGGGAGGCGGCGGTGGTCGTCCGGCGGTTCGGGTCCGCCGGGCACGGAACGCAGTACGTACTGCCCGCCACCGCCGACCGCCTCGACCTCATCCGCAGGATGCGCGAGGAGTACCTGTACTCGGCCTCCGCCTACGCCTCCGTGGGTGCCGACCCCGGCGCCGCCGACACCTTGGCGGGAACCCCGTGGAACCCGGTGGCCCTGCGGCGGCTCCTACCGGTCATGGCGGTCAGGACCGCCGCGGACGCCGCGTGTCTGATCTCCCGGACGCCGGACACGTGGCGCCGTCAGGGGTGGCCTGTCGACGCGACGGATGATTCCGGGCCAGGTCGCGACGTGCCGCCCGGCGGCGCCGCCCGGGACGCGGAGCCGGAGAACGCCTGGCGGGCGGGGCAGGCCGAGGCTCTCGCCGCGGCGGGCATCACGGCCGAGCGGGCCTACGAACTGAGGTCCGCCGGATTCCTGTCGGTCCGGGCCGCGATCTCCGCCCACGCGACGCGGCCGACCGCCGCCGCCCGGGACGCGGAGGAACTGGTCGGTACGTCGGAGACTCCCGTCCCCGCCAGGATCGCCGCGGAACTCGCGCGCGCCCGCGCTCACGACGCCGAGGAGGTGAGGTCCTGGGGGCGCGACCACCACGAGAGTTGCAGCATCGAAGGATGGGGGGTCTGGGTGACGCTGACCCGGCATCGTTTCGTGTTGCCGGGCGGCGACGTGCGCACGGTGTGGGACGTCACGAACGGGTGGTGGGCGATCAGCGACGAAGGGGACGAGGGCCGGAGCCGCTGCCTGTTCACCGATGCGAGGCAGGCGATGAGCGCCTGGCGGACAACGCGGGCCGAACTCCAGGCGTACGAGGCCCGGTTCTTGGAGGAGCGGCGCGCCTCGTCCGTGTGAGCGCCCGTCGTTTCCGGGCCCTCGGCGACACGGCGTCCCCGCTCATGTCCTTCAGGTATCACAGGGGTCGAAGTCGGTATTGGACGCTCCGGATTCCTCTCGCCACCATGGAAAGCGCCAGAATCCCAAGGATCGTCCCGGGAGCCCGCAGTGAGCGACTTCGCCCCTTCCCACCCGCCCCTCGACGACCGGGCCGTGCTGTGGTCCGTACCCGAGGGCAGGCGCGCCGGTCGGCCCCTGCTGGTGGCGATGCACGGGTGGAGCTACGACGAGGCGCATCTGTTCCGGCTCACCCGGTCCCTCCACGGCGAGTTGGTCGTCGCGTCGGTCCGCGGGCCCTTCGCGGAAGCCGGTGGATACGCCTGGTTCCCCAGCCGGGGAAACCCCATCGGGAACCCGCGGCCGTCCCTGGCGAACGCCATGGCCGACGCGGTCCTCACCTGGCTGGACGCCCAGCCCTCGTTCTCCTCGGTGGGGCTGATCGGGTTCTCCCAAGGCGGGGCGATGGCGCTCCAGATGGTGCGGCGGGATCCGTCACGCTTCTCGTACGCGGTCCAGCTGGGCGGGTTCGTCGTCGGTGACAGCCTGCCCGGGGACGCGGAGCTCGCGCGTACCAGGCCGCCGGTCTTCTGGGGTCGGGGCGGCCTGGACGGGGTGATCCCCCAGGACGCGGTGGCGCGGACCGACGCTTGGACGCGAAGGCACGCGGCCGCGGACATCCGGGTCTATCCGGAACTGGGCCACGACGTCGCGGGCCGGGAGGTGGACGACCTGACGGAATTCGTACGCCGTCGGATCGCCTGAGGCCCGCCGCTCCTTTCCGGTGCGGCCGGGCTGCGATCCGTTGCCCGGTGGAGGCTATAACGGAGCCATGATCTATCACGTGGTGTCGCTGGACGAATGGCAGAGCGTTCAGGACCGGCCCTACTCCCCCGCGTCCCTCGCGACGGACGGATTTGTCCACTGTTCCGGCGACGAGCCGACCACCCTGGCCGTGGTCAACGCCTTCTACCGGGACCTGCCGGGCACCCTCCTCGCGTTGGTCGTCGACGAGCGCAAGCTGCGCGCCGAGGTCCGCTGGGAGGCCGCCGACCCCGCTCCGCCTCCCGGAGTGGCGCCCGGCACGCTGTTCCCCCACGTCTTCGGAACCATCGACCGCGCGGCCGTCGAGAGGACGCTGCGGGTGGTACGGGACCAGGACGGCCGCGCGACCAGGCTGACGCCCCTGACCTGACCTTCGCGAACGGGACGCGGCGGGCTCGGACTTTCGTGGTTCGCTCACCGAACTGCGTGCTACGTTACTCCAGTTCACTGACTGAACTTGGCGCGTACGGACGCGAGGGTGACAAGAAGCCATGGGTGAGAAGGCGAACGCGGGTGCCGGGCTCGTTCGACTGGCGTTGTCCGCCGCGGGCGGTGCCGAGCGGTGGAGCCGGACCCGCACGGTGCGCGGCCGGCTCCGCATGCGGGGCCCGACCTGGGACCGCGTCGGGCAGCCCGGCATCCTGGACGGCGTCGGCGTCGAGGTCGACCTGCGCCAACAGCGCACGGTGTTCACCGGGTTCACCGGTCCGGCACGGCGTGGCGTCTACACCCCGGACAGGGTGACCGTCGAACAGGCGGACGGCACGGCCCTGCTGACGCGGGACCAGCCCCGGAAGGCCTACCCGGTCTTCGAGGCGCACGCGCGATGGGACGCGCTGCACGCCCTTCACTTCGCCGGATACGGCCTGTGGAACTACCTCACCGCGCCCCTCCTGTTGACCGTGCCCGGAGTCGGGACCGAGGAACTGGACCCGGTGGAAGTGAACGGCGAGCGTTGGCGCCGGCTCCGGGTGACGTTCCCGGAGAGCGTCGTGACCCACAGCTCGCCGCAGACCTGGTACTTCGGCGAGGACGGAACGCAGCGCCGGCTCGACTACGCGCCCCACGCCCTGGGCGGTCTGCCCGCCGCGCACCTCACGGAGGCGCACCGCTCCGTCTCCGGCCTGGTCTTCCCGACGCACCGTTACGTCCTGCCCCGGCCACCGGGCGGTCCTCTCGGTTCCACCCCGGTCATCACCGTGGACCTCGACGACCTCACCGTCGAGTTCGACGACGTCACGGCTCCGCCCGTCCAGGAGGAAGAATGAGCACCCGTCCCTACGCCGACAAGAAGTTCGCGGACATCAACGGCGTACGGATGGCCTACATCGACGAGGGCGAAGGGCTCCCGATCCTCTTCCAGCACGGCAACCCGACCTCCTCCTACCTGTGGCGGAACGTGATGCCGCACCTGGCGGGACTGGGCCGGCTGATCGCCTGCGATCTCGTGGGGATGGGGGACTCGGGACGCCTCGCGCCGTCAGGCCCGGACCGGTACACCTACCAGGAGCAGCGGGAGCACCTGTTCGCCCTGTGGGAGCACCTGGATCTCGGCGACGAGGTGGTGCTGGTCCTTCACGACTGGGGTTCCGCGCTCGGTTTCGACTGGGCGTACCAGCACCAGGACCGGGTCGCGGGAATCGCCTACATGGAGTCGATCGTGGCACCGATGAGCTGGGAGGACTGGAAGGAAGCCCCTCGCCGCACCTTCCGCGGCTTCCGCTCGCCCGCGGGCGAGTCCATGGTGCTGGACGACAACCTGTTCGTGGAGCGGGTGTTGCCGGCGGGGGTCCTGCGGGATCTGGACGAGGAGGAGATGGCGGTCTACCGCGCGCCGTACCTCGTCCCGGGCGAGAGCCGCCGCCCCACGCTCAGCTGGCCCCGGCATCTGCCGATCGCCGGCGAACCCGCCGAGGTGGTACGGATCGTCACGGACTACGGCGCGTGGCTGGCCCGGTCCCCCGTGCCCAAGCTCTTCCTCGACGCGGACCCCGGCGCGATTCTGGTCGGGGGTCCCCGCGCGTTCTGCCGGACGTGGCCCAACCAGGTCGAGGTGACCGTTCCGGGCGTGCACTTCGTCCAGGAGGACAGCCCGGACCTGATCGGCACCACTCTGGCGCAGTTCGTCCGGGGCCTGCGCGACCTCTGAACGACGGGGGGCGGCGTCGCCGCGGCCTTCCGAGAATCACGCCCCGTCATCCGTCATCGTCACCCGTCATCGAAAGGAGGTCGGCGGACATGTCGTCACGTCGCACCCTCGTGGAGCTCTTGGCCTCCGGGCTCACCGAGCGGTCGTTGCTTTCCGCCGCCGTCCCGGAGGCGGTGTGGGAGAGCGCGCTGACCGACCACCCGGGCCTGACCGGCCGGCAGGCGGCGCGACTGATCGCGGCGGAGGGGGCCGCGGTCCGGAAGGGTGAGATCACGGAGCACTTCGTGAGCGAGGGCCGGGAAGGTGTGCTGCGGTCGGGGGAGATCGAGGGGGAGCCCGTCGACCACCTGCTGCTGGCCACGTACGACGCCCAGGGGAGGCTGACCGGGCTCAAGAGCTTCCTCAACCGGATGTACGCCTTCACGCTGGTACGCGACCAGGTCAGGCGAAGCCTGCCGGACCTGCCGGTGGAGGTGTGGAACGTACCCGAACTCAGCCCCGACACCGGCGAGTTCCACGCCAAGCCCTCGCACGACTACAGTCCCTCGCTGCGCTTCCACAGCCCGGTTCTGCGCAGGAGCGTGTCCCCGGAGCCGATGTCCCGGAAGCTCCTCGGACACGCCAGCTCGGTCTACGGAGACAGGCAGTGGAGCGATCTCGCGCTGAACCGCGGCGACCAGCGCATGGCGCTCTTCGCCGGTGACATCAAGGGCCGGCCGATCGAAATCGCCGCCGTCCTGCGCTTCGACACCGACGGCCTCGCCGACATCAAGGCCTGCTCACGGCCCTGGGCCGCGTCGCTCGCCGTCTACTCCCGGATCAAGGCGAGAGTGGGCGACGAGCTGGGTCCCGCGTACTTCTGGGACGAACAGCCGGACTACACCTCCTATCGGTGAGCCCCGCCACCGCGGACGGGACACGACGAACTCAGGGAGAACGCCAGCCGTTCACGAAGTCGCGGAGCGCCCGCAGTTGGGCCGCGAGTTCGGGGCTGTCGGGGGCCGCGCGCGCGACGGTGAGGGTTCCCAGCAAGGCCGCGGTCATCAGGTTCGCGGTGGTGACCGGGTCCCGCACGTTCTCACCCAGGTCGCGGGCGCGTTCGGCGACGGCGCGGAACGCCGCCCTGATCCGTTCGCGATAACGCTCGGTCGCGGTCACGACGTACTCGTCGGCAGGTGCCGTCATCGCGGTGGTGGCCATGCATCCGAAGCGTCCGTACGCGCTGTCGAGTACGTCCGCGACGCGTGTGAGGGTCTCCAGGACGTCTTCCCGTCCTCGGACGCCGTCTTCGAGAGGTTCGAGGACCGCCCGCATCCGGAGCAGGTAGTCGTCCATCGCCTCCCGGTAGATCTCGGCCTTCGTACCGAACGTGTTGTACAGGCTGGAGGTCGACAGGCCGGTCGCGGCGGCCATCTGCTGCTGGGTGACCCGTTCGAAACCGGTCTCCCAGAACAGTGTCATCAGGCGGGTGAGGGCTTCGCTCCGGTCGAAGCCCAAGGGGCGGCCGGACCGGGCGGATTCCGAGGTCGCTTTCACCGGTTCAGTGTCGCCCCCGATCGCCCTCGATCCCGTCCGATCCCGTCCACCGGTGACCCGGAGTCCTGCCCCGGGACGCACGGGCGCCGGGTCATCGTCCGGTGGCGAGGCGGGCGTGGCGCAGCAGTGCCTCCACGGCGCGGTCGACGTCGTCCTCGTCTGTCGCCCAGTCCGAGACGGAGATCCGCATGAGGCGTTCGCCGCGGTAGGTGGTGCCGGTGAAGAACGCGGTGCCTTCGGCGCGTACACCGGCCATGACGGTGTCGGCCAGGCGTCCGTGGTCGCCGTCGGGTGCCTCCCAGCGCACCAGGACCTGGTTCGAGACGACGTCGTTGACGATCCGGGCGTATCCGCTGCCGCCGAGCGCGTCGGCGAAACGCCGGGCCAGGTGGGTGGTGCGCTCGACCAGTTCGGCGACGCCCTGGCGGCCGAGGGAGCGCAGGGTGGCGTAGACCGGGACCCCGCGGGCTCGGCGGGAGAAGTCCGGGCCCCAGTCGAGGGGGTCGCGGGCGGCGTTGTCCTGTTCCAGGTAGGCGGCCTGCACGCTCATCGCGGCCCGGTGGGCGGCGGCGTTACGGGAGATGGCGATGCCGCAGTCGTAGGCGACGTTCAGGAGTTTGTGGCCGTCGGTGGACCAGGAGTCGAGCCGGTCCAGCCCCTTCACCCGGTCGGCCATGGCGGGCGACGCGGCGGCCAGCAGCATGACGGCGCCGTCGACGTGCACCCAGGTCGGGTGGCCCGCCGCCCGGTGGGCCCGCGCCAGGTCGGCCACCGCGTCGAAGTCGTCGAAGGCCCCGGTGTTGACGTTCCCGCACTCCACGACCACGATCGTCGGCCCCTGGATGGTGGCCAGCGCTTCCTGGAGTGCGTCGGGCCGTATCCGGTCCTGGTCGTCGCAGGCCACGCTGACCACGGCCTGTTCGCCCAGGCCGAGGAACCGCAGGGCCCGCAGTACGGTGGCGTGGGCCCCCGACTTGACCACGACGGTCAGGGGCGGTGCCCCGGGCAGGCCGCGTGCCTCGACGTCCCAGCCCACTTCCCGCAGCACCTCGTGCCTGGCCGCGGCCAGGCAGGTGAAGGTGGCCATCTGTCCGCCGGTGACAAATCCGACGGAGCTCTGGGAGGGCAGGCCGACGAGGTCCACCAGCCAGCGCGCGGCGAGTTCCTCGGCGACCGAGACCCCTGGGGCGCCGGCGAACATCGGTGCGTTCTGGTCCCACGCCGAGACGAGAACGTCGGCTCCCAGCGCCGCCGGGTGCAGTCCGCCGACGACAAATCCGAAGTAGCGTCCGCCGGCCTGGGCGGTGATGTACGGCTCCAGATCGCGGGCGAGTTCGCCCACCACCCGCGCGGCGTCGACGCCTTCGCGCGTCAGCGGGCGGTCCAGCACGGAACGGATCGCCTCGTGATCCGCCGACGCCGGGAGGACCGGGCGGTCGGGCAGGGCCTCCAGGTGTTCGAGGGCCGCCCGGGCCGCCGCGTCCAGAACCGATTTCCAGTCCGACTGTCGCATCGAATCTCCCTAGCTCTCCGCGCACCGAACGTGCGGCCCCACGTCGCGTGGACCACTCAGGTCGGGGACTCACGTCGACAGCGCGATTCTGATTCGGTGGACTCAGAAAGTCAATCGCGGGCACCTTCGGATCGTCGCGCCGGGGCCTCGTCGGGGACGAACTCCGGTTTCAGGTACCACGCTTCGTCGGGTACGGAGTACATCTATGGCCGTCCGGCGGAGGGCGCCTGTCGGGGTGGTGGTCGGCAGGTGCCCTCCGTGGTGGGCGGGGGGATGGGGGGGACCCCGTTCCTGTGGGGTCCAGGGGTCTACGGCCTCGGCAGGAAGCCGGTGTCGTGGAAGTAGGTCAGGTAGCGGGTGAGGACCTCGTCGGTCAGGGGCGGGAGGTGGGCGCCGAGGGTCGCCGCCGCCTTGGCCGTCTGGGCCGAGTCGAAGTGGCGGTGGTCCGTCGTCCCGTGGTGGGGGTGGGCCTCGTCGCCCAGGAAGAGCTGGGCGGCGTTGTCGGGTCGGGCCGCGACGAGGGTCTGCCAGTCCGGGGCGGGGACCGTCCGCAGTACGTGGCCGAGGCGGGCCGCGGTGTCGAAGACACGGTCCAGGCCGGGGGCGTCCGGGTTCGTGAGGTGGTACGTCTCCGCCCCGGTCTGGCCCGCCGCGGACAGCGCCACGATCGCGGCGCTGACGTGGTCCACGGGCACCCAGTCGGTCGACCCGTACGGCAGGTCCGGTACGGCTCCCGCCTGGAGGCACCCCTTGATGAGCTGCCACAGCAGGTCCCGGTCCTGGCAGGCGCCGGTGGTGGTGTCGCCGCTGATACGGCCGGGGCGGTAGACGGTCACCGGCAGGCCGCGTTCGCGGGCCAGGCCGATCAGCCCCTCCGCGACCCACTTGCTGCGCGCGTACCCGTCGGGCAGGTCGGCGGCCGGGCCCGCCGGGGTCGACTCCGTGATGGTGACGGGGTCGGGGCCGGGCGCCGGCGCGTGGACGCCCGTGGTCGAGATGTAGTGCATCCCGGGTGAGGCGGAGTCGGCGAGCAGGCGCAGCAGTTCCTCGGTGCCGCCGACGTTCGGGGCGCGAAGATCACCGTACGGGGCGGCGAAGTTGACGCGCGCGCCGTTGTGCAGGACGGGGCCGAGGCGGCGGACCAGCGCGGTCCGGTCCGCCGGGGAGAGGCCGAGGCCCGGGGCGGCCAGGTCGCCGGGGACGGGGTGGATCAGGGTCTCGTACCGGGGGCGCCACAGGCCGTACCGCTCCAGGTTGCCCCGCAGCCGCTCCCCCGCGCTCCGCTCGTCCCGGGCCCGTACGAGGCAGTCGACCGGCCCGCCGGTGGTGTCGAGGAGGTCGCGCAGGAGGAACGCGCCGAGGAAGCCCGACGCGCCGGTCAGCAGGGGACGAGCGGTGGGGCGGGAGGCGGGGCGGGAGGGTCCGTGGGAGGCGGGCGCGGGGGCCGTGCGGCGGACGTCGCGGCCCGCGCCCGTGATGTCCGGGGCGAGGCGCACCTCCGCGGTCAGGTCCGGGGCGGCGGCGAGGTCGGGCGCGGCGGTGGGTGTCTCGGCCGCGGGATCGCACGCCTTACGCCCCAGGAGACGGTCGACGCCCTCGACGGTGGGAGCGGCGAACAGGGCGCGCAGGGAGACCCGGTGTCCGCACCGCTCCTCGATCCGCTGGACCAGCGTCACCGCCAGCAGGGAGTGGCCGCCCAGGACGAAGAAGTCGTCCGTGACGCCGACCTCGGGCCGGCCCAGTGTCCGCGCGAACACCTCGCACAGGGCGCGTTCCCGGTCGGTGCGGGGCGCTCGCCCGCCGGCCGTCACGGCCAGGTCGGGCGCGGGCAGGGCGCGCCGGTCGGTCTTGCCGTTGGGCGTGACGGGCAGGGCGTCGAGCCGTACGAACGCGGCGGGCACGAGGTGGGCGGGCAGCGTCGCGGTGAGGTGGGACCGCAGCGCGGCCTCGTCCGGCCCCGCCGTCCCGGCCTCGGGCACGGTGTACGCGACGAGGCGCCGGTCCCCCGGCCGGTCCTCGCGGACGACGGCGCAGGCCGCGCCGACGCCGGGCAGCGCGGTGAGTACGGCCTCGATCTCGCCCAACTCGATGCGGAAGCCGCGCAGTTTGACCTGGTCGTCGACGCGCGACACGTACACGAGTTGGCCGTCGGCGGTCCAGCGGACCAGATCGCCGGTGCGGTACATCCGGCCCCCCGGAGGTCCGAACGGGGCGGCCACGAACCGGGACGCGGTCAGGGCCGCCCTGCCGTGGTAGCCGCGGGCCAACCCGGCGCCGGACACGTAGAGTTCGCCGACGACGCCGGGCGGTACGGGTGCGAGCCGGTCGTCCAGGACGTGGACCCGGGTACCGTCGACGGGTACGCCGACGGGCACGGTCCGGTCGGGGGCGAGCGGCCCGTCCGCGTGCTGGAAGGCGCTCATGGTGGCGCAGACGGTCGTCTCGGTGGGGCCGTACGCGTTGGTGAGGAACCGGTCGCGGGCCCAGGTGTGCACGAGGGCGGGCGAGCAGGCCTCACCGGCGAGGACCATCGTGGTCCCGGCGGGCAGCGAGTCGGGCGGCATCACCGCGAGGGCGGCGGGCGGCAGGGTGAGGTGGGTGACGCCGCGGGCCCGGACGAGGGCGGCGAGGGTGGGCCCGGGGAGCAGGGCGTCGCGCTCGTCGATCTCCAGGCAGGCCCCGGAGAGCAGCCCCATGCACAGCTCCCAGAACGCGGCGTCGAAGCTCACGGACGCCAGGTGGAGCACCCGGCTCCCGGGGCCGACGCGCAGGCGCTCGCTCTGGGTCCTGGCCATCGCGCCGATGCCCCGGTGGGTGACCACGACGCCCTTGGGGCGGCCGGTGGAGCCGGAGGTGTAGATGACGTAGGCGGGATGGGCCGGGAGGAGGGACGGGGCGGGGGCGGGGCGGTCGGTGGGCGGGTCCCCCGCGTCCGCGGGGCCGGGGCGGGGTGCGTCCCCGAGGTCGTCGGCGTACAGGCACGGCACCGGGGAGTCCGGGAGCTCGCGGTGGACGGCGCGGGTGGTGAGGAGCAGCCGGGGCCGGGCGTCGTCGAGCATGTACGAGAGACGGGCGGCCGGGTAGGCGGGGTCCAGCGGGACGTACGCCGCCCCGGCCTTGAGGATGCCGAGGAGCGCCACGACGAGGTCGCGGGTACGGGGCAGGGCGACGGCCACCCGGTCCTCGGGGCCGATGCCCCGCGCGGTGAGGTGCCGGGCGAGCGCGTCGGCGCGGTGGTCCAGTTGGGCGTACGTGAGGGTGGCGTCGGCGTCGCGGACCGCCGGGGCGTCCGGGGTGCGCCGGGCCCAGCGGGCGAAGAGCTCGGGGACCGTCGCCGCGGGCCCGTCCTCGGCGGGGCCGGTCCCCCAGGCGGCGAGGCGGGCGCGCTCGGCGGCGGTGAGCACGTCGTAGGCGCGCAGCGGGCGCTCGGGGTCGGTCGTGACCGCGTCGAGCAGCAGGACGAGCCGTTCGGCGAGGCCGCGGACGGTGGCCGCGTCGAAGAGTTCCGTCGCGTAGTCGACGGAGGCGCCCATGCCGTTGCGCGTACCGGCCGCGTCGTACGTCTCGGTGAAGGTGAACGACAGGTCGAACTTGCTGACCCCGAGGTCGGCCGGTACGCCGGTGACGGTGAGGCCGGGCAGGTCGGCGGGGGCGGTGGGGGTGTGGTTCTGGAGGACGAGCGCGGTCTGGAAGAGCGGGTGGTGGTTCTGCGAGCGGGCGGGGTTGAGCAGTTCGACGAGACGCTCGAAGGGGACGTCCTGGTGGGCGTGGGCGGAGAGGTCGAACTCCTTGACCCGGTCGAGGAGTTCGAGGAATGTCGGGTCGCCCGTCAGGTCCGTGCGCAGGACGAGTGTGTTCACGAAGAAGCCGACGAGGTCCGAGGTGGCTTCGTCGGTGCGGCCGGCGACCACCGTGCCCAGGGGGATGTCGTCGCCCGCGCCGTGCCGGGAGAGGGTCATCGACAGGGCGGCCTGGAGCACCATGAAGACGCTGCATCCGCTGCCGCGGGCGAGGTCCGCGATCCGCCGGGCGGTGTCGGCGGGGAGGGCGAAGGCGTGGGTGGCGCCGGTGTGCCGGGGGGCCGCGGGGCGCGGCCGGTCCCACGGCAGGTCGATCATCTCCGGCAGTCCGCCCAACGCCTCTTTCCAATGCGCGAGTTGGCGGGCGACGAGGCTGTCCGGGTCGTTCTCGTCGCCGAGCAGCCGGCGCTGCCAGAGGGTGTAGTCGGCGTAGTCGACGGGCAGCGGGGCCCACCGGGGTCTCCCCGCCCGGGTTCTCGCGCGGTAGGCGACGCCGAGGTCCCGGGTGAGGGGGGCGAGGGACGAGCCGTCGGCGGCGATGTGGTGGACGACCAGGACCAGGACGTGCGCGTCGTCGGACAGGCGCAGCAGGGTGGCACGGAGCGGGAGTTGGTGTTCGATGTCGATCGGTTCGGTGACAGCCGATCCGATCCGGCCGGGGAGATCGCCCGGAGCGGCGGATTCGACGGCGAACGGGAGGCGGACGTCGTCCGGTGCGGTGACGTGCTGGCGCGGTCCGCCGCCGTCGCCGGGGAAGACGGTGCGCAGCGCCGGGTGCCGGGTGACGAGGTCGTGGAGGGCCCGGCGCAGGGCGTCCGTGTCGAGCGGTCCGTCCAGGCGCAGGACGAGGGGGATGTTGTACGTCGCGGACGGGCCGTCGAGCCGGTGGAGGAACCACAGGCGCTGCTGCGCGTAGGACAGCGGGAGCACGGCGGGGCGTTCCCCCGGGACCAGGGCGGGGCGGGCGGGCCGGGCGGCGTCCTGGAGGGCGGCGGCGAAGGTGGCGACGGTGGGGTTCTCGAAGAGGGTGCGGATCTCGCTCTCGGTGCCGAGGGCGGTACGGACGCGGCCGACGAGCCGGGTGGCGAGGAGGGAGTGCCCGCCGAGGGCGAAAAAGCTGTCGTCGACGCCGACGCGGGGCACGCCGAGGACGTCGGCGAACAGCCCGGCGAGGATCTCCTCGTGGGCGCCGCGCGGTGCCCGGCCCGCGACGCCGGGGGCGGTGGCGGGCGCGGGCAGGGCGGCGCGGTCGAGCTTGCCGTTCGGGGTCAGGGGCAGCGCGTCGAGCGGCTGGATCGCGGCGGGCACCAGGTAGGCGGGCAGGTGGTGGCCGACGTGCGCGGCGAGCCGGTCCGGGTCCGGGGTGTGTCCGGGCGCGGGGACGACGTACGCGGTGAGGGTGCGGTCGCCCGGCAGGTCCTCGCGGACGAGGACGCAGGCGGCGCGCACGGACGGGTCGGTGCGCAGGACCGCCTCGATCTCGCCGGGTTCGACGCGGTGGCCGCGCAGTTTGATCTGCTGGTCGGCCCGCGCCACGTGGTGCAGGGCCCCGCCGGTGTCCCGGCGCACGAGGTCGCCGGTGCGGTACATGCGGCTTCCGTCGGCGGCGAACGGGTCGGGGACGAAGCGGTCGGCGGTGAGGGCGGGGCGGCCCAGGTAGCCGCGTGCGACGCCGGGTCCCGCGACGTACAACTCGCCCTCGGCGCCGGGTGGTACGAGCCGCAGCGCGGCGTCCAGGACGTAGCCGCGCGTGCCGTCGAGCGGCCGTCCGATCGGCGGCACCCGGCCGGGGGTGTCACCGGCGCGGACGTGGTGCAGGGTGGCGAAGGTGGTGGTCTCGGTGGGGCCGTAGGCGTTGAGGAACACGGTGCCGGGGTGGGCGGCGGCGAGGCGCTGGAGCACGCCGGGCGCGGCGGCCTCGCCGCCCGAGGCGGCCAGGCGCAGCAGGCCGAGGGCGCCGGGGTCGGTCTCGGCGACGACGTTGAACAGGGCCGTGGTGAGGAAGGCAGCCGTGACGCCGTACAGGGCGGTGAGGTCGCGGAGCACGGCGGGTTGGAGGGTGCCTTCGGGGGCGACGACGACGCGGCCGCCGTTGAGGAGCGGGACCCAGATCTCGAAGGTGGAGGCGTCGAAGACGTACGCCGAGTGCAGCAGGACGGCGTCGGCCGCGCCGCCGCCCCAGGTCCGCTCCGCGGCGAGGGCGGTGATGTCGGCGTGGGTGACGCCGACGCCCTTGGGCAGGCCGGTGGAGCCCGAGGTGAACATCACGTAGGCGAGCCGGGTGCCGCCCGGGACGGCGGGGAGGGTTCCGGGAGCGGCGGGGCCCCCGTGCCGTACCCTTCCGGCGGCGTCGACGGTGACCACGGGGACGTCCGGGCCCAGCCGGTCCACCCAGGGGTGCGCGCGGGTGGACTCGTCGACGACCAGGGCGCGTACGGCGGCCACGCCGGCGACGCGGGCGAGGCGTTCGGCGGGCCAGCGCGGGTCGAGGGGCACGTAGGCCGCGCCCGCGCGCAGGGTCCCGAGGGAGCCGGTGACCAGGGCGGCGGAGCGGCCGAGGAGGATGCCGACCCCGTCCTCGGCGCCGATGCCGAGGCCGGTGAGGGTCCGGGCCAGCTCGTCGGACACCTCGGTCAGTTGACGGTACGTCAGCTCCTCGGCCGCGCCCGTCACGGCCACCGCGTCGGGGTGGCGGAGGGCGTGCCGGGCGACGGCGTCGGGAACGCCCAGGTCCAGGTCGGTGCCGGTGAGGTCAGCGCCCCGGCCGTGGGCGAGCAGGGTGTCGCGCTCGCCGTCGAGGAGGACGGGGACGGCGTCGGCGCGGGTGTCGAGCCCGTCCGCCATCACGGTGAGCAGACGGCGCAGGCGGGCGACGGTACGGGCCACCTCGGCGCGGTCGAGGACGGCGGCCCGGTAGCCGAACGTGATGCTCAGGGTGTCGCCGGGGGCGATGGTGAGGGTGAGCGGGTAGTGGGCGGCGTCGGTGCCGCTGAACCCGGTGACGGCGAGATCGGGCAGCCCCTGCTGGGCGGTGCGCAGGGCCTCGGCGTCCAGCGGGTAGTTCTCGAACACCGCGAGGGTGTCGAAGAGTTCGTCCAGCCCGGTGAGGCCGCGTATCTCGGTCAGGCCCACGAACTGGCTGCCGAGGAGCCGGCCCTGCTCCTCCTGGAGCCGGGTCAGGAGCGCGGCCAGGGTCTCGCCGGGTGCCGGGCGGAGCCGTACCGGCACGGTGTTGATGAACAGGCCGACCATCGACTCGACACCGGGGATCTCCGGCGGGCGGCCGGAGACGGTCGTGCCGAACAGGACGTCACGGCGTCCGGTGAGGTGCGCGAGTAACAGCCCCCAGGCCCCCTGGACCAGGGTGTTGAGGGTCAGCCGTTGGGCGCGGGCCGTCTCCCGCAGCCGCAGTGTGGTGGCCGGGTCCAGGTCGAGGACGAGCGTCTCGGGCAGTTCGCCGGCGTCCGGCACGTCGGCGCCCCGGCGCCCGGCGAGGAGGGTCGGTGCCTCGACCCCGGCCAGGGCGGAGCGCCAGGTGTCCAGGGCGGCGGTACGGTCCTGCTGGGCCAGCCACGCGAGGTAGGTGCGGTAGGGGGCCACGCGCGGCAGGGCGCTGTCGTCGCCCCGGCTCGCGTACAGCTCGAACAGCTCCCGGACGAGCACGGGCATCGACCAGCCGTCGAGCAGGATGTGATGGCTCGTCATGACGAGCCGGTGGCGCCTCGGCGCGGTGCGCACCAGGGTGAAGCGCAGGAGGGGCGGGGTGGTGAGGTCGAAGCGGCGGGTGCGGTCGGCGGCGAGGAACGCGGCGACGCGTTCCCCGGACGTTCCCGTCGCGTCCGCCCCGGACAGGTCCAACTCCTCCAGGGGGACGGCTACTTCGGCGGCGACGGCCTGCACGGGCTCGTCCAGGTCCTCGTGGAGGAAGCCGACCCGCAGGTTGGCGTGCCGGCGCAGCAGGCCGGCGATCGCGGCGCGCAGCGTGGGGACGCTGACGGAGCCTTCGAGGTCGAAGACGAACTGCGCGGTGTAGACGTCCACGGCGTGGGAGTCGTACAGCGCGTGGAAGTGCATGCCTGCCTGCAACGGCGTCAGCGGCAGTACGTCTTCCAGTTGGAACCCGGTCACTTGCGTCCACCCCACTTGTTCTGAAGTCGGTCGATCTGGGCCTGGTCGAGCGAGACCAGGGGAAGGTCGGACGGCGTCCAGCCGCCCGCGTCGGGTCGTTCGGTGTGTTCGGCGAGGGCCCGCAGGGCGCGGCCGAAGGTGTCGGACAGGGCCTCCACGTCCTCCTCCTTGAGGAGGTCGGTGGGCCAGGTCCAGCGGATCACCAGGCGCGGCCCTTCCGGCAGGTCCTCGGTGTGCGCGTTGATGTCGAGGACGTGGTGGACGGGCATGTCCGGGTCCTGGCTGCGCGGGCCGCCGCCGTCGAGCAGCACGTCCCAGTCGGCGGCCGCTCCCCCGTGCCCGTCGGCGTCGCCCGTGCCGGCCGGGTCGGACGGGGCGGCGTACCGGCCCAGGTAGTTGAAGCCGATCTGCGGTTCGGGCGCGGCGGCGAGCCGGGCGCGGGTGGCCGGGTTGAGGTGGCGCAGCATCCCGTAGCCGACGCCGTGGTCGGGGACGGTCCGCAGCTGTTCCTTGACGCGTTTGAGCGCGCGTCCGACGACGGCGTCGTCGAAGTGCCGGGGATCGCGGGCGTCGCCGGGGCCGGGGTCGAGCCGGACGGGGTAGAGGCTGGTGAACCAGCCGACCGTACGGGACAGGTCGAGGTGGTCGGCGAGCTGCTCGCGGCCGTGGCTCTCCAGGTCGAGGAGGACGCCGGTGTCGGCGGGACGGTGTTCGCCGCGGGCGGCGGCGCGTTCCGCGCGCCAGGAGCGGACGGCGAGGGCGAAGCCGGTGAGCAGGACGTCGTCCACCCCGGCGTGGAAGGCGGCGGGGACGGTGGTGAGCAGGGGCGCCGTCCAGGTGGTGGGCAGGTGGGTGGTCAGGGTGCGGGTCCGGTCGGCGGTGTCCAGGTGGGGGTCGAGCGGCCGGTATCCGAGCTGGGGGTCGGGGGCGCTCAACACCTCCTCCCACAGCGGTAGTTCGGCCTCGCGGTTGGCGCCGCGCGCCTGGGTGGCGAGGAGCTGCGCCCAGCGCCGGTAGGACGTGGTGACGGGCGGCAGGGGCGCGGGGACGCCGTCGGCGACGGCACGCCAGGCGGTGGCCAGGTCGGCGGCGAGGACGCGCCAGGAGACGGCGTCGACAGCAAGGTGGTGCACGACGAGGAGCAGGCGCCCGCGGGCGTGCGGTCCGGCGTCGGCCCAGACGGCTCGAACGACCTCCCCCTCGGCGGGCCGCAGCCGTCTGCGGGCCTGTTCGCCGGCCTCCGTGAGGGCGGCGCGGGTCGCGTCGGGGCCGAGGCCCGTGACGTCGACACGGGTGAGGCGGTGGCGGGCCGACACGGCGTCCGGCGGCAGGGCCTCCAGGACGGGTCCTCCCCCGGCGGGGCGGGTGACCCGCAGCCGCAGCATCGCGTGGTGGTCGAACAGGAGTTGGAGGGCGGCGGCGAGGGTGTCCTCGTCGGCCCCGGCGGGGGTGCGCAGCACCCCGGACTGGTTGTAGCCGTCCATGGCGCCCGGCCGCTCCAGGAGCCATGCGACGATGGGCGTGGGCGGCAGCTCGCCGATGCCCGGATCGGCCGGGGCGGCGGTCTGCTGGTCGAGCGCGGTGGCGGCGGCCGCGAGGGCTTCCGGCGTGCGGTGGGCGAAGACGTCGCGCGGGGTGACACCGAGGCCGGCGGCGCGCAGGCGGCTGACGAGCTGGATGGAGAGGATGCTGTCCCCGCCGAGCGCGAAGAAGTCGTCGTCGGTACGCACCGCCGGGGCGCGCAGGACGGACGCGAACACCTCGCACAGGACCTGTTCCCGGGCGGTACGGGGCTCTCCGCCCGGCCGGGTGGCGGCGGGGCGCTCCGGGACGGGCAGGGACCGGCGGTCGGTCTTGCCGTTGGGGAGCAGCGGCAGCGCGTCGAGGGTGACGAACACGGCGGGCACCATGTAAGGCGGCAGGACCGACGCCAGGCGGGCCCTCAGCTCCCGTTCGCCGGGCGGCGCGTCGCCGCTCCGGCTGCCGGGGACGGTGTAGGCGACGAGGCGCCGCTCGCCCGGCCGGTCCTCGCGGACGAGGGCGCAGGCTCCGGCGACGCCGTCGAGCGCGGTGAGGGCGGCCTCGATCTCGCCCAGTTCGATGCGGAAGCCGTGCAGCTTGACCTGGTCGTCGGCGCGGGAGACGTACGTGAGCAGGCCGTCGGCGTCCCGGCGGACGAGGTCGCCCGTACGGTACATGCGGCTCCCGGCGGGGCCGAACGGGTCGGCGACGAACCGGGACGCGGTGAGGCCGGGGCGGCCCAGGTAGCCGCGCGCGAGGCCGTCGCCCGCCACGTAGAGCTCGCCGGTGACGCCCGGCGGCACCGGGCGCAGCCCGGCGTCCAGGACGTGGGCGCGGGTGTTGTCGACCGGGCGGCCGAGCGGCACGCCGCCCTCCCGCGCGGGGCTGTCCGTCTCCCCGGCCCGGTGGTGGTGGGCGGTGGCGTCGATGGTCGTCTCGGTGGGCCCGTACAGGTTGTGCACCTCGACCCGCCAGGCGCGCCCGACGCGCTGCGCGAGGGACCGGGACAGCGGTTCGCCGCCGCACAGGACGGCCCGCAGGGTCGCGGGCGCGTCGTCGGCGCCGGTCTCGGTGAGGACGAGCGACAGGTGAGAGGGCACGAACTGGGCGACGGTCACGCCCGCGTCGCGCATCCGGGCCAGCAGTCCCGCCGGGTCGTGGTTGGCGCCGGGCGGCACCGGGCAGGTGGAGCCGCCGTGCAGGAGCGGCAGCCAGGTCTCCCAGACCGAGGCGTCGAAGCTCGGTGAGGTACGGGCGAGGACCCGGTCGTCCCCGGTGAGGCCGAGGTGCCCGGCCATCCACGCCATGTGGTTGGTCAGGGAGGCGTGGGTGACGACGACGCCCTTGGGGCGGCCGGTGGAGCCCGAGGTGTAGATGACGTACGCCGCGTCGCGCGGGTCCGGCGCGGTGCCGGGCGGCGCGGCGCGCCCGGTGGACCACGCGGCCCGGTCGTCCAGCGCGAGGCTGGGCAGGGACAGGCCGTGGCGTGCGGCGCGGTCGGCGCCGTGGGTCAGGAGCAGCGCCGGGCGGGCGTCGTCCAGCATGTGGGCGATCCGCGCCGCCGGGTACTCCAGGTCGACGGGCAGGTAGGCGGCGCCGGCCTTGGTGACCGCGAGCATCGCCACGACGTGGTCGGCGGTGCCTTCGAGGGCGAGCGCGACGAGGTCGCCGCGGCCGATGCCCCTGTCGTGCAGGTGGTGCGCCAAGTCGTCGGAGAGCCCGTCGAGTTCGCGGAAGGTGAGGCGGAGCGATCCGTCGCGTACGGCGATCGCGGCGGGCGTCCTGGCGCACTGCGCGCGGAACGCCTCGGGCGCCGTGGCCGGTGTCCGGGGCCGGACGGGGCCGTGGGCGGTACGTTCCAGGCTCCGCCGCTCGTCCATGTCGAGCACGTCGACGGTGTGGACGCGCCGGCCGGGGTCGGCGGCGAGCGTGCCGAGCAGCCGAGTGAGCCGGTCGGCCAGGGTGCGGGCGGTGGCGGGGGTGAAGAGTTCGGTGGAGAACTCCAGGACCCCGTCGAGGCCGGCGGGCCGGCCCGTGCCGTCGTGCCGCTCGGCGAAGGTGAAGGTCAGGTCGAACTTGCTGATGCCGGTGCGCACGGCCTGTTCCGTGACCGTGAGGCCCGGCAGGTCGACGGAGGCGTCCGCCTGGTTCTGGAGGACGAGCATGGTCTGGAAGAGCGGGTGGTGGTTCTGGGCCCGGACCGGGCTCAGGGAGTCCACCAGCCGTTCGAAGGGCACGTCCTGGTGGGCGTAGGCGGCGAGGTCGAACTCCCGTACCCGGTCCAGCACTTCCCCGAAGGTGAGGTCGCCGGTCAGGTCGGCGCGCAGGACCAGGGTGTTGACGAAGAAGCCCACCAGGTCGTCCAGGGCCTCGTCGGTGCGTCCGGCGACGGCGGTGCCGAGCGGGATGTCCTCCCCGGCGCCGTGCCGGGACAGCAGCACCGACAGGGCGGCCTGGAGCACCATGAAGAGGCTGCATCCGCGGGCCCGGGCGAGGTCCGCGAGGGCCCGGTGGGTGTCGGCGCCGACCGGGAAGGCGAAGGCGTCGCCGCCGTACGCCGTGACGGCGGGTCTCGGGTGGTCGCAGGGCAGTTCGAGCAGGTCGGGGGCGCCGGCCAGGGCGGTGCGCCAGAAGTCCAGCTGGCGGGCGGCCCTGCTGTCCGGATCGTCCTCGTCGCCGAGCAGGGCGCGCTGCCACAGGGCGTAGTCGGCGTACTGCACGCCCAGTTCGGTCCAGCCGGGCTCCTCCCCCTCGGCGCGCGCCCGGTAGGCGACGCCCAGATCGCGGGCGAGCGGAACGAGGGACCAGCCGTCCCCGGCGATGTGGTGCACGACGAGCACGAGGACGTGCGCCTCGGCGCCGAGCCGTACCAGCCGTGCCCGTACGGGGAGTTCGGCGCCCACGTCGAAGGCGTGGGCCACCTCGGCGGACAGCACCTCGCCGAGGCGGGCCGCGTCGGTGTCGCGGGGCGACAGGTCGATGTCGGCGTCATGGGCGTCCCGCACGAGCTGGCGGGCCACGCCGTCGGCGTCGGGGAAGACGGTGCGCAGGCTCTCGTGGCGTCCGACGACGTCCACGAGGGCGCTCTCCAGGGCGTCCGGGTCGAGAGGGCCGTCCAGGCGCAGCACGAGCGGCACGTTGTAGGTGGCGCTGGGGCCCTCGAACCGGTTGAGGAACCACAGGCGTTGCTGCGCGAAGGACAGGGGCAGCGGGTCAGGGCGGTCGGGGACGCGCTCCAGGCGGGTCCTGGCCTTCTCGGCGCCGTCCAGCGCGGCGGCGAGCGCGGCCGGGGTGGGGTGCTCGAAGAGGGTCTTGACCTGGGCCTCCACCCCGAGGATGGTGCGGATGCGCGCGGTGAGACGGGTGGCGAGCAGCGAATGGCCGCCGAGGGTGAAGAAGTTGTCGTCGACCCCGGCCGCGTCGAGTCCGAGGACGTCGGCGAAGAGTCCGCGGAGGATCTCCTCGCGGGCGGTGCGGGGGGCGCGTCCCGCGCCCGGCGCCCGGAGCGCGGGCGGTGCGGGGAGCGCGCGCCGGTCCACCTTGCCGTTGACGGTCAGCGGCAGCGCGTCGAGCGGGACGACGGCGGAGGGCACCATGTAGGCGGGCAGCGACCGGCCCACGGCCCGGGCCAGCTCCGCGGGGTCGGGGCTCGCGCCGGCGGCGGGCACCACGTACGCGACGAGCCGCCGGTCGCCCGGGGTGTCCTCGCGGATGACGGCGAAGGAGTCGGCGACCCCCTCGCAGCCGGCCAGCACGCCTTCGATCTCGCCGAGTTCGATGCGGTAGCCGCGCAGTTTCACCTGGCCGTCGGCGCGGGTGACGTAGGCGAGGTGCCCGTCGCGGGTCCAGCGGACCAGGTCGCCGGTGCGGTACATGCGCCCGCCCGCGGAGTCGAACGGGTCGGCCACGAACCGCGTCGCGGTGAGGGCGGGAAGGCCGGTGTACCCGCGGGCGACGCCCCGTCCGGCGAGGTACAACTCGCCCACGACGCCGGGCGGTACGGGGCCGAGGGAGGCGTCCAGGACGTACAGACGCATGCCGTCCAGCGGGCGCCCGACGGGCGGCGGGCCCGACGGCAGGTCGGCCGTCACCTGGTGGCGGGTGGCGAAGGTGGTGGTCTCGGTGGGCCCGTAGACATGCAGGACCCGGGTGTCCGGCGCGGTCCCGGCGACCCGCTGCATGGCGTCCGGGGAGGCCAACTCCCCGCCCGCGCAGACGAGTCGGAGTCCGGCGAAGGCGCCGGGATCGGTCTCGGCGATCACGTTGAACAGGGCGGTCGTCAGGAAGACGGCGGTCACTCCGTGCTCCTGGACGGCGACATCGAGGGTGCGCGCCTCCAGGACGCCGTCCGGTGCGACGACCACCCGGCCACCGTTCAGGAGCGGGGCCCAGATCTCGAACGTGGAGGCGTCGAAGACGTACGCCGAGTGCATCAGCACCGCGTCGGCGGCCCCGTCCCGCCAGGCGGAATCGGCGGCCAGCGCGATCACGTCCGCGTGGCTGACCCCCACGCCCTTGGGCAGACCGGTCGACCCGGAGGTGAACATCACGTACGCGAGGGCGTCCGGGCCCGGCACCCGGACCGGGTCGCCGGGCCGTTCGGGCGCGCCCCGCAGGACACGGCCGAGGCGGTCGACCACCAGGACCGGTATGTGGGCGGCTCTCGCGCGCACCCAGGGGGCGTCCGCGGTGTCCTCGCCGACGACGAGGACCCGTACGCCCGCCACGTCGGCGACCTGGTCGAGCCGCTCCCCGGGCCAGCGCGCGTCCAGCGGTACGTACGCCCCGGCCGCGCGGACCGCGCCGAGGGACGCGGACACCACGGCGGGCGAGCGGCCGAGCACGACGCCGACCCCGTCCTCGGGGCCGACGCCCAGGCCCGCCAGGGCGAGGGCGAGATCGGCGGAGATGCCGTCGAGTTCCGCGTACGTGAGGGTGGTGTCCTCGCCGGTGACGGCGACGGCGCCGGGCGTGCGCAGTGCCTGGGCCGCGAAGAGCGCGGGCAGGGTGGCGGTGTCCGGGGTGTCGGCGGGCAGGCCGCGGCCGGTGCCCCAGCGCGCCACCCGGGCGCGCTCGCCGGGGGTCATCAGGCCGTGGCCCGCGACGGGCCGGTCGGGGTCGGCGGCCACCTGCTCCAGGAGGCCGACCAGGCGGGCCGCGAAGCCCTCCACGGTGGTCCGGTCGAACAGCGCGGTGGCGTACTCGATCCCGGCGCCGATGCCGCCCTCGCGCGGCTCCTCGGTGAAGGCGAAGGTGAGGTCGAACTTGCTCAGGCCGTTGTGGACGAGCCGGTCCTCGACGGTGAGCCCCGGCAGGTCGGGGCGGGCGGTCTCCTGGTTCTGGAGGACCAGCATGGTCTGGAACAGCGGGTGGTGGTTGCGCGCCCGGACCGGGTTGAGGCTCTCCACGAGCCGCTCGAACGGCACGTCCTGGTGCCCGTAGGCGGCCAGGTCGAACTCCCGCACCCGTACGAGCAGTTCACGGAAGGTCGGATTGCCGGACAGGTCCGTGCGCAGGACGAGCGTGTTGACGAAGAACCCGACCAGGTCCTCCAGCCCCTCGTCGGTACGTCCGGCGACGGGTGAGCCGAGCGGGATGTCGTCCCCCGCGCCGTGCCGGTGCAGCAGGGTCGCGACCGCGGCCTGGAGCACCATGAACAGGCTGCTGCCCGACTCCCTCGCCAGGCCGAGGAGTCGTGCGTGCAGGGACGGTGGGACGTCGAAGGCGTGGACGGCGCCTCGGGGGTCGGTGGTCGCGGGGCGCGGCCGGTCCAGCGGCAGGTCGATCAGCCCGGGCAGCCCGGCGAGGGCGGTGTGCCAGTGGTCGAGCTGCCGCCGCAGCAGGCTCGGGGCACCGTCGCCGCCGTGCTCCGAGGCCGGGTCGGCGTCGCCCAGGGTCGCGCGCTGCCAGAGCGTGTAGTCGGCGTACTGGAGCGGTGTGCCGGCCGGTGGCTCGGGCGCCCGGCCCGCGAGACGGGCGCGGTAGGCCTCCCCGAGGTGGCGGGCCAGCGGCGCGAGGGACCAGCCGTCGCCCGCGATGTGGTGCAGGACCAGCACGAGGACGTGGTGGGCGGGCGCCGAGCGCAGGAGCAGGGCGCGCAGCGGCGGGTCCGTGACGACGTCGAACGGCTCCCGCACGGCGGCCAGGACGGCTGCCTCCAGGTCGCCGGGCGCGGTGCCGACGACCGGCAGCGGAGGTGTGGCGGTGTCGGCGGGCAGGACCAACTGGTACGGGACGCCGTCCCGTTCGGGGAACAGCGTGCGCAGCGCCTCGTGCCGTGCCACGACGTCGGCGAGGGCCGCGCGCAGGGCGTCGGGGTCGAGCCGCCCGCCCAGTTCCAGGACGAGCGGGATGTGGTAGGCGGAGCTGGGGCCTTCGAGCCGGTCGAGGAACCACAGGCGCTGCTGCGCGAAGGACAGCGGCAGGGGGTCGGGCCGCGACGCGGCGGGCAGCACGGGCGGGCGGGCCGGGCCGGGTGTGTCGAGGACGCGGGCGAGGCCGGCGACGGTGGGGTGTTCGAAGAGGGTGCGTACGGCGGTCTCGGCGCCCAGGACGGAACGGACGCGGCTGACGACCCGCATGGCGAGCAGCGAGTGGCCGCCGAGGTCGAAGAAGCTGTCGTGCGGGCCCACCGAGGGCACGTCCAGCACGTCGGCGAAGATCCCGGCGAGCAGGTCCTCGTGGAGGGTGCGCCGCCCGGCGGCGGCCGGGGTGTCGGGGCCCTGGGCGGGCGCGGGCAGGGCGCGCCGGTCCACCTTGCCGTTGGGCAGGAGCGGGAGGTCGTCCAGGAGGACGACACCGCCGGGGACCATGTAGTGGGGCAGGGTCTCGGCGAGGTCGTCGCGCAGGGCGGCGGGGCGGGGGGCCGGGTCGCCGGTGACCGCGTAGGCGACGAGGACGCGCCGGCCCGGCTGGTCCTCGCGGATCACGGCGCAGGCGGCCGTGACGCCGGGGCGGGCCAGCAGGGCCGCCTCGACCTCGCCCAACTCGATGCGGAAACCGCGGAGTTTGACCTGGTCGTCGGCGCGGGACACGTAGTCGAGCAGGCCGTGGGCGTTCCACCGTACGAGGTCGCCCGTCCGGTACATGCGGGCGCCGGGGGCGTCGAACGGGTCGGCGACGAAGCGTGCCGCGGTCAGGCCCGGGCGGTGCAGGTAGCCGCGGGCGAGGTTGGGGCCCGACAGGTACAACTCGCCGGTGACGCCGGGGGGTACGGGGCGCAGTGCGTCGTCCAGGACGTAGGCGCGCATGGTGTCGACGGGACGGCCGATCGGCACGGTCTCGGACGCGGTGCCGGGTCCTTCGGTGCCGGCGGCTTCGGTGCCGGGTCCTTCGGTGCTGGGGGCTTCGGCGCCGGGGGCGGCGACGCGGTGGGCGGTCGCGTCGACCGTCGCCTCCGTCGGCCCGTACAGGTTGTGCGCCTCCGCGTGCCACAGTCCGGTGATGTCGGCGGCGAGGGAGCGCGGCAGCGGTTCGCCGCCGCACAGGACGGCGCGCAGGCGGGGCAGTGGGGCGGCGTGCGCCGCCTCGGTGAGGACGAGCGTGAGGTGGGCGGGCACGAACTGGGCGACGGTGACGTCGAACCGGCTCATCCAGGAGACCAGGGCGTGGGGGTCCCGGTTGGCGTCGTCCGGCAGGACACAGACCGCGGCGCCGTTCATCAGCGGGAGCCACAGCTCCCACACGGAGGCGTCGAAGCTGGTGGAGGTACGGGCGAGGACCCGGTCGTCCGGGGTGAGGTCCAGATAACGGGCCATCCAGGCCATGTGGTTGGCGAGGGCGCCGTGCGGCACGACCACGCCCTTGGGGCGGCCGGTGGAGCCGGAGGTGTAGATGACGTAGGCGGGGTCCGCCAGGTGGGGGGTGTCCTCGCCCGGGCCGGTGGGGCCGGTGGGCCGGGCGGCCGGGTCGTCGAGGGCGAGCCACGGCACGTCGTGGGCGGGCAGGCCGGCCTGCACGTCCGTGGTGGTGAGCAGCAGCACGGGCCGGGCGTCGTCCAGCATGTGCCGGACGCGCGCGGCAGGGTAGCGCGGGTCGACGGGCAGGTAGGCGGCGCCGGCCCGCAGCACGGCCAGCAGGGCGACGAGGGTGTCGGCGGACGGCGGCACGGCGAGGGCCACCAGGTCCTCGCGGCCCGCGCCCCGCTCGCGCAGGACCTGGGCCAACGCGTCGGCGCGGGAGTCGAGTTCGGCGTACGTGAGGCTGGTGCGCGCGTCGCGTACGGCGACCGCGTGGGGGGTGCGTACGGCCCACTCGCGCACCGCTTCGGGGGCGGTACGGGCGGGTCGTGGCCGCTCCGTACCGCGTCCCCGGCCGAGGAGGGCGTCCCGCTCGCCCGGCACGAGCGGGTCGAGGTCGGCGACGGGCCGGTCGGGGTCGGTGACGGCCTGGGTGAGGACGTGGGCGAAGCGGTCGCAGAGGGCGCGGGCGGTGGCGGCGTCGAAGAGGTCGGTGGCGTACTCCAGGTAGCCGGCGAGGTGGGCGCGGCTCTCGGCGGCGGGGGCGCCCGGCGCGGGGAGCCCCACGCCTTCGGCGGATCCCACGACCTCGGTGAGGGAGAACGTCAGGTCGAACTTGCTGATCCCGGTGTGCCGGGAGCGGTCGTGGACGGTGACGCCGGGCAGGTCGAGGCCGGCCCGCTCCTGGTTCTGGAGGACCAGCATGGTCTGGAACAGCGGGTGGTGGTCGCCGGACCGCTCGGGGTTGACCGCCTCCACGACCCGTTCGAAGGGCACGTCGCCGTGGCCGAGGGCGGTGATGTCGAACTCCTTGACCCGGTCCAGCAGTTCGCGGAAGGTCGGGTCGCCGGACAGGTCCGTGCGCAGGACGAGCGTGTTGACGAAGAACCCGACCAGGTCGTCGAGAGCCTCGTCGGTGCGTCCGGCCACGGCGGTGCCGAGCGGGATGTCGTCCCCGGCGCCGTGGGCGCGCAGGGTCACGGCGAGGGCCGCCTGGAGCACCATGAAGGGCGTGCACCCGGCGGCGC
The DNA here is from genome assembly GCF_011694815.1 of Streptomyces liangshanensis. Lineage (NCBI taxonomy): Bacteria > Bacillati > Actinomycetota > Actinomycetes > Kitasatosporales > Streptomycetaceae > Streptomyces > Streptomyces liangshanensis. The sequence continues at coordinate 218,327 of NZ_CP050177.1, forward strand.
GGGCGAGCCGGGTGAGCGCGGCGTGCGCGGGGGCGGGCAGCGCGAAGGGGACGGTGGCGCCCCGGTGGCTGGGCACGGCGGGCCGCGGCCGGTCGAGCGGCAGGTCGAGCAGGTCGGGGGCGCCCCGCAACGCCTCCTGCCAGAAGGCGAGCTGACGGGCCGCCAGGCTGTCCGGGTCGGCGTCGTCGCCGAGCAGCCGGTGCTGCCAGAGGGTGTAGTCGGCGTACTGCACCCGGGGGGCGGGCCGCGCGGGCACCGTCGTGGCAGAACCGGCGTCCTCGGTCCTGGCCCGGTAGGCGGCGCCGAGGTCACGGCTCAGCGGGGCGAGGGACCAGCCGTCGGCGACGACGTGGTGGAGCACGAGGACCAGGACGTGGCGGGCGGGGTCCAGCCGGAGCAGCCGGGCCCGGACGGCGATGTCCCCGGCCAGGTCGAAGGGGACGGCGGTCAGCCGGTCCACCGTGGCCTCGGCCCAGGCGTCGGCGGACTCCCCCGCCGGGGGCGCCTCGACGACCAGCGGGACGAGCGACGCGGCGTCGCCCGCGTCCAGGATCTCCTGGCGCGCGACCCCGTCGGTCTCGGCGAAGACGGTACGCAGACTCTCGTGCCGCGCGACCACGTCGGCCAGCGCGCCCCGCAGGGCGTCCTCGTCCAGAGGTCCGTCCAGTCCCAGCACGAGCGGGACGTTGTAGGTGGCGCCGGGCCCTTCGAGCCGGTTGAGGAACCACAGGCGCCGCTGCGCGAAGGACAGCGGCACCGCGTCGGGCCGGTCCTGGGGGACGAGGGGCGGCCGGGCCGCCCCGGAGGTGTCGAGGACGGCGGCGAGGGACGCGACCGTGGGGTGGTCGAAGAGGGTACGGAGCTCCACCTCGGCGCCCAGGGCAGTACGGACGCGGCCGATGAGGCGGGTGGCGAGGAGGGAATGGCCGCCGAGGGCGAAGAAGTTGTCGTCCACCCCGACGGTGGTCATGCCGAGGACGTCGGCGAACAGGCCCGCCAGGACTTCCTCGTAGGCGGTACGGGGGACTCCGCCCGTGGTGACAGCGGCGCGCGGCACGGGCAGCGCGCGGCGGTCGACCTTGCCGTTGGCGTTCAGCGGCAGCGCGTCGAGCGGGACGAACACGGAGGGCACCAGGTACGCGGGCAGGGTGCGGGCCAGGCCGCGGGCCAGGGCGGTGTCGTCCAGGCGCGCGCCCGGGGCGGGGACGACGTAGGCGACGAGCCGCCGGTCGCCGGCTATGTCCTCGCGGACGAGGACGCAGGCGGCGCGCACCTCCGGGTCGGTGACGAGGGCGTGCTCGATCTCGGCGGGTTCGATGCGGAAGCCGCGGAGTTTGACCTGTCCGTCCGCGCGCCCGACGTACTCGATGTCGCCGCGCGCGGTCCAGCGCACGAGGTCGCCGGTGCGGTACATGCGGCCGCCGCGCCCGTCGTACGGGTCGGCGACGAACCGGCCGGCGGTCAGCGCGGGGCAGCCCTGGTAGCCGCGGGCGACGCCCCGGCCGCTCACGTACAGCTCGCCGACGACGCCGGGCGGCACCAGGGCCAGGTTGCCGTCGAGCACGTACAGGCGCATGCCGTCGAGGGGCCGGCCGATGGGCGGCAGGCCGGCCGTGTCGGCGTCGACCTCGTGGCGGGTGGCGAAGGTGGTGGTCTCGGTGGGCCCGTACACGTGCACGACCCGCGTGGCGGGCGCGGCGGCGGCCACGCGGCGCATGACGCCCGGCGTGGCGCTCTCGCCGCCCGCGGCGACCAGGCGCAGCCCGGCGAACGCGGCCGGGTCGGTCTCGGCGACAACGTTGAACAGCGCGGTCGTGAGGAACAGCGCGGTGACGCCGTGCCGTTCCACCAGCGCTTCGAGGGTGCGCGCCTCCAGGACGCCGTCCGGTGCGACGACCACCCGGCCGCCGTTCAGGAGCGGGGCCCAGATCTCGAACGTGGAAGCGTCGAAGACGTACGCCGAGTGCATCAGCACCGCGTCCGAGGCCCCGTCCTGCCACGCGGAGTCGGCGGCCAGCGCGATCACGTCCGCGTGGCTGACACCGACCCCCTTGGGCAGACCGGTGGACCCGGAGGTGAACATCACGTACGCGAGGCGGTCGCCGTGGGTCACGGTCGGCAGGGGGCCGGGTCGCGGCGGGGCGCCGCGCAGGACGCCGCCGAGGGCGTCGACGACGATCACCGGCAGGGTGGCGGCCCTCTCCCGTACCCAGGGCTCGTCGGCCCGGGCCGCGTCGACCACCAGCGCGCGGACGCGGGCGACGGCGGCGACCCGGTCGAGGCGGTCGGCGGGCCAGGCCGCGTCCATCGGGACGTACGCGGCGCCCGCGCCGACCACGCCCAGCGTGGCGGGGATCAGGGCGGCCGAGCGGCCCACGAGGAGGCCGACGCCGTCCTCGGCCCCGACACCCCGGCCGGCCAGGGCCGCGGCGAGGGCGTCCGCCGACGCGGCCACCTCCCGGTACGAGAGCGTGGCGGCGCCGTCGACCACCGCGGGGGCGTCCGGCGTCGCCCGTACCCGCGCACGGAACGCCTCGGGCAGGGTGGCTCCGGTGGTCCACTCCGCCGGCTGGGCGCCCCGGCCCCGCGCCAACAGCGCCTCGGCGCCCGCGTCGTCGACGAAGGGCAGGTCGCGGAGGCGGACGTCGGCGTCCGCGCCGGCCAGCGCCGACAGGAAGGAGACGACGGCTCCCTGGTGCAGCCGGACGTCCTCGGCCCGGTACAGCTCCGGGTTGGTGTCGAAGCCGATCAACGGGTCCTCGCCCTCGGCCCGTTCGGAGACGAAGAGGGACAGGTCGTCGACGGGACCGAGGGACAGGAGCCGGGAGGGGGCGGGGGTCCCTGCCAGGTCGAGGTCGTAGTTGTAGCCCATGATGTTGACGACGATGTCGCTCAGGCGTGCGGCGGTGTCCGTCATCCGCAGCTCACGGGCGAGCTGTTCGCGGGAGAAGCGGCGGTGGCGCAGGGCGCCGCGCATCTCGGCGGCGACGGTACGGACGAGGGCGCCGACGGTCATGTCCCCGGTGACGGTCAGGCGCAGCGGCAGGACGTTGGAGGTCATGCCGACGATGTGGCGCAGCCCGCCGTGGCGGCCGTTGGAGGCGAGGCCCACGGTGACGTCGTGGTTCCCGGTGACGCGGGCCACGTAGGCGGCGACGGCGCTCACGAAGACGGCGGACCAGGTGGTGCGGTGGCCCGCGGCGAGGCGGCGCAGGTCGTCGAAGACGGCGAAGGGCAGTGTCTCGCGGGTGTGCAACCCGCCGGGTGTGCCGGAGAGTTCGTCCGCCGTCGGGGCGTCGGTCCGGCGGCGGATCAGCTCCGTGCCGTCACGCCCGGCTGTGGCGTCCGCCGTACCGGCGGTGTCCGTGCCGTCGCCTGCGGCCAGGTCGGTGAACTTGCCCGTCCAGTAGGCGCGGTCCGCGTCGTACTGGTCCGAGTCCCGGTAGGCCACTTCCCCGGCCACCAGGTCGCGCAGGGGCGCGGCGGGCAGTTCGACGGTGTCCAGGTCCTCGCCCCGTACGGCGCGGGTGTAGAGGTCGGCGACGGTACGGGTGAAGACAGCGCCGCTGAGGCCGTCGAGCGCGATGTGGTGGAAGCGGAGGTACCAGTAGTGCAGCCGGGGGGCGAGGCGCAGGAGCGCGAAGTGGTGGTGCGGGGCGTCGAGGCGGTCGACGGTGGCCATGTCGTCCGCCATGTAGCGCTCGGCGGCGGCGACGGGATCGCCGGCGCCGGACAGGTCGACCGTGCGGAGGCGGCCGGTCCGGGGCGGGTCGGGGCGGGTGACGCGCTGGCGAACCGTTCCGTCCCGGGTGACGATCTCGATGTTGAGGCTGTCACAGAGCGCGACGGCCCGGTCGAGCGCGGCGGCCAGTAACGCGCCGTCCAGGTCGCCGCGGATCTCGATGCATTCCCCGATATTGCACTTCGGGCTGTCCGGGTCGACGAGTTGCCCGTACCACATTCCCTGCTGGGCCGTGGTCAGTTCGAAAGTCTCTTCTGTCTCTTCGGGAGACACTTCTGACGAGAGGGGACTGTTTTCACGCATGCCGATCGACACCTTCGGGAAGATTATGAGGAACGGCGAGAAAGGCATGGCGAAACCAGCCTCGCCGTCGCACCCGTCGTTCATGACGGGCCGGTGAAAGCCATGAGGAATGCGCCGCGCCTTCACGCATGGCGGCGCGGCGGCCTCGTCGTACGCGCGTTACGGTCGTACGCGCGTTACGGACGGCGGCAGAGCGGGCCGCCGATGAATTATGGACAGCGCATGAAGGCGGGATGTCCTACGGACCGGACGCGACTGATCTTCGATCACCCCTGATCGATTTCGCTCGGAAAAGAGCAAAGCCAAGGAAGAAGTCGTTCCGGTGCCGCGTCGGCCGGGTCGGGTGGGGCCGGCCGCCGTCGGCGGCCCGGCCCCACCCGGCCCCGGGGGACGCCCGGCCGTCCGGCTACCCGGCCTCGCCCTCCATCGCCCGCACCAGGCCGGCGGGCCGCATGTCACTCCAGGCGCCCTCGATCAGGTCCAGGCATTCCTGTCGCGACTGCTCCGGCCCCTCGGCGCGCCAGCCACCCGGAATGTCGAGCCGCGCGGGCCACAGCGAGTACTGCCCCTCGGCGTTCACCAGCACCACGAACCGCTCGGATTCGTCGTCGAAAGGATTGGTCACGGTTTTCCCCCCACCTGTTCTCTGTCTTTCCACGGCGTGTTCATCACCCTTGTCCCCCGTACGCCGATTACGGCGTCGCCTCTCGGCGACACCGTTCGGCACTCGGCACCGCGCGGCCGGATCACGGCCACCCGGAACGGCGATAACACCCCCATACCGGCATGCACGGCAGACCGGGTACAAGTACCCCGCCTTCACCCGTTCACGCCAGTCACCTTAGAGGATCGCGGACACTCAAAGACGAACATTTGCGCCGTTACTGACAAGTACTTGGCGGGCGGCGATAAACAGGCTCGCCGAGGTCATATGCCAATCGGCACCCGGGGGTGCGTACCGGCCGAACACCGCCCGTTTTCGCCGGGTATCAACAAATGTGAAGGAGCCATTCCGGCCACCCCGCGCATTCACGAGTTCACATCATTCTTGAATGCGCCGGGCGCGCGCCCCTCCCCCCTCGTGCCTCCGTTGAACGCGGGCAGTAACCGGACAGAGCACGCCCGGAGGCGTGCTCTGTCGGTCATGGCCCGGCCCGGGCGGTGTCGGCCGCTGCGTCACTCCCCCGTCCGCGACGGAAGGCTCACGGGCACGGCGAACGCGCCGTTGTGGTGGACGAGGGCGTCCCCCTCGCCGTGGCCGCCGCCCGCGTCGATCTCGCCGACGACGAGGAGGTGGTCCCCCACGCGCTGGCGGAGCGTCACCCGGGCGCTGAGCCAGGCCGGGACACCGTCGAGCACGGGCAGCCCGTCGGCCTCCTCCGACCACGGGACCCCGTCGAAGCGGTCGATGCCGCTGCGCGCGAACTGCCGGGCCAGCGTGGTGTTCCCGGCGCCCAGCACGTGCACCGCGAAGCGGTCGGCGCGCTGCACGGCGGGGAACGTCGACGCCGTGAGACCGAGGCAGAAGGAGACGAGGGCGGGCTCCAGGGAGACGGACGTGAACGAGGTGGCGGTGAAACCGGCCAGCCCGGGGACCGTGATCACGGTGACCCCGGCCGCGTGCCGGCGCAGGGTGCGCCGGAGTATCTCGTCGGGGGTGCCGGGCACCGGCCCCCGGGTGATTCCGGCTGCGCGTTCGATGGACACGGTCATGCCGCTTCCCTTCCTCCGTGGTGGTGGTTCACGAACGCGCGCCTTCCGCGCCTTCTTCGACCTGTTCCGCTGCTTCCGGTTCCGCCGGTTCCTCGACGGTGAGGATCGGGCGCCCGGTGGGATCCGCGCGCAAGCGCTCCAGCCACAGGACGACCACCGCCGCCGTGGTGCGGTGCGAGGCGTCGTTGAGGACGTCGTGCAGCCCGTCGCGCACCACCCCGAGCGTGGCGCGCGGGAGCCGGGCCGCCAGCTCGCGCGCCTGCCCCAGGGGCGTGACCGGGTCGGCCGCGCCGTGCAGGACGAGGGCGGGCACGGCGGGCCGCGCCTCGGACCGCAGCCGGTCCGGTACGGCGGCGTCGAGGCTCCCCCGTACGAACGCGACGTCCTCGGTGAGCCGTTTGCGGTGCGCCGGGCAGGCGGTACGGGCCGCCAGCTCGGCCTGCCAGGGCCCCGCCGCGTCCTGCGGCGCCCCGGCTTCCCGGGCGGCCGTGGTCGGGGCGGCACCGGTAGCCGCGTCCGTCGTCGGGGCGGCACCCGCCACGACGATGCCCGCGACGGTCAGCCGGGGGTCGGCGTCGGCGGCCGTGTGGAGGGCCTGGAGGGCGCCCGTGTCGCTGCCGACGAGGATCACCGGGGCGACGGGATCGCGCCCCGCGGCCTCGGCCGCCCGGGCGAGGACGTCCTCGGTCCGGTCGCCGGGCGTGGTCGCGAGGGCGTGGACCTGGTAGCCGTCGGCGGCGAGCCGGCGCCCGAACCGCTCGTACACCAGCGGGTGTTCGCCCCGGCCCGGCAGTACGAGCAGCGTGCCGCGCGGGTCGATGCCCTCGGGCTGCCGCCAACTGCGCCCGAGGGTCGGGGTGCTGGGGGCCGGGGCGGTGAACAGGCCGGTCATCGGGCGCTTCCGGCGGGGGCGAGGGCGGGCCCGTCCGACACGGAGGCGGCCGCGGCGGCCTTCCGGTGGGCGAGTTCCTGGCGGACGAGCGGGAGGAGGTGGCGGCCGTAGTCGATGGCGTCGTCGAGCGGGTCGTACCCCCGGATGAGGAGGGTCGTCACACCGATGTCGACGTAGTCGAGCAGTGCCTGGGCGACGGTCTCCGGAGTGCCCACGAGCGCCGTGGTGTTGCCTCCCGCGCCGGTCGCGGAGGCGGTCGGCGTCCACAGCGCGCGGTCGTGCAGGTCGCCCTTCGCGGCGGCCGCGAGGAGCCGCTGCGAGCCGGTGTTCTGCGGCCCCTCGGGGCCCTGGTGGCGGCGCGACTCGGCGAAGAAGGGCTTGCCCGCACCGGACTTGATGGTGTCCAGGATGCGATGGGCGCGTTCCCAGGCCAGTTCCTCGGTGGGCGCCAGGATCGGCCGGAACGACACGCTGATTCCCGGGAGTTCGGTACGGCCCGCCGCGACGGCCGCCGCGCGGACGGACGCGATCTGCTCGGCCGTCTCGGCGAGCGGCTCGCCCCACAGGGCGAAGGTGTCGGCGTGCTTGCCGCCCACGCGGTAGGCGGCCTCGGAGGAACCGCCGAAGTAGAGCGGGATACCGGACGCGTGGACGGGCAGCACCTGGGAGCCGTAGTCCTCGAAACGGTAGTGGCGGCCCTGGTGGCTGAACGGTTCGCCGGAGGACCAGGCCCGGCGCAGGACGGAAAGATACTCGTCGGTGCGGTCGTAGCGCTCCTCCTTGTCCAGGTAGTCGCCGTCCCTGCGCTGCTCGGCGTCGTGGCCGCCGGTGATGGTGTGCACGGCGACGCGCCCGCCGGTGAACTGGTCCAGCGTGGCGAAGCTGCGGGCGGCGAGCGTCGGCGCGATGAAGCCGGGGCGGTGGGCGACCAGCAGGCCGAGCCGTTCGGTGTGCGCGGCGACGTACGCGGCGACCTGGGCGCCGTCGGGCCGGCCCGAGCTGTAGCCGATGAGGATCCGGTCGAAGCCGGCGTCCTCGTGGGCGCGGGCGAAGCGGGCGGTGTAGGCCCGGTCGATCTGGGGGCCGCTCGGGGGCCTGGTCTCCGAGGAGTCCTGCGTACCGATCATGCCGATGAACTCGACGGAGTGCGGGGCGCGGGCGGCGGAGGAGTGCTGCTCGGTCATGGTTCAGGTGCCTTTCGGTGCGGACCGGCGGTCGTGCGACCGGGGGTCGGGAGTGGAGGGGACGGACGGGCCGGGGACGGGGGCGGGCGCTGCGTGCCCGGCATCGGACTCGGGGTCGGCGCGGTCGGTGCTTGTTTCGTGGTCGGCACCGGTTTCGAGCGCCCGGGCGAGTGCGTCACGGCCGGCGGTGAGGAGCACCGAGTCGTCCTGCGGGGTGTGGACCCGGCTGCACAGGACGTCCCGGTAGTGCCGCTGGAGGGAGTTGGCGCGGGTCAGCCCGTGGTTGCCGGTCAGGGCCACCGCCTGTTCGACGGCGCCGATGGCGGCCCGGGTGGCGAGGACCTTGACGGCGCCCGCCTGTCCGGCCGCCGTACGGTCCCCCGCGTCGACCCGGGCGGCGAGCGTGTCCACGAGGGTGTCCGCGCCGAACAGCGCGGTCTCGATCTCGCCGACGGCGCTCTGGAAGCGGGGCAGGGTGGCCAGCGGCGCGCCGAGGGACGTCGGGACCCGCTCGTGGAGGAAGCGCGTGAGCCAGTCGCGGGCCGCCCCCGCCACGCCGAGGTACAGCGCGGACAGCCCGAGCGCGTTCCACGCGCCGGTCTCGGGATCGGGCCGGGCGCCGGGGGTCGAGCCCGCCTCGGCGAGGCCGAGGACGTCGCCGAGCGGTACGGGCACGGAGTCGAGGACGACGTCGTCGCTGCGGCTCGCGCGCAGGCCGACGTGGTCCCAGGTCGGCTCGATCGCCAGGCCCGGGCTGCCCGCGCGGACGACGAACGAACCGACGCGCACCGGGTCCTCGTCGGTCCGTGCGAAGACCAGCAGCCGGCTGAGGCCGACGGCCCCGGTCGAGTAGATCTTCCGGCCGGTGAGCAGCCACCGGTCGCCGTCGCGCCGGGCGGTGGTGGCGGGCAGGCCGCCCCGTACCGGACTGCCCAACTCGGGCTCCACACGCAGGGCGTTGACGAGGGCAGGGCCCTTCGCCGAGTGGTCCAGGAGGTCCGCGTAGAGGGCGGGCGGCCAGCCGCCGGGCGTACGGGCCTCGGCCGCGTGGGTGAACAGGGTCATCGCCGTGACGAGGGCGGCGGCGGGGTCGCCCGCGCCGAGCGCGCGCAGGATCCGGGCGGTGTCGGCGAGGCCCGCGCCGGGGCCGCCGTGGCGGGCGGCGACGGTGGCGGTGAGCAGGCCCGCCCCGTGCAGGAGGGGGAAGGCCTCGGCGGGGAAGGACGCGTCGCGGTCGTGCTCGGCCGCGCGGGCGGCGAGGCTCTCGGTGACGGCGGGCAGCAGGTCGAGGCGCAGGGGTGGCAGGGCAGGCAGAGGCGGGAGAGACGGCAGGGTGCGGTCCTGGTCCGCTGTCCGGTGGGTGGGGGTCACGGGGTCTCCGGCCGGTCGGGGTGCGGGTGGACGGTGGGGCGGTGGCGGTGTCGGTGGCGGGGCACGGTCGCCCCGTCGAGCAGGGGCGGCGGTCGCCGGACCGTCACGGGTGGCGGGTCGCCGGTGTACCTCTCCACCTCGACCAGCGCGTGCTGGCCGGTGCAGCCCTGGGTGAGGCGGGAGGTGGGGACGTCGGCCGTGAGGGTGTTGGGGTTGCCGTGCGCGCACAACGGCGGCTCTCGCGGGTCTTGTTGCGGTACGGGGTCGAACCACGCGCCGGTCGGCAGGCGCAGCACCCCGGGCCGTACGCCGTCGGTGAGGACGGCCCCGGCGAGCACGGCCCCGCGGTCGTTGAAGATCCTGACGACGTCGCCGTCCCGGATCGCGCGGGCCGCCGCGTCGGCGGGGTGCAGCTGGACGGCCTCGCGTCCGGCGACCTTGGCGTCCAGGCTCAGGGCGCCGACATCGAACTGGCTGTGGAGGCGGGTGGCCGGCTGGTTGGCGATCAGCAGGAGGGGGTGGCGGCCGGCCGCGGGGCCGCCGGTCCACTCGTCGGGTTCGAGCCAGACCGGGTGGCCGGGGCAGTCGGCCAGGCCCAGGGCGGCGACGGGCCCGGACGTGATCTCGATGCGCCCGCTGGGGGTGTCCAGCGGGTGCCGCACGGGATCGCGCCTGAAGTCCTCGAAGAGCGTGAAGTCCGCTCGTTCCGAGGGGAGTTCGTAGTCGCCCGCGGTCCAGAAGTCTTCGAACTCCGGTACGTCCGTGCCGTCGGCGCGCAGTTCCTCGCGCCAGGATCCGTAGAGGTGCTCCAGCCAGGCGCGCGGGGTCCGGCCCTCGGTGAAGCGCTCGCCGAAGCCGAGCCGGCCGGCGAGCCCGGCGAGGATGGCGTGGTCGTCCCTGGCCTCGCCGACGGGGTCGACGGCGCGGTGCATGGCGATGAGGTGGGTGTCTCGGCGTCCGCCGCCGAGGTCCTCGCGTTCCAGTGTGGTGGTGGCCGGGAGGACGATGTCGGCGTGCCGGGCGGTGGCGGTCCAGTGCGGTTCGTGGACGATCACGGTGTCGGGCCGGCCGAAGGCGCGGCGGAGCCGGCCGAGGTCCTGGTGGTGGTGGAACGGGTTGCCGCCGGCCCAGTGGACGAGCCTGATGTCGGGGTACGTACGGGTCTCGCCGTCGTACTCGTAGGTCCCGCCGGGGTGGAGCAGCAGGTCGGCGATCCGGGCGCAGGGGATGAACTCCCCCACCGGGTTGGGTCCTTGGGGCAGGTACGGCAGGCGCAGTTGGGGGCCGTGGTCGCCGACGTCGCCCATCGAGCCGTAACCGTGCCCGAACCCGCCGCCGGGCAGGCCGATCTGGCCGAGCATCGCGGCGAGCGCGAGGGCGGCCCAGACGGGTTGTTCGCCGTGCTGGATCCGCTGGAGGGACCAGGTGACGGTGACCAGGGTGCGGGAGGCGGCCATGCGGCGGGCGAGCGTGCGGATCCGGGAGGCGTCGAGGCCGCAGATCGCGGCGGCCCACTCGGCGCTCCTGGGGGTGCCGTCGGCGCGGCCGTCGAGGTAGTGGGCGAAGGTGTCGAAGCCGGTGGTGCAGCGGTCGAGGAAGGCGCGGTCGTGCAGGTTCTCGGTGAGGAGGGTGTGGGCGAGGCCGAGCATCAGGGCCGTGTCGGTGGCGGGGACGATGGCGTGCCAGTCGGTGTCGAGGCCTTCGGGCAGGTCGGCGCGGAGCGGGCTGATCAGGGCGACGCGGGTGCCGGCGGCGGCGAGGGCGTCGAGGTGCCCCGGGGTGCGGTGGCGGGTGACGCCGCCCGGGGTGACGTGGACGTTCTTGGCGGGGATGCCGCCGAACGCGACGATCAGCTCGGTGTGCGCGACCAGGGTGGGCCAGCTGGAGGCGGCGCGCAGCACGGCCTGGGCGCCGGCCGCTCCGACGAGGTGGGGCAGGAGGACGAGCGAGGCGCCGAGGCTGTAGGAGTTGCGGGAGGCGGTGTAGCCGCCGAACTGGGCGAGGAAGCGGTGCAGTTGGCTCTGGGCGTGGTGGAACCGGCCGGCCGAGGCCCAGCCGTACGAGCCGCCGAAGACGGCTGTCGGGCCGTGCTCGTCCCTGACCCGGGCGAGTTCGGCGGCCGTGAGGTCCAGCGCCTCGTCCCAGCCGATCTCGACGAACGGCTCCCGGCCGCGCCGGTCGGTGGGCCCGGGGCCGTGTTCGAGCCAGCCGCGGCGCACGGCGGGGCGGCGTACCCGGGTGGGGTGGCGCAGTGCCCCGTCGATGTTGCGCAGGAGCGGGGAGGGCGAGGGGTCGGCCGGGTGCGGCCGGATGCCGAGGTCCCCGTGGGGCGCGCCGCCGGGGCCGCCCCGGGCGCCCGTGCCGGGGCGCACGCTGTACGCGCCCCAGTGCGAGGTCGTCGGCAGGGAGCCCGGCGGGGAGGCGGGACCCGGCGCGGGCGGGGAGGTCATGCGGGGACCTGGAGGCGGCCGGCTCCGGTGCGTTCGGCGCCGGCGCGGACGAGGTCGATGAGCGTGCCGTAGTCGCGGGCGTCGGCGAGGGGCGAGAAGCCGCGGATGAGGAGGGTGGACACGCCGAGGGAGACGTAGTCGAGGAGGGATTCGGCGACCTGTTCGTAACTGCCGACCAGGGCGGTGGAGTTGCCCGCCGCGCCGGTGGTCCGGGCGATGGCGGTCCACAGCCGCTTGTCGTGGACGTCGCCCTGGGCGGCGTACTCCAGCAGCCGTTGGGAGCCGCGTTGGGTGGAGTGGTCGAGGTGGAAGGCCCTGGAGGTCTCGCCGACCCGTTCCTCGGTGAGCCGCAGGATCTCCGTGGCCCGTTCCCAGGCCTGCTCCTCGGTGGCGGCGGGGATGGGGCGCAGGCTCACGCTGAAGCGCGGTTCGCGGCCGTACGGCGCGGCGGCGGCCCGTACCTCGCGGATGCGCTCGGCGATCCCGGCGAGCGGTTCGCCCCAGAAGGCGTAGACGTCGGCGTGCTTGCCGCCGACGCGGACGGCGTCCGCGGACGCGCCTCCGAAGTAGACGGGGATGGGGGCGGCGGGGCGTACGGCGGAGAAGCCGCCCTTCACGCGGTAGAACTCCCCCTCGTGGTCGAAGGGTTCGGTGGAGTCCCACTCCTTGCGGACGACGTCGAGGAAGTCGTCGGTGCGGCGGTAGCGGGTGGGCTTGTCGCTGAAGTCGCCGTCGCGTGCCTGGTCGGCGTCGTCGCCTCCGGTGATGACGTGGAGGGCGACGCGGCCGGGGTGGAACGCGTCGAGGGTGGCGTACTTGCGGGCGGCGAGGGTCGGGGAGACGAAGCCGGGGCGGTGGGCGAGCAGGACGCCGAGCCGGTCGGTGTGGGTGAGGATCTGGTCGGCGACGGTGAAGCCGTCGGGGCTCGCGGAGGAGTGGGCGACGAGGACGCGGTCGAAGCCGGACTCCTCGTGGGCGCGGGCCAGTTCCCGGAGGTAGCCGGGCTGGACGACAGGGCCGGCGGCCTGTCCGGTCTCGGTCTGGGTGGAGACCCCGTCGCGGCCGGCGACGGGGGTGCGGGAGCCGCTCTCGCTGGTCTCCTGGGTGGCGGCGATGCCGATGAATTCGAGGGCCATGGCGGTGGGTTCTCCTGTTCAGCCGAGACCGCCGCGCCAGGTGGCGGCGTGGTGGCAGGCGACGGTGTGGTGCGGCCTGGACGGGTCGGGTCCCCCTGCGGGGGAAGGTAGTCGCGTCGCGGTGGGTCGAGCGGTGGCCCGGGCGGCGGTTTCGGGGGCGGTTCGCGCGGCGGTTTCGACGGGGGTCGGCGCGGCGGTTCCGGAGGCGGGGACGGGGATGGGGACGGGGACGGGGACGGCGGCCGGCTCCTCCCGGCACGCCGGGCCGGCGAAGCGGCAGCGGGGCGCGAAGACGCAGCCCTCGTCGTCGGGCCACGGCGTCCGTCCCGCCGCGAGGACCGGGTCGGGGCGCAACTGCGCGGGAAGCAGCCGGTGTTCGCGGCGCACGCTCGGCGCGGAGGCGGTGAGCAGGGCGGTGTACGGGTGCCTGGGGTGTTCCAGGACCTCGCTGATGGGGCCCTGTTCCACGAGCCGGCCGCGGTAGAGGACGGCGACCCGGTCGGCGATGCCCGCGAGTGAGCTGAGGTCGTGCGAGATGACGACGACGGCGAGGTCCAGTTCGCGGCGGAGCCGGTCGAGCAGGCTCAGAACGAGGTTGCGGTTGGAGGCGTCGAGGGCGCTGACCGGCTCGTCGCTGAGCAGCAGCCGGGGGCGGGTGACGATGGCGCGGGCCAGCGAGACGCGCTGGCGCTGGCCGCCGGAGAGCTGGGCCGGGGTGCGCGGGCCGAGCGCCCCGGCGTCGAGGCCGACGAGAGTCAGGGCCTCGTCGGCCCGCCGCGCGCGCTCCTGGCGGGTGGCGGCGCCGACCGACGCGAGGGGCTCCGCGACGACCTGACGTACCGTCAACTCCGGGTCCTGGGACCGGAGCGGGTCCTGGAACATGTACTGGACGCGTCCGGTGCGGCGGAAGCCCCGCAGGTCCCGGCGGCTCAGCCGGGTGACGTCGCGGCCCTCGAAGCCGATCTCCCCCGCGTCGGGGCGCACCAGGCCGACGGTGGCGCGGGCCAGGGTCGTCTTGCCCGAGCCGGTCTCGCCGATGATCCCGAGGATCTCCCCCGCCCGGACCGTGAGGTCGACCCCCGAAAGGACGCGGGTGCTGCCCGCCCGGCGCAGGGCGGTGGCGCGGCGGCCGTACGAGACGGTCAGTCCGCTGATCTCCAGCAGCGGGGCCCGGTTCTCCGGGGCGGGGGCGGAGGGGTTCTCGTCGGTGCGGACGGCGGTCATACGGCGGCTCCGGAGGCGGCGGGGCGCAGGCAGCGGGCGCGGCGCCCGTCACCCAGCTCGTGCAGGGCGACGGGTCCCGCGGTGCACTGCGGGGTGACGTGGGCGCAGCGGTCGGCGAAGCGGCAGCCGGGCAGGTCCGCGCCGGCCTCCGGCGGGCGGCCCGGGATGATGTCGAGCTCGCGGCGGCCCCACACCCCGAGGGACGCGACCCGCAGGAGGGCCTCGGTGTAGGGGTGGGAGGGCGCGGCGAGCACCTCGGCGGTGGGGCCGTCCTCGACGATCTCGCCGGCGTACATGACGAGGATGCGGTCGCAGCTCTCGGCGACGACGGCGAGGTCGTGGGTGACGAGGAGCAGCGCGAGGCCGCGCTCCGCCCGGAGCCGGGCGAGCAGTTCGAGGATCTCGGCCTGGATGACGACGTCCAGGGCGGTGGTGGCCTCGTCGGCGATGAGCAGTTCGGGCTCGCAGGAGACGGCGATCGCGATCAGGACCCGCTGGAGCATGCCGCCGGACAGTTCGTGCGGGAACTGGTGGAACACCTCGTCGGGGCGGTGCAGTCCGACGGCGCCGAACAGTTCGACGGCGCGCGTGTGGGCGGCGGACCTGGCGAGTCCGCGGCCGACGCGGAGCTGTTCGGCGAGCTGGCGGCCGACGGTGAGGGAGGGGTTGAGATACGAGGCGGGGTCCTGGAACACGGCGCCTACGCGGCTGCCGCGGACGGCGTTCCATTGCTTGCGGGTGAGGGAGCTGAGCTCGGTGGAGGTGGAGCCGTTGGCTCCGGTGGACGTGGAGCCGGTGGCTGCGGTGGCCTCCAAGGTGATACGTCCCGCCGTGACTTCGCAGCCCGCGGGCAGCACGCCGAGGGCGGAACGGCAGGTCAGGCTCTTGCCGCTGCCGGACTCCCCGACGAGGCCGACGGCCTCGCCGCGGCCGAGCGTGAACGACACGTCCCGCACGGCGCGCGCGCCGCCCGACACGGTGACGTCGAGCCCGTCGACGGTCAGGACGGCCCGCCGCAAGGTCTCAGCCGGTGCTGACATGACGCTCCACCTCCGCACGCTGTTCGCCGCCGACCGGTACAGCACCGGCCTCGTCGTACGACACCCCGCCCCGCTCCCGGACGCCCCCGCCGTCCCCGTCCCCGACGGACACGGAC
The DNA here is from genome assembly GCF_011694815.1 of Streptomyces liangshanensis. Taxonomy (NCBI): domain Bacteria; kingdom Bacillati; phylum Actinomycetota; class Actinomycetes; order Kitasatosporales; family Streptomycetaceae; genus Streptomyces; species Streptomyces liangshanensis. Next base: position 233,498 of record NZ_CP050177.1, read on the forward strand.
GCCTCCCCACCGGACGGAAGCGACCCCGACTCCGCAACCCTGGCCCCCTCCGGGACCACTGACCCGCCCTGGTCCTCGCGCCCCCGCGGCCCTGGGCTCCGAGCCGAATCCGGGGCCGGGGCCTGTGGCGACGTGCCCGCAGCAGCGCCGGGCCCCGTCGGTGCTGCTGCCGGGGCCACCCGCTGCCCGCGACGTGCCCTCAGCAGTGGTGTCCTCCTCGGGCGGTCGGCGGCGGTCCCGCCGCTGTCGCGTACCGCGTCTGCCAGGATGTTCAGGGCGCCGACCGTGAGCATGATGGCCGCGCCCGGGATCAGCGGGGCCCAGGGCTGCTGGGACAGGTAGGCCAGGTCCGAGGCGAGCATGCCGCCCCACGTCGGGGCGGGCGGCTGGACGCCCAGGCCCAGGAAGGTGAGCGAGGCGACCACCAGGAGCGCCTGGCCCACCGCCTGGGCCGTCGTCACCGCGACCGTCGGCAGGATCTTGCCCCAGACGTGGACCCGCAGGATCCACCACCGCGACGCGCCCATCAGCTCGGCGGCCTCGACGTACTGCGCCTGCTTGAGGCCCAGCGCCGCGGCCCGCGTCACGCGGAAGTACAGCGGGGCGAAGAGCACGCCCAGCGCCAGCATGGCCTGGTGCATGCCGTTGCCCAGCGCGCCGACGACGGCGATCGCGAAGACCGTGAAGGGCATGATCATCAACGTGTCGGCGGCGCGCTGCGCCGTCCATTCGACGGTACGGCCGAGCCACACCGAGGCGATGCCCGGCACGATGCCGAGCAGCATCGCGGCGCCGACGGCCTCCAGCGCGCCCACCACCGACCGCCCGGTGCCCGCCAGGAGGCGGCTGAGGACGTCGCGTCCCAGGTAGTCCGTGCCGAGCAGGTGCCCGGCGCTCGGGCCGTGGAGCATGTCCGCGGGACTCTGCGCCAGCGGATCGTGCGGCGCCACCGCGCCCCCGGCGACCGCGAGGAGGGCGACGACGGCGAGCACGGCCAGGGCGAGCCGGGCGGAACGCAGCTGCCACGTACGGCGGAGGGTCCTCATGACGCGCCCCCGTCCGCGGCGGGCCGGCGGCCGGCCGCCGCGCCTCTGCGCGCCGCCGGATTCAGCGCCGCGAGCGCCGCGTTGACCGCGATGTTGGCGATCAGCACCACCACGACCGTGACGAGCAGCGTCCCCTGGATGACCGGGATGTCGTGCTGTTCGGCCGACTGGAGCGCGAGCTGCGCGATGCCCGGCAGGTTGAAGATCTTCTCGGTGACGACCGCGCCGCCCAGGATCACCGGCACGCTCAGCCCGAGCACGCTCAGCGCTGGCCCGGCGGCGTTGCGCAGCACGTGTCCGAACAGCACCCGGCGCGAGGAGAACCCGCGCATCTCCGCCCCGGTCACGTAGTTCTCGCGCAGCGCGCCGACCAGCGACGTCCGCAACTGCCGTGCGATGGACGCCGCGGCGTCCAGGCTGAGCGCGAACGCGGGCAGGATCGCGTACCGCAGCCACTCCCCCGGGCTCTGGCCGAGCGGGACGTACCCGCCTGTCGGCAGCGCGCCGAGCTGCACCGCGAAGACGACGATCAGCACGATGCCGATGAGGAACGGCGGCAGCGTGGCGAGCACCGAGCAGACGAGCGTGACGGCCCGGTCGAACCGCCCGCCGTTGTTCAGCGCGGCCCCGATCCCGGCCCCGCCGCCGAGCAGCACGGCCAGGAGCAGCGCGAGACCGGCGATGGACAGGTCCACCGGCAGCGCCTGGGAGATGCTGTCGGCCACCGGCACGCTGGTGAACCAGGACACCCCGAGGTCCCCGGAGAGCGCGTGGCCGAGCCAGCTCAGGTACTGCGCGTACAGCGGCCGGTCGAGGCCGAACTGCGCCTGCATGCGGGCGATGTCGGCCGGGGTGGCCTGGTCGCCGAGCACGGCGGCGGCCGGGTTGGCGTCGGACAGCGCGCCGAGCGCGAAGGTCAGGAGCGACGCCAGGACGAACACGGTGGCGGTGACGGCGAGCACCCGGCCCGCCGAGCGCGGCGCCCCGGACAGCTTGCGCCGCAGCGGCGGGAGCCAGGACGGCCGGATGCCCTCGGGCGGTGACGGCCGGGCCGCCGGGGTCAGGACGGGGGCGGTCATGCGACGGTCACCCCCTCGAAGCGCTGGACGACGGTGTACGCGGGGATCTGGGACACCTTGGTGTTGCGGGCGAGGATCCGTGGCACGGTGTAGAGGAAGACGTTCGGCATGGTCCGTACGGCGATGCCGGTGGCCTTCTGAAGCACGGCCGGGTACTCGGCGGAGTCGAGCGGGGTGCGGCGGACCACGTCGAGGGCCTTCTCCAGCTCGGGTGACGTGGTGCGGCCCGGGTTCATCAGGCCCTCCTTGCCGAAGAGCACCTGGAAGGCCTGGGTCGCGGAGTCACGGCCGGCGAACTGGTCGACGAAGAGCGCCTTGCTCCGCTGGATGTAGACGAGTTGGGTCGCCTGGGCCTGCGGGACGGTGTCGATCCTGACGTTGATGCCGACCTTCTTGAGCTGGGCCTGGATCAGTTCCGGCACGCCCTCGGGGGTGGACGTGGAGAGGGTCAGGTCGAGCCCGCCGGCGTGGCCGGCCTTCGCGAGCAACTGCCGTGCCTTGTCGGGGTCGTACGGGAAGAGCTTGTCGAGCGCGTCGTCGTGACCGGCGTACCCCTGCGGGAAGGGCTGGACGGTGACCTCGCCGTGCCCGAAGGCCGCGGTCTTGAGCAACTCCTTCCGGTCGATCGCGTACTTGATGGCCAGCGCGACGTCCGGGTCGTCGTCGAACGGCGCCTTGCCGAGGTTGAGGTCGAGGACGGCGACCACCATGGAGGGGATGACCTGGACCTCCAGGCCGGCGGCCTTGGCGGCCTCGACCTGACTGCCTGGAATCTGGGCGACGTTGTACTGCCCGGAGGTGAGCGCGGCGACCACCGTGGACGCCTCGGGAAGCGGGTAGACCTCGAAGTTCTCGATCTTGATGTGGCTCGCGTCCCAGTACGTGGGGTTGCGGCGGAGCACGGCCTTGGCGTTCTGGACGTACGAGACCAGGGTGTACGGCCCTGATCCGGCGGGCTTGGTGGCGATGCCCGCCGCGTCGCCCTCGAAGGCCTTGGGGTTGACGATCATGCCGGTCTTGCCGGCGAGAAGGGCGGGGATCTGGAAGTCCGGCGCGGCAAGGGTCAGCCGGACGGTTCCGGCGTCGAAGGCGGTGACGTCCTTGACGCCGACGAGCTGGGAGGCGACCAGCGACTTGGCGTCGTCCCGGCCGCGTTCGATGCTCTTCTTCACGGCGGTGGCGTCGATGGGGGCGCCGTCGCTGAACTTCTGGCCCTCGCGGAGGGTGAAGGTGACGACCGTGCCGTCCGCGTTGTACTTCCAAGAGGTGGCGAGCGCCGGGACGGCCTGGCCGGTGAGGTCGAGTTTGGTCAGTCCGGCGTAGACGAGCGAGAGGGCGTGCACGTCCCACCCCGCGGACGAGGTGACCGGGTCCCACGAAGTGGGCAGCGCCCAGCCCCACTTGAGGGTGGCGGCCTGGCCTCCCGCGGTGGAGGCGGACCCGCCGCCGCAGGCGGCGAGGGTCAGCGCCGCGCCGGCGCCGAGCGAGAGCCCGAGGAAGGACCGCCGCCCGAGACCGGGGCGGGACGGGGTTCCGGGCAGCGAAGGGGCGGTGCTGCTGGTGGAGGGGCGGAGGATCGGCATGGGAGCGCCACCTTTCTCGGCCGTACCGGAGCGTTCGGGTACGCGGGCGGGCCTGGACGCCCGGTCGGGCGGCCCGGACAGAACGGGACATGGACACAGAAGAACGCGGAGCGGGGACGTCGGGAGCGACCGGCAAGGACGTCGGGACCTGCCGGAGGCACGCGTCAACAACGGTGTGGGCGCGGGATGTCGGCGTGGAGTTTCGGCGCGGGACGCCGGGAGCGGGCGGCCCCGGCCAGGAGCGCGGGAGGTTGCCCAGGAGGTACGGCGCCGGCCACCACGGCAGTGGGGCGGGGCGGCGCCGGGAGCTCCGGTCGCGCGGGAGCGGCGGGCGGGCCGAGATCACTTCCGCCGGGTACGGCCCCCGGGGGCACCGCCGTGGCGGTGCGGGGAACGGGCCGCGGCTGTCCGGCGGTCGCGCCGCGGGATCAGCTCACGGGCCGGTCCGCCGGACGGGTCCCGGCCCGGGGCGGGGCCGGGAGGCCGAAGTGCCGCGGCGGGTGGGCCGGTTCGGCGGTCGGGTCAGCGACAGAGGGCGCTGGAAGTGCGCCGGTAATCCACGTAGCGGCAGACCACACCGGGGTGCATCGAATGCATGCCCGTATCCTCACGGCCCGGCGCCCGACTGTCAATGGACACCTTTAGGTGTCTCATTGGACGAGACCCTGGCGACCTGCGGTTTCGTCGGCCGCGAGGGCGCTTTCCGCAGGATGCAGCCACAGCGGGCCGTGGCCCGTGTCGACGCGTACGGCGTCCGCCGGGGGCGCCGACTCCCGGGTGAGCAGGGCGACTTCGGGACCGGTCAGGGTGCGCCACCGCTCCAGGGCCTCCCGGGCGGGCAGCCGTACGGGAGGGGCCTGCGCCGCCGTCCCGGCCGCGGTGCGGGCCGCCTCCAGATAGGTCTCCAAGGGACGCCACCCCGGCACGCACACACGGCCCCCGGGGCCGTCGAGGAGGAGGGTCGGCAGGGCGTAACGGCGGTGGTCCCCGGCCTCCTTGGCGCGGCCCGGGTGCGGTCCCGGCGCTTCCAGGTCCACCACCTCGGGCAGCGGGCGCCGCGTCTCGGCCCAGTCGGCCCGGACCGCGTCCCGGGTCGCCGGGGCGGCCGCGTCCTCGCGCAGGCGGTGCACGTCGAGTCCGGGGACGCCCCGCACGGCCGCGAGGATGCCCTCCGGTGTGTCGGCGGGCCTGCCGAGGACGAACATGGTCTCGCGCAGGCGCCGCAGGACCCGTTCGGCGACCTCGGGCCCCTGCGCCTGCGCGGCCTTGGCGGCGAGTGAGGCCGGCCAGCTGCTGCGGGCCACCCGGTGCAGCCGCGGCGCGTAGGGCGCCCCGGTGTGGGAGCCGACGTCGTGGGTGAACCGTTCGTACCACCGCGCCTCGGCGTCCGGGTCGGGCGCGGGGTCCTCGTCGTCGTCGAAGAGGATGCCGAAGACCCGGCGCCACCGCACGGCGTCGCCCAGCTGGCGCCCGAGCCGCAGCCTGAGCAGGCGGAAGACAGGCTCGGAGCCCCAGGCCCAGGGACACACCGGATCGGTGTACTCGGTGATGTCCAGGGCCGGCCGGTACGTGCCCCGCGCCTCGGCCGGGGTCATGCCGGAACGGCCTCGGCCCGGGCCGACGGCGTCTCGCGCGCCGCCCCGGCCGCGAGCTGGGCGATCGTTGCGCTGCCCAGCACGGCCTGCGCGGCGGCCTCGGCGGCGCGCCACAGGTCCGGCAGCGACCCGGCGGCGCCCGGGTACCTGAGGTCGCCGGGGCGTTCGCCGCGCACGGTGAGGAACTCCCCGTCGACCGCCGTCATCACCTCGGCCACACTGATCGCGGCCGCGTCCCTGCCGATCCAGTAGCCGCCCTCGCAGCCGCGCTGGCTGCGCACCAGACCCGCCTGACGCAGGTCGCGGAAGACGGACTTGAGGAAGCGGAACGGGATGTCCTGGGAGGACGCGATCGACTCACAGGTGAGGGGCCGCCCGCTGTCGGCCGCGAGCTCCACGAGCGCCCGCACCGCGTAGTCCGCCTTCGCCGATATCTGCATCCGTACCGTCTCCCCGTAGCGTGCCGAGTCCAGCGAGCGCCGTCCGAGACGCGTCCGGAAACCGGTGAGGGCCGGCTCGGCGGCAATGGACACATCTTGACATCCATTCGCCGCGCTCTCTACGTTCGGTCCCGGTCACCCCCGTCCGCAGCCCCAGGAGCAGGAGTTCCATGGACGCGTTCCATCCCGATCTCCCCGGTCACGACCACGGTCCCGACCCCCGGGAGAGCGCGCTGCCGCTCCGCGCCCGCCTCCACCACGTCCGCGCCGACGCGCTCGACGGCGACACCGCGCAGACCGGCGGGATGCGCAGGTTCGCCGCCATCAGCGGCGGCAGTGTCGGCTCGGAGCGGATCTGGATGGGGCAGACCCACGTCGCTCCGGAGACCGCGTCCTCGAACCACCATCACGGCGAGTCGGAGACGGCGATCCATGTGGTGAAGGGGCACCCGGAGTTCGTGTTCCTCGACAACTCGGGCGGTACGGCGGAGGAGGTCCGGATCCGCACCTCGCCGGGCGACTACATCTTCGTACCGCCGTACGTCCCGCACCGCGAGGAGAATCCCAGCCCCGACGACGAGGCCGTCGTGGTGATCGCCCGCAGCACGCAGGAGGCGATCGTGGTCAACCTGCCCGAGCTGTACGTGCTGCGCGACGCGCCCGGGCCCGGCGCCGGCTGAACGGCCCTGCGGCGCGGGCCCGTTCGCCGCACCCGTCAGCGGGCGAGTTCGCGAACCGTCGCCATGTCGCTGAACGGCAGGAGCTGTTCGCCGACGATCTGGTACGGCTCGCTGCCCTTGCCCGCGATCAGCACGACGTCCCCGGGGCCCGCGGCGGCCAGCGCGTGGGCGATGGCGGCGCGGCGGTCGGCGAGCCGCTCGAAGGGCGTGCCCGTGGCGGCGAGGCCCGGCGCGATCTGGTCGAGGATGGCCTCGGGGTCCTCGTGGCGGGGGTTGTCCGAGGTGAGGACGCACAGGTCGGAGTAGGTCCCGGCGATCCCGCCCATCTCGGCCCGCTTGGTGATGTCACGGTCGCCGCCGCAGCCGAAGACGGTGACGATCCGGCCCTTGGCGTAGCCGCGGATGGTGGTGAGCACCTTCTCCAGCGAGTCGGGAGAGTGCGCGTAGTCCACGACGACCGAGGTGCCCGCGGGGGTCTCGAAGCGCTCGAAGCGGCCGGGGATCGGCGGCATCCGGTCGAGGGCGGCGACGAGTCCGCCCAGGTCGTGCCCGAGGAGGTGGCAGGCGGCCACGGTGGCCAGCGCGTTGGCGACCGAGTAGCGGCCGGGCACGGGGATGGCCGCCGGGTACTTGCGTCCCTCGTGGTGCAGGGTGAAGCGGGTACCGAAGGCGTCCACGGTGAGGTCGGTGGCGCGGAAGTCCGCGTCGGTGTCGAGGGCGTACGTCGTGACGGCCCCGGGCATCAGGGCGACGATCCCGGCGCCCACGGCGTCGTCGGCGTTGACGACCGCGCGGCGGCAGAGCCCCTGGAACAGCCGGAGTTTGGCGTCCCGGTAGTTCTCCATCGTGCCGTGGTCGTCGAGGTGGTCCTGCGTCAGGTTGGTGAAGACGCCTACGTCGATGAAGGAGTGGTCGACGCGGTGCGTCAACAGCCCCATGGACGTGGCCTCCAGGACGACCGTACCGACCTCGCGGTCCCGCATGCGGCCCAGCAGGTACTGGAAGTCCGGCGACTCGGGGGTGGTCAGCACGGACCTCGGCATGGGGATCAGCTCGTCGCCGATCCGGCTGCCGGCCGTCCCGATGACCCCGACCGTGGCGCCCTCGGCGAGCCGCAGCACCGACTCGACCATGTACGACACCGACGTCTTGCCGTTGGTGCCGGTGATGGCGACCATGTCCATGTCGCGCCCGGGCTCGCCGTAGTAGCGGGAGGCGACCACGGCGGCCGTCGTACGGGTGTCCCGGACGCGCACCACACAGACGTCGGTGTCCGCCCGCACGGAGGCGGGCAGGTCGGGGGCGCCCGCGTCGACCAGCACGGCGACCGCGCCCCGGGCGAGCGCGGGCCCGACGGACTCGGGGCCGCCCTCGCGGTGTCCCGGCACCGCGATGAACAGCGATCCGGGTGACACCCGGTGGGCGTCGAAGGCGGTTCCCGCGGTGATCACCGTCTCCGGGTCGCCCTGAAGGATCTCGTGGTCGTGCCCGGCGAGCAGTTCGCTCAACTTCACAGGGGTCCTCTCGAAGGCGCGGCGCGGCCGGTTCGCCGGGGCGCCGGGGAGGCGCCCGCGGGTCGCGGTGGCGTCGCGTGACTGGGGTGGTGCGGGCGGTGACGGTGTACGGGGCGGCCCGGACCCCGCGGGGCCGGTCCGGCGGGGCGGCGCTCCGCGGTGCGAGGCGGTGTGTCCGGGGGTGCTGATGTGCCCGGGGTGCGGGTGCGTCCGGGAGTGCGGGTGCGGCCGCGGGTGCGAGGTGGGGGACGTCCCGTGCGGCGGGCGGGGCGGGCGCGTGCGGCGTGGCGCGGGGAGAACTCAGGCGGGCGCGAAAGGAGTTCGCGGTCGCCCGGCGACGGCCGGGCAGGCGGGTCGGCGGTGCGGGCGGGGTGTTAGCCGTGACCGTGCAGGGCGCGGCAACCGGCCTCCGGCGCGGACGCCGGGCCGGGGCGCGAGGACGCCGCGTCGGCGGCGTCCGAGCACAGTGCGCAGGCGGCCTGTCGCAGGCACTCCCTCATCACACGTGTGCAACCCATGGGGCGAGTGTACGGCCAGAGGGGCGCTCCCGGCTCCGTCGTGCGCGGGCCGGCCGCCGCCCCCGGACACGACGACGCCGGGCGGACCGGTTCCGGTCCGCCCGGCGTTCGCGTGCGGGAGTGCGGCGCGGGCCGCGGGGGGTGCGCGGGCCGCGGGGGGTGCGTGGGTCGCGCGGGGTGCACGGGTGGGACGGAGAGGGTCAGACGCCCTGTCCGGTGCCGGTGCCGCCGCCCGCCGCCTTCTTGATCCCCTTGGTGATGTCGTCCATGACGGTCAGCTTCGGCGCCTTGCTGTTGACGTCGAACCCCGACCGTACGAGCACCATCAGCTCCGGGGTGGCCGGGGACGGGAAGGCCAGCGACTGGACGTACCCGTCGTCGCCCTTGCTCGTCACGACCTTCCAGCGCACCAGGTAGCCCTTCTGGCCCGCGACGGTCACCGCCTCGGCCTTGAGCTGCTCGTGCGAGGAGATCTTCCCGTACGAGGCACCGCCGTAGGACTCGGTGGCGTTGACCTCGATGTCTTTCTCCGCGGCCTCCTTGGCCGTCTTCGCGTTGTTCTTCAGCGCGGCGGCCGGGGCCGAGGACACCCCGCCGAGGACACAGGTCTGCGACGTCTGGCCTGGGCACGGGTAGTCCCCGGTCGTCACGCCGGCGCCGATCGGTCCCGACTCGCCCTTCCAGCCCGCCGGCACCGGAATGCTGATGCCGCTGGCGCCGTCGGTGGCGAAGCCGGCCTCGGTCTGCGGCTGGGGCAGGGAGGGACCGCCGTCCTCACCGCCACCCCCGCCGCCCTCACCGTCACGCGGCGGCGCGTCGGGGCTCTGGCCGCGCTCCCCCGGCCCGGGCTCGCCGGGTACGCCGGGCAGCGAGGGGGCCGCGGAGGAACCGTCGCTCGCCACGGTGTTGTTGTCGGTGGTGTCCGCCGTACCGCGCCCGAGGAGGAAACCGCCGCTCGCGACGGCCAGCACCACCACGGCGGCGATCGCCCCGAGGGTGATCCGGCGCTTGCGGTTCCGCGGGGCGGGCGCCGTGCCCACCGGGTACGGCGGGAAGTACGGCTGTCCCCAGCCCGTGCCGGGGGGCGGCGCGGGCGGTCCGCCCCAGCCCGCCCCGGCGGCGGCTGCCGGCACGGGGGCGGGGAGGGGGGTCGTGACCGTGGCGGGATGGCTGTGCGCCGGGTCCGGAACGGGTTCGGGAGCCGGGTCCTTGACCAGGTCGGCGCCCTGGGGCCGGTCGGCGCCGCCGTCGGCGTGGGTCCCGTCGGACGGGTCCGCCTCCTTCGCGGGTGCCGCGCCCTGCGTCGGCGCGGCGTCCTGGCCCGGTTCCGGGGTCTGGGCCGGTGTCCCGTCCTGGTCCCGGTCCTGCTCCCGGTCCGGCGTGGCGGAACGGAGTTCGTCGGTCCAGGCCGATCCGTCCCACCATCGTTCGCGGCGGGGGCCGTCGCCTGTGTGCCCTGGATCGGGATGCCAGCCGGGCGGAGTCGTGTAAGTCACGCGCCCCAGCCTAAGCATTTCATCTGAAAAGCCGGTGAGAGGGCCATGAGAATTGGCGCCGGGCGGACGCCGTTCACGGCACGATCCCGCGGATCGCGCCCAGCTCCAACAGATCCTGCGGCCGCAGCCCGAGCTGGTCGGCCGTCGTACCCGCCTCCTCCGGGGCGCGCTTGAGGATCGCCGCGGCGAGTTCTGGCGCGATGACGGAGAAGTAACTGTCCTTCGTGGCCCAGGTGTTGTCCGGCGCCGACAGGGCCAGCACACCGCCCGAACCGCCCTCGCCGATCAGCAGCGTGGTGAGCGGCACCCGGGCGGTCGCCATCGCCGCGAAGACGTCGGCGATCGCCGCCCCCGCTCCCGCACGTTCGGCCTCGGCGTCGTTGGCCGCGCCCGGGGTGTCCACCAGGGTGAGGACGGGGACGCCCAGCCGGTCGGCGAGCCGGATCAGCCGCGCCGCGGTGCGGTAGCCCGCCGGGAGCGTGGCCGTGCCGCACTGCGCCACGTAGGCGTACGTACGGCCCGCCCGGTGCCCGAACCCGCAGCGCGTGCCGGGGTCCGTACCGCCGCAGCGGTCGCCGGTGATCTCCTCCCGGTGGCTGAAGTAGGCGTCCAGGTACGCCCCGGCGCGCGGGCGCGCGGCGGACCGGGCGCGCCGGACCGCCTCGCGGCCGGTGGCGGGCAGCGGGGTGTCGCCGAGACCGCCGGGCGGCGGGGCCGCGTCCGCGCGTACCCCTCCGGTGAGCAGCGCCAGCCACCTGCCGACCGTGGCGCCCAGCTCCTCCCGCCGCACCACCGCGTCGATCTGACCGGCCGTCAACTGTCCCTGGGCGGTGTACGCATGGGGATCGGCGTCCGGGGGCCGTACCCGCGATCCCGCGAAGCCGATCTGGGCGTCCGGCAGGGCCAGGACCACGTCGGCCCCCGCGCCCAGGGTGGCCCACCCGCCGCCGGTGGTCGGGTCGCGGACGACGGCCACCTGGGGCAGCCCGGCTTCCCGGGTGAGCGCGGACTGCCGTGCCACGCGCTGGAGTTGGAGCAAGGCGCGCATGCCCTCCTGCATCCGGCTGCCGCCGGTGGCGATCAGCGAGACGACGGGCAGCCCCTCCTCCCGCGCCCGGGTGTGGGCGGCCTCGATCCGGTCGCCGGTCGCCTCGCCCAACGAGCCCCCGAGGAAGCCGAATTCGAAGGAGATCAGTACGGCACGGGTGGCGCCGACCCACGCGGTCCCGCAGACGACGGACTCGGCCTCGCCGGTGACCCGGCGGGCCCGCCGCCGCTGGTCGCCGTACCCCGCCCAGGCCAGCGGGCCGTCCGGCGCGGAGATGTCCTGGGGCGCGGGCAGTTCGGCGAAGTCACCGCCGCCGGTCACCAGGGCGACGGCCTCCCGGGCGCTCGTCCGGTCAGACACCGAGGGACCTCTTCATGACCTTGCCCATGTCGTTGCGGGGCAGGGCGTCCAGGTAGCGCACCACGCGCGGCCGCTTGTGGGCGGCGAGCTGGCCCGCGACATGGTCCGCCAACTCCGCCGCGGACGGCGGGAGCCCGGGGTCCCGCGGCACGATCCACGCCACGATCCGCTCGCCGAGGTCCGCGTCGGGCTCGCCGGTCACGGCGGCCTCCCGTACGCCGGGATGCTCCAGCAGGACGTTCTCGATCTCCCCGGCGCCGATCTTGAAACCGCCGCTCTTGATCAGGTCGGTGGCCTTGCGGCCGACGATCCGGACGTAGCCGTCGGGATCGCGGACCGCCATGTCGCCGGTGCGGAACCAGCCGTCGGTGAAGGCCGCCTCCGTGGCGTCCGGCCGGTTGAGGTAGGCGGTGAAGAGGTTCGGGCCGCGCACCTGGATCTCGCCCACCGTCTCGCCGTCGTACGCCTCGACCGGGTCGCCCGACTCCTCGACCAGCCGCAGTTCGACGCCGCGCAGCGGCAGGCCGACGGTCCCGGCGCGCGGTTCGCCGTCCGCGCGCACGCTCGTGTTCATCAGGGTCTCCGTCATGCCGTACCGCTCGACGACGGCGCGCCCGGTGGCGGCGGTGATCCGCCGGTGGTCGTGCACGGGCAGCGCGGCGGACCCGGACACCAGGAGCCGCGCCCCGGCCAAAGCCTTCACCAGGGCCGGGTCACCGGCCAGCGCCTCGGCGATCCGGTGGTACATCGTCGGGACGCCGAAGAGCATGGTGGCCCCGGAGGACAGCTCCCGTGTCACCCCGTCGGTGTCGAACCTGCCCAGGTGGCGCACGGACCCGCCCCTGCGCAGCGGCCCGAGGACGCCGAGGATCAATCCGTGGACGTGGAAGAGCGGCAGCGCGTGGACGAGGACGTCGTCGGCGGTCCACCGCCAGGCGTCCTCCAGCGCGTCCAGCGTGGCGGTCAGGGCCCGGCGCGGCAGGACGGCCCCCTTGGGCGGCCCGGTGGTGCCCGAGGTGTAGACGATCAGCGCGGGTGCCTCGGGGGACGGCTCGGGCGGCAGCGCCACGGGGGCGCCTGCGGTGGCGTGGTCCGTCCCGATGTCCACCCGTTCGAGTGCGGCCAGTGCGGGGGGCAGTACGGCGCCCGCCTCCGCCAGGACGAGGTCGGGGGCGCTGTCAATGACGATGTGGGCGAGTTCGCGTGCGCCGCTCCTCGGGTTGACGGGGACGACGGGCACCCCGGCGAGCAGGCCGGCCACCACGCCCACCGCCGTGGCCAGGGTGGGCGTGGCCCAGACCGCGACCCGCCGCGCGCCGGCGATCCGAACGGCCGGCGCGCCCGCCGCGTCGGCGAGTCCGGCGTAGGTCAGGGCCCGCTCGCCGAACCGGAGCGCGGGCCGGTCCGCACGCGCGGCAAGGGCGGGGAAGAGAGGGGTCACGCGTCGTTCTCCTTGACGTCGACACAGCCGGGAAGGACGGGGCACCAGTGTGCCCGCCCCCGCGGCCGGCGGGGAGTGTCAGACCCCTGCCCTAGAGTGCGGAGATGGCGGCCTCACCGGTCCTCACCTGGGACGTCGGCGGGAGCAAGGGGGTTCCTGACCGACCGGGTGACGCGGGGGCCGTCCCGGCGCCCGTGGCCGGGCCGTCGGCAGGATGCCGGAGCCATCCGGGACACGGACCGCCCGTCCGGCCACCGACGCACAGAGCCACCGCGCCCCAGGGAGAAACCAGTGCCCACCGCAGACGAACTCATCAGCCCCGCCGCGGCCGCCGGCCTGGTCCGCAGCCTGTCCGCCGTGGCCCCCGGGCCCGGGCTGCCCGCGCTGCACCGGGCCGCCGCGTCGCTCGCGGGGGTCGGGCTGCGGGCCCGCAACGACCTGCTGAGGGAGGCCCTGCTCGCCGATCTGCCCGCCTCGTACGCCGACTTCGACCGGACCGTGCGGTCGGCCATGGAGGACCCGGACTTCACGGGGTGGATGATCTGGCCGGTGACCGACGCGGCCGCGGTCCGGGCGCTCGCCTCGGACGACCCGCGCGCGTTCGACGACGCCTTGGCGCTGCTGGCCGACCTCACCCCCCGGCTGACCGCGGAGTTCGCCCTGCGCCGGCTGCTGAACGCCGACCTCGACCGCGCCCTCGCGGACATCCAGGGGTGGACCGCGCACCCGGACGCGCATGTACGGCGGCTGGCCAGCGAGGGGACCCGGCCGCGCCTGCCCTGGGCCGTACGGGTCAAGCCGCTGGCCGACCGGCCGGAGGCGACGGTGCCGATCCTCGACGCGCTGTACCGGGACCCGTCCGACTACGTGCGGCGGTCGGTCGCCAACCACCTCAACGACCTGAGCCACACCGCGCCGGAGCTGGCGGTGCGCGTCGCGACGGCGTGGGTGGCGGATCCCGACGACAACACCCTGAAGGTCGTCCGCCACGCCCTGCGGACCCTCGTCAAGCAGGGCCATCCCGGGGCGCTCGCGCTGCTGGGCTTCCCGCCGCCGGCGGCCCTCACGGTCGCGGGACCGGTCCTCGGCGCGACCTCGCTGTCGGTGGGGGACGAGCTGCCGTTCGAGGTGACGCTGACGAACGACTCGGCGGCGGAGACCCGGCTGGCGGTCGACTACGTGGTCCATTACCGCAAGGCCAACGGGAGCACGGCCCCGAAGGTCTTCAAGCTCACCACCGTGACCCTCGCCCCCGGGGAGACGGTCACGCTCGCCCGCCGCCGGTCCTTCAGGCCCATCAGCACCCGGACGTTCCATCCCGGGGAACACGCGCTGGAGGTCCAGGTCAACGGGGTGGCGCGGGGCAGGGCCGTGTTCCGGCTCCAGGTACCGCGGGAGGCATGAGGAAGGCCCCGGCCGGTTCGGGGGATGCCGGCCAGGGCCCTCATGTGTATGAACGCTCAACCACACCGGCGCGTTCCGTACGACCGGTCCCGGGCGGTGTGAAGTGTGCCACCCGGCCGGGGACCGGGGCGGTCAGCTGAAGGTGTCGGGATCGGGGCCCGTCCGCAGGCCCCGGTCGAGCGCCGCGATCGCGGCCAGGTCGCCGTCCGACAGCTCGAAGCCGAACACGTCGATGTTCTCGGCGATCCGGGCCGGGGTCACGGACTTGGGGATCACCACGTTGCCCAGCTGGAGGTGCCAGCGCAGGACGACCTGGGCCGGGGACTTCCCGTGGCGGCGCGCGATCCCGGTGATCGTGTCGTCCGTGAGCAGCGCGCCCTGGGCCAGCGGGCTCCAGGCCTCGGTGGCGATGCCGTGCTCGGCGTGGAACGCCCGCAGCCCGGCCTGCTGGAGGCCGGGATGCAGCTCGACCTGGTTGACGACGGGCACCACGCCGCTGTCCTCGATCAGCCGCCGCAGGTGCGCGGGCCGGAAGTTGGACACGCCGATGGAGCGGGTCCGTCCGTCGGCCAGCAGCTTCTGGAGCGCGCGCCAGGTCTCCAGGTAGAGACCGCGGGCCGGGGCGGGCCAGTGGATCAGGTACAGGTCCACGTGGTCGAGGCCGAGCTTGTCCAGGCTCGTGTCGAACGCCGAGAGGGTGGCGTCGTACCCCTGGTCGTCGTTCCACAGCTTGGTGGTGACGTACAGCTCGTCCCTGGGCACGCCCGAGGCGGCGAGCGCGCGGCCGACGCCGGCCTCGTTGCCGTACACGGCGGCGGTGTCGACGCTGCGGTAGCCGGCCGCGAGGGCGGCGAGGACCGCGTCGGTGGTCTGCTCGTCGCCGACCTGGAACACGCCGAAGCCGAGCTGCGGGATGCGCGCGCCGTCGTGGAGGGCGATGCGGGGGACGGGAACCATGAGGTGCCTTTCCTGGAAGAGGGTGAACGTGAGGGTGACGAGGGAGGTGGTGGGACGCGAGGTGGTGGGACGGGAGGAGTCGGGCTCAGGGGTGGGTCGCGGTGACCCGTCCACCGGTCGCTTCCGGCGCGCCGCCCGGCGCGGGCGCGCCCTTCGCCGCCACGACCCGGCCCGTACGGGGTGTCCCGCGGTCCAGCGCGCCGGACACGAGCGCCACGACGAGCGCGGATCCGGCCAGCGCGGCGCCCACCCAGTTGGCCGCGGTGTATCCGGAGCCGCCCGCGATGACCAGACCGCCGAGCCAGGCGGCCAGCGCGTTCCCGAGGTTGAAGGCACCGATGTTGACGGCGGAGGCGAGCGTGGGCGCCGCGGACGCCTGGTCGAGGACCCGCTTCTGGAGCGGCGGTACGGTCGCGAAGCCCAGCGCGCCGATCAGCGTGATCGTCACCGCGGCGGCGGCCTTGTGGTGGGCGGTGAGCGTGAACAGCGCCAGGACGACGGCGAGGGAGCCGAGTGTCACGTACAGCAGGGGCATGAGACGGCGGTCGGCGAACTTCCCGCCCAGGAGGTTCCCGCCGACCATGCCGAGGCCGAACAGGACAAGCAGCCAGGTCACCGACGAGTCGGCGAAGCCGGCCGTCCGCGTCATCATCGGGGTGATGTAGGTGATCGCGGCGAAGACCCCGCCGAAGCCGAGCACCGTCATCGCCATGGCGAGCAGCACCTGTACGTTCCGGAACGCGGCCAGTTCGTGGCGCAGCCGTACCCCTCGCGGCCTCGGCTGCTCGGGGACGAGGGCGGCGACCCCGGCCAGCCCCACGACGCCGAGTCCGGCGACGACGAGGAAGGTGACGCGCCAGCCGGCGTTCTGGCCGATGAAGGTGCCGAGGGGAACGCCCACGACGTTGGCGACGGTGAGGCCGGTGAACATCATGGCGATGGCTCCGGCCTTCTTGTGCGGGGCGACCAGGCCGGCGGCGACCACGGAGCCGATGCCGAAGAAGGCGCCGTGCGCGAGGGAGGCGATGACCCGGCCGGTGAGCATCAGGCCGAAGGTGGGGGCGAGGGCGGAGATCACGTTGCCCGCCACGAAGAGCCCCATCAGCAGCATCAGCATCCGCTTGCGGGAGATCCGGGTGCCGAGGACGGTCATCAGCGGCGCGCCCAGGACCACGCCCAGGGCGTAGCCGGTGACCAGGAAGCCCGCGGTGGGGATGGTGACGCCGAACTCGGCCGCCACCTCCGGCAGGAGTCCCATGATCACGAACTCGGTGGTGCCGATGCCGAACGCCCCGATGGCCAGGGCGAGGAGCGCGAGAGGCATGGGTGGGGACCTTCCCTGGAGATTGCGCGAGCGCCTTACGAGCGTCGACAATACTTGTGCACGCCTCTTACTTGCAAACGCGCTATATTGCAGACACGTCACATTCGGCATGTCGCCACGCGGCGGCGCACGCAAAAGCCGGCCCCCACCCGGTGCGGGTGGGGGCCGGCTTCGGTCTCCGAGAGGAGAGGTCGGACCGGTCAGTCCGTGGGATTCTCGCGCTTGCCGTAGCGGCGCTCGAAGCGCTCCACTCGGCCGGCGGTGTCCACGACACGGCCACGCCCGGTGTAGAAGGGGTGGCTCGCGGACGAGATCTCCACGTCGATGACGGGGTAGGTGTTGCCGTCCTCCCACTCCACGCGCTGGTCCGAGTCGGCGGTCGAACGCGTGAGGAAGGCGGCTCCGCCGGCACGGTCCCGGAAGACGACCGGACGGGAGACGGGGTGGATACGAGGCTTCATGCGGATTCCTTCCTCGGTACGGGTGGAGGGGGCGGCGCGTGTGGTGCGGTACGGCGCCGCGCGGTCAGCGCTCTTCGCGAAACGTGACGTGCCGGCCGGCGACGGCGTCGTACTTGCGCAGGACGAGCCGGTCGGGATCGTTCCGACGGTTCTTGCGCGTCACGTACGCCTGGCCGGTGCCCGCCGTCGACCGGAGGGTGACGACCGGGCGGGTCTCGCTGCGTGCCATGGGGGCTCCAGACTCTCGATATCGCTTCCATCGAGCGGTACGTCTCTGTAACACACCTCCCCCGTGTCACATTCCCGCCATGTCCCGCCCCTCCCGGCCCCCGCGACAGGGGAGACTGTGGTGACGGGCGACAGGATCCGCCGTGGAATGCGTCCACCGGCGGTCGGGTTCTCCCCTTCGGACCGGGGCGCGAGCCCGGGGCCTGGGGCCGCCGGGGACCACTCCGGACGGCAGGAGCGCGGACAGCAGGAAGCAGGCGTCAGTCATGGGTGAGTTGATCCTCGTACGGCACGGCGAGACGGCCTGGTCGCAGTCCGGGCAGCACACCGGGTCCACCGACCTGCCGATGACGGCCCACGGCGAGGACGAGGCCCGCGCGGTCGCACCGCTGCTGCGGGAGCGTCACATCGGGCTCGTGCTGGTCAGCCCGCTGGCGCGGGCCCGCCGCACGGCGGAACTGGCCGGCCTGGAGGCGACGCGCATCACCCCCGACCTGCACGAGTGGGACTACGGCGCCTACGAGGGCATCACCACCGCGGACATCCACAAGACCCGGCCGGACTGGAGCCTGTGGACCGACGGCGTGCCCCCGGGCCCGGCCGACCACCCCGGCGAGCAGCCCGGCGACGTCGGGGCCCGCGCCGACCGCGTGCTGGACGAGATCATGGACATCCTGCGGACGGGCGACGACGACGTCGCGCTCGTGTCGCACGGCCATTTCCTGCGGGTGCTGACCGCGCGTTATCTCGGACTGAGCCCGGCGGCCGGCGCGCTTTTCCAACTGGCCACGGGAACGGTGTCACGACTCGGCCTGGAACACGGCAATCCCGTCATCACGGCCTGGAATCTCACCGTTCCCGCCAGCAGCTTCCGAGCCGCTTCGCAGGGAACGGAAGACCTGTCCTCACGTTCAGCGGGCTGAATCCCGACCTCTTTCCGGGCTCAACTCCTGGGCCGTTCCGGGGCATTCACCCCTTACGTGCGTTCACGTTCCTGAACTTCGTCGACTTCCGCTGAATCCCTTGTCGGTCACCGCGCGCGCTCCTACTCTGTCGCCCAAGTCACTGGGGAATGGAGACGTGAGACGTGTCCCGGAAAACCCGTATCGTCACTGTCCTTTCCGCCACTTGCGCGCTTCTCGTGGCGGCTCCGGCCGCCCGCGCGGAAGTCGAACCGGGAGGGTGGAACGCGACGTCCCCCTCCTTCACCGTCCAGGAACGGGGCTGCGGCCAGGTCGACAACCTGACCTTCACGCTGACCTGTTCGACCGCGAGCGGCGACCAGCGCGCCGAACGGAGGTACGCCACCTACACCGGCGGCACCCGTCAGTTCGAGGGCTACTTCCGGATAGCCGCCATGGGCGGCACCCGGATCAGCCTGAAGCAGACGTTCAACGAGTCCGCCTCGGGGCCGTACTTCATGCTGGCGGCCGAGCGCGGCGGCCGGCTGTACGCGGTGCACGGCGGCACCACGCTCTCGACCGCGGGCACCGTCGGCGCCACCGTCCGGGTCAACACCGTGCACCAGGTGGGCACCTCGCACCGTACGTACGTCAACGGCTCGCTGAAGCACACCTACAGCAGTCCGGGCGGCAGCTTCTACGACAAGTTCGGCGCGTACCGCACCGACAGCGGCAGCGGTCCCGCCACCGTCGTGTGGAGCAACGTGAAGTTCTGGAGCAAGTAGCGCGCCCCGCGCCGGTGCCCCCGGGGCGTACCGGTATCCCGGCCCGGGCGGACACCGGCGCGGACCATCTCTCCCCCCACACGCCGAGAGGACCTCCTCCGTGCTTCCCCGACCGCGCCCCGCCGCCCTGGTGGTGCTCGTCCTCGCCCTCGCGGGCTGCACCGCGTCGCCCGGCGCGGCACCCGACCGTGCGAGGGCCGCGCGGCCGGCCCCGCACGCCGGCGGTCCCGTGCTGACCGGGAAGCTGGACTCCCCGGTGGACGTCACCCTGCGCTGGACGGGCGACGAGCCGGGAGCGGCCGGCCGCGTGCTGGAGTTCGCGACCGAGTCCACGGGCCCCTACACCGTGCTGGAGTTCCTGGCCCCCGGCCGGACGGACTTCGAGCACCCGGACCTCATGCCGCACACGCCCTTCTTCTACCGGCTGCGGCCCTACTTCGGCCCCGCGTCGGCGCCGGTCGAGGTCACCCTCCCGCCGGGCGAGCCCACCGCGAAGGACCAGGAGGACGACCACACCTGGACGGCGCCGCGCACCCTCGACGGGCCGCCGGTCACCACCCACCCGGTCGTGGACACGTCCGGCGGCCCGCTCTCGGCGGGGCGGACGCGGGCGGTGGACGCCGCCGCGCCCGGCGGCCTCCGGGCGACGGTCATGCACGCGGCGGGCATCAGGTTCACCTGGACCGACCACGCCGCGGACGAGGACGGCTTCCTGCTGGAGGCCAGGCCGTCGGGGAGCGGGACGTACCACCCGGTGGCCGTCCTCGACCCCGACATCAACTCCTTCGGCCTGATCACCCTCCCCGAGGAGAAGCGGGCGTCCTACCGCGTCCGGGCCTTCGTGTACGGGGAGCAGTCCAACGTCGTGCGCCTGGAGACCGGCTCCGACGGCCGGTGACCTCCGGTCCGCCCCGTCACGTCCCGTCCGGTGCCGGATCCCCCGCCCCGAGCCGCGCCGGCATCTCGTCCAGGGAGACGCGCATCAGTTCCTCGGCGCGGGTGAACCAGTCGACCAGGACGGCGATCTCCTCGGGCGCGTACCCGGCGAACAGTCCGTTGAGCCGGTCGTAGAGAGGGCCGTAGACCGCGTACAGCCGGGCGGCGGTGGACGGGTCGGCCACGACCCTGATCCGCCGCCGGTCGGCCGGGTCCGGTTCGCGGTGCGCGTACCCGGCCCGTTCGAGCCGGTTGAGGACACCGGTCACCCCGCCGGTGGTCAGGTTGGCCAGGGCGGCGAGTTCCCCGGCGCCGATCGGCGTCTCCCCCGCCCCGAGGATGTGCCCGAGGCAGGTCAGGTCGGTGATGTTGATGCCCAGCCGCTGGGCCACCCGATGCTGGCCGACGGAACTCAGCGCCATGACCCGGTCCATCCCCGCCAGCGCTTCTGCGGGGGTCGCCGACGGCCGGGGGTTGCCCTTGCCCACCATTCTCCTTAGCATCTAAGTTACTTAGCACGTGAGATACCTTCCCCACGGGGGAAGTCTAGGCGCGGCACGGGTGTGCCGCGTTCCTGGGACGCGTGCACGGACACACCTTCCGAGGAAGAGAGGAAGCCCATGAGCGCGCACGGCGATGTCGACCTGGGCCACACCGTCGCGGGATGGACGGGCACGGTGGTCGCGTGCGCCGGGACGGCCGGCGCGGGAGCCGCGCTGTGTGCCGCGTGGGTGCCCGGCATCTGGCTGGGGCTCGGGGTGGTGGCCGCCGGCGCGCTGGCCACCTGGGTCCTGCACCTCACCGGCTGGGGGAAGCCGCCGGGGCCGCGTACCGCCGACCAGTGGGACTGGCGGGTCCGTGACGTGACGGCGGCCGGGGGCCACGGCGCCTGCGTCGGCTGCCGGCTGGCCCTGCGCGGCACGGGCGGCGGGGAGTTGGGCCGTACGAGGGAGCCGCGGCCGGCGCCGACGGCCTGAGCCGCGCGGCCGGGCCCGCGGAACGGAGCGGGCGCCGGTCCGGCGGGGAGAACCCGTCGGACCGGCGCCCTGTCGTCCGTGCCCTCGCGGGCGGGCGGAACGGCTGCCCTTAGGCGGGGAGGATGTTCTCCGCCTGGGGGCCCTTCTGGCCCTGGGTGACGTCGAAGGTCACCTTCTGGCCTTCCTGGAGCTCACGGAAGCCGGAGGTCGCGATGTTCGAGTAGTGCGCGAACACGTCGGGGCCACCGCCGTCCTGCGCGATGAAGCCGAAGCCCTTTTCCGAGTTGAACCACTTCACTGTTCCACTGGCCATGCTGAATCTCCGTATCCGGGACGCATGGTCCCCCGCACGGTACGGGGAACCGGAGGTGATCGCCTTGGTCCGCAGAGACGCTGAACAGCACAAACGCCCGTGACGGTGCGTCACGGGCGAGCGGTACTTCGGAACCACGACAGCTGATCAAGACGCTACATGGCGCAACGCGATACAGCCACAGAAACGACCAACTCTTGCAGCCGTGCCGCACCCTGGCGCGGCAATCGGCCCACGATCATCCCGTTTTATCTCCCGATCAACGTGATTCCACCGCGTGCGGAGCCGGTGCCTACCAGCGCCCGTGGACCGAGGCGCGCAGCCGCCGGTCGTACAGGTCACGGACGGCGGCCAGGGTCGCCTCCGGCAGGGCGGGCAGCCCGGCGGCGGCGCCGTTGCTCCGGGCCTGCTCGACGGAACGGGCGCCGGGGATGACGGTCGTGACGCCGGGCTGCTGGACGATCCAGCGCAGGGCCGTCTGGGCCGGCGTGGCGCCCTCGGGGGCCAGTTCGCCGAACTCGACCGCCGCGGCGAGGCCGGTCTCGTAGTCGATGCCGGAGAAGGTCTCGCCCTGGTCGAACGCCTCGCCGTGACGGTTGTACGTGCGGTGGTCGTCGGCGGCGAAGACCGTGTCCTTCGTGTACTTCCCGGACAGCAGGCCGGAGGCCAGGGGCACCCGGGCGACGATGCCGACGCCCGCCTCGCGGGCGGCCGGCAGCACCTCTTCGAGCGGCTTGAGCCGGAACGCGTTGAGGATGATCTGCACGCTCGCGACGCCGGGCCTGGCGATGGCGGCCAGCGCCTCGGCGCAGGTCTCGACGCTCACCGCGTAGGCCGCGATCCGCCGCTCGTCCACCAGCGTGTCGAGCGCGTCGTAGACGGCGTCCGACGCGATGACGGCCGACGGCGGGCAGTGCAGCTGGACCAGGTCGAGGGTGTCGGTGCCGAGATTCGCCCGGGAGCGGTCGTTCCACGCCCGGAAGTTGTCCAGGGTGTAGTTCTCCGGGAGCTGCTCGGCCCGCCGGCCCATCTTCGTCGCGACGAAGACCCCGGCGTCCGGCCGGTCCTTGAGGTAGCGGCCGATCAGCTGCTCGCTGCGGCCGTCCCCGTACACGTCCGCGGTGTCGAAGAAGGTCACGCCCGACTCGACCGCCGCGTCGAGGACGGCGAACGCGTCCGACTCGGTCACGTCCCCCCAGTCCGCGCCCAGCTGCCAAGTTCCCAGTCCTACGACGGAGACGTCTCGTCCCGTCCTGCCCAGTACACGCTGCTCCATACGGGCGATGCTACGCGCTCCGGAGAGCGCTCCCCCGCCCCCTCCCCACCGCTCCCCGCCATCCCTCCCCCGATGAGACCGCGGTCACATCGGCATCTTATTGAACATGATTTTCATTCCTTATAGCTTTGGCATGTCCACTTCTCCTACCAGGAGGTCCGATGACCACCACCCTGACGCGCGCCGCACTCTTCACCGGAGCGGCCGCCGCCTCGCTCGCGCTGGCGGCCGCACCGGCGCAGGCCGCTCCGATCACGCTCTCCGCGGGGCATGTCGACGTCGTCGACATCGCCTACGAGGACGGCGCCCTGGAGCTGGGGCTGCACGACGAGACCACCGGTACGCCGGTGGAACGCGACCCGGCGGAGGTCACCCTGCGCGTGAAGCCGGAAGCCAGGACGCAGGTTCCGGCCAACCGCGCCTACGCGTTCCTCGGCGCCGCGGGCGCGCCCGTCTGGATCCTGCCGCAGACCAGCAATCCCAACCTGCTGTTCGCGGGCTGGGCCGCCCACGAGGTCCCGACGGGGGTGTTCCAGAACAACTCCGTGCGGCTGACGCTGGCTTCGGTCAGCGGGCCGGCCGACGTGAGCGTGTACGACGTCACCCTCGGCACGCCCGTGAAGAAGTTCGACAGCGGCGACGGCCTGCCCGACACGGTGGTCGCGACCGCCGGTGAACACCACCACACCAACTGGGCGTTCGAGGCCGCGGGCACCTACACGCTCACCTTCCGGGCCTCCGGAACCCTCACCGACGGCACGACGGTCACCTCGGCCCCGGTCGCGTACCACTTCACCGTCGGCTGAGCCGGGAGCCGGCCGGGCCCGGGCCCGGCGGCGCCCCCATGGAAGGGCGGGTGGCCCCTGAGACGTCAGGGGCCACCCGCCCGTTCACACGTCACGCGCACACCCGCGCGCGCCACCCTGCCTCAGTGGTCGTCCCAGTGCCCGTCGTGGCCGGCGTGCCGGTGGCCGTCGTGCACGTAGTCGACGTGGTCGCGGTGGGGCACCGCGACGTGGCCGCAGCCCTCGCCGTGCTGGTGACCGTGGTCGCCGTGCGTCGCGTGGGCCGCGGCCTCGCACTCGTCCACGTGGTCGCCGTGCACCTGGTGGAGGTGGCCGTCGTGCGCGTAGTCCACGTGGTCGCCGTGCGGGACGGCGACGTGGCCGCAGCCCTCGCCGTGGCGGTGGGTGTGGTCGGGGTGGGGGGCGTGAGCAGTGGTCATGTTCTCTCCGGTCGTCCGTCGGAGACCGGCCGGCGTCCGGCTTCCCGCACACCACCCGGCCTGATTCGCCTCCCCAACGACGCTCCGGGGATCACGTCACCTCGCGTGCGGCATTCGGAGTACGACCATAACCTCGTAATGGAATCCATTTTCATGTAGCGTGCGGAGTCACCCCGCAGCCGCGTATTCAGGAGGAAGCGCCATGGCCGTACCGAAGCGGAAGATGTCCCGCAGCAACACCCGTCACCGCCGCGCCCAGTGGAAGGCCAGCACCCCCGCCCTGGTCCCCGTCACGATCGACGGCACGGTCCATCTCGTACCGCAGCGGCTGGTCAGGGCGTACGAACGCGGGCTGCTCAGCCCGGAGAGCCGATAGCCGGGAGCGGTGGGACCGAGATCCGCGAACGGAGAGCGAGAATGCCCGGCATGACGTCGGAACGACTGCCCGTGACGGTCCTGTCCGGGTTCCTGGGGGCGGGCAAGACCACCCTGCTCAACCATGTCCTGACCAACCGCGAAGGCCTGCGCGTCGCGGTCATCGTCAACGACATGAGCGAGATCAACATCGACGCGGCGCTCGTGCGGGGCGGCGAGGCCGCGCTGTCGCGCACCGAGGAGCGCCTGGTCGAGATGACCAACGGGTGCATCTGCTGCACCCTGCGGGACGATCTGCTGGAGGAGGTCGACCGGCTGGCCAGGGAGGGCCGGTTCGACTACCTGCTGATCGAGTCCAGCGGTATCTCGGAACCGATGCCGGTCGCCGCCACCTTCGCGTTCCCGCGCGACGACGGGGCGACGCTCGGCGACCTCGCCCGGCTGGACACGATGGTCACCGTCGTGGACGCCGTGAACCTGCTGCCCGAGCTGGAGCGGGGGGACGGGCTGGCCGAGCGGGGGCTCGCCCCGTACGAGGACGACGACCGTACGGTCAGTGACCTGCTCGTCGACCAGATCGAGTTCGCCGACGTCATCGTCCTCAACAAGCTCGACCTCGTGGACACGGCGGCGGCGGACCGGCTGACGGCGACGCTGCTGCGGCTCAACCCGGTCGCGCGGATCGTGCCGGCCGTCCGGGGGCGGGTGAACGTGCGCGACGTCCTCGGCACGCACCTGTTCGACCTGGAGCGGGCGCAGCAGGCGCCGGGCTGGGTACGGGAGTTGAACGGCGACCATGTGCCGGAGACGGAGGAGTACGGCATCTCCAGCACGGTCTTCCGCGCCGAACGGGCCTTCCACCCGGGCCGGTTGTGGGACTTCGTCACGCGGCGGCTCGACAGCGGCGACTTCGGGGAGGTTCTCCGGTCGAAGGGCTTCTTCTGGCTGGCGGGCCGGCCGCACGTGACCGGTCTGTGGTCGCAGGCCGGGTCCGTGGCCCGCTTCGAGCCGTCGGGCGCGCGCGGCCCCGACACCGCGCAGGGCCAGGAACTGGTCTTCATCGGTACGGGACTTCGGGCCGAGGCGCTGCGGAGCGCGCTCGACGGGTGCCTGCTGGCCGACGGCGAGGGCGTACCCGCGTCGGATCCGTTCCCCGCGTGGGACACGTACGGCATCGACGACGCGTGCGAGCACGAGCACGCCGGACCGGCCGCCGCGCACGTGTGACCTGCGGCCGAGCGCCGGGCAGGGCCTGACGGCCTGCCCGGCGCTCCCGCGTGCGTGCGGTGCGCTCAGGGGCGGGCGGGCGCCTTCGTTCCGACGACCACCGTCGCGTACAGCTCGTCGGAGGTGGCCGTGCGCGCGAGGAGGCCGTCCCCGGTCACGGTGGCCACGGCGCGGGCGGCCTGGCGTTCGCTCGTCTCGAACAGCAGGCTGCCGCCGGATGCCAGCCAGCGCGCGGCCCCGGCGGTCACCCGCCGCAGGACGTCCAGGCCGTCCGCTCCCCCGTCGAGCGCCACCCGCGCCTCGTGCAGCCGGGCCTCGGCGGGGAGCAGGGGTATCTCGCCGGTGGGGACGTACGGGACGTTCGCGAGCAGGACGTCGACGCGGCCGGCCAGCCCGGCGGGCAGCGGCTCGTACAGATCGCCCTCGTACACCCGGCCGCCCGCGGCGGCGACGTTGGTCCTGGCGCACCGGACGGCGGCGGGGTCGATGTCGGACGCGTACAGCTCCACCCCGGCCAGCTCGGCGGCCAGCGCCGCGCCGAGGGCCCCCGTACCGCAGCACAGGTCGACGACCACGGCGCCGGGGCCCGCGAGCGCCAGCGCCTGGTCGACGAGGAACTCGGTGCGCCGGCGCGGGACGAACACCCCGGGATCGACGGTGATGCGGCGGCCCCTGAACTCCGCCCAGCCCAGGACGTGTTCGAGGGGAAGCCCGTCGACCCGGCGGTCCACCATGGCGGTGAGTTCGGCGGGGGTGCGGGCGGTGGAGAGGATCAGCCGCGCCTCGTCCTCGGCGAAGACACAGCCGGCAGCGCGGAGCGTGGTGACCACGGTGGGGAAGGTGAGAGGGGACGGTGGAACCGGCATGGGAGCCTTTCGGGAACGCCTACGGGCGCTCCCGCGGTCACCTGGGTCGGTCGGACCGCACGGCCGTGAGGGGGAGCACCCGGCCTGATACAGCGGTAATGGGGTCCACCTCCTCGGTCGGTCACTGCTGAAGGACGACCTCACTGTACCCGAGGCGGCGGCGACCCGACGCGATCAGGCCATGCCGGGGCGCGAACAGCCAGCACAGCACGAAGACGCCGGTCACGACGAGCACGATCAGGCCACCCGCGGCGAGGTTGTACGCGTACGACAGGTAGAGCCCGGCCGTCGCGGACGCGGCGCCGATCGCGGGGGCGAGGACCATCATCACGCCGATGCGGTCCGTGAGGAGCCGGGCGCAGGCGGCCGGGGTGATCAGCAGGGCGAGGACGAGGATGTTCCCGACCGCCTGGAGCGAGATCACCACGGTGACGGTGACCAGCGCGTACAGGACGACGTCGAGCGCGAGGACGGGCAGCCCGGCGGCCCGGGCCGTCTCGCGGTCCAGGCTGACGGTGACCAGTTCCCGGTGCACGGCCCCGGACACCAGGAGCAGGACCAGGCCGGTGACGGCGACGGTGAGGACGTCGGAGTCGCTGATGCCGAGGATCTGCCCGAAGAGGAACGACTCCAGGGAGCCGCTGTAGCCGGGGGCCGTGCTGAGGACGACGATGCCCAGGCCGAACGCGGCGGCGAAGAAGACCCCGATGACGCTGTCCTCCTTGAGCCGCCGGTTCTGCGAGAAGACCGCCACGGCGAGGGCGGTGAGCAGTCCGGCGGCGGCCCCGCCGAGAACGAGGTCGAGGTGGAGGACGAAGGCGATCGCCACGCCGGGGAAGACCGCGTGCGAGACGGCGTCCCCGATGAACGCCATTCCGCGCAGGACCACATGGCTGCCGACCACGCCGGAGACGATCCCGCACATGACGGCGACCGCGAACGCCCGCTGCATGAAGACGTGTTCCCAGGGGGCGGTGAGGAAGTCGAGGGTCGCGTTCATCGGGTGACTCCCAGGGAGGTCAGCAGCTGGTCGGAGGAGGTCACGCCGAAGGCGCGCAGCCAGACCGCCGGGTCGCGCAGTTCCCCGGGCGGCCCGTCGGCGACGACGGTCCTGTTGAGCAGGCAGAGCCGGCCTGCCATGCCGGCGGCGGCGGGCAGGTCGTGCGTCGTCATCAGCAACGCCTTGTTCTCCTGGCGCAGTTGGTGGAAGAGGGAGGTGAGCAGTTCTTGGGTGGGGACGTCGAGTCCGGTGAACGGTTCGTCGAGGAGGAGCAGCGAGGGGCGCAGGGCGAGGGCGCGGGCCACCAGGACCCGCTGGCGCTGGCCGCCGGAGAGTTCCCCGATGGGGCGGCGGCGCAGCGCGGTGAGGGCGACCCGTTCGATCGCCTCGGCCACGGCGGCGCGGTCGGCGGGGCCGGGGCGGCGCAGGAGGCCGATGCGGCGGGTGCGTCCGGTGAGGACGGCCTGTTCCACGGAGAGGGGGAAGTCCCAGGCGAACTCGTGCCGTTGAGGTACGTATCCCACGGAGCCGCGCCTGCGTTCCACCGGGCGTCCGTCGATCCGCACGCTGCCGGTGTGCGGGGTGAGCAGGCCGAGGATCGCGCGCAGGAGGGTGGTCTTGCCGGCGCCGTTGGGGCCGATCAGGCCGACCAGTTCACCGGCGCGGACGGTGAGGCCGACGTCGCTGAGGGCGAGCCTGCCGCCCAGTTCCACCGAGAGGGAGGACACCTCCAGGACCGGCGGGGCGGACGAGGTGGGCGGGGTCGTGTCCGGGGTCATGTCCGGGGTCATGTCCGGGTTCCTTCCTGGCGGCGGGACCGGTCGCGGAGCCGGCGCCGTACGAGCGGGGTCACCACGGCGGCCACGACGGCCAGCGCGCCGCCGGCTCCCCACCGGAGGAGCGCGGCGGAGCCGTCGGCCGGGCCGGCGGACGGTGGCGGGGCGAACGCCCGCCGCGGGTCCTGCGGGCCGACGGAGAACCGCAGGGTGCTGCTGTCCTCGTAGTGGGTGCCGTCCTTGTCCTCGGCGGTCATCCGTACGTCGAGGAGGTACGTGCCCGGCCTGGTGAAGGCCCAGTTGCCGTGCACGTGGCTGTTCAGCTCGATCCCGGTCTCCTGCGGCAGGGGCTTCCGCCCGTCGAAGAGGACCGTCGGGGTGCCGAAACTGCCGTTGAGGAAGAGGACGAAGTCGCCGGGGCCCCGCACACCGGTGAGCTGCCAGGTGACCTCGCGGTCGACGGTCGCCGCGACCTCCGGGTCCTGGCTGTTCCAGCCGGGCCACAGCACGCCCTCCCGCTGGACCTGCGGGAGGAGCCAGACGCGCGCGCCCGGCTCGCCGAGGAAGGCGAACGCCCGGTCGTCGGGAACGGTGATCCGGGCCGCGTCCCCGACCTGGAGCACCACGTCGTCGGGGGCCCGCCAGGTGGCGGGGTCGGCGGTGTCGTCGCGGATCTCCACGGCCCAGCGGCCCCGGTCGAAGCGGGGTCCCAGGTCGACGTGGCCGTCACCGACGACCGTACGGTCCCCGGGCGCCGCGACCCCCACCCGGTCGGCCGCGGTGCCGGGCGCGGCGGGGCCGAGGAGGAGCGCGAGAACCGAGGCGGCGACGACCGGGACGGCGGCGACGGAGCGCCGCGAGGTGGGGCGGCGTATGGCGGACCTGTGCGGGGTGAAGGTGGTCACCGGGTGCCTCCGAGGCAGGTGCTGAGCTCGTCGGCGTTGTGCCGCATCATGTCGGTGTAGTGGCGGACGTTCGCGTCGAAGGCGTCGCCGTACAGCGTGCAGACGTCGACGTGCTGGTCCTCCGCGACCTGGGTGAGCACCGTGGCGCGCCGGGCCAGGTTGGGTTCCATGAAGACGGCGGGGACCTTGAGGTTCTTGATGGTCCTGGTCAGCTTCTCCACGTCGTCCGCGCTCGGCTCCTGGGCGGGGTTGGGGACGACGAAGCCCGCGACGGTCATGCCGTAGGCCTCGGCGAGATAGCCGAACGCGTCGTGCGTGGTGATCAACTGCCGCCTTCCCGGCGGGATATGGGCGATGCGGTCGCGTACGTACGTGTCGAGGGAGTCGAGTTCGTTCTCGTACCGGCGGCTGTTCGCCGTGTAGGCGGCCGCGCCCGCCGGGTCGCGATCGCGCAGCGTGTCGCGGATCAGCTGGGTGTACGCCTTGGCGTTCCGCACGTCCTGCCACAGGTGCGGGTCGATCTCGCCGTGCACGTGTTTGCCGAGCACGGCCTGCGGGAGCTGGTGGATCTCCGTACCGCCCCTGCCCAGGAACGAGAAGCGGGGGTCGTCCGGGACCTTCACCAGGGTCCGGTTCGGGACCTCGACGACGACCTCGCCGGGCGGGATCTCCTCCTGGGTCCTGCCGTGGGTGCGGAGATCGGTGAAGGCGGAGAGCCGGCCGTTGTCGATGTTGACCGTCAGGTCGGTGTGCCCGCGGTCCAGGATCGTCGTCCCCGGTCCCGCCACGGTGTGCGGGTCGACCCCGACCGCGAGGGTGAAGGTGCCCCTGCCGACCGGGCGTGATGCTCCGTGGGCGTTCTTGAGCTTCGCCTCCAGGGTGAGGCGGTAGACGCCCGGCTCGGTGAAGGCCCAGTTGAGGTGGGTGTGCGCGGCGGGCGGCAGGCTCGTCGTGTCCTTGGCCGTGAGGCCGTCGCGCGAGTCGAAGAGGACGAGCGGCTGTCCGAGGGACTCCGTCAGGTACGCCACCAGCTTGCCCGGCCCCTGGACGTCGGTGGCGGAGAGCAGCACGTCGGAGGAGCGGGTCGCGCCGCGCGCGGCGCCGTCACCGCGGACCCGCAGGCCGAGCCAGAGCACGTCCAGGCCGATGTCCTCGACCAGGGGGATGACGTGCGCGCCGTACGTCTCGGACGCCTCGGCGAGGGACACGTTGGGCGTGCCCTTCCTGGCGTTGGCGTCGACGGCCTTGATGAGGGCGTGCTCCTCCAGCAGCAGGTGGTTGGTGAAGGTGACGTCGGCCCGGGACACGGTGTCCGCGTCGCGCGGGGTGGGTTCGTACGCGTGCGGGTCCGCGCCGGGCGGCACGATCGAGTCGACCTGGACGCGGTCCCCGCCGACCTGCCGGACGAGGTCGGCGAGGATCTCGGTGGTGGTGACGACCCGCAGGGCGGCGCCCGGGCGGTCCGTGTCGGCGCCGGGGCGGGCGTGTCCCGTGCACCCGGACAGGGCGAGGGCCAGGACGGCGGTGGTGACCAGCGCCCGCGGGGCGGGTCCGGGCATGCGCATGATGAGGGGACTCCAGGAGGCAGAGGGGGGCCGGCGCCGGTTGCATGGGGGAGGACCGGCGCCGGCCGGGGAAGGGGTGTGCGCGACCCCAGGCGTGGTCGCGGATCCCCGGGCGGAGAGGGCGGCCGGGGTCCGCCGGCCGTGGGGGGCCGGCGGGTCCATCGGTCCGTCGGTGGGTCAGGGGCGGGCGGTACGGCGCCGGGCGCGGGTGGCGGTGATCGCGGCGCCGCCGACGACGACGAGGACGCCGGCGCCGAGCGCCAGGGGCAGGGCGGGGCCGCCGCCGGTGTGCGCGAGACTGCCGCCGGGCGCCGCCTCGTCCGGGCCGGCCGGACCGCCCTTCCCCGTACCGGAGCCGGAGCCCGCGGGAGGAGTCGCGGTGGCACCCGGCCGCGCGCCGGGACCGCTCTTGCCGCCGCCGTCGCCGTCGCCGGTGGCGGTTCCGGGGGTGACGGCGTTCGGGTCGACGTCGCCGACCGCGAAGGTGTACGTACGGGTGTCGGTGGCGGACGCGCCCGACGCCAGGCGCCCGGCGAGCTGGAAGGTGACGCGGTAGACGCCCTCCTCGGCGAAGCCCCAGTTGGCGTGGGCGTGCACCCCGAGGTTGACCTTCCGGCCGTCCGGCAGTCCGTCGGCGCTGTTGTAGAGGACCTGGGCGCCGCCCAGCCCGGCCGTCTCCCAGATCGCGAGGGGGCCGGGCCCCGCGACCTTGGTCAGACGCAGGTCGACCGGGCCTTCGAGCGCGCTGCCGCGCAGCGACTCGGTGTTCCAGCCGGCCCACACCACGCCCGGCTTCTGCACCTGGGGGATGAGCCAGAAGGCTTTGCCCGCCGTGCCGAGGAACGCGTAGGCGCGGTCGGCCGGCACCTTCTCCTTCGCGGCGGGGTTGACGTGGAGGATCACCGAGGACGGTTCGCGCCAGACCACGTGGGCGGGGTCGCGGCTGTCCTTGAAGAGGGTCCGCAGGGTGCCGTTCACCATCTTCCCGGCGATGGCGTCGACGTGTCCGTCGTCGATGACCGTCCTGCCGGTGGCGATCGCGTCCGAGCCGGAAGGGGCGTCGGCGCTCGCCGCTCTGCCGGCCGCGGAGTGGGTGGTGGACTTCCGGGCCAGGAGCGGGGCGCCGGGCGGATCGGCCGGCGGGGACTGGGGGGTCCGTCCCGGGAGGAGCGCCGTGGGTGGGCCGGCGCTCGGGGACGGCAGGGGGGTGGTGGGGGCGTCGGGGCCGACGGGGGTACGGGCGGGCGCCGCCGCGACCCGTACCGTCCACTCCGTCTCCGCCGTGGCCGTCCCGCCGCCGGGCAGGAGGGCCGTGGCGCGGGAGGTCAGGCGGTACTCCCCCGGCCGGGTGAAGGCCCACCGCGTGTCGCCCTCGGTGGTGGCGGGCAGGTGCCACACGTCGGGCAGCCCGTCGGTGCTGTCGAACCGCACGGGCGGGGCGTCCGGGCCGTCGGCGGCCTCCGAGACGGTCAGGTCCCCCGGGCCCTCGATGCCGGTCAGGGCCCAGTCGACCGGGGTGCCGGCGGGTATGCCGGACGTGTCCCACGCGGGTGAGCCGGTGCCGTCCTGGCCGATCTCCAGGTCCGCCGGGACGGTGGTGTCCTGGGAGGCCGTGCTGTCCGGTGCGGACCTGAGGTCCAGCGCCAGGCGGTCGCCTTCGAGGGACAGGGCCATCCGCGGGGGCACGGCACCGTCCGGGGTGCCGGCGACCGCCGCGGGCGCGAGGCCCGCGCCCAGCGCGACGGAACCGATGACTCCGGCGGCGGCCCACCGCGCTGTCCTGGGTGTTGCCATGAGGTGTGTACTCCGTCTTCCGGCGAGTGGGGGTCGGACGCGTGGGGTCGGGCGACTGGGGGCTCAGAGGCGGGCGGCGCGGGCCGCGCGGCGGCGGAGGTGGACGACGGTGGCCGTGCCCGCGCCGAGGAGGAGCACGCTGCTCGCGCCGAGGGGGACGGTGACTCCCGAACCCGTCGCGGCGAGGGCGCCCGAGGGCGCGGCGGCGCCGCCGGACGCGAGGGGGCCGTCCGGCTCCCCGCCCGTCGCGGGCACCACACCGGCGCCGGAGGTGCCTTCGCCCTCGTCGCCGACCGCCGCGCCGGAGCCGGTACCGCCTGCCGCCGGACCTGAACCGGAGCCCGACGCCGAGCCGGAGCCCGAACCGGATGTCGTACCGGCCGTCGTACCGCCGGTGCCGCCGCCCGATGTTGTGCCGCCGTCGGCCGAACCACCGCCCGTGGCGCCGCTGTTGGAGCCACCCGGCTGGGCGCCGCCCGCGGCCGTACCGCCGTCGGCGCCACCGGGGTCGCCCTGCCCACCCGGATCGCCCGGATCGCCCGGATCGCCAGGCTCACCGGGATCGCCGGGACCGCCCGGGTCGGGGTCCCCCGGCAGGGTCACCTCCGCCGGGTCCACGTCACCGACGGCCATGGTGAAGACCTGGCTGTCCGAGACGTCCTCCCCGGAGGCCAGCCTCGCCCGGAAGGTGAACGTCATCCGGTAGACGCCCTCGTGGGTGAACACCCAGTTCGCGTGCTCGTGGGTGCGCGCGGGCACGTCGTACGCGTCGGGCAGCCCGTCCCTGCTGTCGAACCGCATCAGTGGTTCGCCGAACGGCGACCAGGCGAAGACCAACAGGCCGCCCGGGCCCTCGACCTTGTCGAGCGACAGGCCGAACTGCCCCTGGACGTCGGTGTCCTGGAACTCCTCGGTGTTCCATCCCGCCCACAGCACGTCCGGGTCCTGGGTCTGCGGAATCGTGTAGTACGTGTCACCCGCCTCGCCCAGGAAGGCCAGGCCGTCGGCGGGGTCGGGGACCGTCTCGCGGCCCTTGGAGGTCAGATGCATGACAACCGAGGTGGGTTCGTGCCAGGTGACGTCGTCCGTCCTGCTGTCCTTGAACAGCGTCCGGAACCTGCCGTTCACCATGCGCGCGGCGATCGCGTCGACATGACCGCTGTCGACGACGAGGCGCTGGTCCGCCACCTCGTCCGCCCCCTCGCCGGCCGCGCTGCCCGCCGGCGGAACCGCCGGTCCGGACAGCGAGACAACCGGCGGCGCCGACGCTCCCGTACCCCCGTCGCCGGCGGCCGCCCCGCCGGACAGCAGTCCGGCGGCGGCCAGCGCCAGCGCCCCCACCACACGCGCGGATCGCGCAGTCGAACCCATCGCCCCTCACCCACTGTTGACGTCACTCGCGACGCCACCCTAGGCGAGATGGTAATCATTTTCAATAACTGCCCGACCGTGCGCCCCGCGGAGGGGTGCGGACAGCGAAGCGCCCGCCCTTCCCCGGGAGCCGATCGGGAAGGACGGGCGCGACACCTGCGGCCTGACGGCGCCGCTGAGGGGGGCTCAGACGGCGCCCGGGCGCAGCGGGGAGGTCGTCCCGCGCCCGTGCAGCACCAGGGCGCGGGCGAGGAAACCCAGCGCCGCGGTGCAGACCAGGGTCCGCACGATGTTGGTGGCCACCCAGGTGTCCTTGAACTTGTCGACGATCGAGAAGTCGGTGATCTTCGCCGGGTCCCCGGCGGCGGCCAGCTCGTTGTTGAGCGGGATGTTGACGCTGAACGTGATGACGAGGGCGACCAGGTAGAGCGCCGCGGCGGCGGCGATCCAGAGCGCGGCGGACCGGCGGCCCTGGCGGTGTTCCAGGAAGACCGCGATGCCGGTGGCCAGGAGCGCCCCGACGAAGACCATGCCGAAGAGTCCGCTGCCGTCGATGAGCGCGTTGAAGTTCTGCATCGCGGCGACGTAGGTGCGGTCGTCGCCCTTCGCCAGGCCGGGCATGACGGAGACGTCGAAGGCGAAGAACAGGCCGGCCATGAGGCCCATGGTGATGGTCGCGATCATCAGCAGGGGGCCGGCCGCTCTGCTGCGGCGCACCGCCGGCGCGCCCACGGGGGGCGAGGGGTGGGCGACGTAGGGCTGGGGGGTGCCGGTCGGGAAGTGGCTCATGGGAGTTCCTTGTCTGACGTCCGCCTCATGGGACCAGTCAAGTGCACGGCGCTGAGACGGTACATGGTTGTAAAGCTCAGGTGCATGTCCCTGCGTCCAAGTCGGTGTCGCGGCGCGGGAATCGGACGGGCCGCCGCGGGTTCAGCGCGGGGCGGCGGCCGGTACGCGGGGCTCCCGCGCGGCCACCCCGAGGTTCTGGTGGATCTCCAGCGTGGCCGTGGACCGGTTCAGGGTGATGTAGTGCAGACCGGGGGCGCCCTCGGCGAGCAGCCGCTCGGCCATGGCCGTGGCGTGCTCGACCCCGATGCGGTGGCCGTCGGCCGGGCTGTCCCTGGCGGCTTCGAGGCGCCGGGCCAGGTGGTCGGGGAAGCGGGCGTCGCTGAGTTCGGCGAAGCGGCGGATCTGCCGTACGTCGGTGGCGGGCATGATCTCCGGGATGATCGGCGTCGTGCAGCCCGCGGCGGTGAGCCGGTCGCGCAGCCTGAGGTAGTCGTCGACGTCGAAGAACATCTGGGTGATGGCGTAGTCGGCGCCCGCGCGGCACTTGGCGACGAAGTGGCGGATGTCGGTGTCCCAGTCGGCGGAGCGCGGGTGGCGCTCGGGGAAGGCGGCCACGCCGACCGTGAAGTCGCCCAAATCCCTGATGAGGGAGACCAGTTCGCTCGCCTGGGCGAAGCCCTCGGGGTGGCGGACCCATTCGCCGCGCGGGTCGCCCGGCGGGTCGCCGCGCAGCGCGAGGACGTCCCGGATGCCGGCATCCGCGTACTGGCCGATGATGTGGCGCAGTTCGGCGACGGAGTGGCCGACGGCCGTCAGGTGGGCGACCGGGGTGAGGGTGGTCTCGGCGGCGATGCGCTTGGTGACCTCGACGGTGCGGTCGCGCGAGGAGCCGCCCGCGCCGTACGTCACGGAGACGAAGGTGGGGGCGAGCGGTTCGATGCGGCGGATCGCGTTCCAGAGGGTGCGTTCGCCCGCTTCGGTCTTCGGCGGGAAGAACTCGAAGGAGAACGAGCGCCGCCCCTCCGACCATCCCGACAGAAGGCCACGGGGGCCGGACGGGGAGTACGGCGGACGGTCTGCGGTCTCTGCCGCCATGGCGGAGGTCCTTCCTGTAGTCGGTCCCGGACAGGCCCGAGGCGCCTGTGGGTTCGCACAGTAGCCGTCGCGTGGCGCTGCGTTCCGCCGTGGCCACATCGTGATCACCCGCGCGGGGCCGCGCCCGCGGCCGTCAGCGCGTGCCGCCCGCCCGGCGGCGGAGCAGGCATTCCTCCAGGAACGCCACCGTCCTGAGGTGGTGGGTGGGGGCCGCGTACCCGAGGCTGATGTTGTGGCCCGCGGCGGGCAGCCGCTCCACCGTGACGTGCGGGGCGGCGGTGAGGAGGGCCGTCATCGCGGCCAGGTCGTCGTCGCCGAGCCGCCACCACAGTTCGTGTTCGGCGAACGTCAGCCGTACGGGGTTGGTGATCCGGCCCGCCAGGCGCGGGTACTGTCCGGGCCAGGAGGCGGTCTGGGCGGCCTCGTGCCGGGGGACGCGCTGGAGGAGGGTGCGGCTCGCCCGGAACGTACCGGGCGGATAGAGGTGCAGCGGGCCCCAGTTGAGGCGGGACGCGCCGCCGCCGAGGGTGTCGGGGAAGTGGCGGGCCTCCGGGTTGTACTGCCAGCCGCAGCCGTTGACGTCCACGCCGAGGAACGACCCGCCGGCCTCGGCGGCCGCCATGTGAAGGGCGACCTTGCCGCCGTCGGAGTGTGCGGCGAGGAAGAGGCCGGCCCCGGTGGGGTGGGTGAGGGCGAAGGCGGCGAGCGCGGTGTTCAGGACGTCGGCCTGCTCGCCGAGGGAGAGGCCGTCGGGGAGTTGGCGCGCGGACAGCCCGTACCCGGGGCGGTCCAGGGCCAGGACGGTGTGGCCGAGCCTCGCGCCCAGCGTGAGCAGGGAGTTGACCGGGTCGGCCAGGCCGTTGAAGTAGTCGGCGCACATGCCGCGGCCGTGGATCGCGACGACGACGGCGCGGGGTGCGCCGCCCTCGGCGACGGCGGCCGGCTCGGCGAGCAGACCGGACACCTGGACGCCGTCGGCGTCCAGGACGACGGGCCGGACGGCGGGGGCGGAATCGGGAGCGGGGCCGAGGGCGGGGCCGGGCGGCGGGGTGGTGTCGGCCGGGGCGGTCATGGGTGGTGGTCTCCAGGGGCGGTACGGGACGGGGTCAGGGCGTGCGGGCCGACGGCCGGGCCCTGGCGCGGTCCAGGTCCTCCAGCCAGGCGGCCGCGCTGTCGGTGCGCAGCAGCGACGTGCCCACCAGCAGACCCGCGTAGCCCGCGTCGAGGAGGCGCGCGGCGGCCGCGGGGCTGTCGATGGCACTGGCGCTCACCGGACACCGGGTACCGGACGCGCGGAGGGCGGGCAGCAGGGCCAGGCTCCTGTCCAGGTCTCCGCGATCCCTCTCCTTGGTCTTGATGTCCTTGTTGTTGACCGCGATCACGCACTCGTCGGCGTGCGGCAGCCCGTCGAGTTCGGCTTCCTGGGTCACCTCCACGAAGGGGGTGAGCCCCTCGGAGAGGCAGCCGGTGATCAGGGTGCGCATGCTCGACCTGGGGAGGAGGGCGGCGGTGAGGAGGACGGCCGACGCGCCCAGTTCCCTGGCGGCCGTCAGCTGGTCCTTGCGGGTGATGAAGTCCTTCTGGAGGAGGGGCAGGTCGGTGAGGGCGGCGACGTCGCGCAGCAGGGCCGTCGTCCCGCCGAACCAGCGGCCGGTCACCACCGAGACGCAGGGCGCGCCCGCTTTCTCGTACGACTCCACGATCGCGGCCGGGGTGCGGCCGCCGAGCAGGTCGTAGCCGTGCGCGTCGCGCCGTTTGACCTCCATGACCAGCGGGCGTTCCGCGGCCAGCAGGGCTTCCAGGAAACGGGCGGTCATCTGGTCTCCTCCAGGGGGTGTGTCGTCCGCCAGGCGCGGGCCAGGGCGGTGACGGCCGGCGCCGCCAGGCGGCCGTGGCCGTCGCGGGCCGCCGTGTCGACGTCGACCCCGCGGAAGCCGGGGTGGCTCACGACGGGGGCGAGGCCGGGGCGGTGGTCGGGGGTGATGCCCCCGGCGAGCAGGAACGGCCGGGTGAGGCGCGGCAGGAGGTCGAGCGCGTCCCGCGCGCGGGGGGCCTGTCCGGTGCTGCCGACACGGCCGTCCTCGGTGGTGGTGTCGAGGAGGAAGAGGTCGGTGCCGGCCCGTTCGTAGGCGCCGATCAGCGGGCGTTCCGGGCAGCCGCCCGCGCGCAGGTGGAGCACCTTGACCAGGACCGCGTCGGGCAGGGCGGCCCGCAGCGCCCTGACCACGCCGGGCGGTTGGTAGGCGTGGAGCTGGAGCCAGCGGAGCCCGGTGCGGCGGGCGAGCGCGGCGAGGGCCTCGGGGTCGCCGAGGAAGGTGACGAGGACCGGTTCGAGGCGGCCGGTGGCGTGGGCGGCGGAGACCAGGTCGGACAGCCGGTCCTCGGGCAGGTCGGCGTGGCCGCCGGGCACCCCGTGCCAGAGACCGACGTGGCTGGCCCCGTGGGTGGCGAGCAGGTCGATGTCGGCCTCTTCGGTGGCTCCGCAGATCTTGAGCACGGCGGCCGGCCCGCTCATGTGCCGAGGCCCATCATCGAGGCGATGCGGTTGTACTGGATCTCGCTGGTGCCCGAGTAGATGGTGCCCGCGACGGCGTTGCGTACGTCCTTCTCGAGGCCGTACTCGGTCATGTAGCCGTGTCCGCCGAAGAGTTGGACGGCGGTGAGGCTGGTGGCGAGGTTGGATTCGCTGGTGAGGAGTTTGGCGATGGCGAGGTCGGTGGTGACGTTCTCGCCGGCCGCGAGGCGTTCGCCGGTGTCGTACAGCCACTTGGCCGCCGTCTCCAGCCGGATCTTCGCGTCGACGATCTTGTTGGCGACGGCCTGGTAGGAGCCGATGGTCCGCCCGAAGGAGCGGCGGGTCCTCGCGTGGGCGACGCAGCGGTCCAGGCGGTGCCGCATCTCCCCCACATTGACGACGAAGGAGTAGAGGATCTCCCGCTTCATCACGTGGTCGAGGACGAGGAACCCGCCGCCGACGCGGCCGAGGACCTGGGTGGCGGGCACGCGGCAGCCGTCGAAGTAGAGCTCGCTGATGGGTGAGGTGCGCAGGCCCATCTTCTTGGTGGGCTTCCCGATGACCAGTCCCGGGGTGTCCCGGTCGACGAGGAACGCGGTGACGCCGAGGGCGCCGCCGTCCGGGCGGGTACGCGCGTAGACGACGAACACGTCGGCGATGGGCCCGTTGCTGACGAAGATCTTGCCGCCGTCGAGGACGAAGTGGTCGCCGTCGCGGACGGCCCGGGTGGTCATCGCCATGGCGTCCGAGCCGCTCTCCGACTCGGTGATCGCGTGGGCGCCGATGGCCTCGCCGGAACAGATCCGGGTGAGGTACGTGTCCTTCTGGGCGGCCGTGCCGAACTGCTCGACGGGGACGCCCGTGCTGGCCATGGTGGTGGTGACCGAGAAACTCAGCCCGGAGTCACGGCAGTTCTCGCCCAGGCCTTCGAGCACGTGCATGGTGGTGAGCAGGGACTGGCCGAGGCCGCCCCACTCCTCCCCGAAGGGCAGTCCGAGGATGCCGGTCTCCCGGATCAGTTTCCACTTGTCCCAGGAGAACGTGGCGTGTTCGTCCTGTTCTATGTGGCCGGCGCTGAGGGCCTCGCCCCACCGTGCCAGGCCCTCGCGCAGGTCGGTCTGATCGGCGTTCCAGCGGATCACGGTGAGCCTTTCGATGTACGTACGGACCGTGCGGGGTCTGGGGTGGATCAGTAGGCGGAGGAGCTGTGTTCGTCGAGCTGGTGGACCTCGTCGCCCTGGAGGGCCGGCGAGAAGACGCACACCAGGCGCAGGTCCTCGTGCGGGCTCGCCACGAGGTAGTGGGGGTCGTTCTCGTTCAGTGCGTAGAGGACGCCGGGCCGGAGCGGGTGGGACGTGCCGTCGAGCTCGACCACCTCGCCGGAGCCCTCGATGCAGTAGCAGGTCTCCAGGTGGTTGCGGTACTGGAGGCGGGACTTGGTGCCGGCGCGCACGGTGGTGTCGGTGACGCTGTAGTCGAGGCCGTCCGCGGCCGTGAGGAAGCGACGGCTCAGGCCGTTGCCCCATTCGACGGTCTTGACGTTCTCCAGGTCACGGATAATCATGTTCAACTCCCTGTTTTCGCGATGGTGTTGGTCGGGATGGGAGAGACGGACCGGACGAAGTCGCGGAAGGCGCGGACGAGGTCGTCGCCCTGGTCGAGTGCCTGCTCGATCGTGGCGACGCCCGCGGAACCGATGATCACTCCGTCGGCTCCGCAGGCGCGTACGGCCTCCACGTCCTGTCTGGTCCTGACCCCGAAGCCGACGGCTATCGGGGACGTCGTGTGCGCCCGGAGCGCGCTGACCGTGCCGGCCAGGTCCGCGTGGCCGGTGGCCGGCGCGGTGCCGCTGCGTCCGTAGTGGGCGACGAGATAGAGGTAGGCGGTGGCGTGGGCCGCCGCCTCCGCCCGAGTGGCGGGCGGGCTCTGCTGGTAGCAGGTGGTGACGACGGGCAGCCCCGCCTCGCGGGCGGCGGCGAGGTGGGCGTCGCGCAGCCGGGGCGGCAGCGCGTGGACGAGCAGGCCGTCCGCGCCCGAGTCGGCGACGGCGCGGGTGGTGGCCGCGAGGTCCCGGTGCTTGAGCGAGTGACTCCAGTCGGCGAGCAGGGCGATCCGCAGGGTGCGCAGTCCGGGGCGGACGGCGGCGATGAACTCCAGGACCTCGTCCAGGCCCACGCCGCGGGCGAGCGCGCGGTCCGCCGAACGGCGGATCACGGGTCCGTCGGTGACCGAGTCCGGGAAGGGCACCGCGAGTTCGAGGCAGTCGACGCCCTCGTCGTCCAGCATCCGCACGAGGTCGGCGAGGACGTCGAGCGGCGGGTCCCCGGCGTTGAGGAACAGCGCGAGGCCGGGCCCCTCACCGGTCGTCCTGGCGCGGGTGAAGAAGTCAGACACGGGCCGCTCCGCCCGTACGGGCCGGTGGCCGCGCCTGGTCGGCGCGGACGCGTTCGGCCAGGGCGCGGGCGGCGCCGCCGCGCACCGCTTCGCCGGCCGCCGCGACGGCCTGGGCCCAGTCGGCGAGGTGGCCGCTCGCGACGGCCAGGGCCGCGGCGTTGAGGCAGATCGTGCGGGTGGCCACCTCACCGGCGGCGCCGTCGAGGACGGACAGGAAGTGGTCGGCGGCCGAGGCGGGGTCGGCGGCCGGGCCGATGTCCTCGAACCCTCCGTCGGACGGCACCAGTTCACCGGCCTTGAGGGTCAACTCGCCGCCGTCGCCGGTGTGGACGGTGTTGTCGGTGAAGGGGAGCAGTTCGTCGGCCCCCCGGTCGTTGACGGTCAGCCACAGCGCGCGGTCGGTCACGGTCCCGGCGAGGGCGCGGAGTTCGGCGAGCGGCGCGCCCGCCGAGACCCCGGTGACCTGCGCCGTGACGGGCAGGTCGGCGAGGAAGGGGCCCAGCGCGTTCAGGAAGCGGCCGAAGGGCTTCATGCTCAGCGGCGCGACGGTCCTGGCGAGCCGGGTCAGCTGCGCGGGGTAGACGAACGGTCCGGCGAAGGCGATGCCGTACCGCTCCAAGGTCGCGCCCGTCTGCTCGTACGACGACGTGGGCCGGATCCCGAGCCGCTCCAGGAGGTCGACGGAGCCGAGACCGCTGGAGTACGCGCGTGAGCCGGTCTTGACGACCCGGACGCCCGCCGCGGCGGCGACGAACGCCGACGCGGTGGAGATGTTGAAGGTCCGGGGACCGCCTCCGGTGCCCACCACGTTGACCGTGCCGGGCCAACGCGCCGCCGAGCGGGCCGGCCGCCGTTCGGCGAGCGAGTCCAGCAGGTGCCGCAGGGTCTCGTGGTCGGGGAGCCGGGTGGCCAGGGAGGTCAGCAGGGCGACGGCCTGCGTACGGTCGAGGCCGCCGTCGCCGAGCTGGTCCCAGAACGACCGCCAGGTCTCGCGCCCCACCGGGGCGCGCTGTTCGAGCAGGCCGAGGATCGCGAGGTGCACGTCAGTTTCCCGCGACCTCTGGCCGGCGCGCGCCCGAGACGAACGCGTCGATCGCGGCGACACTGCGGAAGTTGTCCGGGTCGAGGTCCTCGTCGCCGATGGCGACCTCGAACCGGTCCTCGACCCAGGCGATCAGCTTCAGCACGCCTAGGCTGTCGATGACGCCGTCGGAGAGCAGGTCGTGGTCGTCGGCCAGCTCCTCCGCGCGGACGTCGGGCAGGAACTCCTCGATGACGAACTGCTTGATGGTGCCGACGTGGCTCATGACGTTCTTCCTTTCGCTGGTGACAGGGGGTGGAGCCGGTCGAGCGCCCTGCGGTCGACCTTTCCGGTGGCGGTCTTGGGCAGCGGTTCGTCGACGATCCGCAGCTGGGCGGGGACGGCGGCCCGGGGCAGGCCCTGGGCGCAGTGCCTGCGCAGTTCGAGGGTGCTCACGCCGCTGCCGGGCGCGCGCTGCACGGCGGCGATCAGGACGCGTCCCTCGATGGGGTCGGGCACGGCGGCCACGCCCGCTTCGAGCACGGCGGGGTGGTCGAGCAGGACCCGTTCCACCTCGGCGGTGTTCACCGCCACGCCCCGGACCTTGACCTGGTGGTCGCCGCGGCCGGTGAGGTGGAGCCGCCCCTCGGTGTCGCGCCGTACGAGGTCACCGGTACGGAACCAGGGCCGGTCGTCGTGCCCGAGGGGGTGGCCGGTGAAGACGCCGGCGTGCCGGGTCCTGTCGAGGTAGCCGGCCGACTGGAACGGCGTCGACACGTACAGCTCGCCGGAGCCGGGGCCGGTGACCGGCCGCCCGTCCGGGTCCAGGACCAGGGCCTCGACCCCGGGGAGGGGGACGCCGATCGGCACGGGTGCGGCGGTGGTGGCGGTCACCTCGTGGACGAAGCTGTCGTTGGTCTCGGTGCAGCCGTAGATGTTGTGGATCCGCGCCGAGGGGAACAGCCCGGGCAGCGCGGCGAGGGTGCGGTCGGGGATGACGTCACCGGTGAACATCGCGTGGCGGACGGCGGGCAGGGTCAGCCCGCGCCGCTCGGCCGCGTCGAGGAGCAGGCCGTAGAACATCGGCACCGCCTGGACGACCTGGACGTCGTGGCGCACGAGCAGGTCGAGGAGGTGTCCGCCGCGGGCGGCGAGGGCGGGGTCGACGAGGACGACCCGGCCGCCGTGGGCCAGGGTGGTCCACACGTCCAGCAGGCAGAGGTCGAAGTTGAGCGGGGCGTAGTTGAGGACCGTCGTGCCCGGGGTGATCGAGAAGGCGGGTCCGGCCCAGGCGGCGAAGCGGTTCACGGCGTCGCGGCCCAGCGGGACGATCTTGGGCAGGCTGGTGGAGCCCGAGGTGGTGAGCATGAACGACACCTCGGCGGCCTCGCGGGGCGAGAGCGGCTGCGGGGTGACGTCCGGGTTGGGGACGACGCCCGGGTCCCCGGCGCCGGGGGTGATCACCCGGCGGCAGCCCGCCTGGGCGAACAGGTCCGCGAGCAGGGCGGGGGCGAGGGCCGGGGACGGCAGGAGGAAGGGGCGCCGGGCGAGGAGGCAGGCCAGGACCAGGGCCACGGCGGCGGGCGACTTGGTGGCGAGGACGCCGACGGGCTCGCCGGGGGTGAGCCCGAGGCCCTCCAGCCGTTCGCGCTGCCGGCCCGCCTGTTCGTAGAGCTCGCGGTACGAGGTCTCCTCGCCGTTCCAGACGAGCGCGGGCGCGTCGGGGCGCTCGCGGACCTGGCGGAGGAATCCGCCGACGAGTCCGCCGGGGCCGGGGCTGTCACCGCTCATGGCTGCCTCCGGTGGCTGCGGCCCCGGAATCGGTGCCGGAATCGGTGCCGGGGCCGGCGAGCTGGACCCAGCCGCTCTTGACCGCGGGTCCGGCCGGGGTACGGCCGGTGAAGCGCACCACCCGGCCCGCGGCGTCCGGCTGGAGTTCGAGGCGCAGCGGCTCGCCGGGCGCCACGGGGGACGAGAAGCGGGCGCCGATGCCCCGTACCCGCGCCGGGTCGCCCTCGGCGTACCGGTCGGTGATCTCCTCGACGGCCAGGGCCACCACGCTCATGCCGTGGGCGATGACGGAGGCGAAGCCGGCCGCGCGGGCGGCGTCCCGGTCGAGGTGGATCGGGTTGAGGTCGCCGGAGGCGCGGGCGTAGCGGGCGATCCACTCCTCGGTCACCTCGTGGGTGGCGACGGCCGGTTCGCCGGTCCCCGCGGGTTTCGGGGCGGGGGCTCCGGCCGAGATGTCGCCGAAGGGGTCGAGTGCGGTGGCGCCGACGAGCAGGGCGCTGGTGAGCAGTTCGGCGAAGGGTTCCGCTCCCCCGTCGGCGTCCCCGGTGAGCCGGGAGCGCAGGGCGACGCGGGTGCCGCGCGGCTCGCGGCGGGCGCCGAGCACGTCGAGCCGTACCGTCACCCGCTCGCCGGGGGCGACGAGCCGCAGGCAGCGGATGTCCTGGCCGAGGTGGACGACGGAGACGGGTCCCGTCTCGGCGGCGGTCAGGGCGGTGACGGTCTGCTCGGCGACGGCGTGGGCGAGGACAAACGCGTGGACGGGCGAGGCGAGCCGGGCCGCCGGGATGTCGGTCGCGGGGAGCGCGGAGCGTACGGCGTCCCGGTAGGCGGCGAGGTGCG
The DNA here is from genome assembly GCF_011694815.1 of Streptomyces liangshanensis. Classification (NCBI taxonomy): domain Bacteria; kingdom Bacillati; phylum Actinomycetota; class Actinomycetes; order Kitasatosporales; family Streptomycetaceae; genus Streptomyces; species Streptomyces liangshanensis. Next base: position 277,410 of record NZ_CP050177.1, read on the forward strand.
CCGCGGTGACGGTGGAGGCCGCGGCGGGGGCGAGTGCCTCGGCCGGGGTCGTCGCGGCGGTCGGGGTGGTGGTCATGCCGGCGTCACCACCAGCGTGGAGTTGTGGCCGCCGAAGCCGAAGGAGTTCGACAGCGCGGGGCCGGAGGCCACGGGGCGCGGGGCGCCGTGGACCACGTCGATTTCCATGCCTGGCTCCAGGTGTTCGTGGTTGGCGGTGGGCGGGACCTCGCACCGGCGCATCGCCTCGACGGTGGCGATCAGCTCGACGGCTCCCGCGGCGCCGAGAAGGTGGCCGATGACGCTCTTGGGCGCGGTGACCGGCGGTCCGCCGGCGCCGAACACCTTGGTGAGCGCGGCCGCTTCGGCGCGGTCGTTGTGCGGGGTGGAGGTGCCGTGGGCGTTGACGTGGACGATGTCGGAGGGGATCAGGCCGGCGTCGGCGATCGCCCCGGTCATCGCGTCGATGGCACCGGAGCCGTCGGGCAGCGGCATCGCGAGGTGGTACGCGTCGGAGGTCGCCGCGTATCCGGCGACGGTGGCGTACGTGCGCGCGCCGCGGGCCCGTGCGTCGTCGAGGCGTTCCAGGACGACGAACCCGCCGCCCTCGCCCATCACGAAGCCGTCGCGGTCGGTGTCGAAGGGCCGGGAGGCGTGCTCCGGGTCGTCGTTGCGCAGCGACACGGCGTTGAGGTTGCCGAACGCGGCGAGGGTGACCGGGGTGAGGGTGGCCTCGCAGCCGCCCGCGAGGACGACGTCGGCGCGGTGGGTCTGGAGCAGCATCAGCGCGTGGCCGACGGCGTCGGCGCCGCTGGCGCAGGTGGTGGCGATGGTCAGGGCGGGGCCCTGCCAGCCGAGCCTGATCGCGATCTGCGCGGCGGCGGCGTTGGGCATCGTCATCAGCGGCATGAGCGGGTTGACCCGGTGGGGCCCCGACTCGGTGAAGAGGCGGGACTGCTCGTCGCTGACGGTCCGGCCGCCGACGGCGTTGCCGACGACGATGGCGGTACGGCCGGGGTCGACGGTGGGCGAACCGGCGTCGCGGTGGGCGGCGAGCGCGGCGGTCGTCCCGTACAGCGCGAAGGGGTCCATCCGCCGGGCGTCCTTCTCGGGGACCAGTCCGACGGCATCGAGCCCGCGGACCCGGCAGCCGATCCTGAGCCGGTGTCGGGACAGGTCGAGGTGGGTGAGCGCGGCGGCGGTCGAGCGGCCGGCGCGCAGGGTGTCCCACAGGTCGTCGGGGGTGCTGCCGCCCGGTGTGACGACGCCCATGCCGGTGATCGCGACAGGCGCTGTGAGCGGTGCGTGCCTCGGTGAGGTTGGCATCTCGGATCCCGTATCCCGTGCGAGCGGCGGACGGCCGTCCGGCCGTTGTGGTGGTGGGTGGTGGCGGGCGGGCGCGCGTGCCGACCGGTGGTGGTACGGGTCGGTCACGTGCGCCGGCGGCCGCCGGCGCCGGCCCCGCTCCCGTCTGCCGGCATCGGCAGGGCGTCGGCCGTGCTTCTGCCGTGCGTCGGGGAGGGGCCGGGCCGGGGAGGGGTCAGGCGGGGATGAGCCCGCACTCCGCCGCGGCCTTGAGGAAGGCCTCCGCGGCGAAGTCGAGGTCGGCCTTGGTGTGGCGGGCGGTGATGGCGATCCGCAGCCGCGCCAGGTCGTTGGGGACCGCGGGGGTGACCACCGGCAGTCCGATCACCCCGGCCGCGCGGCACGCGGTCGCGTAGTCGTAGGCGGCCTCGTCGGAGCCCGCGATGACCGGCACCACGGCCGTCTCGCTGTCGCCCGTGCGCATGCCCCCGTCGTTCAGGGTGCGGCGGAAGCGGGCGGACTCCTCCTGGATGTGGGTGACCCGTTCGGGCTCCTGCTGGAGGATGCGCAGCGACTCCAGCGCGGCGCCGGTCTGGGCGGGACCGAGGGCGGCGGAGAAGAGGAACGGCCGGGCCGCGTACTTGAGATGGCCGATCAGTTCCTCGGGCCCCGCGACCCAGCCCCCCATGGAGGGGATGGCCTTGGACAGGGTGCCGAGCTTGACGTCGACCTTCGCCGTGTAGCCGAAGTGCTCCTCGATGCCCTTGCCGGTGGCGCCGATGACACCGAGCGCGTGGGCCTCGTCCACCATCAGCAGCGCGTCGTGCGCGTCGCAGACGCGGCGCAGCTCGGGCAGCGGGGCGATGTCGCCGTCCATGGAGTACACACTGTCGACGATGACGAGGCGGATGCCGTCGGGGCTCGCGGCGGCGAGCCGCCGGTCGAGGTGGTCGACGTCGTTGTGGCGGAAGCGGGTGACGGTGGCGCCGCTGAGGCGGCAGCCGTCGACGATGCTGGCGTGGTCGTACTTGTCGATCAGTACGGTGTCGCCCGCGCCGACCAGGGCGCCGACCGTGCCGACGTTGGCGGCGTAGCCGGAGCCGAAGACCAGGGCCCGGTCGCGGCCGGCGAACCGGGCGACCTCCGCCTCCAGTTCCTCGTGCAGCGGGATCGAGCCGGCCAGTGCGCGCACCCCGTGGTTGCCGGTGCCGTACAGCTCGACGGCGGCCTGCGCGGCGCGGACCACGCGCTCGTCACCGGCCAGCCCGAGGTAGCTGTAGCCGGACATCATCAGGAGGCGGCGGCCGTCGAGGTCGGCGTACGCGGAGTCCCGCTCGACCGTGTACGTGACGAAGCTGTTGCGGCGGGCGGGCTCCCATTCGAGGGACCGCACGCGACGGCGTGTCGCGTCCAGTTTCGGCGCGAGCCGTTCCCAGCCTCCGGATGCGTTCACGGACGTCTCCTCATCCACGTTTCGGACAATTACCGGAGTCCTCTCAACCCTGGACCCGAAGTACGTCGCAATTCAACGACCAGGCGCGCAAGGCGGGCGCAACACGCTTGTGAGATGGGGGAATTGGGCTCGCGCAACAAGAACGCGACACCGCGCGGCAATCGGAACTCAAGGCTCCAGCCATTCGCGTGGATTGTTCCCCGGCCACTGTTGACACACCGAGAAGGGTGGCCGGTATCGTCCCATTCCTGTGCGGGGGGCACACCCGAGACATGTCCCGCCTTCCCTTCACCAGGACGAGCGGGACGGCCCCCTGGCGCGTTCTCGACCCACCGTCGCCGGCGGTAGCCGGCGACGGAACTCCCGGCCCCAGGCCGACCGCTCAGGGAGTACAGCTTGCTCATCAGACTCGCTGGTCTCGTCACCATCGAACCCGACGGGACTGCCCCACAGCACCTGTCCAGCGCTCAGGCACAGGTGGCCTTCGCCCGGCTCGTCCTCGAACGCTCCGGGGGCACCAGCCGTGACCAACTCGCCGACACCGTCTGGCCCGACGGCCTCCCCGACACGTGGGCGTCCGCGCTCCGCAGTGTGGTCAGCCGGGTCCGTACGTTCGTCGGCTCCCCGGCGGACCGTCCCGACGTCACACCGCTCGTCGCCCAGGGCGGCCGCTACTTGCTGCACCTGCCCGCGGAGGCACTGGTCGACGTCGAGTGCGCGGAGGAGGCGGCCACCGAGGCGGCCGAGGCGTTCACGAACGGCTCGTACGGTGTCGCGCAGAAACTCGCGGCCGCCGCCGTGTCACATCTACGCGGGTCATTCCTGCCGGCCCACGAGGGCGAGTGGGTCAACAGCACCCGCGAACGGCTCGACGAGCTGCGGCTGTCCGCGCTGGAGACGGCGAGCCTCGCCTCGTCGGCCCTCGGCGACGAGCACCACGCGCTGCGCTACGCCGAGGAGGCCGTACGGCGCGCCCCGTTCCGGGAGAGCGCGTACCGGTGCCGGATGGCGGCGCACCGGACCGCCGGCAACCGCGCCGAGGCGCTGCGGACGTACCAGCAGTTGCGGGAGGTCCTCGCCGAGGAGCTGGGCATCGATCCGGCGCCCGAGAGCGAGGCCGCGTACCTGGAGCTGCTGCGGACGCCCGACCCGCGGCGGCGGCCCGAGCCGCGGGCGGTCACCCAGCTGGACCCGGTGCTGATGGGCATGTTCGAGGCGCCGTACCCGCGTCCGGCGGCGCCCCGCCCGCTCGCACCGCGCCGGCGTGTCGCGTAGGTCCTTCGACGGGGGACACCGGAAGGACATGGGGAAGAGGCGGCCCGGAGGATTCCGGACCGCCTCTTTCCGCGCGGGCGGTGTCAGGTGATGGAGACACCGCTGTCGATGCTGATGACCTGGCCCGTCATGCAGTCCTGGTCCAGGAAGAGCGCCGCGCTGCGCGCCACCTCCTCGACCGTGACGAACCGCGGGATGGGGGCCTTGTCCTCCATCCCCTCGATCACCCGGTCGGACAGGTTCTTCGTCATACCGGTGATCATGAAGCCGGGCGACAGGGCGTTGACGGTCACGCCGCGCCGGCCGCACTCGGCGGCCAGGGTGCGGGTGAAGCCGATGAGCCCCGCCTTCGACGCGGAGTACGCCGTCTGGCCCGCGGTCGCGATCAGGCCCGAGGGCGAGACCACGTTGATGATCCGTCCCCACCGCTGCCTGAGCATGTACGGCACGGCCGCCCTGGTCGTGTGGAACGAGCCGACCAGGTTGGTCTGGATCACCTGCGCCCAGTCCGCCGGGGACTGCATCGCCATCAGCGAGTCCTTGCGGATCGCGCCGTTGTTGACCAGCACGTCGACGGGTCCGAGGCGCTCGCTGATCTCCGCGTACAGGGCGGTGACGGCCTCCCAGGAGCCCACGTCGCCGGTCACCACGACCGAGTCGTTGGACAGCTTGTCCTGGACGGCCCTCGCCTGGGCCTCCGCGCTGTTGTAGTGGACGGCGACCCGGCAGCCGAGCGCGTCCAGTTCCAGTGCCAGCGCCTGGCCGAGGCCGCCGGACGCCCCCGTGACGAGGGCGACCGGCTGCTCCGGGCGGCTGCCCGGTGTGTTGTTACGGCTCATTTCTCCCCGCCCCACTCCAGGAGCATCGATCCCCAGGTCATGCCGGCGCCGAAGCCCGCGAGCAGGACCTGGTCGCCGCCGCGGATCCGGCCGCTGTCGAGCGCCTCGGTGAGGGCGATCGGGATGGACGCGGACGCGGTGTTGCCGTACCGCTCCAGGTTGGTGACCAGGGCCTCCTGGCGCAGGCCGGTGTGGCTGAGGATCGAGTTGATGATCCGGATGTTGGCCTGGTGCGGGATGACGTGGTCGACGTCGGCGGCGTCGACCTTGGCGCTCTCCAGCGTCTCCCGGACCGTACGGACCGTGTAGCGCACGGCGTTGAGGTAGATCTCGTTGCCGTTGATCTGGGCGTAGTGCAGACCGGCGCGCACGGTCTCCTCGGTGGTCGGCATCCTGCTGCCGCCCGCCAGTACCTTGAGGCTGCCCGCGCACGAGCCGTCCGCGCCGAGGTTCCACGCCTTGACCCGGTTCTCGGGTCCCGGCGTCAGGACCACGGCGCCCGCGCCGTCGCCGACGAGGATGGACAGGTCACGGTCGTCGGGGTTGGCCGTCAGGGTGTGGGTGTCGGAGCCGATCAGGAGGATCGGCCGGGGGTCGATGGCGATGAGCGCCATCGCCGACACCAGTCCGTAGACGAATCCCGCGCACTCCGAGTTGACGTCGTGCGCGCTGCCCGCGATGCCGAGGTCGTGGTGGACGAACGCGGACGTCGCGGGCGAGGGCTGCTCCGGGGTGGCGGTGGCGACGATCAGATGGGCGATGTCGGCACCGGTCAGCCCGGCCTTCTCCAGCGCGCGCCGGCCGGCCTCGACCGCCAGTGAGGCGGTTGTCTGGCCGGGACCCACGGCCCGGCGCTCCTGGATTCCGCACCGGCTGACGATCCAGTTCTCGTCCACACCGAAGCGCTCCGCGAGCTCCGCGCTGGTGACCTTGCGCTCGGGTACGGACATGCCCCACCCGGTGATGTCGAAGCCGTTCACGGGGCGCTCTCGCTACGCCTGCGCCGGCTGCGGCACGAGCGCGAGGATCCGCTCGTACACGTGGCGCAGCGTGGTGGTGTCGTCGAGGTCGGCGAACAGCGACTCGTCGGCGGGGATGTGCGGGTACTGGTTCTGGAACCCGTACAGCCACTCCATCAGGTCCAGCGAGTCGACGTCCGCGATGTGCTGGAGCGGTGCATCGGGGCTGACCTCCTGGGCGCCCGACACGGCCTCGAGCTGGCTCGCCAGTTCTTCGATGGTGGGCAGCGTCATGAGCTTCGGTCCTCTCTCGCGGTGCATCCGGTTTCGAGAGGCATGCAAGCGCGGCCCGCGCAACCGGCGCGCAACACCGGTGCCGTACGGCCGTGTTGCGCGTCTGTTGCGAGCCAACCGCTTTCCTCGTGACCGGATCGCAGGACCGGACCGCCCGGCGGGACCGGCGGCCGGCCCGGCTGTCGCACCGGCGGTCGGAACGAGCGGATCGCGGAACCAACACCAGGAAAGAGGTCGAGGATGACAACGGTCGCCCCCAGATCCGTGGACCCCGAGGTCGACGCGGTCAGGCACCACTACGAGGTGAGCAACGAGTTCTACGCTCTCCTGCTGGGCCCCTCCATGATGTACTCTGGCGGCTACTGGGACCCGGAGGAGACGCTCACCGGGGCGCTGGACGAGGCGCAGTTCCGCAAGCTCGACCTGTTCGCCGAGCTGGCCGGCGCCAAGGACGCGGCCCGGGTGCTGGACATCGGTTGCGGCTGGGGCACCATGCTCAACCGGCTGACGACGGAGCACGGGGTGCGCGAGGCCGTCGGGCTGACCCTGAGCCGTACCCAGGAGGCGTTCATCACCGGCCTGGACAACCCGCGGATCACCACGCGGGTGGAGAGCTGGGCGGACCACACCACGGACGAGAAGTACGACGCGGCGTTCTGCATCAACGCGCTGGAGCACTTCGTCTCCTCGAACCTGCCGCCGCGTGAGCGCACCAAGCGCTACCGCTTCTTCTTCAACCAGGTCGCCAAGGCGCTCAACCCGGGGGCGAAGTTCGTCCTGCACACGATGACCGCCGAGGCGCAGCCGATGAGCCGGGAGCTGCTCGCGGACCTCAAGTTCCTCCAGCGCAGCGAGTTCGAGGGGATGCACATCCCGCATCTGCACGAGCTGACGGCGGCCGCGGAGGGCCTGTTCGAGGTCGTGGAGATCGTCAACGAGCGCGAGTCCTTCGCCCAGGCGTGCCGCGCCTGGCTGGAGCGGCTGGCCGCGGAGCGCGACCGCGCCGTCGCCCTGGAGGGCGAGGAGGTCGTGGCCCGCTTCGAGCGCTACCTCGACATCTTCGCGTACACGCTCGAGGACAAGTTCTTCAACAACTTCCGCGTCACCATCGCGCGCAGGGGCTGAGGAGGCCACCGTGACGAGCATTCTCGAACCCGCCCACGGCGGCGGAGTGAGCGGTGAGGCGTCGGAGCCCGGCGGCCGGGGACCGACCCGTCACCTGCGGGTCGCGGTCATCGGCAGCGGCTTCTCCGGTCTGGGGACGGCCATCCGCCTGCTCCAGCAGGGCATCGACGACTTCCTGGTCTTCGAGCGGGCCGACGAGGTGGGCGGCACCTGGCGCGACAACTCCTACCCGGGGTGCGCCTGTGACGTGATGTCCCACCTGTACTCGTTCTCGTTCGCGCAGAACCCGCACTGGAAGAGCACGTTCGGCAAGCGCGACGAGCTGTACGCGTACCTGCGGGACTGCGCCGACCGGTTCGGGGTACGGCCGCACATCCGCTTCGGCCACGAGCTGATCGCCGCCCGCTGGGACGACGCGACCCGCCACTGGCACATCGAGACCTCCGGCGGCGAGTACACCGCGCAGGTCCTCGTCACCGGCACCGGGTACCTGAGCGAGCCGGCGCTGCCGGACATCCCGGGGCTCGCGGACTTCGAGGGGAAGGTCTTCCACTCCTCCCGCTGGGACCACGACCACGACCTGGCGGGCCGGCGCGTCGCCGTCATCGGTACGGGCGCCTCCGCCATCCAGTTCGTGCCGAAGATCCAGCCCGAGGTGGGGCAGCTGGACCTCTACCAGCGCACTCCCCCGTGGGTCGGCCCCAAGAACGACAAGGCCACCAGCCCGCTCCAGGCGAAGCTGCTGCGCGGACTGCCCGGCTACCAGAACTTCCGGCGCAACTTCAACATGTGGGGCCGCGAGATCCTGGCCTTCGTGATGGCGCGCCCGAAGGTCGCCGGGAAGATGCAAAAGATGGCGTCGGACCATCTGAGGAAGAGTGTCGAGGACCCGGCGCTGCGCGAGCGGCTGACGCCCGACTACGTCATGGCGTGCAAGCGGCTGCTGTTCTCGAACACCTGGTACCCGGCGATCCAGCAGCCCAACGTCGAGCTGGTCACCGACGGGATCGACCACATCAGGGCCAAGTCGGTGGTGGGCAAGGACGGCCAGGAGCGCGAGGTCGACACCATCATCCTCGGTACGGGCTTCAAGGCCGTGGACCGGCCGGTCGCGGCGCGGATCTGGGGCCGGGACGGCGTCCAGCTGCGGGAGGCGTGGAGCGGCGGCATGTCCGCGCACCGCGGCACCACCGTGGCCGGCTTCCCCAACCTGTTCATGCTGCTCGGCCCCAACACGACGCTCGGGCACTCCTCGCAGGTCGTGATGATCGAGGCCCAGATCGCCTACGTGCTCAGCGCGTTGAAGCAGATGGACCGGCGGGGCCTGTCCAGCGTCGAGGTCCGCCAGGAGGCCCAGACCGCGTACAACGCGGCGCTCGACGAGCGGCTCGACGGCACGGTGTGGAACGCCGGCAACTGCAAGAGCTGGTACCTCGACAGCAGCGGCCGCAACCCGTCGATCTGGCCGACGTACACCTGGCGGTTCCGCCGCCAGACCAAGCACTTCGATCTGGGCGAGTACCAGCTCGCGACCACGGTCGGCGCCGGAAGACCGGCTGTGAAACACGGATGACGACGAACGGGAGAACGGACCAGATGAGCAACAGCACCCCTTCTCGGCGCAGGGTCCTGGGCGGGATCGCCGCCACCGCGGCCACCGTGGTGGGCTGGAACGCCACCACCCAGACGTGGGCGACCGCGGCGGAGTCCGGCCGCGGCCACGGCGGCCACGGCGGCGGCCAGGTGGCGCCCGTGCCGACGCTGGACGGGACGCTGAAGACGTCCGGCGCCGAACTGGCCCCGTTCGGGCAGGACTTCGGCCGGCTCGTGACGGACGCCCTGCCGTGGGCCGTGCTGGTGCCGGGCTCGGACCGGGACGTCGTCGCGATGGTGAACTACGCCAGGGCGAACAACCTCAAGATCGCGGTCAACGGGCGCAGCGGCACCGGTGACGACATCGAGTCGCACTCCAGCTACGGCCAGGCCTCGGTCCGGGGCGGCATCTCGATCGACGCGCGCGGCCTGGCGAAGATCCACAGCATCGGTTCGACCACCGCGACGGTGGGCGCCGGTGTCACCTGGGGCCAGCTGACGGACGCGGCGGCGCCGAAGGGCAAGATGCCGCCGGCGGTGCCGGACTACCTGCACCTGTCGATCGGCGGCACGCTGAGCGTCGGCGGGATCGGCGGTACGGCGGGCAAGTACGGGCTGCTGGTCGACACCGTCCGGTCGCTCGACGTCGTCACCGGCGCGGGCCAGCTGGTCACCACCTCGCCGACGGTACGCCCCGACCTGTTCAACGCGGTCCTGGGCGGCGGCGGCCAGGTGGCGATCATCCTGCGCGCCACGGTGGACGTCATCCCGCTCAAGGAGCGGGCGGTCATCTTCAGCCTGTACTACAACGACGTGGCGACCTACATGGCCGACTCGGAGAAGGTCCTCGCGGACGGCCGGTTCGAGGTCCAGGCGGGCGAGTTGCAGCGCACCCCGGACGACACGGGCTGGCGCTACAAGCTGGAGGTCGGGGCCGTCTACAACGGCACCGCGGCCCCGGACCGCGCGGCGCTGCTCGCGGGGCTGCGGGACAACCGGGCGGACGCCGTCATCGAGGACATGACCTACCGGGACTACAACTTCCGCCTCGACGCGGCGGAGGCGTTCCTCAAGGAGACGGGGTACTGGTTCCAGCCGAAGCCCTGGCTGTCCATGTTCCTGCCCGCCTCCAAGGCCAAGCAGTTCCTGAAGATCGCCGAGGCCGAGCTGACGGCGAACGACCTGGGCGCCGGCTTCCTGCTGACGTACCCGTACCGCACGTCGAAGCTCAAGCGCCCGCTGGCCGTCCAGCCGAACGAGCCGGTCGCCTACCTCTTCGACCTGCTGCGCTTCCCCCACCCGGGGGAGCCGAACATCCAGGGGATGCTGGAGCAGAACCGCCGGCTGTACGACAAGGCCGTGTCGCTGGGCGCCAAGCGGTACCTGGTCGGGGCCGTCCCGCGGATGACGGAGACGGACTGGCGGCGGCACTTCGGCAACCGGTACGCCGAGTTCTGCAACGCCAAGCGGCGCTACGACCCGGCGGGCATCCTCACCCCGGGCCAGGGCTTCTTCGGCTGACCGGCCAGGGGGCGGGGTCTCTCCGCGGCCCCGCCCCCGCCGGCCCACCAGCCCGCCCGCCCGCTCCTCCCCGCTCCACCCCGACCCCGTACCGCTCCCCCATCCGCAGGACCGCACAGGGAGATCCCATGACCGGATACGACATCATCGACGAGGCGGTGGTCGGCGCCCCCGCCGACGCCGTCTGGGACGCGCTCGTCGCCGAGTTCCGCGGCGCCGCGGCCTGGTGGGTCCCGGCGAACACCTTCGAGACCGTGACCGGCGCGCCCGACGTCGTGGGGGGCGAGGTCGCGGTGACCGTCCACACCAAGGGCGTCGACAAGGGCGGGCTCAAGCTCCGCTTCACCTCGCGCACGCTGTCCGTGGACCCGGGCCGCCGGCTGGCGGTCGAGTACGTCGACGGGGTCTTCCGCGGTCCTGCCACGTTCGTCCTGGAACCACTGGACGGCGGGGCCCGTACCCGGGTCCGCATGCACTTCCGGGGCCGGCCGCACGGCAAGCTCAAGGTGATCTCCAAGCTGGCCGACATCGGCGCCGAGCACTCGAAGGCGACCCAGGCCGCCTTCGCGGCGCTGGACCGGCGGCTGGCCGGGGCGCGGGACGGCGCGTCGCGATGAGCGCTCCCACGCGGGTCCCGGTGGGCTCGTCCACCGGGGAGACGACGGTCCGCACCGACGACGGCGCCGCCCTCGCCGTCACCGTCCTCCGCCCCCTGCGCCCCGGCGCCGGCAGCGGCACCACGGTCGTGCTGGCGCACGGCTGGGCCGCGGGGCGCCGGGTCTGGGGCACGGTCGCCGACCGGCTGATCAGGGACGGCCACCGGGTGGTGCTGTACGACCACCGCGGGCACGGCGCGTCCGGCCTCGGCGCCGAACCGATCTCGGTCCGGCGGCTCGGCGCGGACCTGTCGGCCGTGCTGGGCGAGACCGGCTCGCGGGACGCGGTGCTGGTCGGCCACTCGGGCGGTGGTTTCGCGGCCATGGAGTACGCCACCGCCGAGCCCGCCCTCGCGCGGCGGCTGCGCGGACTGGTGCTGCTGGCGACCGCCGCGCACGACCAGGACACCCCGGACAGCGAGGTCCGCATGATGGGCAGCGCGCTGTTCTCCCGGGCCCTGAACCGGCCCGCGCTCGGCCGCAAGCTGCTCGGCCAGACCATGGGCAAGCGTGTCGACCCGTACGCCCTGGAGGTCAACCGGCAGATGTTCGCGGCGACGTCGCCACGGGTGCGCGCGGACTGCTTCCGCTGCTCGCGCGGCATGGACCTGCGGGCGAAGCTCGCGGCCGTCCCCACGCCCGCCGTGGTGCTGGCCGGCGACGGCGACCGGGTCATCGCGCCCGCGCTGGGCAAGGCGGTGGCGGCGGCGCTGCCCGAGGCGCGGTTCGAACAGCTGCCGGGCGCGGGGCACATGCTGCCACTGGAGCGTCCCGGCGACGTCGTACGGGCCGTGGCCGGGCTGTCGGCCCGTCCCCGGCCGTGACGCCGTCCACGATGATCGACGAGATCCTGCCTCCGGGCGTCAGGTCGGCCGAAGCGTTCGACGACCTGGCGCCCGCGCCGCTGTTCCCCGAGGAGGCCGCGCTGATGGCCGGCCGGTGGGAGCGGCGGCAGCGGCAGTTCGCGACCGCCCGCGCCTGTGCGCGCCGCGCGCAGGCCGAACTGGGCCTGGAACCGGGCCCGTTGCTGCCGGGGGCGGGCGGTGCGCCGCGGTGGCCGGACGGGGTGGTGGGGAGCATCACCCACTGCGACGGCTACCGGGCCGCGGTGGTGGCGCGCACCACCGACGTCGCGGCGCTGGGCATCGACGCGGAGCGCGCCGGGCCGCTGCCGCGCGGGGTGCTCGGCCTGGTGGCGTCGGACGGCGAGCGCGCGGTGGTGGAGCGGCTGGCCGCCGGGCGGCCCGGCGTGCCGTGGGACCGGCTGCTGTTCTCGGCGAAGGAAGCGGTGTACAAGGCGTGGTTCCCGGCGACGGGCCGGTGGCTCGGCTTCGCGGACGCCCGGGTCGAGCCGGCCGCCGACGGTACGTTCGAGGCGTGGCTGCATCCGGAGGACCCGCCCGCGGGCGCCCCGACCCACTACGCGGGGCGCTGGATGGTGCGGGGGGAACTGCTGTTGACGGCGGTGGCCCCGCGCGCGGTACGACCGGCGCGGCCGCTCCCGGCGCGCTCCCCCGCCTGCCCGGCCGGTACTACCCCGGCCGGTACCACCCAGGTCAGCGGTCCAGTACGACCGTACCGGCCGGGGCGCCCTGCCGCTGCGCCGACGGGGACCCGCCGCCCTTCCTGAACTGCTGCGGGCTCACGCCCCTCACCCGCTTGAAGGCCGCGCTCAGCGCGAACGCCCCGCTGTAGCCCACCCGGCGCGCCACCGTCGCCACCGTCGCGTCCGGCTCCCGCAGCAGGTCCGCGGCGAGGGTGAGGCGCCAGCCCGTCAGATACGCCATCGGGGGCTCCCCCACGAGCTGGGTGAAGTGCCGGGCGAGGCCCGCGCGCGAGACACCGACGGTGTCGGCGAGCGACGCCACCGTCCAGGCCTTCCCGGGCTGTTCGTGGAGCAGCCGCAGCGCGGGACCCACCACGGGGTCGCTCTGCGCGCGGTACCACCCGGGCGCGCCGGACTCGGGGACGGCGAGCCAGGTGCGCAGCACACTGACGAGCAGCAGGTCCAACAGCCGGTCGAGGACCAGCTCCTGGCCGATCTCGTCCTTGCCGATCTCGTCGGCGAGCAGGTGCACGAGCGGGTTGGGGCCGGCCTCGGCGGGCCGTACGAGCAGGACGGGCAGCGCGGCCAGCAGGCGCCTGCCGATCTCGCTGGGCGCCTGGTAGGTGCCGCTGAGCATGACGGAGGAGCCGGCCCTGCTGTCGTCGCCCCAGGTGCGCACGCCGAGGGCCATCGTCTCCGTGACGTCCTCGCCCTCGGTGGTGTTGCAGCGCTGTTCCGGGCCGACGACGATCTGGAGGGGTGTGTCCAGGTCGTCGGCGATGGTGTACGCGTCGGGGCCGCGCATGACGGCGACGTCGCCGGGGCACAGCAGGACCGGGTTCCCGTTGTCGGGGATCACCCAGGCGTCGCCGCGCACCATGGTGACCACGGAGATCGGGGCCCGGTCCTCGACCCGCAGCGACCAGGGCGGGTTGAAGACGGACTTGAGGAGGAACGCGCCGCGGGCCTTGGGACCTTCGAGGAGACCGGTCAGTGTGTCCATGTCATCACCTTAGACGACGCCGTATGAAATGGCACCGGTCCGGCAAGATCCGTCTCAACCCGGGGCGTTCGACCGGCCCGCGGCGGGTGGCGTGGTGTGCCGAGCGGTGTGCGGGTGGTGTGCGGGTGGTGTGCGCCCGCCCTCCCCGCGGGGGAACGAGAAGGAGGGCGGGCGCAGTTCCGGGGAGGGCGGGTGCCTCAGGCGCCGTGCGCGGCGCCCCGGCCGTGCAGGACCAGCGCGCGCCCGAGAGCGCCCAGGGCCGCCGTACAGGCCAGGGTGCGCGCGACGTTGGCGGACCGCCACGGCCGGTCGAAGGCCTTCCGTACGGCCGCGAGGTCGGCGCCGGTGGGTGAACCGGCCCGCGCCAGCCGCCTGTTGAGCGGGAGGTTGACGCAGACCGTGACGGCGACCGAGAACGCGTAGAGGGCGGTGGCCGCTCCGGTCCAGCGCGCCGCCTCCGGCCGTTCGCGGCGCCGCTGGAGGACGGCGGCGAGCCCGGTCGCCAGGAACACCCCGAGGAAGAGGAGGCCGAACAGCCCGCTGTTGTCGAGGACCCCGTTGACGCGGCGCATCGCGGTCACGTACGCCTCGTCGTCCCGCCGGGCGAGGCGCGGCATGACCGACACGTCGAAGGCGAGGTAGAGACCGGCCATCAGTCCGGTGCCGATGGTGGCGGCGACGAGCACGGGGCGGGTCGCCAGGTCGCGGGGGGCGACGGCCGCCAGCGCGCCGGCGGCCTCGGGGCGAAGGGAGTGCATCGGGCTTCCTCTCAGGACGGGCGGGTGACCCCGGTGAGGGTCCGTTCGTAGCGCCGGCGCAGCACGGTGTTGCCGATGACCCGGACGGGCGGTGGGATGGTCGCGGCGACCTGGGCCACCGACCGCTTGTCCGCCCCGTCGAACATCCAGGGCTGGAGCGCCGTCATGACCTTGAGGGGGGCGCTGGCGATCACCTTCCGCTCGACCGCGAGGTACTCCTCGGGCGAGAGCCGCGCGAAGACGGGGAAGGAGACCGCCTCCTCGTCCTTGAGGTGGTCCCTCAGCACGGAGTCGAAGCGGGTGGCGGCCTGTTCCACGGCGGCGGGGTCGCCGCCGGTCCGCAGTACGGCCGAGACCGCCGCCATGGCCCGGTCGAGCACCGCGTGGTCCTCGCCGAGCAGCCGTGCCTCGGCGGCGAACTGCGGCGCCCTGCTGAGCAGTCCGGGCCACAGGACGTCGTCCTCGCTGCGGTGGTGCCAGTCGATGATGTCGCGCAGCTGCTGCCACCAGGCGCCGGCCGGGCCGAGTCCGGCGCGGGTCAGCAGGGGCGCGGCGGCCAGCAGCCGCCGGGCGTCGCGGCGCATCGCGATGTGCATCAGCGCGAAGCCGTGGAAGTGACCGGGCAGGGAACCGAGCCCGTGCTCGCTCGACATGGGGGTACTCATGGCCGCCTCCTCGTGGCTGACACGACTCGTCAGGCGCGTCTCGTCAGGTACGTCTCGTCGTGGGGGTCGTCACGGGCCGGTGCGCGGGGTCCACGGACGCGGCCCGCCCGTGGCGGGGCCGCGTCCGTGGCGCGGGGTCCGTGACGTGGTGTCGGACGTTCTGACGTGGTGTCAGACGTTCCAGACGCCGGTGGCGGCGGCGTCCCGCGCGTAGTCGGAGAAGTCGCGCGCCTTGCGGCCGAGCGCCTCCTCCACACCGTTCACCACGTGCGCGTTGCGGCCATCGAGGATGAGGCCGAAGAGGTCGGCGAACTCGACCGGCAGCCCGTTCTCGGCCAGCACGGCGCGGTAGTCGTCGAGGGCGACGGGGATGTACGTGATCTGCCGCCCGGTGGCCTTGGACAGCTCCTCGGCGACGTCCTGGAAGCTCAGCAGCCGGGGGCCGGAGAGTTCGTAGGTCTTGCCGATGTGCTTGGGGTCGGTCAGGGCGGCGGTGACCACGTCCGCGATGTCGTCGGCGTCCGTGAACGGCTCGACGGCGTCACCGGTCGGAAGGGCCAGTTCACCGGAGAGGACGGGGTCCAGGAAGAAGCTCTCGCTGAAGTTCTGGTTGAACCAGCTCGACCGGACGATCGTCCAGTCCGCGCCGGATTCCTTCAGCTTGTCCTCGCTGACCTGCGCGCCCTCCTCGCCGCGCCCGGAGAGCAGCACCAGCCGGCGCGCGCCGCGCGAGACGGCGAACCGGGAGAAGGCCTCGACGGCCTCGGCCGCGCCGGGGAACGCGAGGTCCGGGTAGTACGTGACGTAGACGGCTCCCACGCCCTCCAGCGCGCCCTCCCAGGTGGCCGGGTCCTCCCACACGAAGGGGCGGTCCGCGTTGCGCGAGCCGACGCGTACGGGAAGATCCAGCGCGGCGAGCCGCTCGGCGACCCTGCGGCCGGTCTTGCCGGTACCGCCGATGACGAGTGTCGTCTTCTTGTCTGCCTGGGTGTCCTGCGGGGTCTGTGTCATGACTCCAGTCAAGTCCACCCGGCTGAGACGGTACATAGCCGCGAAGCTCAGTTCCATACGCGTGCGTCCAAGGATCCGCGGTCAGGAGCTGCCCAGGCCCCCGCAGACGTTGATCGCCTGGCCGGTGACGGACGCGGCTCCGACGCTCGCGAGATACCCGACGAGGCTCGCCACCTCCTCCGCCGTGGTGTAGCGGCCGAGCGGGATCTTCGCCTCGAACTGCTCCTGGACGAACTCCTCGGTGGTGTCCCAGGCGGCCGCGTACCCCTGTCTGACCTGCTCGGCCATCGGGGTCTCGACATAGCCGGGACAGACCGCGTTCACGGTCACCCCGGCCGGCGCCAGTTCCTTGCCGAGCGACCTGGTGAAGCCGATCACACCGTGCTTGGACGCGGAGTACGGGGAGCCCAGTAAGACGCCCTGTTTCCCCGCGACCGAGGCGATGTTGATGACGCGGCCGTGACCGGCCTCCAACAGGCCGCCGCTGCGCAGGACTTCACGGGTGAGCAGGAAGACCCCGTTGAGATTGGTGTCGATCACGTCGTACCAGAGGTCGTCGGTCATCTCGGCGAGCGGTCCCCCGCCGCCGCGGCCCGCGTTGTTCACCAGGACGTTGACCGGGCCGAACTCCCGTACCACCGCGGCCACCAGAGCCGCCACCGACCTCGGGTCCCGTACGTCGGCCGCCGCGCCCTCGGCCCGCAGCCCGCCCGCGCGCAGGTCCTCGACCGTCTGCTTGACGTGCTGCGCGGTGCGGGCGCAGACGAAGACACGATGTCCGCGCCGGCCCAGTTCCCGCGCTATGGCCAGACCTATCCCCCGGGTCGCGCCGGTGATCAGAGCGACCGGACGATCCGACTCCGCCATCGGCCCCGTCCGGTGCTCGACGGCCCCCCGTACCTGACTTTCCACGGTTTCCCTCCGTGTCGTCGCATCCCCGTCGGACAACCGCTCGTCGACTCGGAGACGTTATCCGCGCACGGAACGCTTTCCTTGAATTCTTGAGTACCTGTCGAGCACACCTCCACGCCCGCGGCCCGTGTCCGGGCCGGGTACGAAGGCGGTGTTCACCACCGGGGCGAGCGGGCCGGAGCGCGGTCAGCTCACCCGGACGAGCGGTTCGCGGGAGATCTCCGCGGCGGCGGACTCGGGGCCCGCCATCAGGATCGAACGCTGGAGCCGGCGCACCGCGGCGGACGGTTCCAGACCGAGCTCCTTCACCAGCGTGGAGCGCAGCCGCTGGTAGACGCTGAGCGCCTCGCCGCGCCGGCCC
Source organism: Streptomyces liangshanensis (assembly GCF_011694815.1). Lineage (NCBI taxonomy): Bacteria > Bacillati > Actinomycetota > Actinomycetes > Kitasatosporales > Streptomycetaceae > Streptomyces > Streptomyces liangshanensis. The sequence continues at coordinate 294,683 of NZ_CP050177.1, forward strand.
GAGCGGTGGAGGGCGAGCATGAACTGGCCGTGCAGGTTCTCGTGGGTGCGGTAGCGGCTGACGAGCACGGTCAGTTCGGCGAGCAGTTCGCGGTGCCGGCCCAGCCGCAGATCCGCCTCGATGCGCTGGTCGAGCGCGCACAGGCGCGACTCCTCCAGGCGCCTGATCTCCATGTCGAGCTGCGCCCCGCCCTGGACGTCGGCGAAGGCCGGCCCCGTCCACAGGGCGAGCGCCTCCCTCAACTGCCGTGCCGCGCGCGGGTAGTCACCGGCGTCCGCGGCCCGGTAGCCGAGCCCGGCGAGCCGGTCGAACTCCTTGACGTCGCTGGTGCCGCCGCCGGTGTCGAGCCGGTAGCCGCCGGGGAGGGTGATCAAGATGTCCTTCGCGGTACGCTGCTCCGCGCTCCCGGGCTCGCTCCCGAGCGCGGCCGCGATCAGGGAGCGCAGCTGGAGGACGTACGTCTGGAGGGTCGTCCGGGCGCTGCGCGGGGGCTCGCCCGCCCACAGTTCCTCGATCAGCGCGGCCACCGGCACGACCTGGTCCGCGTGGAGGGCCAGGACGGCGAGCACCTGGCGGGGCTTGGGCGCCGTCGGAGTGATCGACTTCCCGTTGTGTCTCACAGCCAATGCGCCCAGTACGTCGATGTCCACGCGTCTCCCCTATCCCTGCAAGGTGAAGTCAGTGCCGTTCGAGGCCGCTCACGGGGTGCGATTGCTGCGCATGGATTCAAAAACAGGACAGACGGTTTGTCAATATCAAACCGTCCAGACTGTTTTTTGTTAACACCGTGTACACCAATCCCACCCCTTCGTCACCGTACGGGCGCGAATCGGTCAGCGGGGACCCGTCAGACGGGCTCTTCGACCGGCACCTCGGGCACACCGACGACACAGCGGGAGCCGCAGGTCACCACGGTGTCCAGCGCGTCCCGCGCCGCCAGTCTCGGCAGCATCAGTTCCCAGAACCCGGTCAGCGTACGCCGAGAGATCCAGTCCTTGTCGCCCCTTGCGCCAAGTACCTGGAAACCGACCGTGGCGGCCAGGATCGCGCTCGCCGCATCGGCATATGACACTCCGTCGGCCAGTGCTCCCTGAGCCGCCGCCCGCTGTAGTACGGTCTCGATCCAGCACCGCCATTCACCCCGCAGGTCGACGCCGGTGACGCGGGAGAGGTCGCCGCTCAGCTCGAATCCGGCGCGTACGACCACGTCGTCGGCGAGTCCGCGCATCAGCGCGTGTGTGCTGTCCACGAGGAGCTGGAGCGCCGGGGGGCCGTCGGCGCCGGCCAGGACGGTGAGCCGCCGCACCCGCCGCGCGGCCTCCTCCTCCACTCCGCACGCCAGGCCGTTCTTGCTGTCGAAGTGGAAGTGCAGCGCCCCGTTGCTGACCCCGGCCCGGCGGCTGATCGCGGTGAGCGAGGCGGACACGAACCCCTCCTCCGCGAAGACCTCCGCGGCGGCGAGGATCAACGAACGCCGGGTACGGGCGGCGCGCTCCTGCTTGACCATCAACATCTCCAAGGTGTCGGGAGGACCGGCAGCGACGCGCAGGTTGCCGCACGAGATTAACAAACCGCCGAGGCGGTTTGTATATGGAATACACGACTCCACCGGTCGGGGGCATCCTCGGCCAACCAGCCGCTCAAGACCCGCTCGAGATTGGCCGGAGAACGTCTGGAGATTCGCTCGACCGGATGAACCACATCCGGACACCTGCACCGCAGTGACACGTGTGTTCACGTGCTCACTCGGCGTGGTGACCCAGTATTTACGCGGAAGCCGCCCAGAAGCCTGTCGACTATACCGGTCGGTATGTATATTTTCCGCTCCGAGGGAGATGCACCGCTCTCGTCCGTCACCCGTGATCCGTGCTCCTTGGGGAGGCCCCATGTCCGAAACGACCTTCCGGATGAACGACACGCCCGGCTCCGCCGGTCTCCACGGCCCGTCCTGCCCGTCCTTCCCGGCGGCGACGCCGCTGACCTGCACGGTCCCGAAGGAGTTCGTGCACCGCGCGGCGGTGGCGGAGGTCCTGCTCACCGGCTGGCGCCGCGTCGACGCCACCCACTTCACCGTGACGGCCCAGTGGCCCCGGCTGCACGGCTTCTACAGCGCCGTCCAGGGCCGGCACGACCCCCTGCTCACGGCCGAAACCATTCGCCAGGCGGGCGCCCTGCTGTCGCACGCCGAGTTCGGTGTGCCTCTCGGGCATCAGTTCCTCATGCGGGACCTGTCGTTCACCGTGGACCCGCGGCACCTCGCGGTGACGGGCGTCCCCGCGGACCTCGAACTCGACATCCGCTGCTCCGACATACGCAGACGCGGCTCCGAACTGGCCTCGATGCGCTACGAGGCCGTCCTCCACCGGGACGGCCAGATCGTCGCCACCGGAGGCGCCTCCTTCGCGTGCGCCTCCCCCGCCGTGTACCGGCGGGTGCGCGGGGAGCGCGCCGGTGTCAAATCGTCCGCGCACCGGCCCCCCATGGGGCCGCCCGTACCACCGCCGGACGTCGGCCGCGCCGCCGCGTCCGACGTGGTGCTCTCCCCCACCGACGACGCCCACGCCTGGCGGCTGCGCACCGACACCACCCACCCGGTGCTCTTCGACCACCCGGTCGACCACATACCGGGCATGCTGCTGATCGAGGCGGCCCGCCAGGCCGCCCTGGTGACCCTCGGCTCGGGGGACCACGTCCTGACGAGCTTCACCAGTTCGTTCGACCTCTTCGCCGAGCTGGACCTCCCGTGCCGCGTCGAGGCCGGGATCCTGCCCGAGGACTTCGCGGGCCTCTCCTCGGTCCTGGTGACCGGCCGTCAGGGCGACGCGCAGGTCTTCAGCTGCGTCGTGAACGCGCCCCGGGACCAGGGCCTGCCCGGGTAGCGGCGTTCGGCCGCCGGACCGTCACGGGACCCGGTCCGGCACGGGGCGCACCGCCGCGTGCTCCTCCACCTCGTCCAGGTACAGGACGGCCCGGGCCGCCGCGTCCTCGCGCTGCGCGGGAGGCACACCGCGCAGCGCGCGCCGGCGCGAGCCCCGGGTGAGCAGGGCCGGGGACAGGTCCGTCCCCGGCGACAGCAGGAAGGCGCGGGCCCGGGCCCGTACCCCGCGCCGCAGGGTGAGGTAGAAGCCCAGCGCGACCAGGAAGTTCAGCACCGCCTTGCCCGCGATGCCCGCGACGGACTCCAGGAAGGGCGAGTCGAAGAACCAGTGCATGGCCATCGCCGTCAGCAGGCAGAGCAGGGCCGCGAGATGGCGGCGCGGGGCCGGCGGGGAGCGGTGGGCGAGCAGGATCCCCACGCCGGTGCCCGCCACGGCGGTCATGGCCCAGTGCGAGCCCACCCCGGTGAGCACCACCCGCGTGGTGAAGGACTGGCCGACGGCCGCGCCCCCGTCGATCCCTCCGGCGACCACCAGCCCGTTCATCGCGAAGGTCCAGTTCTCCACGACCTGGAAGCCCAGGCCGGTGAAGGCGCCGAGGAAGAAGCCGTCCAGCGGACCGCGGACCAGCCGCCGCGAGCCGAGCGCGATGAGCAGCACCCCGGACACCTTGAGGAGTTCCTCGTTCAGCGGGGCGGTGAGGGCCGCGCCCCACCGGGTGCCGAAGTCGATCCCGGCGGTCTTGAACCAGACCCCCTGGAGCCCGGTGTTGGCGACGATCGCGCTGCCCGTCGCCGCGGTGCCGCCCCAGAGGACGGCGCTCCAGGCCCAGGGGCGGGGCGGCGGCCGCAGGGGACGTACCTGTTCCAGGATCCCCACCCCCACGAGGACGGTGAGCAGGAGCAGCACCGCGGCCAGCAGGGCGGACCCGGGGAAGACCCGGATCAGGCCCGAGAACTCGTAGACGATCAGCGCCGCGCCGGCCAGGCAGAGGAACGCCCACGTCAGGCCCACGACCCGGCGCCCGGCGGACGCGCGGAGGGTGGCCACCGGGGCCGGGGTCACAGGACGGCTCCGGGGAAGGCGACCTCGCGGGACTGCGCGAGCCCGTCGGAGAGGGCGCCGGGGTCGGCGTCCGGCTCGGCCAGTACGGTGATCTCCACGGCGTAGTCCTGCCCGGGCGACACCCACACGGCGGCCCGGCCCGCGCGCCCGTCCCTGCGCAGTGTGCCGGTCGCGCCGGGCGCTCCCCCGGCGCTGGTGGCCGTGGTCGGCGGGCCCAGCACACTGTCGCTGTCCACCGCCGACTGGATCCGGCGCAGCCCCGGCCACAGCTCTCCGGCGTCGGCGGTGGTGGTGAGCGGGACGGCGACGTAACTGGCGGTGAAGTCGACGCCGTCGCGGGAGAGGGACAGGCCGCTGCCGGTGTCGCTCCCGGCCTTGCTCAGCTGCCAGCCCTCGCCCACCACCCGCAGGACGAGGGTGTCGTCGCCGGGACCCAGGACCAGTTCGGTGTTGTCGCGGACGGGTTCGTCGTCGTCCAGGGCGCCGTCGGCCAGCGACCAGCCGACGGTCAGCGCCAGCACGACGAGGAGGATGCCCGCGACGGCCCACCGCGTCGACCGGGACGGCGGCGCCGGCGGGCGTCGTGTGACGGGTGCGTCGACCATGACCCTGTGCCCGTGCCCGTCCCCTTACTTCCCCGCTTCCTCCCGGGCGTCGTGCCGCAGGGGGGTGAGCTGCTGGATGTCGTAGCGCACGCGCAGCTCGGCGATGGCGCCCGGGTCGGGCGCGCCGTCCTCCTTGAGGATGTCGAGCAGTTCCTCGAAGTACCGCTCGTGGTCGGTGGGCGGGGACGACTGGAAGAACATGCGCGCGGGGTCCTCGCCCCGGTTGGCGAAGGCATGCGGGCATCCGGGCGGGACGACGATGACGGTGCCCGCCGTCGCCCGTACGACCTTGAGGCCGGAGGCGGACTCCCAGTGCCGCCAGTCGTCGCTGAGCACGCGCGGTTCAAAGGCGAGGACGTCCAGCTCGCCGTCGAGGACGTAGAACAGTTCCTCGCTGTGGGCGTGCCGGTGGGCGCCCACGTCGAAGCCGGGCGGGACGACGACCTCGAAGCTGGAGGACACCCGGGAGTGTTCGCCGGTGACCTTGAAGGTCACTTCCTGGGAGGCGGTACGGACGGTCGTTCCGCCGCCGGGCGGGACGACCAGGCCTTCGGTGCGCGCGAGCCCGGCCCGCTCGGTCAGTCGGGTCATGCGGATCCTCCGGGAGGAGACGGGACAAGAGGACGGCTGAGGAGGGAAGGGGGAAGGGGGAAAGGGGGAGAGACGGTGCGGGTCGGGCCGCTCACCAGAGGACGGGCAGCGCCTCGGGACCGCGGAGCAGGCCCCCGCGCCGCGGGCGCAGCGCGTCCGGCGGCACGGCGAGCCGCAGCCGCGGCAGCCGGTCCAGCAGGCTCGCGCCCATGGCCGTGGACCCCAGCCGGGCGAGCACCGGGCCGATGAGGTGGTGCGGTCCGGGGTCCGGGGCCCCGTCGTCGGTGGGGTACGGGACGTAGACGGCTTCGCCGGCCCGGATCCGTACCCCCCGGACCGTCACGTCCTCGGCGGCGATCCGGTCGAGGCGCACACGCTCGCGGTACGGGACGAGGCACAGCAGTTCCTCGACGGCCCCCGGCAGCAGCCCGGGCTCCGCGCGCAGGCGCGCCATGTGGTCGGGGTGGGTGAGCAGCGCGTGGAGGAGGGTGGCGCCGTGGGCGGTGACCGCGTGGGTGGCGCTGATCTGCACGAGGACGGCGGCCGCGGCCGCCTCCTCGGACGTCAGCTCGTCCGTCTCCACCGCGCGGGCCAGGACCGCCACGAGATCGTCGCCCTGCGTGCGGCGCCGGGCGAGGACGCCGGTGAAGTAGGCGTCGATCTCGGCCCTGGCCCGGTCGCGCGGGGCGCGGTGCGGGGCGGTCAGGAGGATGCCGGTCCACCGGTGCGTCAGGAGCCGGTCGTGCGGGGGCACGCCCGTGATCCCGCCGACCACGGCCGACGCCAGCGGCCCGTTGATCCGCTCCGTCAGGTCGGCGGGGCCGCCCGCCCGGAGCATGGCGTCGACGAGGTCGTCCATGATCCGCCGGGCGCGCTCCTCGGCGCGGGCGAGGGCCGGCGCGGAGAGCGCCTCGGCGAGCGGGCGGCGCAGCCGCTCGGGGGCGGGCGGGCCGGCGGGGCCCAGGGCCGCGTCGAGGGGGACGAAGTGCGGGGGTGTCCGGGTGTCGTCGTGTCCGGTACGGGCCCGGCGGCCGGGGTGCGCGTCGCCGGTGACGAGCGCGGCGTCCTCGTGCCGGGTGATCAGCCAGGCGCGTCCCGCGCCGTCCGGGAGCTCGATCGGGCCGACGGGGTCCTCGCGCAGGCGTTCGACGGGGACGGGGTCGAGGTCCGGTCCGGAGGGATGCGGCACCGACCAGAAGCGGACGGGGCGCGGGTCCTCCCGCGCGGCCGGCCCCGACCACGGCGGCCCGGTGTCGGGGGTGTCCCGCGGGTGGGCCGCCGTCTCGGGTGTGTCGGTGCTCATCTCAGCTCACCGGTTCCGTCGCGGACTCCCGGCCGGCGTGGGCCGGGGTGGTCAGGACGTGCCGCGCGGACAGGGCGGGCCCGGCGAGGGAGTCGGTGGACCAGCGTCCGAGGGCCATCTCGGCGGTGATGCCGGGGCCGAAGCCCGCGATGATCCCGGTGGCGCCGTCCTCGACGCCGCCCTCGTCGAACAGCCTGCGGACCGCGTCGAGGACCACGGCGCTGGCGATGTTGCCGTACTCGGTGAGGGTGGCGCGGCTGAACCGGAACGCCTCGGGCGGGACCTCCAGGAAGTGGCTGAGGTCGTCCAGGATGCGGGGGCCGCCCGCGTGGATGATGTAGAAGTCGAGGGCCGCCGCGTCCCAGCCGTGCTGGACGGCCATCGCGCGGAGCGCGGGGGCGAGGGGTTCCATGGTGCCGGGCACCCGCTTGTCCAGCAGGAAGTGGAAGCCGGTCGCCCGGACGCTGTAGGCGATCCAGTCGGTCGTGTCGGGCACGAGGTGCGAGCCGTTGCGCTCCAGCGCGATGCCGGTGCCACCCTTGCCGCGGACGACGGCGGCGGCCACGGCGTCGCCGAAGAGGCCGTTGGAGAGCAGCGAGCCGACCCCGAGATCGGTGGGCTGGTAGCAGAGCGAACAGAATTCGCACGCCACGATGAGCACGTTCGCGTCCGGGTACGCCTGGCAGAAGTCGTGCGCCCGGTTGACGGCGGCGCCGCCCGCCGCGCAGCCGAGCTGGGCGATCGGCAACTGCCGCGTGTGGCTGGGGAAGTCCATGGTGTTGATCAGCCAGGCGGTCAGCGACGGCATCATGAAGCCCGTGCACGAGACGTAGATGATCAGGTCGATGTCGGAGGCGCGCAGTTCCGCGTGGTCCAGGGCCCGGTTCACCACCGCGGGCACCCGCGCCTTCGCCTCGGCCTCGTACGTCCGGTTGCGGTCCTCGAAGCCGGGGTGGCGGAGGGTCTCCTCGATGGGCCGGACGAGGTGGCGTTTGGCCACGCCGGTGTTCTCGATCAGCCGGAGCGCCAGGGGTAGTTGCGGGTGGTCGGCGTGGAGCGACCGCGCCAGGGCGAGGGTGTCCTCCATGGTAATCACATGCTCGGGAACCGACACATCGGGCTTACACAGAGTCGCCACGACGCGCTCTCCTTCGTTGGTGTTCGCTGGGAACTGCGGCCCACACTCTGTGGTGGTCCACCACCCCGCAACCCGGGAAACAGCCGGGAATCGGCTGCCGGGAGCAGCGTCAGGGAAGCGAGGGGGCGGGATCCGAAGGACCGTCAGGGATCTTACCTATGACTACGGAACGTAAGCGCGAAATCGGCGCATCGTCCGTTCGTGGGCGCGGCGCCCCGGCCTCGGCCCTGGTCGTCACGCGCCGGGCGGGCCGGATGCCGAAAACCGGCCATCGCGCTCCGGTGACACCATGGGGTCCAGGGATCGCGGAGACCTCTCCCCGTCCCGACGATTTGGCGCGGGGGAGACATTCGGCGAGTCGTTGAGCCCTATAGTACGGGCTGGGCGGTTTGTTTTGTGCTGGTCAACGGGGCTGCGCGGAAGGGTCTTTCATGGCAACACAGGAGCGCGCCATCCGGACGCGCATGGCGATTCTGGAGGCGGCCGGCGCGGTCTTCGACGAGTACGGCTACTCCTCCACGACCCTCACCATGGTGCTGGAGCGCGCTCAGGTCACCAAGGGCGCCCTGTACTTCCACTTCCAGTCGAAGGAAGCCCTGGCCCAGGCGGTCCTGGACGAGCAGGTGCAGCTCGGCACCGTACCCCCGCAGGCCTGCAAGCTCCAGGAGGTCATCGACATGACCTTCGCGGTGGCCCACCGGCTCCTGGACAACGCGCTGCTCCGGGGCAGTGTCCGGCTCACCGTCGACCAGAGCGCCCCTCCCGGTGTCGACCACAGCGGCCCCTTCCGCCAGTGGCCCGTCCACCTGGTGTCGTTGATGGAAGAGGCACGCGCGCAGGGTGAGTTGCTCCCCAGCGTGCGCCCGCAGGAGACGGTGGAGCTGCTGGTGGGCGCGTTCGCCGGGATCCAGCTGATGTCCCGCGCGCTGACGGACCGCGAGGACCTCGGGCGGCGCATATCGATCCTGTGGGGGCACATCCTGCCGAGTCTCGCGGTGCCCGGCCTGATGCCGAGCATCGACACCGCGCCCGACCGCGGGGCGCGGGTGACCGCGGCGATGGTCGCGGTCTGACCCGTCCCGTACCGCTCCCGGGCGGGTACGCACCGTCACCGCCAGGGGCGCTCCGGCGGGCGCGCGGCACCCCTCCCGGAATAGGAGAGGGGCTCCCGGCGCTTCAGTTAAGGGCTTAGGGTGGCGAGTGCAGTTGGTTCGCCCTGTCAGCCAGGCAGCGGCGTCGTAAGAGGGAACCCGGTGCGAATCCGGGACTGCCCCGCAGCGGTGAGTGGGAACGACCGCCGTCATGAGCACTGGATCCGACCGGGTCCGGGAAGCGACGGCCAGTAGGTGTCTCGTCCGACGAGACGTGCCCGCGAGTCCGAAGACCTGCCACTGCCCGCGTACGAACACCGTGCGCGGAGATCCCGGTGACCTCGTGGGCGGGTCGGCGTACATATCAGGCGGTCGCGTGTTCCCGTACAGCCATGGGACGTGACCCGCCCGATCTGTGGCTCCTCTCGCGCCCTCGACCGTCCCCGGGACGGCAGAGAACCGCTCGCGAAGGAGAGTTCTGTGACAGACAAGTCCGCAGCCGCGGCAGCACGGGCGACCGTGCACGGCTACCCCCGCCAGGGCCTGAACCGCGAACTCAAGAAGGCCGTCGAGGGCTACTGGAAAGGCACCGTCGACGCCGGCGCGTTGCGCGCGACGGCGGCCGGACTGCGCCGGGCGAACTGGCGCCGGCTGGCCGACGCCGGGATCCACGAGGTGCCGACCGGCGACTTCTCGTTCTACGACCACGTCCTCGACACCAGCGTGATGGTCGGCGCGATCCCCGCCCGCCACCGCGAGGCCGTCACGGCCGACGCGCTCGACGGGTACTTCGCGATGGCGCGCGGCACGCAGCAGGTCGCGCCGCTGGAGATGACCAAGTGGTTCGACACGAACTACCACTACCTGGTGCCCGAGCTGGGCCCCGACACCGTGTTCACCGCCGACTCCGCCGAGCAGGTCGCCCAGCTGAGGGAAGCCGTCGCGCTGGGCCTCACGGCGCGCCCCGTGCTCGTGGGTCCGGTCACCTACCTGCTGCTGGCCAAGCCCGCGCCCGGTGTCGCCCCGGACTTCGAGCCGCTGACGCTGCTCGACCGGCTGCTGCCGGTGTACGCGGAGGTGCTGGCCGACCTGCGGGCGGCCGGCGCCGACTGGGTGCAGCTCGACGAGCCCGCGCTCGTCGAGGACAGGACCCCGGCCGAGCTGAACGCCACCGCCCGCGCCTACCGGGACCTCGGGGCGCTCACCGACCGGCCGAAGCTGCTGGTCGCGTCGTACTTCGACCGGCTCGGCAAGGCCCTGCCGGTCCTCGCCAAGGCGCCCGTCGAGGGGCTCGCCCTCGACTTCACCGGCCCGGCGGCCGCCAACCTCGACGCCCTCGCGGCCGTCGGGGGCCTGCCCGGCAAGCGCCTGGTCGCGGGGGTCGTCAACGGCCGCAACATCTGGATCAACGACTTCGCGAAGTCCCTGTCGGTGCTCGGCACGCTCCTCGGGCTCGCCGACCGGGTCGACGTGTCGTCCTCCTGCTCCCTCCTGCACGTCCCGCTGGACGTCACGGCGGAGCGGGACATCGATCCGCGGATCCTGCGCTGGCTCGCCTTCGCGCGCCAGAAGACGGAGGAGATCGTCACGCTGGCCCGGGGCCTTGCCCAGGGCACGGACACGATCGCCGCCGAACTCGCCGCGAACCGCGCCGACCTGGCCTCGCGCGCCGGATCCGCGCTCACCAACGACCCGGCGGTCCGCGCCCGCGCGACGGCCGTCACGGACGCGGACGGGCGCCGCGCCGCCCCGTACCCGGAGCGGGCCGCGGCCCAACGCGCCCACCTCGGGCTGCCGTTGCTGCCGACCACCACCATCGGTTCGTTCCCGCAGACGAACGAGCTGCGCGCGGCGCGCGCCGACCTGCGCGCCGGACGCATCGGCACCACCGGGTACGACGAGCGCATCGAGGCCGAGATCCGGGAGGTCCTCGCCTTCCAGGAGAAGGCCGGCATCGACGTGCTGGTGCACGGCGAGCCCGAACGCAACGACATGGTGCAGTACTTCGCCGAACAGCTCACCGGCTACCTCGCCACCCGGCAGGGATGGGTGCAGTCGTACGGCACCCGCTACGTCCGCCCGCCGATCCTGGCCGGGGACATCTCGCGTCCCGAGCCGATGACGGTCCGCTGGACCACGTACGCCCAGTCGGTCACCGACCGGCCGGTCAAGGGCATGCTCACCGGTCCCGTCACCATGCTGGCCTGGTCGTTCGTCCGTGACGACCAGCCGCTCGGCGACACCGCGCGGCAGGTCGCCCTCGCGCTGCGCGACGAGGTGGCCGACTTGGAGGCGGCCGGCACCCCGGTCATCCAGGTGGACGAGCCGGCGCTGCGCGAGACGCTGCCGCTGCGCGCCGAGGACCGCGCGGCCTACCTGGACTGGGCGACCGAGTCGTTCCGTATCACCACCAGCGGGGTCCGGCCGGCCACCCAGATCCACACGCACATGTGCTACGCGGAGTTCGGCGACATCGTGCAGGCCATCGAGGACCTGGACGCCGACGTGATCAGCCTGGAGGCGGCGCGGTCGCACATGCAGGTCGCCGACGAACTGGCGGCGGCCGGCTATCCGCGCGAGGTGGGACCCGGGGTCTACGACATCCACTCCCCCCGCGTGCCCTCCGCCCAGGAGGCGGCGGCCCTGCTGCGCAAGGGACTTGAGGCCGTGCCCGCGGAACGGCTGTGGGTCAACCCGGACTGCGGGCTGAAGACCCGCGGCTGGACGGAGGTGCGCGCCTCGCTGGAGAACCTGGTCGAGGCCGCCCGTGAGGTACGGGGCACCCTGCCCGCCACGGCCTCCTGACCCGGCGGCGGCCGGGGCGGACAGAGCGGATGTTTCCCGACATCCGGTCAACTGCTCCGCCCCGGCCGCCGTCAGGCGCTGTGGCGATCCCCGTCGACAGGCGGTACGGTCGCGTGGACATGACGACGGTGTGACGGAAGTCCGGTGAGAATCCGGCACGGTCGCGCCACTGTGTACCCGTACCTCTGCGGGAAGTCAGACCCGGCACCTTCGTCTCAGGCACCACGATCGGGACGCGTGTTCCCCAGGAGGTTCGGCCATGGCACACTCCGCCGCCCCCGCGACAGCCGCAACACCGGCTCTCACTCCCCTCTCGCTCAAGGAGATAGCCCCCTGGGCGCTCTTCTTCGGCGTGCTGATGCTCGTCCTGCTCTACTTCGTCGGCGCGGAACAGGGCGCCCTGTCGGTCATCTCCGGTGAGAGCGTGCACGAGTGGGTCCACGACGGACGCCACCTGCTCGGCTTCCCCTGCCACTGACCGGCCGGGAGACCTCCGCCCATGAACTCCATATCCGTCCGCGCCCTGCTCGTGCGCGGCATGCTCGCCGGGCTCGGCGCCGGTGTGCTCGCCCTGATCGTCGCCTACCTGCTCGGTGAGCCCTCCGTCGACGCGGCCATCGCGTTCGAGGAGAGCCACAGCCACGAGCACGGCGGCGAGGAACTCGTCAGCCGTTCCCTCCAGTCCACCGCGGGCCTCGCCACCGGTGTGCTGATCTTCGGCATCGCGGTCGGCGGCATCGCCGCCCTCGCGTTCTGCTACGCCCTGGGCCGCGTCGGCCGGTTCGGACCGCGGGCGACCGCCCTCCTGCTGTCCGTCGGCGCGCTGCTCACGGTGTACGTCGTGCCGTTCCTCAAGTACCCGGCCAACCCGCCCGCCGTCGGCAACGGCGACACCATCGGGAAGCGGACGACGCTGTACTTCCTGATGATCGTGCTCAGTGTCCTGCTCGCGGCCGCCGCGCTCCTGCTCGGCCGCCGTCTCGCCCCGCGTCTGGGCAACTGGAACGCCACCGTGGCGGCGGGGGCGGCCTTCGTCGCCGCCGTCGGACTGGCCTACGGCTTCCTGCCGACGATCAACGAGGTGCCCAAGGACTTCCCGGCCACCCTGGTCTGGGAGTTCCGGCTGTCCTCGCTGGCCGTCCAGGTCACCCTGTGGACCACGTTCGGCCTGCTCTTCGGCCACCTCGCCGAGCGGCTCCTCGTCCCGAGGACCGACCGGGTCACCGTGCCCGCCGGTACGCCGGCGGTGGAACCGAAGGCCACCGCCACGGCGGGCTGACCAGCGCCGCACCGACACGCCGATGCCCCCGGGAGTCATACCCTGGGGGCATCGGGCGTTTCGCCCTGTTCGGCCCGTCCGGCCCGTTCGACCTGGGAGAACCGTGGACGTCGATCTGAGGAAGCTCCGCTACTTCGTGGCGGTCGCCGAGGAACTGCACTTCGGGCGCGCCGCCGAGCGGCTGCACATCGCCCAGCCGGTCCTCTCCCGCCAGATCCGCGCGCTGGAGGAGGAGCTGCGGGTCCAGCTCCTCACCCGGGACCGGCGCTCGACCGCCCTCACCCCGGCCGGCACGCAGGTGCACCGGGACGCGGTGTCGTTGCTGGCCGCCGCCGAGGGCCTGCTGCGCCGGGCGCGGCGGGCCGCGGGCGGCACGGACCGGCTGACGGTCGGATTCATGCCCGGCATCACGGTCACCACCGCCGTCCAGGCCCTCACCGCCCGCCACCCGGGCCTGACGGTGGACGTCCTGCGGACGTCCTGGGAGGACCAGACGCAGGCGGTACGCGACGGGCGGGTCGACGTCAGTTTCGTACGGATGCCCGCCGACCGCTCCGACCTGAGCCTGCGCCCGCTGTTCAGCGAGCCCAGGGTGGCGGTCCTGCCGCGCGGACACCGGCTCGCGGGGAAGCAGTCCGTCGACATCGCCGACCTGGCGGGTGAGCGGCTGCTCCAGGACCCCGACGCGGTCCCCGAGTGGCGGGACCTGCCCCACCGGGTGCCCGACGAGGACCCCCGGCCGGTCCCCGCCGTCCGCACCGTCGAGGAGAAGCTCGAGTACGTGGCCGCCCTCCAGGGAGTGGTCGTGCTGCCCCGGTCCACCGCGCTGTACTACACCCGCCCCGACCTCTGCCAGATCACCGTCGCGGACATCGAGCCCGGTCAGGTCTGCCTGGCCTGGAGCGACCGGCACCCGGGGGCGCTGACCCTGGAGTTCGCGGACCTGGCCGCCGGGATCTACGCGGACGGTCCCTGAGCCCCCGTACCGCCGGACGCCCTTTACCTCCGGCGTAATCGACCCCGCCGGGGAGGCGAGGCAGGCTTGGACGCACCGGGTCCCGGGCGGCGCACTCCGCCCGGGGCCCGGGTCCCCGACCCACCGCACCTCGCCGGAGGCTGATCCGCCATGTCCGTGAACCCGTACGAGACCGCCGTCACCCGTTACTTCGAGGCCTGGAACGCGCCGTCCGCCGAGGCGCGGGCCAAGGCGGTGGCCGCCGCCTGGACCGAGGACGGCGGGTACACCGATCCGCTGGCGGACGTCAGCGGGCAGGAGGCGGTCACGGCCGTCGTCGCCGGGGCCCGGGAGCAGTTCCCCGGGTTCACGTTCCGGTTGGCGGGCGCGGTCGACGGCCACCACGGTGTCGCGCGCTTCGGCTGGGAGCTGGTCTCGGACGCGGACGGTTCGGTGCCGGTCACGGGCTCCGACGTCCTCACGCTGGCCGACGACGGCCGGATCGACCGGGTGTACGGCTTCCTGGACCGGGTGCCGGCCGGGGCGTGACCGGCACGTGACCCCGGGGGCTAGGGGGCGGGTACGGCGGGGGTGGCGGGGAGTCCGGCCCGGAGGCTTGTGAGAGCGCTCCCAGGGCGTCAGCATGCTCCGTATGAACGTGCCCGCCGCCACCCCGGCCCCCTCCTCCGCCGCCCCGTCCCCCTACGTCCGCGCGTACTGCCCCGGGGATCTCCCGGCGGTGTACGACATCTGCGTGCGGACCGCGCACGAGGGCCGGGACTCACGCCACCTGTACCCGGACCCGGAGCTGATGCCGAGCATCTTCGCCGCGCCCTACGCGGCGCTGGAACCCGAGCTGGCGTTCGTCCTCGACGACGGGCACGGCCGGGCCGCCGGGTACATCCTCGGCACGGCGGACACGCCCGCCTTCGCGCGGGCGTTCCGTTCCGTCTGGCTGCCGACGCTGACCGGCCGCTATCCGGCGCCGGCCGGGCCGCCCCGGACACCGAGCGAGGAGATGATCGCGCTCATGCACGATCCGGAACGGATGGTGCTGCCCGAGCTGGCCGCGTACCCCGCCCATCTCCACATCGACCTGCTGCCCGACCAGCAGCGGAAGGGACACGGGCGGGCGCTCGTGGTCCGGTTCCTCGGGGCCCTGCGGGAGCGGGGGGTCGGGGCGGCCCATCTCGCGATGGTCACCGCGAACACCTCGGCCCGGGCCTTCTACGACCGGCTGGGCTTCCGGCCGATCGCGGTGCCCGACCCGGGCCCGATCACGTACCTGGGGCGCTCGACGGCGGTGGACTAGGGGCACGCGACCGGTGCCGCCGGTCCCCACGTGCTCAGTGGCGGTGACCCGCCGCGCTGCCGTGCGGCGCCACCTCCTCGATCGACGCCAGGTCGTCGGCCGTCAGGTCGATGTCCGCCGCGCGGGCGTTCTCCTCCAGGTACGCGCGCCGCTTGGTGCCCGGGATCGGGACGACGTTACGGGCGATCAGCCAGGCCAGCGCCAACTGCGTCACCGTGACGCCCTTGGCCTCGGCCAGGGCGGCGATCCGGTCGGCCAGCGCGGCGTTCTCGGCGATGTTCTCCTCCGAGAAGCGCTCCAGGCCGCGCCGGGCGTCGTCCGGCGCCAGGTCCTCGCGGCGGGTGATCCCGCCGCCCAGGAAGCCCCGCCCGAGCGGGGAGAACGCGACGAAGCCGATGCCCAGCTCCCGTACGGTGTCCAGCACGTCGTTCTGCTCGACGTCCCGGCTGAACAGGGAGTACTCCGACTGGAGCGCGGTCAGGGGGTGGACCGCGTGGGCCCGGCGGATCTGGTCGGGGGTCGCCTCCGACAGGCCGAGGTAACGGACCTTCCCGGCCCTGACCATCTCGGCCATCGCGCCCACGGTCTCCTCGACCGGCACGTCGGGGTCCACGCGGTGCAGGTAGTAGAGGTCGATGACGTCCGTGCCGAGGTGCTTCAGCGAACGGTCCACCGCCCGGTGGGCGTACCCGGGACTGCCGTTCGGCCCGTGCGCCGTGCCGTCGTCGTCGAACTCCGTGGCGAACTTCGTCGCGAGGGTGATCTCGTCCCGGCGGGCGCCGAGGGCGCGCCCGACCAGTCTCTCGTTCTCGAACGGCCCGTACGCCTCCGCGGTGTCGATGTGGGTGACACCGAGGTCGACGGCCCGGTTGAGCGTGGCGACGGCCTCCCGCTCGTCGCGGGGGCCGTACCAGACGCTCATGCCCATCGCGCCCAGCCCTTCGGCGGAGACGGTCAGGCCCTGGGATCCGAGGTTCACGGTCTTCATCGGGAGGTGGTGCCCTTTCGGTAGTAGGCGATCTTGCGCTCGATGGCGGCCAGATGACCGCGGGTCTCCGCGAGCTGGTCGAGGACGCGCTCGCGGTGTTGCTCCAGGACGGCCAGCCGGGCGGCTTCGGTGCCTTCCGTGCGGCAGATCTCGGTGAAGGCCCGGATGGCGCGGATGGGCATGCCGGTCCCGCGCAGCATGACGACGCCCGAGATCCAGCCCAGGTCCCGAGCGTGGTACCGGCGCTGCCCGGAGGGCGCGCGGTCGGCGGGGGACGCCGTCAGGCCTTCGCGTTCGTAGTAGCGGAGCGTGTCGATGGTGAGGCCGGACACCGCCGCCGCCTCGCCGATCGTCAGCCCGTCGTCGGGGATCTCCACTTCCGGCGCCTGCCGGGGAACCGCTGCGTTCATGCGTCCAGCGTCCACCCTGGAGTGCGCTCCAGGGCAAATCCCCCGTGTGAGGCTCGCCGCACGGGCGGGGTGGCGCGGCCGGGTCCGTCAGCCGCGGAAAGGATCTGTTCTCTCGGCGTGTCGGGCCACTTCGTGGCAGGGTGTGTGCCGATCACGGACGCGAGGAGGCCCCATGGGCGAGAGCACCACCGGCACGGAAGCATGTCTGGGCTTCGACGACTGGACGTGGCTGAACCCGCCCGCCCGCTGGGCCCCGTACGACGACGCGCTCGACGTCACGACCGATCCGGACACCGACTTCTGGGTGACCACGCACTACGACTTCGTCCGGGACACGGGGCACGCGCTGCTGCGGCCGGTGCCCGCGCGGTTCCGGCTGCGGGCGACGTTCAGTGGTGATTACCACGAACAGTACGACCAGGCGGGGCTGTTGCTCCGGATCGACGAGAAGAACTGGATCAAGACCGGCATCGAGTACGTCGACGGCAGGCAGCAGTTGAGCGCGGTGGTGACGCGCGAGGTGTCCGACTGGAACGTCGTACCGCTCGCGTATCTCACCGACGCCCCGGGGCCGGTGACCGTCGAACTGCGGCGCGAGGGCGACACGGTGACGATCCTGTACGGCGTCGGCGGCGCCCCGGAGACGATGCTGCGCCTCGCGTACTTCCCGCCGGAGGTGCCCGCGCAGGCCGGGCCGATGTGCGCGTCGCCCGACGGGAAGGGCTTCACGGCGCGGTTCACCGCGCTGCGTCTCGACGCGCTCACCTGAGGTGACGTGAGGTGAGGTGGCTCCGGCCGCGGGAGGCCCTCTGGTGCCTGCCGCGGCCGGGCGCTTTGCTGGTGGGTGTCCCCCGTCGTCCGACCGCGAGGACCCGCCATGACGCAGCCGACCGAACCCGCCGGACCCGCCCCACTGCCGGCATCCGCCCCACTGGCAACATCCGCCCCGCCGCCCGTACCCGGACCGCGCCAGGTGCCCCTCCTCGGGAACCTGCCCGCGTTCGCCCGCGACCCGCTGGGCTTCTTCACCCGGTTACGGGGGCTCGGCGACCTCGTCGAGTGGAAACTCGGCCCGCAGCGTGCCCTGTTCCTCTCCCGGCCCGAGCACATCGGGGAGTTGCTCACGGGCGTCGAGACGCGCTACCGCCACCCCGAACTCGGCTGGGCGTTCAAGCTGGTGCTCGGCGACGGGGTGGTCACCTCGGAGGGGCCCGCCTGGCGCCGCAAGCGCGCGCTGGTGCAGCCCGCGGTACGTCCCCGCCGGGTCAGGGCCCACGCGGGCACGATGACGGACTGCGCGGCCGCGCTGGCGGCCGGCTGGCGGCCGGGCCGGCGCGTCGACGTCCGGCGGGAGATGCTCGGCCTCACCCAGCGCATCGCGGTACAGACCCTGTTCGGCGCCGACACGGCGGGGCGCGAGAGCGCGATCGGTCCGGCGATGGACGTCGCGCAGCGGGAGATCGGGAGTGAGTTCCGGGGGCTGACCCTCTTCCTGCCGCCGTGGGTGCCCACGCCGGGCCGCCACCGGCTCAAGAAGGCCGTGGCGGTCATCGACCGCGAGGTCGCGCGGGTCACCGACCACCGCAGGCGCGCCGGGGACGGGGAGGCCAGGGACGACCTGCTCAGCCGGCTGCTCGCGGCCCGGGACGAGGAGGGCGAGCCGCTCGGCGACAAGGAGATCCGCGACGAGGCGGTGACGCTCTACATCGGCGGCCACGAGACGACGGGCACGACGCTGACCTGGGCGTGGTACCTCCTGTCCCGCAATCCCGGGGCGCGGGCGCTGCTGGACCGGGAGCTGGCGGACGTCCTCGCCGGCCGGCCGCCGGGGCACGACGACGTCAAGGATCTGCCGTGGACCGAGCGGATCGTGAAGGAGACCCTGCGGCTCTACCCGCCGGTCTGGCTGATGACCGCGATCGCCAAGGAGGGTTCGACGCTGGCGGGGCGGCCGGTGGCGGAGGGCACGGTCCTGTGGTCCAGCCAGTGGAGCGCCCACCGTGACCCCCGTTGGTTCCCCGACCCCGAGGCGTTCCGCCCGGAGCGGTGGGACCCGGACGCCTCCCCCGCCGTACCGGACCACGCGTGGTTCCCGTTCGGGGGCGGCGCGCGGGCGTGTCTGGGCGCGCGGTTCGCGATGGTCGAGGCGGTGCTCGTGCTGGCGACGCTGGCGCAGCGTTTCCACATCGAGGTGGAGGGGGGCGAGAACCCGCCGAGGACGGGCCTCACACTCCAGCCGTCGCTGCCGGTACGGGGGACGCTGCGCGCGGCCGTCCCGCCCGGCGCCGTACCCCGGCAGGCGTGAACGGGCCGCGCGGGGCCGTCCACCGACCCGGCCCCGCGCGGGAGTTGTGGGGCCTGTCGGAGCGGCTCACGTCAGCGGCGTTTCCCCTCCTGGTCCCCTGAGGACAGGACGGCGCCGCGCCCGGCCGCGTCCGCCGCCGCGCCCATGGCGAGGCCCGCGACGACGAGGATCACCGACACGTAGATCTCGTAGCCGTCGAAGGCGTCGAGCCTGGCCACCAGGGACCAGATGCTGAACCGCCCGCCGGTCAGCTCGTGCAGGAGGCCGCCCACCCCCTGGGACAGCAGGACGAAGCAGAGGAAACCGAAGAAGGTCTTCACCTCTCCGAGGCTAGGGACGGCGGCGGGGCGCGGCCATAGGCCATCGGCAGCGGCCGCCGCGACCAAAGTCGCGGGCGGCCCGCCGGCCGGCCTACCGAAGTCTGCCCCGCGTCACCCCGTCCCCGTCCGGACGGCGGCCGGGACCGCCGGGTCCGCCGTCGCCTCGACGACCGTCCGGGCCGTGCGGGTCACGCCGTTGACCGTCACCGCGAGCGTCACCGTCCCGGGCCGCAGCGCGGTGAGCGTGCCCGTGGCCGGGTCGAAGAACGCCACGTGCCGGTCCCGTACCCCGCGCCGCCCGTCCCCGATCAGCACGCCGGGCGAGCCGGTCCAGTCCGCGCTGAGCGGGAAGGCCACCGGCACCCGCCTGCCGCCCTGGGTGACCTCCGCCGTCACGTGCGCCCGGTGTCCCGGGGCCAGCGCCGCCGGGGCGTCCAGGGCCAGCGCGTCGGTGTGCGCGCGGGTCCGGACCGAGATCCAGTCGGGGCCGCCCGTCCAGGGCGCCCGCCGGGCGGCGGTCCGGTCGCCCGGGGAGACCCGGTCCACGCCGATCAGGGACCACCCGGTGAAGCCGCCCTCGGCGGGCGGGGCGGCGGGCGCCTTACCCGCGTTGCCGTTGACGAGATACGGCACCCCGTCCACCCGCGAGGCGTCGAAGACCCCGACGTGGCCGCCGATCAGCGCGGCGCCCTTGCCGGTCGTACGGCGGAAGTCGGCGAGCCACCCTTCGAGGAGCGCGGCCTCCTTGCGGTCGCCGAGCTGGCTCGCCTTCTGGACGGTCGGGTCGCGGGGCGGTACGTGCTCGATCACCACGACCGAGCCCACGCGGTCGTCGCGCGCCGCCGCGTCCAACTGCGCGCGTGCCGCCACGATCTGGGCGAGGCCGCCGCCGCGCAGCGACAGGCTGGACGTGTCGAGGGTGAGGAACCGGGTCCCCCGGTGGTCGAACACCCGCTGGGCGGACCCGAATTGGGCGGTGAAGTGCTCGATGCTCCCGCCCATCACCTCGTGGTTGCCCGGCACGTAGTACCAGGGCAGCGTGTCCCCCAGCTCCTCGGTCAGCACCCGGCGCGCGAACGCCAGGTCCTCGGGCGCCCCCTCGTCCACCAGGTCCCCGTTGATCACGAGGAAGTCGGGCCGGGCCGCCTTGATCTCGCGCAGGGTGCGGCGGGCCTGTGCCACGAGCGCGCTGTCGGGGTCGCGGGCGACGAACTGGGCGTCCGACATCACCGCGAACCGCCAGTCCCGGCCTTCCGTACGGGCGGCGGTGGCGATCAACGGGTCGGCCCGGCGCGGCTGTTCGGGCAGGTCCACGGTGGGCGGCAGCCGTACCGTCAGGTCGTCCAGCACGACCTCCCCGGTGTACTGCTTCGTCGCCGCGGTCTCGGCGAGGTAGAAGCGGTACACGCTCAGCGGGGCCGCGGCGCCCTCGGGCACGGCGAAGGTCACCTGCCGCCAGCCGGTCCAGGTGACGTAGGGGCCGCGCAGCAACTGGTCGGAGCCCGCCGCGTCCTTGAGGTGCAGCGTGGGCCAGGCGCCCCGGCCGTCCCCCTTGATCCAGAGCGCGAAGGACTGCGGGCGGCCGGGGACCTGGACCGGCGCGGGCGGCAGCGCGTAGGCGGCGCGGGTCGCCGTCGACCGCGTGAAGTCGTAGCCGAGACGCAGGGCGGTGCCGGTACGGCCGTCCGGCACCGCGCCGACCGAGCCGTCCGCCCGCGCCTGGGCGAAGGTCCAGGACGCGGCGTCGTCGAAGCCGGTGACCGGCCGCTCCTCCAGTCCGACGGTGACGGCGAGCGCGGTGGTGACCCCGCCGGCGGTGACCGTGATCCGGCCGGCCCCCGCGCCCGTCAGGGAGCGGACGGTGAAGTTCCCGGCGCCGTCGTCGGTGACGGCGAACAGCGAGCGGTCGAAGTCCAGGGTGACGTCACGGGGTTCGACCGGGGCACTGGTGCCGTGGGCGTCGAACCCGACGATCCCGAAGGTGCCGGAGGCCGCCGCGTCCGCGAGTCCGACCCGCCGGGTCGTGGGGCTGATCCGGTCGAGCCGGTCGAGGACGGTCAGCTCCGTACCGCCGCCGGCCCGGCCGCGCTCGGCCCTCACCTCGGTCGTGCCGCTCGCGCGGGCGGTGAACAGGCCGTGCGCGTCGACCCGGCCGACGGCGGAGCGTACGGCCCGCCAGTGCGGGGTGCCGGCGGCCGGCCCGTACGTCTCGTCGTGACCGGCGGCGGTCAGTTGCCGGGTCAGGCCGGGGAAGACGCGCTCGGGGTGGCCGCCCCTGACGGGGTCGGCGGTCGGCGCGCCGCCCGCGGGGGTACGGGTTCCGACCCAGAAGCCGTCGAGCCGCCCGCTACCCTCCGGGGCGGTGAGGGCGAGGCCGTTGGGGACGGCGCGCTCGCTGCCGTCGGAGGGGCTGTTCTCCACGCGCAGGCCGTCCTGACCGGGGACGCGGGCGAGCAGCGTCGAGGAGCCGCCGCCGTCGAGGTTGAGCGCGCTGTACGAACCGGCGCGGCGCATCATCTCGCCGAGCCGGGTGAGCGTGACCCCGCCGCTGTCGGCCTGGCGGCCGTCGACGGTGAGGATCTGCATCACGGACCCGTCGCGCGAGAAGCCGACGGCGGTACGCGGGGCGGCGGAGTTGTTGCCCTCGCCGTCGTGGTTCTGCGCGACCCCGCCGACGACGAGCTGTTCCCGGCCGCCGACCGCGGTACGGGGCACCGGCCCGCCGTCGTCGGTGCGCGGGCGGTACTCGACCGTCACCGGGTCGCCCGGGCGCAGCGCCCGGAGCGCCTCGGCGCCCGCTTCCCGGCCGACCAGGACGGTGGTGCCGGGGGCGACGGGCCCGGCGCCGGGGCGGTCCGCCACGGAGACGACCCGGCCGTCGCGGACGACGGCCTCCGCGACGGGCGCCGCCCGGTCGACGGTCAGGGCGCGGTCGGCGCCGCCCCAGCCGGGTGTGTAGAGGCCGAGGGCGCCGGGCGGCACGTTCGCGGCGTTGTAGGCGGCCAGCGGGCGCGTTCCCGAGGGCAGGGTCACGGTCCCGTCGAAGTAGAGGCGGAGGATCCGGCCGGCGTTCCCGGGGCCGATCCCGGCGGCCCGCTCGGCGCCGGCCGCCGGGGAGTGGTCGACCTCGCCGTTCCTGATGCCGGGGCCCTGCGGCGCGCCCGTCTCGTTGATGTCGAAGAAGTCCGCGTTGATCGCGGCGACGGTACGGCGCCCGGCGCCCGGGTCGTGGAGCGCGGCCAGTTCGGAGACCGTACGCCGGCCGGAGACCTGGCCGGAGGACAGGTAGTCGGCCCGCGCCCCGGCGCCGAGGTCCACGGAGAGCGCGTCGACCCTCAGCCAGGCGGCCGCTTCGAGGCGGTCGTACGAGGTGAGCGTGACGCCGGGGGCGACGGGGCGGGAGGAGCGCGCCGTCTCCAGGCCTTCCGCGTCGCCGCCGGCGCTCGCCGTCACGGGTGGGCCGCCGGGCGCGCTCGCCGGCGGGGGCGCGACCGGCCGCAGGATCTCGGCGGCGGTCAGCGGCCGGGGGTCGGGGGTGGAGTCGGCGAAGGACGGGGAGACCGCCCCGGCCGTCAGGGCGGTCGCCGCCGTGAAGAGCACGACGGACCGCCAGGCGTTGCCTGGGCCCACAACTTCTCCTGGAGGACGGTGGATTGGCATGGGTGAGGACTCTCGGCGACCAGCATTGCCGTGCACACACCAATGAACCAGGGGTTCGGGGAAACGCCGGGGAGAACACGCGAGGGCGGAAACTTTCGGTGCGGTGTCGATCGCGGGGTCTCCCGTTCGACGTAAGGATGAGAGGCGGGACAAGCCCCGCCCCGGACCGAGGAGTCACCATGCCGCGCTTCCTGACGATGATCCGCGTCGACGAGCGGAACCCCCCGACCGATCCGCCGGGACCCGAGTTCGAGGAGCGCATGGGCGCGCTGCTGGAGGAGATCACCAAGGCGGGGGTCATGCTCGACACGGCCGGTCTGACGCCGACGTCCGAGGGCACCCGGGTCACCTGGGCCGACGGCAAGGTCCGCTACACGGACGGGCCCTTCACCGAGACCAAGGAAGTCATCGGCGGGTACTCGCTGATCCAGGCCAGGGACAAGGCCGAGGCCCTGGAGTGGGCCCGGCGTTTCCTGGAGATCCACCCGGCCCACTGGAGCATCACCGCGGAGGTCCGGGAGATCACCGAGGGCTGAGCGGTCCGGTGGCGCGGACGGGGCCCGGCGCCCCGTCCGCGCCCCGCGCCGCGTTCACAGGGGTCCCGCCGGGGGCGCCTACCGGGTCCGGCGGGGACGCGCCGCGCGCCGGGACCGCCCGTCCCGGACGTCCCGGCGCAGGAGCAGCAGCGCCATGTCGTCACCGCCGCCCTGGGTCCCCAGCCGGTCGAACAGCATGTCGGCGAGGTCCGGCAGCTCCTCCGGGCCCGTCCTGACCGCCTCCGCGAGCACGTTCATCCGCTCCCCGAGGTCCGTGCCCGGCTCCTCCACCAGCCCGTCCGTGCAGAGCACCAGCGTGTCGCCGGGCCCCAGCGTCCCCGTGGTGACCGGGTAGTCGATCCCGCCGTCCCCGGCGAACTCGGCGGCGAGGCCGAGCGGCAGCCCGCCGGTCGTGGTGATCCAGGCGCAGGTCCCGTCGGTCCCCCGCACCATCGGGTCGAGATGCCCGGCCCGTACGATCTGGAGGCCTCCCGTCGCCAGGTCGACCTCGACGTACGTGCAGGTCGCGAACCGGTCGGTGTCCAGCTCGTGCAGGAACGCCGCCGCGCGCGCCATGGCCGTGGCGGGCGGGTGGCCCTCGGCGGCGTACGCCCAGAGCACCATCCGGAGCTGCCCCATGACCACGGCGGCCTCCGTGTCGTGGCCCTGGACGTCGCCGATGGTCAGCCCCACCCGGCCGCCGGGCAGCGGGAGCACGTCGTACCAGTCGCCCCCGACGCTCCGCCCGATCCGCGCGGGCCGGTAGCGGACGGCCGTCAGCGCGCCCGGGATGTCGGGGATGCGGCGCGGGAGCATCGCCTGCTGGAGGCCGTCGGCGAGGTCGTGCTCCTGGTCGTACAGCATGGCCCGCTGGAGGCTCTGCGCGATGCTGCTGCCGAGCGCGACCAGCAGGGCGCGCTCCGAGTCGCTGAAGTCGCCGTGCCGGGGGTAGAGCATCGCGAGCACGCCGATGGGCCTGGACTGGGCGATCAGCGGCAGATACGCCCCCGAGGACACCACCAGGGGCTCGATGTGCGGCCAGAGCCGCGGGTACGCCGTGCGGAACTCCTCGCGTGAGGTGACGAAGCGGGGCCGCTCGGTGCGCACCGCCTCGCCCATCGGGAACCGCTCGTCGATCCGGGTGTACTGGAGCTCCGGCGCGAAGGGCCCGTTGCGCCCCTGCGCGACCAGCCTGATCCGTGTCCCCTCGACCACCCCGAGCGACACGCTCTCCGCCCTGAGGTGCCCGAGCGCCTCCTCGTCCTCCAGGACCTCGATGACGTCCTGGACGGTCTCGGCGGTGGAGAGCAGGGCGGTGGTGCGCTCCACCATGTCCGTCAGCCGGCGGCGGCCCTCGTCCAGCTCGCTCCTGGCGGCGGCGTCGGCGCGGTCGCGGTTCGCGATCCGGACGATGCCGATGACCCGCACGGCCTCGCCCCGCTCGTCGCGGCGGATGCGGGCCTGGGAGTGCGTCCACCGCTTCGACCCGTCGCGGCAGCGGATCCGGAAGTACAGGGCGTAGCGGTCGGTGCCGGTCTCGACGGCCCGCCTGACCACACGGTCGACCCGTTCCGCCTCCTCGGGAGGGATACGGGAGAGCAGTGACTCGCCCCGGCCGTCGAACTCGTCCTCGCGCAGGTCGAACACCTCGAGGGCGGGTCCGTCCAGATGGAGCGCTCCGCCGACGAGGTCCCAGTCGAAACCGCCCATGCGGTTGAGGGCGAGTCCCACCGCCGGATCGGCGGGCCAGTCGTCCGGCGGCGACACGGCGCCCGGCCGGGCGCCCTGATCAGCCATGCAGCCACCCTCTCACCGTTCGCCATTTCGCACGCGCCGAGCCCGGGGGGCGGGGACGGGCGTCCCGCCC
This sequence comes from Streptomyces liangshanensis, assembly GCF_011694815.1. Taxonomy (NCBI): domain Bacteria; kingdom Bacillati; phylum Actinomycetota; class Actinomycetes; order Kitasatosporales; family Streptomycetaceae; genus Streptomyces; species Streptomyces liangshanensis. The sequence continues at coordinate 319,789 of NZ_CP050177.1, forward strand.
TCGCCGGGTCTCCGGCGTGCCCACCCCCGACCGAGTGTCCCGCTTCGCGTCCACGGTCCGGAAACCGCTTCCGGTCCGGGGGCCGTCCGGAGGAGACTGCGGCCGCGCGCCGAGCGTGTACGACCGCCGCCGAAAGGGACTCCGCCCTCCATGCAGAAACCCGAAGCCGCTCCCCGTCCCGGTCCGCTGGACCACCACTACTCGGGGGAGCATCCGCTCCGTACCCTCGCCTACCTCTTCCGTCCCGACCGCGCGAGGCTCCTCCTCGTCGTCGCGGTGTTCACCGTCAAGCACATCCCGGTCTGGCTGCTCCCGCTGATCACGGCCAACATCATCGACGTGGTGGTGGAGCACCGGCCCGTGTCCGAGCTGTGGTTCAACGCCGGGGCGCTCGTCCTGGTCCTCGCCCTCAACTTCCCGATGGCGCTGCTCTACGCGCGCCTGATGAGCACCAGCATCCGTCGTATGGGGCGTGAACTGCGCTCCGCGCTCTGCCGCCGGATGCAGTACCTGTCCCTCGGCTACCACGCCCGGGTGAGCGCCGGTGTCCTCCAGACCAAGGTGGTCCGGGACGTCGAGGCCGTCGAGCAGATGACCCAGCAGAGCGGTGACCTCGGGCTCGGCGCGATCATGACGCTGCTCGGCGGACTGGTGGTGATCGGGTTCCGTACCCCGGTGGTGCTGCCGGTGTTCCTGGTGGTGGTGCCGCTGGCGGCGCTGCTGGTACGGCGGCTGCGCTCGCGGATCCGTACGAACAACGAGGAGTTCCGGCTGGAGATCGAGCGGCTGTCCTCGCGTGTCGGCGAGATGACCACGCTGATCCCCATCACCCGCGCGCACGGCCTGGAGCGTACGGCGCTGCACCGCGTCGACCGGACGCTGGAGCGGGTGCTGACCGCCGGTTTCCGCCTCGACGTGCTCAACGGGCGCTTCGGGTCGCTGTCCTGGATCCTGCTCAACACCCTGGCGGTCGGCTGCCTGACGGGCTCGGCGGTGGTCGCGTACTACGGGTGGATGGGGATCTCGGCGGGCGACGTCGTCATGATCAGTACGTTCTTCACCGCGCTGACCGCCTCGCTGATGACCCTGATGAACCTGACGCCGGTCATCTCGAAGGGGCTGGAGTCGGTGCGCTCGATCGGCGAGGTGCTCCAGGCGCCGGACCTGGAGAGCAACGAGGGCAAGACCTCCGTGGAGCGGGTCGAGGGGCGGATCGACTTCGAGGGGATGGGCTACCGCTACCCGGAGGCGGGCGAGCCGTCGGTGCGCGGCTTCGACCTGTCGGTGCGGCCCGGGGAGACGATAGCCCTGGTCGGCGCGTCGGGCGCGGGCAAGTCGACGCTGCTGAACCTGCTGATCGGCTTCATCCGGCCGACCGAGGGGCGCATCCTGCTGGACGGCGCGGACATGGCCTCGCTCGACCTGCGCACGTACCGGCGCTTCCTCTCGGTCGTGCCGCAGGAGTCGATCCTCTTCGAGGGGACGATCCGGGAGAACGTGACGTACGGCCTGGCGGGCGGCGAGGACGAGGCCGCGCTGCGGCACGCCCTGGACGCGGCGAACGCGACGGAGTTCGTCGACCGGCTGCCGGACGGGCTGGACACGGTGGTGGGGCAGCGGGGGGCGCGGCTGTCGGGCGGCCAGAAGCAGCGGCTCGCGATCGCCAGGGCCCTGATCAGGGATCCGCGGATCCTGGTGCTGGACGAGGCGACCTCCGCGCTGGACAACCGGTCGGAGGCGCTGATCCAGGACGCGCTGGCGCGGCTGGTGGCGGGCCGGACGGTGTTCGTCGTGGCGCACCGGCTGTCCACGATCCGCAACGCGGACCGGATCGTGGTGATGGAGCACGGGCGGATCGTCGAGACGGGCAGCCACCAGGAGCTGCTGGCGCGGGGCGGGGCGTACGCGACGACGCTCCAGCCGCGGCGGTCGGGGTGAGGGCGTTCACCCCTGGTGCGGCTCCGGGGGCTCCGACGTCATCCGGTCCACCTGGCCGGTGTCGAGGGGCGGCCGGCTGAAGGCGATGTACGGGGTACGCAGCCCGGCCATGACGAGGTCGAGGTGGCGCTGCCAGGCGTCGGGGGCGGCTGTTCCCGTCGTCTCCACGACCCCGCGGATCCCCCACACGACCATCGCGATGTCGGTGACGGTGACCTGCTCGTTGACCACGCCGGCCCGGCGCGCCTCGGCCAGCAGGCCGTCGGTGATCCCGCGCAGGTGGCCCACCTGGGCGGGGCGGGCCAGTTCCCCCCAGGCGCCGGGGAGGTAGCCCCGGCTGCCGGCGATGAGCCGGCCGACGGTACGGAGGAACAGGTCGAGGCCCTCGCCGGGCGGCTGCCGCGTGGCCTCCTCGGCGAGGGCGACGAGCCGGTCGTAGAAGACCTCGACCAGCTCGGCGACGAGGGCGTCCTTGGTGGGGAAGCGGCGGTAGAGCGTAGCCGGGCCCACGCCGGCGAGGCGGGCGATGTCCTCCATGCCGGCGCCGGGACCCTGCTCGGCGAAGGCCCGGCGCGCCGCGTCGATCATGCGGGCGCGGTTCTCGGCGGCGTCGCGGCGCAGGGCCGGGCGGCGCGGTCGAGGTCCGGGAGGCGGCGGGCTGTCGCCGTCGGGGCTCGGGGCCCCGGCCGTGCCCATCGCCCGTCAGCCCGTCGCGCCGGCCGCGGCGGGGAACGCCGTCGACCTGCTGACCTCGGCCCATTCGCGGGTCTCGCGGATCCGGGCCGCGGTCGACCTCTCCACGGCGTCGACCGCGTCCGCCCCGAGCAGCAGCCGCAGCGGTGGTTCCGCCAGCCGTACCGCGTCCAGGATGACCCGGGCGCCGCGGGCCGGGTCGCCCTCCTGTACGCCGTCGGTGCCGTCGCGGTAGCGGTGGATCGCGCCCACGCTGGCCTCGTAGTCGGGGCCGACCTCGGCGCGCCGCATGGTCGTGCTCTGCCAGTCGGTGCGGAAGGCGCCGGGTTCGACGATGACGACCCGTACGCCGAACGGCCTGACCTCGTTGTTGAGCACCTCGGAGAAGCCTTCGACGCCGAACTTGGCGGTCTGGTACGGGGCCAGGCCCGGGGAACCGCCGACCCGTCCGCCGACGGAGGAGAACTGGACGAAGCGGCCGGACCGCTGCTCGCGCAGCACCGGCAGCGCCGCCTTCGTGACGTTGATGACGCCGAAGAGGTTCGTCTCGATCTGGGCGCGGAACTCGTCCTCGGAGGTGTCCTCGATGGGGGCGGAGTTGGCGTACCCGGCGTTGTTCACGACCACGTCGAGCCGGCCGAAGGCGTCGAGCGCGAGCTGTACGGCGGCGCGGGCGGCGGCCGGGTCGGTGACGTCGAGCGCGGTGGTCCGCACCCGGTCGCCGTACGCGCGCACCAGGTCGTCGAGCTGCGCGGGGCGGCGCGCCGTGGCAACGACGTGGTCGCCGGACTCCAGCGCCGCGAGGGCCAGCTCCCGGCCGAATCCGCGGGAGCTTCCGGTGATGAGCCAGGTCTGTGACATGTCGGCTCCTAGGGGGGCGAGGGACGCGGGTGACGGTGACAAGCAAGCGATAAGCGAGAGACCGCCTCTCACTTCACGCTAACACGGCGACCCGGTCAGCGCGGCGCCCTGCTCGATGAGGGGGGCGCGGACCGCGCCGGGGCCTCGCCCGGAGCCGGGTCGATGCGGCGTGGCCTGACGTGCTCGTACGCCAGCGTCGTCTGGACGTCGGCGACCTCGCGGCGCTCGGTGAGCCGGTCGATGACAAAGGCGTAGACACCGTTGACGTCCGGGACGGCGATGTGGAGCAGGAAGTCGTGGGCGCCGGAGGTCACGAACAGGCCGATCACCTCGGGCAGCCGCGCCGCCCACTCCCGGAACCCCTCGATGACCGGACGGGCCGGCGGGCGGATGCGGACCGAGATCAGCGCCTGGACCGGGCGGCCGATCGCGTCGAGGTCGACGGCCGCGTGGTAGCCGGTGACGACGCCGTGCTCGCGCAGGAGCCTCACCCGCTCCAGCGAGGTGGACGGGGAGACGCCGGTCTTGGCCGCGAGGTCGCGGTTGGTCTGCCGTGCGTCGTTCTGGAGTTCCCGCAGCAGGGCCAGGTCGACCGCATCAAGTTTCATGGAACACCTTTCACGCCGCACGACGTACGGAAGGCGGCGACAGAACCGGGACGTGTGCCTAGCGTATCGGGATGTCCGTACACGAACGAGTAGCGACCAGCAGGAGCACCATGTCCCTCCCCCGGCTGACCGGCGACGACCTGACCACCCACCGGCCCACGCGGCAGGCCCGGCTCAAGTGGGTGATCGTCGTCGATCAGAGCCTCCCGGCGGGCCGGGCGGCCAACGCCGCTGCCTGCATGGCCGCCGCCGTCGGCAAGGCCCTGCCCGATCTCCTCGGACCCGGAGGCGAGGACGCGTCGGGCGTCGCGCACGCGGGTCTGCCGTGGGCCGGGTGCAGTGTGCTGGCCGCGGACGGGGAGGCGCTGCGCGCGCTGCGGGCGAGGGCGGCCGCGAAGGAGGACATCCTGATCGTGGACATGCCCGAGGCGGCGCAGACCGCACGGGTGTACGACGAGTACCTCGGGGTGCTCGCCGCGACCGGGCAGGACACCCTCGGTTACTGCGCCGTCAGCCTGGTCGGACCGCGCAACCGGGTGGACAAACTGGTCGGCGGACTCGCTCTGCTGCGCTGACCGGGGGGTTGATCCGGTGGATTCCACATCCGTTGGGCCACTATCCGTTACCCAGCGTGAGTCGCGGCGTTGAACGTGCGTGAAGGCCGCACAACGTGCGGCTGTGCTCGAAACGTTCAAGGAGAAACTTGATGTCGCGTATCGCGAAGGCAGCTGCTGTTCTCGCCGGCACGGGCGCCGTGCTGGCCGGTGGCGCCGGAATGGCCGCTGCCGACGCCGGTGCCGAGGCCGCGGCCGTCGGCTCGCCCGGTGTCCTGTCCGGCAACCTGCTCCAGGTGCCCGTGCACGTCCCGGTCAACGTCTGCGGCAACACCGTCAACGTGATCGGCCTGCTCAACCCGGCGTTCGGCAACACGTGCGCCAACATCTCGGGCCACCACGGCGGCGGCTACGGCGGCTGAACACGGACTGACGTGCCTGGCCCCCGGGCCACGCGTTCCCGTTGAACGACGGTGACAGGACGGCCTCCCGCGCTTCGGCGCGGGAGGCCGTCGTCCGGTCGGGGCGCCCGGCGGACACCGTGCCGCCGGGACGCCCGCCGTGTCAGGTGGCGTACCGGTAGATCGTGCGGTGGTCGAGCAGCGTGGACGGCTTGACGTTCCACGGCGGCAGCGGTTCCTCCAGGCTGATCGCCCGGCCGCTCTGCGGATCCCCCGCGGGCAGCTTCTTCCGCGGCAGGTAGGTCGCCTTCGGGTGCTTCTGCTGCCAGCGGTCCCACAGCAGGTCGACGAAGGCGTGGTGCAGCCAGAAGGCCGGGTCGTTGGGCGAGGCCGCGCCGAGCATGGCGCCGCCGATCCAGCGGTGCACGCGGTTGTGGTTGCGCCAGCGTTCGCTCCCCCCGGACGTCCAGCCTTCGAGGCGGTTGCGGAATCCGGAGGTGGCGGTCGAGTCCCAGGGGGCCGCGTCGTAGACCTTCTCGTTCATCGCCGTGGCCAGTTCCGCCTTGCTCGGCAGGGCGATCGGCGAGGAGGGGCGGCCCAGGTCCCGGGTGAGGAAGCGGTCGTCGGTCACCCCGCCCTTGATCGTCCAGTTCCCGGCGCTGTAGGCGAAGGGGCCGGTCATCACCTGCTGGTCCCTCTCCCGTCCCGTACCGCCGAGGAAGTCGTCACGCCACAGGGCGGCGGCGGGGGTGTTGTCGGTCGTCCAGTCCCAGTACGGGATCGTCACGGTGGCGTCGATCTTGCGCAGTTCGCGTTCGAAGTCGAGCAGGTAGCGCCGGTGCCAGGGCAGGAACGAGGGAGCCATGTGCCCGGCGCGTACCCCGCCCTCCGCGTCGGAGACGTAGTACCGGCTGTGCAGGCGGACGAACTCCTCGTACGTGCCTCGGCGTTTGAGCTCCAGGACGGCGCCGACAAATCTCTTCTTCTCGGCGCCGGTGAGATTCCGCTGGTTCTTTCTGGTGTACACCGGTGAAGGCCCTCCCGTGGTCGCTGGTGATGGAGGCCGGCCATGGCACGGGCCGGCGGTGACGGCCGCCGGGGACGGGCGGCGGCCGGCGGCGGCCGTCAGACGTGGTGGACCGGCCCCGAGAGTGACAACTGGGCGCCGCGGAGGTCGTCGACGGCCGCGCGGGCGGCATCGAGCAGCGTCGGGAACGACTCGTAGTGGTTGACCGCGCTCAGGTAGCTGCCGTCGGCGCGCCGCATGACGTGCAGGGGGCGGCCGTCGATCCGGATGTCGAAGGCGGAAGCGCCGGACGCGGCCGCGGCGGTGACGGCGCCGGTCCCCGCCGGACCCGCGCCCAGCCGGCCCGGGCCTCTGCCGACCTCGATCCGCCGTCCCTGGTACAGCTCCTCGAAGGCCCGGCCCGCCGCGTCCTGGGCGGCGCGGGCCGCCTCGGCCCCGGGAGCCGCCGCGCCGGGCGCGGGGTTGCCGGCCCTGACGACAGGGGCCAGGACCGCGGCGGTGCCGCCGACCACGCCCAGCGTGAAGAGCGACCGCAGGAAGTCGCGGCGGGTACGGCCGCGGCGGGTGGCCCCGCCCTGCGGCGGCGCCTGCGGTAAGGGGCTGCGCCCGGCCTGGGTTCCACGTGGCATGAAGGACCTCCGCTCGTCGGTGAGGGCGCGGCAGAAGACGGGCCACGGCCCCGCCCGGACAACGAGACGGGGACCAAACGGTTATCCGGCGCCGCCCGCGCCGGATCAACGCCCTTGTCCCGCACGGGGGTTCACGCCGTGCCCGTACGGCCGTTCGGCCCCCTGGCGGTCACCCCGGCAGGGATCCCGTCAGCTGTCCCCGCCCGCCGGGCGCTGCCGGGCCGGGAACGGGGTACACGGGTGGCAGCGGGGTCCGGGTCCGGCGACGCACCGCCGGGACCGCCGGGGCCGGACCGGGTGACAGGGCAGGATGTGCCGGGACCGGCACACGACGGTCGTACCGTACGAAAGCAGGAGGCAGCGTGCCCGCCGAGGAACCCGCACCGACGGCAGGCCGGTTCTGCCGCGCCCTGCGGAGAACGCCGCTCGCGATGTGGCACGACGACGCCACCGACACGGCCGCCGCCCTGACGTACTACGCGGTGCTCGCCATCTTCCCGGCGCTCCTCGTGACGGTCTGTTCGATCGGCCTGGCCGGACCGGACGCGGGCGGCACGCTCACCGCCCAGGTGGCCTCGCTCGTACCGGCGCAGTCCCGGGTCCTGGTGGGCGACGCGCTGCGGGAGATGGCCGAGCAGCGCTCGGCGGCCTGGCTGCTCGCGTCCTTCGGGACCGTCGGCGCGCTGTGGTCGGCGTCCAGTTACCTGGGTGTGTTCCGGCGGGCCCTGCACGCGATGCACGGGGCGGTGGACCACCGGCCGCCGTGGCGGACCGCGCCCCGGATCGCCCTGACCGCCTGCGCCTTGCTGGCCTTGCTCGTGACCAGCGCCTTCACGCTGGTGCTGACCGGGGAGGCGGCGGCCGCGCTCGGCCGGATCCTGGGGATGCGGGGGGCGGTGGACGCGGTGTGGGGCGGGTTGAAGTGGCCGCTGCTGCTGGCGCTCGCCGCGGTCCTGGTGCTGCTGGTGTTCCGTACCGGCCCGCCCGGCACCCGCCGGCTGCGGCGCGCGCTGCCGGGCGGGATCCTGGCGGTGGTGCTCTGGCTGCTGACGTCGGCGGGGTTCGCGCTCTACACGGCCCACGCCGGGACGTACAACCGGCTCTACGGCTCGCTCGCCGGGGTCATCGTGTTCCTCGTCTGGCTGTGGGTCACGAATCTCTCGCTCCTGGCGGGCGCCCGGTTCAACGCGGAGCTGGCCGGGGCCGGGGCGGGGCCACGCGCGAAGGCCGGCCCGACGGATTCGTCGGACCGGCCCGGTTCACCGGATGCGGACACCCGGCACGCGCTGTCAGGGGTTCAGCAGCTGAGGTTGGATCCCGCCGTGGTGCCGAGGATGCCGACGAAGCGCTGGTAGAGGTTGATCCGGCTCTGCACCTGGGCGGGGTTGCCGCCGTTGCACTCGATGCTGCCGTTGATGCTGCGGATGGTCTCGCCGAAGCCGCGGCCGTTGACCATCGCGTTGTGGGGCGTCATGGTGCCGGGGCCGTTCTGGGTGTTCCAGTACCAGAGACCGGTCTTCCAGGCGACGGCCGCGTCGGTCTGCACCAGGTTGGGGTTGCGGAGCAGGTCGATGCCGAGGGCGTCACCCGCGGCCTTGTAGTTGAAGTTCCAGCTCAGCTGGATCGGGCCGCGGCCGTAGTACGAGGCCTGGCCGGCCGGGCAGCCGTAGGACTGGCTGGTGTCGCAGTAGTGCGGGTAGTTCGCCGTGTTCTGCTCCACGATGTAGACCAGGCCACCGGTCTCGTGGCTGACGTTGGCGAGGAAGGCGGCGGCCTCCTGGCGCTTGACCGTGTCGGAACCGGTCTTCGCGAAGCCCGGGTAGGCGCTCAGCGCGGCGGTCAGGCCGCTGTAGGTGTAGAAGGAGTTCCGGCTCGGGAACATCTGGTTGAACTGGGCCTCGCTGACCACGAATCCCGACGGGTTGGTCGGCGGCGGGGTCGTGGTGCCACCACAGGTGCCCTGGTCGGCCCAGACATCGGTGGTGCCGGGGATCTCGCCCTGTGTCCACCACTTCGCCGACCAGTTGTGGCCGTTGTACGAGGCGCCGGTGCCACCGACGTAGACCTGGGAGGCGCTCCAGCCGGCGGCGCAGGCCGCGGCGGACGCGGAGGTGGCGGGGAGGAAGACCGCGAGGGCGAGGGCCGAGACCATCGCCGTGAGCAGTGCCAAGACGCGTTGCTTCAAGGGACTCACTCCTATCCACGGCGGGGCGGCGGAAGCCGTCCGGCCGTCATGGGGGGTGAGGGAACCAAAGCGGAAGGGCGTGCACCCTGTCAAGGTCTAGACCAAGGTGGACAGTTGGCCGGGCGACCGGCCCGAGGGAAGCGCGCAGGTCAGGCGGGGTGGGCCGACGCCCCACGGATCCGCCCCCGGCGACGGAGGCGTCCTTTGCCGGTCGAGCACGGCCAACGGGCCCCGGCGCTGGGGGTGTTCGCGAATCCCGCCGCTCGCGGCCGACGGCTCACGGGTTGGCCGATTAAAGAGCTGGCATGGCTGGTTTAAAGAGCAGGTCAACAAAGCCCCAATGTCAACCAATGGCCAACGATGTCACGGATAGTCTCCGGCCGTGATGTTCACCAGACATACGAAATCAGCCCCCGCCCCCCAGAACGCCACGCGCCGCAGCGTCCTGCGCGCGGCCGTCGCGGGCACCGCGGCCACCGGCGCCGCGGCTCTGGCCGCGCCCGCGGCTCTGGCCGCGCCCGTCGCGCGCCCCCGTCCCGAAGAGCCCCGCCCCACCACCCCCGCCGAAGCCCTCCGGGAGCTCAACGCGGGCAACCACCGCTGGCGCACCTTCCGGGAGCAGCACCCGCACGAGACCGAGGTCGTCCGCCGGACGCTCGTCACGGGCCAGCACCCGTTCGCCATCGTGCTCGGGTGCATCGACTCGCGGGTCGCGCCCGAACTCGTCTTCGACCAGGGCCTCGGCGACCTGATGACCGTACGGACCGCCGGCGAGGTCCTGGACGAGGCCGTCCGCGGCAGCATCGCGTACGGCGTCCTGGAGCTGGGCATCCCGCTCGTTGTCGTGCTCGGCCACCAGTCCTGCGGCGCCGTTTCAGCGGCGGTCGACGCGGACGCGTCCGGCTCGCTGCTCCCCGCCCACATCCAGTACCTGGCGGACGAGATCAAGCCCGCGATCGACCGCACCAAGACGGGCGACGCGCGCAAGGACGCCACGATCAACGCGAACGTCTCGCTGATCCGCGGCCGCCTCGCCGCCGATCCCGACCTCGCGGCGAAGATAGCCGACGGTTCCCTGGCCATCGTCGGTGCCCGGTACGAGCTGAACACCCAGCTGGTCCACCAGATCTGACCGTGTCCGCACCGGCCACGGCGTCCCCGCCGTGGCCGGGCGGCGGCCCGTGCGGTCAGGCCACCCCACCCGACGCCGCGTCAGGTCAGGTCAGGTCAGGGGACAATCGAGTCGATGTACCCGCCGTCGACCCGGACCGCCGCGCCGGTGGTCGCCGACGCGAGCGGCGAGCTGAGGTAGACGACCATGTGCGCGATCTCCTCGGGTTCGATCAACCGCTGGAGCAGCGACTGCGGCCGGTGCTCCCGCATGAAGACCCGCTGGGCCTCGTCCCAGGGCAGCGAGCGATCCACCAGCTCGTAGACGAAGTCCTCGACGCCGCCCGTGTGGGTCGGCCCCGCCAGGACGGAGTTGACGGTCACGCCGCTGCCGGCCGCCGCCTTGGCGAAGCCGCGGGAGACCGCGAGCAGCGAGGTCTTCGAGACCCCGTAGTGGATCATCTCGGCGGGGACAACAACCGCGGAGTCGCTGCCGATGTACTGGATCCGCCCCCACGAGCGCTCCATCATGCCGCCCAGGTAGGCACGGGTCAGCCGGATCGCGGCCAGGACGTTGACCTCGAAGTACCTCCGCCATTCGTCGTCGCCGATCTCCAGCGCGGGCCGGGACTCGTAGACGCCGAGGTTGTTGACGAGGATGTCCACCGACGGCAGGACACCGAGCACCCGCTCCGCGCCCTCCTCGGTCGCCAGGTCACCGGGCGCGGCCACGAACTCGGCGCCCGGCACCCGCGCGCGCATCCCTTCCAGCGCCTTGTCCACGGACTCCGCGCTCCGCCCGTTGACCGCGACCCGGGCCCCGGAGCCGGCGAGTCCGGCCGCAATGGCCGCGCCGATCCCCTGGGTGGACCCCGTCACGAGAGCCGTCCTGCCGGTCAGGTCGATCCGCACACTCCACATCCTTCCTCGCGCCCACGGTGAGCACGTCATTGTGCGTCAGGCCCCTACCCCCGCCCGGCGAGAGGATTCCGGCGGTGTGTCGCGACGGAGCCAGGGGGAGGAACCGGGCAGCCGACCGGCTTTGTGCGCCTGCCTCTTGATGTGGACCCGACACCTGTGTCATATATGTCTAGACCATTCCCCACGGATGGAGGACAGGCATGCAGGACAGGGCCCTGAGCAGAATCTTCCGCGTCGCCGCGCTCTCGTCCGTGGCCGCTCTCGGCCTCACCGCGTGCGGCTCCGACGACGCCCCGCCCGCCGCCCCGTCCGGGGTGACCGCCCAGGCCGGTACCGCCACCTCCGTCCACGTCATGTGGCGCCAGGCTCCGGAGAGTTCCGGCATCACCGCCTACGAGGTCTACCGGGGCAAGACCAAGGTCAAGGACGTCCCGGCGGACCAGAGCATGGTCGACATCACCGGCCTCGACCCGTCGACCCCGTACACCTTCACGGTCCGGGCCAAGGACGGTGACGGTACCTACTCCCCGCACAGCGCCGCCCGGTCCGCGACCACCCCCGCCGCCGTCCCCGAGGACAAGAAGGCACCCTCCCGCCCGGCGGGGCTGACCGCCAAGAGCGACGGCCCGCGCGGCGCCCTGCTGACCTGGACCGGGCTCCCCGGGGACGAGGGCGTCACGTCCTACGACATCTACCAGGGCGGCTCGAAGATCCACAGTGTGGCCGGGGGCGCGACCTCCGCGCGGATCACCTGGCTGCGGCCGGGAACCCACTACTCCTTCACCCTCGCCGCCCGCGACGCGGCCGACAACACCTCGCCCGTCAGCCGCTCCGTCGAGGTCACCACCCCGAAGGGCCCGGGCGACGACCCCGACACCGCTCCGACGGCGTTCCGCGCCGAGACCCACGCCGCCGGCGGCGCCTACTACGTCGACCTGTCGTGGGTGGCCCCCGAGACGGGCGCCGAGGTGACCACGTACGAGATCTATCTCGACGGTACGTTCGCCACCACCCTCATCTGGGGCGGCGAACCCCCGAAGGGCCGCGCCACGTACAGCGTGTTCGTGGGCAAGAAGGCGGGCGACGCGTATCGGGTGAAGCTCCGCGCCAAGCTGCCCGACGGCAAGTGGGGCCGGTTCTCCGAGGAGCGCTCCGTCGTCACCGGCAAGGCCTCCTGAGCCCCGGTCAGGAGGCCGGGGCGGGAACGTGCGTGTCCTCCCGCCCCCTCTCCTTCCTGAGGCGCAGCCGGGTGAGCAGCCCCTTCCCGGAGCCCCGCCGCAGCGGCTCGCCCGGGTCCGGGCGCGGCGCCGGACGCGCACGTCTTGCCTCGTCGAGCAGCGCGGCGAGACTGGCGCGGTGCCAGCGGATCTCGTCGGGGTGGTCGGCCAGCAGCAGCGGGCGCATCGCCGCCCGCGCGGCGTCCGAATCGGAGCGGCCGTGGGCGAGGGCGGGCTCCAGTCTGCCCAGGTAGGCCCGCTCGTAGGGATCGGGCACCAACTCGGCACGCTGCACCGGGTCCAGCACCGACCCGGTGATCGCCGCCCGCTCCCAGGGGTCCTCGCTCAGGTGCAGGAGGTGGCCGATGCGCCGCCCGCGCCAGTTCCGCGGCCGTACGTCCTCGTCCGGGTCGCGGCCGGCCGTGAGCGTCCTCGGGAACCGGCCCGCGAGGAGGGCCGCCTCCTCGGCGGCGAACGTCCGCAGCTCGTCGGCCAGATAGAGCCACACCACCGCCCGGTAGCGGTTCAAATAGAACTTGACCGGGGTCAGATACCCGGCCTTCGCGAGCCGGGTGAAGCGGCCGGGGCTGATGGCCAGGAGATCCGCCCCCTCGGCCGTGCCCACCGTCCGCACCCGCTCCCGCAACACGTCCGGGAACCCGTCGGCGGATCGCAGCCGCTCGATCTCCCGCCACTCGACCTCGCGCCGGGCTGCCACGCGCCGCCCCCCGCTCGCCGCCACCGTCGTGCGGATGTGTCCCAGCTGGGCCGCCAGCTCGAACTCGCCCCGCCTCAGCGCCAACTCCCGCGCGGCCCGCCCGAGGGCCACGGTCTCCGGCGGCCGCTCCGGCACGCTCCCCGGCGCCACGTCCGGCGCACTCCCCCGCGCCCTCTCCCCTGCCACCGCGGCCACGGCCGTCTCCGCCGACGCCCCGTGCCCGGTGAACCCAACGATGTCCATGACGGTCCTCCCCCGTGAGTCATCATTACTCTCGGTGACGACCGTAGCGCGACCCGGGCCCCTCCCGCTCAGCCTGTGGAAAACTCTCTTACGTACCAGGTCAGAGGCCACTCAGCGGAACAGGGCCCGGCTGCCTGGCGGCCACCCCGAGGCGTGCCCCGACCCGGTTGACGAGCAGTGTCATCTCGTACGCGACCTGCCCGACGTCGGCCTCGGCCGAGGCCAGGACGCACAGACAGCTGCCCTCACCGGCCGCCGTGACCACCATCAGCGCCTCGTCGAACTCCACCATCGTCTGCCGGGCGCCGCCCGCGCCGAAATGACGCCCCGATCCCCTCGCCAGGCTCTGCAACCCCGAGGAGACCGCCGCCAGATGCTCCGCGTCCTCCCGCGCCAGACCCGAACTGGCGCCCGTCACCAGACCGTCGTCGGACAGCACCAGCGCGTGCCGTACGTGGTCCACCCGCTCGGTCAGCTCGCTCAGCAGTCCGTCGAGTTCCTCGTCCAGCGGCATTGCCGGTCCTCCGCGCTCCTGTGATCCCATCCCGTGCTACGCCCGTAGCCTTCCTCACCCACCGCGCCCGGGCAAGCGATCGGCACACCTCCGGGGCGTCGCCGCGCCCCGGGCGCCCCGACGGCCGAAACTGACCTCATGGCATCTCACATGAGCAAGGACCAATGGCACGCGTTCGTCGGCGAGGGCACCCGGACGGCCAAGCTGTCCACCGTGCGGGCCGACGGCAGTCCGCACATCGCGCCCGTCTGGTTCCTCCTGGACGGCGACGACCTGATCTTCAACACCGGCAAGGAGTCGGTGAAGGGCCGTAACCTGCGGCGCGACAACCGCGTCGCGCTGTGCGTGGACGACGAGCGGCCCCCGTTCTCCTTCGTCGTGATCGAGGGCCGGGCCGAACTGAGCGAGGACCCGGAGCAGCTCCTGGCGTGGGCGGTCCGGCTCGGCGGGCGGTACATGGGCGAGGACCTCGCCCAGCAGGTCGGCGAGCGCAATGCCGGGCCCGGGGAGCTGCTCGTGCGCGTGCGGGTCGACAAGGTCGTGAGCCTGGCGGAGATCGCGGGCTGACCTGGGGGCTTTCGTCGGACCGCCGGCGCCACCGGCACCTCACACCGCGGGACCGGCCGTGTCCTCGCCACGTCCCCGACCGGGCGAGGACACACGGCCGGCCGCCTGGAGCTCCGCCGGCGGCTGCCGCATCCGCACCGTGAACGGCGGGCCCTGTACGGCGCAGGCCGCCGCGTGGCCCGGGATCGTGGGCACGTCGACGACGGTCCAGCCTGCGGGCAGCGCCGCCCGCCCCGTCGTCCCGAGGTAGTCGGCGGCCAGGTCGCGCCCCAGACCCGTACCGATGCCCTTGAGGTAGGCCTCCTTGCGGGTCCACACGCGGGTGAATCCGGCCGGCCGGCCGTCGGCGGGAAGCTCCGCCAACTCGGCCTGCTCGGCGGGGTGCAGGACGGCGGCGAGATCGCCGACCGCGCGCCGCAGGGCGACGGGCTCGACGTCGACGCCGATGGCCTCGGACGCGACACCGATCATGACCAGATCACCGCCGTGGGACAGCGAGAAGTGCACCGGGAAGGGCGGATCGGCCAGCACGGGCCTGCCGTGCGGGCCCCCGCAGCAGGGGCAGGTGTCCCTGCCCAGCTCGATCGCCTCCGGCGCGCGCCCCACGCACGCCCCGAGCACACGGCGCAACGCGGTGTGCGCGACGGCGTACCGGATCCGGTCGCGGCCGTGCACGAAGGCGGCCACCCGCCGGCGCTCCTCCGCGTCCAGTACCGACAGGTCGAGGGTCTCCTCCGTCTGCCGCGAGACGTCCAGCAGCCAGAGGTCCACCACTCCCGGGCGCGGCGCGCCGGGCCGCCCGGCGGGTGGTGCGTCGCGGCGCTGGATCTCGGACAGGACGGTCTCCCGGGACGTGCGGGTCGGTGGAACGCCCAGCGTAACCGCATCGGCCGCGCGACCGGCGCCCCGCGGCGCGGCCTGGGGGATCATGGGGCCATGGCCCATGACCACACGCATGTACAGCAGTTCTTCGGCGCGAGGGCGGCGGACTGGGACAGCCGCTTCCCCGACGACGGCCCCGCCTACGCGGCGGCCGTCGCGGACCTCGGCCTCCGGGCCGGCGACGCGGTGCTGGACGCCGGATGCGGGACCGGCCGCGCCCTGCCGGCCCTGCGGGAGGCGGTGGGTCCGGCGGGTGCGGTGCTGGGCGTCGACCTGACGGCCGCGATGCTCGACGCGGCCGTACGGGCGGGCCGCGACCGCAGCGGCCGGCTGGTGCGCGCCGACGTGGCCGTACTCCCGGTCAAGGACGGGGCGCTGGACGCGGTGTTCGCCGCCGGGCTGATCGCGCACCTGCCGCAACCGGCGCGGGGGCTGGCGGAGTTGGCCCGGGTCGTGCGGCCCGGCGGGCAGTTGGCGCTGTTCCATCCCATCGGCCGCGCCGCGCTCGCCACCCGGCAGAACCGGGTGATCACGGAGGACGACCTGCGCGCCGAGCCCAACCTCCGGCCACTGCTGGCCGGTTCGGGATGGCGGCTGGAGTCGTACGTGGACGAGGAGGCCCGCTTCCTCGCGCTGGCGGTCCGTCAGGACTGATTCCCCCACGGGACGCGGGCGGGCGGGGACGGCCTCTTCTGCCCGGGGCCCGGGGACCTTAGGTTGGAACGCCAGGCAGCGCCCGTCAGCAGGGAAGGTGGACCCGGTGTTCGACCGACTGCGCAGGATCTTCGCCTCGGACCACGCCATCGCACCGTCCGGATCGCGGCCCCCGGGAGGGCGGGGGGATACCCGGGGACGACAGCACAACCTCTTCGAGGCGGCGGCCACGTACGTGGCGGCGTGCGCGGAGGACGACCAGGGGCGGATCGACGAGGCCGCCGGGTGGGTCTCCCCGGAGGCGCTCTCGTTCGGTGTCAGCGAGCTGGCGTGCCGCGCCGTGATCGCCCTGGCCCGGGAGCGGGACGAGTCGCCGCAGACCGTGGCCCGCAGCCTCATGGGGCTGCCCGCGGCGTAAGGACGGCGGGTCCCCGCAGCGACCGCGGGGATATCGGGTCGTAGCGGACTCTCGACGTCCGGGTGGTCGACTGGCTAGGGTGCGCCGACAACCGGTCGAATCGGGAGGTGTCGTGACCGTGGCGGACGATTCCATCGATGAGGACACCATCGACGATGACACCCTGTATGTGCTCACTGCCGCTCTGTTGACCCCGGCGCGCTTCCCGGGCGTCCTCGGCGACGACTACCCGGAGGCATGTGCGGCGCTCGGGCTGGATCCCTGGGCGCGGGGCTACGGGCTGGTCCTGGGCCAGGACGGCGAGGGGGCGCGCTGGACGGTGGCGGTGGACGACGTGTCGCTCGTGGCCGTCGCGATCTCGTCGTGGGACTGCGGCATGGCGTACGACCTCTCGCCGGAGGAGCGGAGCGTGGTCTGCGCGCTGCCCGGCTGGCCGCTGGACGTGGCCGTGGCGGCGCCCGGCGTGCCCGCCCCTCACGACCCGGAGCCGGATCCGGACCTGGAGGTGGGTGCGGCGGCACGCGGCCCGGACGGTCGGAGCGACACCTGGACGCCGCTCACGCCGCCCGACACGACGGTCTGGGGCCCGGCACAGCGCCGGCTGGGCGCGGACGAGGTCGCGGCCGACTGGGCGGGCTGGCGGGAGCGCTACGACGCCGCCACGGCGGACGGACCGGAGGCGGGGGAGCCGCTGCCCGAGGTGCGGCGGGTGATCACGGAGCTGCGCGGTTACGTGGAGAGGACGCCGCCCCTGGGCCGGGTACGTTCCGGCTTCGCGCCCGGCGGCGCCCGGACGCTGCGCGCGGACGGCCCCGGCTGGTCCTTCGTCGCCAGGACCGACGACATGGCCTTCGTCCTGCTGGACGAGGAGCCCAACGAAGTGCTTCCGCTCGCCCGCGGCCCCGAGCTCCCGGCGCTGCTCGCGGCCCTCGACGCCATGGCCGTACGTCCCGCGTGAACCGTGGCGCCGCGGACACGGCAGAGCTGACCGGGGGGACCCGGTGGTCCCTCCGGTCAGCTGTCCGGCCCGGTCAGCGGCCGATCTGCTTGCGGTTGATCCGGCGCAGCCTGCGGCGCTGCGACGGGTCGAGCATCAGGTAGGTGGCTGCCGGCACACCCACCACGATCAACAGGGCCACCCAGAACGGTACGAACGCCCAGAGGATGAGGCCGACGGCCACTCCCCCGACGGCGATCTTTGCTTGTGTCGACATCCCGACGCCTCCTTCGCGGCCACGGGCCGCTCACTGCTCGGTGAACGCGTAGGAGCGTCCGCCAGTTCCACTATGCGCCTGTACGGAGCGGTTCGCCGACGTCGTGGAGGTGACCGAGGGCCTGGCGGTACGAGTCGATCAGTCCGGTCTCGGCGTAGGAGACGCCCAGCGCCTGGCAGTGCGCGCGCACCAGCGGCTGGGCGAGCCGCAGGTGGGGGCGGGGCATGCTGGGGAAGAGGTGGTGCTCGATCTGGTAGTTCAGCCCGCCGAGGAACCAGTCGGTGAACACACCGCCGCGGATGTTGCGCGACGTCAGGACCTGGCGGCGCAGGTGGCCCCAGTCGGCGCCGTTCTCGGCGTCGGGCATCTCCATGCCCTTGTGGTTCGGCGCGAAGGCCATGCCCAGGTGCAGGCCCAGGAGCATCTGGTGGATGAGCGCGAAGACGACGGCCTGGCCGACGGTCAGTGTGGTGAGCAGCAGGGTGACGTACGCGGCGACGTGGGCGGCCAGGAGCAGGCCCTCGACCACGCGGCGGCGGCCGGGCATGCGGGTGTCGTTCCGGCGCGAGAAGACGGCCTGGAAGCCGTACACCTTGAGGGCGATGCCCTCCAGGGTCGTCAGCGGGAAGAACATCCAGGCCTGGTGGCGGGTGAGCCAGCCCTTGAATCCCGTACGGCCGGCCGTCTGTCCCTGGGTGAAGACGAAGATGTCGGCGGCGACGTCCGGGTCCTTGTCGACGTGGTTGGGGTTGGCGTGGTGCCGGTTGTGCTTGTCGTTCCACCACTCCTGGCTCATCCCGAGCAGCAGGTTGGCGTGGACGAGCTGGATGACGCGGCCCTTGGCGCGGTCACCGGTGATCTGGGAGTGCCCCGCGTCGTGGCCGACGAACGCGATGCGGGCCGAGAGGAGCGCCAGCGGGGGCGCGAGGAGCATCGTCCACCAGGTGGGGCCGAGGAGTGCCATGGCGGTGACCACGGCGGCGACGAGAACCAGGTTGACCGTGATGCCCCGGGCGTACCAGGCGACCCGGCGCTCGAGGAGCCCCTGTTCCTTGACCGTCCGCAGCAATGGCGCGAAGTCGCTGCCCGCGCCGCGGCCGGTGGCCGGTTCGGATATGGGCTCCACGGCGGGGGGTGCGGTGGTGGCCTGGGGCATGTCGGTCTCCGGTCTGTCGGCCGATGTGCGGAAGAAGGGTCGCGCCGTCTGCGCTGACCTGGGGAAAAACGTACGGGCCCGGCGAAGGTGGCGACCATGGCGCCACCCCCCGGAAACGGGGGAGGCTTCCCGGGGGTCGGCAGTGGTGCTGGCTACACCCCGCCGCTTCGGTGTGAGCCGCGTCATGGAAACTCCGGGACCGCGTGGCTTCGCGGTCGGGTACCATCGGCGGCTCACCCGCAGTAGTCAAAGTTGAGGAATGCGTCTTCGCTGTGCACACGCTCCCCGCGGCAACGCTCTCCCGGGTCTCCGAACTCGCCCGCTGTTCCACGGTCTTTCTCCCGGGGGACCCGGCTCGCACCGGCCGGATCGCCTACTGGCATCCCGACGGCGCGGAACCGCCGTCCGCGCCGGGCTCCGTGGAGGAGCTGGCCGTCGTCGACACCGAGGCCCACCCTCTCATGGTCAGGGCGCTGCTGGTGCCCCTACGGGACGCTCTTCCGTGGCTGACCAGGGCCCGTGTGGCGGAGAATGTGTCCCCGTCCGCCGCCTTCTGGGGCGCGGCGACGCTGCTCGCCCTGCAACTGGCCTCCCGTGGACGGATGTTGCCCGGTCTCACCGGGACCGGGCACGACGCGTGGCGGGCGGGGCCGCTGACGGCCGAGGACCTGGAGGAGGTACGTACGCTCGCCGCCTCCATGCCGCCCTGCGCCCATGCCGTTCCGCTCGCCGGGACCACGCTTCTGCCCGAGCAGGAAGGGTTGTTGCGCGACTTCCTCGACGCGGTGGCCGACACGCTGCCGCGTACCCCGGCCGCGCCGCTCGCCGCCGGTGGTCCCGCCTTCGCCGCCGTGCCCGCCCGGCGTTTCCCCGAACTCCGGTCCTGGGCGGGCGATGTGGCCGCGGGTCATGACGCGGGGGTACGGCTCTCCCTGCGCGTCGAGGTGACGGGGCTGCCCGACGCGGACGACCCGGTCCTGGACGAGGAGGCACCCGGTCCCGTCTTCCGGGCCGTGGTGCAGATGCACAGTGTCAGCGACCCGGCCGTGGTGGCCGACGCGGCGGAGTTCTGGGCGGCTCCCGCGGACCGGGGCTCCCCGGGAGGAGCCGGGGCGGCCTTCGGGCCGCGCGCGCGGATGGACGCCCTGCTGGCGCTGCGCAGGGCGGCGCGCGCCTGGCCCCCGCTGGCGCCGCTGCTCGACGCGGCCGTGCCGGACGCCGTGGAGCTGGCCGACGACGAGATCGCCGAGCTGCTCGGCGAGGCCTCCGGGGCGCTCGCCGCGACCGGTGTCCAGGTGCACTGGCCCCGGGAGTTGGCGCGGACGCTCACGGCCCGCGCCGTGATCGGCCCGCGGCCGGCCGGGGACGGCGGAGAGGACGGCGGGGACGGTGCCGGCGGGACCGGCCGCGGGCGGAGCGGGAGCGACCTGCCCTCCTTCCTCTCGGCGGACGCGCTCCTCGCGTTCAACTGGCGCTTCGCGCTGGGCGATCAGCAGCTCACCCGCGCCGAACTGGACCAACTCGCCGAGGCGGGGCGCCCGGTGGTCCGGCTGCGGGACCGGTGGGTGCTCATCGACCCCGCCGAGGCGCGGCGCGCGCTGGAGAGCCGGGACCGCGAGGTCACCCCGCTGGACGCGCTCGGCGCCGTACTGACCGGCTCCACCGAGGTCGACGGACGCCGGTTCGACGTCGTCGCGTCGGGGTGGCTCGCCGCGCTGCGCGACCGGCTGGCCGATCCCGAGTCCGCCGGGGCCGACCAGGTGGTCCCCCAGCCCGCCGGACTCGACGCGACGCTCAGGGACTACCAGCTGCGCGGCTTCAACTGGCTGCACCGCATGACCTCGCTCGGCCTCGGCGCCTGTCTCGCCGACGACATGGGGCTCGGCAAGACCATCACGCTCATCGCCCTCCACGTGCACCGGCAGACCGACCCGTCCGCCGCGGGCCCCACCCTGGTGGTCTGCCCCGCCTCGCTGATGGGCAACTGGCAGCGCGAGGTGGAGCGGTTCGCGCCCGGCACACCCGTACGCCGCTTCCACGGCGCGTCCCGCGGCCTGGAGGACCTGCGGGACGGCGAGTTCGTCCTCACCACCTACGGCACGATGCGGCTGGACGCGGCACGCCTCGCCGACGCCGGCTGGGGCCTCGTGGTCGCGGACGAGGCCCAGCACGTCAAGAATCCCTACTCGGCGACGGCCAAGCAGCTGCGGACGATCGGGGCCAAGGCGCGGGTGGCCCTCTCGGGGACGCCGGTGGAGAACAACCTCTCGGAGCTCTGGGCGATCCTGGACTGGACCACCCCGGGGCTGCTCGGGCGCCTCGGGACGTTCCGTACCCGCTACGCGCAGGCGATCGAGAGCGGCGGTGACCCGGCGGCCGCCGAACGGCTCGCCGCGCTGGTCCGCCCGTTCCTGCTGCGCCGCCGCAAGTCCGATCCCGGCATCGCGCCGGAGCTGCCGCCGAAGACCGAGACCGACCGGGCCGTCTCCCTCACCCCGGAGCAGGCGGGCCTGTACGAAGCGGTGGTACG
Organism: Streptomyces liangshanensis; assembly: GCF_011694815.1. Classification (NCBI taxonomy): domain Bacteria; kingdom Bacillati; phylum Actinomycetota; class Actinomycetes; order Kitasatosporales; family Streptomycetaceae; genus Streptomyces; species Streptomyces liangshanensis. Next base: position 340,829 of record NZ_CP050177.1, read on the forward strand.
GGAGACGCTCGCGGCGATCGCCGGGGCCGACGGCATGGAACGGCGGGGCCTGGTCGTGAAGTTGCTGACCGGGCTCAAGCAGATCTGCAACCACCCGGCGCAGTTCCTCAAGGAGACCGCACCCCGCCTCGCGGACCGCTCGGGAAAGCTGGAGCTGCTCGACGAACTGCTCGACACCATCCTCGCGGAGGGCGCGAGCGTGCTGGTCTTCACCCAGTACGTGCAGATGGCGCGGTTGCTGGAGGCGCATCTCGCGGCGCGCGGGACCCCGACCCAGTTCCTGCACGGCGGCACACCGATCCCCGAGCGCGAGGTAATGGTCGACCGCTTCCAGAACGGTGAAGTGCCGGTCTTCCTGCTGTCGTTGAAGGCGGCGGGCACCGGGCTCAACCTCACCAGGGCGGAACACGTCGTGCACTACGACCGCTGGTGGAACCCCGCCGTCGAGGCGCAGGCCACGGACCGCGCGTACCGCATCGGGCAGAACCGTCCCGTCCAGGTGCACCGGATGATCACCGAGGGCACGATCGAGGACCGCATCGCGGGAATGCTGGCGCGCAAGCAGAAGCTGGCGGACTCGGTGCTCGCCGCGGGCGAGTCCGCGCTGACCGAACTGACCGACGCCGAACTGGCGGATCTGGTGGAGCTGCGAGGGAGTGCCCGATGAGCGGGAACACGTACGACGACGACCTCGACGCCAAGGGCACGGACGGCGACGGCGACACCGGCACCGATCGTGAGGAGCGGGTCTTCGCGGCGCTCCCGCCCGCCCAGGGCCGGGGCTTCGCCCGGTCGTGGTGGGGCCTGGCCTGGCTGAAGGCGCTGGAGGACACGGTCCTGGAGGGCGATCAGCTGCGGAAGGGACGCGTGCACGCCCGCCAGGGGGCCGTCGGGGCGGTGTCCGTCCAGCCGGGCCGGATCACGGCGGTCGTACGGGGGAAGGACGGGACGGCGCAGCGCAGCGACGTGCTGTGGCAGGCGCTGAGCGACGAGGAGTGGGACCGCTTCCTCGACATGGCGGTCGAGCGGGCGGGGCACATCGCCGCGCTGCTGGACCGGGAGATGCCGCCGCACCTGGTGGAGGACGCGGCGGGCGCGGGGGTCGAACTGCTCCCGGGCATCGGTGACCTGGAGCCGCGCTGCGGCTGCGAGGCCTGGGACCACTGTCCGCACACGGCGGCGCTCTGCTACCAGATGGCGCGGCTGCTGGACCAGGATCCGTTCGTGCTGCTGCTGATGCGGGGGCGGGGCGAGCGGCGGCTGCTGGACGAGTTGCAGCGGCGGAGCGCGGCGCGAGCGGCCGCCGGGGACGAGCCGGGCGGGGAGGCCGGGGACGGTGCCCCGGGGCGGCCGGGGGTGCCAGCCGGCGAGGCCTTCGCCGCGCGGGACATCCTGCCGCCGCTGCCCTCTCCCCCACCGCCGCCGCCCGCGCCGGGCCGGCCGCCGGCGCTCGACACCGACACACCGCCGCCCCCGGGCGTCGACGCCCGCGCGGTGGAGTTCCTGGCCGCCGACGCGGCGGCGCGGGCGTTGCGGATACTGTCGGACGCGCTGGCGCCGGGGCATGGACAGCAGCCTCCGGAGGCAGAGTTGACGTCACGTCAGGACGCTGTGCGGCTGGCGGTGTCCGCCGACGACGAGCGGCTCTCGGCACGGCTCGCGCAGGGCTCCGGCCGGCCGCGCGCCGAGCTGGACCTCGCCGTGCGGGCGTGGCGGTACGGGGGCGCGCCCGCGCTCGCCGCGCTGGAGGAGGAGTGGACCCCGGAGCCGGGGACGCTGGCCCGCGCCAGGGCCGCGCTGGACGGGGCGTGGGAGGACGGCGAGCGGCCCCGGCTGCGGTCCGGCGGATCCGCGCGCTGGACGGTGGAGGGCGCGGCGGCGCAGCTGCGCCTGGGGGCCGACGGGCGGTGGTGGCCCTTCCGCAAGGAGCGCGGCCGGTGGGCGCCGGCGGGGCCCGGGGACCCGGACCCGGCGGCGGCCCTGGCCGGCGCGCTCGGCGACGGGTGAGCCGGGCGGGCCCCCGGCCCGGCGAACCCGGACGTGTCCCGCGGCCCGGCGACGGGTGACCCGGACGAGTCTTCCGCCCGGCGGTGGGCGCGCCGTACGGTGATCGCCGGTGCGGATGCCGCGGCCCGGCCGGGGCGGGGGCACGTACACCCGTACCTCCGCATGTCCGATCGAGGGAGAGGCGCGCGCCCATGAGTGACCCGAGGATCCTGACCGTACGGCCGGAGAAGGGCGAGTACGCCTGGACGTTCGGCGGCGTCGCGCCCGTCGCGCGCATCACCCCGGGCACGGTCCTGGACCTGTTCACGGAGGACTGCTTCGCCGGGCGCGTGCGGTCCGTGAACGACCTGGTCTCCGAGGTGTGCGAGTTCCCGTTCCTCAACCCGCAGACCGGGCCGTTCTACGTCGAGGGCGCGGAGCCCGGCGACACGCTCGCGGTGCACTTCGTGTCGATCCGGCCCGCGCGGGACTGGGCGGCGTCCTCCACCGTGCCGCTCTTCGGCGCGCTGACGTCCACCACCACGACGGCGACCCTCCAGCCGCCGCTGCCGGAAGTGGTGTGGATGTGGCAGCTCGACCGGGAGCGCGGCACGTGTCTGTTCAGCGCGCGCGACAGCGACATCCGGATCGAGCTGCCGATGGATCCGATGCACGGCACGGTCGGGGTGGCACCGGCGAATCTGGAGGTACGGTCCGCGCTGGTGCCCGACGCGCACGGCGGCAACATGAACACGCCCGAGATGCGTGCCGGTGTGACCTGCTACCTCGGGGTGAACGTGGAGGGCGCGCTGCTGAGCCTCGGCGACGGGCACGCGCGGCAGGGGGAGGGCGAGACGTGCGGGGTGGCCGTCGAGTGCGCCATGAACACCGTGGTGATCGTGGAGCTGCTGAAGGGTGTGGCGACGCCCTGGCCGCGCATCGAGTCCGACACGCACATCATCTCGACGGGGTCGGCGCGCCCGCTGGAGGACGCGTTCCGCATCTCCCAGCTGGACCTGGTCCGTTGGCTGGCCCGCGACTACGGGCTGTCCGAGCTGGACGCGTACCAGCTGGTCACGCAGGCCGGTGAGGCGCCGCTGGCGAACGTGTGCGACACCAACTACACGTGTGTGGCGAAGATCCGCAAGGAGTGGCTGCCCGCGGGCGACCCGCACGGCGGCCTGCACCGCCACCTGCGCGAGACGGCGGCGATCCTGCCCACCGGGTGACCGCCGCCGCGGCCGCCCGCGGCGTGACCGCGCCGCGGCCGCCTTCCGGGTGATTCGGGGCGTGTCCCGCGGACGGTGCCGGGCGGGAGCCCGCGGGACCACCGGGGCGCTCCCGTGGGCTTCCTGACGGCCGCTCAGGTCTCCCGCCGCGCTCTGCCCGGCTGCGGACACGACCGGATCTCCCTACTGTCGGTCCGTGGGGCACCGCGCGGTGTGCCCGGCATGAGCGCGCGTTCGGACGACCGGACGTCCGAACCGGAGGAGTCACCATGCCGGAGCTGTTCATCGGCGGCCGGTGGACCGCCGCCCGCGACGGGCGGACCCGCGAGATCCGCTGCCCGGCGGACGGCTCCCTGGTCGCGACCGTCGACGAGGGCGGTGCGGAGGACGCCGCCGCGGCGATCGGCGCGGCCCGTGACGCGTACGACCGCGGGCCCTGGCCCGGCACCCCAGCCGCCGAGCGGGGCCGGCTGCTGCTGCGGGTGGCCGGTCTGCTGGAGCGCGAGAAGCACGTGCTCGCCCGCGCCGAGTCGCTGGACACCGGGAAGCGGCTGGTGGAGAGCGAGTTCGACATGGACGACGTCGCGAGCTGCTTCCGCTACCACGGCAACCTGGTGGCGGCGGGCGGCCGGGGCCGGATCGTGGAGACGGGCCGTCCGGAGGTCGACAGCCGGGTGGTACGGGAGCCGGTGGGCGTGTGCGCGCTGATCACCCCGTGGAGCTACCCGCTCCTGCGGACCGCGTGGAAGGTCGCCCCCGCCCTCGGCGCGGGCAACACGTGCGTCCTGAAGCCCAGTGAGCTGACTCCGCACACCGCGATCCTGCTGATGCGGCTGCTGACCGAGGCGGGTCTGCCCGACGGCGCGGCGAATCTGCTGCTCGGCGCGGGGGCCGCCGCCGGGGCGCCGCTGTGCGAGGACCCGCGGGTGGACCTGGTGTCGTTCACCGGCAGCCTGGTCACCGGGCGGCGGGTCATGGCCGCCGCCGCGCCCACGGTGAAGCGGCTCACCCTCGAACTCGGCGGCAAGAACCCCCACATCGTCTTCGCCGACGCCGACTACGAGACGGCGGTGGACCACGCGCTGACGGCCGCGTTCCTCAACTCGGGGCAGGCCTGCTCCGCCGGGACGCGGCTGCTGGTCCAGGACGAGCTGCACGACGGCTTCGTGGAGGACGTGGTGGCGCGGGCGCGCGCGATCCGGCTCGGCGGTCCTTTCGACGGCCACGCCCGGACGGGCCCGCTGATCTCCGCCGCGCACCGGGAGCGGGTCGAGGCGTACGTGGCGGCCGGCGTCGCCGAGGGCGCGGTGCTGCGGTGCGGGGGCGAGCGGCCCGACGACCCGGAGTTGAGCGCGGGCTTCTACTACCTGCCGACCGTGCTGGACGAGTGCGCCCCCGGGATGTCGGTGGTGCGCGACGAGTCGTTCGGGCCCGTGCTGACGGTCGAGCGGTTCCGCGACGAGCAGGAGGCGGTGGCCCTCGCCAACGACACCGTGTACGGGCTTGCCGGGGCGGTGTGGTCGCAGGACGTCGGCCGCGCCCACCGGGTGGCGTCGGGGCTGCGTACCGGAACGGTGTGGATCAACGACTTCGGATCGTCCGTACCGCAGGCGGAGTGGGGCGGGACGAGACAGTCGGGCTTCGGGCGGGAGTCGGGGCCCTCGGGGCTGGCGGAGTTCCAGCAGGTGAAGCACGTCTGGCACCACCTCGATCCCCGGCCGCTCGGCTGGTTCGAGTGACCGCGGGCCTCGCGGAGTGACCGCCGGGGGCGGCGTCCGGGACACGCGTCGTCCCGGGCGCGCCGCCGGACGGCCGGGGTCAGGGCCGCAGCTCGCCCACCACGTTGGCGGTGGCGGAGATGCCCTCCGCGATGCTCGGCGCCATGCTCGTGCCCGCCAGGAAGAATCCGAGCAGGACACAGGTCACGGCGTGTGACATCTTCAGTCCGCCGGTGCGGACGAAGATCACCGCGAGGACCACCAGCAGCAGCACCAGTGAGATCGAAATAGCCATGGCCAACCTCCTCCGCCGCAGCGCGATTGCGGCATTCGGCCGCCAGTGTGGCGGAGGAGGGGGTCCGGGCGGCCGACCGGCATGTCCGCCGAACGGGTGATTGACCGCGGGTGACCGTGATTACGTACGGTTGCTCCTGAGGAAGTGCTCGAGTCCCGCGAGATCGTCCGTGTTGAGGTGGTCGACGCCGGCGGACAGCAGTTCGGCCCACACCGCGTCGCGGGCCGGTCCCGGCAGGTCGGGCGTGCTCCAGAAGCGGACCCGCTGCCCGCGCCGGTGCGCGGAGTCCACGAGGGCGCGGAGGGTGGCGCGTTCGGCGGTGGGGATCGGGCCCACGCCGGTCCAGCCGAACGTCTGTGTCCAGTTGGCGCTGATGAGCGGGACGAAGTCGGCGCCGGCGGCCGTCCCGAGGTCGTCGAGGCGGCCGTCGTAGAAGGCGTGGCGCACGCGCTGCGCCTCCATCGGGACCCGCGCGGCCCGGTCGCCCGAGACGACGGGGGTGACCGCGCCGGGGCGTACCGCACCGTGCGCGTAGGTGGTCAACCACGATCGGTGCGCGGTGAGTTGGCGGTGCAGTTCGGCGTAGGCGGCGGCGCCGTCCGTCTTGATGTCGACGAGGAGCTGGACGGGACGGTGGTAACCCCGGTACACGAAGCCGTGGTTGGCCCGGACGCGGGAGCGCAGCGGGTCCAGGTAGAGCGCGCGGAGCGTACGGGTGGGGTCGAGGTCCGCGGCCTCGTGGGCGACGAGCAGGTCGCCGCCGACGAGGAAGACGTCGGCCTCGACGCTGGTGAAGCCGTGGTCCAGCGCGTCGTGGAGGGGGCGGGGGTGGAGGTAGTCGTTGTGCGCGTGGGCCTGGGGCAACGGCCGTGGTCCTGGGCCGGTCCGGGGGGTGTCGCCCTGCGCGGCGGTGGGTGCGGCGTGCGCGTACGAGGGGGCCGCGACCGCCGCCGTGAGGGCGGCGGCGAACGTGCTGACGGCTCTGCGGCGCGTGGGGAGGGGCATGGGGGGCTCCGTGGGGACGCGGTGGGGCGGTCCCGGTGAGTATCGGCACCGGCGGCGGTGCGGAAAACGCGGAGCGTGAAGTGTTCGGCCGCCCGACAACTGCCCGTCGCGCGCCCGTCGGTCGGGGTCGTGACGGGCCGACGGGGTGGCGAGGCGCGGGGGTACGCGTCGGAGCGCGGAGCCGGGTCGGAGCGCGGGGCCGGGTGGGGCGGCCGCCGCGCTCCGACCGGGGTGTCAGTGGGGTGCCGGGAGGTTGATCAGCCGCGACAGGGTCCGCTTGTGGTGGCCGGGGGTGCCGAAGGCGATCTCGTCGGACTTCGCCCGCTTGAGGTAGAGGTGGGCGGGGTGCTCCCACGTCATGCCCGTACCGCCGTGCAACTGGACGCACTCCTCGGCCGCGTGGACGGCGACCCGCCCGGAGTACGCCTGCGCGACGGCGACGGCGAGGGGTGCCTCGGCGCTCCCGGTGGCGAGGGCGTCGGCCGCGTTGCGGGCGGCGGCGCGGGCCGACACGACCTGGAGCCACACCTGTGCCATCCGGTGCTTGAGCGCCTGGAAGGAGCCGACGGGGCGGTTGAACTGGTGGCGTTCCCGGGTGTGCCTGACGGTTTCCTCCAGGCACCACTCGGCGATCCCGAGCTGTTCGGAGGCGAGCAGTCCGGCTCCCGCCGACAGGCCCCGGCGCGCGGCGGCTTCGGCCGTCGCCGCGTCGGCGATGCGGGTCCCCGTGCCGGGGGCGACGGTGACGGTGGCGAGCGGGCGGGTCAGGTCGAGGGGGGTGAGGGGGGCGACCGTGACCCCGGGCGCGTCCGTGTCGACGGCGTACAGGCCGTCGTCCCGCAGGACGAGCAGGACGTCGGCGCGCGCCGCCTCCGCGACGCCGCCGACCGGTCCGGTGCCGGTGGGCAGCGGCGCGTCGGGCGCGGTGGCGAGGGGTACGGCGAGCACCGCGACCCGGGCGCCGGTGGCGAGGGATCCCAGCAGGCCGGCGACGGCCGCGTCGCCGGTGTCGCAGGCGAGGAGCGTCTCGGTGGCCACCACGGCGCTGGTCAGGAAGGGCGCGGCGGTGACGTGGCGGCCCAGCTCCTCCAGGACGACGGCCGCCTCACGGTGGCTCGCCCCCTGGCCGCCGAGCGCCTCGGGGATCAGCAGGCCCGCGGCGCCGATCCCGCCGGCGAGCGCCGTCCACAGCCCGCTGTCGTACGGGTCCCCGGCCTCCGCGCGCACCAGCCCGGCCGGTACGTCGGCGCGGTCGGTGAGCAGGGAGCGTACGGCCGCGCGCAGGTCGTCCTCGGCCTCGGAGTACAGCAGGTCGGGTGCGGTGCCGGTCGTCCCGGTCGTGCTCGTGCCGGTCATGCGCGTCCCGGTCTCGGTCGTCTCGGCTTCGGTCGTCGGGGTCTCGGTCGTCGGGGTCATCGGGCGAGGTCCTTCCAGGCGACGTCCTTGTCGTTGCGCGGCTCGACGGGCAGGCCGAGGACACGTTCGGCGACGATGTTGAGCAGGACCTCGCTCGTGCCGCCCTCGATGGAGTTCCCCTTCGAGCGCAGGTAGCGGTATCCGGCGTCGCGTCCGGTGAAGTCGACCAGCTCGGGCCTGCGCAGGGTCCAGTCGGAGTACAACAGGCCCTCGTCGCCGAGGAGTTCGACCTCCAGGCCGCTGATCTCCTGGTTGAGCCGGGCGAAGGCGAGCTTCATGCCGCCGCCCTCGGGTCCCGGTTCGCCCGCGACGAGTTGCTGGCGCAGCCGCTCCCCGGTGAGCCGGGCCACCTCCGCCTCCACCCAGAGGGTCAGGAGGCGCTGGTGCAGGTCGTGGGTGCGCAGCTCGGGCCGCTCGCGCCAGGTCCGGGCGACCGGGCCGATCATGCCGCCCTCGCGGGGCAGCCGGGCGCCGCCGATGGAGACCCGCTCGTTCATCAGGGTCGTCCGGGCGACCTTCCAGCCCTCGCCGACACCCCCGAGGCGGTGGGCGTCGGGGATCCGTACCCCGGTCAGGAAGACCTCGTTGAACTCGGCCTCGCCGGTGATCTGGCGCAACGGCCGCACCTCGACACCGGGATCGGTCATGTCGCAGATGAAGTAGCTGATGCCCAGGTGCTTGGGCAGGGCGGGATCGGTACGGGCGATGAGGATGGCCCAGCGGGCCAGGTGCGCGCTGGAGGTCCACACCTTCTGCCCGTCGACGACCCAGTCTCCGTCGTCCGCGCGGACCGCGCGGGTGGCGAGCGCCGCGAGGTCGGAGCCCGCGCCCGGCTCGCTGAACAGCTGGCACCACACCTCCTCGCCGACCCAGAGGGGCCGCAGGAAGCGCCGCTTCTGCTCGTCGGTGCCGTACCGCAGGATCGTGGGCGCGGCCATGCCGAGGCCGATGCCGATACGCCTGGGGTCGTTGCCGGGCGCCCCCGCGGCCGCCAACTCGGCGTCCACGACGGCCTGGAGGGAGCGCGGCGCGTCGGCGCCGCCGAGCCCGGCCGGGTAGTGCACCCAGGCGAGCCCCGCGTCGAAGCGGGCCTTGAGGAAGTCGGTCCTGTCGGTGGTGGCCGGGGGATGCGCGGCGAGCAACTCGCGGGTACGGGACAGGAGTCCGGCGGCATCGGTCATCGGGTGGTGCTCCCTTCGGGGACCGCGTCCGGCGCGGTGTCCTGGGCCGTCCCGGGGACGACCACGATCCGTCCGGTGGTGACGCCGTCGGCGACCCGCTGGACGGCGTCCGCCGCGGCCTTCATCGGGACGCGCTCGCTGATGAGCGGCTTGATCGCGCCCCGCGCGGCGAGCGCGGTCAGTTCGTCGTGGCAGCGCAGGACCGCGGCCGGGTCCTTGGTGTTGTACAGGCCCCAGTGGAGACCCAGGATCGCGTAGTTCTTCACCAGCGCGTGGTTGAGGGCGGGGGCGGGGACCTCGCCGCCCGCGAAGCCCACCACCACGATCCGGCCCTCGAAGGCCACGCACCGGGCGGACGCGGTGTAGGCGTCGCCGCCCACCGGGTCGAACACGACGTCCGCGCCCCGGCCGCCGGTGGCTTCCTTGACCGCGGCGGCGATGTCCTCCGTACGGCGGTCGACGACGGTGTCGCAGCCCAGTTCCCGGGCGACGCGCGCCTTGTCCGGGCCGCCGACGACACCGATGACGGTCGCCCCGGCGGCCTTCCCCAACTGGACGGCGGCGCTGCCGACCCCGCCGGCCGCCGCGTGGACCAGCAGGGTCTCGCCCGGCTGGAGCCGCGCGCGGCGGTGCAGGGCGAACCAGCCGGTCTGGTAGCCGATGTGGAGGGCGGCCGTCTCCGCGTCGTCCAGCGCCCCGGGCGCGGGCAGGACGCCCGCGGCGTCCACGGCGGCGTACTCGGCGAAGCCTCCGGACGACGCCCCGGGGTCCAGGGTCGCGATCACCCGGCGCCCGTCCGGTGTCTCGCCGCATATCTCGATGCCGGGAGTGAAGGGCAGCGGCGGACGGACCTGGTAGTGGCCCCGGCAGAGCAGCGCGTCGGGGAAGTTGACGTTCGCCGCCAGGACCCGGAGCAGGACCTGCCCCTCACCGGGCACCGGCGGCTCCACCTCGTCGAGCCGCATCACCTCGCGCGGCTCACCGTTCCGGTGCACTCGCCATGCCTGCATACCAGGGCCTCCACACGATGGGCAGTAGCACTACGCCCCGCATACTAAGCGGTCGCTTGCCCACCTGGGAACCGTCCTTCGCCGGCCGCCCCGCACCGGCCCGCGCCTACGACGCCTTCGGCTTGGCCCGTACGTGCATCCGCTCGCCCTGCGGCCCGAACAGGCTGAGGAACTCGACCGGTTCGTCCGCGGCGGGCCCGAACCAGTGGGGTACGCGGGTGTCGAACTCCGCCGCCTCCCCCGCCCCCAGCACCACGTCGTGCTCGCCGAGCATCAGCCGCAGCCGGCCCGCGAGGACGTAGAGCCACTCGTACCCCTCGTGGACCCGCGTCTCGGGCACCTCGCCGTCGGCCCGGTGCACCACCTTGTACGCCTGGAGGCCGCCGGGCCGCCGGGTGAGCGGCAGCATGGTCCGGCCGCCGCGCACGATCGCCTCGGCCCGGACACGGGGGTCGCCGACACGCGGCGCGCCGACCAGTTCGTCCAGCGGGACCTGGTGGGCGCGGGCCAGCGGCAGCAGCAGTTCCAGGCTGGGGCGGCGCAGGCCCGACTCCAGCCGCGACAGGGTGCTCACGGAGATCCCGGTGGTGGCGGAGAGGCTGTTCAGGGTGGCCCCGCGCTCGCGCCTGATGCGGCGCAGCCGGGGTCCCACTTCGTTCAGTACGGCATCGAGGCCCGCGTCGTCGTCCATGCCCCCATTGCAGAAACAGCAAGCGCGTTTGTCAATCGCCGCTCAGTCGCGCACGCCCGGGGTGACGCTCTCCGCGCCCTCGGGGAAGATCGGGACGGGCTTGATACGGCGCAGGTACGCCTCCGCCTTGATGATCGCCTCGCGTGCCGTGCGCTGGCCCATCAGCACGCACAACGTGTAGGCGACGTCCTCGAACCGGCCACGTGTGGTCGTGTCCAGCGGGTCGGCGAGGACCAGCCGTTCCCACGCCCGGTAACGGCTCAGCAGATCGGCGACCAGATGCCTGTCCGGCAGCAGCATGTCGACCACTTCCAGCATCGGAGTCCGGTGGGTTCCACGGGGTGCGCGGGGCCGCTTCACGCACAGCGGTGCTCGCGCCCCCGGCTTCCATTCTCCACCCGCCGGCGCACATCCGCCCGGCGGCGGCGAAGGGGATCCGGCCGGGAATACGGTCCGCGCCCCGGCCGCTCGCACATGTATGAGCACTCTTGGACTGATCGGCAGTGGACACATCGGCAGCACCCTCGCCCGGCTCGGCGTGGCGGCGGGTCTCGATGTGGTCCTGAGCAACTCGCGGGGTCCGGAAACCCTCAAGGATCTGGTGGCCGAGCTGGGACCGCACGCACGCGCCGCGACGGCGCGGGAGGCGGCGGAGGCGGGTGACTGGGTGGTGGTGACGGTCCCGTTGAAGCACTACGACCAGGTGCCGGTGACACCCCTGGCCGGGAAGGTCGTCATCGACACCAACAACTACTACCCGCAGCGTGACGGGGCGATCGCGGAGCTGGACGAGGAGCGGACCACCACGAGCGAGCTGCTCCAGGGCCACTTGCCGCAGTCGTACGTGGTCAAGGCGTTCAACAACATCATGTACACGCACCTGGCGTCCCTCGCCCGGCCCGCGGGCGCGCCGGACCGGTCGGTCCTGCCGATCGCCGGTGACAACGCCGACGCCAAGGCGACGGCGGCGCGTCTGATCGACCAGTTGGGGTACGACACCTTCGACACGGGTGTGCTCGCCGACAGCTGGCGCTTCCAGCGCGACACCCCGGCCTATGTCGTCCCGTACGCGAAGAACCCGCTGGGTCTCGGCGCCTCCGGGGACGACCCGGGCGCGCCCTTCGACGTGGCGGGCCTGAAGGTGGCGCTGGACGCGGCGAAGCGGCCCGGCAGCTGAGCGGGAGTCCTCGGCCGGGCAGCTGAGGGGGCGTCCTCCGCCGGGCAGCTGAGCGGGCGTCCTCGGATCTCGTCAGATCTCGTTCCGGGTGAGGGCGAGCAGGCGGTCGAGGACTCGTGGGCCGCTGGTACGGACGCCGTCGTGCTCGTACTCGTCGGTGACCCAGGTGCGCAGGCCCCGGATCGCCCGCGCCGTGCGCAGCGAGTGTTCCGTGTCGACGTACATGTCGTCGTGGTAGACGGCGGCGGCGACCGGTACCTCGTTGGCGGCGAGGCGGTCGGTGTCGTACAGCGGCCGCCAGTCGGTGCCGGCGGCGAGCAGGTGGGCCGTCTCGCGCAGCGGGCGCAGCGCGGGGTCGCTCTCGAAGGTCCACGGGTGGACGCTCTCGCCGGTGAAGTACAGCGGTCCGTCGCCGGCCAGGGTGGTGGTGGCGTCGAAGCGCGCGAACTCGCCGCGGGTGCGTTCGGCGGCCCAGTCGGTGGGCTCGCCGCCCTGGGCGTAGATGGCCTCGTGGAGCAGCGCGTACAGCGGGTGCGCGGCGTACGAGAGGGCCGCGGCGGCGCCCTCCTGGAAGGCGTCGGAGAGCACCTGGCCGCCGGGCGCCCGGACGAAGGCGTTCTCCAGGAGGTAGTGGAGCTGGTGGCTGCCGTCCCCGCGGCCGAGCACGGTGCCGAGGGACTGGAAGGCCTCGGGGGTCAGGGTGTACCCGGTGGGCAGGACGACGGGGCTGTGCTCGGCGAGGTGTTCGGCGATGCGCCGGGCGCGGCCGATGTCCTGCGGGTAGCGCGCGTAGTGGGCCTCGACCTTGCGTGCGATCCGGGGGTACGCGGCGCGGTAGACCTCGTCGGCCGTCGCGTCCAGGGAGGGCAGGCCGCCGGTGATGAGGACGGTGCGCAGGCCTTCGGGCGCGGCGGAGAGGTAGTGGGTGGCGCAGAATCCGCCGAAGCTCTGGCCGAGGACGGTCCAGGGCGCGTCGCCGGTGAGCCGGGGGCGGATGGCCTCGCAGTCCCGGACGATCGAGTCGGCCCTGAAGTGGGCGAGGTAGTCGGCCTGTTCCCGGGGGCCGCCGCGCAGGGGCAGGGTCTGGCGGTTGGCGGGGGTGGACAGGCCGGTGCCGCGCTGGTCGAGGAGGAGCACCCGGAATTCCTGGAGCGCCCGGCCGAGCCAGGCCTGCCGGCCGGTGAACCGGCGGGCGCCGAAGCCGGGGCCGCCTTCCAGGTACACGAGCCAGGGCAGGTTCTCGCCGGTCTTCGCGCCGGCGACCACTTCGCGGGCGAAGAGCTCGATCCGCTCGCCCGACGGGTCGCCGTGGTCCAGCGGGACCGTGAAGCGGTGGTCGGTGAGGACAACTCCGGGCTGGGTGTAGCTGGTCACGGACGCTCCTGTTTCTCGGTCGCCCCCGCCGGGGCGCGCACGCCGGGACAGTACCGGGCCCCGGGCCGTGCGCGTACGGCCGGCCGCCGTCGCGCGTCCCGGCGGACCGGGTGGCCGGTCTTCAACCGCTGCCCGGTTGGTCGTACGGTGTGATCACCGGTTTCCCGACCAAGGTGGTCCGTATGTCCCTGTTCGACCTGCCGCTCGACGAGTTGCGCGACTATCGCAGCGCGTCCGCGGAGCCCGAGGACTTCGACGAGTTCTGGGCGAAGACCCTCACCGAGGCGCGCGGTCACACCCTCGACGCCCGTTTCGAACCCGTACCGACGGGGCTGACGACGCTCGACGTCTTCGATGTGACCTTCGCCGGTTTCGGCGGCCACCCGGTCAAGGGCTGGTTCGTGCTGCCTGCGGGGACGAGCGAGCCGCTGCCCGTCGTGGTGCAGTACCTCGGGTACGGCGGCGGCCGCGGCCTGCCGCACCTCCACCGGCTCTGGGCGTCGGCCGGTTTCGCGCACTTCGTGATGGACACCCGGGGCCAGGGCAGCGGCTGGAACGGCGGCGACACCCCCGACCCCGTGGGCAGCGCCTCCTCCTTCCCGGGCTTCCTCACCCGGGGGATCGAGGATCCCCACGACTTCTACTACCGGCGCGTCTTCACCGACGCCGTGCGGGCCGTGGAGGCGGCCCGCTCGCACCCGCTGGTGGACGCCTCGCGCACGGCGGTGGTGGGCAGCAGCCAGGGCGGCGGGATCTCGCTCGCGGTCGGCGGTCTGGTGCCGGACCTGGCGGCGGTGGCGCCGGACGTGCCGTTCCTCTGCGACTTCCCCCGGGCGACGACCTTCACCGACCGCGACCCGTACCGCGAGGTGGGCAACTACCTCAAGACGTACCGGGGCAGGACCGAACAGGTGGGCCGGACGCTCGCCTACTTCGACGGGGTCCACTTCGCGGCGCGCGGGCGCGCGCCGGCGCTGTTCTCGGTGGCGCTGGAGGACCGTACGTGCCCGCCGTCGACGGTCTTCGGTGCCTTCAACGTCTACGGGGGCGAGGACAGGACGATCGAGGTGTACGACTTCAACGACCACGAGGGCGGCGGCCCGTTCCAGGAGGCCGTCCAGCTGGACTGGCTGCCGCGGCGCCTGTCGGCCTGACGGTGTGAAGGTGTGACGGCCGCCGGTCCCGCCGCGTGTGCGAGGGGGGCTCATAAGGTGGGCGGGTGACTTCGAGCGCGGCCTCCCTCGTCCCGGTCAACCTGACCCTCGGCATCCTGCTCGCCGTCCTGCTCCTGGTGGCGGCGGGAGTCGCGGCCGTCACCCACCTCACCGCCGACGCGGGCCGGAGCCGGTCCCGGGAGATCCTGGTCGCCGGGGTGCGGGCGGCGGTCCAGCTCACCGCGGTCTCGTTCGTGATCGTCTGGGTGGTGAAGTCGGTCCCGGCGCTGGTGGCGTTCCTGGTCCTGATGTTCGCCGTGGCCGTACGGACGGCGGGCCGGCGCATCACCCCGAATCACACGTGGTGGCTGACCGCCGCGCCCCTCGCCGCCGGGGTGGTGCCGGTGGTCGCGGCTCTCCTGCTGACCGGGCTCGTGCCGCTCAAGGGCATCGCGCTGATCCCGATCACGGGGATCCTCATCGGGGGCGCGCTCACCGTGACCGTGCTGGCGGGGCGCCGGTCGCTGGACGAGCTGGCCCTGCGCCACGGCGAGGTGGAGGCCGCGATGGCGCTGGGGCTCACGGACCGGGACGCGCGGCTGGAGGTGGTCCGGCCGGCCGCGTCGGACGCCCTGCTGCCGGGCCTCGACCAGACCCGTACGGTCGGGCTCGTGACGCTCCCCGGCGCGTTCGTCGGGGTGCTCCTGGGCGGCGCGAGCCCGCTGGTCGCCGGGGCGGTGCAGTTGTTCGTCCTGATCGCCCTGATGGCCGTGCAGTCGGTCGCGGTCGCGGTGACGATCGAGCTGGTCGCCCGTCACCACCTGCACCGTCCGGAGCGCGGGGCCGGGGACGGGCCGTCGGCGGGGACGCGCGGGCCGGCGGGGCGCCGGCCGCGCGCCGCCGGGATCAGGCGCAGGCGCTCCCGTGGTCCCGGTGCCTCCTGAGGTCCTTCCGCAGGGTCAGGACGTCGCACGGGGTCGCGAGACGCCCCTCCGTGCACGGCCCGGACCCGCCGGGCGGGTCCACCGGGACCTCGCGGTAGCCGATCTCGCGGTAGCCCCTCCGGGTGTACCACTCGAAGAGGAAGTCCTTCGACGGGTGGGACCAGGTCCGGGGGACGAGCAGCTCGACCTCCATCACGGCGAGGCCGGTCCGCCGGGCCTCCGCCTCGGCGAAGGTGACCAGATCGCGCCCCACCCCGACCCCCCGGTGGCCCGTGGAGGCGGCGAGCAGACCGAATTCGCCGGTCCTTCCGGAGATCCGCCGCACCCGGACGCAGCCGACGACGCGGCCGTCCATCCGGGCGACCGCGATCTCACCGGCCGCGATCATTCCTGATACCTCCCGGGTGGTGGTCCGCGCGGTGTTCTCCGCCCACAAGCCGATTTCCGCCGCCGCGTGGACGTCGTTGATCAATGCGGTCAGATCGGCGACCAGACGGCGGTTGCCGCCCGCCTCGGCGGGCAACAGATCCGTTTCGATCTCCGGGGCGCACCTCTCGAATCCGCCCAGGAAGTGAATCGCGAGCAGCGGATCACTGATCGCGGAATTCTTCTCGCGGGCGGTGGCGGTCCGTTTCGCACCGGGGCGTGGATACGCAGTCACCTGGGAAGTGTGCGCCGACGGCAGTGCCGGTGTGGTGCCGAATGTCTGCCGATCCGGTGTCCGCGGCCGTTCGCGGCGGAAAAGGCCGTGCGCGAGGTCGTGACGGTCCGCGATGTGGAGCGCATACTCAACTGCTGGGACCGTACACCCCATGCCACCCGCGGCCGTGCGACGGAAGGGTGCGATGTCATCGCAGGACGAGTTGGCAGCTGTCAGGAAACGTCTGGACGACCTCATTCGTACGGTGGAACGGTTGGAGCGCGGTCTCGCCGAACTGCGCGACCAACGCTCCCCGTCCCCCGCGCCGAGCCGCGTGCCCGACCTCATCCCGATCCCCGACACTCCGTACGACAGCGCCCTCTGGACGGACTCGGACGACGAGGGGCTGGGCGCGAGCCACCGCCGGGCCCCCTGACCAGGCCTGCCTCCTGATCAGGTCTGCCCTCTGATCAGGCCTGAACGACCCGGCGTTTCCCTCCCCCTCGCTGTCGGCGGCGTCCTTCTCCCGAGGAGATCCTGTTGGCCACCGGTACGGAACCTCCCTCACTCGGCACGGGCGTGCGCGGCGCGGGACGTGCCGCCATCGCCGCCCGGCACCTGCGGACCGACCGCTGGTGGCTCGCGCCCGCCGCGACCGCGGCCGGCCTGTTCCTCTTCGTCGTGTACTCGACCTGGCGGGCCTTCGCCGACTCCCATTACTACGCGGCTCCTTACGTCTCGCCGTTCTACTCGCCGTGCCTCGCGGACAACTGCCTGACGATGCGCCAGGGCCCCAACTGGGAGCTTTTCGGCACCTGGTGGGGAATCTCCCCGGCGCTGCTGATCCTGGTCTTCCCGCTCGGCTTCCGGATGACCTGCTACTACTACCGCAAGGCGTACTACCGGAGTTTCTGGGCCTCTCCCCCGGCCTGCGCGGTCGCCGAGCCGCACGCGGCGTACAGCGGGGAGACGCGCTTTCCGCTGATCCTCCAGAACCTCCACCGGTACTTCTTCTACGCCGCCCTGCTGGTCGCCGGGATTCTCACGTACGACGCGGTGCTCTCCTTCCGGGACGAGGATTACGCCTGGGGCCACATGGGGCTCGGAAGTGTGATCTTCGTGGTGAACGTGGCACTGATCTGGGCGTACACGTTGTCCTGCCATTCGTGCCGCCATGTCGTCGGCGGACGGCTGCGGCATTTCTCGAAGCATCCGGTGCGCTATCGGCTGTGGGGCTGGGCCGGACGGCTGAATCACCGTCATATGCAGCTCGCCTGGGCGTCGTTGATCAGTGTCGCCGCGGCCGACTTCTACGTCTATCTGCTCGCCTCCGGAGCCTTCGCCGATCCGCGCTTCTTCTAGGTATCAAGGACAGGGAGAGCTTTCACCCATGACGCAACTCGAACGCCGTCAGTGGGACGTCGTCGTGGTCGGCGCGGGCGGCGCGGGGCTGCGGGCCGCCGTCGAGGCGCGCGAGCGGGGCGCCAGGACCGCCGTCATCTGCAAGTCGCTGTTCGGCAAGGCCCATACGGTGATGGCCGAGGGCGGGATCGCCGCCTCCCTCGGCAACGTGAACTCCGGCGACAACTGGCAGGTGCACTTCCGCGACACGCTGCGCGGCGGCAAGTTCCTCAACCAGTGGCGCATGGCCGAGCTGCACGCCCGGGAAGCACCGGACCGGGTCTGGGAGTTGGAGACCTGGGGCGCGCTGTTCGACCGTACGCCCGACGGCAGGATCTCCCAGCGCAACTTCGGCGGGCACGAGTACCCCCGCCTCGCGCACGTCGGCGACCGGACCGGGCTGGAGCTGATCCGTACCCTCCAGCAGAAGATCGTCTCCCTCCAGCAGGAGGACTTCCGGGAGACCGGCGACCACGAGTCGCGGCTGAAGGTCTATCAGGAGTGCACGGTCACCCGGGTCCTCAAGGACGGCGAACGGGTGGCGGGCACCTTCTGCTACGACCGGGAGACCGGGCGCTTCTTCGTGCTGGAGGCGCCCGCCGTGGTGCTCGCGACGGGCGGCATCGGGAAGTCGTTCAAGGTGACCTCGAACTCCTGGGAGTACACCGGCGACGGCCACGCCCTGGCGCTGCTGGCGGGGGCGCCGCTGCTGAACATGGAGTTCGTGCAGTTCCATCCGACCGGGATGATCTGGCCGCCGTCGGTCAAGGGGCTGCTCGTCACCGAGTCGGTGCGCGGGGACGGCGGGGTGCTGCGCAACTCCGAGGGCAAGCGCTTCATGTTCGACTACATCCCCGACGTCTTCAAGGAGAAGTACGCCGACTCCGAGGAGGAGGGCGACCGTTGGTACCACGATCCGGACCACAACCTGCGGCCGCCCGAGCTGCTGCCCCGTGACGAGGTGGCCCGGGCCATCAACGCGGAGGTGAAGGCGGGGCGCGGCTCACCGCACGGCGGGGTGTTCCTCGACGTGTCGACCCGGATGCCCGCGGAGGCGATCAAGCGCCGGCTGCCGTCGATGTACCACCAGTTCAAGGAGCTGGCGGACGTGGACATCACGGCGGAGGCGATGGAGGTCGGCCCCACCTGCCACTACGTGATGGGCGGGATCGCGGTCGACTCGGAGACCGCCGCCGCACCGGGGGTGACCGGGCTGTACGCCGCGGGTGAGGTCGCGGGCGGGATGCACGGCTCCAACCGGCTCGGCGGCAACTCCCTGTCCGACCTGCTGGTCTTCGGCCGCCGGGCGGGACTGCACGCGGCGGCGTACGTCGCGGGGCTCGACGCGCGGCCGGCCGTGGACGAGGCGCAGATCGACGCGGCGGCGGCCGAGGCGCTGCGCCCGTTCAGCGCCGAGGACGCGGGGACGGGGGCGCCGCCGGAGAACCCGTACACGCTCCATCAGGAGCTCCAGCAGGCGATGAACGACCTGGTGGGCATCATCCGGCGGCAGGACGAGATGGAGGAGGCGCTGGAGAAGCTGGCCGGCCTGCGGGTACGGGCCCGGCGGGCCGGGGTCGAGGGGCACCGGCAGTTCAACCCCGGCTGGCACCTCGCGCTCGACCTGCGCAACATGCTGCTGGTCAGCGAGTGTGTCGCGCGCGCCGCCCTGGAGCGCACCGAGAGCCGGGGCGGGCACACCCGGGACGACTGGCCGGGGATGGATCCCGCCTGGCGCCGGGTCAACCTGCACTGCCGCCTGGCCGGCCCGCCGGGCGCTCCAGGACCGGAGGCCGGAGCCGCCGGCCACCCGGCGGGAAGGATCACGCTGTCGCGGCACACGACCGAGCCCATCCGTCCGGACCTGCTCGCCCTGTTCGACAAGGAAGAGCTGGTCAAGTACCTGGCCGAAGAGGAGCTGCACGAGTGAGCCCGGATGTGAGCCGCGAGGCGGACCCTGAGGTGTCGACGGTGTACGAGGCGGCGTTCCGCGTGTGGCGCGGCGACGCGGCGGGCGGCGGGCTGACCGACTTCGCCGTGGAGGTGCACGACGGGGAGGTGGTCCTCGACGTCGTGCACCGGATCCAGGCCACCGTGGCCAACGATCTGGCGGTGCGCTGGAACTGCAAGGCGGGCAAGTGCGGTTCGTGCAGCGCGGAGGTCAACGGGCGGCCGCGGCTGCTGTGCATGACGCGGATGTCCGTGTTCTCGCGCGAGGAGACGATCACGATCACTCCGCTGCGGGCGTTCCCGGTGATCCGCGACCTGGTGACGGACGTGTCCTTCAACTACGCGAAGGCGCGGGAGGTGGCGTCGTTCGTACCGCCGCCGGGGGTGGCGGCCGGTGCGTACCGGATGCGGCAGGAGGACGTGGAGCGCTCGCAGGAGTTCCGCAAGTGCATCGAGTGCTTCCTCTGCCAGGACACCTGTCACGTGGTGCGGGACCACGAGGAGAACAAGACCGCGTTCGCGGGGCCCCGGTTCCTGATGCGGGTGGCGGAGCTGGACATGCACCCGCTGGACGCGGCCGCGGAGACGGGCGTCGAGCGGAGTGTCACGGCGCAGGACGACCACGGGCTCGGCTACTGCAACATCACCAAGTGCTGCACGGAGGTGTGCCCGGAGCACATCCGGATCACGGACAACGCCCTGATCCCGCTCAAGGAGCGGGCCGTGGACCGGAAGTACGACCCGCTGGTGTGGCTCGGGAGCAGGATCAGGCGGCGGGGCGCGTAGCGGGGGCGGCGCGCAGCCCGTGCTGGTCCGCCCAGGCGGAGAGGGCGGCGGCGATCTCCTCGGGGCGGTCCTCGGGGGCGTGGTGTCCCGCCGTGCCGCAGGCGACGGTCTCCAGCGAGGCGATGTGGGTCGCGCACCAGCCGGCCAGTTCCTCGCCGATGAGCAGGGTGGGTGAGCCCTCGAAGGTCAGGAGGAGCTTGGGTACGGAGGCGCTGGTGGCGAGCCAGGCGTCGTACGCCTCGATGCGGGCGACCAGTTCGGCCGGCTCGCCGCCGACGGGCATCTGGCGTGCCCAGGCGAGGAGGGGGCGGCGGCTGTCACGGGTCGGGTACGGGGCGAGGTACACGGCGAGGTCCTCCTCGGCCACCGGGGTGAGCACGCCTCCGGTGAACGCCTGCCGGACGAGCTGGTCCTGATCGAGCGCCAGCTCCTCGCCGACTCCGGGCGTGCGGAGCCGCTCGAAGCGGGCACGCGCCTGCGGGGTCAGGTCGTCCCGGTCCAGCGGCTTGACGAAGGTCTCCAGGAACGCGAGGCCGGCGACCCGGTCCGGGTGCCGGGCGGCCCGGTCGAAGGCGAGCGCGCCGCCCCAGTCGTGGCCGACGAGGACGACCTGGTCGAGGCCGAGGGCGTCGAACCAGGCGTCGAGGTAACGGGCGTGGTCGGCGAAGCGGTAGGGCAGGTCGGGCTTGCCGGAACGGCCCATCCCGACGAGGTCGGGCGCGAGGAGCCGTCCTTCGCCGACGCGGGGCAGGACGTGGCGCCACGTGTGGGAGGAGCCGGGGTTGCCGTGGAGGAACACGAAGGGGGTTCCGCTTCCGGAGTCCTCGTAGTGGAGGGTCGAGTCGAGCACGGGTATCGAGGGCATGGCCGTTGGTCCTTCCGCCGGTTGCCGGTACGGAGGTTCGCGTGGTCGGTACGGAGGTGTGTCGGTGCGGACGTCAGTGAGGAGGGTCGAGCGGAGCGTCGAGGAGAGCGGTCAGGTCGCGGACCAGCGCGGCCGTACGGAAGTCGTCGCGACCGCCCAGGGGGGCCAGGAGGCGGTCCATGAGCACCTGGACGGTGGCCATGGCCGGGCGGACGGCCTCGTCCCCGCTCTCCGTGAGGGTGAGCCGCACCGCGCGGGAGTCCTGGGGGTCACGGACCCGCTCGACGAGGCCGTCCGCCTCCAATGCGCGGGCCAACTTGGAGACGTACAGCGCCTCCAGGCCCGTGTGGTCGGCCAACTCACGCTGGCTGGGGTGCAGTCCGGCGTGCCGCATGCCGTACAGCGAGGACAGCACGGCGTACTGGGCGTGCGTCAGCCCGAGCGGCGCGAGGGCCCGGTCGACGGCGACCCGCCACTTGGTGGAGAGCCGCCAGACCAGGTAGCCGGGCGTGGGCCGGTGCGGCGCGTCGCTGCTCATGAAAAATAGCGTACATGGCTACTATCGCCATGGCTATGAGTTTCTGCCGGACAACCAGGAGGGTCAGTCGCCGGACAGTTCCGCGCCACTGGCTCCGAGCAGCTGTCGGCGCAGCGCCATCTCGGTCTCGGTGAGGGGGACTTCGGGGCACAGCCGCTCGGGGTGACCCGGCGCCGGGCCCGTCAGCTCGTGCGGGCCGGGCGGCGCGGGGGGACTCTGCGGCGTCTGTGCGGCGGGGGAACGGGGCAGCGGGGGGACGTAGACCCAGAGGTGCCCGAAAGCGACCAGCGCGTTAACCGCGGACCGCAGGCACCGGGCCAGGAGGAGACGCATACGGGGAGGATGCCCCCGGTCACGGATACCACGCCAGGGGTCCGGCACGACTGTTCGGGTGAGGTCGCGGGGCCGGCCGCGAACGGGCCCCGCCCTCGGGGAGGGTGAGGCCCGTCCTGGAGTACCCGCGTCCTGGGGCCTACCGCGCGCCGAGCCGTTCGTGGGGGATCTTCTCGCCTGCCTCGACCGCGACCGGCAGGCGGTTCTCCGCCGGGGGCAGCGGGCACGTGGCCAGGTCGGTGTACGCGCAGGGCAGGTTCGTCGCCCGGTTGAAGTCGAGGCGCACCCGGCCCTCGGCGTCGGGGGCCCCGACGGCCAGGGTCCGGTTCGCCGCGTAGGTCGTGACACCGGACGTGGCGTCGGTGAAGAGCACCAACAGGCTGCCGGGGGCGCTGCCGTTGAAGGCGGTCAGCCGGTGCGTCGCGCCGTCCACCTCGAACTCGACCTGTCCCGGCGCGTCGTACACGTGCTGGAGCCCTTCCACCGCCGCCCCCACCGTCACCGCGCGGGGAGTCCCGTACGGCAGGTAGCGCCCGGTACGGACCCAGCGCGGGTCGGGTTCGTACGCCGGGGCGGGCACGTGGGCGGCGAGCAGCGCGCTGTCGGGGTGGCGGGGGCGCACGATGTGGTGGCCGCCGCGCTTGGCGACCTCGATCACCGCGTCGCCCGCCCCCGCGTACACGCTGGCGCGCTCGGCGAGGATCCCGAAGCGGTACGTGCCGTGGACGGCCACGCCGTCGACGGTCAGTTCCTCGCCCTCGTCCAGCCGGACCTGCACGCCGTCCGCCGTGGCGGACCAGGCGCCGGGGGCGTCGGGGAACCGGGCCGGCTCGGCGTCGAGCCAGCGCAGGCTCGTGACGGCGAGGAAGCCGTGCGGGTCCGCGAGGCGCCGCTCGTGGTCGTCGCGCCACCGGCGCCACTCCTCGGCGAAGCCCGCCCGGTCGGCCTGGTAGTGGTCCTGGACCGTCACAGCGATTCCCTCACGTTCTCCTCTAGGCGCCGGAATCCCCCGGCGTGGAAGACCAGCGGGGGCACCCGGTGGTCGGCGTCCAGCTCGTGGATCCGGAGCAGGACGATGTCGTGGTCACCGGCTTCGACGTGCCGCTCCACGGTGCAGTCGAACCACGCGCTCGCGTCGTCGACCAGCACCGCCCCGTCGGGCGTGGCACGCCAGTCGAGGCCGGCGAACCGGTCGCCGTCGCGGGCGGCGAGCCGTCGGCAGGCCCGTTCCTGGTGGGCGCCGAGCACGGAGACCCCGAGCCGCGCCCGGTCACGCAGCACCGGCCAGGTGGTGGAGCTGTGGGCGACGCACACCGAGATCAGCGGCGGGTCGAGGGACACGGACGTGAACGAGCTGGCGGCGAGGCCCACCGGCCGGCCGTCCACGAGCGCCGCGACGGCCGTGACGCCGGTGGGGAAGGTCCCGAAGACCTTCCGCAGGTCGGCCGGGCGCAGGCTGGGGCGCTCCGGGCGCTGTTCGAGGCAGGGTGTACGGCTGATGCTCATCGTCGGCCCCATTCGCCGGCCAGCAGCTCGTAGCTGCGGACCCGGTCCGCGTGGTCGTGGGTGAGGGTGGTGACGATCAACTCGTCGGCCCCGGTGGCGTCGCGCAGGATCTCCAGCTGGTCGGCGACCTGCCGCGGCGATCCCACGAACTGGGTTTCGAGCCGGTCGGCGACCAGGGCCCTGTCCGCGTCGGACCACACATGGGCCCGGGCCTCGTCGGGTGTCGGGAACGGGATGGCGCCCTCCCCGCTGCGGATGCTCCGCACCCACAGGCCGTAGCCCGTCGCGCGTTCACGCGCGGTCGCCTCGTCCTCGGCGACGACGACGTCGGCGGAGACGCTGACGTAGGGCCGGTCCAGTTCTGCGGAGGGCTTGAACGCGGCGCGGTAGCCCTCGGTCGCGTCCAGCACGCTGGACGGGCTGACGTGGTAATTCGCCGCGAACCGCAGGCCGTTGGCGCCCGCGGCCTGCGCGCTGACGCCCGCGCTGGAGCCGAGGATCCAGACCTGGAGATCGGCGCCCTCGCCGGGCACGACGTGCGCCTCGACGCCGCCGTCCGTGGTGTAGGTGCCGCCGAGCAGGGCGAGGATGTCGGCTATCTGCTCGTCGTACGGCTGGGATTCGGCGCCCGGCTGCTGGAGCAGCCTCCGGTGCAGGGCGAAGAGCGGGGAGCGCAGGAGGTGTTCGAAGGAGAACGGGGCGGGGATCCGCAGCCCGCCGGGAGTGCGGCCGTCGACGACGGGGGTCGCGCCGGCCGGCGGGACGTCCTTGCCGGGGAGGGCGCCTCTGCCGCCGGAGCGGCCGAGGCCGAGGTCGAAGCGCCCCGGGTGGACGGCGTCGAGCAGTCCGAACTCCTCGACGGCGGACAGGGCGGTGCGGTGCCCGAGCTGGACGGCGCCCGACCCGAGCCGGATGGTGGAGGTCGCGGCGGCGGTGAGGGCGAGGAGGACGGCCGGGGAGGTGCCCGCGACCCCGGGGTTGAGGTGGTGCTCGGCGAACCAGTAGCGGGCGTAGCCGAGGCGTTCGGCGTGCCGGGCGAGGTCGACGCTGTTGCGCAGCGCCTGGGCGGCGGTGGACCCCGAGGAGATCGGGACGAGGTCCAGGACCGCCAGGGGCGTGCGGGGGGAGGCCATGATGATCGCTCCTTTCAGCGCGGGGCGGGTACGGGCGCGGCGGTGTCGTGCGTGCCGGTGGCGGACGGGTCCGTGGGCGCCGGGCCCTCGCCGGCCGCGTTGTCGTCGGCGGGCGCGACCGGTCCCCAGGTCCAGGGCGGGTCGGGGAGGTCACGGCGCAGGGTGGGGGCGACCTCGGCCTGGAACAGTTCCAGGCTCGCCCGGTGCTGGGCCGTGGTGAGGCCGGACGCGTCGGCCTGGAGGTGCAGCACGCTGTGGCCGAACCGCTCGTGGTAGCGGTACACCTTCTCGATGATCTGCTGGGGGCTGCCGACGAGGGCGGAGCTGCGGGCGACGAAGTCCTCCAGGGTGGGGAAGACCGGTTCAAGTCCGAGCCGCTTCTGGAACGCCAACTGCCCCTCGAAGACGGGCCGGTAGGCCGCCAGGGCCTCCTGCGAGGTGCGGGCCGCGTAGAACCCGGCCGAGCCGGCGCCGACGGTGGCGAGCGCCGGGTCGTGGCCGTAGTGCTCCCACCGCTCGCGGTAGTGGCGGACCAGTTCGGCGTACGGCTCGATCGGGTTGGTCACGTTGGCGGAGAACAGCGGGTCGCCGTAGCGGGCGGCGAGGTCCACCGATTCCCGGCTGGTCGCGCTGCCGTGCCAGACGCGGACGGGGTGCTGGTAGGGCCGCGGCCAGACCTCGGCGTCCTTCAACGCGCCGCGGAACACGGGCGAGGCGGTGACCTTGTCGTCGCGCCAGATCCGCCGGAACAGTTCGTACGACTCGGCGTTGCGCTCCCACTGGTCCTCGGGGGTGACGTGGTACAGCTCGCGCTGGGCGGCCCCGTTGCCCTTGCCGATGATCAGTTCGAGGCGGCCGTTCGACAGGTGGTCGAGCGTCGCGTAGTCCTCGTACGCCCGGACGGGGTCGAGCAGGCTCAGGGTGGTGACCGCCGTGAACAGCCGGATCCGCCGGGTGAGCGCGGCGAGGTGGCTCAGGACGACGGGGGGCGACGAGGAGATGAAGGGGCGCTCGTGGCGCTCCCCCACGCCGAAGCCGTCGAAGCCCAGTTCCTCGGCGAGCAGGGCGTTGTCGATCACCTCCCGGAAGCGTTCGTGGGTCGACTTCCTGACCCCGGTGACCGGGTCGGGCGCGTGCACGATCAGGGTGATGGCGAGGAACTTCATGACGCGGCCTTCCTGTCGGCGGCTCCGGCCCGGTCGTCCCGTACCGCACGGGCCGCGCCGAGCCCCAGGTGCTCGCGCAGGGTGTCGCCTTCGTACTCGGTCCGGAAGACGCCCTTCTCCTGGAGCAGGGGTACGACGGTGTCGGCGAAGTCGTCCAGGCCGCCGGGGGTCAGGTGCGGGGTGAGGATGAATCCGTCGCTCGCGTCGGACTGGACGAAGTGGTCGAGCGCGTCGGCGACGGTGGCCGGGGTGCCGATGAAGGACTGCCGTCCGGTGACGGCGATGATCAGCTCCCGGATCGAGAGGTGCTTCTCCTCGGCCAGGGCGCGCCAGCGGGCGGCGGTGGCGGTCGGGTCGCGGTGCATCCGTACGGAGGCCCGGCCGCGGGCGACGGTGTTCTCGCCGACGAGCGGGTCGACGTCGGGCAGCGGACCGTCCGGGTCGTACGCGCTCAGGTCGCGGTTCCAGAGCTGTTCGAGCAGCTTGATCGCGGTGGGGCCGCTGACCTGCTGGTGGCGGATGACGTCCGCCTTCTCCCGGGCGTCGGCGTCGGTGTCGCCGAGCACGAAGGTGACGCCGGGCAGGATCTTCAGCTCGTCGGGGGCGCGGCCGTACCGGGCGAGGCGCCGCTTGACGTCGGCGTAGAACGCCTGGCCGTCCTCCAGGGTGCCGTGGCGGGTGAAGATGGCGTCCGCGCCCGAGGCCGCGAACTCCCTGCCCTCCTCGGAGTCACCCGCCTGGAAGATGACGGGGCGGCCCTGGGGGCTGCGGGGCACGTTGAAGTGGCCGCTGATGTCGAACTGGTCGACGTGGTGGTCGAAGCGGCCGGGCGCGGGATCGGTGAGGAAGACCCCGGTGTCCTGGTCGGCGGTGATCTCGTCGCCGCGCCAGGAGTCGAACAGCTCCCACGTGGCGGCGAGGAACTGCCGGGCGCGCAGGTAGCGGTCCTCCTGGGCCAGGAAGCCGCCGCGCCGGAAGTTCTGTCCGGTGAACTCGTCCCAGGAGGTGACCACGTTCCAGGCGGCCCGGCCCGCGGAGAGGTGGTCGAGCGTGGCGAACTGCCGGGCCACTTCGTACGGTTCGTTGAAGGTGGAGTTGATCGTCCCGGCGAGTCCGAGCTTGTCGGTGACGGCGGCCAGGGCGGTCAGGACGGTGAAGGTGTCGGGGCGGCCGACGACGTCGAGGTCGTAGATCTCCCCGTTCTGCTCGCGCAGCCGCAGCCCCTCGGCGAGGAACAGGAAGTCGAACTTGGCGCGCTCCGCCGTCCTGGCGAGGTGCACGAAGGAGCTGAAGTCGATCTGGCTGCCGGCGGCGGGGTCGCTCCACACCGTGCTGTTGTTCACGCCGGGGAAGTGGGCGGCGAGGTGGATCTGCTTGACGGGCTTGCTCATGCGGGGTGTGTCCTCACGTGTCTTCGGAGCTCTCTTCGGAGCGGGCGAGGCCGGGGCGCGCTCAGAGCGCGGCGTACCGGTTCGCGGGCCGGGGCAGGCCGAGCAGGCCGCGCAGGGTGGCCGCCTCGTAGGCGGTACGGAACGCTCCGCGCCGCTGGAGTTCCGGCACCAGGCCCCGGGTGATCCGCTCCAGGTCGTGCGGCAGGACGGCGGGCCGCAGGCGGAAGCCGGTCAGCCCGGCCTCCTGGCCTTCGAGGAGCAGGTCGGCCAGCTCGGCGGGCGTACCGGCGAAGACCCGGGCGTCGCTGGTGTACGGGGCGCCCGCGCGCTCCTCCAGGCGCGCCCTGCGGTCGGCGGCGGCGCCGGGTTCGTCGTCGAGAAGGACGACCAGGTCGCCGAAGACGTGGACCGTCTCGTCGGCGCGGCCCGCGGTGGCCTGCGCCGCCCGGATCCGGGCCAGGATCGCCCGGGTGTCGGCGGTGTCCTGCGGGGTGACGAAGCCGACGTCCGCGGAGGCCGCGACCAGGCGGAACGGTTCTTCACGGTGGGCGAGGGCGGTGACGACCGGCTGTCCCTGCGGCGGGCGCGGGGTGATGGAGGGGCCCTTGACGCTGAACCGCTCGCCCGTGAAGTCGATGTAGTGGAGCTTGTCGCGGTCGATGAACCGGCCGGTGGCGGCGTCGCGGATCTCGGCGTCGTCCTCCCAGCTGTCCCAGAGCCGGCGCAGCACCTCGACGTAGTCGCCCGCCTCGTCGAACAGCTCCTTGAGCGCGGCCAGGCCCGCGGGCGAGTCCAGCTCGTCGGGACGGAACCGGATCGCGGGCCTGCGGCCGAAGTGCGGGGCCTCGTCGGCGCGTCCGGACACCTTGACCTGGACGCCGGCCCGTCCGGTGCTGACGAAGTCCAGGGTGGCGACGGCCTTCGAGACGTGGAACGGCTCGGTGTGGGTGACGACGGCGGTGGGGATCAGCCCGATGTGCCGGGTCAGGGGCGCGACCCGGGCGGCGACCAGCAGGGCGTCGAGCCGGCCCCGTACCTGATCGGTACGGCCGTCGGGACCGGCGAAGGACGAGGACTGGAGGCTCAGGGAGTCCTCGATGGTCACGAAGTCCAGCAGGCCCCGCTCGGCCTCGGTCACCAGGTCGGTCCAGTACCGCGCGGTGAACAGTTCGCGGGGCCGGGCGCCCGGCTCGCGCCAGGCGGCGGGATGCCAGCCCGCCGCGTCGAGGGCGACGGCGAGATGGAGGGGTGAGGGTGCTGAAGGCATGGCGGTATCGCTTCCCGCTCGGAAATCTCGTGGATTCGAGGTCACGTGGACGCGGAACTCCCCTGGCCGGGAGAGCTCCTGGACATGCCGAGTGCCTTCCGCGCCGGGTCCGTTCCCGGGCGGAAGTGTCGGCGGACGTGCGTCGGAGGGCGCTGTACGTCGGGGCCGTGCGGCGGAGAAGGTGCCGCTACGGGGTGTGCCGCGGCGCGGCGTTCACGTGACCCGGACACAGGGCGCCGGCGACACGCTGGAGATCGATGTGGCGCCGGGAGAACATGCCGACGGCGCGGGGGTGGCTCGTGACGGCGAAGGCCGTACGCGTGCCGGAGCGTCCTCGCACTGCCTTCACCTCCGCCTCGACCGGTCGTGCCGGTCCGAGCTCTCGCGCTTGCGCTGCCGTCATTGGCTCCGCCGGGTCGTCACCTGGAGCACCCCGCCGCGTCAGGAGGGTTGCCGGTCAGCAAACCCAGGGCTTGTCGCTGACTCTCATAACCTGCGTGAACGGTAACTCCGCACCGGCGTCCGGCACAATCCCCACTCGACGCGCCCGCGTGCCGGGCGACTTGTAACGGGAAGATCATCGGGACGCTGCGCCGGATTGCCGAATCGTGACGGCGTACGGACAGAACGTAACGCCCCATGTCGGGGTCATGTCATCTCCCGGAAACCGTTGTCCCGCCGGACCGGGCCGGTGCATCGTCACTGGGCGGCGTACGAACACCCGTACCCCACACCCCACTTGAGGCGCGCACACCAGCTCGCGCCACTGACGCGAAGGACCCCCCATGTCAGCAGTGCGTACGAACAAGCGGCGCTTCGCCACCGCGATCGCCACCGCGGCGACCGTGGTCGCGATCATCGGAGCGGGCACGGCCCTGCCGGCCCAGGCCGCCCCGGCCGAAGGCAGAGTCCTGCACGCCGGCGCCGCCGACGCCGTCAGCGGCAGCTACATCGTCACGCTCAAGAAGACGGCCGGTTTCTCGGCGCGGGCCACCCAGGGCAAGCAGCTCATCGCCGAGTACGGCGGCAAGGTGAAGCGGACGTACTCCTCCGCGCTCAACGGGTACGCCGCCACGCTCAGCGGCACCGAGGCGGCGCGGCTGGCCGCGGACCCCGCCGTCGAGTCGGTCGAGCAGGACCAGAAGGTCTACGCGACGGCCACGCAGACCAACGCCCCCTGGGGCCTGGACCGCATCGACCAGGCGAACCTCCCGCTGAACGGCACGTACACCTACCCGGATTCCGCGGGCGCCAACACGACCGTCTACGTCCTGGACACGGGCGTGCGCATCACCCACCAGCAGATCGCGGGCCGCGCCTCCTACGGATACGACTTCATCGACAACGACGCCACCGCGCAGGACGGTTACGGCCACGGCACGCACGTCGCCACCACCGTCGCGGGCTCCACCTACGGCGTGGCCAAGAAGGCGAAGATCGTCGCGGTCCGGGTCCTCGGCAACGACGGTTCCGGCACCACGGCCGGCGTCATCGCGGGCGTGGACTGGATCACCGCCAACCACGTGGCGTCCTCCGTCGCGAACGCCTCGCTCGGCGGCGGCGTCAGCACCGCCCTCGACAACGCGGTGAAGAACTCGATCGCCTCGGGCGTGACGTGGGCCGTCGCGGCGGGCAACGCCAACGTGCCGGCCACCAACTCCTCCCCCGCCCGGGTGCCCGCCGCCCTCACGGTCGGCGCCACCACCAGGACGGACGCGAGGGCCTCGTACTCCAACTACGGCTCGGCCGTGGACATCTTCGCCCCCGGCTCCGCGATCACGGCGGGCTGGAACTCCTCCGACACCGCCACCTACACCGGTGACGGCACCTCGTTCGCCGCCCCGCACGTCGCGGGCGCGGCCGCGATCTACCTGACCAACCACCCGGGCGCCTCGCCGGCGACCGTGGCCGCCGCGCTGGTGAACGGCGCGACGTCCAACGTCCTGACCGGCATAGGCACGGGCTCGCCGAACAAGCTCCTCCGGCTCGTCCCGTAACACCTGTCATCCCCGCGGCACCACCCGTAACGCCCGGCGGACACCGCCGACACGTGTGAGTCCCGCCGCCCGGACCCCGGGCGGCGGGACTTCGGCGCGCGGCGCGCGGGCGGCACGACGCCCCGGACGGAACCTACTCGCTGCTCCCCCGCCCGCTGGACGCCTCGTGCGTCGCCCGGGTGAGCGTCGGCGGCCGCGGCTGGAGTTCGCCGTCCAGGTACAGGTCGACCCGCTCGTTGTAGAAGGCGACCAGCCCGGCGATCGGCGTGAGCTGACGCGTCGGGAAGTCGTACGCCCACACCACGTCGTCGTGGACACCCGCGGGGGTCTCGACCGACCAGTAGCCGCTCGTCTTCCCCTTGTACGGGCAGGAGGTCACCGTGTCCGTGGGCAGCAGGAGGGTGAAGTCGACGTTCAGCCGGTCGAGGTAGTAGCGGGTGGGCAGGCCCGTCTCGAACACCATGACGGAGGAGTCCGCCTCGGCCAGCACGACCCCGTCCAGCTCGACCCGGATCTCACGCCCGGAGCGCAGGGCGTCGACCCGGGTGTACGGGCTCCTCGGGTGGACGAAGACCTGCTCGTCCTCCTCGTACCACGCGTCGAGCGCCTCCCACCGGAACCTGACCGTCCCCTCCAGGCCCTCCGACGCCCCCTCCGCCCACAGCCACCCCGCGTCGGGCACCACGGTCTCCCCCGCCTTCAGCCCCTGGCGGCGCGCGGGACCGGGGGCGAGCTTGAGTACGCGGTCCTCGTCCACCAGCTCGCAGTCGACCAGGTCGGCGACGGGGACCGAGTACTGCGGATAGCCGGGCCACTCCCACACGTACCGCGCCCGCAGGGTGTCCACGACGGCGCGCCCGCCCAGGAAGCCCCGGATGCGCCGGGGAACCGGCTCGACGTGGCCCGCCGGTGTGATCATCTTTGGCTGGTTCGGCACCGATTCGGTCATGATCCCCATTGTCCACCGGGGCCCGACCGCCCGCATCCGTCAGGCCGTGTGCAGGGTCAGCCCGTACCGGCTCAGCACCGGATTGATCGGCTGGTAGAACGACTGGCCGCCGCTGGTGCAGTTGCCCGAACCGCCCGAGGTGATGCCCTGGGCCTGGTCGCCGCTGATGTACGAGCCTCCCGAGTCACCGCCCTCGACGCAGACGCTCGTCCCGGTCATCGCGTACACCGCGCCCTGGCTGTAGTTGACGGTGATGTTCTTGCCCTGGATGACACCGCAGCGCCAGTGTGTCGTGGAGCCCGACCGGCAGATCGACGCGCCGACCGGCGCCTCGTTGGAGCCCCGGACCAGCTGGTCGGAGACCGTGCCCCAGCCGAGGACCACCGGGACGGTCCACCAGCCGCTGCCGACGTTCACCCACGCGTAGTCGTTGCCGGGGAACGTCGATCCCTGGAAGTTGCCGATGTACGAGCGGTCCCAGCCGTACACCGCGGCGCCCGTGCCGCCGCAGTGACCGGCCGTCACGAACCCGCCGTACACGGAGAAGCCGATGGAACAGCGGACGTTGCCGGTGTAGTACGGGTCGCCGCCGACCGTGCCCGCGGCCGTCGTACGGGGCGCCTCGGCGGTCTCCTCGACCGTGACGGGCCCGGTCGTGAGCGCCTTCGCGACAAAGGCGCGGACATCGTTGTCGTCCGCGTGCTCGGCGACCACGTTCACGACGACCCGGTTGGTCCTGGGGTCGACCTGCCAGCTGCTGACACCGGCCGGCGCGGAGAGCGCGTCGATCCGCTTCTTCGCCGCGTCGAGCTGCCGCTCGCTGTGGCGCACCAGGCGGACGGCCGCCCCGGTGGCCCGTACGGCGGCGGCCTTCCCGTCACCGGCGAGCGCGACGGTCAGGATGCCGTCGGCCGGGTCGAACCACGAGCCTCCGTAGGAGGATCCCGCCGCGCGGCGCGCCCGCGCGTCGACGGCCGTCGCCGTCCTCTCGGCGGCGAGGCGCGCGGTGGCCTGTTCCTCCGTCAGCCCGAGGTCCTTGCGGAGCGCGGACAGCAGACCCGCGGAGGCGGGAGCCTCGGCGGCGGGCGCGGACGGGGCGGCGGGGGCGGCGGCGGCCGGGGCGAGCCCGGCCGCCGACCAGGCGCCGAGCAGGAGGAGGGCGGACAGGCCGGTACGTAGGACGGTGTGACGTCGCATGGGAGGTGGCCCTTCTGTGTTCCAGAGATGTGGGGGTGGAACAGCAGGCGTCTGAGAGCGCTCTCAGGCGTGCCAGGCGGAGCCTAGTGGAGGTTCATGGTCAGGTCCATGCCAAGTTCAGGACTCGACCGATCCGGTCGCTTTCCCGCCGGGCGCTCGTCGTCGCCGTACGCTCACGCCCCGCCCGTCCGCGCCCTCCCGGCCCGCTCGCTCCCCCGCCCCCCGCCGCTCACTCCTCGCCCGCTCACCCTCGCTCCTCGCCCGCTCACTCCCCGGCGTGC
Source organism: Streptomyces liangshanensis (assembly GCF_011694815.1). Lineage (NCBI taxonomy): Bacteria > Bacillati > Actinomycetota > Actinomycetes > Kitasatosporales > Streptomycetaceae > Streptomyces > Streptomyces liangshanensis. Next base: position 373,409 of record NZ_CP050177.1, read on the forward strand.
GGGCGGAGCGGGTCGACCGAGCGCAGGGAGCCGTTCGCCAGCGTCACGATCGCACCGCCCGTCCGCATCGGAACCACCCCCTGCTGCATCCCCGAGGTGCTCGTCCCCATCGCGGCCGTCTGCCAGCGCTTGCGCCCCGTCCGCAGGTCGAGCGCCACCAACCGCCCGGTGTAGCTGGACAGGTAGAGCGCGCCCTCCCGCTCGGACGCCGTCGGCGGTCCCAGCAGGTCCACGCCGGTCTCCCGGCTCCACACCTGGTCACCGGTGCGCGGATCGACCATCGTGACCCGCCCGGTCTCCTGGACGAACACGACGTGGCGGCCCACCGCCGACGGCCTGCCCTCGGGACGCGAGGGCAGCTTCACCGTCCGCTTCCCGCCCGTACGGACGTCGACGTCCACGACGGAGGTGTACGCCGCCTCCGGGCCGCCCGCCGTCATCAGGAGGCGCAGGACGCCGCCCACGATGCCCGTCGAGTGGGTGACCCCCTTCACCTCGGCCACCTGCTCCGGCGTGCCCTTCGCCGGGTCCAGCCGCAGCAACGTCGTCCGCCGGCCGTCGGGGCCCACCGAGCACAGGGCGTACGGCACGTCGCCGGACACCAGGGGCTCGCAGTCCGCCCCTTCGGGCACCGGGGTCGACCACAGCCGGTCGCCGGTCGCGGCGTCACGCGCCACGAGCGAACCGGCGTAGAAGTCGTCGTGGGTCAGCACCGCGTCACCGAAGAACAGGGCCGCCCGGTTGGCCACCCGTTTCGTCCAGAGGAGTTTCCCGGATTCCCGCTCCAGGACGATCAGGTCGGCCCGCAACCCGTCGCCCGAGGCCGGTCCGACCACGAGCACCTGCCCCGACCGTACGTCGATCGCGCCGGGCGACCCCACGCCGGTGTACGGGACCCGCCAGACCACCTTGCCCGAGGCGGCGTCGAGGCGGGCGGCGGTGAAGCCGTCGCCGTGGCAGTAGAGCGCGAGCCCGTGCGCCCGGCAGCCCTCGACGGCGGCGAAGGAGGCGTTGCCGTTGGAGCTCGGCAGCGTGAGTTTCCACGGCTTCCACCCTGCGGGCAGGGCCGCCTCCCGCGAGGGGACGGACGTCGCCGGCGGCGCCGGCGGGCCGCCGGACGCGGCCGGCTCCTTGCCCGAGCCGTCGGTCAGCAGAGCCGCCCCGACCCCGAGGCCGGCCACGGTGACGGCGGCCGCGGCAGCAAGCGAGATCCGCCGCCGAAGCGCCCGCCGAGACCGCACCCCGCCCCCCAACGCGGAAGCACCCCCCGGCCCGGACGCACCCACGGCCCCCGCCCCTACTCCCGGGCTACCCGCCACCCCAGCGTCCACCACGGCCCCGACACCCTTGCCCGCCGACCCGGGCTCCACCACGGACCCGCCCGCCCCGGCCCCGGGGTCGCCCCCATCCCCGACGCCGACCGCCGGTCCGTCACCAACCCCAGCCCCAGAACCCGCCGCAGACATGACGCCAACCGCAACCGAAGGCCCACCACCCACCGCAACCCCGGAAACGGGCGCCGACCCAGAACCGGGCCCAGCGTCACCCGCAGCCCCAACACCCGCCCCAGGCCCCGAAACGGACGCAGCCCCAACACCCACCGCCGATCCGGCGCCACCCGCAGACCTGACCCCGGCCTCGGCCGCAGGCCCAAGATCAGTCGCAAGCCCAGCGTCAACCGCAGACCCACCGCCGACCCCGAGCCCCGGAACGGACGCAGCCCCAACACCCGCCGCCGGTCCGGTACCACCCGTAGCCCCGGCCCCGATCCCGACCGCAGGCGCGGGCGCAGGCCCAGAGCCCCCCACCGTTCCGGCTCCAACCGCAGACCCAGAACCTGCCGCCGGCTCAGCGTCTGCCGCGGGCCTGACGCCAGCCGCATCCCCGAGCTCAACCGGCGGCTCACCACCCGCCGCAAGGCCCGAAGGGGGCACAGACCCAGGGCCAGCCGCGAGCCCGGCCCCAGCCGCAGCATCCGCCGCACGCCCGGGCTCGGAACCAGAACCGGGCGCAGCCCCAGAGCCCCCCGCAAGCTCGGCGCCAACCGCGGACCCAACCCCGGTCGCAAGCCCGGGAACGGGCACAGGCCCAGAACCCGCCGCCGGTCCCACATCAACGGCAGACCCTCCGCCGGCGGCAGACCCAGGTTCCGGCACAGCCCCAACGCCCGCCGCAAGCCCCGCATCCCCGGCGGTTCCGCTGTCAACCGCAGCCGCAAGCCCGGAAGCGGGCACAGGCCCAAGACCAGCCGCAAGCCCAGCGCCAACCGAAGAGGCACCGCCCGCCGCAGGCCCCGGAACGGACTCAAACCCCACACCCGCCGCCGATCCGGCGTCACCCGCAGACCCAACCCCGACCCCGGCCGCAGGCCCAGGGTCGGGCGCAGACCCAGGTTCCCGCACTGGCCCAACGCCCGCCGTAAGCCCGGCATCCCCGGCGGTTCCGGCGTCAACCGCAGCCGCAAGCCCGGAGGCGGGCACAGGCCCAGGACCAGCTGTAAGCCCAGCGCCAGCCGTAGAGCCAACACCTGCCCCAGGCCCCGGAACGGACGCAGCCCCAACACCCGCCGCCGGTCCGCCGCCGCCCACAGACCCGATCCCGGCCGCAGGCTCAGGAACCGGCGTGGGCCCAAGACCAGCCGCAAGCCCGGCCTCAATCGCAGAGCCAACACCCGCGCCAGGCCCCGGAACGGACGGAGACCCCGCACCCACCGCCGATGCGGCATCAGCCGCAGACTCGACCCCGGCCGCAGGCCCAGGAACGGGCACGGGCCCAAGTCCAGCTCCAAGCCCAGCGGCAACCGCAGAGCCACCGCCCGCCGCGAACCCAGCAGCCGGCGCATGCCCAAGATCGGCCGTCCGCGGCGAGGCGGGTGGCGCGGCGGGCGCAGGAGTCGGGGCAGCCGTCTCGACGGACAAACCGGCCTCCCCGACAAATCCGCCCGCAAGGGCGGACCCCCCGTCCTCCGGCAGCTCCTCCAGCATCTTGGCCAGGTCGTCCAGCCCCGGCCGCCCCGACGGGTCCTTCGCCAGGCAGCGTTCGACGATCGCGCGCAGCGGCGGTGCCACGGCGTCCAGCTCGGGCCGCTCGTGCACTACCCGGTACATCGTGAGGTAGGGGTTCTCGTCGTCGAAGGGCCCCCGCCCGGTGGCCGCGTAGCTGAGCAGCGCGCCCAGCGAGAAGATGTCCGAGGCGGCGGTCACCTCGCGGGGGCGGCTCAGTTGCTCCGGCGACATGAACGGCGGGGTGCCGAGGACCCGTCCGGTCGTCGTGTACGACTGGTGGTCGGCCGCGCGGGAGATGCCGAAGTCGATGACCCGTGGCCCGTCCCCCGCCATCAGCACGTTCGCCGGTTTGAGGTCGCGGTGCACCACGTCGGCGCGGTGGATGTCGTCGAGCGCCTCCACCAGCCCCAGGGCCAGCCGCCGTAACTCCGCGGGCGGCAGCGGGCCTTCCCCGCCCACCCGGTGCGACAGCGTGGGGCCCGGCATGTAGAGCGTCGCCATCCAGGGCTGTACGGCGTCGGGATCGGCGTCCACCACGGACGCGGTGAAGGCTCCGCTGACCCGCTTGACGGCGGCGATCTCCTGCTTGAACCGGGTCCGGAACTCCTCGTCCCCGGCCAGTTGGGCGTGCACCACCTTGACCGCCACCCGCATGCCGGAGGCCGAACGCGCCAGATAGACCACGCCCATGCCCCCGGAGCCCAGCCGGTCCAGCAGCCGGTAGCCGCCGATCGACTCCGGATCCACCGCGTTCAGCGGCACCCGCCCACGCCCTTCCCCCACCGACTCGGCCCACCGACGCCACCCACCCGCCGCACCCTCGCGGCCGGCCGACGCCCGGGGCTGTCCCGCCCCATGCCCGACCGATGCCCCGCCGACGTCCGGCCGATTCCCGGCCAGCGTTCGACCAACGTCCGGCCGACGTCGGCCGATCCCCGGCGGGCGCGCGGCAACTCCTGGGCAGCAGTCTGCCGGGCGCCGCGATCTCCGTCACGTCGGCGGCCACATTTCCCGTCGTGTCCCTCGCGCCGACCCACCGGCCGACCCACCCCCCGCCCCGCCCACCACCTCGGTTCATCACGTCGGAATCGCCCCGACTCTTGACAGAAACGGCGGCGGATTACAGCCTATGGCAACGTTGTCAGGCGAGCTGAGCCAGGTCGCCTGCTCCTGCGGGCCCACCTGGAATGGACGTCTTGCACATGTCGAATCAGTCGCCACACCCCTCCCGTCGGTCTGTCGTCGCCACGGGATCGACCCTGCTCGCGGGCCTCGGCCTCGGGGTCGCGCTTCCCGGGACCAGCCGCGCCGCGACCTCCGCGGCCGGCGGCGCCACCGCCGCGCGCGGTGAACTCGCCGCCTACCGCCCAGTCTCCGTGTCCTCCACCGACTACGCGCCGACCCCGGCCGAGTTCGTCGTGGACAAGCTCAACTCCGGGGGTGTGCGCGGCACCGGCTGGCGCGCCGCGGCCGGCGACCCGCAGTGGATATCCGTCGACCTCCAGGCCGACTGCACGGTGGACTCCATCACGCTCACGTTCGAAGGGACGTCGGCGGACCCGGTCTTCGTGCCTCCCACGAGCGGCAACCCGCGCACCGACACCACCGGCCAGGAGATCCTGTCCAGCTACGCGGTCGACTTCGTGGTCGAGACGTCCCGTGACCAGCGCACCTGGACCACCGTCCAGCGCGTCACCTCGGGCAAGGGCGGGCTCGTGGAGATCAAGCCGGCCAAGCCGGTGCTCGCCCGGTACGTACGGCTCACGGTCAGCAAGCGCTCCAACGCCAACCCGCTCGGCCTCAACGGCTTCGAGGTGTACGGCACGGCCAAGGGCCACCGCCCCGCCGCGACCGGCTGGACCGACTGGGGCACCCACACCCACAAGGCCCCCGCGCTGGAGGTGGCCGACGACGGCACCGTACCGCTGGAGTCGGGGTGGACCCTGACCATGGACGACTGGGCCGGTGGCGAGGGCGCCGACCTGTCGCGTACGGCGGTGGACACGAGCCGCTGGCTGCCCGCGACGGTCCCCGGCACCGTGCTGGCGACGCTGGTCGACCAGGGCCATCTGCCCGACCCGGTGGCCGGCCTGAACAACCTGCACGTCCCCGAGGCCCTGTCCCGCCACTCCTGGTGGTACCGGCGCGGCTTCAGCCTGCCGAAGGGGCTGCGCACCGGCGCGGGGCGCCACGTCTGGCTGGAGTTCGACGGCGTCAACCACAAGGCGGACGTGTGGCTCAACGGCAAGCAGGTCGGCGGGGTGACCTTCCCCTTCGCCCGCTCCGCGCACGACGTGACGAGCCTGCTGGTGAGCGGCGAGCAGGCGCTCGCCGTGAAGATCTCGCCGATGCCCTTCCCCGGCAGCCCCGGCGACAAGGGGCCGGCCGGCGAGTCCTGGGTCGACGCGGGCGCCAACATGATGAACCGCAACTCGCCGACGTACCTCGCCTCCTCGGGCTGGGACTGGATGCCGGCCGTACGTGACCGCGTCTCGGGCATCTGGAACCACGTACGGCTCCGCTCGACCGGCCACGCCGTCATCGGCGACCCCCGGGTGGACACCAAGCTGCCCGACCTGCCGGACACGAGCAGCGCCGAGGTGACGATCGTCGTCCCGGTGCGCAACGCCGACTCCACCGACCGGCAGGTCACCGTCACCGCCTCGTTCGACAAGGTGAAGGTCTCCAAGAGCGTCACGGTGGCCGCAGGCGCCACGGCCGATGTCACCTTCGCCCCGGCCGACTACAGCCAACTGCGGCTGCGCAACCCGAAGTTGTGGTGGCCGAACGGCTACGGCGAGCCGAACCTGCACGACCTGACCCTGGTCGCGTCGGTCGGCGGCGCGGAGAGCGACCGGCGCACCACCCGCTTCGGCATCCGCCAGTTCGGCTACGACTTCGAGATCAAGCTGCCCTTCACCGGGGGCAGCGACGCGTACACGCAGTCCGTCGACCTGGGCAGCCGCAAGGCGCAGTACGTCCGGATCAAGTGTCTGACGCGCGCCACGAGTTGGGGCAACTCGCTGTGGACCCTTTCGGTCTTCGACAGCAGTGTGCCCGGTACGGACCTGGCCAAGGGGAAGACGGCCACCGCCTCGTCGGTGGACGACCCGGGGAACCCGGCGTCCCACGCCACCGACGGTGACCCGTCGACCCGGTGGTCCTCGTCCTTCGACGACAACCAGTGGATCCAGGTCGACCTGGGCGCGTCCGTCTCCTTCGACCGGGTGGACCTCACCTGGGAGCAGGCGTACGCGAAGACGTACGTGGTGCAGGTCTCCGCCGACGGCGAGACCTGGACGGACGCGAAGTCCGTCGACAACTCGGCCGTACCGCTGCCGTTCCAGAGCGGCGACGCGAGCCTCCAGACGGTCGACTTCACCTCCAGGACCGGTCGTTACGTCCGGATCAACGGCGGCGCCCGCGCGACCAGTTGGGGCAACTCGCTGTGGACGCTGTCGGTGATCGACACCGCCGCTCCCGGCACCGACCTCGCCCTGCACAAGGCGGTCACCGCGTCGTCGGAGGACGGGTCGAACAAGGCCGCGAACGCCACCGACGGCAATTCCGGGTCCCGTTGGTCCTCGGCCTACGAGGACAACCAGTGGATCCAGGTCGACCTGGGTTCGTCGGTCCCGTTCAACCGCGTGGTCGTGGTGTGGGAGGCGGCCTACCCGAAGACGTACACGATCCAGGTCTCGGACGACGGGAAGACGTGGACGGACATCACGTCCATCGACAACACTCCCGACCCGCTGAAGATCAGCGTGAACGGGGTACGGGTCTTCTGCCGGGGCGGCAACTGGGGCTGGGACGAGCTGCTGCGCCGCATGCCCGCCGCCCGGATGGACGCGGCGGTGCGGATGCACCGCGACATGAACTTCACGATGATCCGCAACTGGGTGGGGTCGGTCAACCGCGAGGAGTTCTTCGCGAGTTGTGACGAGCACGGGCTGCTCGTCTGGAACGACTTCCCCAACGCCTGGGCGATGGACCCGCCGGACCACGACGCGTTCAACACCCTGGCGCGGGACACCGTCCTGCGCTACCGCATCCACCCCAGCGTGGTCGTCTGGTGCGGCGCCAACGAGGGCAACCCGCCCGCGGCGATCGACAACGGGATGCGGGACGCCGTCGAGTCCCAGGCGCCCGGCATCTTCTACCAGAACAACTCCGCGGGCGGCATCGTCACCGGCGGCGGCCCCTACGGCTGGGTCGAGCACGAGCGCTACTTCTCGCCGTCCACGTACGGCAGCGGCAGCTTCGGTTTCCACACCGAGATCGGCATGCCCGTGGTGTCGACGGCGGAGAGCACGCGGAACATGGTCGGCGACGAGCCCGAGTGGCCCATCGGCGGCGCGTGGTTCTACCACGACTGGAGCACGCGCGGGAATCAGGCGCCGCAGAACTACCAGGCCGCCATCGAGACGCGCCTCGACACGGCACACGACCTGGACGACTTCGCGCGCAAGGCGCAGTTCGTCAACTACGAGAACACCCGCGCGATGTTCGAGGCGTGGAACGCCAACCTGTGGAAGGACGCCAGCGGCCTGATGCTGTGGATGTCCCACCCGGCGTGGCACAGCACGGTGTGGCAGACGTACGACTACGACTTCGACGTCAACGGCACCTACTACGGGGCGCGGTCGGCGTGCGAGGCCGTGCACGTCCAGGCCGATCCGCAGAGCTGGCAGGTCATCGCCGTCAACCACACGCCCGAGGCACTGAAGGGCGCGACGGTCTCGGCGCGGTACTTCGACCTGTCGGGGCGGCAGCTCGGCGCGACCCGCAAGGCGCGGGTCGACGTGTCCTCGTCGACGACGACGGACGCGTTCACCGCCGCCTGGTCGGCGGACCAGCCGGACTTCCACCTGCTGCGGCTGACCCTGGAGGACAGCCGGGGCAGGACGCTGTCGGAGAACACGTACTGGCGCTACCGCCAGGCCGCCGACATGAAGGCGCTCAACCGCGCGAAGGCCGTCAAGGTCTCCGCCGACCTCGGCCGGGTGACCAAGGCGGGGGCGCGCCGCGAGCTGACCGCGACCGTCCACAACCGCGGGTCCGCGGTGGCCGCGATGGTGCGGCTGTCGCTCCTGGACGCGACCAGCGGGGAGCGGGTGCTGCCGACGCTGTACAGCGACAACTACGTGTGGCTGCTGCCCGGTGAGTCGCGGCGGGTCACGCTCTCCTGGCCCGCCGAGGCGCTGCCGTCGGGCCGGCCGGCCCTGCGGACCGAGGGCTGCAACGCGGCGCGGGCGGTGACGCGCGCCTGATCTCCCACGCGATGTGAGAAGGGCCGGGAGCGAGCGCTCCCGGCCCTTCTCATCTTCAGGTCGCGGTCCGGCTCAGGCGCCGGTGCCCGCCGCGAACACACCGACGCGGGGGACGGACGCCTTGCCGGTGTTGGTCACCGGGCCGCCGGTCCAGGCGGCCTTCAGCGCGTCCTTCTCGTCGGGCGGGGTGATGAGCACCGACGCCGGGGTGACCGTCGTGACCCCGGTGATCTCGGGGTTCCCGAAGGTCATGGGCGCCCAGGCGCTGCGGCCGGGGGCGAGCTTGACGAGCGTGCCGGTCACACTGGTGCGCTCGGGGTCCACCGAGACCTGCTGTCCGGCCTTGTTGAGGAAGGCGAGCCCGGGGAAGCCGTCGACGGTGCAGGTGTGTCCGGACTTGTTGGTCAGGACGAGCGCGAAGTTCTCCTGCCCCGCTCCGGGCTCGTTGGGGCCGACGGACGCCTTGAGCTCCGAGGTGTGGCAGCGCTCGGTGCCCGCCGATCCGCTCGTGGCGCCGCCGCGCGTGGGCGTGCCGGTGGTGCCGGTGGTCTTCGTGGCCGAGCCGGTCGAGGTGGTGCCGGAGGTGGTCGTTCCCGCGTCGGGCGTCGGTGTGGCCGACGCGTCGCCGCTCACGGGGACGGCCGCGCCGCCGACGGTGTGCGGGGCCGAGGCGGCCGGGGTGTCCTTGCTCCCGCAGCCCGTCACCAGGGCGGCGACCGCGACCACCAGGGCGCCGCCCGCCGCGAGCCGCGTGCTCCGCCGGTGCCGCGCGAGCGCGGACCGCTGTCGTACGGGGAACGTCTCCTCGTTCTCGGTCATGTCTGCCGTCACTCCTTCTCCGTACGAGGTCCTTCCGGACCGTCATCCCCGCACCACCCCGTGCCCGGGCGCCTGTGGCCCGGTGCGGTGGTGCTCCACAACCGGTTCGATGACGGGCCCGGCCGGAAAGTTCACGGCTGTCGCGGGAAACTTCCGGCGGCCCCCGTACAGGGTCCTGGTCGTGCCTTTCGGATCCCGCCTACCCCGAGACGCGTAGGCTGTGCAGGATCCGGTCGGTCGGGTCGTCGCCGCCCGTACCGCGTCTGATCTGGACGTACGCCTGCGGGGCGCCGTCCCGTACCGGTGTGAGCCCGATCTCCTCCAGGGACCGGCCGGCCGTGCCGCAGGACGACCACGTCCGTACCCGGCCGCGCCAGGAGGCGTCCGTGTACGTACGGCTGCCCTCGTACCGGCAGGCGCGGTGGCCGATCGTACCGACCCGGTCCACCAGGCCGCGGTCCGCGCCGAGGCCCACGAACACCCCGCTGACCCCGCTGCCGAGGTCGGGCCAGCGTGCCACATCCCCGGCCACGGTCAGCCCCGCCGCGTGGTGGTCGGGCAGGCCGAGCGCCTCGGGCGTCCATCCCGACCCGGCCAACTGGCCTGCCCACGCCGTCGGTACGTCGACGTGGATACGGCCTGTGGCGTCGCTCACGCGCTCCACTGCGGGCGGCGCGGGATCGGCCTGCCACCGTACGGCGGCGACCGTGCCGAGCGCGACCACGGCGAGGGCGGTCAGCGCGGCGACCAGCCGCGCGGGGCCGATCCGGCGGCGTCGGCGACCCGCCTCGGACCCGGCCTGCCCGGCCAGCCGTTCCAGTTCGAGCGCGAACGCCGCCGCGGTCGGCCAGCGCCGCTCGCGGTCGCTCTCCAGCGCGCGCAGGACGGCCCGCCGGATCTCCGGGGGCAGCCCGGGGCGCAGCCGGTCCGGCGGCAGGATCTTCCCGGGCGGGCCGGGGACCACCCCGGTCAGCAGGTGGTAGAGCAGCGCGCCGAGGCTGTAGACGTCGGCGCGGGCGTCGATGCCGTCGCTCTGGTCGAGCTGTTCGGGCGCGGCGTAGCCGGCGGACCCGACGGTGAGGGTGAGCCCGGACGCCTGGGCCAGGCTCTTGGCGAGGCCGAGGTCCGCGACGAGGACCCGTTCCCCGCCGTCGGGGGCGGTCGCGACCAGGACGTTCGACGGCTTGATGTCCCGGTGGACGGCGCCGGCCCGGTGCAGGGCCGCCGCTCCCCTGGTCGCCGCCGCGGTGAGCCGCAGGGCCTCCGCCACGGGCAGCGGCCCGGCGGTGAGCCGGTCCTCCAGCGTGCCGCGGTCGGCGTACTCCATGACGAAGTAGGGCCGGTCCTCGGAGTGCTCGCCGATGTCGAAGACCTGGACGAGCCCGTCGGAGGCGGCGCGGCGCAGCAGCCGCGCCTCCGACAGGAAACGCTCCCGGATGTCGAGCCGGTAGGCCCAGTTCTCCGCCATGACCTTGATGGCGACGGGCGCCTGGAGCCGGTCGTCGTGGGCCAGCCACACCACGCCGAAGGCGCCCGTGCCCAGGCGTCGCTCGACGCGGTATCGACCGATCCACTGAGATGAGGACATGTGATTATCATGCCTGGGTGATTTCACTCTGCACGCACACCCCATGAGCGGGCCCCCCGACACCGAGGCGCTGGCGCGGCGCGCCGCGGCCGGTGACGCGGCGGCCCTGGACCAGCTCCTGCGGGAGATCTGGCCCGAGACCGTCCGGCGGTGCGGGCGCTTCCTGCTCTTCCGGGAGGACGCGGAGGAGGCGGCGCAGGACGTGCTGCTCCAGGTCTCGCGCAACATCCACCGCTTCGAGGGCCGCAGCCGGTTCAGCACGTGGCTCTACACGGTGGTGGCCAACTGCGCCCGGCAGAAGTACCGCGAGCTGAAGCGCCGGGCCGGCGAGATGCCCCTGTCGTCCGAGGTGACCGGCCGCGCCGATCCGCGGACGACCAGTGTGATCGCCGGGTCCCGCGTGGACCTGCTGGAGGCGCTGGAGCGGCTGGAACGGGACAGCCCGCACCTGGTGGAGCCGCTGGTCTACCGCGACATCTGTCAGATGGAGTACGCGGAGATCGTGGAGCGGATGGGGATCCCGCTGGGCACGGTGAAGTCCCGCCTGCACCACGCCCGCCGCCAGGTCAGACCCTGGCTGGCCGGGAACTAGGGCACCTCACCGCCGGGCCGCCGCCCGCCCCTCAGTGGATCCCCGCCGCGTCCAGCAGGGCGGTGGCGGTGGTCAGGGTGATGCCGTCCAGCTTCTCGCCTGCCGCGCCCGCGAGCGTGGCGCCGCCGTCGTACAGCATGATCAACTGCCGGGCGAGGGTTTCGGGGTCGGCCGCGCCGCCGCGCGCCGCCTCGTCGCGGAAGAAGTCGCGCATCCGGTTCTTGGCCGCCGCCGCCGCGCGGCTCGCGGGGTGCTCGGGGTCCTTCAGCTCGACCTGCACGGACAGGAAGGGGCAGCCCCGGTAGCCGGGCGTGGTGGCGAGCCGCTCCAGCTGTTCGAAGAGGTGGAGGATCCGCGCGCGGGGCTCGTCGGGCGCGCCGGTGCGCGGGATCAGGATGTCCAGCAGGCCCGGCGTCGCCTGTTCCACGGCGGCGGTGAGCAGCTCGTCCTTGCTCGCGAACAGCTCGTACATCGAGCGCTTGGAGACGCCTGCGGCCTTCGCCAGCGCCTGGATCCCGATGCCCACGCCCTCCTGGTAGAAGAGCTCGGCCGCGGTATCGAGCAGGCGCTCACGGGTCGCGTCCCCGGGGACGGGGCGGGCTCCGGTCCGTGATGCGGTCATGTGAGGAAGGTTACTACTCGGCATTGGACGCACAAAACCGATCGGTTTACACTCGGGCCCGAGAGAGATAAAACCGATCGGTTTTGGGCGTGCGCGGTGATGTGCGCGCACCCCGGACCCCTTCACAAGAAGGTTTCCCATGACTGTTCACGGCTCCGTGGCCCTCGTTACCGGCAGCAACCGCGGCTTCGGTGACAAACTCGTCCGCGCTCTGCTGGACACGGGAGCGAGCAAGGTCTACGCGACCGCCCGCGATCCGAAGAAGGTGACCATCGAGGGCGCCGTCCCCCTCGCCCTCGACGTGACCGACCCGGACTCCGTCCGTGCCGCCGCCGAGCAGGCGCAGGACGTCACCCTGCTGATAAACAACGCGGGCACCGACGCGCGCGCCTCGGTGCTGGAGGGCGACCTCGCCGACTTCCGGAACGACTACGAGACGAACGTGCTCGGTACGCTCAGCGTGACCAGGCAGTTCGCTCCGATCCTTGCCCGCAACGGCGGCGGCGCGGTCCTCAATGTCCTGTCCGCGGTGTCCTGGCTGACCTTTCCGGACGTGGCGTCGTACACGGCGTCCAGGGCGGCCTCCTGGTCGGTGACGAACTCCCTGCGACTCGCGCTGCGCGAGCAGGGCACCCTGGTGAGCGCGCTGCACGTCGCGTTCATGGACACCGACTTCACCAGCCACCTTCCCGACGTCCCCAAGTCGGACCCGGCGGACGTCGCACGGCTCGCGCTCAAGGCGCTGGACGAGGGAAGCCACGAGATACTCGCCGACGAGATCACCAAGCAGATCAAGTCCGGCCTGTCGCAGGATCTCTCCGCCCTCTATCCGGAGCTCGCACAGCACTGAGCGCGGCGGGCCCTCGCGGGCGCGGCGGGCGGCCCGGTCCCCGGTGGCCGTGGAACCGTTCGCCGCCCCGGGGGCCCGGCGGTCCGTCAGGAGACCGGGACGGGGTCGAGCGCCAGGTAGTAGTTCCCCACCTCCGACAGGTACGCGACGTCCGTCGTCTCGCTGTCCCTGGCGAACCGGGGCGCCGCCTTGATCTCCTCCCGGGCCCGCCCGACGATCACCCGCCGGGAGTCGGAGTCGATGCCGGTGATGAGGCCGGCGGGGATCAGGAGACTCGTCCCGAACACCCACATCCCGGTGTCCACGACCAGGTGCCGCATGCCGTCGTGGTCCGTCTGCCGCTCCACCTGCCCGACCACCCCGTCGGTCGCCTCCACCTCGAAGCCCACCAGGGACCGGTCCTCGCCGTAGCCGCAGTCCGCCGCGTACGCCCAGATGTTGTCCATGTCGTTCTCGCCCCTCGTCTCGTACAGGCTCGTACAGGCCCGATACCGCTGCCATCGCGTGACCGACACGTACCCCGCTCACAGACGATCATGAGCAGATTCACCCCGATGCCGAGCACGGATTCCGGCCGCGCCCCCGGCGAAGGGGGTCCGCGGGCACGGACCCGGTGAACGGCCCGGGCGCCCCGGCCGTAATGGACAGCACACTGTTACGCGCAGGGCCCCCGGGCCCGCCGAGGGAGCCCGTCCTGATGATCCGTCACCGCACCTCCGCAGCGGCCGCCTTCGCGGGCGCCGTCACGTTCCTGCTGGCGGGCTCGACGCTGCTGGCCGCAGCCCCCGCGTACGCGCACGGCGCGCCGACCGACCCGGTGAGCCGGGTCGCCGCGTGCGGCCTGGCGTCGGAAGGGCTCGCGGGAACGCCCGCGTGCCGGGCGGCCGTCGCCGCCAACGGTGGCCAGCCGCTGGGCAGTTGGGACAACCTGCGGGTCGCGGGGGTCAACGGCAGGGACCGGCAGGTGATCCCGGACGGGAAGCTGTGCAGCGGGGGAATCGCCGCGTACGCCGGGCTCGACCTCTCCCGCTCCGACTGGCCCGCCACGAAGTTGGCCCCCGGGGCCCCTTTCACCCTCACCTACCGGTCCTCCATCCCGCACGAGGGGACGTTCAGCCTCTACCTCACCCGGCAGGGCTACTCCCCGGACGCGCCGCTGACGTGGGACGACCTGGCTCCGGAGCCTTTCCTGACCGTCAAGGACCCGGCGCTGCGGAACGGCGCCTACCGCATCCCGGCCCGTCTCCCCGAGGGCCGGACCGGCCGCCACGTGCTGTACACGGTGTGGCGCAACACCAGCACACCGGACACCTACTACTCGTGCTCCGACGTCGTCCTCCCCGGCGGGAGTACGGACCGGGCCGAGGCCGCGACCACACCGCCCGCCCGCGCCGCCGTACCGCCGCCGCCCAAGGCGCCGACCAAGGCCCCGGAGCGCGCCCCGAAGCCCGCGGCCGCCTCCCCCTCGGCGTCTCCGTCCGCCGCCCCGTCCTCCCCCTCCCCCGCACCGGCGTCCGCGGCGGCCGAGTCCGCGAACACCGCCCCCGTCGCGGACACCGGGTCCCCGCTGACCCCGACCACCGCCGCCCTCGCCGGGGCCGCCGCGCTGGCGGTGGCGGCGCTGGGCACCGTCCTGCTGCGGAGGCGGCGGACGGCCACCGCCGGGCGGCCGCACCGCAGGCACCGTCGCTGACGCGTCCGCCCGCATGCGCCCCCAACACCGTTGACCTGCAAGCTTTCTGACGACTGATCACCACCAGCCCGGCCCACGCCGAGGCCGACCTCCCGTCGGCCTCGGCGTCGTCGCGTCACCCCCACGTAAACGATAGGAAACTTTACTAACCAACACCTTGTCGAGGTCATGACGGCGCGGCTAACTTCCCCACAACCCCCCTACCTCGGAGGCCCGATGTCCCGCAGTCGCCGTGCGAGATGCGCAGCAGCCCTGTCCGCCACCGCCGTCCTCACCACCTGCGTGTGGACCGGACTCACCCCGGCCGCCGGTGCGGCCGACGGCCCGGCCGTCCCCTTCGGCAGTCATTCCTTCGCCTACGCGGCCGGCACCCTGGCGCCCAGCGGCGGCCAGGCCGCCGCGGACCGCGCCGTGATCGACTTCTACACGAAGTGGAAGTCGAACTTCATCAAGCAGAACTGTGGCAACGGTTGGTACGAGGTGTACGCGGCGGACGCGGACCACCCGTACGTCGCCGAGGCCCAGGGCTACGGCCTGGTCATCACGGCGCTGATGGCGGGCGCCGACGCGGACGCCAAGAAGATCTTCGACGGCATCCTCAAGTACGTCCTGGCCCACCCCTCCGTCAACAACCCCGACCTGCACGCGGCCGAGCAGGACACGGGGTGCAGGAGCGTCAACGGGAGCGACTCCGCCACCGACGGCGACCTGGACATCGCGTACGGACTGCTCCTCGCCCACAAGCAGTGGGGCAGCGGCGGCACGTACAACTACCAGAGCCTGGCGAACCGCCGGATCAACGCGATCAAGGCGAGCGAGGTGCACAGCGGCTCCAAGCTGATGAAGCTCGGTGACTGGTCGTCCGGCAGCTACGACCAGATCTCGCGCACGTCGGACTGGATCCCCGGACACTTCAAGGCGTTCCGCAAGGCCACCGGCGACAGCACCTGGGACGCGGTCCTGACCAAGACCCAGTCGGTGATCGGCAGTCTCCAGTCCAAGCACGCGTCCGCCACCGGGCTGCTGCCGGACTTCGTCGTCAACACGACGACCACGCCGAAGCCGGCGGCGGGCGAGGTCCTGGAGGACGCGCACGACGGCGACTACAACTGGAACGCCTGCCGGGACCCGTGGCGCCTGGGCACGGACGCGGTCGTCAACAACGACAGCGCGTCCCGCACCGCCGTACGGAAGATGAACTCCTGGATCAAGACCAAGGCCGCGAACGACCCGGCCAAGATCCGGGACGGGTACAAGCTCAACGGCACCAGCTTCGGCACCGGCAACGAGCCCGCGTTCTTCGCGCCCTTCGCGGTCGCGGCCATGACCGACCCGGCCAGTCAGGCGTGGCTGGACGCGCTGTGGCAGAAGATGCTCGCCACCACGCCCAGCGGCACCGACTACTACTCCACCAGTGTGCAGTTGCAGACGATGCTCGTCGTCACGCACAACTACTGGACTCCCTGACCGCGCGTCACTCGGACCCCCACCTGAGGAGAACCAGCGACATGACGTCCTCGTACCACTCCATGCTCCAGCGGCGCCCCCGCCTTCTGGCGGTCTCCGCGGCCCTGTCCCTGGCGGCCACCGCCGCCCTGTCCGCGGCCACCACCGCGACCGCGACCGACGGCGGCGCGCCCGCCGCCAAGGCCGCGGCGGCCGCGCCGGTCGGGCTCAACGCCCCCTACCTGTACCTGGGTTGGGGCAGTCCCCAGAGCGCCACGTCGGTCATGAGCGCGACCGGCGTCAAGCAGTTCACGATGGCGTTCATCCTCTCCGACGGCGGCTGCAACCCCAAGTGGGACGGGAACAGGGCGCTGACGGGCGGGAACGACCAGTCCACGATCAACGCGATACGCGCCGCCGGCGGTGACGTGACCGTCTCCATCGGCGGCTGGTCCGGCAACAAGCTCGGTGAGAAGTGTTCGTCCGCCACCGCCCTCGCGGGGGCGTACCAGAAGACCATCGACGCGCTGAAGCTGAAGTCCATCGACATCGACATCGAGGACACCGAGTTCACCAACGCCACGGTCCGCGAGCGGGTGGTGGACGCGCTGAAGATCGTCAAGACCAACAACCCCGGGGTGGCCGTGTACGTCACCTTCGGCACCACCAGGACGGGCCCGGACGCGACCGGCCTCGACCTGATCAAGCGGGGGGCGAACAACAAGCTGGACATCGAGGGCTGGGCGGTCATGCCGTTCGACTTCGACGAGGGCACCATCGACATGGTGGCCGCCACCAAGGGCGCGGTGGACGGCCTCAAGAACGCGGTGGCCTCGGCGTACGGGCTCTCCTCGGACGCCGCGTACCGCAAGGTCGGCTTCTCCTCGATGAACGGCAAGTCGGACGTGCCGGGCGAGACCGTGTCCGTGGCCAACTTCAAGTCGATGGTGAGCTACGCGACCAGCAAGCACCTGTCCCGGGTGAGCTTCTGGGCGGTCAACCGGGACCGCTCCTGCGGGGGCGGCACCACGGACGCCGGCGCGGACTGCAGTGGTGTGAGCCAGAGCGCGCTCGACTTCACCAAGGCACTGGCCGCGTACACCGGCTGATCACCCCGCACACTCCGTACGAGCCCACGCGTCCGTACGGACTCCGTACGACAGGAGCGGCGCGGGGGACGGGGTCGGTCCCGTTCCCCGCGCCGCTCCGGCGTGTCAGCGGCTCAGCGGCGCGCGGTGTCGTTCGAGGAGGCGAGGGTGGTACGGAGGCGGTATCTCTCGCCGCTGTACTCCACCGTCGAGGCCAGCAGGGGCCGTTGGTCCGGGGCGTGGATCGTCTGGTCCAGGACCAGGACGGGCGCCCCTGGCTCGATCTCCAGCCGGACCGCCAGTTCGTCGTCGGCGCTGCGGGCCTCGATCGTGGCCATCGACCTGCTCAGCTCGATGCCCTGTTCGCGCAGCGCCTCGAACAGGGACGCGGTGCCGAAGTCGGTGGTGGTGAGGGACGGGACGAGGTCGGCGGCGATGATGGTGCGGTCGACCGCGATCCGTACGCCGTTGAGGAGCCGTACCCGCTCCAGGTGCAGCAGGGGGGTGCCGGCGGGAACCCCGAGCCGGTCCGCCTCGTCGAGCGAGGCCGCCTCCACCGCCTGGCGCAGGACGAGCGAGCTGGGCCGCATGTGCTTGCGGTGCGCGGTGGTGGTGAACGACTCCAGGTCGTTGGGCCACTCGCGGGCCGCCACCGGCTGCGCGACGAACCAGCCGCGGCCGTGCGACGCGGTCAGGACCCCCTGGTCCACCAGGTGCGAGAGCGCCTTGCGGAGGGTCACCCGCGAGATGTCGAGCTGGGCGCAGAGTTCCCGCTCGGGTGGCAGCTTCGCGCCGGCCGTCAGTTCCTGGCTCTCGATCTGTTCGAGGATCGAGTCGGCAGCCTGTGACCACAGCGGGTCGGAACTGCGTTCGCGCCGCGGAGCGCGGATCGAGACGGCGTCGATGCCCATCGGTGAACCTCCAGCAATCACCGGAAAGATACCACTATTGACCACTTGCCTTCCACTGCATACCTTGTCCGGGAACGGCGGCCGGACGGCCGCGGACCCCCACCGACGGAAGGCGCGGTGCTCACAGGTGATCTCCAGGGACGACACGCGTGCCAGGCCGACGATCCTGGCCGACCACCTCGGGTACGGCCTGGGCGGCGCCCCCGCCGTGGTGCTCGCCCTGCCCGGCGGGACGGCGCCGGCCGCGGTCGGCCTGCGGGCGGAGGACGGCTCGGCGCCGGAGCGCCCGCTCGTGCCCGGCCCGGTCGAGGCCGTCCCCGGCTGGAGCGCCGGGCCCTTCGCCCGGGTCGCGCTGCCCCCGGATCTGCCGCCCGGCCGGTACGTGGTGCGCGTCGTGGAGAGCGACGGCCGCGTCACCGTGTCGGAGCCGTTCGCGCGCTCCGCCGACCGCCTCCAGCGCGCGACGATGTCCGACGTGCTCAGCTACTTCAAGGCCATGCGGTCGAGCGGCGAGATCGACCGCAAGGACCGGCGGGCCGCGCTGTGGGGCGACACCACGGGACGGCACGTCGACGCGCGGGGCGGCTGGCTCGACGCGAGCGGTGACACCAGCAAGTTCCTGAGCCACCTCACGTACACCCGCACGATGAGCCCGCAGCAGATCCCGCTGTGCGCGTGGGCCATGCTCGCCGCCCGTGACGTGCTCGCCGCCCAACACCCCGCGCTGGTCGGGTCGTTGAGCGCCCGGCTGCGTGACGAGGCCCTGTGGGGAGCCGACTTCCTGGTGCGCTTCCGGGCGCCCGAGGGCTACTTCTACACGGGGATCTTCGACGCCCTGACCAAGCGGCTGGAGGAGCGGGTGGTGACGGCCCCGCTGCCCGAGTGCGTCCGCACCGACCGCTACCAGGCCGCCTACCGCCACGGCGGCGGCCTCGCGATCGCGGCGCTGGCCCGCGCCTCGCACGCCGACGACGAGGGCGAGTTCTCCCGGGAGACCTACTTCGGCGCGGCGCTCGACGGCTTCACCCACCTGGAGAAGCACAACACCGCGTACCTGGAAGACGGTACGGAGAACGTCCTGGACGACTACACCGCCCTGCTCGCCGCCGCCGAACTGGTCGCGGCGGGCGCCGATCCCGAGCACGGGGCGCACGACGCCGCGCGGCGCCGGGCCCGGTCGCTCCTGGAGCGGTACGTCCGGCCGGGCGACGGTCCCGGCTGGTTCGTCGCGGACGCCGAGGGCCGGCCCTTCTTCCACGCCGTCGAGGCCGGCCTGCCCGTCCTGGCCCTCCTGCGCTTCGCCGAGACCCTGCCCGGGGCGCCCGAAGCGGCCCCCGCGCGGGCGCTGGCGGTCGAGGCGATGCTCGACACCGTCGACCGCACCCACGCCGTACCGAACCCGTTCGGCTACCCGCGCCAGCGGGTGCGGCCCCTCGGCGGGACCGACCGGGACGCGTTCTTCTTCCCGCACGCCAACGAGACCGGCTACTGGTGGCAGGGCGAGAACGCCACCATCGCCTCGCTGTCCGCGGCGGCCTCGGCGTGCGCCACCGCCGACGGCGTGACGGAGGAGGGGCGCCGCCGGCTGACCGCGTTCGCCGACGACCAGCTGGCCTGGATCACCGGGCGCAACCCGTTCGACGCGTCCATGCTCCAGGGGCGGGGCCGGGGCAACGTCGACTACGCCTCGGACTTCCCCAACCTGCCCGGCGGCATCGTCAACGGCGTCACCTCGGGCTGGACCGACGAGGACGACATCGCGTTCCGCCCCCAGGACGCGCCGGAGGACGAGTCCTGGCGGTGGGCCGAGCAGTGGATCCCGCACACCGGCTGGTTCCTGCTGGCCGTCGCGTACGCCCGCTGACCCGTACGCCTCCCGACCCCGTACGCCCGCGCCTCACGGGCCGGGAGGCCGTTCGGTCAGCCCCGTCCCGGCCGCTTCACCGCGCGCCCCACCAGGATCGTCTCCGTCCGCGTGATGGAACGGCCCGTCAGCTCCTCCGTGAGGAAGCGGTAGAGGGCCCGCGCGTCGCGCAGCCACACCGCCACGCAGAGGTTGGCCGTACCCGAGGTGGCGAGGGCGCCGTGGACGGCGGGGTGCCGGGCCAGGGCGCGGCCCGCGGCGTCCAGGTGGTCGGGCGGCACCTCCATCCAGACGTTCGCGTCGATGCCCATGCCGAGGCGCCGGGGGTCGACCACCACCTGGGTGAGGAGGCGGCGGCCGGAGAGGAGCGCGGCCAGCCGGCGCCGTACCGTCGACTCCGCGAGCCCGGTCCGCGCGGCCACGGCCGCCGCCGTGAGCCGTCCGTCGCCCTCCAGCGCGGTGACGATGGCCTCGTCGGGCCCGTCGAGGGGTGACGGGTAGGCCGCCGGCCCGGACTCCGGTGTCAGGGCGGTGCGTTCGTCGTCCGTGAGGACGTCGAGGCGCCAGTCGGTGGCGTCGGAGAAGACGTGCAGCACGGTCTGCGCGGAGACGGACGTCACGGCGCCGGTGGCCGGCAGCTGTTCGAGGACAAGGCGGTTCCCGGGCCCGGCCCCGGGGAGCAGTACGGCCGAGATCTCGTCGCCGCTCGCCGACACGTCGATCAGGGGGATGTCGTCCCGGGCCGCGAGCGCGGACGTGATCGCCTCGATCCGGCCCCGCAGGACGCGGACGCGGAGCATCATCGCGCCGGCGGCGTCGTCGCGGGGGCGGCTGCCGAGGACCTGTACGCTCCCGTCGCCCAGCAGCTTCTTGAGGCTGCGGTGGACGTCGCGGGGACCGAGGCCGAGGACGGCGGCGGCGCGCTCGGCGGTGACCCTGCCGTCGCACTGGAGGGCCGCGATCACCCGCTGTTCCCGGACGGGGAGCGGCTCGGGCGTCCCGGGCAGGGGCATCGCGTCACCTTCTCGTTCTCGCCGGTGTCTGTGGAGGTACCTGTCGCGGATGCCTGTCGGGGGTGCCTGTCGCGGGTGCCACGAAACACCGCGATCGGGGCATGATCAGCCATCGAGTATGCCATCCCTGCCGGTTCCGCTCGGATTTACGGGTCTTCGGGGCCGTGATCGTCCGCCGGGTCCGAGGCTGGTGCGTGTCCGACCCACCCACGCACGGAGGCACCCGATGTCCGACCACGACCTGCTCCGCACGATGACCACCGCCGCCCGGACCGTCGGCAGACTGGTGGCCGCCACTCCCGTGCGGACGCCCGCCGCCACCTCGTGGGCGGAGTTCAGGGAGCGCTTCGAGCCGCTCGACCAGGACGCGACGGCGCTGTTCAAGGACCAGCTGGCGGGGCTGCGCCCGGACGCCGTGTGGGCCGGGGAACTCGGCGCGCACACGCCCGGGACCGGCGAGGTGTGGGTGGCGGACCCCGTGGACGGCGCCGTGCAGTTCCTCCAGGACATGCCGTACTGGTCCGTCAGCCTGACGCTCGTACGGGACCGCAGGCCGGTGGCGACCGTCCTGCACGCTCCGCTGCGCGGGGAGACCGTCACCGCCCTGGCGGGCCACGGCGCGTTCCGGGACGGCGTACCCCTGCGTCCGTCGCTCAAGACCGACCTGACGCTGGCGCTGCTCGGGACCAGCCAGCCGCCCCTGGTGGCCTCGCAGCCGTCGGCGGTACGGGAGGCCGGCCGCTCGCTGTCCGCGGTGCTCCCGCACGTCGGCGCCGTCCGGAACCTCGGCCCGACGTCCTGGCAGGTCGCCGACACCGCGGCCGGGCGGCTCGACGCCTTCTGGGAGTACGGGACGGACGACACCAACCTCGTCGGCGGGGCGCTCGTCGCCGCGGAGGCCGGGCTGCGGGTGACCGACCTCGGCGGGCGGCCCTGGAGCATCGGCGCCACCAGCTTCCTCGCCGCGCCCGCCCAGCTCCACGGCCGGCTGCTCGATCTGCTCGAAGCGCCGGCCGGTTGAACAGACCGGGCGGCCGACGGGAAAGTTCCCGCGGCCGGAGAGTGGGAACGGTCCTGCGCGAGCAGACTGTAGGTGTCGGTGGAAACGCGCCACCGGCCGTACGACCAGGTCACACGGTGTACGGAGGGCGCGTGACGCCGCCGGTGCCCGGTCGAGGAGGCGGCATGCGCCCAGACGACGAACCCCCCGCGGTGCCAGGGATCCGCCCCGGCCCCGTGGCGGCGGCGGTCGTGGATCACGCGGGCGTCGTGGTCCGCTGGTCGTCCGCCGCGCGGTCCCTGGTGGGACGCGGCGCGGAGGAGGTCTGCGGCCGGTCCCTGGGGCGCCTGCTCGTCCCCCCGCTGCCGCCGCCCTTCGGGTCCGGGCGGGGCGGCGGGGACCGGACGGAACGGGGTGCCGCGCTGCTGCGGCATTCCTCGGGACGGACCGTCGAGGTCGCCTACGAGGCCGTCCCGCTCGCCGGCGCGGACGAGTACCTGGTTACGGCTGTCCCGGCGGCCGACGCGGCGGAGTGGGCGCGGGGGGCGTCCCTGATGCGGGCCCTGTTCGCGCAGTCCCGCGTGGGTATCGGCATCCACGACACGGACCTGAACGTCGTACGGACCAACATCACGCCCGAGATGTTCGGCGGCCCGCCCCTGCCCGTCGGCAGCCGGCTGGGGGACGTGTTGGACGCCGAGGACGCGGAGGCCGTGGAACGGGTGCTGCGCGACGTGCTGGAGACCGGGGAGCCCGCGGTCCGGAGCAGCCACCTGGTCCGGGCGCGGAACGCCGCCGGGCAGAAGTGGGTCATGTCCCTGACGGCCTTCCAGCTCCAGGACGCGCGCGGGCGCCCGGACGGGGTGGTCGTCGCGGTGAACGACACCACCGCGCAGGAGAAGCTCCGCGACCAGATCGACCTGCTCCACACGTCCGCCAACCGGATCGGCTCCTCGCTCGACGTGGTGCGGACCGCGCAGGACCTGGCGGACGTCGTCGTCCCCGACCTCGGCGACGTCGTCACGGTGGACCTGTCGGAGTCCGTGCCCTCCGGGGAGGAGCCGCCGCCCGTCTTCGGCGGCGGCCGCCAGCACCTGACGCGCGCCGCGGTCGCGACGAGCGCCGGCGGGTGGCAGGCCGGCCTGCTCGGGCCGGGCGAGCCGTACCCTCCGCTGCCGGACAGCCGGGCCCTGCGCGGCCTCCAGGAGGCCGGCACCCTGCTGACGGACCGCGACGCGGTGATCGGCGCCCTGGGCGGTGACGACGACCTGATCCGGTTGCTGGTCCCCGAGCGGGCGCACTCCGTCCTGGTCGCGGTTCTGCGGGCCCGCGGACGGATCCTCGGGACGGTCTCGGTCTGGCGCACGGACCGGCGGCCCGAGCCGTTCGACGAATCCGACCGGCGCCTCCTGGCGGAGATCGCCTCGCGGGCCGCCCTCGGCGTGGAGAACGCCCGCCGCTACACCCATGAGCACCGCGCGGCGGTGGCGCTCCAGGAGCAGTTGCTCCCCCGGCCCACGACCGATCTGCCGGCCGTGGAGACCGCGGGCAGCTACCGCCCGGCGGAGGGCGAGATGAGCATCAGCGGCGACTGGTTCGACGTCATCGCGCTGCCTTCGTCGCGGGTGGCGCTGGTCATCGGGGACGTCATCGGCCACGGCCTCCACGCGACGGCGACGATGGGCCGGCTCCGTACGGCGATCCAGGCGTTCGGCGGGATGGAGCTGCCGCCCGAGGAGGTCCTCGGGCAGGTCGACGACCTCGTCCAGCGGCTGGCGGCCGAGGCGCCGCCGGGGCGGCGGGACGTGGTCGGCGCCACCTGCCTGTACGCCCTGTACGACCCGGTGTCGGGCCTGTGCACCTTCGCCAGTGCCGGCCAGCCGCCGCCCGTCCTGGTCCGGCCGGGCAGCGGGGCGGAGTTCCTCGACGTCCCGCCGGGGCCACCGCTGGGGGTCGGCGGGGTGCCCTTCGAGTCCGTGACCGTGGAGCTGGAGCCGGACACCGTGCTGGCGCTCTACACCGACGGCCTGTTCGGGCTGGAGGGCTTCGACGTCGAGCGGGCGATGGCGAGGATCAAGCACCGCCTGGACACCATGTACCGGCCGGGGGCCGCGCTCGACGAGGTCGGCCGGTCGCTGCTGTCGGGCGTCGGCGACGAGCCTCCCGCGGACGATCTCGCCGTCCTCCTCGCCCGTACCCGAACGCTGTCGTCCCACGATGTCGCCAGCTGGGAGTTCCCCGCGGGGCCCGCGTCCGTCGCCGTCGCGCGGGCGGCGGCGGTGCGGCAGCTATCGGCGTGGGGCCTGGACGAGCTCGCGCTGACGACCGAACTGGTCGTCAGCGAGCTGGTGACCAACGCGGTCCGTTACGCCGGCGGCCCGGTGGGCTTGCGGCTCATCCGGGAGAACGTGCTCATCTGCGAGGTGACCGACCCCAGCAACACCCAACCGCGCCTCCTGCGGGCCGCCGACCTGGACGAAGGGGGCCGGGGTCTGTTCATCGTCGCCAACTGCACGACACGGTGGGGCAGCCGGTACGGCAGGAGCGGGAAGACGATCTGGACCGAGCAGCCCTTCCGGCCCCGGCCCGCGGACGAGCCGGCGCTGCTCCCGCTCGCGGGGTGAGGGGCCGCCCGGGGCCGCGGGTGCGGACGGCGTCCCGGGGCCGGGCGGTCTTCGGTCGGTCGGCGTCAGTCGGCGTCCTCGGGCGCGAGGTCGGGGCGCAGCCGGTGCCAGGACGGCTGGCGCAGGAGGCCGGCGCGGGTACGGGTGCTGTACGTGACCTCGCCGACGAGGCGGGGCAGGACCCAGTGCGCCCCCGCGACGCGGGGCACCTGGTCGAAGGGGCAGTCGTCGATCCGCGCGGCGTGCAGCAGCCGGGCGAGCGTGGCGCGTTCGCGGTCGCTCCATCCGGTGCCGACGCTCCCCATGTACCGCAGGGCGCCCCCCTCCCGGCGTCCGACGAGGACGGCCCCGGGGAGCCCGCCGAGCTGGCCGCGCCCCGGGACCCAGCCGCCGACGATGGCGTCCACCGTCCGTACGTTACGGATCTTGATCCAGGCGCGGGAGCGCACGCCGGGCTCGTACACGGAGGTCAGGCGCTTGCGGATGATGCCCTCCAGGCCGTGCTCGCGGGTGGTCGCCAGGGCCGCGGCGCTGTGCCCGACGATCGCGGCCGGTGTCGACCAGGACGGCCCGGCGAGGCCGAGCGCGTCCAGCTCGTGGCGGCGGTCGGCGTACGCGACGCGGACGAGCGGGCGCCCGCCGACGTGGAGCGCGTCGAAGAGCATGAGGTGGGCCGGGACGGTACGGGCCAGGCTCGCGGCCTTGGCGGGTGATCCGGCCAGTCCCATCCTGGCCTGGAGGCGTTCGAAGTCCGGGCGGCCCCGGTCGTCGAGCGCGACGATCTCCCCGTCCAGCACCGCCGGCACCCCGGTGGGCAGGGCGGTGGCCAGGGCCCGCAGCTCGGGGTAGGCGGGGGTGATGTCGGCGCCCGACCTGGACCGCAGCAGGACGGAACCGTCGCCCGGCAGGTAGATCAGCGCGCGCTGGCCGTCGTGCTTGGTCTCCGCGGACCACAGCCGTTCCTCGGCCGCCGGGGGCAGGCCGCCCGGTGTGGCGAGCATGGGGGCGAATCGGGGCAGGGTCATGGCCCTACCCTCGACGGGCCGGGGAGCCTCCACACGCGCGCCGCGGGGAACTCCCCCGAACGGTGGCGCGTCCTCGCCGTGCGGCCCCGCGGTCTCTCCCGCCACCGGCTTCCCGGCGGTTCCCCACCGGCTTTCCGCTGGTCAGCGCCCTATGCCGAGCCCCCGGGCCGGTTCCGGGCCCCGGACTACACTGGAAAAACCGGAGGTCACATGGAACACGACAGGAACCCGACACCGGGCACTACGTCGTCCGACGCACTCGAAGCCGACCTTCGGGCAGAGCTGTCGATGGCCCTGGAGTGGAACGGCATCGGCGGATTCGCCTGGGACCTCGCCTCCGACCGGGTCCTGCTCGATTCCAGCGCCCTTTCCATCTTCGGCCTGGAGGCGGACGAGTTCGACGGACTCATGTCGACGCTCGCCGCGCGGATCATGCCGGAGGAACTGGACGAGCTGCGACAGCGGGCGGCCGAGGTCTTCGCGGACCCCCGCTACTCGATGAGCTACGGCAGCTACTTCCGGGTCCGCCACCCGGACGACAGCGTCCGATGGGTCCACACCCAGGCCGCCATCCGGCGGGACACCGAGGGGAAGGCGGTCCGCGCGGTCGGGGTGATCCGCACCGAGCTCCAGTACGCGGAGCGCAAGGCCATCCTGGAGTCCGACCGGCGGCACCACGCCGGCGTCGTCCGGGCGACGACCACCGCGCTGTCGCAGGCGCTCAGCGTGCAGGACGTGCTGGGGGCCCTGACGAGCAACGAGATCCTCGGTCCGGTGGGCGCCGTGGGGATCTCGCTCACGGTCATGGAGCAGAACAGGCTGCGCCGGCTGGCCGCCGCCGGGATGCCCCCCGACTACGTCCGCGACCTGGAGTTCGGCCGTATCGACGACGAGCGGCCCATCGCCGCCGTGTTCCAGAACAAGAATCCGCTGTTCATCACGCGGGCGGAGATCGAGGCCTCGTACCCGATGTTGTGGCCGTACATCAAGAAGACGGACTTCACGGCCTCCGCGGTGCTGCCCCTCATGGCGCAGGCCCGGCTCACCGGCGTCCTGGCGATCCTGTACGAGGAGAAGGAGGGCTTCTCCCCCGAGGAGCAGTACCTGCTGGTGGCCCTCTCGGCGACCGTCGCCCAGTCGCTCCAGCGGGCCCTGCTCTACGACGAGGAGCACGCGATGGCCGTCGGGCTCCAGGAGGCGATGCTCCCCGCGAGGATCGAGGACGTGGCGGGGCTGCGGGTCGCGGCGCGGTACCGGCCGGCGCGCGCCGGTCACCAGGTGGGGGGCGATTGGTACGACGTCCTGCCGCTGCCCGGCGGGCGGGTCGGGCTGGTGGTGGGGGACGTGCAGGGGCACGACATCCAGGCCGCCGCCGTCATGGGGCAGCTGCGGACGGTGTTCCGGGCCTACGCGGCCGAGGGGCACGCGCCCGCGGCGCTGATGTCGCGCACGTCGTCGTTCCTGCACGGCCTCGACACCGAGCGGCTCGCCACCTGTCTGTACGTCAGTCTCGACCCCGCGACCGGGGAAGCGGAGGCCGTCCGCGCCGGGCACCCGTGCCCGCACGTCAGGACGGCCGGGAAGAGCTCCCTGTTCGAGGTGGCGGGCGGCCTGCCCCTCGGGCTGTCGGACCTGAGCGCCGGGCCGTACCCCACCACGCGCTTCCACCTGGGCGCCGAGGAGACGCTCCTGCTGTGCACCGACGGGCTGCTGGAGTTCCACGACGCCGACATGGAGTCGGGGGAGCGCCAGATCCAGGCACTCCTGGACACCGGTCCCCTGGACCTGGACGCCATGGCCGAGCACATCGTCGCGAGCATCGAGGACCGGCAGGGCCAGGAGGACGACGTCGCCCTCCTCCTGGCCACGCGGGCGGGGGCGGGACCGGCTCGGTGAGAGGCGGTCGGTAGGGCGGAGGGTCAGGCGGGTCAGTAGGGCAGCGGGCGACCCGACGGAGTCCGCAGGTCGAGGGGCGGGGGCTGCTGAGGGCGCGGGGCACGGGGGGTGATTCTGATCCGCGTCATCGGTCGTCTCCTCGTCCTGGGAAAGCCTGATGGCGTGTGCGCCGCCGCCGGGCGGTGCGTGCCGGTGCACGCTTATTACCCAACGGGCGGGCGGGCAACCGGACCTGGCGGATCTCTCTCCCCCGCCGCTCCGTCAGAGCGTCCCGCGGCTCCACTCGGGGGCGATCCGGTCCCACTCCTCCGACCAGCGCCGCATCCGCTGCCGGTACAGCCGCTGCCGGGCCAGGGCGCCGAAGCAGAGGACCGTACCGCCGCTCACGAGGGCGGCCAGGCCGCCGAGGAGCGTCGCGTGGAAGTCCGCCTCGTCCGGTGTGGCGGGCGGCGGTACGGGCCTCCCGCGGGCGTCGACCCAGATCCGTACCGTGCTGCCGGCGCGCTGCCCGCCGGGCACGGAGATCCGGGCGGTTCGCGCGGCCCCGTCGGGTGCCGTCCAGCGCACCCGGGCCGGGACGTCGCCGTCCGCCCGGCCCGCCGACGCGGGCCCGACCGGGGTGTCGGCGAGGACCACGGCGCGGGTGCTGTGCCGCTGCGCCCGCTGCCCGTCGGCCGCGGCCCGTACCCCCTGGGACGCGAGCAGCCCGCCCAGTACCGCGATGGTCAGGGCGAGTGCCCCCACCACCGGCAGCATCCAGGCCTCGACCGCGTCACTGCGCCGCCGGAGCGGATTGCGCCGCCAGCGCCACCACAGTCCCGGCCCTGGGCGAAGGACTCTCATCATCCGCGCGTACCCACCTCTCCCCACTCCATGGCTCGTCCCCGACGCGGCGGGGCGCCGTGACGGGTGGCGGACCGGGCGCGTGTGGGCCGTTTGTCCCCCTTCCTTCGTAACACGTGAATGTTGCGGGCACGATCCACCGGCCGGGGGCTCGAAGGAATCTCACGGTACGAAACACAGCACGCCGGCGCGGAATCCGTTCACGGAGTGGGCTGACGCGCCCTCAGGCCAGGAAGGCCGCCGTGGTCGCCACGAACGCGCCGGGGTCGTCGAGCCAGGGGTAGTGGCCCGCTCCCGGCTGCAGGGCGTGGGTGGCGGCGGGGAAGAGCGCGGCGTACTCCGCCACCGCCGAGGGAGGCGTGTTCATGTCGAACTCCCCCGCGAGCAGCAGGACAGGGCCCGCGTGGGCGGCGAGCGCCGTGCGCGTGGCCTGCGGGGTGAAGGCGCCCTCCGACCCGAAGACGGCGACGGCCTCCTGGTTGGCCGGCCGGCTCCCGGCCTGGTGGCGCCGCGCGGCCTCGTCCCACCGGCCGGAGAAGAAGGGGGCGACGGCGTCCCAGTCGCCGCCGGTGCCCTCGGTGATCGCCTCCAGGGCGGCGTACGCCGACGGGAACCAGGGTTCGTCCTTACGGAGTCGCGCGAGCGCGCGGCGCGTCTCACCCGTGACGGTGATGCCGACGGCGGCGGGTCCGGGGGTGATCAGGGCCAGCCTGCCGGTGTGCTCCGGGTGGCGGGCCGCGTACTGCGCGGCGATGTTCGCGCCGCCGGAGTGCGCGAGGAGGTCGGGCCGGGTGAGTCCGAGGTGGGCGCGCAGGGCCTCGACGTCGTCGACGAGGCGGTCGCAGCGGTACGAGGAGGTGTCCTCGGGCTTCGCCGAGCCACCCGTGCCCCGGAGGTCCAGGAGGATCAGGCGCCTGTGGGCGGCCAGGCCACCGAGATCGCCGAGGTACGCGGAGTCGGTGGGGCCGCCGGGGACGCAGAGGACCGGCTCGCCGTCCCCGATCGTGCGGTAGGCGAGCAGGGTTCCGTCGGGCGCGGGGAAGGTGGGCATGCCGGCGATCCTCCCAACGAGGCCGGGCCGGAACAACCGGAATACGGGGGCGGGGTGGGGTTCGGGCGCGGGCTCGGTGGGCGCTGCGGGACCCGGGCGGTCTGGGCGCTGGGGTGGGGGGTCGGTTGGCTGCCTCGTGGGATCGGCGGCGGGGTGGGTGGGCTGTGGTGTCAGGTTGGGGTGGTCAGGGGGCGGTGTTCGCGCAGCCACTTGCTCGCGTACATGACCGCTTCCGCCAGGGGGAACAGGCGTGACTCCGCCGCGCCGACCCGGCCTCGTACCACCGGGTGGTCCCGCTCGAAGGCCGCCCCAAGATCCGCGAAGCCGTCGCTGGTGATCGCGACGTCGCGCACGGTGCTCCAGCGGCGGCCCCCGGGGGTCGTGACCGCGAAGGAGTTGTCGACCCGCGGGGCCGGTACGCGGTACTCGGCCAGGTGGAACGCCGTACAGGTGTCGAAGCCCGTGCCCAGCAGGAGGATCCGCGCCCCGGCCTCCTCCAGCCGCGCGAGCGGGCTGCGCTCCCCCAGCTGGCAGTCCAGGGCGTGGCCGGCCACGATCCCGCCGGCGCGCGGGCCGAGGGCCGCGAACGACGTCTGCGGGTGGGCGCTGCGGAGGGCGCCGGGCCAGTTCCGTACCGTCTCCGGGATCACACCGACCCCCCGCGTGGGGGTGAGGCGGGGGTCGTACGGCGGCATGGACGCGCGGATCGCCGCCCACCAGGCCTCGGGAACGGGCGGGTTGTTCCAGTCGGCGGGGTCGGAGTTGCCGCCGGAGTGCGCCGGCACCACCAGGGTCCCGTCCGCGCCCAGGGTGTCCAGCAGCGCCCGCACGACCGTCACCGCGCCGCCGCAGACCCAGCCGAGCGCGCTGAGGGAGGAGTGGACGAGGACGGTCTCGCCGGGGCGCAGGCCCAGGTCACGCAGTGCGGCGGTGATCGAGTCGCGGGTGCACAGCGGTCCGGCCCGAGGCGGTGGGGACATACCTCCCGAGTGTGCACGGACGGACGGTGGCGCACCACCCGCGCCCGGGCTCCCGCCGGGCGGGTCGGTCGCTCAGTCGCTCATCATGTCGCGGACCAGCGGCGCCACGCGGGTACCGAAGAGTTCGATGGCGCGCATCAACTGCCCGTGCGGCAGGCCGTTCATCCCGTACTTGAGGTCGAAGCGCGAGGCGTCCACCGCCTTGAGCGTGGCGCAGATCTTGCGTGCCACGGTCTCGGGTGATCCGACGTGGAGCGCGCCTCCGGGCCCGACGTCCCGCGTGAAGTGCTCGAACGTCGGGACGCGGAAGCCGCGCTGCCGGGCGACCATCGCCATGGTCGCCCGGTAGTACGGCCAGAACTCCGCCACCGCCTGCTCGTCCGTCGCGGCCACGTGGCCGGGCGCGTGCACGCCCACCGGGCGGTCGGGGTGGCCGAACCCGGCGAGTTCGCGCCGGAACAGCCGGGAGAACGGGGCGAACCGCGCGGTCTCCCCGCCGATGATCGCGAGCATCAGCGAGAAGCCGTGGCGTGCGGTCCGTACCACCGACTCGGGGCTGCCGCCCACGCCGATCCAGGTGGGGATCGCGCCCGATTCGCTGTGCGGGTACACCGGCATCTCCTTGAGCGCCGGGCGTACCGTGCCGGACCAGGTGACCGGCTCCTCCTTGAGCAGCTCGGCGAACAGCTCGACCTTCTCCTCGAAGAGCCGCTCGTAGTCGGCGAGGTCGTATCCGAAGAGCGGGAAGGACTCGACGCTCGAACCGCGCCCGAGGATGATCTCGGCGCGGCCGCCGGAGACGGCGTCCAGGGTCGCGAACCGCTGGAAGACCCGGACGGGGTCGTCGGAGCTGATGACGGTCACCCCTGATCCGAGGCGGATCCGGGACGTACGGGCGGCGATCGCGGCCAGCACGACGTCGGCCGCGGACAGCGGCATCCAGTCGGTGTGATGCTCCCCGATCGCGAAGTGGTCGACGCCCGTCTGATCCGCGAGCACCCCTTCCTCGACCAGTCCGCGGATCGTCCGTCCGTGCGACAGCGGATTCCCCGCGTCGTCGTTGGTCACGTCGCCGAAGGTGTCGAGACCGAGCGTGATCGGGTGTCCGCCGGGGGACGCCGCCGGGGTGTTCGTCATGATCGTGTTCCTCGTTTCGTTGCGCTTGCCGAAGCCCCTAGGACCTGTGTCAGGCGGAGGGGGCGATGGACCGCAGCGCGGCGGTCAGTCGGGCGAGGTCGGCGCCCTCCAGGTGGTCCAGGACGTGCCGTCGGACGCTGGCCAGGTGGGCCGGCCAGGCCTGCTCCAGCCGGGCGAGGCCGGCGTCCGTGAGGACGGCGTTCCACCCCCGGGCGTCCCCGTCGCACCGGACCCGCCGGACCAGGCCGGACCCTTCCAGGCGGGTGACCACCCGGGTCATCCCGCTGACCGAGAGGTTGCAGGCCGCCGCCAGCTCGCTCATCCGCATGAGCCGGTCCGGCGCCTCGGACAGGTGCATCAGCGTCGTGTACTCGCTGATCGGGATCTGCCGCTCGCGGATCATGTCGGCGTCGACGGCGCGGGGCAGGACGGACATCACCCGACCCAGCTCGCGGATGAGCGCTTCCTCGTCGGGATCCAGGGGCGGGAGCGGCGGTGTCTTGTCGGCGGTCATGCTCCCATCATAGTTGCTTGACGAAGCAAGTACCAAGGTGTTTGCTTGACGAAGCAAGGACCTGGCGGCACGCCGGGGACCGAGCACGGAAGCAGGACCAGCACCGAGCCAAGAAGGCAGGACCAGCAATGACCAGGATCGGGATCATCCTCGGCAGCACCCGCCCCGGACGTAACGGGGAGGCCGTGGCCCGCTGGGCGCACGAGGTGGCCGCACAGCGCTCGGACGCGGAGTTCGAGCTGGTGGACCTGCTCGACTTCGCGCTCCCCCATCTGGACGAGGCGTATCCGCCGGCGATGGGCCAGTACTCCCAGCCGCACACCCTGGCGTGGGCGGAGAAGATCGCCTCGTTCGACGGGTTCGTGATGGTGACGCCGGAGTACAACCACTCCACCTCCGGGGCGCTGAAGAACGCCATCGACTTCCTGTACGCGGAGTGGAACAACAAGGCGGTGGGCTTCGTGAGCTACGGCTCCGCCGGCGGCACCCGCGCCGTGGAGCACCTGCGCCTGATAGCCGGCGAACTCCAGATGGCGGACGTGCGCGCGCAGGTGGCCTTGTCCCTGTTCACCGACTTCGAGAACTTCAGCGTCTTCAAGCCCACCGATGTCCAGCGCCAGGCCCTCACGACCACGCTCGACCAGGTCGTCGCCTGGAGCGAGGCACTCGCGCCGCTGCGCAAGCGCTGAGGCCCGGCGGGGCGGCGGCCCGGGGGGTACGACCCTCCCGGGCGCCCCGCTCCTCCCGGGAACAGGCGCGACCCGTGGTTACGATGCCGCCATGGCTGTCCTCGGACTGGGTTTGGCGGCGCTGGGTCGCCCGGAGTACCTGACGGTCGGTCATGGTGGCTCCCTCGGCGCCGACCGCTCGGTCGGCGCCCTCCGCGCGCGCTGCGAGCAGGTCTGCGACGCGGCGTGGGCGGGCGGGATCCGGTGGTTCGACGCCGCCCGCTCGTACGGGCTGGCCGAGCGGTTCCTGTCCGGCTGGCTGACCGGACGCGGGGTGACCGCCGACCGGGTCACCGTGTCGTCCAAGTGGGGCTACGCCTACACCGCCGACTGGCAGGCGAACGCGGAGGTCCAGGAGGTCAAGGACCACTCGGCCGCCGCCCTGGGCCGCCAGTGGCCGCAGTCGAAGGCGCTGCTCGGGCCCTGGCTGCGCCTCTACCAGATCCACTCGGCGACGCTCGAATCGGGCGTCCTCGACGACAAGGGCGTCCTGCGCGGACTCGCCGCCCTCGGTGTGCCCGTGGGCCTCAGCCTCAGCGGTCCCGGCCAGGCCGACACCCTGCGCCGCGCCCTGACGGTCGAGGTGGACGGGGCGCCGCTCTTCTCCGCCGTACAGGCGACGTGGAACCTCCTGGAGCCCTCCGCCGACGCCGCGCTCGGCGAGGCCAAGGCGGCCGGGTGGACCGTGATCGTCAAGGAGCCGCTGGCCAACGGCCTGCTCGCGGGGCGGGGCCCCGCGACCCGGGCGCTCGGGGAGCGCCCCGACGTCACGGCGCTGGCCGCCGCCCTGGCCCGGCCCTGGGCGGACGTCGTCCTGTCCGGCGCCACCACGGTCAGGCAGATGCACTCGAACCTGGCGGCGGCCACCGCCCCGGCCCCCGATCCCGACCGCCTCGCGGCGCTCGCGGTCGACCCGGAGACGTACTGGAGCAGGCGGTCGGCCCTGCCCTGGACGTAGCCACCGCCCCGCTCCCCCCACGGATCCGCACCGGAACCACCTGCCACAATTGGCGCAGCACTGGTGTGTGACAGAGCATGCCGCGGACCACGGAGGATCCTGTGCCGCTGACTTCGGAGCCGCTGCGGAAGCTGGGCTTCCTGACCATCGGGCTCTTCGACGACGCCGACCCGCGCCGGGGCCACGAATCGACCCTGGAGATCATCGAGCTGGGCGAGCGGCTCGGCTTCGACAGCGCGTGGATGCGCCACCGCCACCTCCAGTACGGCATCTCCTCCCCCGTCGCGGTCCTGGCGGCCGCCTCGCAGCGCACCAGCCGTATCGAACTGGGCACCGCGGTCATCCCGTTGGGCTGGGAGAACCCGCTGCGGCTGGCCGAGGACCTGGCGACCGTCGACATCCTGTCGGGGGGCCGCCTCAACCCGGGCATCAGTGTCGGCCCGCCGATGCACTACGACCGGGTGAAGGAGGCGCTCTACCCGGACACCGCCGACGTCGAGGACTTCAGCTACGCCCGCGTGGAACGGCTGCTGGCCTTCGTACGGGGCGAGGCGGCCAGCGACTTCAGCGGCACCGAGGGCTTCGAGGTGTTCTCCGACCGTGTCCAGCCGCACGCCGCCGGGCTGGGCCGCCGCATGTGGTACGGCGGGGGCAGCCTGCGGTCCGCCCGGTGGGCCGGTGAGCACGGGATGAACTACCTGACCAGCAGCGTCGTGAAGGCGGAGGAGTCCGAGGACTTCGCCGAGATCCAGCTGTCGCACATCCGGACCTTCCGCGCCCACCACCCCGACGGGGAGCGCGCCCGCGTCTCGCAGGGGCTCGTGGTGATCCCCACCGACAGCGCCTCGGCCGGACAGCGCGCCAAGTACGAGGAGTTCGTGGCGAAGCGGACGCCGCGCACGACCACGCCGCAGGGGCCCGCGCGCATGCTGTTCGCGCGCGACCTGGTCGGTACGTCGGCGGAGATCGCCGAACAGCTGTACTCCGACGCCGCGTTCCGGGAGATCGACGAGGTCGCGTTCGCCCTGCCGTTCACCTTCGACCACGACGACTACGTGCAGATCCTCACCGACATCGCGACGAAGCTCGGCCCGGCGCTGGGCTGGCGGCCGCCGGTCGCGGACTGACGGGCGGTCGGAAAGACCGCCCGCCGACCGAACCGGCAGCCCCTCGCGGAACGTCCTCCCCGGTGACCGCACGACACACCGCACGACACACCGGACGTCACGCCGGAGACACTCCGGACTGTCTCCGGACCGGAGGGGAAGAGGGATCTTGGGTTCGAAAGAGGGAACAGCCTTGTCCCGCCGCCTGATGCTGGCGGCGGGCGCCGGGACCGCACTGGCGGGCGTCGTGCCCCTGGGCACCTCGGCGTACGCGTCCACGCCGCGCCACACCGCGCTCACCCGGCGGTTGCGCAACCTCGAAAGGGAACGGTCGGCCCGCCTGGGCGTGTTCGCCCAGGACATGGCGACGGGCAGGACCGTCGTCCATCGCGGGCACGAACTCTTCCCGGTCTGCTCGGTGTTCAAGACCCTGGCCGTCGCGGCCGTCCTGCGGGACTTGGACACGGACGGGACGTACCTGTCGCGGCGGATCCGGTACACGAAGCAGGACGTCGTACGGTCCGGGCACGCCCCGATCACCGGCCTGCCGGAGAACCTCGCCCGCGGCATGACGGTCGAGGCGCTGTGCGCGGCGACGATCACCCACAGCGACAACACCGCCGCGAACCTCCTGCTGGCGAAGCTCGGGGGCCCGTCGTCGGTCACCCGCTTCTGCCGCTCCGTCGGGGACTTCGTGACCCGGCTCGACCGGTGGGAGCCGGACCTCAACTCGGCCGAACCGGACCGGACGACGGACACGACCAGCCCGTACGCCGTCGGCCGGACCAACGCCCGGCTGATCCTGGGCGACGCGCTCGATCCGGCGGACCGCGACCGGCTGGCCGGCTGGCTGCTCGCCAACACGACGGGCGGCAAGCGGCTGCGCGCGGGCGTTCCCGGCGACTGGTCGGTCGCCGAGAAGACCGGGACGGGCGCCTACGGCACCACGAACGACGTGGGGGTGGCGTGGCGGCCCGGCCGGGGCTCCGTCGTCCTGTCGGTGCTGTCCACGACACAGGACCCCGACGCCCCGGCGGACGACGAACTGATCGCCCGTGCGGCCGCGTTGATCGCCGCCGAACTCACCTGACGGCCGCCCGCCGGTCGTGGTCACCGCGACCGGCGGGCGTCGCGTTCGGCGGCGGCGTGCCACCAGCCCGGCGGGGAGGGACCGGTGACCACCGAGGCCGGCTGGTCCGGGTGCAGTCCTAGGGGCTGCAGGTCGGCGGCGGGGACGCGTACGTCGAACCCGCCGTGCCAACGCCCGTCAGGGCCGGGGCCGCAGGCGAGGTCCACCCGGATCCGGGCCGGGTCGAGGGGCATCCAGTCGATGCCCCGGTCGCGCAGTCAAGCGCGAACGGCCGCGAGGGGCGGCGGACAGCCCCGGACGTTCTCATAGGCGGCGACGGTGACCCACGCGGCGCTGGACTCGTTCATGAGGTCCATGATGCCCGAGCGCCGCGGACCCCGCCGACCCCGCCGACCGTCGCGCGATAGCCTCGGGCCATGCCCGAGACATCCGTGGCGCGCTTCTACGACGAACTGGCCGACGACTACGACCGGATCTACGCGGACTGGGACGCGAGCGTCCGCCTCCAGGGCAGCGCCCTGGACGCCCTGATCGGCCAGGAGGGCGCGGCGGTCCTCGACTGTTCCTGCGGTATCGGCACCCAGGCCATCGGCCTGGCGCTGCACGGCCACCGGGTCACCGGGACCGACCTCAGCCCCCGCGCCGCCGCCCGCGCCGCCCGTGAGGCCGCCCGCCGGAACCTGACCCTGCGCACGGCCGCCGCCGACATGCGGCGCCTCCCCTTTCCCGACGGCCGGTTCGACGCGGTCGTCTGCGCCGACAACTCGCTGCCCCACCTGCTGACGGAAGGGGACGTGGTCGCCGCCCTGGCCGAGATGCGCCGCGTGCTGCGACCCGGAGGCCTGCTGCTGGTCAGCACCCGCCCGTACGACGAGCTGCTGCGCGACCGCCCGGTCTCGACCCGACCCCAGGTCCACGGCGACGCGGACCGCGACGGCGACGGGGAACGGACCGTCACCTTCCAGCTCTGGCACTGGCACGACGACGGAGAGCGTTACGACCTGGAGCACTTCCAGCTCCACCCGGCCGACGGGCAGTGGCGCGCCCAGGTCCGCCGTACCACCTACTGGGCCCTGGGCCAGGACCGGCTGACCGGCCTCGCGACCGACGCCGGCTTCGCCGCCCCCACGTGGCGGACGCCGCGGGAGACGGGCTTCTTCCAGCCCCTGCTGGTGGCCCGCTCCGGCGCGTAGAGGACCCCGCGACCCTGGTCGCGAACGGGCGTCGGACGTTCATCCGCATCACATACGTAACGTCCTACAGTGCGTATATGGAAAAGATCGCATTTCTGGGAACCGGCTCGATGGGCCTGCCCATGGCCCGGCGCCTGCTCGAAGCCGGATTCCCGCTGACCGTGTGGAACCGTACGCCCGCCCGCGCCGAACCGCTCGTCTCGGGCGGTGCCACCGCCGCCGCCTCCCCCGCCGACGCCGTGCGGGACGCGGACGTGGTCGTCACGATGCTGTCCGACCCGGCGGCCGTACGTGACGTCGTCGGCGCGTTCGCGTCGGCGCTGCGTCCCGGCGTCACGCTGGTCGAGGCCTCGACCATCGGCCCCGAGGCGCTGCGGGAGCTACGGGGCCTGCTGCCCGAAGGCGTCGCGCTCGTCGACGCGCCCGTCATGGGCAGTGCCGACCGTGCCGCGTCCGGCGAGCTGATGGTGCTGGCCGGGGGCGACGTGGCGAAGGTCCGGCACGTACTCGACGTGTTCGGCTCGGTGATTCCCTGCGGCCCGGAGGGAAGCGGCGCCGCCCTCAAGGTCGTGCTGATCAGCGCGGTGATCGCCGGAGTGACGGTGGTGGGCGAGGCGATGGCCCTCGCCGACGGGTACGGCATTCCGGAGGAGCAGGTGAAGCAGGCCCTCTCGCGCCTGCCGCTGGCCGGGCTGGCCGGCCGGGCCTTCGGCCAGGGCAGCACCTTCGCGCTGCGGCTGGCCGCCAAGGACGTGGCGCTGGCCACCGCGTCCGCGGACCTCCCGGTGGCCGAGGCGGTCCACGGGTGGCTCACCTCCTTCCCCGGCGCCGGCGACGAGGACCTCGGCCGCATCGTCCACCACATCCGCGAAGAACGCCGGGCCTGACGCCCTCTCAGGTACCGCGCACATCAGGGGAGTTACTGCCCGGGACGCCGAAGCGTCCCGGGCAGCGTCGTTTCCCGTCGGGACAATCGGCGCTTTTCCCGACCACCGCGCCGCCATCGGGAATTCATTTCCGCGGATCACGCGGTTCGTCCGCCGCAATGGTGCCGGTTTCCAGGGACAACCTTTACTTGCAACTCGCCACGCCCCGGGCTAATTTTACGCCGCGTCACACAGACGGCGCATCCCCCCGCACCCGCATGAGTCGTTAAGGCTGGTACGCACAGCATGCTGTTCTTTGCGAAGAAATCCGAGAACTCCGCTCCCCGCCCCGGACGTTCGAGGAGACTGCGCCGCTCCGCGCTCGTCAGCGGTCTCAGCGCCTTGGCGCTGGTCGTAGCCATTCCGGGCAGCGCGAACGCGAACGTCCTCCCCCTCCTCCCGCAGAACGCCGACGGGCTGGAGCAGACCTTCTCCCCCGCGTACGACTACGACAAGGACGGCTGCTACGCGACCGCGGCCATCGGCAGCGACGGCACCCTCAACCCCGGCCTGAGCCTGGGCGGAGACGTGAACGGCCACTGCCGTGACGCGGCCCAGCTCAACAACGCCAACACGTACTCGCGCGAGAAGTGCAACAACGACTGGTGCGCCATCGTGTACGCGAGCTACTTCGAGAAGGACCAGGCCACCCTGGGCCCCGCGGCCATCGGGCACCGCCACGACTGGGAGCACGTAGTGGTGTGGGTCAAGGACAACGTGCCCCAGTACGTGTCGGTGTCGCAGCACAGCGGCTACCAGGTGGCCGACCGGTCGGCCATACGCTTCGACGGGACCCACCCCAAGATCGTCTATCACAAGGACGGCGCCTCCACCCACGACTTCCGCTTCGCCAACAGCAACGACGAACCGGCGGAGAATTTCACCGGCAACTGGTTCTTCCCGCGTCTCGTCGGCTGGGAGGGTTACCCGCCCGGATTCCGCGACAAGCTCCTGAGCGCGGATTTCGGCGCCGCCACGATCAAAATCAAGGACGGCGACTTCGAATACGCGCTGGCACATTCCATGCCGGCCGGGATCTCCTTCGATCCGAACGCCTGACACAACGTCGCGGGGTGACGGTCACGCCCCGGTGGTCGAGCCAGGACGGACGATCATCAGGACCGTGACCGTCGCCCAGAGCAGGTTGAAGACACCGGTCAGCATCGCCAGCCGCGCGGTCGTGGCACGCTCGACCGCCGGCTGCCCGGGACCGGCGCCCGCGAGGGTGTCGAGGACGCTCTCCTGGGAGGGCAGGATCAGCAGGCCCAGGACACCCGCCGCCACCGCGGTGAGCACCATCGACGTGATCAGCCAGGGGCTGCCGAGGACGCCCATGGACCGGGCCGTCGCGAAGCCGAACAGCGGTACGGCGAGGCCCACTCCCGCGTAGACGCGGCACACGCGGTGCAACACCCGTACGGTGGCCAGGCCCTCCCCCGCACCCAGGCTCTCCCCCATACTCATGCCCTCTCCGGCACCCGCGCTCTCCCCCGTGCCGGGGACGGAGGCCGGGGCGGGAACCGCCCGGCGGGCCGCCGCGGGGAACATGCTGGCCGCGACGGTCACCGGACCGATGGCGACGATGGCGGCCAGCACGTGGACGGACAGCAGGAACGTGGTCATTCGTGTCTCTTTCCGGAGGGGTGGCCGGGATCGTCGGGGGCCACCTCGCTCACGCTAGGGCCGGCGCATCGCCTCCCCCATGGCCGGGAGCGACAGATGTCGACGGATTCTCGCCACGCTCGCCGTACCCCTCGGCGTACCGGTGGAAGCCGCTCGTCGTCCACGTGGAGCCGTCGGCGGTGATCGCGAAGGCCTCCGTGTCGGGCAGGGCCTCCAGCCAGTCGCGGGCCCGCCCGCCCATGGCGTACGCGGCGGTCGCCCGTACGTCCGCGACGGTCAGCCCCTCCCGGCAGACCACCGTGATCGACGCGAGTCCGCCGACCGGCGCCTCGCCCGTACGCGGATCGATGATGTGGCACCCGCGCTCGGCGGGCCCCGAGGTGGCCACGCCCAGGTCGTCCGCCGCCTCGACCACCAGGGCCAGCGCGCCCGGTCGCAGCGGGTCGGCGATGCCCACCCGCCAGGGCCCGCCCAGCAGTTGGACGTCCCCGCCGCCGTTGAGGCAGACCGCGCCCGCGCCGGCCCCGGCGACCGTCCTGGCCGCCCGCTCCA
Organism: Streptomyces liangshanensis; assembly: GCF_011694815.1. Taxonomy (NCBI): domain Bacteria; kingdom Bacillati; phylum Actinomycetota; class Actinomycetes; order Kitasatosporales; family Streptomycetaceae; genus Streptomyces; species Streptomyces liangshanensis. Next base: position 413,419 of record NZ_CP050177.1, read on the forward strand.
CGGCCCACCCCTTCACCAGGCCGGTCGGGTCGAGTCCGCCCGCGTAGCGGGTCGTGAACCAGCCCTCGCTCTCCCGCTCGGCCTCGGCGCACAGCGCCAGCACCTCGCCGACCTCGGCGGCGCAGTCGGCCGCCGTCAGTTCGCCCCGGGCGAGCCGGGTGATCTCGCTGTCCTGGCGGTACGTCGAGAAGATCGCGTCGGCGCGGTGGAGCGAGGCGACGGCGGCGCGCAGCGCGGTCCGGACCCGGCGCTCGTCGCGCACGTCCCGTACGTCGAAGGAGAAGACCGTCCCCATCGACTCCTCGACGTGGCGCAGGCGTTGGCCTTCCTCCGGCATCAGGCCCCTGCCTTGTCGAGGGCGCTCTGGAGGGAGTCCTGGTAGCCCTTGCTGGTGTAGCTGGCACCGGAGACGGCGTCGATCCGCGCGCTCTGCGCGGTGACGGCCGCCTGGTTGAGCTTCGGTACGGCGTTGGCGGTGACGGACTTGCTCTGCGCGTCGGATCCGGGCGCCTGGACCGCCGCCGCGCTGACGATCCGCGTGCCGCTGAGGGTCAACCGCACCTGGACCGGCCCGTACTGGGTGTCGACGGCGTCGCCGAGCACCGTCCGCTCACGCGGCGGCGCGGCCTTCGTCGGCCGGTTCGCGGCGGGGGCCTTCGAAGCGGGGGCGCCGGAGGTGTCGGCACCGGCCTCGTCGGCGGCGGAGTCGTCCGGAGCACCCGCCGCCGGGGCGTCGGCGGCCGGTACGTCGGCGGCCGGGGCGCCCTCCGACGGGGCACCGCCCGCCGTTCGCGGAGCCGCCGCCCCCGGAGCGGCCGCCCCGCCGGGCGGCACGGTGGCCACGGCCACCGACGACCCGCTGGGCTGCTTCAGCGCGAGCAGCAGGACAACGCCCGACGCCGTCGCGGCGACACCGATCATGATCCGCCGCAGCGGATGTCTCCTCTTCACGGGGTGTGCCTCACATCTCGAAGGATTCGTGGTGGATGCGGCGGGCGGGCACGCCCGCCGCGCGCAGGGCCTCGTAGGACTGGCTGGCCAGCCCGGGGGGACCGCAGACGTAGACGTCGTGATCGTCGATGTCCGGCAGCAGTTCGCGCAGCCGCTGCGGGGTGATCTCGGGCCGGACGCCGTCGGGTCCGTTGACCGCGTACAGGAGCCGCGCGCCGCGCGCGGACGCGATCCGCCGCAACTCGCCCCAGAGCGCGAGGTCTTCGGTCTTGCCGGCCCGGTAGAGCAGGGTCAGGTCGCCGGGTTCGCCGGGCAGGGTCTCGAACAGCGCCCGCATCGGGGTGATCCCGGCACCGCCCGCGATCATCAGCACCTTCTCCTGGCTGCGCCGGGCCGCCGTCATCGCGCCGTACGGACCCTCCGCCCAGACCCGGGTGCCGGGCCGCAGTCCGGCCACGGCCTCGCTGTGCTCGCCGTTGGCCTTGACGGTGATGCGCAGCAGGTCGGGGCGCGGCGGCGCGGACAGCGAGTACGGGTTGGAGCTCCAGCGCAGTCCGTCCGTGAGGAACCGCCAGCGGAAGAACTGGCCCGGCTGGGCGCCGAGCCGGTGCAGCCGCCGCCCCGTGATCAGCACGGAGACCACGCCGGGTGATTCGTACACGGTCTTCTCGACCCTCATGCGGTGGCGCCGGTTGAGCCGGATCGGCGCGAGGACGCGGTACCAGAGCAGCAGCAGGCCGGCCGCGCCGTAGAGCACGTACCAGGCGGTACGGGCCATCGGGTTCGCCACGAACTCGGCGCCGGCGGCCAGTTGGTGCCAGAAGGTCAGGTAGACCGCCACGTAGGTGAGGAGGTGCAGGTAGTACCAGGTCTCGTAGCGCATCCTGCGCCGTACCGCCCGCGCCGAGACGAAGCCGATCAGGAGGAGGATCGCGGTGCCGATGGTCGCCTCGACCATGCGCGGGAAGTCGAGGACGACGATGACGGTCTGTTCCACGAAGCCCGTGTTGGCCTGGACGGAGTAGCCGCCGATGGTCAGCAGGAGGTGGGCGAGGACCAGACTGACCGCGTACCGGCCGCTCATCGCGTGCCAGCGGGTCACCCGGTCGGAGCCCACGCGCCGTTCCAGCGCGGGAACGCGGGCCATCAGCAGGATCACAATGGCGATCGTGTAGCCGCCGAGCAGTCCGGTGAGCCGGCCCGCTCCGATCAGCCACTCGGCCAGATCCACGTGGACGACCGGGGTGTTCTGCCACCACAGCGCCATGACGGCCACGGCCCCGGCCCAGCACACCGCCAACAGGGTTCGCGCGCCCGACCGTTGAGGGCGTATCGCGCGCATGGTCTGCCGTCGCGCGGCCCGGCCGTTGTGCATCATCGCCAAGGGAGTGCTCCTCGATTCGCCCGTGTGCCCGCCCATACGGATGTGAGGGGCGGCGAGTTCAATCGGAGCGCGCCCGGGGGCGGCGACCTGCCCGCCGGGCCGTTCTTCTGACGGCACCTGTACGGATATGCGGCCGTACGTTCTCCCGCGACGATCGACGGCGGCCGACAGCGGCAACGCGACGCGCGGGCGCGGGCGCGGTCCCCACCGTGGCGGCCGACACCCCGGTCAACCGGGGACAGCGGAAAGCCCCGGACTCGAAGGACGAGTCCGGGGCTTCCCGGTGGAGCGCTGGGCAGGCCTTGCACCTGCATTTCCCCGCAGGAAGCGGGGCGTCTTTCCTTGGACGACCAACGCCGGGCCCGTTGACCGGAGTTCCGGTCGCGAGCACATGATCAATATAACGTACGGACCCGGCGCTCCGCACCTCGGCGGCGGCCCCGCCGACGCCTCCGCCGCACCCCGCACCGAGGTCCGGAATCGGCCAACTCCCCCACATCGGGACAGAAGTGATCCGCGCGGGCCGGTGGATACGGGACAGTATGAGCCGTGATCACTAGGGGTGTCCGTCCGCACACGGAGGGACGTCATCAGGGGAGGACCGCAGTCGTGGAAGGCGCTTTCGGGGCCGCGTTGAAGAAGCGGCGTGAGGCGAGGGGGCTGACGCTCCGGGAGCTCTCCGCTCTCGTGTCGTACAGCGCCGGGTGGCTGAGCAGGATCCAGGCCGGGAAGGCGATGCCGACGGCGGCGCTCGCGCGGGCGTGCGACGAGGCGCTGGAGACGTCGGGCGAGCTGGTCGCGCTGGCGCGGACGGAGCTGGACGGCGTTCCGCGTCCGGAGCAACTGCCCATGACCACCACGGGGTTCACCGGGCGGGAGGCGGCGCTCGCCGCGCTGGACGGGACACTGCGGCGCGCCAGGGCGGCGGGCGCGCCGCTGGCGGTCGCGGTGGACGGCTCGCCCGGGGTGGGGAAGACGGCCCTGGTGGTGCACTGGGCGAGGAGCATCGCCGGGCGGTTCCCCGACGGCACGCTCTTCGCGGACCTGCGGGGCCACTCCGACCGCGAACCGGCCGATCCGCGGCTGGTACTGGGCGCGTTCCTGGCGGCGCTCGGCGCGGAGGGCTTCCCGGAGAGCGTGGAGGACCGGGCGGGGCTGTTCCGTACGGTGGTCGCGCAGCGGTCCCTGCTGATCGTCCTCGACAACGCGCGGGACCTGCGGCAGATCGAGTCGTTGCTGCCGGGGGCCGCGTCCTGCGGGCTGATCGTCACCAGCAGGCGCCGGCTGACGGGCCTGTCGGTGGTGACCGGCGCGGAGCGGGTCTCGCTGGAGCCGATGACACCGGCGGAGTCGGCGGGTCTGTTGCGCGCGGTGGTGGGCGAGCGGCGGATGGCGGCGGAACCGGACTCGGCGCGGGCGCTCGCCGAGCGGTGCGCCCACCTTCCGCTGGCGCTGCGGCTGGCCGCCGAGCAGCTGGCGACGCATCCGCACCGGCCGCTCGCGCAGACCGTGGAGGAGCTGGCGGAGGCGCCCCTCAGCGCGCTGGCCGACCACGACCGGTCGCCGCTGGCGGTCCGCCGGGCCTTCGACCTGTCCTACGACGGGCTGGGCCCGGAGACCGCGGGGATGTTCCGGCTGCTGGCGATGGCGCCGGGGGCCCGGATCAGCGGGGCGATGATGGCCGCGGTGTCGGGGTACTCACGGGCGCGCACGCGGCGGCTCCTGGACGAGCTGGTGGCGCTGCACCTGCTCCAGGAGACCGGGCCCGACCTGTACTGGACCCACGATCTGCTGCGCGAGTACGCGGCCGAGCAGGCGGAGGCGCACCAGCTGCCGGGCGAGGTCCGGGCGGCCGCGGACCGGCTGACCTCCTGGTACCTGCACACGGCCGACGCGGCGAACGCGGCGCTCGCGCCGTACCGGTGGGTGCCCTCCCTGGGCAGTCCGCCGGCCGGGGTGGAGCCGCTGGTCTTCGCCGGCCCCGGCGCCGCGGCGGCCGCCGCGCGGTGGCTGGACGGCCTCGGCCGCCAGGACCTGGTGGCGGTGGTGGAGCTGGCCGAGGCGCACCGGCTCCCGGCGGCGTGGCAGGTGTGCGTACGGATGTGGAACTGGCTGCTCCTGCGCAAGCCGTGGGACATCTGGATCGCGAGCCATCTGGCGGGGCTGCGGGCGGCGACGGCGTACGGGAACCGGGACGACAAGGCGTGGGTGTCCGTCAACCTCGGCGACGCCTACCGCCAGCGGGGCGACTTCGCGCTCGCGCGCCGCCATACGACGAACGCGCTCGAACTGCGGCAGCGGGCCGGCGACACGCTCGGGGAGGCGTGGGCGTACGCGTCCCTGGGGCTGACCGCCGCCGACCAGGACGATCCGGACGCCTACCACCACTTCGCGGACGCCCTGATCCGGTTCCGCGAGGCGAAGGACGCGCACGGCGAGGCGGTGGCCCTCTGCAACGGGGCCGCGGCGGCGGGGCGCCTCGGCAGGAACGCCGAGTGCGACGACGGGTTCCGCGAGAGCCTGGCGATCTTCCGGGCGCTGGGCGACCTGTACGGGGAGGGCATGCTCTGGGACCGGCGGGCGGCGCTCGCCCTGCACCGGGGGGACCCCGAGCAGGCGGCGGGCTATCTCCAGGTGGCGGTCACCCGGCACCGCGACGGCGGCAACCTCTGGCCGGAGGCGGACACCCTGCACCGGTACGCCGACCTCCTGACCCGTACGGACCGCCACGAGGAGGCCGCCGCGGCCCGTCAGCGGGCCGGTGACCTGTTCCGGGACCTGGGCGACCCCCGCGCGCACACGCTGCTCCCCGAGGCCGGGCGGCGCGGCGCCGTACCGGAAGGGCGATGACACCGGGCCTCGCGGCGGCGGAGGTACGAGGGGGCGGAGGTACGGGGGCCGCCCTCCGGCCGGGAGCACGGTACCGGCGGTTCCGCAGTTGAGGTCGGGGCGTCCAGGCAGCACCCTTGGCGTATGGACCATGGTGGCGCCGCCGCGATCATCGATCCCCACGGCACCGTGACCGGGTGGAGCGAGGGGGCGCGGTCGCTCACGGGCTATTCGGCCCAGGAGGCCGTGGGGCGGCCCGCCAGGGAGCTGCTCGCGCAGGACGCTCCGGCGGCCGTGGTGGCCGCGCTGACCGGCCGTGTCGTCCTGCGCCACCGGGACGGTCACGCGCTGCCACTGACCCTCACCGCCTCCCCCGTGACCGGCGCGGCCGGGGAACCGCTGGGATTCCTCGTCGGGGGCGCGCCGGCGGGCGGTCCCGAGCCCCCACTGGCCGTCGGTACCGTCGAGCAGGCGTCCGTCATCATCACCGTGTTCGACAGGGATCAGCGCTACGTCCTCGCGAACGCCACGGCCTGCCGGATCCTGGGGGTCCCCGAGCACGAGGTGGTGGGGCGCCTCGCCGCCGACGTCATACCGGAGGACGGGGGCGGCAGGGAGCTGACAGAGCACCTGGCCGAGGTGATCCGTACCGGCGAGCCGGACCAGTACGACGTCGAAGTCCCCGCGCCGGCCGACGGGCGGGAGCGGGCCTGGACGATCTACCTGTGGCCGGTCCTGGACGCCGACGGCCGGGTGTCGGTGGTGGGCCTGGTCGCGTTCGACCGCACCGAGCAGCGCGGGCTGCGCCGGCGGGTGTCCCTGCTGAACGAGGCGGCGACCCGGATCGGCACCACCCTGGACGTGGTGCGCACCGCCGAGGAGCTGACGACGCTGGTGGTGCCCCGGTTCGCGGACTTCGCCAGCGTGGACCTGCTGCACTGGGTGCTCGGCCCGGGCGATCCGTCGTCGCCGGCCGCCGACGGGGTGACGCTGCGGCGCGCCGCGTACACGTCGAGTGTGAGGAACGCGCCGCCGCCGGGCCTCAAGCTGGGTGCGCCGAGCGTGCACCCCGCGTTCTCCCCCACGGCGCGGGCGATCGCGGAGGGGCGGGTGACGCGGGTGAACGCGGGGGATCCGGAGTTCGCCCGGTGGATCGCGGACAGCGACCGGCGCTACCCGAGCGGGAGCGACTTCCGCGCCCGGATCCGCTCGCTGCTGGCCGTGCCCCTGCGGGCCCGGGGCACCACGCTGGGCGTCGCGATCTTCTCCCGCCTCACCCACCCCGACGAGTACACCGACGGCGACATGGGCCTCGCGGAGGAGCTGGCGAGCCGGGCGGCGCTCAGCGTGGACAACGCGCTGCGCTACTCCCGGGAGCGCGCGACCGCCCTGACCCTCCAGCAGAGCCTGCTCCCCAAGGCGCCGCGCGCCCAGGCGGCGGTCACGGTCGCGCACCGCTATCTGCCCTCCCGGTCCGCGGCGGGCATCGGCGGCGACTGGTTCGACGTCATCCCGCTCTCCGGGAGCCGGGTCGCCCTGGTCGTCGGTGACGTCGTCGGGCACGGGATCCAGTCCTCCGCGACGATGGGGCGCCTGCGCACCGCCGTACGGACCCTCGCGGACGTCGACCTGCCGCCGGACGAGCTGCTCACCCATCTCGACGACCTCGTCACCCACCTGGCCGCCGACGAGCACAACGCCGAGATCGCCGAGCTGGGCGCGACCTGCCTCTACGCCGTCTACGACCCGGTGGCCCGGCGTCTGACCATGGCCTCGGCGGGGCATCCGCCGCCCGTCGTCGTGCGGCCGGGCCGCGCCGGACGCGTCGTCCAGGTCGCGACGGGCCCTCCCCTCGGCATCGGCGGCCTGCCGTTCGAGTCGACGGAACTGCTCCTTCCCGAGGGCTCGCTCCTCGCCCTGTACACGGACGGGCTCATCGAGGGCCCCGACCGTGACATCGACGAGGCCACCGCCCAGCTGTCGGCGGCGCTGTCGGCCCCGGCCGACGACCTGGACGCCGTCTGCGACACCGTCCTGCGCACCGTGCTACCCGAGCGGCCCGGCGACGACGTGGTCGTACTCCTGGCCAGGACGCATGCGCTGGGTACGGACCGGGTCGCGACCTGGGAGATCCCGGCCGAGCCCGCCAGCGTGGCGACGGCCCGGCAGGCGGCGACCGAGCAGCTGGCCGCCTGGGGGCTGACCGCGGCCTCCTTCATCACCGAGCTGGTGGTCAGCGAACTGGTCACGAACGCCATCCGCTACGGCGAACCGCCCATCCGGCTGCGGCTCATCCGGGACCACACCCTCATCTGCGAGGTGTCCGACGCCAGTTCGACGTCGCCGCATCTGCGGCGCGCCCACGCCTACGACGAGGGCGGCCGGGGGCTGCTGCTGGTCGCGCAGCTGACGCGGCGGTGGGGCAGCCGGCAGACGGGCGGCGGCAAGACCATCTGGGCGGAACAGGTGCTGCCGCCTCCCGACTGAACGCGGTGTGCCCGTCGAGCGGTGTGTCCGTCGAGCGGTGTGTCCGTCGAGCGGTGTGTCCGTACGGCGCGGCGGCCCGGCGGCCCGTACGGTCAGCGGCCCAGGTACCGGGTCGAGCCGCGTACCACCAGCTCCGGCCGGAGCACGACGGACCGGTGGGTGTGGGGGCCCCGGTCCGGCTCGGTCTCGTCGAGCAGCATCTCCGCGGCGGTACGGCCCATCCGCTCGGCCGGCTGCCGTACGGAGGTGAGCGGGACCACCGCGGCCGCCGCGAACTCGATGTCGTCGTACCCCACGATCGAGACGTCGCCCGGGACGTTGACCCCCGCCCCGTACATCGCCTGGAGCACCCCCAGCGCCAGCAGGTCGTTGGCGCAGAACACGGCGGTCGGCCGCGCCGCGAGCCCCAGCAGCCGCGCCCCCGCGTCGATCCCCGACGCCACGTCGAGGCGGGCCGTCTCCAGATGGCCCAACGCCGCCTCGGGCAGGCCCGCTTCACGCAGGGCGGCGAGCGCGCCGGTGCGGCGGTCCCGGCACTGCGGGAGGTCCATGGGGCCGCTGACGTACGTCACCGAGCGGTGGCCGGCGGCCAGCAGGTGCCGGACCGCGAGCGCCCCGCCGGTCACGTCGTCGACCGAGACCGAACAGCCCTCGGCGGTCGGCACGGCGCGGTCGACGTGCACGAACGGGATGTTCTGGCGGGCGAAGTCCCTTACGTTGCGCCCGGTGGCGTCGGCCGGGGTCAGCAGCACCCCGCGCACCCGCTGCTCGGCGAAGAGCGACAGGTACTCCGCCTCCTCGGAGGCGCTGCCCGCGCTGTTGCAGAGCATCACCCCGAGCCCCGCCTCCCGCGCGGCGCGCTCCGCGCCCTTGGCGACGGCGACGAAGAACGGGTTGGCCATGTCGAGCACGAGGACCGCCAGTATCCGGCTGGTCCCGACCCTGAGCTGCCGGGCGGTCTCGCTGCGGACGAAGCCGAGTTCGTCGATGACCGCCCGGACCCGTACCCGGGTCGGTTCCGACACCTTCTCGGGCCGGTTGAGGACGTTCGACACCGTACCGACCGAGACCCCGGCCCGCCGGGCCACGTCCTTGATGCCTACGGTCCGGTCCACGTGTCCTGTCCTGTGCGTCTCGTCGGAACCCGGCCGTGTCCCGTCGGAACCCCGGCCGGACCTCGCATCCTATGTCGCGGGAATGTGCCGCTCCGCGCCGAGGAAGCGCCGGGCCGCGCTCTCCCAGGCCGCCCGGTCGCCGGACGGCTCGTACCGCCGGAGTTCGAGCGTGCCCCGGAGCAGCGCGCGCAGGTCGGCGAGGTCGCCGCGCACGGCGCCGGCGGTACGCGCCTGCACCAGTACGTTGCCGAGGGCGGCGGCCTCGGCGGGGCCCGCGACGACGGGCAGTCCGCAGGCGTCCGCGGTGAGTTGGCACAGCAGTGTGTTGTGCGCGCCGCCCCCGACGACGTGCGCCGTGCGCACGGTACGGCCCGCGAGCCGCTGGGCGTCGTCGAGGGCGCGCCGGTGGGCGTGGGCGAGGGAGTCGAGCACGCAGCGGGTGGTCTCGGCCGGGGTCACCGGGACGGGGGCGCCCGCCCGGCGGCAGGCGTCGGCGATGCGGCGGGGCATGTCACCGGGGGCGAGGAACGCGGGGTCGCCGGCGTCCACGAGCGTGCGCAGGCCGGGCACGTCGGCCGCCTCGCGCAGGAGGCGGTCCAGCCGCTGCGGCGCTCCCTGGGCCTCCCAGGCGCGCAGGCATTCCTGGAGCAGCCAGAGCCCCATGATGTTGCGGAGGTAGCGGACCGTGCCGTCGACGCCCAACTCGTTGGTGAAGTTGGCCTCCCGGCTCTCCTCGGTGAGCACGGGAGCGCGCAGCTCCAGGCCCGCGAGCGACCAGGTGCCGGTGGCGATGTACGCGAAGTCCTCGCCGGACGCGGGCACGGCGACGACGGCGGACGCGGTGTCGTGGGAGCCGACGGCGGTCACCGGTACGGGGCCCGCGAGGCCGGTCTCGGCGAGGACGTGGGGCAGCAACTCCCCGGCCGGGTCGCCTGGTTCGCGCAGGGGCGCGAAGAGCGTCAGGTCGATGCCGGCCGCGTCGGCGACCTGCCGGGACCAGTACCGGGTGAGGGGGTCGAGGAGTTGGGTGGTGGAGGCGTTGGTGAGTTCGGTGCCGGCGACGCCGGTGAGCCAGTGGGCGATGAGGTCGGGGACGAGGAGCAGGCGGTGCGCGGCTTCGAGCGCGGCGCTGCCGCGGGCGGCGGTGAGTTGGTAGAGGGTGTTGAACGGCAGGTGCTGGAGGCCGGTGGCCGCGTACAGGTCGCGGGGCGGGAGGACGGCCGCCAGTTTCGCCGCCTCGCCCTCCGTGCGCGGGTCGCGGTAGTGGACGGGGTTGCCGAGCAGCGCGCCGGACGCGTCGAGCAGGCCGTAGTCCACGGCCCAGGAGTCGATGCCGACGCTCGCGAGGGGTCCTGACGTGTGCGCGCCCGCGGCCCGCAGGCCGTCGAGCACGCCCCCGTACAGGGACAGGATGTCCCAGTGCAGTGTGTCCCCCGTCCGCACGGGGCGGTTGGGGAAGCGGTGGGCCTCGTGGAGGCGCAGGGTGCCCGCGCCGCGGTCGGAGGCCTGGGCGGCCATGACCCGGCCGCTGGAGGCGCCGAGGTCGACGGCCGCGAAGGTGGGGAGTTCGGGGAGGGACACGGGCGTACCTCGTCGGTCGGCGGGGTGGGTCAGGGGTGTCGCTCCCCGCGCGTCACCGCAGGAAGGCCGCCGCGACCCCGGCGTCGACCGGGATGTGCAGCCCCGTGGTGAGGCTCAGGTCGCCGCCGGTGAGGACGAAGACGGCGCCGGCCACGTGCTCGGGCAGGACTTCGCGCTTGAGCAGGGTGCGCTGGGCGTAGAACTCGCCGAGCTTGTCCTCCGCCACGCCGTAGACGGCGGCGCGCTGGGCGCCCCAGCCGCCCGCGAAGATGCCCGAACCGCGCACGACACCGTCGGGGTTGACTCCGTTGACGCGGATGCCCAGTCCGCCCAGTTCGGCGGCGAGCAGCCGGACCTGGTGGGCCTGGTCGGCCTTGGTGGCGGAGTAGGCGATGTTGTTGGGTCCGGCGAAGACCGCGTTCTTGGAGGTGATGTAGACGATGTCGCCGCCGAGGCGCTGTTCCGTCATCAGCCGGGCCGCCTCGCGCGAGACGAGGAACGAGCCGCGGGCCATGATGTCGTGCTGGAGGTCCCAGTCGGCGGCGGTGGTCTCCAGCAGGGGCTTGGAGAGGGAGATGCCGGCGTTGTTGACGACGAGGTCCACCCCGCCGAAGGCGAGCGCGGCGGCGGCGAACGCCGCCTTGATCTGCTCCTCGTCGGTGACGTCGACCGTGACGGCGACGGCCCGGTCCGCGCCGCCCAGCTCCTCGGCGACGGTCGCGGCGCCCTCCGCGTCGCGGTCGGCGACGACCACGCAGGCGCCTTCGGCCACCAGCCGGTGGGCGACGGCCCGTCCGATGCCCGAACCGGCGCCGGTGACCAGGGCGACCCGGGTGGCGAGGGGCTTCGGCGCGGGCATCCGGCGCAGCTTGGCCTCTTCCAACTCCCAGTACTCGATGCGGAACTTCTCGGACTCCTCGATGGGCGCGTACGAGGACACGGCCTCGGCGCCGCGCATCACGTTGATGGCGTTGACGTAGAACTCCCCGGCGACGCGGGCGGTCTGCTTGTCCTTCCCGAAGGAGAACATGCCGACGCCGGGCACCAGGACGATCGCCGGGTCGGCGCCGCGCAGGGGCGGCGAGTCCGGGGTCGCGTGCCGTTCGTAGTAGGCCCGGTACTCCGCGCGGTAGGCCTCGTGCAGGGCGGTCAGCCGCTCCTTCACCTGTTCGGGCGGTGCGGTGGGGGGCAGGTCGAGGACGAGCGGGCGGACCTTGGTGCGCAGGAAGTGGTCGGGGCAGGAGGTGCCGAGGGCCGCGAGCCGGGGGTGCGCGGCGCGCGCGAGGAAGTCGAGGACGGTGTCCGTCGCCGTCCAGTGGCCGACCTGCGGCCGGTCGGTGGAGGCCAAGCCCCTGAGCTGCGGGGCGAGTTCAGCGGCTCGCGCGCGCCTCTCGTCCTCGGGCAGCGGCTCGTACCCGTCGAGTACGGGTCCGAAGGGCTCGGCGACGCCCTGGGCGGCGAGGAAGGCCTCGGCGGTGCGGATGATGTGGAGGGAGTTGTTCTCGCACTCCTCCGAGGTGTCGCCCCAGGCCGTGATGCCGTGGCCGCCGAGGACACAGCCGATCGCGCGCGGGTTGGCCTCCTTGACGGCGGCGATGTCGAGGCCGAGTTGGAAGCCGGGGCGCCGCCAGGGGACCCAGACGACGGTGTCGCCGAAGCACGCGGCGGTCAGCTTCTCGCCGTCGGCGGCGCAGGCGAGGGCGATCCCGGAGTCGGGGTGGAGGTGGTCCACGTGGGCGGCGTCGACCAGCCCGTGCATCGCGGTGTCGATGGACGGGGCGGCGCCGCCCCTGCCGTGGAGGCAGTGGTCGAAGGCGGCGACCATCCCGTCCTCGCGCTCGACCCCCGGGTAGGCGCCGACCAGTTGGCGGAGCCGGTCGACCCGCAGGGCGGCCAGTCCCCCGGCGGTGAGGGTGCCCAGGTCGCCGCCGGAGCCCTTGACCCACATCAGTTCGACGGCGTCGCCGGTCACGGGGTCGGGGGCGGATCCCTTGGCCGAGGTGTTGCCGCCCGCGTAGTTGGTGTTCCTCGGGTCCGCGCCGAGGCGGTGCGAGCGGGCGATCAACTCGGCTGCCGCGGGGTGGAGTGGGGGCTGGTCGGTCATCATGTCCCTCGGTGGGTGGGCCACTGCGGTGTACGGGGGTCGGGGGCGGGCCGGGTCGCTCAGGCGCCCCAGCCGGCCGCGGTGCCGCCGACCCGCTCGGCGACGATCTTCTCCCCGTACCCGGAGGCGTGGTAGGCGGCCACCGGGTCGGCGTCCGCGCCCAGTTCGGTCCGTACCTCCGCCACCAGGGGGCGTACGTCGGTGTTGAAGGCGTCCATGAGCACGGCGTGGGCGGCCAGGACGTCACCGGCGCGCTGCGCCGCGGCCAGCGCCTCCGCGTCCACCAACAGGGCCTTGGCGGTGGCCTCCTGGACGTTCATCACCGAGCGGATGACCGCGGGGATCTTCTCCTCGATGTTGTGGCACTGGTCGAGCATGAAGGCGGTGTCGGGGGTGAAGCCGCCGCCGCGGATGACCTCGTACATGATCCGGAAGAGCTGGAACGGGTCGGCCGCCCCGGCCATCAGGTCGTCGTCCGCGTAGAAGCGGGAGTTGAAGTCGAAGCCGCCGAGCTTCTTCTCCCGGAGGAGGACGGCGACGATGAACTCGATGTTGGTGCCCGGCGCGTGGTGGCCGGTGTCGACGACCACCTGGGCCCGGGGGCCCAGTCGCAGGCAGTGGGCGTACGCGGTGCCCCAGTCAGGGACGTCCATCGTGTAGAAGGACGGCTCGAACAGCTTGTACTCCAGCAGCATCCGCTGATCGTCGCCGAGCCGCTCGTACACCGCCGACAGCGCTTCGGCCAGGCGGCCCTGGCGCGCCGAGATGTCGTCCTGGCCCGGGTAGTTGGTGCCGTCGGAGAACCAGAGCTTGAGGTCACGCGAGCCGGTGGCGTCCATGACGTCCACGCAGTCCAGCAGGTGCGCCAGCGCCTTGCGGCGTACCGCCGGGTCCGGATGCGTCACGGACCCCAGCTTGTAGTCGTCGTCCTGGAAGACGTTGGAGTTGATCACACCGACCCGTACGCCCAGGTCCCGGGCGTGCGCGCCGAGCGCGGCGTAGTCGTCGACCCGGTCCCAGGGGATGTGCAGTGCCACCGAGGGGGCCACGCCCGTGTGGGCGTGCACCCGGGCGGCGTCCGCGAGCTTCTCCTGCGGGGTGCGCGGCACGCCGCGCTGCGCGAACACCTTGAACCGCGTGCCCGAGTTCCCGAACGCCCAGGACGGCGTCTCGACGGCCTGCGACTTCAGCGCCGCCTTCACAGCGGACACGGCGGATCGACCCGTCATCTCTCAGCGCTCCCGTGGTGCGGACGTGTGGTGCGAGTCCCGGCGCCCCCCGGCGTGCGAGCCGGGAGGTGCCGTGAATCGTTTCATCGCGGCGAAGCTATGGGAGGGGTGAGGGTGTGTCAACCCTCCTCGCGGCGGGTTGCGCACACCGGACGGCAACTCACCGGACGGCCCGTCGTACGGCGCGAGATTGCGGGGCGCGCGCCCATTGACGCCGCTCCCCCGCGCCGTCTAGCTTCCCAACAACCTCGTTGAAACCTTTCACCGAGGAGCGCGCGACCGGTCCCCGCCGCGGAGCCGTCCTGCGTGTCGCACCGGCCGTACGGCGCGTCTGCCCTGCCATCGTCGTTCCTGCCGCCGCCGACCCCGGGCCCGGTCCACCACGCCGAAGGAGCCGCCATGACCGTCCGTACCCCCGCTGTCGCCCGCAAGCCCCGGATCGGGCTCGTCGCGGGCGGACTCGGCGCGTACTGGCCGCAGTTCCCCGACCTCCTCCCCCAACTCCGGCGCTCCGCCGCCCGGGTCACCGAACGCATGCGGGAGTTCGACGCCGAGGTCGTCGACGTCGGTTTCATCTCCGACGCGCGGGAGGGCGCCGAGGCGGCGGAGAAACTCCGGGCGGCCGACTGCGACTTGATCGTCGGCTTCCTCACGACGTACATGACGGCGAGCATGCTCGTACCCGTCGCCCGCCGCGCCGACGCGCCCGTCCTGCTCATCAACCTCCAGCCCGCCCCGTCCATGGACCACGCCTCGTTCGACACCGGTCAGTGGCTGGCGTACTGCGGGGCCTGCCCGCTGCCCGAGATGGCCAACGCCTTCGAGCGGGTGGGGGTGCCGTTCCGCTCGGTGTCCGGGTACCTGGAGGACGAGCGGGCGTGGCGGCGCATCGGCCGGTGGATCCGGGCGGCGGGCGTACGGTCCGTGCTGCGCCACGGGCGGCACGGCCTGATGGGGCACCTGTATCCGGGGATGTACGACGTCTCGACCGACCTCACGATGGTCACCGGGAATCTCGGGGGCCACATGGAGGTCCTGGAGTTCGACGACCTGAGGGTCAGGGTGGAGGGGGTCGGGGACGGCGAGCTGGCGGCGAAGCTGGACGAGACCCGCGCGGTGTTCGAGCTGGCCGACTCGGTGGTCGAGGAGGACCTGCGCTGGGCCGCGAAGGTGGCGGTCGGGCTGGACCGGCTGGTCGAGGACTTCGACCTCGACTCGCTCGCGTACTACCACCGCGGCCTGGACGCCGAGATCCACGAACGGCTCGGCGCGGGGATGATCCTCGGCGCGTCGCTGCTGACCGCGCGCGGGGTCCCGGCGTGCGGGGAGTACGAACTCCGCACCTCGCTGGCCATGTTGATCGCCGACCGGCTCGGCGCGGGCGGCTCGTTCACCGAACTCCAGGCGCTCGACTTCACCGCGGGGGTGGTGGAGATGGGCCACGACGGGCCGGGGCACCTGGCGATCAGCGAGCACAGGCCGCTGCTGCGGGGACTCGGCGTGTACCACGGGAAGCGCGGCTGGGGGGTGTCGGTCGAGTTCGACGTACGGCACGGGCCGGTGACGCTGGTGGGCCTGGGGCAGACCCGTGACGGGCGCTACCGGCTGGTCGCGGCCGAGGGCGAGGTGGTGCCTGGGCCGCTGCTGGAGATCGGCAACACCACGTCGCGGGTCGACTTCGGGTGCGACCCGGGCGAGTGGACGGACGCGTGGAGCGGGAGCGGCGTCGGGCACCACTGGGCGCTGGCGACGGACGGCCTGCTGGCGGAGCTGCGGTGTGTGGCGGGGCTGACGGGGCTGGAGCTGGTGGAGGTGGCGGTCTGAGGGAGGGCGGGGTCGGGGGCGGTCCGCTGTCCGCTGTCCGCGCGGGGCGGTCAGGGCAGTACGGCGGTGGTGGCCCGTACCGCCTGCACGGACCGCCTCGGCTTTGCCGGCCCCACCGGCTCCCCTGGTCCCACCGCCTCGCCCGACCGCGCCGACCTGCGTAGCCGGGCGGCGTCCTGGCTGGGCGGGGCGCCGAACTGGCGTCGGTACTCCCGGCTGAACTGCGAGGAGTTGTCGTAACCGACCCGCTGTCCCACCCCGGTGACGTCGTTGGGGTGGGTGGCCAGCAGCAGCCGGGCCTCCTGGAGCCGGATCTGCTTCTGGAACTGGATGGGGCTCATCGCCGTCACCACCTGGAAGTTGCGGTAGAAGGCGGAGACGCTCATGCCGGACAGCCGCGCCACGTCCTCGACGCGGAACGGCTGGGTGTAGTGCTCCCGGATCCAGCGCACCGCCCGCGCGACGTGGCTCAGGCTGCTGTCGGCCAGGCCGAGTTGACGGACGATGCCGCCCTGCTCGCCGGTGATCAGGCGCCACAGGATCTCGCGCTTGACGAGGGGCGCGAGCACCGCGCGGTCGCGCGGCTCGTCGATCAGGCGCACCAGCCGGATCACGGCGTCGAGCAGGTCGTCCGGCGCGTCGTTGACGGCGATGCCGGGCAGCGCGCTCCCGCCGGCCCGGGGGATGTCACCCGGGCCGGCCAGCAACAGCAGCTCGGCGACGGCGGACGGCTCCAGCGTGAGCCCGAAGCCCACGGCCGGGTGCTCGGGGCTCGCGCCGACGAAGTGGCCGGTGACGGGCAGGTCGACGGACGTGACGAGGTACTGGCCGGCGCCGTAGTCGTAGACCCGCTCGCCCAGCGCGAGGCGTTTCGAGCCCTGGGCGACGACGGCCAGGACCGTGCCGGACATCGACACCGACGGCGGGTCCGACCGCTCGACCTTCGAGATGAGTACGCCGTCGATGGGCGTGGTCCAGTCGGGCCGCGCGTGCCGGAGCAGCAGGGTGCGGAGCTCGTCGAGGTGCATGCCTCCATTGCAGCACAACAGTCGCCTCGCTCTCCTGCGAAGGAGAGGATCGTGCAAGCCGTTGAGAGGATCTCTCTATCATCTGCGCAGCTCACAGCGCTTCAATGGAGTCACCACCTCACCACTCCTCCCCTCCGGAAGTAGGACCCTGTGATCGCCACCTACGGATTCAACGCCACCTTGACCGCCAGGCCCGGCAGGGGCGACGAGCTGGTCGACGTCCTGCTGACCGGCCTGGACGAGGGCAGCCCCGGCGCGAGCGAGCACTGCGTCGTCTACCTCGTCTGCCGTTCGGCGGCCGACCCGGACGTCGTGCACGTCACCGAGGGGTGGACCAGCGAGGAGGACCACCACCGGGCCTTCGCCGGGGAGGCCGCGCAGGCCATCGTGGCGCGGATCGCGGGCATGCTGGCCGGGGAGTCCGCGTACACGGACTACGTACCGGTACGCGGCAAGGCCGCCTTCTGACCCCGCCGCCCACCTCGCCCGACTCCCGTCCTTCTCGCCCCGCTCCTGTCCGCCTCGCCCCACCTCCGTCCGCCTCAGGCCACTCCCACGCAAGGAACCCGCCATGACGCTCCCCCGCCCCGACATCGATCCCGAACTGCGCACGCTGATGGCGGACATGCCCCTCATGTCCGAGCTCACCCCGGAACTGCTGCGGCAGTTCCCCTCGGCCCCGGTCGACGCGCTCCTCGAAGGCCGGAAGGTCGAGCGGCGCGAGGTCACCGCGCCGGGCGGGGACGGTACCCGGATCCCCCTGTCGGTCTTCACCCCGACCGGTCCCGCCTCCACCCCCGTCGCCCCGCCCACCGGGGCGCCGTGTGTCTACTGGGTGCACGGCGGCGGGATGGTCATGGGGGACCGCTTCGCCCAGCTCGACATCCCGCTGGAGTGGCTGGACCTGTTCGGCGCGGTTGTTGTCTCCGTGGAGTACCGGCTGGCACCCGAGGCCACCGGCACGGCCCTGGTGGACGACTGCTACGACGGCCTGCTCTGGGTGGTCGAACACACCGAGGAGCTGGGTGTGGACCCCGCCAGGATCGTCGTCGCGGGCGCCAGTGCCGGTGGGGGCCTCGCCGCCGGGCTCACGCTGATGGCCCGCGACCGGGGGACCCCGGCGATCGCCGCCCAGATGCTGATCTACCCGATGCTCGACCACCGCAACGTCACCACGTCCAGCCGCCAGTACGCGGGCGGGCCCGGGGTCTGGACCCGCGAGATGAACGCGTTCGGGTGGCGGTCCGTCCTCGCCGGCCTCCCCGACGAGGAGGTGCCGGGTTACGTCTCCCCCGCCTGCGCGGACGACCTGTCCCGCTTGCCGACGACGTACATCGACGCCGGCTCGGCCGAGGTGTTCCGCGACGAGGACGTCGCGTACGCGGGCCGCATCTGGGCGGCGGGGGGCCAGGCGGAACTGCACGTGTGGGCGGGCGGGTTCCACGGGTTCGACGCGCTGTACCCGAAGGCCCAGGTCGCGGAGGCGGCCCGGCGCGCTCGTACCCACTGGCTCACCCGCGTGCTCGACGCGTCGTCCGACGCATAGCCGTCGTCCGACGTACAGCGGCGACCACCGCGGCCCGAGAACCCCGCTTGCCTCGCACAGGGACAGGGACTAGCCTGAACTAGTCACTGAAACTGACTATCCATTCCGGTGACCACCCGGGACGGCGAAGCGATGCGCACCCTTCGAGGAGAAGCAGACATGTCCGACAGGTCGAAGTTCCTGGAGTTCCTCACGGCCGACAACGCGGCCGTCGTCATGGTCGACCATCAGGTCGGCCTCTACAGCGGCGTGCGGGACACCGGGCTCCTGGAGCTGAAGCACAACGTGAGCGCCCTGGCCCGGGCGGCTCGGGCGCTCGGGGTCCCGATCGTGGTCACCACGACCGCGGCCGACAGCATGTGGGGCCCGCTCGTCCCCGAACTGGCCGACGCGCTGCCGGAGGGGACGGACGTCATCGACCGGAGTTCGGTCAACGCCTGGCGCGACAGCCGGGTCCGGGCCCGGATCGAGGCGACCGGCCGCCGGAAGCTGATCTTCACCGGCATCTCGCTGGAGGTCTGCGCCGCACTGCCCGCCCTCGCCGCCACGGCCGACGGTTACGACACGTACGTGGCCGTCGACGCCTCGGGGACGTTCTCGCAGACCAAGCGGGAGGCCGGCATCGCACGCCTCCAGCAGGCCGGGGTGATCGTCAGCGACTACGCGACCCTGATGGTCGAGATCCTCGACGACAACGCGTCGCCCGCCGCCGGTGAGGTCTACGCGGCCTTGGACATGCCGTTCGCCGTACTGGTGGGCCAGATGTCGGCCGCGTACGCCAAAAACACCTGACACCGGCCCGGCCGGTCTACCCGGCCGCGCCGGAATCGGCGTCCCGCGCCGCACGCTCCAGCCGGCCCCGGTAGTCCTGCCACCACGCCTTGTCGCCGGGCGGCATGCCGGCGTTCCCCGCCGACATCCCGACGGCTCCGTCGACAAGCTCCCGGACGATGTCGGCATGGCCCGCGTGCCGTTGGCTGTCGGCGATCACACGCACGCAAACCTGGTGCAGCGTCACCCGCGCGCGCTCCTCGGGCCACCACCGCACGTGCCCGACGGCGTCGAGCGGCAGCGTGGCGATCGTGCTGTCCGAGTGCTTCCACACGTCGCGGTAGAGCCCCACGATCTGCTCGCGGGACTCGTCGGCGGTGGCCCACATGTCCGCGCCCGGCTCGGCCCCTTCCGCGTACCAGGACGGCGGCCGCTCGAAGAACGGCCGTCCGAACGTCTCGCCGAAGTAGCCCGCTTCCACGCCGGCGACGTGCTTCACGAGCCCCAACAGGTTCGTTCCGGTCGGGGTCAGCGGGCGGCGGATGTCGTACTCGGAGAGCCCGTCGAGCTTCCACAGCAAGGCTTCGCGGGCGGCTCGCAGATAGTGGAGGAGGTCGTCCTTGGCGCTCGACTCGATCATGCGGACCAGTCTCGCACCCGCCACTGACAACGGGCCGGGAGCGCGACCGCCGCCCCTGTGCGACCGGCCGGCGACCTCGCCGCTCCTAGGAGGCGTCGGGGCGCGGATGGCTCCTCTGGTGCTCCGTCACATCGGCCAGGACGGCCTTGAACTGGGCGAAGGCCTCATGGCCGACGCGGTCGGCGTGCCGTTCCTGGAGGTCGGCCATGATCTGGTCGGCGGCGCGCATCTGGCTCAGGCCGCGCTCGGTGGGAGAGATGAGCTTGGCGCGGCGGTCGGCGGGGTCGGGGCGCCGTTCGACGTAGCCGAGGCCTTCGAGTTCGTCGATCATCGTGCCGATCACCTGCTTGTGCTGACCGGACAGCCGGGACAGCTCGGTGGCCCGCACCCCGCCGGCATCGAGGTAGGCGAGCACGGCGCCGTGCCGGGGGTGCAGATCGTCGAACCCCCGCGCCGCGAGGGTCGCGAAGAGCTCACGCTGCACCGCGAACAACAGCCGCCCGGCGAGGACCCCGAGGTCCGGGTCCAGCCGGTTCCTCTGCTCACGAGTGACCACCGGAAGATCCCCTCGTCACGCTCGGGCCACCGCTGACGGCGGCGGCCCTCCACTGCTATTCCACGGTTGATAAGAAACGTAGATTATCACGAGCATTGACTACTCGGAAGGTCGGGAAGGTGATGCGAACGATCAGGTCAGGACGATCGGGTTGGAGAGCGCGGCCGCGTGCCCGTCGGGGTGGCGGATCTCGACGCGCACGAAGGACGAGTCCTCCGCCCTGGTCCCCCACCGGACCTCACCCCGCGTGCCGCCCGGGAGAGACGCACGGTGGGCCTTCCCCCGATCCGTGTGGAAGCTGACGCTCCCGCTCGGCACCCCGCTCACCGCCACCTTCACGTCGACCCGCCCACCCCGGGTCGCGAGCCGCTCCCCCACCCCGGCGACGCGACCGCCGGCCTCGGCCGTGAACAACAGATCCACGTCCGCCGACCCGGCGATCCAACTGCGCCCCGACCGGATTCCGGCCAGGATCGCCTCCGTACCCAACTCCTCGGCGAAGACAACGGTGTGAGGAATGCCGATCTGCCCCTCCAGGTGCGTGTCACTGTTCCCCATCGCCGCCCGCCACGAGCCCGTCCGGACACCGGCCGCGAGACCCCGCCCCCACTCCGCCAGGGCGGCCTCGTTGTCGGCGTTCCAGGGGCGGTCCGAGGTCCACGCTCCGTTCCACACCTCCACCACGTCGAAGTCCCCGAACGGGAACATGAAGTCGCCCGACGGATACGGCGCATGCGGATGCGCGGCCACGCACAGGCCCCCCACCCGGTGGACCTGCTCCACGTACCGTCCCACCGACGCATCCCTGACCTGGTGGTTCCAGTCGACGACCTGGCCGGGTTCGATGCCGAGCGCGAGCCAGTGGCCGGTCTTCGTGGTCACCTCCTCACCGAGGACGATCAAGAAGTCGTCGGCGGCGAGATGCCCCCACGAGCCGGGCGCCGCGGGCGAGTTGTGCTCCGTCGTCGCCATGAAGTCGAGCCCGGCGGCGCGGGCCCGGACGGCCAGCTCCGCAGGGTCGAGTTCCCCGTCCGAGTGGACGGAATGGACGTGGCAGTCACCGCGGTACCAGGCCGCTCCGCGCCCCACGGCCCGTACCGGCGGAAAGCTCGAACTCGACAAGGTCATCCCCTCCAAGCCCCGTGGACCCTGTGGACCGCGTGGAACCGAGGCGCTCGTACGACGCCGTCCCCATCGTCCCCCGCGCGCACGGAAACCTGTTGCGGTGGCTTGGGGTGGGCCGTTAGCTTCCGGCTGGTCGCGGGGCGGTGCGGGAAGCAGCAGACGAAGGGAGTCCGGCGTGGAGATCGGGGGCGTACGGACCGATCGTTTGGGGCTGTTGCTCGGTCAGTTCGACCAGGCCAGGGAGATGGCCCAGGTACGGCTGGCCGGGCTCGGCGACGAGGAGTACCTGTGGGAGCCGGTAGCCGGGTGCTGGTCGATCCGGCGTCGCGGCGAGGCTGTGACGCCCAGGGCGTTCGGGCCGGGTGAGTGGGTGCTCGACAAGGGGGCCCCGGAGATCCCGGCGAGCGAGTACGCGGAGGTGGCCCGGCAGGCCGCCGGTGGGATGTCGGTCGCCAAAATCGCCGATGACTGGAGTGTGAGTGTCGAGCGGGTCGAGGAGGTCCTCGCGCACACCGGTGAGCCGGAGCCCGACGACGTACCGGTCACCACCATCGCGTGGCGGCTGGCCCACCTGCACGTCAACTTCGCGGGCCAATGGGAGTGGACCTTCGGCGAACGACGCGCGGATCCGAGGCAGTTGGTGGACTTCACCCCTTCCCCGCCTTGGCCCTCGACCGGTTCTGGGCGGTGATCGACCGCTGGCGCGAGAGTGTCGGCGCGGTCACCGAGGAACAGCTCGACACGGTGGGCTTCTCGCGGTACCCGTACGGCTCCGACCCCGACGACCCGTACGCGGCCGTGCTGGCGGGGGCCAACCTGGAGTTCATCCACCACATGTCCGAGATCGCCCTGCTCCGCGACCTGTGGAGGACCCGCGCGGGCGCCGTGGGGTAGACGCGGGCGACAGCGACGGTGAACGGCGAGGACCCGCTGAACGTGATCCCCGTCTTGAACAGCCCTGCCACGGAGGCTCGTTGAGGGTACCGGTGAGAACGGCTGCCTCTACGACCGACAGGCGGCCTTCACCGCGTGGTGGCGGGCTCGTCGAGGAAGCCGAGCAGCACCGCGGCTTCCGCCCGCAGGCGCGCCGCCCGGTCGGCGTGGGCCGGGGCCGTCAACTGCGCCGCGGCTTCGAGCCGTTCGGCCGCCTCCGCCCGTACGATGTCCACCACACCGCCCTCGCTCAGCTCCTGCCGGGCCACCTCCGCCGCGCCCGCGCCGACCGGGGACTGCTCGATGGCCATACCGCGGAGTTGAGACTCATCCGCCGGTACGGCCTCGGCGTTGTCCAGCACGCCGAGTGTCGCGCGCAGGGCGCTCACCGCGGCCTTGTCACGGGCGCGCATCGCTTCCGGCAGAGCCTGGCGCATGCGAAGACGTAGAGACATGCCGGTGACCCTATGACGGCGCTTCCGGACCCCACAACACGGTTTCCCCGCAGCAGGCAGCGAGGTGGGGCGGGACCGAGGCCGGGTCCGGCCGCGTATGACCCAACTCGACATTAGCGGCCGCATTCTGCCCGCGTTTCCCGCATGAAAACCTCCTCATTTCCGAGGCGTTTCCAGGTGTGGGACGAACAAGCCCGGGCACCCGCTTCTCCGAAGGGCAATCACCGAACACGATGACGCTCTTGCAAGGTATGTACCGCCGATCGAGGAGCCTTTTATGAGCGACAACATGTGGGGATACCAGCCGACGGTCGGCCACACCGCGGGCAACACCCTGACCGGTTACAAGGTCGAGGCGAGCGACGGAAGCATCGGCAAGGTCGACAAGCACTCCGACGAGGTCGGCTCGTCCTACCTGGTCGTCGACACAGGTGTCTGGATCTTCGGCAAGCACGTCCTGCTGCCGGCCAGCACCGTCACGCGGATCGACACCGCGGAAGAGACCGTCTATGTCGACCGGACGAAGGCGGAGATCAAGGACGCCCCCGAGTTCGACAAGGACAAGCACCTCGGCGATTCCGCTTATCACGAGCAGGTCGGCGGGCACTACGGCAAGCACCGCCGCGTCTGACACTTCGACTCCCGACGGGGGCCGCCCGGAGCCTATTCGCTCCGGGCGGCCCCCGTCCGCGTGCGCGATTAATGATTTCGGGCGCCCATTCGGAATCAATGGCACGTTGCACGCGACAATTGACGCAGGGCAGGCACAGGCAGCCTGTGCAGATCAGACTGTACAACCCAGCCTGCATGTTCTAGTGTCCCTTACATGAATCAGAGCCCGCGCCTCTCCCCCTCCGCGGTCCAGGCGTCACGCGAGGTGCGTACGGTCATCGGCCGCCTCCGCCGCCGCATCCTCAGAGCCGCCGGGGCCGAGGACGTCACGTTCGGGCAGGCGTCCGTCCTGGGCCGTCTGTCCGACAAGCCCGGCGTCACGGCCAGTGAGCTCGCGGCGGCCGAGGGCGTACGGCACCAGTCGATGACCACGACCGTCACGTCGCTGGCCGCGCTGGGGCTGGTGGAGCGGCATCCCGACCCCGAGGACGGGCGCCGGCTGCTGATCGCGCTGACCCCCGAGGGGCAGCGGCGGGTCGAGGTGGGGCGGCAGGCCCGGCAGGAATGGCTCGCCGGTGAGCTCCAGGACCGCTGCACCGAGGAGGAACGGCGGGCGGTGATCGCCGCCATGACCGTACTGGAGCGCCTGACGCATGACTGAGCAGAAGACAGTGGGGCCCGCCAGGACGGCGGGGGCGGGCTTCGACCGCCGGCTGCTGCCGCCGATGATGCTGGGCTCGATCCTCAACCCGATCAACTCGACGATCATCGCCGTCACCCTCATCCCGATCGGGGACGCCCTGGGCGCCCCGCCCGCGCAGACCGCGTGGCTGGTCTCGGCCCTCTATCTGGCCACCGCCCTCGGACAGCCCGTCGTGGGCCGGCTCATCGACATCTTCGGGCCGCGCAGGCTCTTCCTCGTCAGCACGAGCCTGGTCGGCGTGGCCGGTGTGATCGGCACCCTGGCGCCGAATCTGGGGGTGCTGATCGGGTCGCGGGTCCTGCTCGGGTTCGGCACCTGCGCCGGGTACCCCGCCGCGATGGCGCTGCTGCGCAGCGAGGCGAGACGTACCGGGCAGGACAGTCCCGGCGGCGTACTGACCGCCCTGGCCGTCACCAACCAGACCATCGCCGTGATCGGCCCGCTGCTGGGCGGTCTGCTGGTCGGGCTCGGCGGGTGGCGCTCGACGTTCGCGTTGAACGTGCCGCTGGCCGTCGCGGCCGTACTGCTGGGACTGTTCCGGCTGCCCAAGGAGACCGCCGCCGCGCGGTCCTCGGAACGCGGGCGCCTCGCCGAGCGGCTCGATCTGCCCGGCATGGCGCTGTTCGCCGCGATGCTGGTGTCGTTGCTGTTGTTCCTGATGAACCTGCATCTGCGTGACTGGTACCTGCTGGCGATCGCCGCGGCGGCGAGTGTCGCTTTCGGGGTACGGGAGTTCCGGGCCGCCACCCCGTTCATCGACCTGCGGGTGCTGGGCGGCAACACCCCGCTGCTGGTCACCTACGGGCGGGCGCTGGTCGCGTACGTCGTCTCGTACTCCTTCCTCTACGGGTTCACGCAATGGACCGAGGAAGGCTTCGGGCTGTCGCCCTTCCACGCCGGGCTGGTGCAGATCCCGATGTTCCTGGTGGCCATCGGGGTCTCGATCCTCTCCGGGCGGCGCGAGGGCGTGCGCGGGAAGCTGCTCGTCGGCGGGGTCGGGCAGGTGATCGCGTGCCTGGTGATGCTGACGCTGACCGGGAGCAGCCCCGTGTGGATGCTGGTACTGGTCGCCCTGATCTTCGGCCTCCCCCAGGGGCTGAACAGCCTCGCCCTCCAGAACTCCGTCTACTTCCAGGCCGATCCCGAGCGCACCGCGTCGTCGGCCGGCCTGCTGCGCACCTTCGCGTACGTGGGCTCGATGGTCGCCTCCTCCACCACGGCAGCGTCCTTCGGGCAGCGCGCGGACACGGGCGGCATGCACCACCTCGCCTGGATCATGCTCGGCGCGGGCGCGATCTACCTCCTCCTGACGCTCTTCGACCGCGCGCTGGGCCGTTCCTTCGGCGATGCGTGAACCGGCGGTGCGTGGGTTCTCGGGCGGCGGGGCGAGGTCACGACGGTCGAGGGGTGGGGGTGTGGCCGTGGGCGTGATCGTGCGGGTGGCCGTCCGTGCTCCCGTCGCGCAACCAGTGGTCGAGCGCGACGAAGTCCGTGTCGGTGAGGCCGATCATGGCATCGACCCGGTGGAGGAGGGCGCGCCCCGGGTGGTGCCCGGCCACCCACGCACGATCGAGGTCGGTGATCTCGTCGTCGACCCAGACGAACGCGCGTCCGGCCGCCAGTTCGACAAGCGCCCGGGTCTTCCAGTGCAGCCGACCCACCTCGTCCTCCTCCGGCGCGTCCGGCAGTTCCACGACGGGCAGTTGGGGCAGCCCGAGCAACGGGGCGATCACTACGTTGGCGTCGGTCATCCAGGCCGTGGCCCACATCAGCGCACAGGGCAGCGCGAGCAGGCGCGGCCCGTGCGCGCGGTCGATCTTCGCCAGCTGGGGATTCCCCGTGTCCTGCCACTCGTCCCATCCGTCGGGGCTCGCCGGAAGCCGCGCTCCGCCGTACGGCAGGAGCGTGCCGTCGACGTCCAGGAAAAGGAGTGGGGACTCGGACTCCCTGTCGTCAGTCATGAAGGCACACTAACGGCGCGTTAACCGGATCGAACATCGTCGTGGGGAGCGCGCGGAGGCCGCATGCCCGGTCCCTGGCCTGGGAAGCGACGTTCACGAACTGCCCGCGATCGGCCGTGACGGGACCTGGTCCGGCGCGTTTCGTGGGTACCCGCCTCGTACACCGGAAGAGAAGGCATCCACGTGACACCTGTCCCCGTGCCCGCCCTGCCCGCGCGATCCGATGTCCGCGCGCTTGTCGAGGACTACCTCGCGCGCCACCCGGCCGAGCGGGTCCCTCTTCGGCCCCTTCTCGCCGTGCTCGACGCGGCGGCCGAGCCCACGAGCCGCGCGACGCTGCCGGGGCACGTGACGTGCAGCGCCGTGGTGGTGGACCGGAACCGGCGGATCCTGCACGTCCGCCGCCGGGCCACCGGCCTGGTGCTGCCCCCGGGAGGCCACGCGGAGCCGGGCGATCGCACCCTCCTCGCCACGGTCCTGCGCGAGGTGGCCGAGGAGACCGGAATCAGGCCCGGAGCCCTGTGCCTGACGGCGCGGTACCTGGGTACGCCGATCGACATCGACGTCCAGGAGGCCGCCCCCGACCCGCTTCGCGGCGAGAGCGCCCACCGGCACTACGACGTCCGCTTCGTCCTCTGCCTGGCCGACGACGAACCGCAGCCTCTCGCGCTGGACGACGCGGGGGTCCCCCACGCCCAGTGGCGCGCCTTCGCGGACGTCACCTCCCCGAGCCTGCGCGCGAAGCTCCTGGCCGCCGAGGACCACGGGATCGACGGGGTCGACAGAGGCGACGCGGGTGACGGCCTCGACGGACTGCCCCGACCGGTCAACGCCTCCGCCCTGATCCACGACAACTCGGGCCGCTACCTGCTCCACCTGCGCGACAACTACCCCCACATCTGGGAGCCGGGCGCCTTCGCCCTGCTCGGAGGCGGCCGGGAGCCGGACGACAAGTCGCTGGAGGAGACGCTCCTGCGCGAACTCGCCGAGGAGGTACCGGAGTTGCGCCTGTCCGACCTGACGCCGTTCGCCGTGGAAAGGGCGACGGGCGTCGACGGCCTGTGCCTCCCGGTCCAGGTCTTCGCCGGTCGCTGGAACGGCGACCCGGACAGCCTCACCCTCAACGAGGGCGTCCTGCTCCGCTGGTTCGCGCCCGACATGCTGCACCGGCTGCGCCTGCACCCCTCGACGATCGCCCTCGTGCACCGACACGCGGCCCAGACGGACCCGCCCGAACGGCCCATCGACGCCTAGACGGTACGCGACCTCGTCCAACGTGACCGAGAAGGTCCACCGGGTCTGCCCTGGTGCACTCCCCCGGATACCGTGAGGGTGAACGTGGACGGTCAGGTGGAGGGGTGGGGGTTGTTGTGGCCGAGTTCGAGGTGCCTGGGCCGGAGCCGGACTGGAAGAGTGCTCCGTCGTACCAGGGCGGCAATCGCAATCCCGCGTTCCAGGCGAGCGTGTGGAGGTACGCGGCCGACTCATTCCGTCTGGTGGCGGGGCTGAGGCCGCCGTTGGGGGCACTTGCGGCCCGTTTGCGGCTGACGTCGAGCGTGGCTGGGAAGACCTGGGCTATGTCGATGCCGCCATGTTCCGCATCCGGCGTGTGGACTTCGCCCTCAGCCGGCTTGAGGGGAGCCCCGATCCGAGTACGTTCGTGTGGGTGGGGCGGTCGGAACAGGACGTCGACGCGGCGCTGGGCATCCTGCTCGACGCGCTCGGCATCGGCCGTGACGCGCTGAGTTTCCGCTGTGACGAGGAGACCGGCTTCCACTACTTCGACGGCTCGCCGCTGTAGGCGGCCCTGTCGGAGCCGGGTGCTAGCTTTCGGCGGAATGCACCGGGCTGGTACGCCAGGCCGGTCTGCCGGGCCGATCTGTGGGGAGAGTCGTGGGCGTGCGTGCGGTGGAGCGGGTTCTGTCGGAGGAGTGGCAGGGCTACGTCACGGATACGGACCACGACCCCGAGGACGTGGCCGAGGCCGTCGCCCCGTTCGGCCTGGAATGGCCGGGGCTCGCGCCCGTCGTGCCCGGGCCGTGGGCCGATGCCGACGCGCCGGCGCTGAAGGTGCTGGCGGAGGTGGTGGAGTGGCAGCGGCGTCAGCACGCGGAGTGCGCGGGTGACGAGGCGCGCGGTGTCTTCGGCGGCCAGGAGGAGTTCGCCCTGCGCCGTCCGTACCGCAGCGCCGAGATACCCGCCCTGTTCGAGGAGCGCGGCCCGGGGTTCGCCTTCCCCTACGACGCCTCCGACCTGGTCGCCGTCCTGGCCTCCTGGGAGGAGCGCTTCGGCACCCGTCTGGTGGGCCTCGCCCCCCACCGCCTGATCGTCTCGGTGGCGGCGCGGGTGCGGACGATCGCGGAGGCGGAGCGTATCGCCGTCGAGCACTTCGCCTTCTCGCCCGACACCATCGTCCAGGACGACGACGAGGTCCTGTCCGCCCACGCGGCCAACCAGGTCCTGGGCCGCGACGTCTGGTCCTTCTGGTGGGACTGAACCCGGCCCGCGCGACCGCGTCCCCGCCGCCGTCCCTCCTCGGCGTGTTCGCCCACCCCGACGACGAGTCGCTCCTCTCCGGCGGAGTCCTCGCCCAGCACGCGGCGGGCGGCGCGCGTACGGGAGTTGTCACCACCACCTGGGCCCCCACCGGTCACCGGTCCGCCGAACTCGCCGACGCCCTCGGCGTCCTCGGCGCGGGCGCACCCCGCATGCTCGGATACGGGGACGCACGCGACAACGCGTCGGCCCCAGGACGCCCGCGGCTCCTCGACGCCCCGCTGGACGAGGTCATCGCCCGACTGGTCGCGCAGGTACGGGAGTTCCGCCCCGCCGTCGTGATCACCCATGACGCTCTGGGGCAGTTGACCGGCCACCCCGACCACCGGCACACCCACCGGGTGGCCCTGCTCGCGGTGGAGGCCGCCGCGTACGCGCACCTCTACCCGGAGGCCGGCGCGCCCTGGCAGACCGGCGCCCTCTACTCGGCCACCCACCCGCACTCCGGGGTCGGTGGTCTCGGGCCGCTGCTGACCAGGGTCGGCAAGGCCGTGCTGAGCACTCCCGACGCGTACGCCACCGTGACCGTCGACGTGGCGGCGTGGCTCGACCGGAAGTGGGCGGCGATCCGGGCGCATCGCAGTCAGGTGGCGGGAGAGCGGCCCCTGCCCGGGATCCTGTCCCGCCTCGGGCAGGAGGCGCGGGACAGGATTCTCGGTACGGAGTACTACACCCGCCCGAGCCTCACCCCTCCCCCGGCCGGTACGGGGCAGGGGCGGTTGACGGCCTGAGTCAGCGGACCTTGACGAAGACCGGGTTCGAGTAGAACCACAGGTCGTCCCACGGGCTCTCCTTGCCGTCCGCGAGCGGTTCGGCCTCGTCCGTGCTCGTGCCGCGCACGCGGGCGTAGAGGTCGGCCTCCACGTCGCGCAGGGTGTGCCGGATGACGTACTCCTTGCCCTCCCTGCGCCAGTCGCGCGGGCCGAACCGCGCCACCACCTTGGTTGTCGGGTTGGTGTCGGTGTCGAGGCTGGCGCTCGGGCCCGTGACGCGGCCCGTGATCAGGTCGACGCGGCGGACCTCCGGGCGGTCGCCGTTGGCGTTCTTGCCCTCCAGGGGGCGGAACCTGATCTCGATCTCCACGTCCGTACGGTTGCGGCGGCTCACGGTGAGCGTCTCGCCCACCGACGCCTCGTTGCCGCGGTTGCTCGCGCTGACGTCGAGGCTGGTGATCAGGTCGCCGGTGCCCACCCAGATCCGCCCGTTGCGCAGGCCGTCCATGATGTCGGCGTAGTCCTGCCTGGCCAGCACGTGGGTCTTGCTGTACTCGCCCGGCCAGAAGTCGGAGCCGCCGCGCGTCCAGTGCACGTGCGAGTCGGAGGTCGCGGTGATCCACCAGTGGCGGCCCTCACCGAGCAGCGAGTCCCAGACGCCGCCGAGGCGCGCCGTCATCTGGTCGAAGCCGCCGTGGGTCGGGTAGTTGCCGTACCCGCCACGCGCGCCCCCGTTGAGCGGCCCCGCCTGGTGGCCCGGGGCTCCCTCGAAGCCGACGTAGATGTCCGGCGCGGCGTTGTTGCCGTTACGGAACTCGCGCGGCGTGTCCTGTCCGTACACGCCGAGGCCGGTCGCCGACCGCGAGGTGTGGTGGGCGATCACCAGCGGCTTGCGCCGCATGTCCTTCGCGGCCTTCAGGAACTCGACCATCTTGGCCTCGGTGTCGCGGCCCGGGTCGGCGGGGAAGGGGTCGTTCTTCGCGAAGCGGCTCTCCAGCTCGTACAACTGCTGTGCCTCGTCGGCGTGGTGAGGGATCATCAGCGTGTGGTGGTCGAGCGCGGGCGCGTCGAACTCCATGCCCCAGAACTGGAGCACACCGGGCACCAGCAGGCGGGACCGCAGCAGGTCGGGGTAGGCCTGCTCCAGGTTCACCTTGGAGTGCGTCGGGCCGCCGTGGTCGGTGCACATCACCCAGCTGAGGCCGAAGTGCTTCGCCATGATCGCGTTGGTGACGATCGGGTAGACGGCGTCGCCGCCCTTGATGAACTTCGGCGGGTTGGTCGACGTGTCGAACGAACCGCTGTACTCGGAGTGCACGTGGTGGTCGCCGGCCCGCCACACCCGCTTGCCGGAGTCGCCGTGCCCGCCCTGGTCGCGGCTGTTGTCGTCGGCCGCGGCCGGCCCGGCGGCCGCGAGCGGGCTCGCCGCCGCCAGCGTTGCCCCGACGCCGGCGTACTTGACCAACCGGCGGCGCGAGATCGCCGAGAACTCCGGGTCCTGGCCGTTCCTGTTCTTCACGATGAGGCCTCTCGTTCAACTACTGGGGGGCAACACTGGGGGGCAACGAGGAGTCTCGGGTGGCCAATCGAACGGAACATGAACAACGTTCGCGTCGATCGAGAACAACACCTCCCGGTCCGTGCTTGGGGCACCGTTGAACTGTGCTTTACCTCCGGGGGCGCTCCCGGGCACGCCCCCGCCGACCCGACCGGCGACACAAGGTAACGTGAGCGTCACTGTGCGAAGTCGGTCGGAGCATCTCCGTGAGTACGGCACCTGGGTGGTCACCCTGGTGCTGGCGGCTCTGGCCGCCGTGTTGCTGGGCGCGTGCGACAGCGGCGGCCATCACCGGCTGCTCGACCCGCCCGTCGCCCGTACGACCGTCTCGGCGTCGGACGGGTCAGCGTCGGACGCCTCGGACTTCCGGTCGGGGTGCGGCGACCCGGATCCGTCCTGCGCGCCCGTGGTGGAGCACCATCTCGCCGCCCAGCCGGACCAGTTCCGCCCCCTCGCGGCGCTCCCCCCGACGGTCGGCGGCCGGTGGTCCGGGACCACGGTCCCCTGGTGTGCCGGAACCCCACGGCGCGGGCCACCCGACGGCGGAGGTCGGGACGTGCTGAGCCGGGTGTGCGTGTCGAGGACGTGACCGGGCCGGACCGCTCCGTCGTACGGCGGTCTCCCGCCGCCCGGCGAGCGGTCGGCCGTCCCCGAACGCTCCTCCCCCGGGGCCGCCGTCGTGCCCCGGGCCGCACGAAAGACATCCGCCCGATGACCGGACTCTCCCTGCCCGTCCCGCCCCTCACTCCGATCAGCACCACCGCTCCCACCACCCCTCCCCCGCGCAGCGTCCTGGGCGCCGTCGGCAACACGCCCGTCCTGTGGGTCGACGAACCCTTCGCGGCCTCCCCCGCCGGGTTCTGGGCGAAGCTCGAAGGGTTCAACCCCGGCGGCATCAAGGACCGCGCCGCCCTGTACATGGTCGACCGCGCCCGGGAGCGCGGTGACCTCCTCCCCGGCGCGCCCGTCGTGGAGTCGACCTCCGGGACGCTCGGCCTCGGCCTGGCACTGGCCGGGGTCCTCCTCGGCCATCCGGTGCACCTGGTCACCGATCCCGGCATGGAACCCCTCATGCGGCGGATGCTCACCGCCCACGGAGCCACGCTGTACGTCGTCGACCGGCCCCACCCGGAGGGCGGTTGGCAGGAAGCGCGCCGCCGGAAGGTCGCCGCGCTCCTGTCCGCGCACCCCGGGGCATGGAGCCCGGACCAGTACCACAACCCGGACAACGTGGCCGCGTACGCCGGACTCGCCGACGAACTGGCCGGT
The DNA here is from genome assembly GCF_011694815.1 of Streptomyces liangshanensis. Classification (NCBI taxonomy): domain Bacteria; kingdom Bacillati; phylum Actinomycetota; class Actinomycetes; order Kitasatosporales; family Streptomycetaceae; genus Streptomyces; species Streptomyces liangshanensis. Next base: position 445,349 of record NZ_CP050177.1, read on the forward strand.
CAACTGGACCACATCGACGTACTGGTGTGCGCGGTAGGCACCGGCGGCCACTCCGCCGGGATCGCCCGGGGCCTGCGCGAGCGGATGCCCGCGATGCGGCTGGTCGGGGTCGACACCATCGGCTCGACGATCTTCGGCCAGCCCGCCAGGACCCGGCTGATGCGCGGCCTCGGCTCGTCCATCCACCCCCGCAACGTCGACTACGGCGCCTTCAGCGAGGTCCACTGGGTCGCCCCGGCCGAGGCGGTCTGGTGCGCCCGGCGCCTGGCCGCGCGGCAGTTCGCCACCGGCGGATGGAGCGTGGGCGCGGTCGCGCTGGTGGCCGGCTGGCTGGCCCGTACACAGCCGGAAGGGACCCGGATCGCCGCCGTCTTCCCCGACGGGCCGCACCGCTACTTCGACACCGTCTTCAACGACGACTACTGCCGCGCCCACGGTCTCCTCCTCACCGAGGAACCCACCGGCCCGCGCACACTCGCCAGTCCCGATGAGGCCGAGGTGTCGGCGTGGGCCCGATGCGGTACGGTCACCGACCCCTTGGCGGCCCCCGGGAGCACCCGGGCGACTCCGACGGTGAGGGGAGACCGGCCGTGAACTCCCTCTGGCGCCAGGCGCGTTCCTTCGACACCACGGTCCAACTCCTGCTGGTGAACCAGCTCGCCATCAACCTGGGCTTCTACATGCTCATGCCCTATCTGGCCGTTCACCTGTCGGGCACCCTGGTCCTCGGTGCCTGGGCGGTCGGGCTGGTCCTGGGCCTGCGCAACCTGTCCCAGCAGGGCATGTTCCTCGTCGGCGGCCTGCTCGCCGACCGGTTCGGCTACCGCCCGCTGATCGTCGCGGGGTGCGCGCTGCGTACGGTCGGCTTCGCCGCGCTCGGCGTCGTCGACAGCCTGCCCGGCCTCCTGGCGGCGTCGGCCGCCACGGGTCTGGCCGGCGCCCTGTTCAACCCGGCCGTCCGCGCCTATCTCGCCGCCGGGGCCGGGGAGCGCCGGGTGGAGGCGTTCGCGCTCTTCCACGTCTTCTACCAGACCGGGATCCTGCTCGGTCCGCTCGTCGGACTGGCCCTGACGGCCGTGTCGTTCCCGGTCACGTGTGCCGTGGCGGCGGTGCTCTTCGGCCTGCTGACGCTGCTTCAACTGCGGTGGCTACCCGCCAGGAAGGGGGCGGCGGACCCGGCCGGGGCGACCTGGCGGGAGCAGGCCGGCGCGGTCCTGCGCAACCGGCCCTTCTGGCTGTTCGCCGCCGCGATGACCGGCTCGTACGTCCTGTCCTTCCAGATCTACCTGGCGCTGCCGCTGGAGACGACGCGCCTGGTGGGCGACGGTACGTACGGCACCGCGGCCACCAGTGCGCTGTTCGTCGTCTCGGGCCTGGTCGCGCTCGCGGGACAGATGCGCATCACCGCGTGGTGCGGGCGTACGTGGACGCCCCACCGCTGCCTGGTCGCCGGACTCGCCCTGATGGCGGCGGCGTTCCTGCCGCCGGCCCTCACGGCGGGCGCGGTGCCGGTGCGAGGCGGCTGGGAGGCCGCGCTCGCGCTCGTGCCGCTCCTGGCCTGCGCCGGGCTGCTGGCGGTGGCGACGGCGGTGCTGTACCCGTACGAGATGGACACGATCGTCGCCCTGTCCGGCGGCCGGTGGGTCGCGACCCACTACGGCCTGTACAACACCGTCTGCGGGGTGGGCATCACCGTGGGGAACCTGGCCACCGGGGCGGTCCTCGACGCGGGGCGCGACGCCGGTGCGGCCGCCCTGCCGTGGCTGGTGCTGGTTCTCGTCGGGGCGGGGTGCGCGGGCGCGGTGGCCGCCCTGGCCCGTAGCGGGAACCTCGGTGTGACCGCGGGGGCGGCGGTACGGGCGTGAAGGAGGGGGTTGGTACGCGGCGACCGTCGCGTACCAACCCCCTTGCTGCTGGCCCTGGTTACGGTCGCATCCGGCCCCGGCGCGCTGAACGGGTGCCCGGCGGCATCCGTATCCCTTCACGCATTCGGACTCCGCCGATCTCACGACTCGTAAGGGGACAACCGGTGACCGCCCACCGCCCGCACCACGCCTGCGGCGCCCTGCTCGTGGCCGTGCTCGCTCTCGCCTCGCTGACCACGGCCTGCTCGGCCGACGGGAAGGCCGCGCGGCCTTCCGCGTCGCGGGCCGGCGGGATACCGGCGGCCGCCCCGGCGGACATCGAGAGGATCGCGGCGCTGACCGATTGCGAGGCCGACATCCGCACCGACGCGGACGAACTCAGGGAAGGCGTGTGCGTCACGCCCAAGGGAAGCTGGACCGTGACGACCTTCCCCGCCGAGAAGTTCAAGCGGACCTGGCTGGACGCGGCCGCCATGTACGGCGGGACCTACCTGGTCGGACCGCGCTGGGCCATCGGCGGCACACCGGAACTGCTCGCGGAGCTGCGGAAGAAGGTGGGCGGCGACCTCCGGAAGCTGCGCGACATGAACGCGCCGCCCGTCACGGCCCCCGGCTCGACCCCCTGACCGCAGGAAGCGCTACGGGCGCGGCAGGGTCGCCGTGTCGAGGAAGAAGGCGTCGATGCCCTGCACGGCGGTGATGAACTCGTCCAGGTTGACCGGCTTGGCGACGTACGCGTTGGCGTGCTGGCGGTAGGCGCCCTCGATGTCGTCGGGCGCGGCGGACGTGGTGAGGACCACCACCGGGATGGGGCCGAGGGCCGGGTCGTCCTTGAGGACCGCGAGGAGCTCCCTGCCGTTCATCCGCGGCATGTTCAGGTCCAGGACGATCAGGTCGGGGCGCTCCGTTTCGGGGTCGCGCAGGTGCTCCAGGGCGGCGATGCCGTCGGTGACCTGCGTGATCGTACGAGCCATGCCGCGCGCGACGAGCGCCTCCTCGACGAGCAGCGCGTCGGCGAGGTCGTCCTCGACGAGGAGCACGCTGTAGGGGCGGTCGATCGAGAAGGGGTTCACGGCTGTGCTCCTGTGCTGGGTGGAGGGAAGGGGGCGCGAGGCGGGCTGGGCGGTGAAGACGAGTCCGGGCCAGCGGCGGCGGGCGCCCTGCCGGGTGATGCCCCACGCGTCGCCGAGCTGGGGGTAGTTCGCGCCGGCCTGCGCCGCGGCGGCGGCCTGGTCCCGCGCGCACCGCTCCACGGCCCGGCTCAGGTAGGACAGCGCGCGCAGCCGGTCCAGCTCCGTCAACGCCTCGGGGGCGGGTTCGCCGGTCGCCGTCGCGATGCCGTCGGTCCCTCCCTCTCCGTCCGGGGCCCCTCGGGCCTGTGCCGCCAGCTGGTGCGCCAACGCCCTCACCGCTTCCTCGGCGAGGCCGGTCAGCACATGGTCGTCGGACACGGGGGCAACGTCGGGGACCATGGGAGAACCTTAACCAGGTGCCGCTCTCGACAACAGTTGTTGTCGGGCAACGGTACGCTGCCCGCGCCCGGCGCCGCCCGCCGGGGGTGCCCCGGCGGGCGGCCGACCGGGCGGAACCGCCCGGCCGGCGCCCCGGGACCGGGTCAGAGCGCGACGATGCCCTCGCCGCCGACCCCGTCGGGAACCACGGTCGTGCCGATCTTGGTGAGCCCGCCGTCCCTGCCGATACGGAAGGCGTCGACGGCGCCCGCGCCACCGGTCTGCACGTAGAGGTAGCGGCCGTCAGGAGTGACGGCCGAGTCGACGGTGCCGGCGCCGGTGGGGGTGTTCCCCAGCGGTTCGAGCGCGGCGCGGCGCGTCTGGCGGAAGGCGGAGAGGGTGTTGCTGCCCGCGTTGGAGACGTAGAAGTGGTCGCCGACGCGGACGACCCAGCAGCTCGCCTGCTGGCCGGTCGGGGCGTCGTCGACGAGTTCGGCGTCGCCGTCCTCGCGCAGGCGGAACGTCAGGAGGCTGTTCTCCGCGCCGTCGGCGACCACGAGGCGGTGGCGGGCGTCGAAGGTCAGCCCGAACGGCTGGGACCCTTCCTTGCTGTTCACGACCGGCTCGGGGGCGGGCGCGCCCGAAGGGCCGAAGGGGAAGACCGCGATGCTGTTGCCGCCCAGCTTGGTCGTGACGACGAGCTGGGAGCCGTCCGGGGTGAACGCCACCTGGCCCGGGGTGTGGGTGAACTCGGGTGCGGTGGTCGTGTCCAGACCCAGTTCGCGGTGCCAGGCCGCGACCCGGTGCAGTCGTCCGTCCGCCAGCCGGTAGCCCTGGACGGAGCCGCCCTCACGTGCGTTGAGCACGTACACCCGGTCCCCGTGCGCGGCGACGCTGACGGGGAACACCCCGCCGGAGGTGATGATCTGCTCGCGGTGGAGGCGGTCGCCGTCGACCGAGAAGACGGTGAGGGTGTTGCTGCCCGCGTTGACCGCGTACAGCAGCTTGTGGTGGGGCTCGTACGTCAGCGAGCCCTGTGAGGCCAGGTGGTCGACGACGGAGCCGGCGAGGACGCCGCCCTTGCCGCCGGTGCCGTAGACGGTGCGCCCGTGCAGCGACCCGTCGGCGGCGCGCCGGTAGGCGATGACCTGGTTTCCCGCGACACGGTCGTTCTGGACGAACACGGCCCTGCCGTGGTCATGGGCAGACGGGGTCGACGGGGCGGAGACCGCGGGGGTCGCGAACGCGGTGGCCGCGAGGGCCACGGTCACGGCGGCCTTGAGGGTGCGGGCGAATCGGCGGGGAGGGGTCGGCATCTGTCTTCTCCTGAGTACGGCCGGCCGCGCGACTCCTGGGTAAGGCATGCGTCGGGGGCCGGCAGAGAGCGTCGTTCCGCCGTCATCCTGGAGCGGGGTACGCCCGGAGCGGGGCGCCCCGCTCCGGGCGTACCTCGTTAGGATGATCGGTTGGCGGCGAACGGTCGCAGGTGTCGCGTCCCGGCCCGTTCGACGCCTCCCAGGCCCGCTCCCGGCCGCCGCACCTCCCCCTCCCCCTGCCCCCGCCGCCGTCTACGCCGGTGCCGTCCGGGCGAGTCCGTACGCCGTCGCTTCGAGCAGGTGGCGGAGTTTCGGGGCGAAGTCGAGGGCGACGTGGGCCCAGCGCGGCTCCTGCTCGTACAGGGCGGCGAGTGTCGGGGTCGGGTGCGACACCTGCCAGAAGGTGGCCGCGAGGGACAGTGCCGTGGTCAGCAGGCCCTCGATCTGCGGGAGCGTCATGCTGCCCGCACCGGCCAGCGCACTCGCCATCTCGTCGTAGGCGGCGAAGGAGTTGGTCTTGTAGCGGCGGGCCCGCTCGATGTCGACATCGCCTTCGAGGGACAGCGGGACATGGGTCAGCAGGTCGCAGAAGACCGGCAGCGAGACCAGCGTCTCGGTGAGGACCTCGGCGACCTGGGCAGGACCGAGGTCGGTACGGTCGCCGACCTCGTCCTTGACCGCGCCGCGCCACCTGCCCCACCCCCGCTCGGCCAGCTCCAGGAGCAGTTCCTCCTTGCTGGCGTAGTAGCGCCGTACGCCGGTGCGGTGCAGCCCCGCGCGTTCGGTGACCGGCGCCAGGGTGAGGTGGCGGACGCCGCCCAGCTCCAGGGCGAGCGCCTCGGCCGCCGCCAGCAGGTCTTCGGAGCGACGCGTCTTGTCCTCGGTCGATCGGGCTCTGCGGTGCATACGGGAACTATAACGCTCGCGAGGTGCGCTAAGACGCCTCCCGTGTTACGTTCGTCGTAACGCATCACAAGGAGCGTTATGACCTCGGCTTCGACCCTCAAGAGGAAACAGCGATGAAAGCCATTCACGTCACCCGCTTCGGCGACCCCTCGGTGCTGGAAGCCGTCGACCTGCCCGACCCCCGGCCGGGCCCCGGACAGCTCACGATCGACGTCACCCACGCGGCCGTCGGACTCATCGACGTCTACTTCCGCCAGGGGCTGTTCAAGGACCACGAAGGCCTGCCCCGGCCGCCGTTCGTCCCCGGCCTGGAGGTCGCGGGTACCGTGCGCGCGCTCGGCGAGGGGGTGACCGGGTTCGCGGTGGGCGAGCGGGTGGTGACGCTCTCCGCCACCGGCACGGGCGGCTACGCGTCGGTGCTCGTCAGCGACCAGGCGTACGTCGTGTCCACGGAGGGGTACGACATCGACCCCGCGCTCGCCGTGGCGATGGTCCCCAACGCCGCGATGGCCCACATGGCCCTGACCGGCGTCGCCCGCCTGGCCCCGGGCGAGAGCGTCCTCGTCCACGGCGCCCTGGGCGGCTTCGCGTCCGCCGTTCCGGGTGTCGCACGACAGCTCGGCGCTTCGCGGGTGGTCGGTTCGGTCCGCGCGGGCAAGCTGGGGGTGGCCGCCGCCAGCCGGCTGCCGTACGACACGATCGTCGACTCCGCCGAACTGCCCGAGGCCCTCGACGGGCAGCTGTTCGACGTCGTCATCGACCCCGTGGGAGGGGCGCTGCGCACCCGGAGCCTCGACCTGCTGGCCCCGTCCGGGCGCCTCCTGCTGGTGGGGAACGCCAGTGGCGACTGGGACAGCGTGATCGACAGCAACCGGGTCTGGGTGAGCAGCGTGACGGTCTCCGGCTTCTCGGCGGGCGTGTACGTCCCGAACCACCTGGACGAACTGCGCCCCGCCGCCGAGGCCGCGCTGAGGGCGGTGTCGGACGGGCTGGCGCACACCGAGGTGGACGTGCTCCCGCTGGCCGACGCCGTGACCGCGCACGAGCGGATGGAGAACCGGTCGGTCGACGGCCGTATCGTCCTGGCCCTCTGAGCCACCACTCCGACCCTCGCCAAGTGTGCTGTGGACAGGCCGGATTGACGACCCGTCAGTGTGACTGCGGGGCCGGCCCCGTGGACTCCCGCACCACGAGGCGCGGTACGAGGGTCTCCTGCCGCCGGGGCGCCCCGGGATCGGCGAGGCGCGCGGCGAGGATGTCCACCGCGCGTTCGCCCAGCTCCTTCTTCGGCGGCGAGACCGCCGTCAGCGGGACCTCGCACAGATCGGCGATCTCGTCGTCGTAGCCGATCACCGACAGGTCCTCGGGCACGCGCACCCCCCGCCGCCGCGCGGCGGCGACCAGCAAGGTCGCCTCGTGGTCGGCGAAACAGATCACGGCCGTCACCCCGCTCTCCACCGCCCGCCCGACGACGGCCTCCGCGTCATGAGCGGTCCAGCGCGGCAGCGACACCGTGATCACCGGATCCGCGGGCAGGCCGGCCCGCTCCAGCGCCGCGGCCAGCCCCGAGCGGATCTGCGGCGCGGTGTGCGGGGCCGTCCGCTCCAGGTAACCGATGCGCGTGTGCCCGAGGGCCAGGAGATGCTCGACCGCGAGCAGCGCGCCTGCGGCGTGGTGGGAACGGACGAACTCGTCGAGGATCGGGGGGAGATGGGTTCCCCGCTCCACGAGCACGGCCGGCGGGCCGAGGGGGGCCAGGTCCGCGTTCCCGGGCCGGGAACCGTCGTCGTCGAGCGTCGGCACGAGGACCAGACCCGCCGCGCCCGCCGCGACCAGCTCGTCCACGGCCTGCCGCTCCCGCGCGGTGTCCCAGTCGGTCGAGCGCAGCAGCATCCGGCAGCCGCGCCGGGCCAGTTCGCCCTCGATGCCCGCGACGACGCGCGGGTAGTAGTACGTCAGCGACGGCACGACGACGCCGACCGCGTAGCCGGTGCGGGTGGCCGGCGTGTCGGAGACGTAGGTCCCCGATCCCTGCCTGCGGTAGACCAGGCCCTCCTGGACGAGCAGGTCGACCGCCCGCCGCACGGTGTTGAGGCTGACCCCCTGGTCGCGCGCCAACTGCTGCTCGGTAGGGAGTCTCCCGGCCGGCCAGCGCAGTTCGGCGATGCCCCGGCGCAGTTCGTCGGCCAGGTGGCGGGTCTTCCGGCCTCGCGCCACCGAGCCGGCCGGCCCCACAGGATCCGCCGGCCCCGCCGGGCCCGCGGCCCCCTCCGGCTCTGCCGGAACGCGCGGCGAACCCATCCACATCCCCCTTCGGTCCGCGTCCGTGATGACGCGTCGGACCACCCTACTGGCGGCCCGTTCGGCCCGAAGGGGCGGCCGGACACCGGGGAGGAATTCATTCCAATGAATCTGTTGACGCGCGGTACGGCGTGGCCCACACTCCTGGCAGGCGGATCACCGCCCACCCCCAATTCCCCCCACAAAGCCGAGGTTTGTCGTGATCGTCCCGGCCCGTCCGTCGCCCGCCAGGAGGAACCGCCGCGTCGCGCTCCTCACCTGCGCCCTCCTCGTCATCGGCCTCCAGACCGGGCGCACGGCGTCCGAAGCAGCCGCCGCGCCCGCCGTCTACTACGTGGATCCCGCGACCGGCTCCGCGAGCAATCCCGGTACGGCGGACCGGCCCTGGCGTACCCTCCAGGAGGTCTTCGCCTCGGGCCGCACGTTCGCCGCGGGTGACACCGTCTACCTGCGCAGCGGGAACCACGGCAGCCCGGTCGTCACCGGCGGCGCCACGGGCGCGCGGACCATCAAGGCCGCCCCCGGCGCGACACCCCGCATGAAGACACTGCGCTTCGCCTCCGGGGCCACCCGCTGGACGGTCGACGGAGTTGTCGTGTCACCCCAGGAGGCCGACGGTACGTACACCACCGGCGACCTCGTGCGGTTCGACGCGGGCGCCACCCAGAACATCCTGCGGAACTCACAGGTCCGGGCCGCGAGCGACGCCGCGGCCGACACCTGGTACAACAACGACTGGGTCAACCGCAGCGGCACCGCCGTCGTGGTCGTCGGCAGCGACAACCAGGTGCTGGACAACCAGATCCGCAACGTCCGCAACGGTGTGATGGCCGAGCGGACCTCCCAGGCCGGCGCCGGCGCCACGGGTGTGGTGATCCGGGGCAACAGCATCAACCACTTCTGGGAGGACGCCTTCCGCTGCAAGGTCAGCGGCTGCCTGGTCGAGTACAACTCCGCGGTGAACAGCTACGCCGTCGTGCCGCCCGGCACGGAGAACGACCCGCCGCACCGCGACATGTTCCAGAGCTACCGCGGCGACGGCAGCTTCACCCCGGTGTCGAACGTGGTCCTGCGCGGCAACGTCTTCATCAGCCGCACCGGCACGCGCTACGCGAAGATCCCGTTCCAGTACAACGGCAAGTACACCATCCAGGGCATCGGCGCCTTCGACGGCCCGTACAACAACTGGACCATCGAGAACAACGCCGTCCAGGTCGAAGTCGGCCTCGCCATGGGCCTGTACGGCATGAACAACAGCCGGATCGTCAACAACACCGTCGTGCCGCGCTCCCCCGCCAACGACAGCGAGATCCGCCTCACCAACCAGAAGGACGGCACCCCCTCGAACGGCAACATCGTCCGCAACAACCTGGCACGGACCTTCAACACCGGCGCCGGGACCAACACCCAGCACTCCAACAACATCACCGTGGGCACCGCCTACTCCACGTACTTCGTCAACTACCCCGCCGGGGACCTCCACCTGAAGTCCGGATCCCCCGCCATCGGCGCCGGAACCAACAGGGACGCGCCCACCACCGACGCCGACCGCAAGCCCCGCTCCACCACGTTCGACGTGGGCGCCTACGAGTTCTGAGCCTCCCGGCCGAGAAGGCGGCGGCCCGGAGCGGTGGCCTTCGTCATGCGGGGTAGTCGACCCCGCATGACGAAAGGAGGTCGCACATGCCGGACGACACGTCATTGAGAGCGGTGGGCTGGGCCCGGTCCTTTCCCGTATCGGGTGGGGTCCGGGCCGGCCGCACGTGGGCGCGCGGACACCTGGACTCGCTGGGATGGTGCACGGACGCGCCCGACACCGTGGACTCGGTGCTGCTCACCGTCTCGGAGCTGATCACCAACGCCCACGTGCACGCCCGGAGCACCGCCCAGCTGGTACTGACCTGGGACAGCGTCTGCCTGCACGTGAGCGTGCACGATTCCGGGCAGGGCACGCCCGTGGCGCGCGAGGCCGGTGATTCCGAGCCCTCCGGGCGCGGCCTCGCCATCGTGAACGCGCTGGCCGACAGCTGCGAGACGCGGAACCAGGCCGACGGCAAGACCGTCATCGCCTGCTTCCATCCCCCTGGCGGGCCGGTACGGCACCACCACGGCAGCTGACACGTCCCGGGTCCGGACCTCGCGTCCCCGGCGCGGCGCCGGATTCCCCGACAGGACCGATGAGCGATTCGACGGCAAAATAACCGTTCTGATCGGAAATGTCGGCCATCATGTCGGGAAGAGGAACAGGAACAGCGGTTCCCGGCGTGCGTGCGGCGCGGGGCGCGGCCGGGTGGTACGGCCCGGTGTCCATCTCGCACGAAGCTTCATCCAAGGAGAGCACGGCATGGCGAATGAGCGATCCCAGTCCCGCGGCCCGGCGGGCCGCGCATCCGAACTGGCCCTGCCCGTGGCGGGCGGGGCCGGGTGGGACACCGTGGACGTACGGGCCGTGGACACCGTACGGGTGCTGGCGGCGGACGCGGTCCAGAAGGTCGGCAACGGCCACCCCGGCACCGCGATGAGCCTGGCCCCGCTCGCGTACCTGCTGTTCCAGAACGTCATGCGGCACGATCCGGCCGACGACCAGTGGCTGGGCCGGGACCGCTTCGTCCTCTCGTGCGGCCATTCGAGCCTGACCCTCTACATCCAGCTGTACCTGGCGGGGTACGGGCTCGAACTGGACGACCTGCGGCAGCTCAGGACGTGGGGCTCGGCGACGCCAGGGCACCCGGAGTACCGGCACACGCGCGGGGTCGAGATCACGACGGGCCCGCTGGGCCAGGGCCTCGCGAGCGCCGTCGGGATGGCCATGGCCGCCCGCCGGGAGCGCGGCCTGCTGGACCCCGACGCGGCCCCGGGAAGCAGCCCGTTCGACCACCACGTGTTCGTGGTGGCGTCGGACGGCGACATGATGGAGGGCGTGACCGCCGAGGCCGCGTCCCTGGCCGGCCATCAGGAGCTGGGCAACCTGGTCGTCTTCTACGACTCGAACCACATCTCCATTGAGGACGACACCGACATCTCCTTCAGCGAGGACGTGGTCGCGCGCTACGCGGCGTACGGGTGGCACGTGCAGTCGGTGGACTGGACCCGTACGGGTGACTACGTCGAGGACGTCGACGCGCTGCTGACGGCGGTGAAGGCCGCCAAGGCGGAGACGTCCCGGCCCTCGTTCATCCAGCTGCGCACGATCATCGGCTGGCCCGCGCCCACCAAGCGCAACACCGGCAAGGCGCACGGCTCCGCGCTCGGCGACGAGGAGGTCGCGGCGACCAAGTCCCTCCTCGGCTTCGACCCCGACGTGACGTTCGCCGTCGAGGACGACGTCCTGGCCAGGACCCGCGCGGTGGGCGAGCGGGGCCGGGAGGCGCGCGCCGCCTGGCAGTCCGCGTACGACGCGTGGCGCGGGGCCAACCCGGAGCGCGCCGCGCTCCTGGACCGGCTCCAGGCCCAGCGGCTGCCCGACGGCTGGACGCGGGCGCTGCCCTCGTTCCCGGCCGACCCCAAGGGCATGGCCACCCGCAAGGCGTCCGGCGAGGTCCTCACCGCGCTCGCGCCGGTGCTGCCCGAACTGTGGGGCGGTTCCGCCGACCTGGCGGGGAGCAACAACACCACGATGGAGGGGGAGCCGTCGTTCGTGCCCGCCGAGCGGCAGACGTCGGAGTTCCCCGGCGGCCCCTACGGGCGGACGCTGCACTTCGGCATCCGTGAGCACGCCATGGGCTCGATCCTCAACGGCATCGCGCTCCAGAGCCTGACCAGGCCCTACGGCGGTACGTTCCTGACGTTCAGCGACTACATGCGGCCCGCCGTCCGGCTCGCGGCGCTGATGAAGCTGCCCGCCACGTACGTGTGGACGCACGACTCCATCGGGCTCGGCGAGGACGGCCCCACCCACCAGCCGGTCGAGCACCTGGCCGCGCTGCGCGCCATCCCCGGCCTGGACGTCGTACGGCCCGGGGACGCCAACGAGACCACCGTGTGCTGGCGGACGATCCTGGAGCACACCGACCGGCCCGCCGGGCTGGTCCTGACCCGACAGAACCTCCCCGTGCTCGACCGGGCCTCGGACGGCGGCGCGCCGGCGACCGGGGCGAGCGGCCCGTACGCCCCGGCCGAGGGCGCGGCCCGCGGGGGTTACGTCCTGGCCGACGGGTCCGGGGACGTACCCGACGTCATCCTGGTCGCGACCGGGTCCGAGGTGCAGATCGCCCTGGACGCGCGCACCCGGCTGGAGGGCGAGGGCCTGTCCGTACGGGTGGTGTCGATGCCGTGCCGGGAGTGGTTCGCGGCGCAGCCCGTGGCGTACCAGGACGAGGTGCTGCCGCCGTCCGTGCGGGCCCGGGTGAGTGTCGAGGCCGCCGTGGGTCAGGGCTGGCGGGACGTGGTCGGCGACGCCGGTCGTATCGTCAGCCTGGAGCACTACGGGGCCTCCGCCGACTACGAGCGCCTCTACCAGGAGTTCGGCATCACCCCGGAGGCGGTCGCCGCGGCGGCGCACGACAGCATCCGGGACGCGGCGGCCCCTCCGTACCCCGGCGGCCACCAGCGGATCTCCGCCCCCTCGGAGGGGAGCACGGGCGACCTGCCGTCCTGACCCGCGCACCCGCCGTACCGCCCCCGCCCCCGCCCTGCGCCCGCAGGCGGGGGCGGGGGCGGTACGGTGTTGACTTCCCCATCTGGTGCAGATTCACTAGTCGACGACTGGTGTCCACGCACTAAACAGAGGTCATGATGCGACAGGTGACGGCGTGGGCGTGGCCCGCGGGGTGGGCCACGCCGTGAACGCTCCTCCGCCCTTCACGGTGTCGCGCGCCGTCACGCGGGCGGGAGACGCGCACGTCGCGCTCGCCGGCGAACTCGACCACACCACCGCCCCGCAGGTCAGGGAAGCGGTGGCGGCCTGCATGGCGGAACGGCCGAAGAGCCTGCGCCTCGAACTGAGCGGTGTCGAGTTCTGCGACTGCTCCGGGCTCGGCGTCCTGCTGGAGACGCGGCTGTGCGTCCTGCTGGCCGGCGCGGATCTCGTGGTGGCGGGCATCGGGACGCAGTTGGCGCGGCTGATCTCCCTGATCGGAGCCGGGGATATCCTGGCCGAGGGGTACGTGAGGGCGGACTCGATCCTGGCCCGCAGCGAATGAGGACCGCCGGTCGTCGCGGCCCGGCCCCCTCCGTCCTGACCGTACGGCCCTCCACCAGCAAGGACGCCGCCATGCCCGCACCGCAGGACCGACCGGTCCGGGTCCTCCTGGTGGAGGACCACGACATGGTGGCCGAGGCGATAGGCCTGGCCCTGGAGCGTTCCCCCGGTCTGGAGATCGTGGGCCGCTCGGCGTCACTGGCCGCGGCGCTGGCCGATACGGAACGGCTCCGGCCCGACGTCGTCCTGCTGGACCGGCGGCTGCCGGACGGCGACGGCCTCGGCGCCATCCCCCGCCTGGAGGCGCTCGTTCCCGGTGTGCGCGTGCTCGTCCTGACCGGTGACGGCAGCGCGTCGGTGGCGGCGCGCGTGGCGGAGGCGGGCGGGGCCGGCCTGCTGTTGAAGACCAGCGGCCTGGGTGAGCTGGAGGACGCGGTACGGCGGGTGGCGGCCGGCGAGGTCGTGTTCGGCCAGGACCTGCTGGGCGGCGTGCTGGACCGGCTCAGCGGCCGGACGCCGGCGCTCGGCGCCACACTGACCCGGCGTGAGCGGGAGACGCTCGACCTGCTCGGCGAGGGCTTCACCACCTCGGACATCAGCGTCCGGCTGGGGGTCGCGCTCAACACGGGGCGCAATCACGTCCAGCGCGTCCTGGAGAAGCTGGGCGCGCGGTCCCAGCTGGAGGCCGTGACGATCGCGCGCCGCGAAGGGCTCCTCACGTGACGCCGCTGCCGCCCCTGCCGGAGCAGCCCCGGAAGCAGGCGGCTCCGCTGGCGGACGCCGCGTTCTCGCTGCTCGTCCAGGGCGTGCTCGACTACGGCATCTTCATGCTCGACCCGCAGGGGTACGTGATCAGCTGGAACGCGGGAGCGGAACGGATCAAGGGGTACTCCGCCGCGGAGATCGTGGGGAACCACTTCTCGGTCTTCTACCCGGAGGAGGACAAGGCGGCGGGCAAGCCGGGGTGGGAGCTGGAGACCGCCGTGGCGGACGGCCGGCTGGAGGACGAGGGCTGGCGCATCCGCAAGGACGGCTCCCGGTTCTGGGCGAACGTGGTCATCACCGCGCTGTGGGACGACACGGGCCGGCTGGCCGGGTTCGGCAAGGTCACCCGCGACATGTCGGAACGGCGGGCGGCGCAGAACGCGCTCAGCGAGCGCCGGCGGCTGTTCGACCACCTCGTCCAGGCCCAGGAGACGGAACGCCGCCGCATCGCGTGGGACGTCCACGACGACTCCATCCAGGCCATGGTCGCCGTGGGGATGCGCCTGCAACTGCTGGCGGAGCGCGTACCGGAGCCGTACGCACCGGAGCTGGAACGTCTCGACCTGTCGGTGCGCGGCGCGATCGGCCGGCTCCGGAACCTGACCTTCCGCCTGCACCCGCCGGGGATCGACCGCAGCGGGCTGGTCGAGGCGCTCTCCAACCACCTGACCGAGGTGACGCGTTCCTGGGGGATGACCCCGACGTTCGAGCACCGGCTCGACCGGGAGCCCGGACCCGAGACGGCCGTCACCATCTTCCGTATCGTCCAGGAGGCGCTGCTGAACGTGTACAAGCACGCCGGCGCGCGTTCCGTCGAGGTACGGGTCGAGTCGTCCGACGGGGGCATCGTGACGAGCGTCGCCGACGACGGCAACGGGGAGCCCATGGCGCGGGACGCGGGACGCGAACACTTCGGGATCGTCGAGATGCGGGAGCGGGCCGAGACGGCGGGGGGCTGGTGGTCCATCCGCAGCCGACCCGGGACGGGGACGACGGTCGAGTTCTGGGTGCCGAACCCGCCGCCCGCGGTGGCGGCGGAATCCGCGGCACCCGGCCCGCCGTGACAGCGGCCGGCCCCGGCGGGGACGCGCCGCTGCGCGTGCTCCTCTGCGACGACAACACTCTGCTGCTCGACGTCCTGTGCGAGGTCGTGGACGCGGAGCCGGACATGCGGGTGGTGGGCACGGCGACGGACCCCGGTACGGCGATCGAGCTCGTCCTGCGTCATGGGCCGGACGTGGTGGTCCTGGACGTCCGCTTTCCCGGCGGCGGCCACCGGGTCGCCCGGGAGATCGCGCGCCGCGCGCCGGACAGCCGCGTCGTCGCGTTCTCCGCGTACGGGGACCAGGGCTCGGTCGACGGAATGAAGCGCGCCGGGGTCTTCGCGTACGTCCTCAAAGGGGTGACGAACCGCGAGTTCCTCGACGCGCTGCGCCGCGCGGGACACCGCTCCGACGCCCCGCGCTGACCGCCGGCCCGGACGGGAGACCCCTCGGCCGTCTGGCGGGGCCGATCGGGGGTAGGGGCAGGAGATCGCAGCGACGCGCCGGCTCGCGCCGGACGGCACAGGGGGAGATTCACATGCACCGGGTTCACGACACAGCAGACAGCCACCGGGCCGTGACACGGGCCCCCCGGCGCGGCGCGGCCTTCGACGGGGAGCCGGGGATGATCGCGGACGCGCGCCGGCTGGCCCGCGAGTTCCTGGCCCAGGTGCAGGGGGAGTACGGCGTCCCGGTGTCGGTCCGGCTGCTCGGTGACACGCAGCTGGTGGTGAGCGAGCTGGTGACCAACGCGCGCAAGTACGCGCCGGGCCCGTGCCTGGTGGACCTCGAACTGCTCACCGACGCGGTCGAGATCACCGTGTGGGACAGCGAGTCCGCGCTGCCGATCGCTCGGGCGGCCGAGCCCGGCCGTATCGGACAGCACGGCATCGAGATCGTGCTGGCGCTGTGCGAGGGATTCGACGTCCGGCGCGAGCCTCTCGGCAAGCGGATCAAGGTGCGGCTCGCCCTGACGGACGGGCTCCGCTGACCGGCGAAGGTCTCGGAAGAACACGTGGACGAGGACGGGGTCATGAGCGGGATGCTCGCCGGGTTGCGGCGGTACGACCACCGGCTGACCCGGCGGATCGCGGCGTGGGACCACCCGTGGATCCGGACGGCGCTGCCGACCGCGCAGGACGCGGCGGAACACACCCTGCTGTGGTGGGGCGCGGCCGCGGCCGTGGCGGCCACGGGCGGACGGCGGGGCCGCGTCGCGGCGGGGGCGGGGCTGGCCGCGATGGGACTGGCGGAGGTGCTGTCGAACACGGTGGGCAAGCAGCTCGTGGAGCGTCGCCGTCCTCCCAAGGAGTGGATTCCGAACGAGGAGGTGGAGGACCGGCCGACCAGCTCCTCCTTCCCCTCCGGTCACACGGCGGCGGCCGTCGCCTTCGCCGCGACGGTCGCCGTCGTGTCGCCGCGTGCCGGTGCCCTCTGCGCGCCCGCGGCACTGGCCGTG
Organism: Streptomyces liangshanensis; assembly: GCF_011694815.1. Taxonomy (NCBI): domain Bacteria; kingdom Bacillati; phylum Actinomycetota; class Actinomycetes; order Kitasatosporales; family Streptomycetaceae; genus Streptomyces; species Streptomyces liangshanensis. The sequence goes on from NZ_CP050177.1 coordinate 461,595, forward strand.
GCGCTGGGGCGGGTCCACAGCGGGGCCCACTACCCCTCGGACATCGCCGCAGGGGGCCTCATCGGCCTGGCGGCCACGGCCCTGGTCCTCACCGGCCGGCACCGGGCCACGAGGCGTTGGCGGTAGCTCCGGGGGCGGCGGATCCTCCCCGTACCCGGCCGGTTACGCGACGGGTGCCGGCCACGCGGGCGTCGGCCTCGGCCTGGCCATCGTCCGGACGATCGCCGAGGCGCACGGCGGAATGCTCACCCTCGTTCCGCGCCCTGCGGGCGGGATCCGGGTCACCGTGGAACTGCCGGCGGGACCGTCCCCGTAACGGAGAACGGGAGAACGTGAAGGCAGGGAGCCGGGAGGACGGGCGGACGCGAGAACGGGAGGATCGCGCACGTGACGGAGAGGATCGTTCTTTCCGCCCGCCCGGCGCGGCGGTTGTCTGGGAGTAACAGATTCCGCACGGAGTTCCCGGACTCCGCAGGCCCAGGAGGCACCCATGGACGTGGCCGTCGTCACCGGCGCGAGCTCAGGCATCGGTCAGAGCGCGGCGCTCCGGATCGCCCGGCGGGGCACCGGCGTCATCCTGACGTACAGCTCGAACGCGGACGGGGCCGGGGACACGGTCGCGCGGATCGAGCGGCAGGGCGGCACGGCCGTGGCACTGCGCCTGGACCTCGCCGACACCGCGGGATTCCCGGCCTTCGTGGCGCAGGTGCGGAGCGCGTTGCGCGACACCTTCGAGCGGGACTCCTTCGACCACCTGGTCAACAACGCCGGGTTCGCCGGCATGGCGATGATCGAGGACACCCGGGAGGAGGACTTCGACCGGCTCACCCGCGGCCTGTTCAAGGGCCCCTTCTTCCTCACGCAGGCCCTGCTGCCGCTGCTGGCCGACGGCGGAGCGGTCGTCAACCTGACCAGCAACTCCACGCTGCCCCAGGTGACCGCGCCGGGCTACTCCGTCTACGCGGCGCTCAAGGGCGCCGTGGTGGTGCTGACCCGCTACATGGCGAAGGAGTTCAGCGCCCGCGGCATCCGCGTCAACTCGGTGGCCCCGGGGGCGACGGTCACGCGTTTCGCCGACGACGCCTTCGCGAAGAACCCCGAGATCATCCCGGAGATGGCGAAGTCGTTCGCGCTCGGACGGGTCGGCGAGCCCGACGACATCGGCATGGTCGTGGCCATGCTGGTATCCGAGGAGGGCCGGTGGATCACCGGCCAGGACATCGAGGTCTCCGGCGGCCAGAACCTCTGACCCGGCGCCGGGGCGAGCGTCGCCGGCTTCTCCGGCGTCCCGCAGGCGAACCGCGCCGGCGCCCCCCGCTTTGTCAAGATCGCGTTCCGAGTGATCGGGTGCGGTCTCAGGGATGTCTCAGGCCTGTCATCGGGTGAGCAGGGCCGGGGAGCCGGGCCGTGTTGAGGGGGACGGACCGCGCGACAGTCGCGGTCGCACCATCCGAGAGGCCGCAACAACCATGAACACCAAGCGTTTTGGCATCATCGCCGCGTCCGCCGTCGCCGGCGCGCTCCTGCTCACCGCGTGCAATGGTGACGACACGGCGACCGGGCCCGGCGCGAGCACGGCGGCCGGCAGCCCCACCGCCGCAGGACACGCGTCGGGCGGCACCGAGCACGCCGCCGGGGGCGCGGCGGCGCAGACGGCCGGCCGGTGGGACAAGAACGCGTCGGACGCCGCCTTCTTCGGGTCGGTCCTCAGCGGCGCGAACGAGGTACCGGTCGCGGGCGGGCCCGCCACGGGCGACAAGGACGGGCACGCGCTCGCCCTCATGCGGATCCAGGGCGACCAGGTGTCGTACGCGTTCACCTTCACCGGGGTCGGGACGCCGACCCTCGCCCACCTCCACAAGGGGGTCAAGGGTGTCAACGGGGACGTGAAGATCCCGTTCTTCACCGAGAAGCTGGCGGACGGGACGAAGTTCGCGTACGGCACCGTCACGGTCGCCGACCACGACCTGCTGGAGGGCATCAAGGCCAACCCGCAGAACTGGTACTTCAACCTCCACACCGCCGAGTTCCCCGGCGGCGCGGTCCGCGGCCAGGGGTACAAGCTGCCCGCCGGTGTCCACGTCCCCGACACCATGACGGAGGACACCCTCAACTCCGTCGTCAAGAACACCAAGTAGACCGGCCGCCCCGCCGGCCCGACGACCTCGGCTCCCTCCTCCCCGCGCGCGGGGAGGAGGGAGCCGTCCGTGCGTCCGGGCGTGCGGGCGTCCGCCGGGGCCAACGGATAGGTTGAGCCCGCGACCTGAGGACCGGTGGGGGTGAGCGGGGTGGCGGAGCAGTCGCGGGACTGGGTCCGCGTGCCGGTGGGGGACGAGGCGAGCCGGTGGTCCACCCGGGGGCGCTGCCGGCGTGTGCTGCTCGTCATGCACAACGTCACGTCCGCGACGCGTCTCCTGGACGTGCTCCCCCTGTTCCGTGACGACCTGCGGGTCCAGTTGCTCGCGACCTGCACCGGCTCCTCCCCGTTCCAGAGCGGCGTGACCGAGCTGCTGGACGCGGTCGGGGTGCCGGTACTGCCCTGGGAACAAGCCGTGAGCACACCGGTGGATCTCGCCATCTCCGCCAGCCTGGGCGGCCAACTCGACCGGATAACGGGCGCGTTAGTCGTGGTCTCCCACGGCGTCGGCTACAACAAGACGCTGCGGTCGGCGGCCAGTGACGCGTCGGCGGGCAATCCGCCGTTCGGGCTCGCCCCGGAATGGCTGCTGGCCGACGGCGTGCCCGTCGCCGACGCGATGGTCTTCTCGCATCCCGAGCAGATCGCGCGGTTGGCCAGCTCCTGCCCCGCCGCCGTCCCCACCGCCGTGCTGGGCGGCGACCCGTGCTTCGACCGGATCCTGGCCGCCCGGCACCACCGCGAGCGGTACCGCAGGGCGCTCGGGGTACGGCCGGGCCAGCGTCTGGTGCTCCTGAACTCGACCTGGAACCCGGACTCGTTGTTCGGTGACAGCGGATCGGACGACGTACTGCCCCTGCTGCTGCGGAGGGTGGCGTCGGACCTGCCCGTGGACGAGTACCGGGCCGCGGCCGTCCTTCATCCGAACATCCGGGCCGCGCACGGCCCGGGCCAGGTACGGCTGTGGCTGGACCGGGCCGCGCGGGCGGGCCTGGCGCTCGTGGACCCGCTGGACGGCTGGCGGCAGGCGCTGATCGCCGCCGACCTGGTGATCGGCGACTTCGGCTCGGTCAGTTACTACGCAGCGGCCCTGGGCACGCCCGTCCTGCTCGGCTCGGCTTCCCTGGACAGTCTCGGGCCCACCTCGCCCGTCGCCGACTTCGTCCGTACCGCACCGCGCCTCGATCCGTACGCGCCCCTGTTGCCGCAGGTGGAACACCACCTGGCCACCCACCGGCCGCTCGCGGCGCCGGCCGAGATGACCACGTCGTCCCCGGGTGGATCGGCGGTCCTGCTGAGGGACCTTTTCTACGGCCTGATCGGCATCCCGGAGCCGTCCGGACCCGCGCTGCTCGACCCGCTGCCCCTGCCCCCGTACGAACCCGCCCCGTACACCGCGCCTCTGCGGGTCGTGACCCGGGTCGGCGAGGACGGCACGATCGAGGTCCGCCGGTTCTCCGACCCCGTGGCCGAGCCCGACGGACCCGGTGACGGGCACCTGGCGGTGCACGAGGACACCCTCGATCCCGGCATGCTGCACCTCGCCGACCTCATCTGGCGGCACGGCGCCCCGTACGACCCCCGCCTCGGAACCCCCCACCAGTGGGCGGCCGAGGTCCTCGACCGCTACCCGGGCTGCGCCCTGGCCGCCTACGTCACCGGCCCCCACACCTGTACGGTCCGCCACCGCGACGGCCTGACACGCGAACTGACCGCCCACCCGGACGCCGACCCCGCCCTGTACGCATCGGCCTTCCTCGCCCACCTGGCCACCGGCGCAACCGGCGACGTCAGGGTCCGCACCGGGACGGGCCGGTGACGGCGGAAGGTGGTCGGCCAAAGCCGCCCGTCCGGTGCGCAGTTGTCGGGGGCGCCGGGCGTGGCACGGTGCCGCTCACCCGGTTAGGGTGGGAAGGGTATGGAATGTGGAGAATGGGGGGTTCAGGGGCGAAACGGGGAAGGTGCGGGGCGCCTCGGGGATTCGAGACGAGGAGGGACCAACAGTGACCGGGACCGTGCGGGACCATTCCCCGAGCACACCGACGTACGAGAATCTCCTGATCTGCGCCGTCGACCACCGGGCGAGTCTGGAGAGCGACCTCTACGGATTGACCGCCCCTCCCACTCCCGCGCAGGCCGCGAAGATCGCCGGTGACAAACTGCTGGTCTACGAAGGCGTGGTCGACGCGCTGCCGCAACTGCCCGGATCGACCCGCGCGGGCCTTCTCATCGATGAGCACTACGGGGCGACGGCGGCCGAGCTGGCGAGTCTGACCGGGCGGATCGATCTGGCCATGCCGGTCGAGGAGAGCGGACAGGAGTGGTTCCACTTCGAGTACGGGGAGGACTGGCGGCGGCATGCCGAATACTTTCCGGCCGCGTTCTCGAAGATTCTCGTGCGGGACAATCCGCGCTTCGGGGATTCCGACCGGAACGCGCAGGCCGCGAAGCTCTCCCAGGTGATCTCCTGGAGCCGGGAGGTCGGCAGGCCCGTCATTCTCGAACTGCTCGTGCCGGCCACACCGGCCGACCTGGCGACGGTGGACGGCTCGGCCGACCGGTACGACCGGGAGGTGCGCGGCGCGGCCACGGTGCGGGTGATGGAGTACTTGCAGGACCGGGGCGTGGAGCCGGCGATCTGGAAGGTGGAGGGCCTGGAGAGCCGCGCGGACGCCGAGGCCGTCGCCCGGACCGCGCGGCGTGGCGGACGGGCGGGGCGTTGCGTGGTGCTGGGCCGTCACGCCCCCAGGGAGAAGCTGGATCGCTGGCTGGCGATCGCCGCGCCCGTGGAGGGGTTCGTGGGCTTCGCCATCGGCCGGAGCATCTGGTGGGAGGCCCTCGACCACTACGTCCGCGGGCGGACGGGACGTGACGAGGCGCGCGCCGCGGTCACGGAGGCGTACGTCGGGTACGCGCGCTACTACGTGCGGGCGCGCGCGGGTGAGGTGAACGTGCCTGCCTGAGAACGCCGATGACGGCGCTTGGGGCCTAACGGGGCGGCTCCGGGGGGATGTTGTGGTTCACCCGCAGCATGTTCTCCGGGTCGTAGGCCGCCTTGAGCGCCCGCAGCCGTGCATAGAGGCCCGGCTCGTACACGGGCCTCGTCCCGTCCACCGTGGCGTCGGCCGGCCCGACGAAGCCGGGATGCTTCCCGGAGTGGAGCCAGGGGGCGAGCGCCTCGACGAGTTCCCTGCCGGAGTCGGCGTGGTCGGCCACGGCCTCACCGGGCGGTACGACGGTGAGGCCGAAGAACGCGTAGGCGGCGTCCCGCGCCCCCACCGCGTTCCCGGTCGCCGGCGGGTGGGCGTAGGCACCGCCGAGGTGGCGGATGTCGACGAGGTTGACCGAGCTGCCCGACCCGGGCCCGACCGTGCCGAGGAGGGCGTCGACCGTGCCGGGCGCCATCTCGTCCAGCAGGCCGAAGTGCTCGACCGCGGCGGCCGGATCGGTGGGGTCCATGGAGATGGCGGCGAACTCCGAGAAGGGCATCTCGCCCACCGTGTCCATCAGGACGGGCGCCGCGTCGCGGAGAGGCGCGACAAGCCGCTCCCCCTCGTCGGGCGGCCCCGCGAAGGACACCCGTACAGTCAGCGCCAACTTCCCCTGGAGGAAGGGCGGAAGCGACGGCAGGGGCGGGAAGTTGAGCAGGGCGAGGCCCGAACTCATCGCGTCGGGCGCCGATCCGGTGAACCGCCGGTACGCCTCCAGTACGGCGCGGGCGTCCTCCCCCGCGAAGAACAGCGCTCCCGCGTAGAGCCGCGCCACCGGGAAGAGCGTGAACTCCATGGCGGTCACCACACCGAAGTTGCTCTTCCCGCCCAGGAGCGCGCCGAAGAGCTCCGCCTCGCTGTCCGGGGACACGTGGTGCGTCTCGCCGTCGGCCGTCACCACGTCCATGGCGGTGACGTGGTCCGAGGCCCAGCCGTACAGGCGGCCCAGCGTCGGACTGGCCCCGCCGCCGAGGGTGTAGCCGACCACCCCGACCCCGGGGGACGATCCGGCCAGGGGGGCGAGCCCGTGCCGGGCGGTCTCCTCGACCAGCGGCCCGAAGCGGACGCCCGCCTGGACCCGGGCGGTACGGCGCTCCGCGTCGATCACGATGTCCGTCATGCGGCGCGTGGTGATGAGCAGCGTCTCGTCCGTGGCGCCGAGGGACGGGCCGTGGCCGGTGTTGAGGACGGCCACGGCGAGCCCCTGGGCCCGGGCGTAGCGCACGGCGGCGGACACGTCCCCCGGGCTTGCCGCTCCGACGACCAGGGCGGGGTGGTGGGCGACGGACTGGTTGTAGACCGCCACTTCCTCCTCGTATCCGGGCGCTCCTGGGGTCAGTACGGGCCCGTCGAGGCTCCGCTGGAAGGTGTCCAGGTCACGGTTCATGGACGGCCTGCTTTCTCTGCGTACGGAGGTGGTCACGCTCCCGGATCACGCTCCGGATCACGCTCCGGGTCCCGCTTCCGGATCCAGTCACTTTCCATTATAGTCAAGATTACTTACTACATCTGGGAGGATGCCGTGCCCACCGTCGAACTCACCCGTTTCCGCGTGGAACCCCCTCGTGTCCCCGCCCTGCTGCGCGCCCGCACCGCGATGCTCGCGGACTTCCGTGCCGACCGCGTCGGATTCCTCGACGCCCGTCTCGTCCGGCTCCCGGACGACCAGTGGCTCGACATCGTGACCTGGGCGAGGCCCGAGGACTTCGCCGCGTCCCGGGCCAAGGGCGCGAACCTCCCGGGGATCGCCGCCTTCTTCGCGGAGATCGCCGAGCTGGTCGGCGCCGAGGAGGGCACCGAGCCCCCGATCGGGGAGGCCGGATGATCCGCCGGGCCGCTGATGCGGTGCCGTAGGACCTGTTGTTCCATGGAAGGCAGGACTTCTCGCTCCGTCAAACGGAACGAGTGTGCAGGGCGAGTACGGCGCGGTCCGCGCACCCGCGGCGCCACCGCGACGCGGAAAGGGCGATCCCGGTGACGGTTCCCGCTTCCACCCCAGACCCCTCCCCCGGCCTCCCCGCCGAGGACATCGCGGCCCTGAGGGCCGCTGTCGCCGGCGAGGTCTTCCGCCCCGGCGACGCCGGGTACGCGCACGAGTGCGCCACGTTCAACCTCGCGGTCCCGCAGCGGCCGGCGGTGGCGGTGGGCGCCGCCCGGCCCGCGGACGTACAGGCGGCGGTGGCCTTCGCGAGCGCCCACGGGCTCCCCGCCGCCGTGCTCTCCACCGGCCACCAGTCCATGGTTCCCTCGGACGGGGCCCTGCTGATCACCACCGGGCGGATGTCGGACGTGACCCTCGGCCGCGACGCCCGCACGGCGGTGGTACGGGCGGGGGCGCGCGCCCAGCAGGTGATGGACGCGGCGGCCCCGTTCGGCGTGACACCGACGGTGGGCTCGTCCCCGACGGTCGGCGTCGTGGGGTTCACACTCGGCGGCGGCCTCAGCCCCACCTTCGGCAGGCCGTTCGGATGGGCCGCCGACTACGTGCGCGCGATCGACGTGGTCACCGCCGACGGGCGCCTGCGGCACACCACCGCGGACGAGGAGCCCGACCTGTTCTGGGCCCTGCGCGGGAGCAGGAGCAACATGGGCGTGGTCACCGCGCTGGAGGTGGAACTCCACGACGTGACACGGCTGTACGGCGGCGGGCTGTTCTTCCGGGGCGAGGACACCGAAGCCGTCCTGCGCGCCTATCTGCGGCTCACGGCCACCGCCCCCGAGGAGCTGACCTCCTCGATCGCCCTGCTGCGCCTGCCGGACGTCCCGGCCGTGCCCGACGTCCTGCGCGGCGGGTTCATGGTGCACGTACGGATCGCCTACCTCGGGACGCCCGCGGAGGGCGCGGACCTTCTCCTGCCGCTCCGGCAGGCCGCCACGCCGGTACGCGACACGGTCGGCGACATGCCGCTGACGGACTTCGCGTCCATCCACCTGGACCCCGTCGACCCCATGTTCTTCCGTGAATGGACCGCGATGCTGGCCGAGTTCCCCCCGGAGGCCGCCGACGTGATGACCGCACTCGCCGGGCCGGGGGCGGAACACCCGGTGGAGTTCGTGGAGTTGCGCCACCTCGGCGGCGCCCTGGGGCGGCGGAACGGCCCGCCGAGCGCGGTGGGGAACCGCGACGCCGCGTTCGCCCTCTGGATCATGTCCATGGGCCCACCCGCCGAGGGCGACCCGCAGACCGCCTACGCGGAACGGGTGTTGGCGGGACTCGAACCGTGGAGCACCGGGCACACCTACCTCAACTTCTCGTCGTCCGAGCCGACCGCGGCGCGGGTGAAGGAGGGCTACGGCCCGGAGACGTACGCCCGGCTGCGCGCGGTCAAGGCGGCCTACGACCCGGAGAACCTGTTCCGCCTCAACCAGAACGTCCCGCCGGAGGTCACTTCCGCGGCCGGGCGAGAACGACCAGCATCGCCGTGACGAGGGCGGCCGTGACGAGCCCCGTCACCAGGACGGGGTCGGACGCGAAGGTGGCCGCGAGGATGCCCAGGACGGCCACCACCCACAGGGCGTCCAGGGCGCGGGACGGGTCCGGGTTCCGGCGGAGCAGCCTGAGCACCGTCACGTAGATCGCGACGGGCACCGTGTACACCGCCGCCGCAGTGGTGGCGCCGATGTGGGTGTGGTGGCCCGTCTGGGCGACGTTCACGGCGAGGCCCGCGCCGACCGCCGCCGCGGAGGTGAACACGGCGTAGTGCCCGTATCCCCAGCGCAACGAGGCGGCCAGGGAGTCCAGTTGGCTGGGCGTCTCGTCGTTGAAGTACAGCCACCACATGGCGAAGACCGTCAGGATCCCACCGACCGCGAGCGGAATGATGCTGCCGTACGAGGCGTCGGCGGCGAGCGCGGTCTGCACGGCCGCCGTGGCGGCGGTCACGGTCTCCCCCAGCACGATGAGGGTGAACAGGCCGAACCGCTCGGCGATGTGGCTCGGGTGCCAGATGGTGTGCACGGCGCGCTCCGCCCAAGGGGGCACGGCCAGTTCGACCACGACGAGGACCCCGAAGGACCACCAGCCGGCCTGCTCGTCGAACCCGAGGCGGACCACCCAGCCGACCTGCGCGACGAGGATCCCCGCCACGTAACGGAGGCAACACCGCCGGCGCTCGGGGTCGGAGTGGGCGGCGCGCAGCCACTGGCCGACCATGGCCAGCCGCATGATCACGTATCCCAGTGTGATCACGGTGAAGTCGGCGTGCTCCAGGGCTCTCGGCGCCCCGGCCGCCAGGGTGAGCGCGCCGGCGATCTGGATCAGGGTCAGCAGCCGGTAGGGGACGTCGTCGGTGTCGTACGCGGAGGCGAACCAGGTGAAGTTCATCCACGCCCACCACACCGAGAAGAACACCGCCGTATAGCCGGCCAGCCCGTTGCCGACACGTCCGGCGGCGACCTCGTGCTCGAACGCGGCGGCCGCCTGGGACACGGCGACGACGAAGCACAGGTCGAAGAAGAGTTCCAGGGCGGTGGAGGTGCGATGCCGCTCGTCGGCACTGCGCGCCCGCATCGGCCGGTACCAGCTCCGGTTCCGAGGCTCGGGAAGGGGCTGACTCACTGGGGGTGCGCTCCTGCCGGTTTGAACGGATTCGCCCCGACTTTATGCCACCCCGGCGATCACACGGCGCAGGCACCGGCCGGGCCGGGCCCGATCCGATACAGCCCGATACGGCCCGACAGCAGGCTGCCCCCGAGCGGGTCGCTCGGGGGCGGCGTACGAAGGAACGAGGCGTACGTTCAGTTGTTGACGTCCTGCTTGTAGTCGTCCGCGCACCGGTCCTTCTCGGACTGGCTGTTCGCGTGGCGCACGCAGTCGTTGAAGTCCTTGAACTCGTCGGAGTTCAGCAGCGACACACCGATGGTGACGATCACCGCCGACACGATCAGCCCCAGGCCGCCCAGCACCGCGCCGACGATGGCCATCGTGCGGCGGGGCGCCCGGCCGCCACGGGCCCGGCGGGCGCCGAGGATGCCGAGCACGACCGCGGCCAGGCCCAGCACGATGCCGCCGACGACCGTCCAGAAGAACACACAGGCGGCGATCCCCAGGACGAGGGCCGCGATCGCGAGGTTGTTGCCGCGCGCGGGGGCCGGATCGGTGTGCGGGACCGGTCCGGTGTGGGGCTGTCCCTCGGGGGCCGACTGCTGCGGGTAGTGGGGCATGGACATCGGTCTCACACTCGTCTCTTCGGCTCGACCTGTTCGGGTCTCCCCCGTCTGCCCCCCAACGGGCGGCGCACGCATGCCCGTTCACCGGCCGTCCCGTATGCCCGTTCACCGGGCCGGGCGCGTACGTCCGCTCACCGGACCGGGCGCACGCGTCCGCTCAGGCGCCGAAATGGGTGAACGATCCCCAGGCGGTGGGACGGGCCCCCTCGGCCGCGGCGCGTGTCACGGCGTGGCCGAGCGCGGCGGACGGCAGGACCCCGCGGTGGAGTTCCTCGTGGAGGGAGGCCATCAGCTCGATGGTCTGCTCCGAGTCGGGTACGGCCCAGAGCGCGGCGATCACGGAGCTCGCGCCCATCGCCAACAGGGCTGCAGGGAAGCCGAGTTGTTCGCCGGGGAGCCGGACCCCGATGCCGGCGAGGTGGCAGGCGGACAGCACGACGGTCGTGCCGCGCCGCAGGTCGTGTCCGAGGAGCGAGGACAGGGGCAGGGGCCCGCCCAGGAGGATGGTGGACTCCAGCGGGCGGTGCGCGTCGAGGGATCCGTGACCGGCCAGGTGGATGAGGTTGGCCGACGTCATCCGGCGGGCCAGGTCCACCGGCGCGAGGCCGGGGCGCCGGGTGACACCGCCGGAGGACCGGCCCAGTCCGCGCACGCGCTCGGGTCCCCCGGGGTCGGCGGCGGCCGTGTTCTGCTCCCGGAGGATCGTGGGCGCCACACCGTGGACGGCCGCGACCCTGCGGGCCTCGGGCACGGTGCAGGGGATAGGTCTCCCGCCGGCCCCGTCGTGGTACCAGGGGTCCGCCACGACCAGCGGGTCGACGCGGGAGGGCCGGGGCCATGCCGCCGCGAACATGAGGGCGTTGCCGGAGGGGACGACGGTGAGGTCGAGGAGTCCGCACACCGGGATGCCGTCCACCGGCGCGGTGTACAGCGGCAGCAGGGCGCTCTGCCCCAGCGGTACGAGGGCGACACGGCCTCCCAGGAGGTCCGGCCAGGCGTCGAGTACGGGCTTCCACACCGCGTCGGTGACGGCGGCGTGCGCCGTACGGACCGCCCGGTCACGGGCCTTGACCAGCGGCGGTTCCGACGCGAGGGATCCGCGTAACGTGTCGAGACAGGCCTGGACCTCGCGGAGTCCCAGGCCGGGCAGGGCGATGCTCTCGCACAACCGCCGGCCGCTCTCCGGCCCCTCCAGGCGTATCACCGTGCCGCCCTCGACCCCCGGCGCGAGGTAGAGGACCGAGCGCGCCGTCCTGTCCGCGGCGAGCACGCCGGACACCGTACGGGCGCCGGAGTGGAGTCCGTCCCCGCTCGCCAGCTCCTCGATCGTCCGGTCCAGCTCCTGGACCATCATCAGGTCCGCCTGGGCCCGCAGGGCGACGACGGTGTCGACCGCGTCGGGCAGGTCGGCCATCCGCCCGGCCGCGGCCCGCACACTGCGGCGCAGCCCGCGGAGGCGGCGTACGGCGTCCTCGCCGCCCAGGAATTCGGACAGTTCGCGGGCGATGGTCCGGTCACCCATCTGACGGCCCGTCAGCCCTTCTGCGACCAGGTAGCCGGCCAGTGGCACACCGGCGCGGTGTGCCACGTCCACGGACAGGTCCGCCATCACCTGGATGTCGGGCAGCGCGTCCTCGGGGAAGTCCACGCCGTTCTTGGTGTTCTGCGCGTCGATGACGGCCACCGCGCCGGTGAACAACAGGCTGGACACGGACGCGAAGAACCACTGGCCCAGTTCGGCGTGCACACCGAAGGAGATGCGGGCCGTCCGGAAGACGAGCCGGGCGAACGCGGGGTCGCCCTGGACCATCAGGTCCACGCAGTGCCGCATGAGCCGCCAGACGTCGTCCGCCACGGCGGCGGGGCCGTCGCGCCTGCCCCGTACCCGGATCGCTTCGACGGCCTGTTGGATCCGGTCGAACTCGGCCTCCTGCGGCGACGCGGACCGCCTCATCACTCGGCCGTACGGGACGGGGGGTTCGCAGGCGGGGCGTTCATCGCGGACACGACGGCGCCGGTGAGTGCCGCCGTGTCGAGGACGGGCCGCCCGTCGGGTCCGGGCGTGGAGCGGATCTCGATACGGGTCTCGGCGCCGCCCGCGCCGGTGATCGTGAACACCAGCGTCGGCGGAGGGCCGTCGGCCGGGGCGCGGAAGCCGAACCAGGCGGCGGCCCCCTGGACAAATTCCTTGATCCGGTCCCGGGCCAGGTAGACCCCCACCACGTTGGCCGTGACGGCCAGCCCCTCGTTCCCGACGGACACCACGGCCTGCGCCACCGACGCCCAATGATCGGCCGAGCGCGACCGGACGTCCACCTCGTCGAAGTCGGCCCGGTCGAGCAACTCCCAGAAATCATCCGGTACGTGCACAAACATGTGGTCGCCCATGAGCCGAGCGTAACCCTCCACTCACCACCGGGAGGGGCTTTGCGCGAACCGCTCCGGCACCGGCCCGTCCGGACTCGCCCCCACCGCGAAGGCGACCACACGAGAGCGGAGGACATACCCGCCCGATGCGGCCGAATCGGGCGCGTTGTAGCATCGCCGTACCGCGCCCCGGGTGGAGGAACAGGCCTCGAGCGAGCGGGTCCCGAACGAACAGGACGAGTGACATCGACACGCAAGACACCTCGCTCCGGCGGTTCTGCCGGGAGCTGCCGAAGGCCGAACTCCACGTCCACCTCGAAGGCTGCCTGGAGCCCGGCCTGCTGCTGGACCTCGCCCGGCGCAACGAGGTCGACGTCCCGTGGCGGACCGAGGACGAGCTGCGCGCGGCCTACCGGTTCCGTGACCTCGCGTCCTTCCTGGACCTGTACTTCGCCGGCTGCCGGGTCCTGCGGAAGCGGCAGGACTTCTACGACCTCACCACCGCCCATCTCGACCGGGCGCACCAGGACGGTGTCGCCCACACCGAGCTGTTCTTCGGACCCCAGACCTTCACCGAACAGGGCATCGCACTGGAAACCGTCCTGGACGGCGTCCTGGACGCGATCGCCGACGCGGGCGAGCGCACCGGCATCAGCGCCTCCCTCCTGGTCAGCGCCCACCGCCACCGCGGCGAGGACGAGGCGTTCGCCCTGCTGGACAGCGTCCTGCCCTGGGCCGACCGCGTCGCCGGCTTCGGCATGGGAGGCGCCGAGACCGGCAACCCGCCGGAGAAGTTCGTGAGGTACTACGCCGAACTGCGCCGCCAGGGGTTCCGTACCTGCGTCCACGCAGGCGAGGAGGGCCCGGCCGCCTACGTACGCCAGGCCTTCGAACTCCTGGCGCCCGACCGTATCGACCACGGCATCACGATCCTCGACGACCCCGGCCTGGTCCGCGAGATCGCCGCCGCGGGCACACCGCTCACGGTGTGCCCGGTCTCCAACGTCCGCCTCCGGGCGGTCCCGTCCCTGCGGGAACACCCCCTGCCCAGGATGCTCGACGCGGGCCTCAACGTCTCCCTCCACTCCGACGACCCCGCCTACTTCGAGAGCGGCCTCGCCGACACCTTCGCCACGACCGCCCACGACCTCGGCCTGGACCGGCCGACCCTCACCGCCCTCGCCCGCAACGGCGTCCGCTCCTCCTTCCTGCCACCCACCGCCCGACACGCCCTGCTGACCCGCATCGACACCTTCACCGCCCCGCCCCCCGAACCGGGGGCTGCTGGGGGACGGTGACCGCGTCGAGCGGTACCTCACCCTGGTCGAGAGGGACGGGCGCCGGGGCCGGGGCCGGTTCGCCGGAGAGCACGGACTTCGCGACGGCGACGTCCAGGGCTCCTTCCCACTTGGCGACCACGAAGACCGCGACGCAGTTGCCCAGCAGGTTGGTCACGACCCGCATCGAGTCCATGATCCGGTCGACGCCCAGCAGCAGCGCCACGGCGCCGGCCGGGATGACACCGAGCGTGGACGCGGTGGCGGAGAGCGCGAGGAAGGCCGAACCGGGCACGCCCGCCATCCCCTTGCTGGTGAGCATGAGAACGAGCACGACGGTGATCTGCTGACTCAGGCTCAGGTCCACCCCGGTGGCCTGGGCGATGAAGAGGGTGCCGACGGAGAGGTAGATCGAGGCTCCGTCGAGGTTGAAGGAATACCCGGTGGGCAGGACGAGCCCCACGGCGTCGTCGCGCGCGCCGGCCGCCCGCAGCTTCTCCATCATGCGCGGCATGACGGTCTCGGACGACGCGGTGCCGAGCGCGAGCAGCAGCTCCTCGCGGGTGTGGCGGACGAAGGCCCACAGGCTCAGGCCGGTCAGCAGCCGCAGGGCGACCGCGAGCAGCCCCAGGAAGAGCAGGGCGACGGCGTAGCAGACCGCGATGAGCTTGCCGTAGGTTGTGATGACGTGCAGACCGTACTGGCCGACGAGGTGGGCGGCGGCGCCGAAGACCGCGATCGGGGCGAGCCGCATCACGTACCCCACGACGGCGAAGACGACGTGCTGGACCTGCTCGATCGCGGGGAGGACGGCGGGCGCCTTGGTGTGGCCGATGTGCAGGAGCGCGGCGCCCACCAGGCAGGCGAGCACGAGCACTTGGAGGATCGCGTTGTCGGCGAACGCGCCGACCGCGCTGGTGGGCAGCGCCTCCAGGATGAACTGCGAGGTGGACAGCAGGTGCCCGCCGCCGGTCTTGGCGTCCACGGCGGCCGGGTCGAGCTGGGACGGGTCGGCGTGCATCCCCTTGCCCGGCCCGACGGCGTTGGCCGCGAGCAGGCCGAGGACCAGCGCGAGGGTGCTCGCGACCTCGAACCAGACGAGCGCCTTCACCCCGATCCTGCCGAACGCCCTGAGGTTCCCGGCCTGCGCGATGCCGGTGACGACAACGCAGAACACGAGCGGCGCGATCAGCGTCTTGATGAGACGGGTGAAGCCGTCGCCGAGCGGTTGGAGCGACGTACTGACATCGGGCCAGAGCTTGCCGACGAGAATTCCCAGCACCAGCGCGACGGCGACCTGGGTGAACAGCGAGGTGCGCAGCAGCGCGGCGGCACGACGTACGAGCACGGGCGTTTCCCCTCCGAGTCTTTCCGTGAAACGGAATATGAATTTCACAGTTCCGCTGCGCGCACTCTGCCGAAGAGACGTTGCGGCCGGGAAGCCGCACGTTACGATCATGAAAACTCAGCCGGGCCGACTGCCAGAATGGGTGGCATGACAACGATCTACGGTGAGGCGGCGGCCGGGTTCGAGGCCGTCGGGGAAGCGTTCGCGGCGAACTTCGACAAGAACGGGGACGTCGGCGCCTCCGTATGCGTGTACCAGGACGGCCGCCCGGTGGTGGACCTGTGGGGCGGTGTCGCCGATCCCGGGACCGGGCGGCCATGGGCGCACGACACACTGCAACTGGTGTACTCGGCGACGAAGGGCGTGACCGCGACCGCGGCCCACCTCCTCGTCCAGCGCGGCGCCCTGGACCTGGACGCGCCTGTCGCCCGCTACTGGCCCGAGTTCGCCGCTCACGGCAAGGCCGACATTCCCGTGCGCTGGTTGCTGTCCCATCAGGCCGGCCTCGCCGCCCTGGACCGGCCGGTGCCGCTGGCGGAGGCGTTGGCCTGGCATCCGATGGCGGCCGCCCTGGCGGCGCAGCGTCCGCTGTGGACTCCGGGGACCGCGCACGGCTACCACGGCCGGACCTGGGGCTGGCTGGCGGGCGAGGTGATCCGCCGGGTGTCGGGCCGCACGGTGGGGCGGTTCTTCGCCGAGGAGATCGCCGCGCCGCTGGCCCTGGACTTCTACATCGGGCTTCCGGACGACCGGCGCGAGCGGGTCAGCCGCATGGTCTATCCGCAGCCGGACGTCGATCTCGGCGCCGTACCGCTGGAGGCGCTTCCCGAGGAGATCCGGCCCCTGGTCGCGGCCATGCGTGACCCGGACTCGCTCACCAACAGGGCCTTCGCCGTCACCGATCCGGTCGAGATCGACTTCAACTCCCCCGACGTGCAGGCCGCGGAGATCCCGGCCTCGAACGGCATCGGCACCGCCCAGGCCCTGGCGCGCATGTACGCCGCGCTGATCGGCGAGGTGGACGGCGTGCGCCTCCTCAGCCAGGACACCGTGGCGGCCGCGACCGAGGAACAGGCCGCGGGCATGGACCGGGTGATGATGATGCCGACCCGCTTCAGCGCGGGATACATGCTGCCGACCGAGGCCACCCCCCTGACCTCCCCGCACGCCTTCGGTCACCCCGGCCGGGGCGGTTCCCTCGCCTTCGCCGATCCCGAGCACGGCATCGCCTTCGGGTACGTCATGAACAGCGTCGTCGAGGGCGCGAACGACGTGCGGGCGACGTCGCTGGTGGAGGCGCTGCGGGACTCGCTGGGCTAGGACACCGCGACCTCCCGCGCGGCGGCGAGGTAGGCGAGCACCAGGGCGCGTGTGTCGTCCCAGTGGGCGGCCACGGCCAGTTGGGACGGGGAGATGCCCCGTACCGGCACCGCGATCATGCCGTCCCGGACGACCAGCGGAGCGTTACGGCTCGCCGGCAGCGCCACCCTCTGGCCGCCGACGACCGCCTCGTGGGTCTCCTCGGGGTCGGACGTGGCCCGCGCCGCCAGGGGGTGTCCGTCCGGCAGCGCGACCCACCGCGGCTCGCGGGCAGCAGCCCGCGGCCCGGGCTGGTGGACAGCGGTTTCGGGCGGGCCATCGCGGAGGCCGCGGTCGCCGCCGGTGACACGGTGATCGGCACCGCCCGGCGGACCGGAGCCCTGGCCCGCTACGGCAGGGTGTCCGTGCTGGTGAACAACGCCGGCCGGACGCAGGTGGAGGCGTTCGAGGAGACCACCGACCGGGAGCTGCGCGACCTGTTCGAACTCCACGTGTTCGGCCCGGCGCGGCTGACCCGGGCGCTGCTGCCGCAGATGAGGGAACGGCGCGGTGGGTCGGTCGTGAACATCAGCAGCTTCGGCGGGCAGCTGTCGTTCGCCGGGTTCTCCGCGTACAGCGCGACCAAGGCGGCACTGGAGCAGCTGTCGGAGGGCCTGGCCGACGAGGTGGCGCCGTTCGGCATCAAGGTGCTGATCGTGGTGCCCGGCGCGTTCCGTACCAACCTGTTCGGCAAGGGCGCGGCGTACTTCTCCGTGGAGAACCCGGCGTACACAGAGAAGGTCAGCGCGACCCGGCGGACGGTACGGGGCGGCGACGCGGTCGACTTCCTGACCGCACACCTGGAGTCCGTGCGGGCCGAACTCACCGAGTGGGAGGGGGTCTCCCGGGGGACGGACTTCGACACGGAGTGACGGCCTAACGGACGCCCCGGGGCAGAGAGCGATCCGCGCCCGTCGGCCGCCGACTGATCCGCTGTGGTACGCGGGAGCGGCCCGCACCGGTGGTGCGGGCCGTCCCTGTGCGTCCCGTCTCACCGGGAGGGGCGTCCGCGCAGTGCCGCGACGGCCCAGATGGCGAAGCCCAGCGAGGCCATGGCCGTACCGAGCACGGTGACGCCGGACCAGCCCCTCTCGTCGTAAGCGAGGCCGCTGAGGCCGGAGCCGGTCGCGCCGCCCACGAACACCGTCGTCATGAACACCGTCGTCACACGAGCGCGCGCGTCCGGGCGGAGCGTGTAGATCTCGCGCTGGCTGAGCACGATGTGGCACTGCACCGCGATGTCGAGGAGGACCGCCGCCACGGCGAGGAGTACGAGGTTTCCCGCCCAGATGCCGGCCAGCACCATGGACACGGCGGCCAGCGCGAGGGCGATCCCGCTCGCGGACCGGCCGAGACCGCGGTCGCCGAGGCGCCCGGCGACGGGAGCGCCGATCGCCCCCGCGGCGCCCACGAGCGCGAACAGCCCGATGCCGACCTGACCCAGGTGTTCCCGGTGATCCAACTGCACGGCGACCGAGGTCCAGAAGGCGCTGAACGCACCGAAGACCAGGGCCTGGGTGATCGCGCGCCGCCGCAGGACGGACTCCTCGCGCGCGAGCCGGACGATCGAGGCCAGCAGCGCCGGATAGCTTCCACCGCTGCTCGGACCGCGCCGGGGAAGAATCCTCGCGAGTACGACGGCGAGCGCGGCCAGCAGGCCGGCCGAGATGAGGTAGATCGCGCGCCACCCCCACGCCGCCGCCACCAGGCTGGACACGGTGCGGGCCAGCAGGATGCCGAGGAGCAGACCGGTCATCACGTTGCCGACCACGGCTCCGCGTTCGCCGGCCGACGACGTGTTGGCCACGAAGGCGATGAGAATCTGGGCGACGACCGAGGTCATGCCCAGGACCACCGCGGCCGCGAGGAACGGCCCGAACCCCGGGGACAGGCCCGCGGCCAGCGCGGCGAGCGCCGTGACGAGCAGCATGCGCGGGACGAGCCGGCGATTCTCCACGAGGTCCCCGAGGGGAAGCAGGAGGGCCAGGCCGAGCGCGTACCCGATCTGGCCCAGGGTGATCGCGAGCGCCGTGCGCCCCTCGCTGACCCCGAAGGCGGCCGCGATCGGGGTCACCAGAGGCTGGGCGTAGTAGATGTTCGCCACGGCGATGCCACAGGCCAGTGCGAGGACGAGGATCAGGCCTCGGGGCCGCGCGACCGGCGTAACCGGGGCGTGCGACCGCGGCGGGTCCGGTGCGACGCCGGCCTCCACCGTGGCGCCCACGGGGGATGTGTCCCTGTCAGACATGACTTCCTTCTTCGGTCGTCCCCGTCCGGCACTCCCGCTCACGGAGCGCGGAGAACCAGGCGCGGTGGGTCCCGCTCTCATCGGAGGGTGGTGGCGACGTACTTGGTCTCCAGGTACTCGTCGATGCCGGTCGGGCCACCCTCTCGACCGAGTCCGGACTGCTTGACACCGCCGAACGGCGCCGCCGGGTTCGCCACCACGCCCTGGTTCAGGCCGACCATGCCGGTCTCCAGGCGTTCCGAGACGCGCAGCGCACGGTTCAGGTCGCTGGTGTACAGGTAGGCCACGAGGCCGAACTCGGTGTCGTTCGCCTCCCGTACCGCCTCGTCCTCGGTGTCGAAGACGGTGATGGGCGCGACGGGGCCGAAGATCTCCTCGGCCAGCAGGCGTGTGCCGGGAGGTACGTCGGTGAGCACCGTGGCGGGGTAGAAGTGGCCGGGCCCCGGCTCCGGGGCTCCGCCCGTCAGGACCCGCGCGCCGCGGCGTACGGCTTCGGACACCAGGCCGTCGACCTTCTCCACGGCAACCGCGCTGATCAGGGGTCCCAGCCTGACGTCGTCCCGCGTGCCACGGCCCAGCGGCAGGGCGGCGGCCCGGGCGCTGAGGCGGCTCGCGAACTCGTCCGCGACACCGCGCTGGACGAGGAAGCGGTTGGCCGAGACACATGCCTCGCCCGCGTTGCGCATCTTGGCCAGGAGCGCGCCTTCGACGGCCTCGTCGAGATCGGCGTCGTCGAAGACCACGAAAGGCGCGTTGCCCCCCAGTTCCATCGAGGTGCGCAGCACGTGCTCCGCGCATTGCCTCAGCAGGCGGCGGCCGACGGCCGTGGAGCCGGTGAAGGACAGCTTGCGCGCCCGCCCGTCCAGGATGAGGGGTTCGACGACGGCTCCGGCGGCGGTCGTGGTGATCACGTTCAGGACGCCGGCGGGCACTCCGGCGTCGGCGAGCACCTGCGTGAGCGCCAGGGCGGTCAGCGGTGTCTGGTCGGCGGGTTTGAGGACCACCGTGCAGCCGGCGGCCAACGCGGGGCCGATCTTGCGGGTCGCCATGGCCAGCGGGAAGTTCCACGGTGTGATGAGCAGTACGGGTCCGACGGGCTGGCGCATGACCAGGACGCGGCCTCCGTTGCCGGCCGGCGCGGTCCCGTACCCGCCGTCGACGCGCACGGCCTCCTCGGAGAACCAGCGCAGGAACTCGGCGGCGTAGGCCACTTCGCCGCGCGACTCCGCCAACGGCCGGCCCATCTCCAGGGTCATGAGCAGCGCCAGTTCCTCGGTGCGGTCGACCAGACCCTGGTACGCGCGGCGCAGGATCTCGCCCCGCTCGCGGGGAGCCGTGGCCGCCCAGGCCGGCTGGGCCCGCGCCGCGGCGTCCAGTGCGGCCAGTCCGTCGGAGGGCGACGCGTCGGCAACCCGGGCCAGCTCCTTCCCGGTGGCCGGGTCCTCCACGCCGAAGGTGCGGCCGCCGGCGGCGGTCAGCCAACGCCCGTCGAGGTACAGGTCCTTGGCGACGGCGGCGATGACGCTCTGCTCGGTGACGATGCTCATGGTGTCTCCGTTTCCGTGCTCGACGCCGCCGTCAGCGGTTGGTGTTCAGGCGTTCGGTGTTCAGGCGCTCGGTGTTCAGGTGCTTGGCGAGGAAGTCGGCGGCGGCCGAGGAAGCGGCCTCGAACTGCTTGACGTACGGGTCGAAGTGGCCGCCGGGGATGAGGCGCAGCTCCTTGGGCTCCCGGGCCCTGCCGTACGCCTCGAGCTGGAGGTCGGTGCCGGACAGGGTGTCGTCGTCCCCCACGATCATCAGGAGCGGACGCGGGCTGACCATCTCGATGTACGAACCGGCGTTGTAGGCGCGGCTCCACTCCCCGGAACGTACGGTCACCTCGTTCCGGTACGAGGGGGCGACGGCGGTGTCGTTCAGGAAGAACTCCAGCGCGTCCGGGGCGGTGTAGACGGGGCCCTCCGACGGGTCGCCCGCGACCGGGCGCGTCCGGGCGGGCTCGCCGCTCATCCGGGCCAGGCGCTCGGCGGCGAAGGCGCGTCCCAGGTCGCCGATCTGCGCCATCGGCGTACGCCGCCACCCCGTTTCGACGCCGTTCATCGCCGGGACCTGGGCCACGACCGCTTTCACCCGCAGGTCGGTGGCGCCCACCACGACGGCGTGCGCCCCGCTGTAGCTGGTGCCCCACACCCCGAGGCGGTCCGCGTCCACCTCCGGCAGCGTCGACAGGAACGTCAGCGCGTGCCGGTAGTCCTCGATCTGACGCCAGGGGTCGATCTCCTGACGGGGCGTGCCGTCGCTGGCCCCGAAGTTGCGGTGGTCGTAGAGGAGCACGGAGAGCCCCGACGCGGCGAAGCGCTCGGCGAAACGGTCGAGGTAGACCTCCTTGACCAGGGAGAAGCCGTGGGTCATCACGACCGCGGGCCCGGGGGCGCCCTGGCGGTCGGCGGCCGGGTAGAACCAGCCGCGCAACGTCGTTCCGTCGGCGTCGAACGCGACGTCCCGACGCTCGGTGCCGGCGGTGGGGTCAGTCATGGGGCTCTCCTCGAAGCTGAAGGCGCGGCACCGGTTTCCGGGCCACACACCCAGCCTCGGGCCGCCCGCGCGATAAGGCAAAGACCGTTTCCGTCTAGGACGAATAAGGGAAACTGATAGCTTTGCGGTATGGAACTTCGGACGTTGGGATACTTCGTCGCCGTCGCGGAGGAGGAGTCCTTCAGCCGCGCCGCCGAGCGGTGCCGGGTCGCGCAGCCCGCCGTGAGCCAGCAGATCCGCAGCCTTGAGCGGGAGCTGGGCGAGCAGCTGTTCGAGCGGCGGCCGCGGTCGGTGGTGCTCACCCCGGCCGGCCGCGTCCTCATGCCCTACGCGAGGGACGCGCTGGCCGCCGTCGCTTCGGCCAAGGCGGAGTTCGCCGCCCGTGAGGGCGTGCTGACCGGTGACCTGACCCTCGGGAGTGTCGACGGCGTCGAGATCACTCCCCTGCCCCGCATGCTCGGCACCTTCCGGAGCCGCTATCCCGACGTGACCGTACGTCTCGTGGGCGGCACCAGCTCCGCGCTGCTCGACCAGGTCCGCCACGGCGCGCTCGACGCCGCCGCCATCGCTCATCCGCTCCAGCCGCTGGAGGACTCCCTCGGCCATCGCACGCTCCTGCGCGACGAGATCGTCGCCGTCGTGCGGCGCGACCGCCGGGAGGCCCGCCAGACCTCGATCACGCTGCAGGAACTGGCCGGCACGGCGCTGATCAGTTACGGGCCGGACAACGGCCTGCACCCGGCCATCGACGAGGCCTTCCGGCGCGCGGATCTGAGGTTCGCCCCGGCGTACGCCACGAACGACGTCGCGCTCCTGGTGGCCCTGGCCGTGGAGGGGGTGGGGATCGCGGTCGCGGCGGGGGCCGACCCGGAGGTGCACCTCGACCCGCGGGTGATCGCCGTTCCCGTCACGCCGCGCATCCCGTACCGGAAGGTGCTGGTGTGGCGCCGCGTACCTGCTCCGGCCGCCCCGCTGCGCGCGCTGCTGGCGCTGTCGGAACCGTACCTGGCGGAGTGAACCGCCCGGGCGGGTGACGCGCGGTTCGTTGGAGTAGTCTCTAATGAATAGAGGAGCATACTCTGACGAGAAGGGAAATCTCGCATGAAGACAGGCATGGGGCTGCCCAATTCGGTGCGCAACGTCCGGGCAGAAACGATTCCCCGATGGGCCGCACAGGCCGAGGCGGCGGGGTTCTCCTCGGTGGGAACCACCGGTCGCTTCACCTACCCCGGGGTCATGGACCTCGCCGCGCTCGCGGTGGCCGCCGGCGCGACCAGCACCGTGGGTCTCATCTCCACCGTCCTGGTCGCTCCCGCGTGGCCGGCCGCCCTCCTCGCCAAACACGTCGCGGGCATCAACGAGATGTCCGGCGGCCGCCTCACCCTGGGAATCGGCGTCGGCAGCCGCCCGGACGACTTCATGGTCGAGGGGCTCGGCACGGAAGGACGGGGGGCGCGACTCGAACGTGACATCGCCGTCTACCGGGACATCTGGAGCGGCGAGCCGAGCGACGGGACGGACGGGCCGGCGGTCCCCTCGGGCACCCGGCAGGTCCCGTTGCTCTTCGGCGGATACTCCGCCAAGACCTTCAGCCGCATGGCACGCTTCGGCGACGGCTACATAGGCTCCGTCACCCCTGAGCGCGTCGCCGCGGCCTTTGAGTCCGCCAGGTCCGCCTGGCGGGACGCAGGCCGGGCCGGGGCGCCGCGGCTCGTGGCGGTCACCTATTTCGGCTTCGAGGAGTACGCCGACGAAGCCCGCGCCAACACCCTCGACTACTACCGGTCGGCCGGAGCCGACATCGCGAAGAGGGCGGCGGACTCCATGGCCACCTCCGACCACGCCATCCGCGCGACCCGGGACGCCTACGAGGCGGCGGGAGCGGACGAACTGATCTTCTTCCCGGCCGTCGACAGGATCGATCAGGTCGCGCGCCTCGCGGACCTCGTGCTCTGATCCGGTCCTCCGCTGCCCGAGCGGCCCGGAAGGCTACGCGAGGATGGCCCGCTTGGCCGACGCCGCGAGCCATTCCTCCGCGCGCCCGAACTCCCAGCCGCGTTCCCCGACCAGAGCGAACCACGCGCCCTGACCGAGGTAGAACCAGAGCAGGTCGACAACGTCCCCGGGCCCCAGATCGGACCGGACACCCGTCAGGGACACCAAGCGGTCCGCCACCTTCTCCAGAGCGAGGAGGTAGGCGGACATCCCTTTGTCCAGGACCGCGCCGGCGGAGGGTTCGGCCGGGCCCCGATGCAGCAGACCGTAAAGGACGGTCCAATGCTGCTCATGGGCCATCCGCGTGCCGGCCGCCACGATATCGATGATCTCGGACGGATCTTCGCTTTCGCTCACCGCGAGCAAGGACTGCCGCGCGACGGAACCCTGGATGGCGGGCGCGATGATCGCCCCCAGAATGGCCGACTTGCCGCCCGCACTGCTGTACACGGTCTGTGGGGCGACCCCCGCGGCCCTGGCGATATCACTGACCGTCACATCGTCATAGCCTCGGGAGAGGAAGAGTTCGGTCGCCGCCTGGATGATGGCGGCATGAGTGGCGGCGGCCCCCTCGGCCCTGCGGGGAGATTTGTAGGCTTTCAATCCCTCTACCTTTTCCTGTGGAATGCCGGCTCCACCCACGTGGCCGCCGCACGCGTCCGCAGGTCAGGGACGTCCAAGTGTAGCCACGGGTACGGGACCCGCTGTCGCGACGTTCCCGGGAGTACGTACGGCGCCGAGTGGCGGAATCCGTCACACCCCTTTGCGTCAGCACACAAACCCTGGCGCCGCTGGGCCGCGGACACCAAATTGATGCCAGGCAACGGCCGGGCAACCCTCCGGCCGGCCCCTCCCACAACGCGCGAACTCCGTTGTCGCCGCCCGCGTCTACGTCTGCCTGGGCACGAAGTCGCCCGGTACCTCCGGCGCCCGCTGCGCGTCCGCCTCCGCGTCGGCCTGACCCGGCGGACGCGTCCAAGTCCCGTACCCCATCCGCGCACGGACCCCGAGGAGAACCAGCACCATGAACGTACGCCGCCTCGTCGCCACCGCCGCCGCGACGACCGCCCTGGTCGCCGGCAGTGTGATGCTCGCTCCCGCCTCGCAGGCCACCGTCGCCTCCTGCTACGGCGACGCCAGCAGCTACAGCAAGCCCGCCGGCACCTTCTGGCTGCCCGCCGGCCGCACCTTCACCACGTCCAGCTCCTGCACGGACATCAACATCAGGTCCAACACCAACCGGTACGTGAAGGTGTGCTTCGAGACCAACGGGTCCTTGAACTGCCAGGCCAACTACACCCTCACCACCGCCGGTCAGTGGACGACCGTCGCCACCAACGTGAATGACGGGGTGCAGTTCGCCTTCGAATTCCGGTCGGACGCCCTCTCCAACGGAAGCTGGGCAGCCTGACCCACCCCGCGGAAGCACCGGACACCTGCCCGGCGGCGAAAGCCGCCGCGCAGGTGTTTCCACGTGGTCACCATGTCTCGGGCATCGCTGCCGCCGTCGAGCTTCGTCGCCGGGACGTCGGTGGAGGCCCGCACCCTCATCCCGCTCCTGCCCTCTCGCGGCGGCCACCCCGTCCGCGAAACACGCCGGACCTGACAACCTTTCAAGAGCCGCCGATGGCGTCGTAGCTCTCCTTGACGAGCGAGAAGGAGCGCGGGCGGTCTGCGAGCACAGCGGCTTCAAGGGCGAGGGGGATGAACGGGGGTCAGCGAAGCCTGACGGGCCCGGCGTCGATGGGCAGACGGACCAGGAGGTACGGCTTCTGGCGGAGGTCCTGGCGCCCCGGGCTTCGGCAATGGTGCGGTACGAGCCGTCCGTGTTCCTGCGCCAGATCGAGTTGTGCTCCTGGTCGCCGCCGTAGAGCCGGCCCTTGGTGTCGCTCTCCAGGCCGTCGGCCATGGGCTTGAACCCGAGGCTCTTCACGGTCGAGGCGACCTGGGCGTTGGTGGCGCGCGGATCGGAGAGGGCGTCGACGGACACACTGGCGAGGCGCCGGCTGGAGAGCGGCGAGCAGAAGAGGCGTTCCCCGTCGGGGCTCATGGCGATCCCGTCGGAGCCGAACTCACTGGCGAGGGGCTTGCCGTCGAGGATGGAGACGAAGTCCTTGTCCGGGACCGTCGAGGGGTCCCCGGCCAGGCGGCGCCAGGATCGGCCCGTGGCGAGGTCGACCGTGATGATGCCGAAGGGGCCGCCCGGTCGGTGATGTACACCTTGCCCGCCTTGCCGCGGCGCAGGTCGAAGCGCATGTCGTTGATGTAGCTGTCCGCGGGCACCACGGAGGTCGGGAAGACGATCCTCCGAACGATCTTGTTGGTACGCAGATCGATCGCCACGATCTTGGGGCCGCCGTAGGAGGAACCGGCGAATCCCGGGATTCCGGTGTCGAGGACCCACAGCCGGTCGGCGGGATCGACGATGACGCCCTGGACCGACTGGAAGTGTCCGGGCAGGTCGGCGGGGTCCTGGCGGTCACTTCGGCGTTCGGGTACGGGACGGGCTTGCCGTCCCGCAGCTCCGCGACGGTGAACGGCACGTTGTCGCCCAGGCGGGGGAAGCACACGAACTTCCGGCCGTGGCGTGAGACGGTGACACCGGTCGGCATCGCGCCGAAGAATAGGTCGACGACCTCGTACCCCCGCCCGTGGACCGTTCGGTGCCGGGCCCGCCTGCCGTGGCCCGCCCGGGTGTCGCCGAGGCGGAGCCGGTGAGTTGGGCGGCGGCCAGCGACGCCGCGGCCACCGCGAGGGCGGCCGCACGGAAGAGTCTGCCGTGTCTCATGTCGGGGTCTCCTGCTGAGGTCGATCGCCGTGATGCGCGGCGCATAGCCGCCGAGGGCGCACGGGGCACTGCCCCACATCCGGTGACCTCGGTTGATCCGATCGGCGCAGTCCGTGTTCAGCAGGCGGGAAGTGCTTCGCAGCGGCGACTCGTCACGCCTTCGCGGCGGCGCCGCTTTCGACATTCCCCTTCATGAGCCACCTCGGGCCTTCGGCATAAGTGCTCACTTCGGCGAAGAAAGCACCGAAGTACGGGCCCTCGGCGTGCTTGTTGAAAGCAGCGAGGTCCGCGTACGCCTCGTTCAGATAGAGAAGATTCTGGTTCTCCTCATCGGTGAGGACCTCGAACCGGAGGGAGCCCGCCTCGTTGGCGAGAGAGTGACGACCGGTTGTCTGTGCCGCATGGATGAAGTCCGTGCGGTGTTCGGGCTGGACGTTGAAGGAAACGAGGAACTGATACATGGCAAAGCCCTTCCCTCGATCGCACAAAGTTCAGTTCACTGACAGAACCAATCAATCCAAAAATAACATGGCGCGGTTCAGTCAGCGAACCGGTGCGGGTTACGCTCGTCCTATGACCCTTCCGAGTGCTTACGCGGACCGCGACTGCTCGATCGCCCGGGCCCTGGAGGTGGTCGGGGAACGATGGACGCTGCTCATCGTCCGCGACGCGTTCTACGGGGTACGGAGGTTCGGGGACTTCGCCACACAGCTCAAGATCCCGCGAGCCGTGCTGGCCGGCAGGTTGAAGCTCCTGGTCAGGGAAGGTGTGCTCAGCCGGGAGGAACGAGGGCCGGGCGGGATCGAGTACCTGCTGACGGCCAAGGGCGTCGGATTGTGGCCGGCCGTCCGGGCGCTGATGAACTGGGGGGACGAGTACTACTCCCCGGACGGCGCGCCCCGCGCCCTGCGGCATGCGCGGGACGGGGGCGTCCTCGACCGAGAGGGACGTTGCGCGGAGTGCGGCCTGGCGGTCCCGGTCCGGGACATCCGTATCGAACCGGGCCCCGGATTCGGCGGGACACCGCAGGCCGCCGACCCCGTGTCCCGCGCGATCAACACCCCGCAAAGGCTCCTCGAACCGCTGACCGGACCCGCGTGACGTCCGTAGGCACGGGTGAAAGTTCCGCGTCGTAACAGCAGGCTCGACCGAAGGGAGGTAATGAGATGGCCAAATCCGCGGCCTCGAGCAATGGCATGACGATAGCGATGGTCACAGTGGGCTCGGGTGGCACCATCACGGGATGGACGGATGGTGCCGAAGGGCTTCTTGGTTACCGGGCGACAGAAGTCGTCGGCCGGTCGCTCGGACTCCTTTTCGGTCCGGATTTCGTGACCCGGTGCCTGGAGCATTGGTCGGGGAGGGCTCGGCTGCGGAAAGCGTGGGCGGGCACCGCGGAAGTCAGGCACCGGGACGGGCCCGGGATCCAGGTCTTCTTCCAGGCGTTTCCCCGTGACGGCGACGAACCCGACTGGGTGGTGACGGCCGCCGCGACCCCTTGCGGGGAAGAGGTCCCTGCCCGGCGTCGAACGTCGCTGACGGCGGCACTGCTGGCCCGGGCACCGGTCGCGGTGTCCATCTGCGACGGCGACGGCCGTTACATCTGGGGAAACGAGGAGGCCGAGCGCAGGCGCCGGATCAGGGAGGTCCTCCAGACGGACAAGGAGCTCACGGAGTTCTGGTCCGGCAGCGAGTGCGGGAGTACCGCGGCCCTGGTCAGGCGGGTGTTCGAAACGGGTGAACCGGTGGTCGAGCACGAGCAGAGGTGGTCCCTGCCCGGCTCGGACGAGGAGTTCACGCTGTCCTCGACGTACTTCCGCCTCGACGACGCGCAGGGCTCGCCGCTGGGCGTGTGCCGCATGACCACGGACGTCAGCGGGGCCGACAGCCGGACACACCTCCTCGTGCTGAACGAGGCCGGGAAGAGCATCGGCACGACCCTCGATGTCATCCAGACCGCGCAGGAGCTTGCCGACTTCGCCGTCCCGCGGCTCGCCGACTACGTCACGATCGACCTCGCGGAATCGGTTCCGCTCGGAGGCGAGCCCCTCCAGCGCCTTCCCGCCTCGATGGAGCGGGTGCCGGTGTTCCGCCGTGCGGGAGCGGCCTCGATCCATCCGGAGATGCCGGAGTCGCTGTGGGACATAGGCGATGTGGTGTACGCCCTTCCCTCGTCGCCCTTCACACGTGCTGTCCACTCGGGACAGACACACTACGAACCGGTCATCGACACCTCTCCGGGCACCTGGCTCGACCGGGACCCGGAGCGTTTGAACACCATCCGTAAGACCGGGATGCACTCCCTGATCATCGTCCCGCTCCGGGCCCGCGGCACGCTCCTGGGCGAGGCGGTGTTCGTCCGCACCGACAACCCCCGGCCCTTCAGCCGGAACGAACTGCTCCTGTGCGAGGAAATCGCCGCCCGGGCCTCGCTGAGTCTGGACAACGCCCGCCGGTTCACCCGGGAACGGGCCGCCGCCCTGACCCTCCAGCAGAACCTGCTCCCGCAGAACGTGAGGGGTGGCAAGGCGCTGGAGGTCGCCTCGCGGTACCTGCCCGCCGATACCCACGAGGGGGTCGGAGGCGACTGGTTCGACGTCATCGCGCTTCCCGGCAACCGCACCGCACTGGTCGTCGGCGACGTCGTCGGCCACGGCATCAACGCCGCCGCCCGCATGGGGCAGTTCCGGACCATCGTCCGCACCCTCGCCGAACTCGACCTCCCGCCCGACGAACTCCTCACCAAACTCGACCACCTGGTCGCCCGGCTCGCCGAACAGGACAACCCGGAGAACGCCGGGCACCCTTTTCCCTCGCAGGCTCTGGGCGGCACCTGCGTCTACGCCGTCTACGACCCGGCCTCCCGGATCTGCACCCTGGCACGAGCCGGACACCCACCGCCCGCGGTCCTGCACCCCGACGGCACGGTCACCTTTCCCGATCTTCCCGCCGGAACACCGATCGGTGTCGGCCTGGGCTCGTACGAGTCCGTGGAGATGGAGCTGTCCGAGGACAGCATCCTCGCCCTGTACACGGACGGACTCATCGAGTCCCGCGAGAGCGACCTGGACGAAGGACTGAGCCGGCTCGCCTCGGCCTTGCAGAACAGCGGGATCCCGCTGGAGGACCTCTGCGAACACGTGACCAAGACGATGTCGTCCAAACCCCGGCAGAGTCCTGATGCCGCTTACCGGGACGTCAGGACACCGCCGCCCCTGGACGACGACATCGCCCTTCTCCTGGCGCGCCCACGCGGCCCGTCCGTCGAGGGGAGCCGACCCCACCCGTCGCGGGCGAACTCAGCCACCGCTGAGCCGACTTACCCGTAGTCACGGACAGCGTCCCCGGCGCACGCGAGGCTGCTCCAGGCGCTCGTTCGACGAGGCTGCGGTCCGTTGACGACATGGTTCGGGCGCCGTCCCTGTCCATTGGGCGCGTCCAGGAACTGGGCTGCCGGAGCGGCCGGATACGGATGCTGGGGCGCCGGCCGGTACTCCACGCCCACCTAAGCCCCCGGGAGTGCGATCCTGTCGTCAGGTCCGCGGGGTGACCCTGTTGTTCGCGACCTGGAGTCGGACGCGTGCCGCGTTGAGCAGCGGGGCCGGGACGTTGTGGTTCTCGGCTCGGAGAGCGAGGTCGTCCAGGATGTCGATCTCCGCCGGCCGCCCGGCCACCAGATCGCGGTAGAGGGATGGTGCGAAACGTGAGGACGGATCACTCAAGGCGGAGCCCAGGGCTTGGAGTGCCCGCTCAGGCAGAACCACGTCCTCGGTGGCCGTGATTCCGCGCACTTCGCCGAGAACCGCCCGCGCAAGTTCCGGGCCTGTGGGCGTTGCGGCGATCTCGTCGATCCGGCCGTCGCCGATGATCGTCACAACCGCGGTGCCGACGATGAAGACCCATTTCAACCACATGGCCGTCACGATGTCCGCTCGCACCTCGACGTCGAGGCCGGGAACGCGCAGTTCGTCGGCGAAGCGGTCAACTCCGTCGCCGTACCGCAGAGGGCCGATCTCCAGCCCGGCCCCCGGCGCCAGGACCTGCACCGTGCCATCAGGGTGCTGGGTGGCAGCGAGCCGGATCGCGCCGCCGAGAACCCTGCGGCTGCCGAACGTCCGCTCCAGCACGTCGAGGTGCGCCATCCCGTTGAGCAGCGGCAGGAGACGGGTCTCGGCACCGACCGCGCCGTTGTCGACCAGGGTTCGTACGACCGAGGGAAGCGCTGAGGCCCGGGGGGCGAGGATGACCAGGTCGTAGGGTTCTTCCGTGCTGCCCTCCAGTACGGCGACGCTTTCCTGGTGGAGCGTTCCGTCGGCGGTGCGTACCTTCAGGCCTTCGTTCCGCAGGCGCTGCGCCGACGCCGGACGGGCGAGGAAGGTCACGTCACGGCGGGCACCCTGGAGCAGGTGCCCTACATAACCGCCGACCGCTCCGGATCCCGCGATGAGAATGTCCATGACTGCCTCCTTGGACGCGCTGTCCAGGCGGCCGCAGCCGCGGGAAGCACGAGGGTCGTACGTCAGTTGTGGTGCCGCTGGGTGGTGAGGTCGGCCAGCGTGGTGAGGTCCTGGACGCTGTACGTGATCGTGGCCTTGAAGCCGGCGTCGACGCTGATCGGCGCGAGCGCGGACGTCTCGTTCCCGGGTGCGTCCGGCAGGCTGAACTCGGCTGTGCCGGCCCAGGCGTTGACGACCTGGAGGTCGTGGAGGTCGGCCCGTACCAACTCGTCCACGGCGGATTCCTGGTGGTGCCCCGCCGCGAGCCGGGGGAAGTAGCGGCGGTTCACGAGGGGCCGCCCCACCAGCGCCGCCGGGAACGAGCGGGTCTGGTGGATCGTCCCCATCTTCTTGGGGAACCCCTGGACCCACCCGCGGGCGAGGGAGGCGTCGTTGTCGACGTAGATGTACGGGCACCAACTCACCGGCGTCCCCTGCCACGTGGCGTCGACGAGGAGCAGGAACTCCCGGTACTGGCTCACGGGATCCAGGTACGTCTGGTCCTCGGAGGAGAACTGCCAGTCCATGAACAACGCCGTGGCCCCGCCCGGACTGTCCGGATCGACGGCCAGCCCGGGCGGCAGCGTGGCCGCCGCGGCGTCCGGGTCGGCCCGGAAGCGGATCCCGAGCGCGTCACCGGCGTAGTGCCAGGGTGGCGCGGACACCAGACCCGACTTCCCCGACGGACTCAGCGGAGGAAAATATCCTTGAAGCATGACGGAAGCCCTTTCACGCGTGCTCGTGCTCGATTGACCGATCGCGCTGTTGCGGGCGGACCGCTCCGGGGGCGAGCGGCCCGATGACGCTCCGGCTCCGGAGTGAACGTCAGGGGCCGCTCATCGAGGACGATGCTCAGCCGATGGGGTTGACCGCGAGCAGGATCTTGCCGACTCCCCGGTTCAGGTGCTCCAGCGCGGCGCCGATCTCGTCCAGCGAGTAGACGCCCGCCACCGGAACGCTCAGCTTCCCTGCCGCGATGAGCGGGGCCGCCTCGCGGATCGCGGGCGCCGTCTTGGTGGCGTAGTCCCACCCGCCGGCGAAGAAGCCGCGTACCGTCAGCTGCTTCCCGGTCAGGTCGAAGTACGGCACCGACAGCGGCGATCCGGACTCGGCCGAGTACGCGATCAGCGCGCCGCCACCGGTCAGCAGGGCCGTCAGGTTCTCCGTGGACCGGCCTCCGAGAGCGTCGATCGCGACCCGCACGGGCGCGTCACCGATGAACTCGCGGGCCACGGCGACCGATTCGGGCCGGTCGGGCAGCACCAGATCGGCACCGGCCGCGGTCAGCTCCGCGTACGTGGCCTCGTTGCGGGCGAAGTTGACCGTCCGCAGCCCGCGCGCGTGCGCCAGGGCGATCATCGAACGCCCCACCCCCGAGTTCGCGGCGTCCTGCACCACGAACGAGCCGGGCGGCACCTCCACGAACTCGTCCAGCGCGAGCACCGCGGTGGGCGGGTTGCTGCCGATCATCGCCAGCTGCTGCGCGTTCGCGTCCGGCAGCGGGAACATGCCCTCCGCCGGGACCACCAGCTGCTCGCGCCACGTACCGCTCATGAGCGGCAGCGCGACCCGGTCGCCGGCGGATACCTCCCCCACGCCGTCGCCGACGGCGGCGACGATGCCCGTGCCCTCGTTGCCGGGGACCCACGGCGGGGGCGGTACCGGCAGGTAACCACCGATCGCGAGCAGATCGTGCCTGTTCAGCGGGGCGTACTCGACATGGACCAGAACCTCGCCGGCCGCGGGCGGACCCGGCGGCTCGAGGTCGACCACACGAAGAACCTCCCGCGCGTCGCCACGGGCCACAGCCTGTACAGCTTTCATGACGTACTCCTGGTGTCTCGTCGGAAGGACGGCCAGGGGGCACCCCCCGGGCAGGACGATCCCCGCCACCTCCTGATGCCGCTCGGGTCGCTCGCTCACCGGGCGGATACGGCTACGCCGGGGCGCCGACCTGCGGGTAGAGGGCTTCGATGCCGAGGGAGAGGCCGTCCTTGATCTGCTGGGTGAAGCCGTCGGCGATGATCTCCAGCCGACCCTTCTCGACGCCCTCCAGAGCGATCCTGGCGATGTCGGCCGGATCGGCGGCCCCCTCGATGCCCTTGCCCGCGATCATGTCGGTGTCCATGCGGCCCATGTGCAGGGCGGACACCTGCGTCCCCTGCCCGGCCAGCTCGACGCGCAGGGCGTTGGTGAAGGACCACTGGGCGGCCTTGGCCGCGCCGTACCCCGCCTCGGTCGGGAGCGACGCCCAGGACAGGACCGACAGGACGTTGAGGATCGCACCGCCCCCGTTGCGGCCCAGGACGGGCGCGAAGGCCCGCGTCACGTCAAGAGTCCCCAGCGCGTTGGTCTCGAACTCCCGCCGGACGTCGTCGAGTTCGCCACCCAGGATGGTGGTGAACCGGTGAATGCCCGCGTTGTTGACCAGCAGCGTGACGTCCCGCGCCTGTTCGGCGGCGGCGACGACGGAGGCGTGGTCGGTGACGTCGAGCCGGATCGGTACGGCGCCCTCGGCGACGGTGCGGGGGTCGCGGGCCGCCGCGTACACCTTGCTCGCACCCGCCTCCAGGAGGGCACGGACGAGCTGAGCGCCGAGGCCGCGATTACCACCGGTCACGAAGGCCACCGAGCCGTTGATGTTCATGATCCTCAACCTCTTCCCAACTGGACGGACGAATCGGCATGAGATCAGAAACCACATGGTTTCTGAACCCTCGTTCCTACCGTAAACCCACCAGTTTCCCCTGTCCACCCGGCAAGGTACCCGCGGGCGTTACCGCCTTGCCCGAGTTCCCGGCGGAAATGGTGGGACTCGTCGGAGAAGGCTGAACACCTCGGACGAGAGCGGCATCCCACCTGCGCGGCCGGCGTATCGGGCGCCGACCGCGTACCGGTGGGTGTGGACGACGCCGGGAATGACCGGTACGAACCCCCCGATCACCGCGACGTCAGAATTCAGGGCGTACGTGGCTGAATCAGGAGGGGCCCGTATTCGTCGAGTGCGCGATCCATGGAGACCATGACATGGGTGCAGGCGGTCTCGACGTCGCGCCAGACGCGCTCGACCGGGTTGCTCGTCGCCATCCCGTAACCGCCGAAGACGGTGAGAGTGCCACGGACCGCATCGCGGAGGTCCGCCGCCGCGAGGGCGACCAGCATCCGGACGCGGCCGCGGAACAGCGCGTCGGCCGGTTGCTGTGCTTCGTGGCTCCGTTCGACGTCGGTCAGGAGGCTGTCCAGGATCCTGTGCGCCCTGTCCACGCGGGAGGAGGCGTCCGCGAGAGCGTTCAGCACCGCGGAGGACGTGGCGCGCTGGTTCCCCTCGCCGGCTCGTCCCCGCAGCCACTCGCGGGATTGCTCGACCGCGAATTCGGCCATCCCCAGGAGTGGTGCGGCCACCCCCACCAGTGCCGCGGGGAGGAACGAAGGCGCGGTGCGGGCGGGGTGAGCGGGGTCGCGGACTCCGGTTATGAGCGATTGCATGGGCAATACGCGGCGTCGGGGGACGAAGACATCGTCGAGGACGAGGGTGTCGCTTCTCGTGGCGCGCAGTCCCGTTGTCGCCCACGTGGGTTCCACCACCCCCGCCTCTACCGGCACCACCGCCAGTACCGGCGAGTCGCCGGCCCGCGAGGCGGCGACCACCGCCCACCGCGACTGGTGCACTCCCGAGGCGGGGAACCACCGGCCCGTGACCGTCACCCCTTGGGGAGACTCGACTGCTGTGCCGGTGAGGGGAAGACAACTACAGACACCGGCGAGCGGATCGGTGCCCCACAGCTCCTGGCGCGCCTCTTCGCCCAGTTGGGAGGCGATGAGGGAACTCCCGGAGAGGATCATGGCAACCCAGGCAGCCGATCCGCATCCGTGGGCGAGATTCCGGTGAACCTCGAACGCGATACGCAGATCGGCTTCCGGCCCACCGTTGACCGCGGGCACACGGAGGGACAGAAGCCCGGCCTTCCTCATCGCCGTGATGACGGTCTCCGACAGTCTCCCGGTGCGGTCGGCCTCGGCGGCGTGCTCGCGCAGCAGGGGTATCAGTTCCCGCGCGGAGCGCACCGGAGCGGGCAGTCGGGACGCATCATGTGCCCCGCTGGATACGACGACATCTGGCATATGAGGCTCCGGTTTCGTTCACAGCGTGTGCATGGGGGGAACCGCCTGTGTGGGACGGCCGCGGGGCCCCACTCAGGTCAGGGGAATCGTGTTCGGGAGATCGTGTTACGACAGCAATCGGTGGACCAGGTCGTCGATCTGGTCGTTCAAGTCGGGCCAGGGGAAGTCCGGTCGCACGGCGCGCAGGGTGACGATGCCGTGCAGTGATGTCCACAGCTGTGTCGCGGCCAGGTCGGCGTCGACCGTGCCGTCCAAGGCAGCGGCGACGTCGTCGCGGACGACCCGGTACACGGACAGCCCCGCCATCTCCGTGTCGTACGACTGGTAGTCCGGGACCTCGGCGGCGGAGAACATCGTCCGGTACTGCCCACCGTGGGCGAGTCCGTAGGCGACATAGGCCCGCGCCCGCGCGAGCACGACGTCGGCCGCCGTGCCCTGGACCGACGCCGCCGCCCGGTCGAGGACCGCCCCGAAATCGGCGAAGAAGCGCTTGCGGACGGTGTGGATCAACTCACCGAGTGAGGAGAAGTGCGGGTAGATCGATGTCGTGGCGACACCGACCGCTCGGGCGACGGCACGCAAGGACAGATCACCCGGGTCGGTGCCTTCCGCAAGGATCCGCTGTGCGGCCTCGAGGATCTCCTCACGCAGCCGCCCGCCTTCCCCGCGCCGGGACCTGCGGCGGCGAACCTGCTCCTGCACCGGATCTCTCCAGACTTACGGGCGTAGCGCTACGGGTGTACACCTAACTTACCCGAGGCTACACCCGTGACGAGCGGTCCGAGTCATGGCCGACATGGCGGGGCCAAGTCCCGGAGCGGAGAACTCCGCGCTCGGCTGTCCGCGGCGTTCGCCTATGCTGGCCGCGCTACGGCGGAACCTCCGGTGCGCGAAGGCGGTACTCGATGGCGAACGAACCGGCTGCTCAGGGCCTGACCGGCAACTGGTCGCAGGCGTTCGAGGGCAAAGGGCCCGGCGGCTTCGCCGCTCTGCTGGCGGAGAACGTGGTCCTGGAGGCGTCGGCGATCCGGAAACCCGCCGTCGGCCGTGAGGCCGTCCTGGCGATCATGGGGGCGGGCAGCCGCCTCTACCGCGAGATCACCTTCAGCGACCCGGCGACGGCGGGCGACAAGACGTACGCCGAATGGCACGCGATCTCCCAGGACGGTGACACCGCCTACGACGGCGTCACCGTCCTGACGACCGACAAGAACGGCGCCATCGTCCACGTCGCCGTCCATCACCGCCCGCTCGACGCGTTGCTGCGGTTCTCCGCGGAGATCGGACGCGCACTGGACGGCAAGCTGCCGGCCGCGCTCTTCCACGACGACGAGTAGCACTCACGCGGTGGGGTCGGCCGGGCGGCGGTAGACCCCGTACCACCAGATCCGGGCCATCTCCCGGGCGAACACCGGGTCGGTGGCCACCGGCCGGGTGGTGACGTGTCCGACGATGGCCTGTTCGCCCCCGGTGACGATCACCTGGGTGGCGCTGGGGAGGTCCATGTCCGGGGAGGTCCGCCCCTCCTCCTGCTCGGTGCGCAGCAGGGCGAGCGTCCAGTCCGTGAACTGCGTGATCTCTCGGTTCCAGAAGTCGCCCACCGCCGCTTCGTACGGGGCGATCTCGGAGAGCGCGCGCCGTACCGCGTAGTGCCGCCGATAGATCTCCAGCATGCGCTCGAAGGTCTCCGTGAGTGCTTCGAGACCGTCGGACGGCCGCCACGCCGAGGCTGCGTCGAAGGTCGGTGTCAGCAGGCGCGCGCCCAGGCGTACCAGCAGGTCGGCCTTGTCGCGGAAGTGGATGTAGAAGCTGGAGCGCGCGACGCCGGCCGCCGCGGTGATCTGCTGGACGCCGAGCGCGGTGAAGCTCGCCCCCTCGACCAGGAGTCTCTGCGTGGCGGCCAGGATGTCCGACTCGGCGGAGAGGGGCCGGCCGAGGGGGGCCTTGGGCCGCGGGGCGCGGGAAGTCATGGTCGGGGTCTCCGGGTCGTCGATCGGCGGCGACATCACCCTACGCCGCGGCGGCGTGTAGCCTACTTTTCGGACAGCGTGTTCAAAAAAGCGAACGGGCCCCGTACGGCACCCGATTGCCCCTGAGCGAGGAGTGACTGTGAAATATCGTCTGCTGGGCCGGACCGGGGTCTGGGTCTCCGAGATCTCCTTGGGCGCCATGACCTTCGGCGGCAAGGACCATCCCGTGTACGGCCCCCACGGAGCGCTGGGCCAGTCAGAGGTGGACCGGCTCGTCGGCACCGCGCTCGACGCCGGGATCAACTTCTTCGACACGGCCGACGTCTACGCCGACGGCGAGAGCGAGGAACTGCTCGGCCGGGCCATCGGGGACCGCAGGCAGGACGTCGTGCTCGCGACCAAGCTCTACGCGCCGGTCGGCCCGGGGCCCAACGATCAGGGGCTGACCCGGCGGCATGTGATGCGGGCCCTGGAGGACAGCCTGCGCCGGCTGGGCACCGACTACATCGATCTCTACCAGATCCACAACTGGGACCAGCTGACGCCGCTGGAGGAGACACTCGGCGCGCTCGACGACGCCGTCCGGATGGGCAAGGTGCGCTACATAGGCTGCTCGAACCTGGCGGCCTGGCAGGTCAGCAAGGCCCTGGGCCTGTCCGCGCTGCACGGCCGGTCGCAGTTCGTCGCCAACCAGATCACCTACTCGCTGGTGTCCCGCGACGCCGAGCGCGACCTGGTGCCGATGGCCGAGGACGCGGGACTGAGCCTGACCGTGTGGCAGCCCCTGGCGGGCGGGTTCCTCACCGGCAAGTTCGAACGCGGGGGCGTGACGACGGAGGAGGATTCGCGCCGGGCCCGTAACGGATTCGACTTCGTCCCCTTCGACGAGGAGAAGGGCTTCGACGTGGTGGACGTGCTCCGGGCCGTCGCCTCGCGGCACGAGGTGAGCCCGGCCAGGGTCGCACTGGCCTGGCTGCTCAGCAGGACCGCCGTCACCAGCGTCATCGTCGGCGCCCGGAAGCTGGACCAGCTGCAGGACAACATCGCCGCGAGCGGGCTGGCGCTGACCGAGAAGGACCTCGCGGAGCTCGACGAGGTCAGCGCCCCACCGGTCGCCTACCCCAACTGGATCCAGGCCGGGTTCTCCCCGATCCGCATCCCGGCGGCCAACCAGGTCTGACCTGAGGGGCGCCGGCCCGAAGGCACCGGCCACGGCTCGCCGGGGCCCTGGACCCGGCCCCCGTCGGTGGTCCTCCCGGCGCGGCGAAAGCCCGCCGCGCCGGGAGGGCGGTCAGTCGCTCGTCCAGGAATCGATCGCGAACCCGCCCGCGGCCTCGCGGATCCTCGCTCCTCTGCCGCCGTGGAAGTGACCGCCGAAGACCCAGGCGGAGGTGTCGGCCGCCCAGCCGAGGATCTTCACGCGGGACTGCCTCGCCGCGACCACGTCGTCGTCGAGCACGTCACGCTGCCGCGGGTCGAGGATCTGCATCGGATGGTGTATCAGGTCGCCCACGAGGGCGGCGCTCTCGCCGCCGGACGTGATGGTGAGGACGGAGGAGCCGGGTGAGTGGCCGGGGGCGGCGACCAGCTTCAGGGCGTCGTCGACGACGTGTTCGGTGCCGCTCCACACCTCCGTCCTCGCGTCGCGCAGGACCGGTACGACACTGTCCCGGAACGCGGGAACCAACCCGAGCGGATCCGGCCGGCCCGGGTCCTCCGCCATGGCCGACAGCAGGTCGACCTCCGTCCGGGGCAGCAGGTAGGTCGCGTTCGGGAAGGTGGGACGCCACGCGCCGTCCTCCCACATGGTGTTCCAGCCGATGTGGTCCGGGTGGAGGTGCGTGTTGATCACCAGGTCGACGTCCTCGGGCCGTACCCCCAGGGCTGCGAGGTGTTCGAGGTAGGGGGTGCTCAACCGGTCCAACGGCGGTACGTCCGGGTACGGCTTGCCGTTGCCCACGCCCGAGTCGACGAGGATCGTCCGCCCTCCGCCGCGCACGAGGAAGCTCCCGATGCACAGCAACGCCCGGTCCGAGTCCGGGGCCCACCAGAGGGGTTCGAGCCAGGGCCTCTCCTCCTCCCACGCCTCTCGCGAGGAGTCGGGCAGCAGTCCGGACCGGGTGAACAGGCTGCCCTCCCATTCCGGTACGTGTGCGACGGAGACGTCCCCGATGGATACGGGGCCCGTACGGTCGGTCCTCGGCATGTTCATCCCAGCTCCTTGCGGCGATGCGGCGGATGGTCTTCCGGTGGCGGGAGGCGTACGACCGCGCCCGGGGCGCGGGGTATCCAAATCAGGAGACCGGGGCGGCGGCGGCGCTCGGCGCGGCACCCGCGAGCGCCGCCCGGCCCGCGGCGAACGTCGCCGCCTGCGTGGCGATCCGCCTGCCCAGGTGCTCCGCGGTGGCGATGTCGGAGGGGTGAACCGTTTCGACGCTCCCGTCCGCGGGGGTCTGGGCCCCTGCGCCGGTGAAGAAGCCCAGGCGGTTCATGTCCTCCTCGCTCGCGGTGGTCTTGTTCCAGCCCGGAGAAAGACCGAGGCCGACCCAGATCATGTGGTGCTGCGCGGCGAACGCCGCCAGGAAGTTCAACGTGTTGAGCTTGTCGCCGCTCTTGGCCGACGAGTTCGTGAAGCCCGCGGCGAGCTTGTCCGCCCACGCCTTCCTGACGTACCGCCCCAGGGTGGCTTCGGCGAACCCGTGGAAGACGGACGAGGCGCCTCCCATGTAGGTGGGCGATCCGAAGACCACGGCGTCCGCCGCGTCGATCTGCTCCCACTGCTCCTCGGAGACGCCGCCGACCGGGACGAACGCGACGTCGGCTCCGGCCGCCTCGGCGCCGCGGCGGACGGCTTCCGCGAGGACCGCGGTGTGGCCCTGACCGGAGTGGAAGGCGACGGCGACGCGGGGCCGCGGGGT
Source organism: Streptomyces liangshanensis (assembly GCF_011694815.1). Classification (NCBI taxonomy): domain Bacteria; kingdom Bacillati; phylum Actinomycetota; class Actinomycetes; order Kitasatosporales; family Streptomycetaceae; genus Streptomyces; species Streptomyces liangshanensis. The sequence goes on from NZ_CP050177.1 coordinate 501,311, forward strand.
TATGGACTCGGACATGAGATGGCTCCTCATCGATATCTGGTAACTTTTGTAGACCATAACCCTGGAAGAGTTCAAGTGTGTCCTGGGGTAGCGGGCGTACGATGACTGGTATGTCACGTGAATCCTCGACACCGACAGCGACCGGGAACGAGCCGGTGATGGACGTCCTCCTGGCCGGGTGCCGCAGCAGGGACGTGTTCGTCGACCTTGCCGACAAGTGGTCGCTGCTGATCCTGCTGAGCCTGCTGAGGCAAGGTCCGCAGCGGTTCTCGGAGCTCCAGCGCTCGGTGGGGGGCATCAGCCGCAAGATGCTGTCGCAGACTCTGCGCACGCTCGAACGTGACGGGGTGCTCGTGCGCACGGTCCATCAGGACCGCACTCCCCCTCTGGTGATCTACGGGCTCTCCGAACTCGGGGCGGAGGTCGCCGAGGAGGCGCGGAGCCTGTGCTCCTGGGCCCAACGCCGGGCGCTGCGCGTACACGAGGCCCGCGCGGCGTTCGACGAAAGGATGCGCGCGTCCGAGAGCGCGACCGGCCGGGCGCTGCCGCAAGGCGTCGCGGCGCGATCGGAGTCCCCTGCCGGGTAGGACAAGGCCGGGAAGGACGAGAGCTGATACGGCGTCACAGTGTGCGCGGGCGCGCCCGGGCCTGCGGGCAGCCGGGGTCAGGGCAGCACAGACGCCTTGGGCGGTGCGGTCTTCGCGACGGGGAGCGGGCGGAGGGCGCCGAGCAGCGCCGTCATCGCCCGGTTGAGGGGCACGTCGATCCCGTGGCGCTCGGCCAGCGCGACCACGGCGCCGTTGAGCGTCTCGTACTCCAGCGGCCTGTCGGCCAGGCGGTCGTGCAGCATGGATGTCCCCCCGGTGGCGAATACCGAGGTGGACTCAAGCGTTCGCTGTACGTCCTCCTCCGTCAGGCGGGCGCCCTCCGCGACGCCCACCGCGGCGGTCTCGCGCATGAGCCCCAGCGCCAGTTCACGTATCCGTTCCTCCTCGAAGACCTCCATGGGGCGCAGGGTGAGCGTGGTCAGGGAGTTCGTGGCGACGTTGAGCATGAGCTTGAGCCACGCGGCGGTTGTCAGGTCCCGCCGCGGCCGGACCTCCACACCGCTGCCGTCGAACAGGGCCAGCACCCGTTCCGCCTCGCGGTCGGCGGGGATCTCGATGCCGTTGTTGTAGTTGAGTCGGACGCGGCCCGGGGACTCCCGCTCGGCCTGGATGTACACGAGCGCCGGCACGACGGTCGCGTACGGCACCATCCGACGGACGCGTTCGGCCCCGTCGATACCGTTCTGCAGGACAACGACCGTGGTGTCCTCGTCGCACAGAGCCGTGAGCCACTCCTTGGCACCCAGCGTGTGGAACGCCTTCACGGCGAACAGAACCCACCGGACCGGCCTGGCATAACAAGCGTCCGCGACGATCCGTACCGGGATCCGCTCTTCCAGAGGGCCCGCCATCACGACCAATTCGTCGAACGGTGACCGGACACAGAGCGACACGTCGTGGCCGGCCTTGGCCATCGCCCCGGCGAGCATGCCTCCGACGGCCCCGCCGCCGACGACCGCCACGGACGTACGAGGTCGTGTCCCACCGAGCGGGAAGAACGCGTCAGTCATGAAACCGGTTCCTTTCGGGCGTTTCCTCCTCCCAGCGTCGGACGACACCACCCATATGTCCAATACCGCACACACCAGCTATCGATAGGCTGCATATATGGATAGGCAGGTCGAAACACGCCATCTGCGGTACTTCCTGGCGGTGGCCGAGGAGCTGCACTTCGGCCGCGCCGCCCAGCGACTGCACATCGCCCAGCCCGCGCTCTCCCAGCAGATCCGGCAGCTCGAGAGGATCGCCGGGGTGGAGCTGTTCCGGCGGACTTCCCGAAGTGTCCGCCTCACCGAGGCGGGGGCGGTCTTCCAGCAGAGGGCCCACGATCTCCTGGCCCGCCTGGCGGCCGACCTCGACGAGGCCGGCCGTATCGGCCGGGGCGAGGCCGGCAATCTGAATGTCGCCTTCAGCGCGTCCGCCGCCACGATCGTCGGTGAGCGCCTCAGGGCGTTCTCCCGCCTTCGCCCCGATGTCCGGGTCACCTCGCACGACGGCCTGACCGCCGACGTCATGGAGACCCTGGAACGGGGCACGGCCGACGTCGCGATCGTGCGCGACGTACAGGAGCGGGAGAACGTCACCCTGACCCCGCTCACCTCCGAACGGCTTGTCGCGGTTGTCCCCGAAGGGCACCCGGCAGCGGGGAAGGACCGTGTCGAGGCAAGGGCGCTCGCCGCCGACCCACTGATCCTTTTCCCGCGTTCGGCGGCGGCTCACGCCTACGACGTCTACACCCGGCCGCTGCGCCACGCGGGCTTCGACGTCCACGTCGCGCAGGAATGCTCGAACTGGTACACCATCCTCACCTTCGTCGCCGCGGGCCTGGGCGTCAGCATCGCCCCCTACAGCGTCACGAGCCTGCTCCCCCCGGGCGCCCGAAGGGTCGAGCTCGCGGACCCGGTCACGGAAAGCAGGGTCAGCATGGCCACGCGCCGGGGTGACGACCGCCCCGTCGTACGGGCCTTCATCGCAGCGGTGGACGCACCCCCACCCACCGCCACACCGTGAGGGCCCTCACGCACACCGGACTTGCGACAACCGCGCTCCGCCGCCGCACCCTGCCCCCGCACCCTTCCGGACCAGTTCAGTGACTGAACTTGTCATGTTACGGTGAGCCGACCGAGTGAGTCGGATAAACGAACTCGCCCGGGCACCAGCGCCTTTGAGGCCTTTCGTGACGTATCGACAGCCCCAGAACCCGAGCCGGAACCGCCGCTCCGCTCCCCCACCGCCGGACGCCGCCCCGCGGCTCCCCGCCGGTGGCCGGTCCCGGCGGACCGCACAGCGATTGGACACCTCATGACCGAGACACGGGCCGCGCTCTTCCGCCGGATCGGCGCCCCTCTTTCGGTGGAGACCATCACCCTCGATCCCCCCGGCCCGACCGAGGTGCGGGTGCGGGTGCGGGCCGTCGGCCTGTGCCACACCGAACTGCACGTCCAGCGGGGCGAGCGCCCGGTCGGCATGCGGCCGATGGTCCTGGGCCACGAAGGCGCCGGCATCGTCGAGGAGATAGGCGCCCAGGTACGCGGCATCGGCGTCGGCGACCACGTCGGCATGACCTGGATCCCCGCCTGCGGTGTCTGCCGCTCGTGCGTGCGCGGTGAGCACCAGCGGTGCGCGCAGAGCGCCCGCATCGCACTCGGCCCGCAACTGGCGGGGGGCTTCCGCCGCCGCGACAGGGACGGGCAGGACGTCGGCTCGTTCTGTCTGATCGGGGCGTTCGCCGAGCGGACCGTCGTCGACCAGGCCAGTGTCGTGGTCGTCGAGGACAAGTCCCTGCCGTTCGCGGCGATCGCCCTGGCCACCTGCTCCGCCCCGGCGGCCGTCGGCGCGGTGACGACCGCCGCCCGCGTCCAGCCGACCGAGAGCGTCCTGGTCATCGGCACCGGCGGCACCGGGATGAACGTGGTCCAGGCCGCACGCAACGCCGGCGCCACCACGATCATCGCCGTCGACCCCCACCAGTGGAAGCTCGACCTCGCCCGGCGCCTGGGGGCCACCACCGTCATCCGGTCCCTGCCCGGGCTCGACCTTCCGGCGGCCGTCCTGGAACTCACCGGCGGCCTGGGAGTCGACCACGCTTTCGTCTGCGCCGACCCCGTCGCCATGGCCGGTCCCGCGATGCGCTCCACCGTCCCGGGCGGAGGCGTCGTGGTCACCGGCGCGGCGCCGGCCGACGCCGGCCCGATCGAAATCCCTCCGGCCGATCTCCTCGGCGGCCAGAAGAGGCTGACGGGCTCGGTGTTCGGCTCCTTCAGCCAGCTGCGCGGCGTGCCGCGCGTGCTCGGCCTGTACCGCGGCGGACAGCTCGACCTGGACGCACTGGTCACCCGGACCTACGGCCTGGACGAGATCAACCAGGGCTATACGGATCTCTCCGAAGGACGCATCCTGCGCGGCGTCCTCGTCCCCTCGTAGAGGGCTCGCGCGCCCGTCGGCCGCCGCCGTCCAGGAAGGCGGGATCAGCCGCCGACCGTGCCGGCCGCCCGGTCGGCACCGCGGGCGCCGGTGACATGGCGCTCGCCCCAACTGCGCAGGGCGTCCAGTACGGGGAACAGGGAGAGGCCGGCGTCAGTGAGCCAGTACTCGTCCCGAGGGGGATGCTCGCAGTAGCGCCGACGCTCGATTATCCCCTCGCCCTCCAGCTTCCGCAGCCGCACGGCGAGGGTCTCGCGCGGAACACCGGTGTTGACCTGGATGTCCTTGAAGCGACGCACCCCGGAGCCCAACTCCCGCACGACGAGCAGACTCCACCGCTCGCCGACCACCTGGAGCGCGTCCGCGATCGAGCACACGCGAGGAGCCCCGAGGTTGGTCGGTTCGTCTTCCCGCTTCACCTGAGCACCGTATCTCACGGTACGGAGACGGAAGAGGCCGCGAGCAAGGGGCGTACCGACCCCGCAGGGGTGACCGCCGCGGGACGGTCTCGGCGGCGATCGCCCGGCCAGGTCGGCAACTCCCTTACGGCGTGGGTGAGTTCGAATGCTAGAGTCACTCCGCATCAGTTCGCTGACCGAACTCACCTGACAGGCAGGAAGCCTCATGGGATCCATCGACATCGGAGATGTCAGCGTCACCCGTGTCTTCGAGTGGGCCGGCGACATCGCCACGCGGGAGCAGCTCATCCCCTCCAGCGACCGCCGCGACTGGGAGGCGAACGCCTCCCTCCTCGTCCCCGATTTCTGGGACCCCGCCACCGAGAGCGTCAAGTTGTGCGTCCAGACGTTCGTCGTGAAGAGCGGCGGCAGGACGATCCTCGTCGACACCGGCATCGGCAATGACAAGGAACGTCTCTGGTTCCCCACCCTCCGCACCGAGTTCCTCGACCTGCTGACGAAGGCCGGGGCCGCACCGGAAGAGGTCGATCTCGTGGTGGCCACCCATCTGCACACCGACCACGTCGGCTGGAACACCACTTTGACCGACGGCCGGTGGGTGCCCACCTTCCCCAACGCCACCTACCTCTTCCCCCAGGAGGACTTCGACTACTGGAACCCCGAAGGGGACGACGAACCACCGGGAGGTCCCGCGTACAGCGACGCGTTCAAGGACAGCGTCCTTCCCGTCGTCCACGCCGGTCAGGCCCAGTTCTTCAGCGGCGAACACGTCATCGACGGGAACGTGAGCATCACCCCCGCCCCGGGCCATTCCCCCGGATCCGCCGTCGTAGAGGTCACCTCACGAGGAGAGTCGGCACTCTTCACCGGCGACCTCGTCCACAGCCCCATGCAGATCCTCGGCCACGAACACGCCTCCTGCTTCGACGATGACCCCGCACGGGCGGCGACGTCCCGCGACCGCGTTCTCCACCGAGCGTCCGAAACGCGAGCCGCCGTATTCACCGCGCACTTCGACGTGGACAAGGCCGCCCGCATAGCCAGGCAGGGCGGGCGATACGTTGTGGACAGCTGGACAGAGCTCGACTGATCTCCGCTGTCGGACTCACGCCCCACACGCTCTCGCACCTCCCCACGCGCACCAAGGAATGGTAGGACCGGCGCGCGGCCCCGGCCCCCGTGCCCTCGCCGTCGGCCGCCAGGGGAGAGCCCGGCCGGATCACGTGCCCAGCCAGGGCCCGGACCGTCCTCACGTGCTGGCGCACGGCGTCCGACGCCCACCAGGATCTCCGGGCCCGGGTCGGCGAGTCGGCAAAGGGGCCGTGTCCGGCAGCATGAGGAGGCTTTCCGTGCCCGCCGGTACGTCGCGGTGAGCGCCCGCTGGGTGACGGAGGTTCCGGAGCCCAGCAACACGCAGCTCGCGTCGACCGTCGAGAACCTCGGGTTCAAGCCCATGAAGCCGTACCCTCTGGTTCGTCTGTCCATCGACGCCGGGCCCATCAGGCTTCGCTGACCCCCGTTCACCTCATTCAACGGATCCGCAGTAGGGCGCTCGGACCGGCAAGCTCACTCGTACAGGCGATCGATAGGGTGACTTCATGTCTGTCACCCCCCTCTCCGCCCTTGAAGTCGCTGTGCTCGAAGAAGGCGTTCCCCCGGCGAAGGTCCTGCACGACGTCGCGCCGTTCGCCGCTGAGTTGGAGAATCTGGGCTATCACCGGATCTGGTACGCCGAGCACCACCATTCACCCGCCATCGGATCGTTCCCGCCCGCGGTGCTGACGGCACACACCGCCGCCGTGACCTCGCGTATCCGTGTCGGCTCGGGAGGTGTGCTGGCGCCGAATCACGCGCCTCTCATGGTCGCCGAGCAGTTCGCGACGCTCGCCGCCCTGCACCCGGGCCGTATCGACCTCGGCATCGGCCGGGGGCCCGGTACCTTCGACGAGGCCACCGCGAAGGCGCTGCGCCGGGGAGCCGGGCCGGCCACCGACACGGAATACCGGAGCGACATCGCCGCGACCCTCTCCTTCCTGGCCGACGAGGTGGCGATGGGTGAGCTGCCGGAACCATGGCTCCTTGCCTCCAGCACCGCCGGCGCGGCTCTGGCGGCCGCGCTGGGCCTGCCGTTGGCCGTCGCCCACCACATCCGCCCGGACAACACCGCCGCGGTGGTCGCCGAGTACCGCGCCGCGTTCACCCCGTCGCGGTGGTGCGCGCGTCCAAGGGTGCTCCTGTGCGTCATGACGGTCTGCGCGGAAACGGAGGAGGAGGCACTGGCGCTCGCGGCCCCCATGGACGTCATCCACACCGGTCTGCTCAAGGGACAGGCCGAACTGCCCTTCCCCACACCCCGGAACGCCGCCGCCCATCACTTCACGGACGAGGAACGCCGGACCCTTGCCGCCATCCACGCACAACAGGCCGTGGGCACGCCGGCGACCGTCGCGGGCCGACTCGTACGCCTGGCCGAGGAGACGGGAGCCGAGGAGCTCATGCTGACAACCCCGGTCGCCGGCCTCGCAGACCGCCTGCGCTCCTTCTCGCTCGTCAAGGAGAGCTACGACGCCATCGGCGGCTGAACTCCCGAGCCGGTCACGCGAACGTCCGAGGACGGCGACTCCCATTCCCTGGCCGGAACGGAGAGATACCCGCTGAGCGTGTGGAACCGTGCGGCCGAGCGGACCAGGGCCTGGCCTCTCTACAGCCCGGCCGCGCTCATCGCCTCGGACCTCGGGCCACCCGGCCTCGCCAGGCGTCGCCACCTGCTGCACCTCGGCCGGGTTGCCGGAGGCGTGGTGCAGACCTGCGAGGGTGCGGCCGTCCGCGATTGCTACCGGTCGGCCTTGGGCTCCTCGGCGTTCCGCCAGATCGTGAAGTCGACCGTAACGTACCTGCTCGGGTCGGCGGCCCCCGATGTGCCGCGGTAGGTGGCCACCGCGATGTGGCCCGCGTCGCTGAGGAGGCAGATCTGCGAGCCGTCGCTGAGTTGGTCGAGGCGGATCTCTTCGGTGTAGCGGGTCTCGGAACGGCAGGTTTGCAGGGAGCCTTTACGCGCGTTGTTCAGCAGGACCATGGTGCCGTTCCTGGTGCGGATCTGGTCGCTCTCGACGACGTTGAGGGTCTTCGGCTCGAAGAACAGATCCGCGCTGTCCGTGATGCCGTCGGTCGGGCGGGGCGGGCTGTCCGCCAGCATGACGGAGTAGTTCTCGGGGATGTCGATCCCCTTGTAGGAGACGGGTTCGGGGTCCGTAAGGCCAGGTTTCCCGCCGGAGGCATCTCCGCCCGTACCCCTACTGGCGCTGCTGCCGGGCGACTTGGACTCGTCCCCGCCCGAGCGGTCGGTCAGCAGCGAGCCGACCACTCCGAGGACAACTACCGCGCCGACGATCGAGGCGCCGACGATCAGCCCGCGCCTCGCCCCGCGCGGCCGCGGCGGCACGTAGGGAGCGGGGCCGGCGGTGGGCTGGATCCGGTGGCCGGGTGGCGTCGGGTATCCCGGGGGCGGCAGCGTACCGGGGTTCCCGGGCCCGGTCTGTACCGGGTATCGCGGCGGAGGCGGCGTGTCGAAACGCCGCTGCCCGGTCTGCGTCGGCGCGGCGGCGTCGCCGTGGTGGGCACCCGGTGCCGGGTCCCATGGCCTCGGCGGCGCGTGGGGAGGAGAGACCTCGGTCGGCGTCGGCGTGACGGAGGGCGGGGGCACAGGTCCGGGCATCCGCAACCGCTCGGTGATCGAACCGGCCACTGCCCGCGGCAACCAGTCCTCGCCCTGGCGCAGGGCGACCGGTGAGATGGCGTGGCAGAGTTCGATGATCTCCGTCAGGCCCGGCCGGGCGGCCGGATCGCGGTGCAGGCAGCGCGACACCAGCGGCAGCAGTTCCGCCGGGACGCCCGTGAGGTCCGGATCCTCGTGCACGATCCGGTAGAGCACCGCGGGCGAGGACCCGTTCCCGTACGCCGGCGAGCCGAGTGCCGCGAAGGCGGCGATCTGACCCAGGGCGAAGACATCGGTGGCGGGGCTGACCGGGCCGGCCGAAGCCTGCTCGGGCGCCATGAACGCCGGTGTGCCCACGCTGACGCCGGTCCCGGTCAGGGAAGTGGCGTCGGCCGCGCGGGCGATCCCGAAGTCGATCACGCGGGGGCCGTCGGAGGCGAGCAGCACGTTGGCGGGCTTCAGATCCCGGTGGATGATGCCCGCCCCGTGGATGACGTGGAGGGCCTCCGCGACCCCGGCGGTCAGCAGCAGCACGGTGCGCAGCGGGAGCGCGCCGTGCCGGGCGACCGCCTCGGCCAGCGAGGGCCCCGGTACGTACGACGTCGCCAGCCACGGCTGCGTGGCCTCGGTGTCGAAGTCGATGACAGGCGCGGTGTACAGGCCCTGCACTCGCTGCGCGGACTGGACTTCCTGGTGGAAGCGCCGCCGGAACTCCGGATCCTCGCTGAACTCGGGCCGGATCACCTTGAGCGCGACGGGGCGGCCGCCGGGGGTGTACGAGAGGTACACCTTTCCCATGCCACCCGCACCGAGCACTGCTGCCAGGCGGTATCCGCCGACCACCGGCGGATCGCCCTCACCGAGTGGTTTGAAATGGGCGGCTGAAGGCGTATCGGTCATGATTCGGTCATCCCCCGTGAATCGTGAATGACGGCTGAGCCGCTGTCGGCACCGCATGGTCATCCGGGAGCTTATCCAGCGCCCGGCCCTCATGTGCCGTAGTCAGCGCGCTTCTTCGTCGGCCCCCGCGGTCGGGGACGCTTTGAGTGGGGACGCTTCGAGTGGGGACGCTTCGAGTGCGGATGCGCTCGCATTCCCCGCGTAGGCGGGGGCTCTCAAGCGGGGGTTACGCGTGCCTCGACCGCGGCGGGCAGGGAGTGGACGAGTTCGTCCCCCAGGCCTTCGAACACACGGCGCAATAAGGGGTCGGCGAGCTTGGCGAAACCGTTGAACGTGACGGTGGCCTCGTAGACCACCAAGGTTGTCGCTCCCTGGTCCTTGAAGGTGATGTCGTCGATGGAGGTCGCTGTGTCATTGGTGCCGACGAACGTCAGCCGGTTCGGGTCCATCCGGGTGAGCCGGTAGGTCAAGGAGGTGCGCCGGCCGCGTAGCTCGGAGACGTTGTGCCAGAGGGAGCCCACTTGCAGCGGACCTTGGTCCTGGCGCGTGCACTCACGCGTGCCCGGGTCCCATTCCAGGGCGTTGGAGAAGTCGGCGAGGTAGGCGACGACCGGGCCGAGCGGCCTGTTGACGGTCATCGAGCGTACGACGTGAACCATGGTGGGCACCTGTCTGTAGGGGGACCGGCTCTCGCGGCGGTCATCGCAAGTCAACGGATACCCGATCGACGCCTTCTGCATCGCCGGGAGAGAGCCTTTCCCCTTGATCTCCCGGGCCGACCTGCAATTCGCTGCCGGCATCTACGCGCTGTTCATGGCCTGTCGGGGCGTGCCCACCCGCTGAGGGAGTCAGCGTCAGGTCGAGGCGGGCATGGGGGCGACGCTCGGGATTCGTTCTCGGACAGCGGGGTCCTCTCCCGGGCCCTTTCGTACCTCACCTGGCTGCCCTCCACGCGCTTCGAGTTCGAGGCGCTGGTCAGAGGGAAGTTGGGGTCCGGGGCGGTCGAATCGATCGACTGGCGCAACCCGCGAGCCGTCCGCGTCGCCGCCGGGTTCCCCCATCGCGACAGGGTGGAGGCTGTGCGTCGGTCGGCTGACCTGCCCCCTTCGTACCACGAACGCCGAAGACTGGGCCGTAGGGACCCACCGCTACCGGTGGACCCCTACGGCCCGGTGCGCCCGGCACCCCCACCGTCGCCCCTGAGTCACAGCGCCGCGGCCCTGGCCCGGGCGTGGGCGACGTACCGGACGGTGAACAGCATCGGGACGGCGAACCCAGCGATCTGGATGAGCGTCGCGGTGATCGAGTGCGCGTTCCCGGCGTGCGCCACGAAGGCGAGCACGACGGCGCTCACGGCGAAGGCCGCGGTCCACACGGCGGTGATCACTACGTTGATCCGGACGAACGGAGCGAGCTCCCAGAACTCGCGCGGGGTGGTGCGCTTGGCTATGCCCAGCGTGAACGGCCTGCCGATGGCCAGTGAGAGACCGGCAATCACCGCCAACGTGCCTGACGACAGGGGCGAGGCGTAGTCGTGCACGGCCGAGTGCGGGTCGGCGAAGGCGATGGCGGCCAGGACCGCGAAGAAGGCCGCGGAGCCGAACTCGATGATCAGAGCGTCGGGTCCGGCACCGGCCCGTAGCTGCTGGACGATCACCGCCACCGCCACCACCAGCGCGATCAGCGCCGCCCACTGCCAGTTCCCCGAGGGAAGCACGGCGAAGACGATCCACGGGAGGAAGGTGCGCAGGTACGACATGAGGGCTCCGCTACTCGGCGTTTCACTTCTGACATGTCGAAAGTAGAAGGTCGCTCAATGACGTGTCAATACTGGAAGGTAGACTGAGCGCATGAGCCTTCGACACGCACTGCTCGGGCTCCTCTCTGAGCGCCCGGCCAGTGGCTACGACCTGCTGAAACTCTTCGAGACGTCGCTGGCCAACGCCTGGCCCGCGACCCAGAGTCAGATCTACACGGAGCTGACCAAACTGGCGGCCACCGGGCTGGTCACGGTGTCCGCCGAGGGCCCTCGGGGCCGCAAGGAGTACACCCTCACCCCCGAGGGACTGGCCGAACTGCGGCACTGGCTGACCGAGACCAAGCCGCAGCGAAACTCCCGCAGCGAAACTCTCCTGCGGGTTTTCTTCCTCGGGGTGCTGACACCGGATCAGGCGCGCGACTACCTCACCGAAATCGCCGAACGGGCCGACAAGGGCTACCAGGGCCTGCGTCTGCTGGAGGAGTCCGTCGACTGGACCGACGACGAACTCTCGGTCTACGGCCGGATCGCCCTGGAGTACGGCCTACGGTTCCACACCATGCACCGCGAGTGGGCCGAGTGGGCCTCCGATCAGATCTCCTGACGCCCGGCCCGCGCACTTCGCGCACCCTCAGCGGGTCTCCGTGAGGGCGCCCTGGATCGACATGGCCACTTCGACGCGCCCGATGATCAGCAACGTACGGGCGACCAAGGCCTTCGGACGCACTGCGAGGACGCCGGTCTCCGCTTGCTGCCTTGGCCGTGCCGTACGGGATGATGGATCCGGGAGACAGGACTCGTCGTAGTGGGTTCGGCCCTGCCGCTCGACGCGTTGATCACGACGCGAGGGTTCACCTCCGCCATGGTGGGCGTCCAGATTTGCCACCTCTCGCAGATCGAGGAGGCGCCACGAACTGGGGGAAGTAGTGCCCGGCTTCGTCGTGTACGTGGCGACGGCGGCGTGTCCCGCCGCTCTCGCCTGCCGGATCAGCTCGGACCCCAGGAAGCCGGACCCACCGACGATCAGAATGGTCATGCGCGCGTAACCGTAGCTCCGCGCGCCCCACGATGGCGGCGATCATCCGGTGAGGGCCGCCGGGAAGCTCGCGCGGCCGCCGCGCTGGCGCGCCGCGGCAAGTAGGCCCGCACGTGGGTCCCGGGGTACCGTACGTCCCGAGGTCTCGCACTGTCGGCGGCCGGGAGCGGCCGTGCCAACGGGGAACCACCCGGGGTCTTCTACCCGACCGCTCCTGCTACCCGCGACGCCCGAGCAGGCCGCGGTCCTCTTCGTCTCCGCTTCCGCCGCCTGCCGTTGGCGCAGTGCGCGCATCGACTCCATGCATCAGTACGGGGGCGCATGTCCGCAGGGTGCGCGCCCCTCCGAACGGGCTATGGCGGCCGAAAGCGAGCGGCTGGACAGTCATACAACAGGCAGGGCACGGGAGTCCCGGCCTCTTTCGTATCGGGGGAATCGCGTGCGTCTCATCCTGCGTACCGCACTCACCGCCGCGGCCGCGGTTGTCATGGCCGTCGCGTCCGCAACGTCCGCCGGCGCCGGCGCACAGGCCAAGGCCACCGGCACGTTCTACTACTCCGGCCTGATCACCGGCGCCGGTCAGATCAACAACCCCACCCTCGGCCCCTGCTACATCGTCGACGTGCTCTCCTTGAGCGGTTTCAACGACACAGACGCTGTCGCCACCGTCTACAGCGACCTCAGCTGTGTCCTCCAGGGCTTCCGAGTCGATCCCGGCAACAACGTGCCCTTCTTCCAGTACGCCTCGGTGAAGTTCAGCGCCAACTGACCCCACCATGCACCACGTCGAATCGGTGTCGATCGTGTCGAACAGGGGCCGGTGACGAAACTACCGCCACCGGCCCAGCTGCGGTGGGCACCGGTTCGGACGAGAGGCCGGACTTCGGCCCCAGCCCGGTGACGTGTCGGTCTGCGGCCGGATCGGCCGCGCCCTCCGGACGCCGAGGCTCGTTTTCGACGACGTTGACACCCACGCCACCAGATTCTTCGTTTCTGCGGACTGCTTGGCTCGTTTGCCAGATCATGCGCTCTCGCACGGTTGTGACCGTACTGACTCTCACCTCGGCTGTCACTGCAGGAGTCCTTCTGACCTCGTCTCCAGTCTTTGCCGGCGGGGTCGGCGATGTCCTTTCTCCTGCTTTCGGAACTGACTGCGCCAATCGCAATGTGGGCTCTCGGGCGGCAGGAGCCACCGTATCCGGCACCGGAACCGCGAGCAGCAATGTACTTGGGCTCCCCCTGACGAGCGCACTCAACCAGTGCGGGGGCGCCGACATGCCCATCGAATCGACATCTTTCCTGAAGAAGCTGCACGGGAATCTCGCGGGCACCCACTCAACCGTCAAGCTGAGCAACCTGTTCAACGGTGACAACGCGTTGGGGACTGCGACGCAACAGTTCCTGGCCGGTACGTAACTGAGCGTTTCGCCCTAACTCATCGCAGCTGTGAATCCCCTGGCCCCACGGGCGTGTGGGACGATTCCGAGGTCGATGCCGAGAGCGACGGCATGCTCGAAGAGGTGCTTGCGCAGCCGCCGTCGACCCAGACCTCGCGACCGGTGGGGTGATCGGCTGCGGCCTGCTCCAGGAGGGTGCGGCCAGCGGTGGAGTCCTGGACTCCGGCGGCGGCGACCAGCACCGCGAGCAACAGACCGTATTGCCTGCGTCGACGCCCTGCGTCAAGGCCGGGGCTGTTGCAGGTGCGGGAGGCCGGAGCGTACCCGGAGTGAAGAGGTACCTTCAGCTGCGGATCGCCGCTCGACTCGCCTAAGCCCAAGCTCGGGAAGCCGAGCCGGCCGCGCCTGATTTGAAGGTCAGGAACAGTCACTGAGCTTGTTGTTTAACTCCATCAGGGACTGAAGTAGTCGCCCCACCAGAAAGTTGCCACGTAGGCCCGTCCAAGTGCCTCTCCGCCGCGTCCGCCCCTGATATAGATTACGATCAATGCCAAGACCAACCAAGCGGTGAAGCATCCCGCGACAATCAAAGTCGCCCGAGGGCTCGCGACGATAGCAATGACGATCAAGGCAATGATTGTCACAGCCAGTCCTATGTGGCCGTCGCTGATATCCGTGCCGGGCTTGTTGTCGCCTGTCATGGGTGCTCCCGCTGAAGATCACGCCGTCCTGCGCCAGAGCAGCCTACGGGGCTCTGTCTGCACTTTCAGTACCCCTTGAACGACGGGGCTTGGTGCCCCTTTTGTGGTGAGCGGGGCGGCTGTACGCCTCGCCGGTCGTGAGGCCACGACCCACATCGCGACGGGTGGCCGGACGGCGGTTCCTCGAACCAAATGGCCTGCCTGGTAAGGGTGTTGAGGGTTGCGGCGCACTGGCCGGGGAGCCGGTCTTCGTGACGCCGCAGGAAGGACTGCCAGCAGCGGTCGACGTCCGCCGCGCCGGCGCCGGCGCCCGACCACCAAAGCCAGACCGGCTTGTTCACCCCGCCCGACGGCAGCTTCTCGACGGCGAGGCGGATGACGGTACTCTCGATGAGGGGCAGTGGTCCGTCGTACTCGATCCAGGCCGCCCGCCGGGTCAGCCTTGGGTGCAGCCTGTCCCACGCCTGCGCGGTCGCCTTGCCGTAGAGGCGGGTGTCGGTGACCGTCACGGCCTGCTCGATGCCCCAGGTAAAGGAGTCGCCGAAGACGAACTCGCCGCCGTGCTTGGGTGGCCGGCCGCCTTTTGGGGTTGGCCAGGGCGAACTCATTTCGGGAGGGGGCCAGACGCCGCATCACCCGATCTGAGCGCAGTCGGCCGAGGATCTCGACGGCCAAGCCGGCCAGCAGGTAGGCGATGCGGGGCGCGTCGTATCCGGCATCGAGCACGACCAAGACGTGCGGGTCCCCTGGCTTCACTGGCCAGGCGCGACGAGTTGCTCGACGACCTCGCGGAGCTGGACGGTGGTCACCGCGGCGACGCCCGCGCCGGGCTCCAGGCGGACCGCGTCCAGCACCGCCGTCCCCGACGTGCGGCCCGCATCCAGCGCGGCCACGATCGAATACGGCCAGCCGGGCACCATCTGATGCTTACCCTCACGCCGGCCGAACGTGTGGCAAAAGGACCGGTCACGACAGGTGTTGGCGTCCGGCCGCAGCCACGGCGAGACGTCTGCGGCCAGCACGATCCGACCGTCCGCAGCCCTCGGTAGCGGCGTCGACACAAGGTTCCGACGTAGCCGGGCGACGTCGATCTGCCCCTGGTTGAGACCGCCGTAGAGAGCGCCATGCCCGCGGCGGTGTTCCGGGGCCAGTGCCAGGTCGACGAGCGTCCGCACCCGCCGGTCCGTGCGCAACAGGGCGTCGCACAACTCGAACAGAGTCGCTCTGGGCGATCAGACACGCGAACAACTCCGTCCGGAAGCGCGACACTTCCGCGAACGCGTCCCGCAGAACACCTGGGTACTTCAGACTCACGACCACGGCCTTCGTACGGTTCCTCTGTCTCTGTGACGAAGCACAGGATCAGACGGAGGCCGCCCTCACATTCGCTGAACTGCGAAAACACCGACCAGGTTCGAGCCGCGTTCGACGCCGAACCCTGAATGACAAGCTCAAGCGGCTGGCCGAACGCGGGATCCTGATCGAGCCCGAGCAGGAGTTTTCCACCCAGCCACGGCCATAGCCACACGGAAAGGCCACCACCAGCCCGACAGCTCCAGCCGCAAGCGCGAAACAGGCAGCACGTTACTTACTGCCCTCTCAGGCTAATCAGCCCAATGGCGGCTTCCAAGCAGTCCTCAGCTGATCAATGCTGTTCTCTTGGACACGCCTCTCGGCGGGGCCAGGACATGACCCAGTACAAGGGAGCGGCATAATGGGATACATCCGCAAGACAGCCTCCGCACTCGTTTGCAGCGTTCTTGTTGGATTGGCCGGCTCGATGACGGGCGGGACGGCATCGGCCGCCACAGAGTCCTACGCCGTATCGGGGTGGCCAGGAGAGGCCTACTCGGCGGCATACGCCGAGTCCTACGCGGAATCATCCTCGTACGCGGAGGCATCGGCACACGCGGCGTCCTACGCCGAATCCTACGCGGAGTCCTACGCCGCATCCGAGTCGTCAGCAGAGTAGGACAGGGAGCCGCCGGGCCGTAAGGTAAGTGTCCGTCCGGTAAACGGCTGTTCTGCCTTGTTTAGTTGGTTACTGCGATTGAACTCGTGGTGTCGCCGCTCTTCAGCTGGGTCTGATTGTCAGGCCGGTCTCGGTGAGACAACCGTCGATGAGGTTGCTGTGGTACTGGATGTTCCGAGGCAGCGTCGAACACACTGGATGAGGTGTTCGGGGGGGGGAGGCGACGTTGGACAGCCAGCCCCGCCGCGGCAGTGACCAGATGCCTTCGGCTGGGTTGAGGTCGGGAGCGTAAGGCGGCAGGTAGTAGATGGTGAGCCAGTCCCGGGAGGCGGCGAACTTCCCGAGGCTGGCGGCCTTGTGGACGTTGAGGTTGTCCCGGACGAGGACGATCGGGCCGCCGAGTTGCTGGTGTGCGGCGGTCAGCAGGTCGCGGTAGTCGCGGCCAGGAGAAGCTTTTACGTCCGCCGCGGTTGCCGTCGTCGCGGCGGGGCCGGTTGATCAGCCGGGAGCGGTGGCCCGGTTTGTAGCAGGTCAGCGCAGCAATGGATATCCGTCTGCGGGATCGGCCACGGATTCTGACCACCGGAGTGTGTCCGCGCCTGCCCCAGGTCCTGGAGTGCGGGCGGCGTCGTGGAGAATCCGGCCTCGTCCTCGAAGACCAGCCAGGCTCCGCGGGCCGCCGCGAGGCTTCCGCGCGGGGCCGTACCTCCTTCACCCAGCCGGCGACCGCATCGTCGTCGCATTCCAGGGCCCGCCGGACATGCCGTCCGGGTACGTGTGTACGGCGAGGACGCGGTGGAGCGTCTGGCCTTCATCTCCTCGGTCAAGCTTGGGCCTGGCCCTGGAAAAGAAAGTTGCACGCCAAGCTGAGCCCAGCGGGAGACCGGGACACCCGTCGCCAGCGGACATCCCTGGGAGCGAGTGCGGTTCTCAGCCGGATGAGGACAGCACGATGCGCTGGCCTACAGCACGGTACGGCCGCTGCTCATAGTGGAGTTCCGTGCTGGTAACCGCCTTTCGACCACAGCCGTTACCGGCACCCGCTGCGCTTCCTGCGCGCCCAGCAACCTCACTGCGAACGACATCCCGGTCCTAACTACGAGCAGGCTGGCGCTCTGACCCGGCTGCTGGAATATCGGGGGGGGGGGGAGGGTCCCCCGCGGCGGCACTGCCGCAGCGCCGCCGCCAGGGGGACCCTCACTCGTCACGGCCCGAGACCCCCGGGACCTCCGCACCTCCGTGCCCCCGTCATGTGCGCCAGACGCGGGGGCGATGGCGACGACGCTCGCGAGGCCTCGCTGTGCGCGGTCAGCTGCCGGTCAAGGTCCCGACCACGCGGCCTGCGGTCTGGGCTACCTCCTGGGCGGTGTGGTCGATGACGTTGCCGTTGGTGCAGTTGTTGGTGTCGGTCGCCCACGAGCCGGCGACGGGTACGACCGCGAGTTCCTGGTAACAGACCGCGGCGGCGGTGAAGTTCCAGTTGTTCGCGGCGTTCACGCCGGGGCCGAAGTTGCTGTCGTTGTCGGCGAACGCCGTCGGAGCGGCTCCCGCCAGCGCGGCTGCGGCGAGCAGCCCGCTCGTGATGATCTTCTTCATGGCGGGTCCAACGAGCGCCAGGCCGAACGCGACACGGCCCTTCACCCTCGCGGACCGGCGCCGGCCGCTCCGTCGTGTCGCTACTGACCCTCGAAGCGAACCGAACGGTCGAGGGGCGCTCGGTGGCGGGTCGGCCACGCAGCCCTACTAGCCGGGCTGTCTCACGACCGGTCAAACGGTCCGCAAGCAACCCTGCCTGCACGACGCCCTCAACGCCAGTATCGCCCGCGACAAAACCGCCACCAGCCACCGGCTCCGCTCTTCGGACTGACGCAAGGGCGTGCGCTACCACCGATTTCCGGGCGGCCCAAACCCCGAGATCTGCGGATCCTCTCCCCACAAGCCCTAACCTGGGCACAGCGCTTCCTCCCGGGGTCCGTCTTGTAATCGCACGCCTTCATCGCGCCCGCAACACAGCCGGTCTGCTCGCCTACCTGTATGGCGGGCCGGGCGAACGCGGTGACCCCGCCTGATCCGCACCTTGTGGCCGTGGACGGCCACGGCGCCTCGTTCTTTCACACTGTCCAATGCCGACACACCGCCTGAGCTGGCGCAGTACCTGAACGAGCCTGTCCTCCGCCTGGGCTACCGGGCGCCCAAGCGGGCGGTTTGGGTCTGCTCGGTCCGCGCCGCCCCGCACCACCCCGATCTGGGCGACGGCCAGTGGGGCAAGGTTGCCCGCCGCCTCGTGGCCGCGACCGTCGCACCCGACGGCGACCGGGACGCCTGCCGCTGGATCGCCCTCCGTACCCGCCCCCGCCAGGTACGCATCGTGGCGACCCTCGTCCGCGAGGACGGCCGCCTCCACCACGCCCACCGCGAGGCCTTCCGGCTGCAGCGCGAGTGCCGCCTCATCGCCACCGAACTCGACCACCAGCCGGAACCCAACAGCCCGACCGCGCCGCCCCGTGCCCAGGAGTCTCCCGTGCCCCTCACCGTCACCATCACCCCTGAACCGAGCGGCAGCGTCGTCGCCCGCGGCGGCGACAGCCTCGCCCAGTCCCTCCTTACCCACGCCGGTTTCCCCTTCACCAGCGACTGGTACGGCCCCCGCCACCGCCTCCCCAGCTCCATGAGCAGCTTATTCGGTCCGTCGGTGACAACTACTGAGCCTCGACCGATTGATGGGCTTGTCGTCGGTAATGCTTGTCCGGGATCGGGCCTGGTGGCGGCGGCGCAGCTTCGTGGCCTTGGTGCCCCGGCCACGACCGGAGCGGACGAGGCGTTCCTCCGGGCGAGCGCGTAGAGAATCCCCTGCCGACCCGCTCGTTCGTGACCCTCGGCGTCGGGTGGCGGCGCTACCGGTTCTGCATCTTGTCGGGACTCAACAAGAGGGCGGGCCCGAGGGTGAGGGGCCACTCGAATCTCGGCGCGACCATGATCGCGATGCCTCCAGCGTCGAACGCCCACCTGCGGCCGGCCGTCCCGTTCACGGGCGGCCGAGACGTCCCTGGCTCCAGGAGCTGTTCGCGGGAGGCGCCTTGCTGGCTGACGGTCAGTCAGGAAAGTCAGCATTGAGTCAGCATTGGTCTGACTGGACCTGCCCGCACACGGCGAGACGTGCGACTCTCGGCACGCCCGGCGAGCCGGCTTCGGTAGGCGTCCGACTTGTCACGCGGGCCCGTCGGCCGGGAGGGTCGCCGCTCCGCACGGGACACCAGGTCAGCGGACTCGGCCTCGGGATTTCAGGGGGACCGGGGGGAGGGCGGGGGCGGGGAGTGGGGGGCCGTCGTAGCCTTTCACCTCGCCGAAGCGGGTGCCTGAGGTCCAGTCCGTGCGGGCCTGTTTGATCTCGTCGTTCGACCGCCCGATGAAGTTCCACCACATGACGATCTCTTCCTCGAACGGTTCGCCGCCCAGGAGCATCAGGCCCGCGTCCGAGTCCGCGCGGAGGGGGAGGTGGGTGCGGCCGCTGCCCAGGTAGAGCATCGAGCCGGGCAGGACCGGTACGCCGTCGACCTCGGCCGCGCCCGACATGGCGAGGATCGCGTACTCGAAGTCCGGGTCCAGGGGGAGGCGGGCTTCCGTGTCCGCCGTGAGGGCGATGTCGGCGCCGACCAGGGGGGTGTACGTCGTGCCCGGGGAGGTCGTGCCGTCCAGCGTGCCCAGGATGACCGTCGCCGTCAGGCCGGGGGCGGTGACCGCCGGGAGGTTCGCGTGGTGCTGGAAGTGCGGCTCGACGTTACGGTGCGCGTCGGGGAGCGCCACCCAGAGCTGGGCGCCGTGCAGGAAGCGGGCGTGGGGGCGGGGGCTCTCCTCCGAGTGGGAGATCGCCCGGCCCGAGGTCATCAGGCCCAGTTCGCGCGGACGGACGGTCTGGAGGCTGCCGAGGCTGTCGCGGTGCAGGACCTCGCCCTCGTGCAGCCAGCTGACGGTCTGGAGCCCCATGTGCGGGTGGGGCGGGACCTGCATCCCGGACTCGTCGGCGATGTCGTCGGGACCGTAGTGATCGACGAACGCCCACGCGCCGACCATGCGGCGGCCCAGGTTGGGCAGCAGCCTGCGGACCTCCGTGGACTCCCCCAGCTGGACCCGGCGCGGGCTCAGCAGCTCGCGCACCGGCTCCGCCACGACAAACCCGCGACCGCCGCAGACGGTGAGGGCGGCCTGACGATCAAGATTGCTCATGCCGCCCAACCTAATCCCGCGCGCGGACCGACACGCCCGCCCCGGCGAAAGAAGTGGTGGAATCTTCAACCACGCCGTGCTGTTACAGCGGACATGAACGAGGTCATGAACGAGACCGGCTACTACGAGTACGGGACGGCCGCCGAGCGCTGGGATCGTGCCCAGCTGTTCTTCGAGGCGAAGGAGTACGGCACCGCCGCGCGCATCCTCGGTTCGCTCGTCGAGGAGGTCCCGGAGCAGGTGGCGCCGCGCCTGCTGCTCGCCCGCGCCTACTACCACTCGGCGCGCCTCGCCAAGGCCGAGGCCGAGCTGCTGGCCGTCCTGGAGCGCGATCCCGTGGAGCACTACGCGCGGCTGATGCTCGGCCGCACGCTGGAGCGCCAGGGGCGGCCCGCCGACGCCGCCCCCCACCTGCGCCTCGCCGCCGCGTTGGGCGGGGAGTTCCCCGCCGGAGGGTGAGGCAGAAGGGGTAAGCGCCTCAGGGCTTCAGGGACTGGAGGAGTTTGCGGGCCGGGGTCAGGGACCTGCCGCGGGCCGGGACCTGCGACCACGGGCGCGTCCTCGCCTGGTCCAGGACGTCCCGTACCGTCCAGCGCCTCGCCGTCACCCGCGGGTCCGCCAGCTGGTCCCAGCTGATGGGGGTGGCGACCGGGGCGCCCTCCCGCGCCCGTACGGAGAACGGCGCCACCGCCGTCTGGGCGTATCCGTTGCGCTGGATGTCCAGGTACAGGCGGCCGCCGCGCGCCCCGGTCCGTACCTCCGTGGTCAGGTGGTCGGGGTCGCGGGCGGCCAGTGTCCGGGCGACGTCGCCGGCGAAGGCGCGCACCTCGTCGAAGCCGCTGCGGCCGTCCAGCGGGACGATCACGTGCAGTCCTCGGGAGCCGGTCGTCAACAGGGCGCTGGGCAGCCGCAGTTCGCCGAGGAGTTCGCCGAGCTGGGTGGCCGCGCGCCGGACGGGCTCGAAGGTGTCCTCCGCCGGGTCGAGGTCGAAGACCAGCCGGTCGGGGGCGTCGGGACGGTCGGCGCGGGACTGCCAGCGGTGGAAGGTCAGGCACGCCTGGTCGGCGAGGAAGACCAGGGTGGCGGTGTTGTCGCAGACGGGGTGGGTGACCGTCCCGCCCTTCTTGGCCAGTTCGGCCCTGCGCACCCACTCCGGATAGCCGTCCGGGGTGTTCTTCTGCATGAAGCGGGGGCCGTCGAGCCCGTCCGGGTGCCGCTCCAGCATGAGCGGCCTGCCCTTCAACTCCGGCAGCATGTACGGCGCGACGGACCGGTAGTACTCCACCAGATCGGCCTTCGTCAGGCCCGTGTCGTCGCCGGTGGCGGGGAACAGCACCTTCGCCGGGCGATGGATCGGTACGGTCCTGTTCCCCGCCCGTACGGAATCCGTCGCCCCCGAGTCCGTCGCCCCGGCGCCCTTCACCCCGACCACGTCCATTCCTCGACCTCCGGCAGGTCCGTGCCGTGTTCGCGGATCCAGGCGTGGTGCCTGGTCCGTACGTCCGCCATGGACTGGCGTACGGCGGCGGCGCGCACCGCCAGTCCCGGGACGCGGTCGATGACGTCCATGACCAGCCGGTACCGGTCGAGGTCGTTGCGTACCACCATGTCGAAGGGCGTGGTGGTCGTGCCCTCCTCCTTGTAGCCGCGCACGTGGAGGTTGGCGTGGCCGGTACGGCGGTAGGCGAGGCGGTGGATCAGCCAGGGGTAGCCGTGGTACGCGAAGATCACCGGCCGGTCGGTGGTGAACACCGCGTCGTACTCGGAGTCCGTCATCCCGTGCGGATGCTCGGTGTTGGGCAGCAGCCGGGCCATGTCGACCACGTTGACGACCCGCACGGTCAGCTCCGGCAGGTGCTGCCGCAGCAGGTCGGCGGCGGCCAGCGTCTCCTGCGTCGGTACGTCCCCGGCGCAGGCGAGCACCACGTCCGGCTCGCCGGTGCCGTCCTCCGTACCGGCCCACGGCCAGACCCCCGCGCCGCGCGCGCAGTGGGCGTTGGCCTCCTCCAGGGTGAGCCAGTCGAAGCTGGGCTGCTTGCCGGCGACGATGACGTTGACGTAGTCGCGGCTGCGCAGGGCGTGATCGGCCACGGAAAGCAGGGTGTTGGCGTCCGGCGGCAGGTAGACCCGTACCACTTCGGGGCTCTTGCTGAGGACGTGGTCGACGAAGCCGGGGTCCTGGTGGGAGAAGCCGTTGTGGTCCTGGCGCCAGACGTGCGACGTGAGCAGGTAGTTGAGGGACGCGACGGGGCGGCGCCAGGGCAGCCGGCGTGAGGTGCGCAGCCACTTGATGTGCTGGTTGACCATCGAGTCGACGATGTGCGCGAACGCCTCGTAGCTGGAGAACAGCCCGTGACGGCCCGTCAGGAGGTAGCCCTCCAGCCAGCCTTGGCACAGGTGCTCGGAGAGGACCTCCATCACCCGTCCGTCGTGCGCGAGGTTCTCGTCGGTGTCGAGCGTCCGCGCCTGCCAGGCCTTGCCGGTGGCCTCGTAGAGGGATTCGAGGCGGTTCGACGCGGTCTCGTCCGGACCGACGACCCGGAAGTTCCGGTGGGCGGCCGTGTCCTTCATGACGGCTCGGAGCAACCCGCCCAGGATCTTGGTGGGTTCGTGGAGCACGGTGCCGGGCTTGTCGACCCGTACCGCGTGTTCCTCCAGCGCCGGGATCGGCAACTCCCTCAGCAGCAGGCCTCCGTTGGCGTGCGGAGTGGCGCCGAGCCGCCGGGTGCCCTCCGGTACGAACTCCAGTACCTCGGGGCGGGGCGCGCCCGTCGCGTCGAACAGTTCCTCCGGGCGGTACGAGCGCAGCCACGCCTCCAGTTGGGCGAGGTGGGCCGGGTCGGTGCGGACGCCGGCGAGGGGGACCTGGTGCGCGCGCCACGTCCCCTCCACCGGCAGCCCGTCGACCTCGCGGGGCCCGGTCCAGCCCTTGGGCGTGCGGAGCACGATCATGGGCCAGCGGGGGCGCTCGGTGGAGCCGTTCTCGCGCGCGTCCCGCTGGATGTGGGCGATGCGGTCCAGGGCGCGGTCCATCGCCTCGGCCATGGCGCGGTGGACGGCGAGGGGCTCGTCACCGCCGACGTGGATCGGCTCGTGGCCGTATCCGCGCATCAGCTCGTCGAGTTCGGCCTCGGGGACGCGGGCGAGCACGGTGGGGTTGGCGATCTTGTAGCCGTTGAGGTGCAGGATCGGCAGGACGGCCCCGTCGTGGACGGGGTCCAGGAACTTGTTGGAGTGCCACGACCCGGCCAGCGGCCCGGTCTCCGCCTCGCCGTCGCCGATGACGCACGCGACCAACAGCTCCGGGTTGTCGAAGGCGGCTCCGTACGCGTGCGCCAGCGAGTACCCCAGCTCGCCGCCCTCGTGGATCGAGCCGGGCGTCTCCGGGGCCACATGGCTCGGCACCCCGCCGGGGAAGGAGAACTGCCGGAACAGCCGGTCCATGCCCGCCCGGTCCCGGCTCACGTCGGGGTACGTCTCCGAGTACGTGCCCTCCAGCCACGAGTTGGCCAGGACGGCGGGCCCGCCGTGCCCGGGACCCCACACGCACAGCGCCGACAGGTCCCGGTCCCTGATCACCCGGTTGAGGTGGGTGTGGACCAGGTTCAGCCCCGGGGACGTGCCCCAGTGCCCCAGCAGCCGCGGCTTGATGTGCTCGGGCGCCAGCGGCTCCTGGAGCAGGGGGTTGCCCATCAGGTAGATCTGCCCCACCGCGAGGTAGTTGGCCGCCCGCCAGTGCGCGTCGAGGGCCGCCACCTCCGCGGTGGTGGGAGCGGTGGGGCCCGCCCCGGTGGTCGCCTTGCGGAGCATGCTCGTTCTCCCTCGTCTCCCCGGCCGTGGAACCAGGGGTTCGCTTCCGGATCGGGCCCCTCGCACCCATCAGGCCATCAGGCCGAGTGCCACACCGTGGTGATGTTGCAGAACTCGCGGATCCCGTGGCCCGACAGCTCACGCCCGTACCCGGAGCGCTTCACACCGCCGAACGGCAGGGCCGGGTGCGAGGCGGTCATGCCGTTGAAGAAGACACCGCCCGCCTCCAGGTCCCGTTCG
Organism: Streptomyces liangshanensis; assembly: GCF_011694815.1. NCBI lineage: Bacteria > Bacillati > Actinomycetota > Actinomycetes > Kitasatosporales > Streptomycetaceae > Streptomyces > Streptomyces liangshanensis. Next base: position 525,515 of record NZ_CP050177.1, read on the forward strand.
AAGCGGTCCACCTCGGCCGCGTCCTCGGTCCAGACGTTCGAACTGAGCCCGAACGGGGTGTCGTTGGCGAGCGCCACGGCCTCGTCCAGGTCCGACACCCGGTAGAGGGTGGCGACCGGGCCGAACGTCTCCTCGTGGTGGATCCGCATCGCCGCCGTGATGTCGGCGAGGACCGTCGGGGCGTAGAACCACCCGCCCTCGACCTCCGCCGGGCGCTGCCCCCCGCACAGGGCGGTCGCGCCCCGGCGCAGGGCGTCCTCGACCAGTTCCTCCAGGTCGGCGCGGCCCTGCTCGGTGGCGAGCGGTCCGACGTCGGTGGACTCGTCCAGCGGGTCCCCGACGGTCAGGTCGCGCATCCCGGCGGTGAAGCGGGCGGCGAAGGCGTCGTAGACGTCCTCGTGGACGATGAAGCGTTTCGCGGCGATGCAGGACTGGCCGTTGTTCTGCACCCGGGCGGTCACCGCCGTCCTCGCGGCCCGCTCGATGTCCGCCGACGGCATGACGATGTACGGGTCGCTGCCGCCCAGCTCCAGGACCGTGTGCTTGACCTCGTCACCCGCGACGGCGGCGACGGCGCGGCCCGCCGGCTCGCTGCCGGTGAGGGTCGCGGCGGCCACCCGGGGGTCGCGCAGGATGTCCTCGATCGCGCCGGAGCCGACCAGCAGCGTCTGGAAGCAGCCGGTGGGGAAGCCGGCCCTGCTGAACAGGTCCTCCAGGTACAGCGCGGTCTGCGGGACGTTCGAGGCGTGCTTGAGGAGGCCGACGTTGCCCGCCATGAGGGCCGGCGCGGCGAACCGTACGACCTGCCAGAGCGGGAAGTTCCACGGCATCACCGCGAGCACCACGCCGAGCGGGCGGTAGCGGACGTGGGCGCGGGACGCGCCGGAGTCCTTCACGTCGGCGTCGGACGGGTGCTCGTCGGCGAGCAGTTCCGGGGCGCGCTCCGCGTACCACCGCATCGACTTCGCGCACTTGAGCGCCTCCGCGCGGGCCGCCGCGACCGGCTTGCCCATCTCGGTCGTCATGGTGCGGGCGATGTCGGGCGCGTCCTGCTCCAGCAGGTCGGCGGCGCGGTTCAGGAGCCGGGCGCGTTCGTCGAATCCGGTCAGCCGGTACTGCCGGAAGGCGGCGTGGGCGGTGGCGAGACGCTGCTCGATCTCCTCGGCCCCCAGAGCGTCGAAGGTCTTGAGCGTCTCTCCGCTGGCGGGATTCACCGTCGCGATGGGCATGGGCGATTCCTCCTAGATTCGACAGTCCGACCCTTCCGCGACCTGCCCGCGCCCGCAACACGGGCCGCGGCGCCGCGCCGGGCGCGGGGCGGGCTCAGGGGCGGCGGGAGCGGCCGGGGCCCGACGGCTGGGTATTGCGGGCCGGGGCCACCTGGGGCATCCGGCGCCGGTCGCTCCTGCGCCGCAGCCGGCGCCGCTCCTCCTCGTCCGTACCGCCCCACACGCCGGAGGTACGGCCGGTCTCCAGCGCCCATTCGAGGCACTCGCGCTCGACGGGGCAGCGGTGGCAGACCTCCTTGGCGCGCCGGGCCTGTTCGGCGGCGGGGCCGGACTCCCCCACCGGGAAGAACAGCTCGGGGTCGGCGTCGACACAGGCCGCGTGTCGCAACCACGCCCAGGTGTCCGTATCGGGGCCGAGGCTCAGGTGTTCCGTGGGCAGCCGCACAGTCGCTCGTTCCTTTCGCTCGGTGGGGGTCTCTCTGTCTTCGCGTACCCCTCACCGCGCTGCGAAACGGAGACAGTGCTTCTGTTTCCGGATCAGGGCTTCGGTTTCCGGATCAGGGTGGTGGTCTCCGCGTGGAAACGCGGCTCAGGACGACCCGGGCGGTCCGCCCGGCACCTTGGCCAGCTCGGGGGACGACGATTCGAGCGGTACGGTCCAGGCCCTGACCAGGCCGAGCTGGACGCCCTGCCGCGGCAGGACCGCGTCGAGCAGCCAGTCGGCGGCGACGCGCACCCGGTTCCCCGGCATGGCGGCGAGGTGGTAGCCACGCGTCACGGCGCCCGCGAGGGGACCCGACAGGGGTACGCCGAGCGGGTTGGCCGCCGCCTTGACCCCGCCGAGGTCGACCACGAACCCCAGGTCGTGGTGGCTGTACGCCTCGGGCACGCCGTACCCGAGGGACGCGGCGACGTTGCGCCCCGCCACCTTCCCCTGGCGGCTCGCGTGCTGGGCCGTCATCGGGGTGTACTGCCCCGGCCTGGTCAGGTCGGGTACGGCGGCGGCGTCGCCGCACGCGAACACCTCGGGATGCCCCGGCACGTTGAGCTGCGGGTCGACCACCAGGCGGCCCCGCTCGACGGCCAGTCCGACCCCGGACACCAGCGGGTCGGGGCGCACCCCCACGCACCACACCAGCGTGCGCGTCTCGACGAACTCGCCGGTGTCCAGGGTGACCCCGGCCGTGGTGGCCTCCTTGACGGACGTCTTGGTCCGCACGTCCACACCGCGTTCGCGCAGGACGCGGCCGGCGGTGTCGGAGAGCCTGCGGTCGAGCTCCGGCAGGACCCGGGGCGCGACGTCCAGGAGCATCCAGCGCGGTTTCGCGGCCCGGCTCCACTTGCGCTGCTTGCTCATCAGGGCGTCCGTGAAGAGCTTGCCCTGGGCGGCGACCTCGGTACCGGTGTACCCGGCGCCGACCACGACGAAGGTCGAGCGGGCCGCCGCCTCCGCCGGGTCGGCGGTCGTCGCGGCCAGCTCGATCTGGCGGGTGATGTGGTCGCGCAGGTAGAGCGCTTCCGGCAGGCCCCGGAAGCCGTGCGCGTGCTCGGCGACACCGGGGATGGGCAGCAGCTTGTTCACACTGCCCACGGCGAGGACGAGCCGGTCGTACGGCAGCTCTCCCCGCTCGCCCTCCGGGCCGGTGTACCGGACCGTGCGGGCCTCCAGGTCCACGTGGTCGGCCTCGCCCAGGACGAGCCGCACCCGTGGCAGCGTGCCGGTGAGGGAGACCGTCACCCGGCGGGCCTCCAGGATGCCCGCGGCCACCTGGGGCAACAGCGGGAGGTAGAGGAAGTAGTCGGTGGGGTTCAGCAGGACGATGTCGGCGGCGCCCCGCACCTTGCGGCAGAGGGTGCGGGCGGCCTCGTAACCGGCGAACCCGGCTCCGACGATGACAATGCGTTCTCGGCTCACGTTCGACTCCGGACAGTCACATATCGGGTCGTACCGTCGGAACCGTCACGTGCCCGCCACCGGCGCCGACAAACACCGCGGGCGTCGCGGGACCCCTTCCCGGGGGCCGCTACAGGGCCTTTCACCTGCCGTTTGACACGGCGGTGATTGGTGGGAAGGTGGGGACAAGGACCGGCGTGGACGCCGACGGCGGTCCCGGCCGCCGCATCGGGCGGGGCGGGACGCACGTCAGGTGAAGGTGTCACGCCCAGTGCCGCTTGCCGAGGCTTCCGAGGGGTACGGGCACGGGGTCCCTGCCCGCCGGACAGGGACCGGATGTCCCCAGGGACGGCTACGGAGTGAGGGAGGCCGACGTGAGCGGCGACGGAGGCGAGAGCATGGGCGACGAGGTGTACCAGCCCAACCATGACGACGGTGACGGCGTGTTCGAGGACGAGGGCATCCTCGACCCCGAGGACACCTTGGTGGACCGCGGGTCCGACCCCTTCGACGAGGGCTGGTCGCCGCCCGAGCGGCCGCTCGGTGTGGAACACACCGGGACGACCGCCGCGGAACAGGTCGCGGGCGAGTCACTGGACGAGCGCCTCGCGGAGGAGATCCCGGAGCGCGCCGTCCCGTTCGGGGACGGCATCGGTGATCTGGCCTACGGCGAGGGCGAGTTGGTGGACGACGAGGTAGGTGACGACCGGTCGGGGCGCTTGGTGGCGCCGGACGAGGGCGCCCACGCGGATGCCGAGAAGGACATGATCGCGAGCGATGTCGGCATCGACGGCGCGGCCGCCTCGGCGGAGGAGGCCGCGGTGCACCTGGTGGCGGAGGACGACGAGGCCGACGCGTACGAGTAGGACCCTGGGGACGCGTACGAGACCCGCCCGGGACACGTACGGATAAGACCAGGGCGCGTACGAGTGAGGCCCGCCCGGGCCTCAGGCCACCGCGTCCGCGAGGGACTCCCGTGACGCGGCGGGCGCGCCGAACGGCAGCGGCCGCGGGTCCGGCTCCCGGCGCAGCTCCGCCGTCCCGATGCCGCCGACCGGGGCGCGGGGCACGCGGAAGAGGTCCTGCGGGGACTCGACGCTCCGGGTGAACCAGACGACCTTGCCCTCGGCCGTGGGGCAGGTCCCCCAGCTGTCGCTGAGCGCGGCGACGCGCGCGAGCCCCCCGCCGCCGGCGGTGAGCAGCCGGGGCAGCCGGGGGCCGTTGTCCTCCACCGAGGCCGTGAGGTGGCGGCCGCGCCACCGCAGCTCCACCACGCAGGTGGCGGCCTCGCCGACGTGCCGGTGGACGTTGGCCATGAGTTCGTCGAGGCCCTGGCGGACGGGGTCGACGTGCAGGTCGAGTCCCCAGTGCCTCAGGTGGGCGGCGACGATGCGCCGCAGCTGGGAGACGCGTTCCGGGGAGGGGTGCAATTCCACCGCGTACCGCCGGCCGTCGAGCCGGTCGAGTGGAACTGTCATGTCGGGGCTCCTCACAGAGAGGCCCTCATGCTTCACCACGTTGTACCAACGACCCCCCGGGTACGAAGCGTGAGCGGCGATCACTTCTGGGTCACCACCAGATTGCGGCCGGGGCGCCGGACGCGCAACACGAACGGGGGGCGGCCGTACGGGAAGAGGAGCGCGGCGTACGGGAGCGGGGCAGGCCGCGGGGCCGGTCCCCGCGCACCCGCGAGGGCCGGCCGTGTGCGCCGGAAAGCGGCCCTGGGGCGGCCGACTACCTGCTCTCCAGGCGGAGTTGGACTTCCTCCTCCTGGTCCCCCGAGGCCGTGCCGACCATCCGTACGGCGAAGGCGGCGGTCAGCGCCCGGCGCAGGCTGTCCACGGCGGTGTAACCCCCCTGGAGGGTGGCGGTGACGGGCGCGGAGAGCCGGGCGGCGGCCGGCTCGTCCCGTACGTCGTCCGCGTCGAACGTGGCCGTCCACACGGCCGGCCTGCCGCCGGACGCCGCCTGTGGTACGTCGTCGGCCGGGCGGTCGGACCCGAACGCCGTCCTGAGCGCGGAGAACACCGTGTGCGCGTCGTTCTGGTCCTGTCCGCTGAGTGCCACGACGACCTGCGCCGCCGGCCGGTCCGCTGTCTTCACCTGGAATCGCCTCTCTCCGTCCGTGCCCCCCGCCCTCTTCACCCCGTACCCAGGTGTCCCCGCTCAACCGCCGAACGCGGGCACGAAGGTGGCGTTGAACGCCTTGAGGTCGCCGGGGTTCCGGCTCGTGATGAGCGTGTTGGGGCCCGAGGTACAGACGTGGACCTGTTCGTCGACCCAGGTGGCCCCCGCGTTGCGGAGGTCCGTGCGGAGGCTGGGCCAGGACGTCAGCGTCCTGCCGCGCAGGACACCGGCCTCCACGAGCGTCCACGAGGCGTGGCAGATCGCGGCCACGGGCTTGCCCGCGTCGAAGAAGCTCTTCGCGAACGCGACGGCGCCGGCGTCCGTGCGCAGGTCGTCCGCGTTGGCGACGCCGCCGGGCAGGACCAGTCCGTCGTAGTCGGCGGCGGAGGCCTCGGCGACGGTCAGGTCGACGGGGAAGGACGCCGCCTTGTCGAGGTGGTCGAACGACTGGATCTCGCCGGGTTCCGTCGAGATGAGCACCCGCTCGCCGCCCGCGTCGCCGACGGCCTGCCAGGGTTCGGTGAGCTCCACCCGTTCCACGCCTTCGGGAGCCACCAGGAATGCCACACGCATGGGATACACGTCCCTTCGTCTTCAGCGGAGCGATGTGTCGCGCCTGCCCGCAGGCGCTCTCCTCACACAGGAGGCGCGGGCAGGCGCGGGGAACAGTCCCTCTGTCGAGTCTGGTGGACGCGGAGCGATCAGGCGCGTCGAGCGGCGGGCCGCGCCGAGGGGGCCGTGCGGTGGCCGGGCTGGAACGGCGGGAGGGCGGCGGCGGAGGGCCTGCGGGTGCCGTACGGGCCCGCGGACTGGGCCGGGAGCGGGAGGACGGGCAGGGGGCCGGGCACGGTGACGGGGACCGTCACGGGAGCGGTGGCCGGGGCCGTGGCCGGGGCGGCCAGCTGCGGGTCGACGGTGAGGGCGGTGACGCCGAGCGGCTCGGTGAGGTCGCGCACGGCGTGTTCCGAGAGCCTGATCCAGGACTGCTGGGGGCCCAGTGTCGCGGCGAGTCCGTTCGCGGTGGTGAAGGCCACCGCCGTCCTGGCACCGAGGGCGGTACGGAAGAGGCGGACGCTGAAGCCCGCCGGTCCCGGCCGGACCGGGACGAACAACGTTCCGGCCGGGGCCGGATGTGAAGGCTCCGGATCCTCGCTGTTCTGATGCTCCGACATGGTGTCGCTCCTGAGGACAGAATGACTGCCCCGGTCCGCGGGTCGCGAGCGGGGCATACCAGCGATGGTATGCCCGTACGGCACGCTCCGGTCCCGGGCGCTGACGCGTCCTTGATCCACCGCGCCCTTCCCCTGACGCGCGCTTGACGGACGCGGGGTCACTCCGGGCGGCGTGAGACCCGCGCCTCGACCCTGCCGCGCTCGACGGGACCGCCGCAGTGGCGGCACACGTGGTCGATGTCCAGCTCGTGCCCGCACTCGTGCAGGAGCGTCAACGCCGGCTCGTCCACGGCCCACTTGTCACCCCACCGGAAGAGCGAGAGCAGCACCGGGTACAGCTCCCGGCCCGCCTCGGTGAGGTGGTACTCGTAGCGCGGCGGATGCTCGCTGTACCGGCGCCGCTCGATCACGCCCACGGCTTCGAGCTTGCGCAGGCGGTCGGCCAGGATGTCGCGGGAGGCGCCGGTGTAGCCGGCGATGCGTCCGAAGCGGTGGACGCCGTATCCCATCTCGCGGATGGCCAGCAGCGACCAGCGCTCCCCGAGGACGTCCAGCGAGGCGGCGAGCGAGCAGGGCCGTACCCCGAGGGGGTGGCGCGCCATCACGGACAGGTCGACGACCGTCTCCCCGGCGGCCGCGGTCTCCGCGCCGCCCGTCCCGTTCCCGGGCCCCTGTCCCGGCCCCGGCCCTTCCTTCGTCTCCATGCGCCCACCATAACCGGTGGTTGGTTGTCTTTTCCAACCGACCGCTGTTAGCGTCCACCAGGTAAGTTGGAAATCACAACAGACTCTGTGAGGGTCCTCCATGTCCACTCCCCCGTCCGTCACCGACGAGCCGGCCGAGGCGAAACGCCATGCCCTGCGGGTGCTGGCCCTGGGCAGCCTCGGCGTGTTCGTGGTCTTCCTCGACACGACGATCGTGAACGTCGCCTTCGAGACGATCAGCCGCAGCTTCGACACCACGACCGGACACCTCGCGTGGGTCCTCAACGCCTACAGCCTGGTCTTCGCGGCCATGCTGATCCCGGCGGGACGCCTGGCCGACCGGTACGGACGCAAACGGGTCTTCCTCATAGGGCTCGCCGGGTTCGCCGCGATGAGCGCCCTGTGCGGTCTCGCGCCGAACGCCGGCTTCCTGATCGCCGCCCGGGCACTCCAGGCCGTCTTCGCGGCACTGGTGGTCCCGACGTCGATCGCGCTGATCCTGCCCGAGTTCCCCGCCGCCCGGCGGCACGTGGCGGTCGGCACCTGGGGCGCGATGGGCGCGGCCGCGGCCGCCCTCGGCCCCACCATCGGCGCGCTCCTCACCGAGTACGCGTCCTGGCGGTGGATCTTCCTGGTGAACGTGCCGATCTGCGCCGTCATGATCTTCTTCGGGGCCCGGCTGCTGCGCGAGTCCCGCGACCCGCAGGCCTCCGGCATCCCGGACCCGATCGGCGTGGTGCTGGTCGCGGCCGTCCCCGCGCTGCTCAGCTACGCCATCATCGAGGGACCGTCCCGGGGCTGGTCCGACCCCTGGGTGATCGCGGGCTTCGTCCTGGCGGCGGCCCTGCTGCCGGTCTTCGTCCGGCGCTCCGCCACCGCGGCGCGGCCGGTGATGGACCTGGCGCTCTTCAAGGTCAGGCAGTTCCGCCTGGTCAACGCGGCGACCCTGCTGTTCGCCACCGCGTTCTACGGCATGCTGCTCAGCAACATCATCTTCCTCCAGACCGAGTGGCACTACTCGGTGCTGCGGGCCGCGCTGGCCAGCACCCCGGGGCCGCTGGTCGTCACCCTGATCGCCCGTCCCGCCAGCAAGCTGGCCGACTCGATCGGGTACCGGCCCGTGCTGCTCGCCGGCGCCGTCAGCTGGGCCGCCGCCGCGGCCACCTTCGCGCTCGCCGTCACCTCGTCGCCCCACTGGGCCACGCACTGGCTGCCGGCCAGCGTGCTCCTGGGGATCGGCATCGGCCTGACCCTCCCGGTGCAGTCCGGGGCGGCCGTCGCCTCGCTCCCCCCGGCGCGGTACGGGCTCGGCTCGGCGGTCAACGCCAGCTTCCGCCAGCTCGGGGCGGTCCTCGGGATCAGTGTGTTCGTCGCCGTCCTCGGCACCCCGGGCGCGGACACGGCCGTCGGCGCCTTCCACCGGGTCTGGTGGGTGTTCGCCGCCATCGGGCTGGCGGCCGGCGCGGTCCTGCTCGCCCCCCGGCTCGGGCGCGGCGGGTCCGCCGAGGAGGCCCCGGCGGAGCCCGTACCCGCCGGGGCGCGCTGAACGGCGGCCGCGACGCCGAACGCGGCCGTCAGCTGCCGGACTTGGCGTCCTTCCGCCGGTCCGGCAGCGCGGGCGCGTCGGACGCGGTGGCCGTACGGAGGCGTCCGGCCAGCGCCGCGCTCTGCCGGCGCAGCCGTTGCAGGGGGGTGGGCGGCAGCTCGCGGGCCGCGCCGCGCGCGTAGTACCGCTCGACGTAGAACTGCCCGGCGGACAGCACACTGGTGACGGCGATGTACCAGATGGTCGCGACCATCAGCAGGGGGATGACCTGGTAGGTGCGGTTGTAGATCAGCTGGACGGAGAACAGCAGGTCCTGGACCGCGAGGACGCTGACGATGCTGGTGCCCTTGAGGGTGCCGATGAGCATGTTGCCCGCGGTGGGGACGATCGAGCGCATCGCCTGCGGCACGACGATCCGACGCAGCACCCGCCACCGGCCGAGCCCGAGGGAGGCGGCGGCCTCGGTCTGGCCGGAGTCGACGGACAGGATGCCGCCGCGCACCACCTCGGCGGCGTACGCGGCCTCGTGCAGGGTGAGGCCGATCAGGGCGGTGAGGCTGGCGCCGAACAGGTTCACGGTCTTGACGGTCAGGAACTCGGGGCCGAAGGGGATGCCGAGGCCCAGGGTCGGGTAGAGGGCGCCGATGTTGAACCAGAACAGCAGCTGCACGAGCAGCGGTGTGGAGCGGAAGATCCACACGTAGCCCCAACTGATCGTGCGCAGCACGGGGTTGGCGGACAGGCGCAGGACGGCGAACACCGTGCCGATGAGGAAGCCGAGGACCATCACGGCCGCGGTGAGCCAGAGGGTGAGCAGCAGGCCGTCCAGGACGGCCGGGGTGGTGAAGTACTCGCCCACCACGGACCACTGGAACCGGCGGTTGCGTACGACGGAGTTGACGACCATGGCGAGGGCCAGCAGGGCCACGACGGCCGACAACCAGCGGCCGACGTGGCGGCGGGGCACGATGCGGGTGGGATCGTCGGCGGACGGGGGGACATCCGCGCGGTGCGGCGAGGAGGCGCCGGCCGCGGGCAGGACGTCGGGAGAGACGGACATGGAGGGGCTCCCACGGGAGAGGTGGTCGGCGGTGGCAAGCGGGTGTCATCACGCGCACCGCGTCCCTCAACACGGCTGTCACGTCACGGTGTTTCCACCGATCCGTCATCCCTTCGATCGTACGTGCGGAAACGGGAGGTCTGTCAAGAAGTGCTTCCGGGCCCGCCCACAGTGCGAACGCCGGTTGACTTCCCCGTACGCGCCATGCTCAATTGGCTCCATGCAGAAGCAGCTGCCGTTGGTCACCCGCGGACACATCGACTTCGGTCGAGTGTGGTCCGCCTCTTGTTGCGCCTGACCCGGCAGCGGGCCGCCTGACCGGCCCCTCCCTCCCTCGGTGACCCCTTCGCGGGCCGAGACTCCTCTCCTCACCGGGCGCGCGCTGCCGTCGACCCCGTCTTCGCCCTGACGCTCGTCACGCCTCGTCACGTCATCACGTCGTCGCGCCTGCCCGGTCCCACCCTGTCGGGTCTCTCCCTGCCCCGGTCCGCGTCCCGCGGCCCTGTGGCATGACCACGACCGGTCTCTCCCTCGTTTCCCCGTACGCCGTCGTACGCGTTCCTCCCCTTCCTCACCCTCTCCTGCGCGAAAGGCCCGCCATGCCTGTGGAGTTCCTCGGGATAGCCGCCACCCACGACGGTTCGGAGACACATCCGCGCTCCGGTGCCTCGTTCGACAAGGAATACACACTCAAGCTCGCACGGGCCCACGAGGACCACGGCTGGGACCGGGTGCTGTTCGCGTACGGGTCGGGCTCCCCCGACCCGGCGCCGGCCGCCGCGTACATCGCCGCCCGCCTGGACAAGCTCCAACTCCTGCTGGCGCACCGGCCGAACGTGTCGTACCCGACGTTCGCGGCGAAGACGTTCGCCACGCTGGACCGGATCAGTGACGGCCGCCTGACGGTCCATTTCATCACCGGCGGCAGCGACCGGGAGCAGGGGCGCGAGGGGGACACGCTCACCAAGGACCAGCGGTACTCCCGCACCCGCGAGTACATCGAGATCGTGAAGCGGATCTGGACCACGCACGAGCCCTTCGACCACGAGGGCGAGCATTACCGGTTCCACGACTTCGTCAGCGACGTCTTCCCGGTCCAACAGCCGCGGCCGAACGTCTCGTTCGGCGGCTCCTCCGACGCGGCCTACGCCGCCGGCGGGGCCGAGGCGGACATCTACTGCCTGTGGGGCGAGCCGCTGGAGAGGACCGCCGAGCAGATCGAGGCGGTGAAGGCCGCGGCGCGCGCCGCCGGCCGTACGACCCCGCCCCGGATCCAGGTCGCGTTCCGGCCGATCATCGCTCCCACCGAGGAGCTCGCCTGGGAGAAGGCTCACCGCACGGTGGCCGCCATCAACGCCCGCAAGGAGCAAGGGGGTTCCGTGGCCGGGCGCGGCCGGGGGGCTCCGGAGAACACCGGCTCGCGGCGGCTGCTCGCGATCGCGGAGGCGGGCGAGCGGTACGACCGCGCGCTGTGGACGCCGACCGCCGCCGCGACGGGCGGCGCGGGCAACTCCAACGCGCTGGTGGGCACACCGGAGACGGTCGCCCAGGCGCTGCTCGACTACTACGACCTCGGGGTGGACATCCTCTCCGCGCGCGGCTACGACCTGCTGGGCGACGCCGTCGACTTCGGCCGCCACGTGATCCCGCTGGTCCGCGAGGAGGTCGCCAAGCGGGACGCCGCGCGTGCGGCCCTGGCCGTGGACGGCGCCGAGGACGGCGCGCGCAGACCGGTGGGGGCCGGACGATGACCTCCGTGGCCGAGCCGGGCGGGCTGACCTGGGTCACGGCCGCCGTGACGGACCCGCTGGCCGGGCCGATGCTGCGCGAACTGGGCGACGAGTACTCCGCGCGGTACGGGAAGGACGCGCACGCCGAGATGGCGCGCTACCCGGCCGAGGAGTTCGACGCGCCGCACGGGGTGCTGCTGCTGTTGCTGGAGCGCGGCGAGGCGGTCGCCGGAGGCGCGTTCCGCCGCTACGACCCCGGCACGGCGGAGCTGAAGCGCATCTGGACCCACTCCGCCCACCGGCGGCGCGGGCTGGCCCGGCGGGTGGTCGCCGAGCTGGAGCGGGTGGCCGCCGAGCGCGGCTACCGGCGGGTCTACCTCACCACCGGGCCGCGCCAGCCCGAGGCCAAGGGCCTTTATCTGCGCACCGGTTACACACCGCTGTTCGACACGACGGCCGACCCCGAGACCGTCGGGCCGCTCCCGTTCGAGAAACACCTCGCTGCGTCGAGGGGAAAGAGATGACACCCGTGCGCGCTCAGGTATCCGCCGTCCTCGCCGCCGTTCTCCTGCTGCCCGCCCTGGCCGCCTGCGGATCGGACGGAACGTCCGGCAAGGAGCCGGCCGGCGCCGCGTCCGCCGCGCCCTCGGGCGACGTGGTCGCCGCGCTCAAGAAGGACGAGGCGCTGGCGAAGCTGCTGCCCGCCGACGTCCGCGAGCGGGGCACACTCAAGATCGCCTCGTCGGTGGGAGCCGCTCCCAGCGCCTACTTCCCGGACGCCACGGGGAAGAAGCCGGTCGGCCTGGACATCGACCTCGCCGACGGTGTCGCCAAGGTCCTCGGGCTGCGGCTGGAGCGGGAGGAGGCCAGCTTCGAGGCGATCCTGCCCGCGCTCGGCAGTGGCAAGTACGACGTGGGCACCGGCAACTTCGGTGTCACGGACGTGCGTCGCAAGACGATCGACTTCGTCACGTACATCAACGACGGACAGGGCTTCGCGGTCAGCAAGAACGACACGACCACCAAGGAGGTGACCCGGCTCGACCAGCTCTGCGGCAAGACCGTCGGGGTCGGGGCGGGCACCACCTTCGAGGCGACCCTCGACGCGAACAAGTCCGTCTGCGCGAAGGCGGGCGAGAAGCCGTACACGGTGAAGGTCTACTCGGACAACGGCGCCATCCTCACCAGCCTCCAGCAGGGCCGCATCGACATCGTGATGTCGACCATCAACGGGCTGCGCTACCAGGCGGCCCAGCCGGCGGCCGGCGTCAAGTTCCTCGGCGAGTTCCACCGGCTCGACGTGGGATTCGCCTTCAAGAAGGGCTCTCCGCTGCTCAAGGCGTTCCAGGGCGCGGTCGACGAACTGATCGCCGACGGCACGTACCAGAAGATCCTCCAGCGGTGGGGCACGCAGGACTCCGCCATCAAGACGTCCGAGATCAGTCCCCCCGAGAAGAAGTAGCGGCAGGAGCGCCCACCATGGAAACCGCAACCGGCACCGCGCAGGCCGCGCCGCCGACAGGAACACCCGTACCGCCGGGCCCCGCCCAGGACGGCGGGGAGCCGGCCACCCTCAAGGTGGTGCCCGCCCGCCACTACTGGCGCTGGGCCGCCGGGGTCGCCGCCCTCGTGGTCGTCGCCCAGTTCGTCCACGGCCTGGTCACCAACCCGGGCTGGGACTGGCACACCTTCTCGCTCTACCTGACGGCCGACAGTGTGCTCAAGGCCGTCTGGGTGACCCTCCAACTCACCGCGTACGGGACGGTGCTGGGCTTCGCGCTCGGGATCGTCCTGGCCTTCATGCGGCTGTCGCGCAGTGCGATCCTCCAGACGGTCGCCTGGACGTACATCTGGGCCTTCCGGTCCATCCCGCTGATCGTGCAACTGCTGTTCTGGTTCAACCTGGCCTATCTGTACAAGGAGTTGGGCGTCGGGATCCCCTTCGGTCCGGTGCTGTGGAGCTTCGACACACTGAACCTGGTGGGCGCCCTCTCGGCCGCCGTCATCGGCCTGGCGCTGCACCAGGCCGCGTACGCCGCCGAGATCGTCCGCGGCGGGATCATCTCCGTGGACGGCGGACAGCTGGAGGCGGCCGCCGCACTGGGCATCCCCCGGCTGCGGCAACTGCGCCGGATCCTGCTGCCGCAGGCGATGCGCGGGATCCTGCCCAACGCCGCCAACGAGGTCATCTCCCTGTTCAAGGGCACGTCGATCGTGTCCGTGATGGCCATCGGCGAACTCTTCTACCAGGTACAGGTGATCTACGGCCGCAACGGGCGGGTGGTGCCCCTGCTGATGGTCGCCACCGCCTGGTACATCCTGCTCACCACCCTGCTGTCCGTCGTCCAGTACTACGTGGAGCGGCACTTCGCGCGGGGCGCCGAGCGCACTCCCCCGCCCACCCCGCTCCAGCGCGCCCGCACGTTCGTCCACAAGCTGCGGGCCACCGCCGCCACCGGAGGTTTCCCGCGATGAGCCACACCGACAGCAAGAGCCAGGGCCCGGACACCGGGAGGGGCACGGCCGCGGTCGCCGAGCGGTCCGGCGGCGGTCTGATGGTCGACGTGCGCGGGGTCCACAAGAACTTCGGCACCCTCGAAGTGCTGCGCGGGGTGGACCTACAGGTCCGCACCGGCGAGGTCACCGTGGTGCTCGGGCCGTCCGGCTCGGGGAAGTCGACGCTGCTGCGCAGCATCAACCACCTGGAGAAGCTCAACAAGGGCTACATCAGCATCGACGGCGAGCTGATCGGTTACCGCAGGGCCGGCAACAAGCTGCACGAGCTGAAGGAGCGCGAGGTGCTCAAGCAGCGCCTCCACATCGGTTTCGTCTTCCAGAACTTCAACCTCTTCCCCCACCTCACCGTGGTGGAGAACATCATCGAGGCGCCCGTCTCGGCGCTGCGGGTCCCGCGCAAGCGGGCCCTCGAACAGGCCCGGGTGCTGCTGGAACGGGTCGGCCTCGCCGACAAGGCCGACGTCTACCCGCGCCAGTTGTCCGGTGGCCAGCAGCAGCGGGTCGCCATCGCCCGCGCCCTGGCGCTGGAGCCGAAGGTGCTGCTCTTCGACGAGCCCACCTCGGCGCTCGACCCCGAGCTGGTCGGCGAGGTCCTCGACGTCATCAAGGACCTGGCGCGGTCGGGCACCACCATGATCGTCGTCACCCATGAGATCGGCTTCGCCCGCGAGGTCGCCGACACCGTCGTCTTCATGGACGGCGGAGTGATCGTCGAGCAGGGGACGCCCGCGGAGGTGCTCGACCGGCCGCGGCACGAGCGCACCAAGGCGTTCCTCTCCAAGGTCCTCTGACTGCTTCGGTACGTCCCGGACCACAGCCCCCGTCCCCTTCTCTTTCCCGTCACCGTCCCCGTCAAGGAGCCCCTCGTGTCGCCCCGTCGCGCCTTCCGCCCCGCCGCCGCCCTGCTCGGCCTCGTCACCGCCCTGACCCTCACCGCCTGCGGCGACCCCGCCGACGACACCGTCAGCAACGCCGCCCCGGCCGCTAAGGGCGCCAAGAAGGCCGAGTTCGACCTGAGTCCGAACCAGAAGCGGATCACCACGCCCAAGGTCGACGCGGTCGCCGCCCTCCTGCCCGCCGCCATCCGCGAGCGCGGCACGCTGGAGGTCGTCAACTCGGCGGGCTCCGCGCCGCCCCTCGACTTCTACGCCACCGACGACAAGACCGTGATCGGCGTGGAGACCGACATCTCCGCGCTGATCGCGAACGTGCTGGGGCTCAAGCTGGAGTCCAACACGGTCGACTGGGCGAACATCTTCGTCGGGCTCGACAGCGGCAAGTACGACCTCGGCCTCAGCAACATCACCGTCACCGAGGAGCGCAAGGAGAAGTACGACTTCGCCACCTACCGGCTCGACAACCTCGCGTTCGAGGCCAAGAAGGGCGCGGGCTGGAAGGTCAACGGCCCCAAGGACGTGGCGGGCAGGACGATCGGGGTGAGCTCCGGCACCAACCAGGAGAAGCTGCTGGTGACCTGGAGCGAGGAGAACGTGAAGAACGGCCTCAAGCCCACGGACATCAAGTACTACCAGAACGCCACCGACTACTACCTGGCGCTGGGCTCCGGACGCCTGGACGCCTACCTCGGCCCGAACCCGGTCGCCGCGTACCACTCCGCCTCCACCGGCCAGACGGAGATCATCGGCACCTACTCCGGTGGCGGTGCCGACGTCCAGGGCAAGATCGCGGCCACCACGAAGAAGGACAACGGGCTGATCAAGGCGGTGCACGAAGCCCTCAACACCGTCATCAAGAACGGCACTTACGGGAAGGTCCTGAAGCGCTGGGGCCTGTCCAACGAGGCCGTGACGTCCTCGGAGCTGAACCCGCCCGGGCTGCCGAAGACCAACCAGTGACGACGAACGAAAAGGTGTGGACCCGGCCGGTGACCCACCGACCGGCGCGGACCGGCCGGTAGACGCCGGCCGGTCCACGCACCGGCCTGCTCAGCCCAACTGCCCCTTGCCCGTGCCCGGCGAACCCGCCGGACACGGGCATCGCGCGTGGTACTTGGCGGCGACGGCCGCCAGGTCCAGGTGCGCGCCGAAGGCGGGCAGCGCCGCCAGCCGGCGCGCGTAGTCCCACAGGCGCGGGTAGTGCGAGACACACCGCGCCGCCACGGTGTCCAGATGGGGCCGGTGCACGGTGTCCAGCTGCACCAGCGTCACCCACAGCTGGACGTCGGCGGCGGTCGGCGCGGCGCCACCGAGCACGAACTGCCGTCCTTCGAGGCGTTGTTCGAGGTCGTCCAGCGCGGCGAAGAGGGTGTGCAGGGCGCGGTCCCCGGCCTCGGGCCCGGTGGCGGGCCGCCCCGCGATCTCCGCGTTGCCACTGATGTCCCGGGCGCACAGCAGGGCGAGGGCCCCGATCTCGTCCTCGGAGCCGCGGGGGCGCAGTTCGGGCCCCGCGCCGCCGAACCGTACGGACAGGTCGTGCAGGATGTCGGGGACGTACGTGCTGACGATCCGGCCCGTCCAGCCGTCGCTGAGCACGGGGGCCGCGGCCGGGCCCGGGTAGTGGTGCGAGGTGGCCTCGTACAGCGGGAGCAGCGCCGCGTACCCGCCGCCGGGGGCGTCGGGCACGGCGGGGAGCAGGGTCACGGGGAGGGTGTCGCCGAGGTCGAGCAGGCTGTGGGTGACGGCGATCTCCAGACAGGTGGGACAGGCCGGTGCCAGGTACAGGCGGTAGCGGCGCGGCACGGCGTAGTGGCCGCTGCGGGCGTCGCACCCGATCCTGCCGCGGATGGAGGACTCGACTGCCGGTGAGGTGAGGGACATGCGTCTCCCTGCGTGGATGCGTACGGACGGACGGACGCTCACGACACGCACAGGGGCAGCGCGGACCACGGGCCCGGCGGGGCACACGGGCGCGGTGACGGGAGAGCGCGACGCGTGGTGCCGGCCGGAGGAGGGCGTGCCTGTGCGGTGTCAGCTCGGAGGATTACGCGGCGCTGCAGACACGCAACAGGTCGATGTGGCGACGGGAGGTCAGCAGGGGCAGCGACCGGGCCGTACCGGCCCCGCGATCGATGTCCAGCCCCGAACGACCCATTTGTCCCTACCCGTTCGCTAGATGCCCACGGTCGAGTGTCCGGCCGTACGGAGGCCTCGTCAAGGGTGCCCGCGCTCCTCGGCCGGGCCGTCTCGCATGGTGAGAGCGGGGGCGGTGACCGGTGTGCGGGGCGCGCCGGGTGTGGCGGGCGGTGTGCCGCGTGTGAACGGCGCCCGTGTTGTGTTTCCGCACGATGTCGGATTCGTGGCCAGACCGGCCGGGCGCTTCCGCGTGCCGCACGGCTCTCCCTATCGTCCGTCACCAGGCCGGGGATTCTCTCGTCCCGCCTCTCCTTCTCCTTTTCGCCTTCCCTCACCACCGCCGCCCGACCCGAAACCGTGCGAGGCAAGCAATGAGTCAGCCCGTCGACTCCGTCACCGCGGGGCACACCCCCGAGGACCACTCCCGCCAGGAGCCCGCCGCGGCCTGGTCGTTCGAGACCAAGCAGATCCACTCGGGCGCCGCGCCCGACCCGGCGACCGGCGCCCGCGCGACGCCGATCTACCAGACGACGTCGTTCGTCTTCAAGGACACCCAGCACGCCGCGGACCTCTTCGCGCTGGCCGAGCCGGGCAACATCTACACCCGGCTCCACAACCCGACCCAGGACGTCCTGGAGCAGCGGATCGCCGCGCTGGAGGGCGGGGTGGCCGCCGTCGCCCTCGCGTCGGGCCAGGCCGCCGAGACCCTCGCGATCCTCACGCTGGCGAGCGCCGGGGACCACATCGTCTCCAGCACGTCGCTGTACGGCGGCACGTACAACCTGCTGCGCCACACGCTTCCGCGCTTCGGCATCGAGGTGTCCTTCGTCGACGACCCGGACGACCTCGACGCCTGGCGCGCGGCCGTCCGCCCGAACACCAAGGCCCTGTTCGCCGAGACGCTGGGCAACCCGCGCGGCAACGTCCTGGACATCCGGGGCGTGGCCGACGCGGCGCACGACGCCGGGGTGCCGCTGATCGTCGACAACACCGTGCCGACGCCGTACCTGCTGCGTCCGCTGGAGCACGGCGCCGACATCGTGGTCCACTCGGCGACGAAGTTCCTCGGCGGGCACGGCACCACGATCGGCGGTGTGGTGGTCGACGGCGGTACGTTCGACTTCGGCGCGCACGCCGAGCGGTTCCCGGACTTCAGCGAGCCGGACCCCAGTTACCACGGCCTCCGGTACTGGCCGGCGCTCGGCCCCGGCGCCTTCGCGATCAAGCTCCGGGTGCAGTTGCTGCGCGACCTCGGCCCGGCGCTCTCGCCGCACTCCGCGTTCCTGCTGCTCCAGGGGGTGGAGACGCTCAGCCTGCGCGTCGAGCGCCACACGTCCAACGCGCTGGAGCTGGCGCGGTGGCTGGAGCAGCGCGACGAGGTCTCGGCCGTCCACTACCCGGGGCTGGAGTCGAACCGGTGGTACGAGGCCGGGCAGCGCTACCTGCCGAAGGGCGCCGGCGCGGTCCTCGCCTTCGAGCTGCGGGACGGGGTGGAGGCGGGCAAGCGGTTCGTGGACGGCGTGGAGCTGTTCAGCCACCTCGCCAACATCGGTGACGTGCGCAGTCTGATCATCCACCCGGCGTCGACCACGCACAGCCAGCTCGACGAGGCGCAGTTGGTGGCCACCGGCACCGCTCCCGGCCTGGTGCGGCTCTCGGTCGGCCTGGAGAACATCGACGACCTCAGGGCCGACCTGGAGGCGGGTTTCCGCGCCGCGAAGGCGGCGTCCTGACGATGCGGGCCGAACCGGCCACGCGCCCCCTCCCGCCGGCCGCCGCCGGCTGGCAGGAGGGGGACCCGGCGGGCCGCCGCGCCTGGGTGTCGCTGGAGCGCCCTCTCGCGCTGGAGGCGGGCGGCTCGCTGCCCGGCGTACGACTCGCGTACGAGACGTGGGGGCGCCTCGCCCCCGACGCCTCGAACGCGGTGCTGGTCCTGCACGCGCTGACGGGAGACAGCCATGTCGCGGGACCGGCGGGGCCGGGGCATCCCACCGGCGGCTGGTGGGATGCCCTGGTCGGCCCGGGGCTGCCGTTCGACACCGACCGGTGGTTCGTGGTCGCGCCGAACGTCCTGGGCGGCTGCCAGGGTAGTACGGGTCCCTCCTCGGCCCGCCCGGGCCGTCCCGGCGAGCGGTGGGGGCCCGGCTTCCCGTACCTGACCCAGCGTGACCAGGTCGCCGCCGAGGCGGCGCTGGCCGACGCGCTGGGCATCGGCCGGTGGGCCGCCGTCGTCGGCGGCTCCATGGGCGGGATGCGGGCGCTCGAATGGGCGGTGAGCCGACCGGAGCGCACCGGCTCCCTGCTGGTCCTCGCGTGCCCCGCGGCCGCCTCCGCCGAGCAGATCGCCTGGGGCGCCGTCCAGATCGAGGCCATCAGGGCCGACCCGGGCTGGCGGGGCGGGCGTTACCACGACGCACCGGCCGGCGGCGGGCCGTACCGCGGCCTCGGGGTCGCCCGGCGGATCGCCCACGTCACGTACCGCAGCGAACCCGAGCTGGCGGCCCGCTTCGGCGGCACCCCGCAGCCGGGCGAGCACCCCTGGCGGGGCGGGCGCTACCAGGTCGAGTCGTACCTCGACCATCACGCGGCCAAGCTGGCGCACCGGTTCGACGCGGGCAGCTACGTGACGCTGACCGAGGCGATGAACGGCCACGACGTGGGCCGGGGCCGCGGTGGCACCGCCGCCGCGCTGCGCCGGGCCACGATGCCCGCGCTGGTGGCGGGCGTCGACTCCGACCGGCTGTACCCGCCGTCGCAGCAGGCGGAGCTGGCGGCCGGGCTGCCGGGCGCGGACGGGCTCCGAGTCGTCGAGTCGCCGTACGGGCACGACGGGTTCCTCATCGAGACGGAGCAGGTGGGGGCGCTGGTACGGGAGCTGCTGACGTGACCGGACCCGCCCCGGCAGGCCCGGGCCCTCACCGCGGCGGCGAGGCGCGGGCCGTACGCCCGGACGGGTGATCGGCCCCGCTGTCCGGGTGTCGCGCGCGGCGGGAGGGACCGGGGGCCACCCCAGCAGAAGAGACTCGCGCATGTGACGGACACAGAGGGTCAGGACGAACGGGGCAAGGAGAGCACCGGCGCACCGCACGGCATGGCCGGTGGCGCGGTGATCATGCCGAAGCTGGACGCCGAGCAGTCGGGGCTCCTGCGGCGGGTCGGCGAGGAGTGGGGGCGGGTGTCCGCGCCGCCCGAGGCGTGGCGCCGGGTCCTGCCGGTGGATCCCGACGTCGGCAGCTACCCGGAGCCGGGGCAGATCGTGCCGGCCCGGTTCGGACGGGTCGTCAGCGTGCCCACGCTCAGCGGCGGACCCACCACGGCCGAGGCCGGCGGGGGCGGCGGCGCGGAGGCGGCGACGGCCGCCGAATGGGAGCGGCCGGGCGGCCTGGCGCTCCGCCTCCGGCGCACCCTCCTCGGGGCTCCCCTCGCGAACACGGCGATCGTGCGGGAGCGGATGCGCAAGCTGGTGGCGCTGCCGGTGCTGTCGGCGGACGCCCTGTCGTCGGTGGCGTACGGTCCCGAGGCGCTGCTGCTGGTCCTGGTGCTCGCCGGGACCCCCGGGCTCAACGCGTCGGTGCCGGTGGCTCTCGCGATCGTGTTCCTGATGCTGGCCGTGGGGTTGTCGTACCGTCAGACGATCCGCGCGTACCCGCTCGGCGGGGGCTCGTACATCGTCGCGACGGACAACCTGGGCCGGATCCCGGGGCTGGTGGCGGCCGCGGGGCTGATGACGGACTACATCCTGACCGTGGCCGTCTCGGTCTCCTCCGGCATGGCGGCGGTCACCTCGGCGATCCCGAGCCTGTCCCCGGAGATCGTCCCGATCGGCGTGCTGGTCATCGCCGTGCTGCTGGCGGGCAACCTGCGCGGGGTACGGCAGGCGGGTGCCCTGTTCGCCGCGCCCACCTACGCGTTCATCGTCGCGATCCTCCTGCTGGTGGCCACCGGCCTGTACAACGCGGCGGGCCGGGACTTCACCCCCACACCGCACCCGGTCGTGAACGCGACCGAGGGGCTGGGCGTGCTGCTGGTGATGAAGGCGTTCGCCTCCGGGGCCACGGCGATGACGGGCATCGAGGCGATCTCCAACGCCGTCCCCGCCTTCAAGCCGGTCGCGTGGCGCAACGCGCGTACCACCCTGTCGTGGATGATCGTGCTGCTCGTCGTGCTGTTCGCCGGGGTGATCACACTGATCCACTACGAGGGCATCGTGCCCGAGACGCAGGAGACGGCGCTGTCCCAACTGGCCCACCGCAGCTACGGGTCGAACGGGTTCTACGTCTTCACCCAGGCGGCGACCGCGCTGGTGCTGCTGCTCGCCGCGAACACCGCGTACAACGACTTCCCCCGCGTCCTGTTCCTCCTGGCACGCGACGACCACGCGCCGCGGATCTTCCTGCGGCTCGGCGACCGGCTGGCGTTCTCCAACGGGATCATCGTGCTCTCGGTGGCCGCCGCGCTCGTCTACATCGCCTTCGAGGGCAAGACGGCGTCGCTGATCCCGCTGTACGCCGTCGGGGTGTTCCTGGCGTTCACCCTGTCGCAGTGGGGCATGGTCGTGCACTGGTGGCGCAAGCGCGACCGGCACTGGCGCAAGAGCCTGTGCTTCAACGCCACCGGCGCCGTGCTGTCGGCGGCCGTCTTCATCACGGCGGGGATCACCAAGTTCACGGCGGGGGCGTGGCTCGCCATCCTCGCGGTGGGCGCCTTCCTCCTGGTGACGACGCGGATCCACCGCCACTACGCGAGGGTGCGTCAGGCGCTGCGGCTGCACCCGCAGATGATCGAGATCCCCGGGCACTCGATCACGCCCCACCAGCGCCCCGACGCCGGTTCCGGCCGGTCCTCCGCGTCCCGCGGGCCCGTGCCGCCCGGTCCGGCCGCACCCGCGGAGGCGGATCCCACGGCCTCGGCGGGCCGGGAACGGGACGCGGAGACGGAGGACACGCCGGAGGAGATCCGGCACCTGTCGGTCGTGCCGATCGACGCGCTGCACCAGGCGAGCATGCGCGCCCTCGCCTACGCCGCCTCCCTCCAGCAGCCGGTGCTGGCGCTGCACGTCAGCCCGGGCGAGGAGGAGGCCGAGGTCTTCCGGGACGCGTGGCGGCTGTGGGGGGACCGGCTGCCGCTGGCGGTCGTCGTCTCGCCGTACCGCGCGATCGTGGCGCCGATGATCGGGTACATCGAGTCCCTGCACCGGCAGCGGCCCGATCTGACGATCACGGTGATCCTGCCGGAGATCGTCGTACGGCACTGGTACCACCGGATCCTGCACAGCTACCTCGGCGGGCGGCTGCGGCGCTCGCTGCGGCCGCTGCCGAAGATCGTGGTGACGACGGTCCCGTTCCATGTCTAGGGGCCTGTACGCGGGGCGGGGCGCGGGGCGCGCCCGTCGCCGGTCTCGCTGGTTCGGGATTGAACTTCCGTATTGAAGTATCAACTATCCGGCCAATTGGCCGATTTGCCCGACTATGCCTAGAGTTGACTGTGTCATTGCCGAACGGGCAATCGCGTCTACACCGAGGAGCTGACATGCTTTCTCAGACCATCAGGGCCGGAGAAATCACCCTTGACGGGCACGCGTTGGGGGTGGCCATGACCGAGCCCGAAGCCCCGCAGAGTGACGCGCCCGTCTACTCGCCGGAGGCCGCGGGCGGCCTTCTTCTCGGGCTGCTCATCTCGCCCAAGGAGCCGAAGGAACCCAAGGGCCGGTGATCCCGGACCGGTCGCGGACCGCATACCAGGAATCGGCGGCCGGCCTGGCACGGCGTGCCCTCGGTGCCCTACGGGGCACCGGGGGCACGGCCATGGTCGCCGAACACGTCGAACAGGCCGAGGACCCCGGAGCGGCACTGGCCGCCGTCCGGATCCTGGGCGCCGACACCTTCGCCCCGGTGCTGCTGACGGGCGAGGCCCTCCCTCCCCAGGACGCCGAGGCCGTCGCCCTGGCACTCACCGCCTTCCCGCCCGCGCGGGACGTGACCCCCGCGCCGCCCGAGGGCCCGGAAGGGCCGTGGGTGATGGCGTGGCGGGACTGGGGCACGGCGACGCTGCTGGCCCTGTTCGACGGCGGCGCCACGGGCGCCCCGCCGACGGCCCCGGCGCCACCGCCGCCCCCGGGGGCCGCACGGTCCGCCGCGTCCGGCGGCGCGGAGGACTGGGCCGGCTGGTCGGTACGGATGGGCCAGCTGTCCACGCTGGCGCTGCCGGCGCTGGACGGACCGGTTCACGACGCCGCCCGCGCCGCTCCCCTCGCGCTGGCGCGGGGCGCGACCCGCGCGGTGCTGCGCCGTGACTACCCGACCGCCGCGCGGATCACCCGCTGGCTGGCCTGGCTGCGGGCGGACGGGGTGTCCCTGGCGCTCGATCCGGTGCCTCTGGCCGAGCACATCGAGGTGATGGCGGGCGGGGACCGCGTCGCGCTCGACGCGGCGATCGCCCGACGGCTGATGGCCGGAGGCTGACGGCTGACGCCGGGCCCCGGATCGGTGGCCGGCCCGCCGGCCACGACCCCGGCCACCGGCCACCGCCGCCCGGCCACGACCCCGTCCCCGACCCGGATCCCGACCACCCCCGCCCGACCTCGACCGGATCGGACCGAGACCCCGATGGACCTGCCCGTCACCCACCTCGCCCACCAGGTCGCCTCCAAGGCCCTGACCTGGCTCCACACCCACCGGGAGCACGGCGCGCTGCCCCCGGACAGCACCGCCCAGCTGGCCGAGCCCGACAGCGTCTACAAGCCGCTCGGCGAGACCGCGCTCGCAGCCTCGCTCGTCGTCCGCGAGGCGGTGGCCGGGACCCAGGAGCTCAAACTCGCCCGCGAGCTCCTCGACTTCTGCTGGGAGCAGCTCGGCGAGGGCAGCATGCTCCACGAACGGCTGCTGCGGTACCCGCTGATGAGCGACCCGCTGGAGACGTACGCCCACTTCGCCCGGAGCGGCTACCGCCACCGCGCGCTGGAACGGCTCGTCGCACACACCACCTCGCTGCGCTCCGCGCGGGCGGTGGAGGTCCTGCCCAACCGGCGGCTGGCCGTGGCCAACGCCGCCCGGGTCGCCGGGCTCGACCAGGGGCCGGTGCCCTTCGACTGGGCCGCGCTGACCCGGGAGACCTGGCTCGGTTCCTTCCCCGAGCCGTGGCTCGTCGACTGGTCGACCGCGTACAACATGACGCACACCGTCTTCCACTGCACCGACTGGGCGCGGGTGCCCACCGGTCTCGCCGGCGACCTCACCGCGTACGTCGGCGACTGGCTGCCGGTGTGGACCGACATCTGGGCCGAGATCGGCGAGTGGGACCTGATGGGCGAGCTGATGATCGTGGGCAGCTGTCTCGACGAGCCGCGCTGCGACGCCGCGGACTGGGAGCGGCTGGCGTCGCTCCAGCACGAGGACGGCCTGTTCCCCCGCGACGCGCAGCCCGTCGCCGATGATCCCGCGGAACGCTTCTCCGACCAGCACCATCCGACGGTGGTCGCGGCGATCGCGGGCACCCTCGCCCTCTCCCGTACCCTCGGCTCCCGGGCATGACCCGGGGGCCGGCCGGGACCCGCGACACGCCGGGCACGGTCCGTCCGTACGAGACGGGCGCGCCGCCCGGCGCGCCCGGGGAGTGGGCTCTCGGTCCCGCGCGGCCGCTCGGCGCCGCCGCGCGGGGCGCGAGCGCCGTCGCGGTGGGGCTGCGGCAGGGGCACCGGCGGGCCGTCGTCACGTACGGACGGACCGCACGCGAGGGCGGGGCGCCGGTCACCGCCGACACCCGGTTCGAGATCGGCTCGCTGACGAAGTGTCTGACGGCGCTGCTGTTCGCCGAACGGGTGGCCCGCGGTGAGCTCGCGCACGACGACCCGCTGTCCCGGTTCCTGCCCCCGGAGGCCCTGCCGGAGCCGCGCGGCGGCCCGGTCACCCTCCTCCACCTGGCCACCCACACCTCCGGTCTGCCCCGGCTGCCCCCGGGGCTGTTCGCCGGCGCGACGGGGCACTGGTGGACCGACCCGTACGCCCGGTTCGGCGCGGACGACCTGCTGGACGCCCTCGCGAGGACCCGGCTCCGCTCCCGGCCCGGCGAGCGGGTGCGGTACTCGAACTTCGGGGTCGGGCTCCTCGGCCAGCTCCTCACCGGGACGGACCGCACGGCCGACGGCACGGGCCGGTACGGGGACGTCCTCGCCGCCCGGGTCCTCGGCCCCCTCGGCCTGCACGGCACCTCGTGCGTCCCCGGCCCTCCGGGGGCCATGGCCACCGGCTACGGGCACGGCCGCGCCCGCCCGCCGTGGGAGATCCCGGGCCTGCCGGGCGCGGGAGCCGTCCGCTCCACCGCGCGCGACGTCCTCGCCCTCCTCGACGCCTTGCTCGGAGCCCATCCGGACACGCCGCCCGGGATCCGCCCGGGATCCGTACCTCTCCCCCTGGGTACGGCACCGCTCCCCCTGGGTACGGCCCTGGCGGACGTCACCCGCCCGCGGCTCTCGGTACGGGGCGGCGCCGCGCGCATCGCGCTCGTGTGGAACATCCGGGTACGGCCCGGCGGCGCGGTGTACCACCACTCCGGTGGCACCAGCGGTTTCACCGCGTTCGCCGGATTCTGCCCGCGCCGGGGCACCGCGCTCGTCGCGCTCGCCAACACGGCGCCCGGCGCGGGACACGGCTTCGTCCAGAGCGCGTACGAATCCCTGCTGGCCCTGGGCGCGCCCGGCTGACGACCCGTGAGGGCGGTGTCGTACGGCCGGACGGCCGATGCGCGGTGGCCCCGTCGCGGGGGCTGTCCTCCACTGGGAAGGTGCGACCCCGATCGGACGGGTCGTCTGCTGCCCCGAGCGGGCGGCCCTCTCCCCAAGGAGCCCACCATGACACAGCGCCGCACCAGATTGCTCACCGCCGCCTCCGCCGTCGTCCTGCTCGCCGGGGCGGTCACCGCCTGTTCCGACAGCGGGAGCGGCGGCGGCAGTTCGACCCCGGACTCGGCCGCGACCACCGCCGCGACCGCGGCCGCCTCGGCGCCCATGGCGGAGGAGGCCGCGGTCCACGCGTCGCCCTCCCCCGCGCCGAAGCTGACCTCGGCCAAGGGGCCGCTCGGCACGATCCTCTTCGACCAGAAGGGCCGGACGCTCTACCTGTTCCTCAAGGACAAGACGTCCAAGTCCACCTGCACCGGGGCGTGCGCCACGGCGTGGCCGCCGTTCATCGTCACCAAGAAGCCGGCCGCGGGTCACGGGGTGAAGTCCAAGCTGATCTCGACCAGCACCCGCAGCGACGGCAAGAAGCAGGTCACCTACAACGGTCACCCGCTCTACCGCTTCGACGGCGACCAGAAGGCCGGCAACACCAACGGGCAGGGCGTCACCGCCTTCGGCGCCAAGTGGTGGGTCGTGGGCACCAACGGCAAGAAGATCACCAAGCAGGCGACGAACCCCACCGGCGGCTACTGATCCACGGCCCCCGCCCTCACGACCGATTCCCCGGAGACCTCCATGCCGTCCCGCCGCCCCGCACGCCTCGCCCTCGCGGTCGCCCTCCTCTGCCTCACCGCCGTGGCGGGTTGCTCCGACAGCGACAACAACAGCAGTTCGTCGGACTCCTCCTCGGCCCCGGCGACGTCCGCGCCCGCGTCCACGGCGCCCGCGTCCTCCTCCCCTCCGGCGTCGGCCTCGCCGTCCGGCAACGCCAAGACGAAGATCACCATCAACAACTTCAAGTTCATGCCGGACACGATCACCGTGGCGCCCGGCACGAAGATCACCGTGACCAACAACGACACCACCACCCACACGCTGACGGCCATCACGGACAAGGCCTGGAACACCGGTGACATCGCGCCCGGCAAGTCGGCGACGTTCACGGCGCCGACCAAGCCGGGCGCCTACAAGTACATGTGCACCATCCACCCCTTCATGAAGGGGACGCTCACCGTCCGCTGACCGGCCCGTCCGGTAAGGGGTCCGCCGGCCCCGGTGCACCTGGAGACGTCATGGCATCAGAACCCACCGCCGTACCCCGCCGTACCCGCCTGGTCACCCGGCTCGTCAGGGAGGCCGCGCGGCTGCTCGCCGCCGCCGGGCTGGCGCTGGACTCCTACCTGCACGCACACCTGGCCGACCGGTACGACCTCGTCAGCGCCGACATCAGCCAGGGGACCCTGTTCCGGATCGAGGCGGGCTTCGCCGCGGCGGCGGCGCTGCTGATCCTGGTGTGGCGGCGGTGGCCGGCCGAGCTGTTCGCCTGGTCGGTCGCCACCGGCGGGCTGACGCTCCTGCTGATCTACCGGTACGCGAACATCGGCGCGTGGGGGCCGTTCCCCAACATGTACGAGCCGATCTGGTACGGGGACAAGGACTTCACCGTCGTCGTCCAGGCGGTGGCCATCGTGGCCACGTCGTACCTGCTGATCACCAGTTTCCTCATGTGGTCCCGGGGCGGACGGCGGCGGGGGCGCGGGCGGCGGCGCGCCCACGCGGCCGGCAGCCACCGGTTCTGAGCCGGGCCCCGGGGCGACCCCGGGCCCGGACCCGGCGCGTTCAGTCGCCCGGCGCCAGGGCGGCACGCTGCCGGGCCGCCCGTACCGCCGCCGAGAGGTGGCCGATGTCGTACGCGCCCCGGTGGCGCCGCCCGTTGATGAAGAACGTCGGCGTCCCCGACACCCCGCTGAGGTCGGCCGAGTCCACGTCCTCGCCGACCCGCGCGGCGCCCTGGTGCCTGCGCAGGTGCTTGCGGAAGCGCTCGACGTCCAGGCCCAGGTCCTCGGCGTAGCGGTGCAGGTCCGGGGGGCGCAGCGCCTCCTGGTGGTCGAGCAGGACGTCGTGCATCTCCCAGAAGGCGCCCTGTTCGGCCGCCGCCTCGGCCGCCTCGGAGGCGAGCTGGGCCTGGGGGTGGACGTCGGTCAGCGGCAGGTGCCGCCAGACGTACCGGACGTCCCCGAAGTCGGCGAGGAGGTCCCGGATCACCGACTCGGCGCGGCCGCAGTACGGGCACTCGAAGTCGCCGTACTCGACCACCGTGACCGGCGCGTCCATCGGGCCGCGCACCTTGTCGCGTTCGGGATCGACGGGGACGGCGAGGTCGACGATCTGTTCGGAGGTGCCGAGCAGGGCGCGGTTGCGGCGCTGCCGGGGCAGCAGGCCGATGACGGCGGTGACCGCCCAGGCGACGAGGAAGGCGCAGATCAGGGCGGAGAGGGTGCCGATCTTCGCCTCCTCCAGCTGGTCCCCGTGGAACGCCAGGGTCGCGATGAGCAGGGACACGGTGAAGCCGGCCCCGGCGATCGTGCCGCCCGCCGCCGTGGCGCCCCAGCCGACCGGCGGGCGGAGCTTCCCGCCGCTGAGGCGGGTGGCCAGATAGGAGGCGGTGAGGATGGCGACCGGTTTGCCGACGACGAAGCCGAAGAGGATGCCGAGGGTGATCGGTGAGGTGAACGCCTGGGACAGCTCGTGCGGGGTGATCCGGATGCCGGCGTTGGCCAGGGCGAACAGCGGCACGATCACATAGCTGCTCCACGGGTGGTACATCCGCTGGAGCCGCTCGTTCGGCGAGATCGCCGAGGCGAGCCCGATGCGCGCGGAGCGCTCCAGCTCCGGGGTCGGCTGTTCGCGGAAGCGCCGGAAGAGACCGCTCGCGCGCTCCAGGTCGGAGCGGGACGCCGGGTAGGCGAAGGTGAGCAGCCCCACCACGAGGCCGGTGACGACCGGGTCGACGCCCGACTCGAAGAGGGCGATCCACACCCCCACGGCGAGGACCGCGTAGACCGGGCCCTTCCGCAGGCCCGTGGCACGGACGACGACGATGACGGCGAGCAGGCCGATCGCGGAGAGGAGCGCGGCCATGTCGACGTCCTCGCTGTAGGCGACGGCGATGACGGCCAGGGCCACGAAGTCGTCGACGACGGCGACGGAGAGGATGAAGGCCCGCAGCCCGCCGGGCAGGCGCCGGCCGAGCAGGGCGAGCATGCCGAGGGCGAACGCGGTGTCCGTGGACATGGCCGCGCCCCAGCCGTGGACGCTCGCGTGTCCGGCGTTGACGGCCAGGTAGATCACCACGGGGAGCGCCATGCCGCTGATCCCGGCCACCAGGGGCAGCGCGACGCGGCGCCGCTCCCGCAGTTCGCCCATGTCGAACTCGCGGCGCGCCTCCAGGCCGACGACGAAGAAGAAGATCGTCATCAGCCCGCTGTTGATCCACCCGCGCAGGTCCATCGACAGGCCGTAGGACCCGATCCGTACGGACAGTGTGTTGCGCCAGAAGGTCTCGTACCCAGGGAGGCTGATGTTCGCCCAGGTCAGGGCCGCGATCACGGCCGCCAGCAGGACCGCCGCGCTGCCGGTCTCGGTGCGCAGGAACGTTCTCCACGGGGTGCGCACCTCCGCGCACTCCGTCCGTCCCGCGTAGCCGGACTCCGCCGATGCTTCCGTCACGTCGCGATTCTCTCCTCCCGGTACGGTCATGGCGCGGCTGCGCCACGGACCGCACGGCGTGAAACTCACGCGGGTCGTGGCTCATTCCCGCCGGGTCCGGGCCGGGTCGCCGTCCGGGACCGGTCGGGTTCCCGCCGGACCGGTCGCCATACGGTCCAAAGCGTGGCAAATGCCGCTTCCCGGTCAGCTCGCCGAGGTCAGCGGGTAGGGGTGTGTCATGGCAATCGACACACACGGTCCCGCGCTGCCGGCCGCGCGCGGTGAGCTGTCCGCGGCGGTGATCGGCTTCCTGCGCGACGGGGGCGCCCTGCCGCCCCGGGAGGCGGCGCGCGCGGCGGATCCGTACGGGGACGACCTCCAGCTGGCCCTGTACGTCTGCTACGAACTGCACTACCGGGGCTTCGCCGGGGTGGACGCCTCCCTCGAATGGGACCCCGCCCTGCTGGCGGCGCGGGCCGGGCTGGAGGAACGTTTCCTGGAGGCCCTGCGCCGGGACGCCCCCCGGCACGACGATCCGGCCGAGGCGATGGCGGACCTGCTGGTCGAACCGGTACGGGACGGGGGGACCGGCGTGTCGCTGTTCCTCCAGGACGAGGGCGAGCTGTGGCACGTGCGGGAGTACACGGCGCACCGCTCGCTCTACCACCTCAAGGAGGCCGATCCGCACGCCTGGGTGCTGCCGAGGCTGTGGGGCCGGGCCAAGGCCGGGATGGCGGCCGTGGAGTTCGACGAGTTCGGCGGGGGCCGGGCGGAGCGGGTGCACGCGCGGCTGTTCGCCGAGCTGATGACCGACCTGGACCTGGATCCGGCCTACGGGCGCTATCTCGACGCGGCGTGCGCGGAGATGCTGGCCGTCGTCAACCTGATGTCGCTGCTGGGGCTGCACCGGGAGTCGCGGGGCGCGCTCGTGGGGCACTACGCGTGCGTCGAGATCACGTCGTCGCCCGGTTCCCGGCGGCTGGCGCTGGCGATGAAGCGGACGGGGGCCGGGCCGGCGGCGGAGTTCTTCCACACCGAGCACGTGGAGGCCGACGCCGTGCACGAGCAGGTGATGCGGCACGAGGTGGTCGGCGGGCTGCTGGAGGAGGAGCCGCATCTCGCGCCGGACGTCGCCTTCGGGATCGACGCGACGAACCACCTGGAGAACCGGTTGGGCGAGCGGCTGCTCGGCTGCTGGCGGGTGGGCGGCACGTCGTTGCGTACCGGCCCGGAGGAATCACGTACAGCCCCGGAGACGTCGCATGCCGGTCCGGCGGAAGGGACGGTGGCCGCCCGTGGCGCGCGATCCCGCTGAGGAGCCGGAACCGGGCCGCCTGCCCGACCGGCCGCCCGTCCGGCTCCGCGTCCAGCGCGACGGCCCCACGCTGGTCGACGGGCCGGTGACGGTGGAGCTGGACGACGGCACGACGGCGACCTCGGACCGGTTCCGGGTCGCGCTGTGCACCTGCCGCCGAAGCCGGCGCTTCCCCTGGTGCGACACCAGCCACCGGAGGCGCGGCCGCGCCTGACTCCCCGCCCGGCGGCTTTACTGCGACTTTGTTGCAGTTGCGGCCCGTGGGCCATTGGGTGGGTGTAGCGCACACGGACCGATGAAAGCAGCTCCATGACGATCACCTCCACCCCGCCGCGGCCCGCCACCGGATCGCGGGGGCGGCGCCTGCGCGCCTCGATGACCCGTGAGGAGTGGACCCGGCTCGGCGGGATGGGCGCGTTCATCCTGGCGCTGCACGTGATCGGCTGGTTCACGCTGGTGGCGATCGTGGCGCCCGAGCACCACAGCATCGGGACGAAGTCGTTCGGCGTCGGCATCGGGGTGACCGCGTACACGCTGGGCATGCGGCACGCCTTCGACGCCGACCATATCGCGGCCATCGACAACACGACGCGCAAGCTCATGAACGAGGACAAGCGCCCGCTGTCGGTGGGGTTCTGGTTCTCGCTCGGCCATTCCAGCGTCGTCTTCGTCCTGGCCTTCCTGCTGTCCCTGGGCGTCAAGGCCCTCGCCGGGCCGGTCAGCGACGACAGCAGCCAACTGCACGACACCACCGGCCTGATCGGGACGACGGTCTCCGGGGTCTTCCTCTATCTCATCGCCGGGATCAACATCCTGATCCTCGTGGGGATCTGGAAGGTCTTCCGCAAGATGCGGTCGGGGCACTTCGACGAGGCGGCGCTGGAGGAACACCTCGACAACCGGGGGCTGATGAACCGGCTCCTCGGGCGGCTGATGAAGTCGATCACCAAGCCGTGGCAGATGTACCCCCTGGGCCTGCTGTTCGGGCTGGGCTTCGACACGGCCACCGAGATCGCGCTGCTGGTGCTGGCCGGGTCCGGCGCCGCCTCCGGGCTGCCGTGGTACGCGATCCTCTGCCTGCCCGTGCTCTTCGCGGCCGGGATGTCCCTCCTGGACACCATCGACGGCTCGTTCATGAACTTCGCCTACGGGTGGGCCTTCTCCAAGCCGGTGCGCAAGGTCTACTACAACCTCACGATCACCGGCCTGTCGGTGGCCGTCGCGCTCATCATCGGGACCGTGGAACTGCTCGGCCTGCTCACCGAGAAACTGGACCTGCACGGGGCCTTCTGGGACTGGGTGGGCGGACTCGACCTCAACATCGTCGGATTCGTGATCGTCGGGCTCTTCTTCGCCACCTGGGTCGTCGCGATGGCGGTCTGGAAGTTCGGCCGGATCGAGGAGAAGTGGACGGCCGGACTCCACGGCGGCGACGAAGAGCCGGACGTCACTTCACCTCGTTGAGCCGGCCGCGCTTCACGTCGAGGACGAAGCCGCGGATGTCACGCTTGTGCGGCACGAACGGGCTGGCCCTGATACGGCGCACCGACTGCCGCACGTCACCCTCCTCGTCCCGGAACGCCTCCGGCGACCACGCGGGACGGATGCCGGTGTCCTCCTCGACCTGCTGCTTGAAGCCGTCGTCCGTGAAGGTGACCATGCCGCAGTCGGTGTGGTGGATCAGCAGGATGTCCGTGGTGCCGAGCAGCCGCTGACTGATCGTCAGGGAGCGGATGACGTCGTCGGTGACCACGCCGCCGGCGTTGCGGATGACGTGCGCGTCGCCCTCGCGCAGGCCGAGGACGCGGTACACGTCGATGCGCGCGTCCATGCAGGCGACCACCGCGAGGCGGCGGGCGGGCGGGAGGGCGAGCGGCCCGGCGAAGGCGGCCGCGTACGCGTCGTTGTTGGCCAGGTACTCGTCGGTGACGGACACGTCGGTCCCACTTCCTCTTGGTGGAGCCTTCACCGTAAAGCGCCCGAACGGGGCACAGGAGGCGCCGTTCCGCACGGCCACAGGAATGCAACACAGTGTCAACAATCGCGACATGTCCGACACCGAACCTCTGAGGTCGCTCAACTCCCTTGACGGTACGGCGGCTTCGGCGGCCACCATGGTCCACGGTCCGAGGACGGGGAGAACGCATGCGGCGGAACGTCAGAACGATCACGGGTGTCGCGGTGGCCACGGCGGCGCTTCTCGCGCTGTCGGGGTGCTCGAAGGAGTACAACGACGAGCGCGGCAAGGGGGACGCGCCTGTGCAGGGCCAGCAAGGGGACAACACGGCGGCGGAGGTGTTCAACTTCCCGGACGGGTTCGGGAACCTCGCCACCAAGTGCGTCGGCCACGGGAACCGGGCGTACGTCACCACCAACGCCACCGGCCCGTCCAACGTACAGATAGTCAAGGACGACACATGCGGGTGAGGCCGGCGGGGCGCGTCCCGGCCGCCGTCGCGCTCTGCGCGCTCCTCGCGCTCACGGTGGGCTGCTCCCGGGAGCACTACGAGGAGCGCGGCAAGGCGGACGCGCCGGTGCGGGGGAAGCAGGGGGACAACACGGCGGCGGAGGTCTACAACTTCCCCGACGGGTTCGGGAACCTCGCCACCAAGTGCGTCGGGGCGGGGCAGCGGGCCTACACGACCACCCGGTCCTTCCAGAACCAGGACGGCGACGACGAGATCGAGATCATCCCGGCCCATCAGGTGGTCGTGGCCGATCCCGAGTGCACGGGCGGTCCTTGAGGGAAGGCACGCCCTACAGCCGCCGGGCTGTACGAAGGTGCCGCCCCAACTGCCGATCCGGGGCGTTCCGCGGTCCTACCGTCGACTCCAGTACGTGTCACCCGACTTCATGGAGGAGACGAATGAACAACAACCTTCGTACGGCCGCGGCGGCCGTGGCGCTCGTGACCGGGCTCGTGACGGCGGGCGGCACGGCCTCCGCCGCCGCGGCCGAGCGGCCGGAGCGCATCACGTCGCAGGAGCAGCTCACGGCGAGCATCGCCAAGGCGGTCGCCGCGGAGCAGGAGAAGGGGGACGCCAACGGTGGTGTCATCACCGTCGGCATGATCTCCGAGGTCACGGCGAGCGTCCGCGCCCTTTCCTGCTGACGAGAGGGAGGTGAGCACCGTGGACAGCTCAGTGGACCGTGCTCAGGACGGGCGGGAGACCCCCGTCGCCTGGTGTCCGAGCGGTGAGGCGAACCGCCCGGAGAGTGTTGTCCTCGGCGTCCGGTCGGGGGACGGCGACCAGGTCGTGTACCTGGCCGACCCTGTGCCGGCGGCCGACGTGCTCGGCGGCATCCCGGAGGGAATCGCGCCCAGCCGGGTGCTCCGGTTCGCCTCGCACTGCGTGTCGGACTGCGCTAACCGGGTCGGTGAGGCCTGCGGGCTGATCGAGCGCATCAAGGTCGTGCCGGCCGGGACCGCCGCGAGCGCCGTGCCGCGGTGCCACCTCCGTCCGCACTGCAAGTGGTGGGGCCAGGCCGGTGTCGAGGCCTGCCACCGCTGCCCCGCCGTCTCCACCCTGAACTCCCGCGACGACGAACTCACCGTTCTGGTCGCGGACCCCGCCACCACCCGTGAACAACTCGAAAGTTGGGTAGCAGCGGGAGGGTGAGCGGGCCCGGTACCGGACCTGGACCGGGACCGACACCATGACGAGAGAAGGGATGTTGTGGACAACTGGACACAGTGCTTCCGGCCGGCTCCCGGAGCCCCGGCGCGGTTGCTGTGCTTCCCGCACGCGGGAGGCTCCGCGTCCGCCTACCTGCCGCTGTCGACCGCGGTCGGGGGGACGGCGGAAACACTGGTCGTGCAGTACCCCGGGCGGCACGACCGCTTCGCCGAGCCGTTCGCAGAGCGGCTCGGCGATGTCGTGGACGCCGTCGTGGCCGGACTCCCCGAGGACGGGGGCCGGCCGTTGGTGCTGTTCGGCCACAGCATGGGCGCGCTCCTCGCCTACGAGACCGCGCGCCGGCTCGAACGCGAGGGCCGCGGGCCCGTGGCGCTGTTCGTCTCGGGGCGCGAGGGCCCGGAGTTCCCCCTGCGGCTACGGCTGCCGGACCCGCCCAGCGACGACGACCTGGTCGCGGAGATGCGGCTGCTGTCCGGCACGGAGGACGAGTTGCTGAGCAACCCGGAGATCCTTCAGCTGGCGCTGCCCCCGCTGCGCGCCGACTACGCGATGCTCTTCGCCCACACCCACCGTCCGGGGCCCGCGCTGCGCTGCCCGGTCGTCGCGCTCACCGGGGACAGCGATCCCCGGGTGTCCGTCGAGCGCGTCCAGGCCTGGGAGCGGGAGACCGGGGGCCCGTTCGAGCGGCACGTGCTGCCCGGCGGGCACTTCTTCCTGGGCGACCACCTGCCGTACGTGGCGGACCTGGTCGCCGGGGTCCTGGCGCGTACGACACCGGGCACCGACCGCCGTACCGCCACCGGCACGTCCGTCTGAACCCCCCTCACGGGGGGGGGAGGGCGGCGGGGAACACACCGGAGCACACCGCGAAAGGCCTGGGGCCGGATCCCGAAAGGGATCCGGCCCCAGGCCTTTGGTGTGCCGCCTCTCACTCCGCCTCGAACTCCGCGAGCAGCGCGTCGAGGGAGTCGTCCCCGACGCGGGCGGCGGCGATCCGGCGGGCCATCTCGTGCAGGGTGAGCTGTTCCAGGAACAGGGTGATGGGGACGTCGATGTCGAAGTCGTCCCGCAGGCAGCCCACCAGGTGGACGGCGGTCAGCGAGTCGCCGCCCGCCGCGAAGTACGTCATCCCCGGGTCGTCCGCGTCCTCCAGGCCCAGGGCGTCGGCGAGCAGCGCGCGGACCGCCTGCTCCAGGCCGGCGCCGGACTCCCCCGCCTCGGCGGCCTGTTCCGGCACCTCGTCGCGGACCACGCGGGGCGTGAGGTCGTACGCGCCGAAGCTCTCGCCCGCGAAGGGGTAGGCCGGCAGGGAGACCCTCCGCCCGCCGCCCGCCTCGGGCGCGGGGCCGCCGCTGAGCCAGGTCTCGCCCAGCGGGTCGAGGCCGCCGGCGGTCCGTCCCGCTCCCCCGGCCAGTGCGGCGAGCCCGGCCGCCGCGCCCGCCGGGTCGGCCGCCCGCACGTACCCCCGGACGTCCATCGGGGCGCGCCCCACCCGCAGCGTGTGGGCGGTGTCGGCGAGGGACGGGGCGCCGGGCGCCCGCAGCGCGTCCGCCAGCCGTCCGGCGAGGGCGGCGAGATCCTCCGGCGTACGGGCGGACAGCAGCAGGACCTCCTGTACGGATCCCGCGTCCGGCTCCCCGGCGGCGGCGCGCCCCGGCGCCTGCTCCAGCACGACGTGCACGTTCGTGCCGCCGATGCCGACCGAGCTGACACCCGCCCGGCGCGGGCCGCGCTCGGGCTCGGTCCAGGCGGCGGCCCGGTCGACCACGTGGAACGGCGAGTCCTCGAAGGCCATGTCGGGGTGCGGGCGGCCCGCGTTGGCATTGGGCACCAGGGTCGCGTGCTCCAGCATGAGGACGGACTTGATGAGCGCGGCCACCCCCGCGGCGGCGTCCAGGTGCCCGATGTTGGACTTCACCGAGCCGATGCCGATCCGGCCGGTGCCCAGCGCCCCCTTGAAGGCGGCGGTCGCCGCCGCGGCCTCGACCCGGTCGCCCAGCGCCGTGGCCGTACCGTGCGCCTCCAGGTACTGGGCGTCGGCGGGGTCGAGCCCGGCGGCAGCCCACGCCTCGACGATCGCGGCGGTCTGCTGGTCGACGCCGGGCGCGGTGAAACCGACCTTGGTGGCGCCGTCGTTGGTGACGGCACTGCCCCGGATGACCGCGCGGATCGGGTCGTTGTCGGCGAGCGCGTCGGACAGCCGCCGCAGCACCACCACGCCGACGCCGTTGCCGGGTACGGTGCCGCCGGCCCGCTCGTCGAAGGGGCGGCAGCGGCCGTCGGGCGAGAAGATCCCGCCCTGGGTGTGGACGTAGCCGCGTTTGCGCAGGGTGTCGACGGCGACGCCGCCGGCCAGGGCCGTGTCGCACTCGCCGAGCAGCAGCGACTGGACCGCGAGGTGGACGGCGGTCAGCGAGGTCGAGCAGGCGGTCTGCACGGTGAGGCTCGGGCCCTCCAGACCGAGCCGGTACGAGATCCACGGGGCGAGGAACTCGCGGTCGGTGAGGATGCGGACCTGGAGCGCCCCGACCGACGCGGCGAGCCGGGGGTCGGTCGCGGCGGCCAGCATGTGTGCGGTGGAGCCGCCGCCGACGTACACGCCGGTGCGCGCGGAGCCGCCCCGCGGGTTGCGGCCGGCGTCCTCCAGGGCGGCCCAGGCGGTCTGGAGGAGCAGCCGGTGCTGGGGGTCGAGCACGGCGGCCTCGGTGCGGTTGAAGCCGAACAGTTCGGCGTCGAAGCGGTCCGCGTCGGCGAGGTGGCCCTTGGCCGGTACGTAGTCGCGGCCGCGCACCTCGCCGGGGTCGGCGCCGTCGGCGAGGAGTTCCTCCTCGGTGAAGTCGGTCACCGAGCAGACCCCGCCGAGGAGGTTGCTCCAGTAGGCGTCCAGGTCGGGGGCGCCGGGGAAGCGCCCGCTCATCCCGACGATCGCGATCGCGGACTCGGCCGGGGTGGTGTCGGTGGCTGCTGCGTTCTCGGTCATCGTGTGGAGCCTTTCCGGGAGCTGAGGCGGTGGGCGGCGGCGGTGCGGCGTGCGTGCCGGGCGACACCGCGCGCGGCGGCGGTCTCGGCGGGGTGGGCGGGGGCGGGGGCCGGCCCGGTGGGCGCGGCCTTCGCGCGGTCGAGGTGGGCGGCGAGGGCGACGACGGTGGGGTGGCGGAACAGGTCGACGAGGCTGAGGGCGCCGAGGTCGGGCCGCTCGCGCAGGGCGGACAGGACGCTGAGCATCCGTACCGAATTGCCGCCCAGGTCGAAGAAGTTGTCGTGGACGGCGACCCGGTCGAGGGTCAGGACGCGGGACCAGATCCCGGCCACCAGCCGCTCGGTGGGGGTGCCCGCGACGGCGGGCGGGCCGTCCTGCGGGGCCGGGAGGACGGCGGGTGCGGGGAGCCGGGCCCGGTCGATCTTGCCGTTGCGGCTGAGCGGCATCTCGTCGAGCCGGACGAACACCTCGGGCACCATGAAGCCGGGCAGCCGAGTGACGAGGTGGGCGCGCAGGGCGGCGTCCGGGGGCGCGGCGCCGTCCCGGCCGACGACGTACGCGACGAGGCGCTGCTCGGTGCCGGTGCCGTGGACGGCGGCCGCCGCGAGGGCGACGCCCGGTGTGGCGGCCAACAGGGTCTCGATCTCGCCGAGTTCGATGCGTACGCCGCGCAGCTTGACCTGGAGGTCGCTGCGGCCGAGGTAGTGGATGAGGCCGTGGGCGTCGATGCGGCCGAGATCGCCGCTGCGGTACATCCGGGTGCCGGGCCCGCCGTGCGGGTCGGCGACGAACCGTTCGGCGGTCATGCCGGGCTGTCCGATGTAGCCGCGTCCCAGGGAGGCGCCGGCGATGTAGATCTCGCCGGTGACGCCGGTGGGTACGGGCCTGAGCAGGTCGTCCAGGACGTAGATCCGGGCGCCGGCGACGGGGCCGCCGAGGACGACGGGCTCGCCGGGCTCCAGGTCGGCGGTGGTGGCGTAGACGGTGACCTCGCTGGGGCCGTACGCGTTGACGATCCGCCGTCCCGGGGCACTGAGCCGCTCGACCAGTTCGGGCGGGCAGGGCTCGCCGCCGACGCCGACGGTCCGCAGGTCGGGGAGGTGGCCGGTGAGGTCGGGCAGCAGCATCGCGGCGGACGGCGGGAGGAACACGTAGGTGATGCGGGAGTCCCGCAGCTTGTCGAGCAGGGCCTCGCCGATGCGTTCCTCCTCGCTCGGGATGTGCAGCTCGGCGCCCGCCACCCAGGGGAAGAAGAGGTCGGAGACGGCGACGTCGAAGCCGAACGACACGAATTGCAGGACCCGGTCCCCGGCGTCGACCGGGAAGGAGTGCCGGACGGCGCGGGTGAGGTTGACCAGGGCGCGGTGTTCGACGGCGACGCCTTTGGGCACGCCGGTGGAGCCAGAGGTGAACAGGACGTACGCGAGGTCCCCGGGGCCCGGTGGCGGGACCGGTCCGGTGGGGGCCGCGCCCGGCATGACCGGGTCCGTGACGGCCGGCCGGTCCAGGCGCAGGCACGGCACGTCCAGGCTCTCGCCCTTCTCGGCGGTCCCCCGGGAGGTCAGGAGCAGCCCGGTGCCGGAGCTCTCCACCATGTGGCGCAGCCGCGCGGACGGGTGGGCCTGGTCGAGGGGGACGTACGCGCCGCCCGCGCGCAGCACCGCGAGGGCGGCGATGCCCTGGTCGGCCGAGCGGGGCAGGAGCAGGCCGACGCGGAAGCCGGGGCGTACGCCCGCGGCGCGCAGCCGGGCGGCCAGGTCGTCGGCCCGGGCGAGCAGGTCGCGGTAGCTGAGCCGGAGGTCGCCGCTGACCAGGGCGGTGGCGTCGGGGCGCGCCGCCGCGACGTCGGCGATCAGGTCGGGCACCAGGCGGTCCGGCGGCGCCGCCTCGGCCACGCGGTCGGCGACGGCGAGGGTACGGCGGCGTTCGCCGGCCGGGACCAGGTCGACGGTGGACAGCGGGGCGGCCGGGTCGGCGAGCAGCGCGTCCAGCAGGGTCCGGAAGTTGACCGTCCAGCGGCGTACGGTCGCGGCGTCGAGGAGGTCGGCCCGGTAGATGAACTGGGCGGCCAGGTCGGCGCCCCAGCGCTCCACGAAGAGGAGGAAGTCGAACTTGGCGGTGTCCAGGGTGAGGGCGAGCCGCTCGGTGTCCGCGCCGGACAGGCGGAGCGCGACCTCCGCCTCGTCGTCGTAGGTGAGGGCCACCTGTACCACCGGGTCGTGGCTGGTCTCGCGGACCGGGGCGAGGGCGTCGACCACCGCCTCGAACGGGGCGTCCTGGTGCGGGCGGGCCGCCAGCAGCGCGGCGCGGACGCGGTCGGTGAGCCGGTCGAGGGACGGGTCGCCGGAGACGTCGACGCGCAGGGCGAGGGTGTTGGCCAGCATGCCGATCATGCCGCCCAGTTCGGGCCGGTCGCGGCCGGAACTGGGGTAGCCGACGACGAGGTCGTCACGGCCCGACATCCGGGCGAGGAACGCGGCGTACACCGCGAACATCGTCATGAACGGGGTGGCGCCCCGCTCGGCGGCGACCTCCGCCAGGCGTTCCCTGACCCCGGCGTCGAGCAGGAAGCGCTCGACACCGCCGGTGGCCGTACGGACCGGGGGGCGCGGGCGGTCCAGGGGCAGTTCGGCGACGGCGGGCGCGCCGCGCAGGCGGTCGGCCCAGTGCGCCACCGCGTCCTCGAACGCGCCGCCCGCCTGGCGTTCCCGCTGCCAGGCCGCGTAGTCGGCGAACTGGAGCGGGAGGTCGGCCGGCCGGTACGGGGCGCCGCCGGTCTCGTGCCCGTACGCGGCGGACAGCTCGTCCAGCATGAGGCCGAGCGACCAGCCGTCGCACACGAGGTGGTGGGCGACGAGCAGGACGCGGTGGGTGCCGTCGTCCACGGCGTACACGGTGCAGCGCAGCAGGGGTCCGGTGCCGGTGTCGAAGGGGCGGGCGGCCTCCGCGCGGACCAGCGCGTCGACCTGACCGGCCGGCACGTTCCGTACGACCGTGAGCCCGGCCTGCCCGGCGGCGGCGACGATCTGCGCCTGGGTGCCGTCGGCGGCGGTACGGAAGACGGTGCGCAGGGACTCGTGGCGGGCGACGAGCGTGTGGAGCGCGCGGCTGAACGCTGCGGTGTCGAAGGGGCCGCGGACGGCGAACGCGGCGGGGACGTTGTACTGGGCCGTGCCCGGGGCCATCTGGTCGAGCACGAGCAGGCGGCTCTGGGCGTCGGAGGCGGGGAACTCGTACTCCTCGCCCGCCCAGGCGTGGAGGTCGATGAGGTCTACGGCGTCGATGGTCATCGGTTCAGTCCCCTCGGAGGGCGGTTTCGAGGACCGCGGCGATCTCGGCCGCCGGGCCCGGGGTCAGGACGTGGCCGTGGCCGCAGTCCAGGTCGTGCACGTCGAGCGCGGCGGACACGCGGTGCCAGGCCGCCTTCTTCTCGGCCGGGGTGGGCCAGGTGTCGCGGGTGGCGGAGAAGAGCGTCACGCGTCCCTCGTAGGGGGTGGGGCTCCAGTTCCTGACGAGCCGGGTGTGGTGGGTGCCCGCGTCGACGAGGGTGTGCAGCAGGGGGTCGGTCAGGGCGTCGAGGCCGCCGCGGCGGACGGTGGCGAACACCCGGGCGCGGTCCAGCGGTCCCGGTGGCACGGGCAGGTCGGGGGCGTGGCTCTGGAGCAGGATGTGCAGCAGTTCGTCCTCGACGGCCACCGGGTCCAGCGGGGTGCCGAGGATGGTGTCCGGCATCGGCATGGCGTCCACCACGGCGAGCATCCCGACCTCCTCCCCCGCCCGGCGCAGCCGGACCGCCATCTCGTGGGCGAGCGCGCCGCCGAAGGACCGGCCGAGGAGCAGGTACGGCCCGTGCGGCCGGACCGCGCGCAGGCGTGCCACGTACAGGTCGGCCATCGCGCCCATGGAGGGCGGGAGCCGGTCCACCCCGGTCAGCAGGGCGGGGCTCTGGAGGGTGTGCACCGGCCGGGCCGGGTCCAGGTACGGGAGCAGGTTGGCGAACGACCAGCCGAGGCCGAGCCCCGGGTGCACGCAGAAGAGCGGGACGCGGTCGCCTCCCGCGCGGAGGGTGAGCACCGGCTCCAGGCTGTTCCCCGACGGGTCGTCGGATCCGGCGGCCGGCCCGGTGCGCCGCCGGGCGGAGCGCAGCGGGATCCTCGGGGCGCGGCCGGCCGCGGCGGGCGGTGCGTCGAGGCGGGCGGCGAGGGCGGCCGGGGTCGGCGCGTCGAACAGGACCGAGACCGGGATGCGTACGTCGAGGACCGTCTCGATCTTCGACCTCAGGCGCAGCGCGGTCAGCGAGTGGCCGCCGGCCGTGAAGAAGTCGGTGTCGGGGCCGACGGCGGGGAGGCCGAGCACCGTACCGAACAGGGCGCACAGCTCCCTCTCGCGTGCGGTGCGCGGGGCCCGTTCCGTCACCCGGCCGCCGGTGGGTCCCGGGGCGGGCAGGGCGGCGCGGTCGACCTTGTGGTGGCGGGTGAGCGGGATGTGGTCGACGCGCGCCCAGAGGGACGGGACGAGGTGGGCGGGCAGGTGCCGGGCGGCGTGCTCGCGGGCCCGGGCGAGGGTACGGTTCCACCGGTCGTCGCGGGTGTCGGCCTCGGCGCTCTCCGGGCCGGCCTCGTCCAACAGCAGCCAGGCGGCGAGGAGTTTGCCGCCGGCGGCGTCGCACCGGGCGCCGACCACGGCCCGTGCCACGCCGGGGCAGCCGGCCAACGCGACCTCCACCTCGGCGGGTTCGACGCGGAAGCCCCGTACCTTCACCTGGTCGTCGGCGCGGCCGGCGAACTCCAGGACTCCGCCGGCCGTGCGGCGGGCGAGGTCGCCGGTGCGGTACATGCGGCTGCCGGGCGGCCCGTACGGATCGGCGACGAACCGCTCGGCGGTGGCGGCGGGGCGGCCGAGGTAGCCGTGGGCGAGCCCGGTACCGGCGAGGTACAGCTCGCCGGTGGCGCCGGCGGGCATCGGGCGGAGCGCGGCGTCGAGGACGTGGGCGCGGGTGTTGTCGAGGGGGCGGCCGATGGGGACGGTGCCGGGGTCGGCAGGGGTGTCGGTGTGAACGGGGTCGGCGGTGGGGCGGGGGGCGTGCGCGGTGTGCGCGGTGTGAGTGAGGTACGCGGTGTGAGTGGGGTGAGTGGGGTGGGCGGTGTGTGCGGTGGCGAACACCGTTGTCTCGGTGGGGCCGTAGCCGTTGACCACCACGGCCCCCGGGCAGTGCTCCTGGACGCGCCGCACGGTGTCGGCCGCGAGGACGTCCCCGCCCGCCCAGACCTCGCTGAGCCCCGCGAGCGCGTCCGGCGCGATCTCCGCGACGGTACGCAGCAGTTCGGGCGTCAGCATCAGCGCGGTGACGCGCCGGTCGGGCACCACCCGCTTGAGCAGGTCGGGAGTGACGGCCTCGGCGGGCGCGACCACCACCGTCCCGCCGTTGAGGAGCGGGACCCACACCTCGTAGGTGGAGGCGTCGAACGTGTACGGGTTGTGGAACAGCACCCGCCGGTGCGCGCCGCCCGCGAAGCGGCCGTCGGCGGCCAGTTCGGTGATCGCGCGCTGCGGGACGACCACGCCCTTGGGCTC
This sequence comes from Streptomyces liangshanensis, assembly GCF_011694815.1. NCBI lineage: Bacteria > Bacillati > Actinomycetota > Actinomycetes > Kitasatosporales > Streptomycetaceae > Streptomyces > Streptomyces liangshanensis. The sequence goes on from NZ_CP050177.1 coordinate 568,415, forward strand.
CCCGGTGGAGCCGGAGGTGTAGATCACGCAGGCGGCGGACTCCGGGTGGGCCGGGGGCCCCGCGAAGTCCCTGGGCACGGAACCGTCCTCCTCGATGTCCAGCACCGCGAGGTCCGCGGGCAGCCGGACCGAGGAGGCGCGCGGGGTGAGGGCGAGGACCGGCTCCGCCGCCTGCACCAGGCGGGCGAGCCGCTCCGGCGGCTGGCCCGGGTCGAGCGGCAGCCAGCAGGCCCCCGCCTTGAGGACCGCGAGCTGCGCGACGACCACGGCCGCCGAGCGGGGCAGCAGCAGGGCCACCGTGTCGCCCGGTGCCACGCCCGCCCGGACGAGCCGTCCCGCCAGCCGGTCCGACGCGGCGTCGAGCCGCGCGTAGCTGAGGATCTCGCCGTCCGCGTCGACGGCGGGCGCGTCCGGGGTACGGGCCGCCTGCGCGGCGAACCCGCCGGTCAGGGTGGTGGGTCCGGCGACGGTACGGGACGGGCCCGCGGCGAGCGCGAGCAGCCGGTCGTGCTCGGCCTCCGGGAGGGCGTCGATGTCCTCGGCCGACCGCCCCGGATCCGCGGCGAGTTGTTCCAGGACGCGCACGACACTCCGGGTGACCCCGGTGGCGGAGATGCCCCGGCGGCAGCTCACGGACAGCAGCAGCCGGTCCTCGGCGACGACGGCGAGGGTGACGGGGTAGTGGGTGGCGTCCCCCACGTCCACCAGGCGCACGGAGTCGGGGCCGTCCTGGCTCGCCGGGCTCTGCGGGAAGTTCTCGAAGGCGAGGATCGAGTCGAAGAGTTCTCCCGCCCCCGCGGCCCGCTGCACCTCGGCGACGCGGGCGTGGTGGTGGGCCAGCAGCCGGGACTGCTCGTCCTGGACGCGGCGGAGCAGTTCGCCGGCGCTCTCGCCGTCGCGCAGCCGCACCCGTACCGGCAGGGTGTTGATGAACAGGCCCACCATGGACTCGACGCCCGGCAGGTCGTGCGGGCGTCCGGAGACGACGGCGCCGAAGACCAGGTCGCGGGAGCCGGTGAGCCGGGCCAGCACCAGAGCCCAGGCGACCTGGACCAGGGTGTTGAGGGTGACGCCCTCCTCGGCGGCCCGTGCGGTGAGGGTGCCGGTGAGCGCGGTGGACAGCCGGATGCGGGTCCGGTCGGGCGCGGTGTCGGGACCGTCCGGGGCAAGCAGCGCGGGCCGCTCCAGGCCGTGGAGCGACTCGGCCCAGGCGGCGTCGGCCCGTCGCTGGTCCTGTCCGCCCAGCCACACCAGGTAGTCGCGGTAGGGCACGGGGGGCGGCAGCGGGCGGCCCGCGACGAGGGCCGCGAGGTCCCGTTCGAGGATCGGCAGGGACCAGCCGTCGAGCAGGATGTGGTGGAAGGACACGATCAGTTCGGCGCCGGTGTCGTGCCGCAGGAACGTGGCGCGGACCAGGGGCGGGCGGGCCAGGTCGAAGCGGAGTGCCGCGTCCTCGCGCAGCGCCTCCTCGGTTCGCGCGGTGACGTCGTCCAGGCCCAGGCCGGTCAGGTCGACCTCGGTCCAGGGCAGCCGGACGGCCTTCGGGACGACCTGGACGGGCCGGTCGAGGCGCTCGTGCCGGAAGCAGGCGCGCAGGTTGGGGTGGCGGTCGAGGAGGGCGGCCACTCCCGCCCGCAGCGCGTCGGCGGTGACGGCCGGGCCGATGAGGAAGCGGGCCTGCACCAGGTAGGGGTCGGGGCCGCCGGTGTCGCGGGCGGCGTGGAAGAGCAGTCCTTCCTGGACCGGGGAGAGCGGTAGTACGTCCGCGATGCGCGCGTTCATCGCCGTTCTCCTTCGTAGGCGGGGGTTACGGTGCCGTGGATGCCGGTGCCGGGGTCGTCGGCGTGTCCGAAGTCGCCGGATCCGTCGAAGTGGTCGGGGCCGTCGAAGTGGTCGGGGCCGTCGAAGGTGCCGAAGTCGTCGAAGTCGCCGGCGCCGTCCACGTCGAGCTCCTCGCCGAGGAGGTCGAGCTGGTCCCCGGTGAGGTCGACCAGCGGGAAGTCCGACGGGCTGTGGACCGCCCCGCCGCCCGGCCCGCACCGGTCCGCGAGGACGCCGAGCGCCTCGGACCAGGCGGCCGCCAGCGCCCGTACCTCGTCCTCGGTGAACACCTCGGCCGCGTAGGAGAAGGTCGCCTCCAGCAGGAGGGCGCCGTTCTCCTCGCGGGACAGCACGTCCACCTCCAGCGCGTGGCCGAGCGGTACGGCGTCGGGGCCGACGTCGAGCAGCCGCCCGCCCGCCGCGTCGGACTCGGCGAACCGGCCCAGGTAGTTGAAGCGGACGTCGGGGACGGTGAGCGCGGCGAGTGCCGGCCCCGCCGTGGGGTGGAGGTAGCGCAGGAGTCCCCAGCCGAGGCCGCCCGCGGGCACACCCCGCAGTTGCTCCTTGACGTTTTTGAGCGCCTCCCCCGGCCGGCCGCCGGACCGTACGGCGGCGGCGCCGAGGTCGAGCCGGACCGGGTACTGCGTGGTGAACCAGCCGACGGTGCCGGACACGTCCACCGGAGCGGAGATCACTTCGCGGCCGTGGCCCTCCAGGTGGACCAGCAGGGCGGATCCGCTCCCGCGCCGCTGGACGGCCGCCGCCGTGAGCGCGGTCAGCATCACCGCGTCCGGGCGGCAGTTGAAGACGCCCGGCAGGGTGACGAGGGCGCTCCTGGTGAGGTCGGGGCCCAGTTCGACGGTGAGGGTCCGCCGGTGCCCGCCGGTCCCCCGGCCGTCGGCGATCCGGGCCGTGTCGTCCGTCAGTTGTCTTTCCCACCAGGGCAGTTCGCCGATGCGCCGGTCCGCCTCCTGGGACAGCAGCCGGGACCAGCGGGTGAACGACGCGGTCCGCGCGGGCGCCGGGTCGCCGGCCGCGCCGGGGTGGCCGAGCGCCGGGGCGAGTTCCTGGCCGATGACCCGCCAGGACAGTCCGTCGACGGCCAGGTGGTGGACGGTGACGAGCAGGGCGCCGGGGCGGCCGGGGCCCGCGTCGAGCCACACGGCCCGCAGCATCTCGCCGTCCTCGGGGCGCAGGGCGGTGGTAACCGCCAACTTCCGCGCCCGCTTCAGGAGATCGGCGTCCGGGGGGACGGCCGTCCGGAGGGTGCGGGCGTTGCCCGGGGCCGCCTCGGCGGGCACCTCCAGCTCCCAGTCGGCGTCGTCGTGGCGCACCAGGCGCATCCGCAGCGCGGCGTGGCGCGCGGCCAGTGCGGTGACGGCCGCCGCGAGCGTGCCGACGTCGGTGCCCGCGGCCGCCGGGAAGACCATGGACTGGGTGAACGCCGAGGTGTCCGGGCCCTGTTCGCGCCACCAGCGCATCACGGGGGTGAGCGGCAGGCGGCCGTACCCGGTGTCCTCCTCCACGGGGAGGCCGTCGTCGGGGGTGCGGGCGAGCACGGCGAGCCGGGCGGGGGTGCGGACGGTGAACACGTCGTGGGGGGAGAGCACCAGACCGGCCGCCCTGGCCCGTACCGCGAGCTGGATGGCCATGATGCTGTCGCCGCCGAGCCGGAAGAAGTCGTCGTCCGGGCCCGCCTGTTCGAGGCCGAGGAGGCCGGCGAACAGGCCGCAGAGGATCTCCTCGCGGGCCGATCCGGGCGTCCGCACGGTGTCGTCGGCACGCTGCTCGGGCGCGGGCAGCGCCGCCCGGTCGAGCTTGCCGCTCGACAGCAGGGGCAGGGCGCCGAGCGCCACCACGGCGGCGGGGACCAGGGCCGCGGGCAGGCGCCCGGCGGCGTGGAGCAGCAGCGCGTCCGGGTCGATCTCCCGCCCGGGGGCGGGGACGACGTACGCGACGAGTTGCGCGGCGCCGGCGCGGCTGTCCCGTACGACGGCCACCGCCCGGTCGACGGTGGGGTGTTCGGTGAGCGCGGCGGCGATCTCGCCCGGCTCGATGCGCAGTCCGCGCAGCTTGACCTGCTCGTCGCCGCGCCCGAGGTAGTGGGTGGTGCCGGTGTGGTCGCGGTGGGCGAGGTCGCCGGTGCGGTACATGCGGCTGCCGGGCGGCCCGTAGGGGTCGGCGACGAACCGCTCGGCGGTGAGCGCGGCGCGCCCCAGGTAGCCGCGGGCGAGGGCGGGCCCCGCGAGGTACAGCTCGCCGCCCACCCCGGCGGGCACCGGGCGCAGCCGCGCGTCGAGGACGTAGGCGCCGGTGCCCGGCAGCGGGGTGCCGATGGGCGGGGTGGTGCCGTCGGCGGCGAGGGGGGCGGAGAGGGTGGAGACGACGGTGGTCTCGGTGGGCCCGTACGCGTTGAGGAGGCGGCGGCCCCCGGTGGCCCAGCGGGCGACCAGGTCCGGCGGGCAGGCCTCCGCGCCGACGAGGAGGGTGCGCAGCTCCGGGTGGGGGGCGAGGGGCACGGTCGCGAGCACCGACGGCGGGACGAAGGCGCAGGAGACACGGCGTGCGGTCAGGACGTCCCCGAGGGCGTCGCCGACGAGGGGGCCGCGGGGCGGCAGGACGAGGGTGCCGCCGGAGCCGAAGGCGAGGCACATCTCGCCGACGGAGATGTCGAAGGACGGCGGGCCGAGCTGGAGCACCCGGCTGTCGGCGCCGAGCGCCGCGCCCGCCACCAGGCCCTGGGCGAGGGCGGCCACCCCGGCGTGGGTGACGACGACGCCCTTGGGGGTGCCGGTGGAGCCGGAGGTGTGGATGACGTGGGCGGCGCCGGCGGGGTCGGGCCGGCCGGGCGGCAGTGGTGCGTCCGCCCAGGCGTCCGGGTCGAGGACCAGGGTCGGGAGGTCCGTCCCGGCGGGGGGTGCGGCGCCGGGTGCGGTGACCAGGAGGGCGGGCGCGGCCTCGGCGAGGAGGCGGCGCAGGCGCTCGGCGGGGTGCGCCGGGTCGACGGGCAGGTAGGCGGCGCCGGCCCGCTGGGCGGCGAGGGCGGCGACGGGCCAGTCGGTGCCGCGGTCGAGGGCGAGGGCGACGATCCGGCCGGGGCCGGCTCCGTACCGTGCCATCCTGGCGGCCAACCGGTCGACCCGGTCGGCGAGTTGGGCGTAGCTGAGGGTCCCGTCCGCGGTGTCGAGGGCGGGGGCGCCGGGGGTGCGGGCGGCCTGCCGGGCCACCAGTTCGGGGAGCGAGGCGGGGGCGGGCGCGGCGGGTCCCGCCGAGTCGGCGAGGAGCCGTACGCGCCGGGCGGCGGGCACGAGGTCGATGTCGCCGACGAGCGCGGTGGGGTCGGCGGTGATACGGCGGAGGAGTTCGACGTAGCACTCGGTCCAGTGGGCCACGGTCTCGGGGGCGAAGACGTCGGTGCGCAGCCCGAAGCTGCCCTCCATGCCGTCGTCGCAGTCCTTCACGACGCCGACGAGGTCGTGCTCGCCGCCGGTGTGGATGCGCTCGGGCTCCGCGAACTCCTTCATGACGGAGACGCTGGGCTGCTGCGTCAGGTGCATGAAGACCCACTGGTAGAGCGGGGCCCGGCCCGCGCTGCGCTCGGGGGCGGCGGCCGACACGATCCGGCCGACCGGTACGTCCGCGTTGGCCATCAACTCGGGGAAGTCGACGGCGAATCCGGCGAGGACGTCGGCGAAGGAGCGGTCGGGCCGCACCCGCCAGCGGGTCGGGACGGCGTTCATGACGTACCCGATGACCTGGTCGAGGCCCTTGGCGGCGCGGTTGGCGATGGGCGTGCCGAGGACCAGGTCGTCGGCGCCGCTGACCCGGTGCGCGAGGACGGCGAAGGCCGCCATGAGGACGACGTAGACGGAGGCCCCGCGCTCGCGGGCCAGGGCGCGTACGGCGGCGGCGGTCGGCGCGTCGATGTGGAAGGGGACCTGGGCGATGCCGTCCCCCTCGGTGACGGGGGTCCCGCCGCCGCCGGGCACGGTGAGGGGCCCGGGCGGGTCCGCGAGGTAGCGGCGCCAGAAGTCGAGGCGGGCCCCGAAGACCCCGGACTCCGCCAACTCGTCCTGCCAGGAGGAGAAGTCGGCGTACTGGACGGCGGGCCGCGTCAGCGGCGGCTCCTTGCCGTCGCGCAGGGCCCCGTACGCCTGGGCGAACTCGTTCTGGAGGACGTCGAACGACCACCAGTCGCTGATGGTGTGGTGCAGGCTGAGCATCAGGGTGGAGCGCCGCTCGTCGACCCGGACGAACCGGGCCCGGATCAGCTTGTCCCGGGCCAGGTCGAAGGGGCGGGCGCGGAAGGCCTCGAAGGCCGCGTCGATGGTCGTACCGGTGCCGCGGAGGTCCTCGCGCTCCAGGTCGAAGGGGCCGTCGTCGGGGAACTCGACCCGCAGCCCGCCTTCTTCGTCCGTCCTGATGCGGGTGCGCAGGACGTCGTGGTGACGCTGGATCAGTGTCAGCGCCGCCGCCAGGTGCTCCGGGTCGGCGGGGCTGTCGAAGTGGTAGGCGGAGCACAGGTTGAGGGCGGGGGTGCCGGGATAGAGCGAGTCGTACACCCACAGGTCGTGCTGGGCGGGGCTGAGGGGCACCGGCCTGCCGGGGTCGCGCGAGGGGATGACGGCGGGTATCTCGCGGGCGCGGCCGGCTTCCAGGAGGCGGCGCATCAGGCGGACCCGCTGCTCCCTGCCGAGGGCGCCGAACCGGTCGGCCATGGAGGGGGACGCCGCGGCGGGGGCGGCGCGGAGGACGGTGGGGGCACTCATCACAAGGTCTCTTTCAGTTCGGCCAGCCGGTGCAGTCCGGCCAGTACGTCGTCCCGTCCGATGCCGAAGTCGATGAAGCAGGCGACCTCGTCGACGCCCAGCTCGGCCAGATCGGCGAGCATCTTGGCGCAGTGGCCGGGCGAGCCGAGGAGACTGCCCCAGCTCAGGTAGCGCTCGAACGCGAACTCGGCGAGCATCGCGGCCTGTTCGTCGGTGAGCCGGGCGGTCGCGGCGTCCGCGGACCGGTTGGCGGCGGTCTGGCGGACGTACGAGGCGAGGTAGGCCCTGAGGGGCGCGCCGGCCTGGCGGCGTACCTCCGCGTCGTCGGTGCCGACGTAGGTGTGAGCCATCAGGGTGACCCGGCCGTGCGCGTCGGTGCCCCGCTGGTCGGGGGCCCCGGCGCAGGCGGCGCGGTAGCGGGCGATGCGGTCGGCGAGTTCGTCCCGGGTCTGTCCGACGGTCGCGCCGAGCACTCCGGCGCGCAGCCGTCCGGCGGCCTCCCAGGTCTCCGGGTTGCCGGAGGTGGTGACCCACAGCGGCAGGGTCTCCTGAACGGGCCGGGGCTGGGGCACGACGGAGACCGGGGTGCCCGTCCCGTCCGCGTACTCGGCGGGTTCGCCCGCCCACAGGGCGCGCAGCCGGGGGATGGTCTCCAGGGTGGCGCGCCTGCGGTCCTCGTACCGCTCGGGCGCGAGGGTGAAGTCCTTGGAGTGCCAGCCGGTGGCGACGGACAGGCCGGCCCTGCCGTGGGAGAGGTTGTCGACGACGGCCCAGTCCTCGGCGACCTTCAGCGGGTGGTGGAGGGGCAGGACGACGCTGCCGGCGCGGATCGCGATCCGCTCGGTGGCGACGGCGAGGGCCGCGCTGAGCACCGGCGGGCTGGGGAACACCTGTCCCACCTGCTGGAAGTGGCGTTCGGGGGTCCAGACGGCGTGGAACCCGAGCCGGTCCGCGGTCCTGGCCACGGTGAGGATGTCCTCGTACGTCTCGGCGTGCCGGGTCTCCCCGGCGGTGGTGCTGTCCGCACCGAAGAACATCACACTGAGGTCCACTGCCACTCCTCCTGGGGGGTGCCGGGCCGGCCGGGGGTCTGGTGCTGTCGTGCCGGGGTGGTGTGCTGTCGCGGCACCCGGGGGCGGCGCGTGATGGGGGCCGCCGCGGGTGCGGCCTGGGCGGCCGGGCGCGCCAGCTCGGCGGCGAGGGCGGCGACGGTGGGCGCGGCGAAGAGCTGGGCCGCGGTCACGGGGCGTTCCTCGGTGCTGAGGCGGGCGGCGACGCGGACCGCGCGCAGCGAATTGCCGCCGAGCGCGAAGAAGTTGTCGTGCGGTCCGGCCGCCGGCACGCCGAGGACGTCGCACCACACGGCGGCGGTCCGCCGCTCCAGGTCCGTCAGGGGGCGGGACCCGCCCTCCGGGGTCCTGGCGGGTGCGGCGACGGTGTCACCGACGCCGGCGCGCCGGGGCGGTGGGGTGAGGCCGAGGCGGGAGAGCGGGGTGGCGGGGGCGGCGGCCGCCGCTTCCAGGGCGTACGGGAGGGTGTCGGCGAGCCAGTCGACGAAGCCGGCGTCGAGGGTGTCCTCGCGGTACTCGAAGGTGAGTGTCAGTCCGTCCGGTGAGCCGTCGGGGCCGGTGGAGTCGGTGACGTCCACGAGGAGTTCGAAGCGGGCGGCGCCGGTACGGACGACCTCGACGCCCTGGTCGGCGCCGGGCAGGGTGACCTCGGCGCGCGCGTTGTTCTGGAGGGCGAGGACCACGTCGGTGAACGGCTGGCGGCCGGGTGTGCGGGGTGGGTTGAGGGCGCCGACCACGTCCTCGAACGGCACGTCCTGGTGGGCGAAGGCGGAGAGGTCGGTCTCCCTGACCCGGGCGAGCAGCTCCCCGGCGGTGGGGTCGCCGGACAGGTCGGTGCGCAGGACCAGCATGTTGACGAAGAACCCGACGACGTCCTCGACGCTGCCGTCGCCGGACCGGCCCGCGACCGGGGCGCCGATCGCGGTGTCCTCGTGGGCCCCGGCCCGTACCAGCACGGTGGCGAGCGCGGCGTGCAGGGCCATGAAGAGGGTGGCGCCCTGTGCGCGGGCGGCGTCGACCAGCCGGGCGTGGGCGGCCGCGCCGAGGCGGCGTACCACCACCCGGGCGGCGGGGCCGGGGACGGCGGGGCGGCCTGAACGGCGGGGCAGCAACGGCCCTTCGGTGGGCAGGCCGTCCAACTCCTTCCGCCAGTAGGTGAGTTGCCGGGCGGCGAGCGCGTGCGGGTCGGCGGGCGAGCCGAGCCGATCGAGCTGGTGGCGGGCGTGTTCCGCGTACGGGACGGGGAGCGGGGGCAGTACGGACGTGTCCTGGCCGCCCCCGGCCCGCGCGCGGTAGGCGCGGGACAGGTCACGGAACAGCGGGCGCAGCGACCAGCCGTCCCCGGCGATGTGGTGGACGAGCACCAGCAGCGCGTGCTCGTCGGGGCGCTCCCGGCTGGTGAACAGGGTGGCGCGCAGCGGGAGTTCGGTGCGCAGGTCGAAGCGGTGGGCGGCCTCGCGCCCGATCTCCCCGGCCAGGTCGGCGGCGGGCAGCCGGACGTGCTGGAAGGGCGGCCGCGCCTCCGTGCCGGTCCGTACGTCCCGTACGGGCGAGCCGTCCGCCTCGTCGAAGACGGTACGGAGCACCTCGTGCCGGCCGGCGACGTCCGCGAGGGCGTCGCTCAGCGCGTCCGGGTCGACGTCGCCCCGCAGGCGGACGAGCATCGGCAGGTTGTACGCGGCGCCCGCGCCGATCCGGTCCAGGAACCACAGGCGGTGCTGGGCGGGGGACACCGGGAGCGCGGCGGAGCCCGGTGCGCGGGCGGCGGTGGGCGTCGCGGGGAGGGTCCGGGGCGCCGTGTCGACGTAGGGCGCGAGCAGGGCGGGGGTGGGTGACCCGAAGAGGGTACGGAGGTCCAGCTCGGCGCCGAGGGTGGCGTGGATCCGGCCGAGCAGCCGGGCGGCGAGGAGGGAATGCCCGCCCAGGGAGAAGAAGTTGTCGTCCGGGCCGACCGGGCCGGTACGCAGGACCTGGGCGAAGAGGTCACGCAGGGCGGCCACCGTCCCGCCCGCTTCCTCGCCTCCCGGGGCGGCCGTCGTGCGGCCCGGCTCCGGGAGGGCGGCCCGGTCCAGCTTCCCGCTGGGGGTCAGCGGCAGCGCGTCCAGCGGGACGAACGCGGCCGGTACGAGGTACTCGGCCAGGACGGTACGGGCGTAGGCGCGCAGCTCGTCGGCGGAGGGCGCCCGCCGTCGTCCGCCGCGCGGGACGACGTACGCGGTGAGCTGCCGGTCGCCGGCCGGGTGCGCGTGGGCGACGACGGCCGCCCGGTCGATGTCCGGGTGGCGGGCCAGGACGCTCTCGATCTCGCCCGGCTCGACCCGGAAGCCCCGGATCTTCACCTGGCTGTCGGCCCGGCCCAGGTAGGCGAGGACCCCGTCGGGGCCGCGCCGTACGAGGTCGCCGGTGCGGTAGAGGCGCTCGCCGGAGGGGGCGGCCACGAAGCGTTCGGCGGTCAGCGCCGGCCGGCCCCGGTAGTCGCGGGCGACGCCCGCCCCGGCGGCGTACAGCTCACCGGTCTCCCCGTCCGGCACCGGCCGGAGGTGCTCGTCGAGGATGTGCAGGCGCTTGCCGGCCAGCGGACGGCCGATGGGGACCGGTCCGCCGTCGCGGACGTCCTCCGGGGTCACGGGGTGGACGGTCAGGAAGATCATGCACTCGACGGGGCCGTAGCCGTTGCTCAGCCGCAGGCCGGGGTGGCGCTCCAGGGCGCGGGCCGCGTGCGGCGCGGACAGCGCCTCGCCGCCCACGACGAGTTCGCGCAGTCCGTCGAGGGCCCGCGGGTACTCGTCGACGATGACGTTGAAGAAGGACGCCGAGAGGTACAGGGACGTGACGCCGTGCTCGGCGACGAGCCGTGCCATCACGAAGGGTTCGGGACGGCGTCCCGGGTGCAGGACGCAGGTCCCGCCGCCCAGGAGGGGGCCCCACAGTTCCAGGGCGAACGCGTCCCAGGACAGCGGCGCGCACTGGAGCCACACGGACCCCGGGCCGAAGGAGGCGAAGTCCTGTCCGGTGAGGGTGGCCGTCACGGCGTGGTGCGAGGCGGCGATGCCCTTGGGCCGTCCGGTCGATCCGGAGGTGAACATCACGCAGGCGATGTCGTCGGGGCGTACCGGGACCGCGCCGCGGGCCAGCGGGCGGGCGGAGGGGGCGTCCTCGACGTACACGCGGGGGACGCCGGGCACGCCGGGGTCGGCGTCGCGGGTCGACACCACCGCGGCGATCCCGGCGTCCGCCGCCATCGCGCGCAGCCGCTCCGCGGGGAAGGCGGGGTCGAGGATCACGTATCCGGCGCCGGCCTTGAGGACGCCGAGGACCGTCACCACCAGCGCGGCGGAGCGCTCCAGGAACACCCCGACCGTGTCACCGTGCCGGACGCCGCTCGCCATGAGCAGGCCGGCGAACCGGTCCGCGCGGGCGTCGAGTTCGGCGTAGCCGAGGCGCTCGTCGCCGTCGATCAGGGCCGTCGCGCCGGGGGTCCGTACCGCCTGTTCCTCGAACCGTTCATGCGTGCACTTCATCGCGCTCACCTCCTGGGTGGCTGCTCTCCGCGCGGGGCGCGGGGCGCGCCTCGGGCGACACGGACGCCTCGGCGTTCCCGGGTGCTCCGATCGCCGCGGACGCTCCGGTCGCTTCGGGTGCTTCGGGCGCGTCCGGGGCTCCGGGCGCGTCGTGGTCGAGCAGCAGGTCGTCGATGTCCCTGATGGAGCGGCTGGCGAGGCCCCACAGGGCGATCGCGGTCCCGCCGACGCCGGCGAGGAACAACATGGCCGCCATGCCACTGCCGGGCCCGTCGCCGACGAGCGGGCCGAGGACGGTGAAGATGCCGGAGCCGTCGGCGGCGGCCGGTTCGAAGACGTGGTCCGCGAGGGGCCCCGAGACCGCCATGGCCACGGGGACGGAGATCTGCGACAGGAACATGACCGCGCCGAAGACCCGGCCCTGCCACGCGTGGGGGACCTTGGTCTGCACGATCGCCTGCATCGACGCGTTGACCGTCGTCATGAGCAGGGCGCCGATCAGGATCGCCACGCACCAGCCGGCCACTCCGCCGGCCAGACCCATCGCGACCAGGCCGGACAGGCACATGCCGACCACGCCGAGCATCATGCCCCGGCCGCGGTTCCTGGGGCCGCCCCAGGCGGCCATCAGGAGCGCGCCGGCCACTCCGCCGACCCCGATCGCGCTGTTCACGGCGGCGAGCGCGCCGGTGTCGGCGCGCAGCAGCACCATCGGCGAGATGAGGGCGAAGCCGAAGACCATGACCAGGTTGACCAGGCAGAAGTTGACGATCAGGTCGCGCAGGCTCGGTACGCGGAACAGGTAGCGCAGCCCCTCGACGGCGTCGGCCGTGATCCGCCGCCTCGGCGCGCCGCCGGCGTCCTGGACGACCACGTCGCCCTTGAGCCGCACGAGGCGGATCCCGACGAGCGCGAAGGCGTAACTCGCCACGTCCACCAGGAGCGTGGGGCCGATCCCGAAGAGCGCGACGAGGAGGCCGCCCAGGGCGGGGCCGCCGATGCCGGCCGCGCTCTTGGCGCCGGCCAGCAGGCCGTTGGCGCGGCCGAGCTGGTCCTTGCGGACGAGGAGGGGAACCGCCGAGGACAGGGCCGGGAACTGGAACGCGGCGCACACCCCGAGCAGTACGGTGGCCGGATATATCTGCCAGGACTGGAGGGCCCCGAGGTAGTGGAGAAGAGCGAGGGAGCCGACGACGACCAGGCCGCCGGCGTCCGCCAGTTGGAGCGCGGTCCGCTTCGGCATCCGGTCGACGATCGCACCCGCAATCGGGCTGAACACCGCCTGGGGGAGCATCGCGCACAGGGAGAGGACGGTGACGGCCGTCGCCCGTTCGCCGCTCGACCACACCTCGACGATGAAGGCGAACCGGACCGCGGCGCTGCCCACCAGGGACACCGCCTGACCGGACCAGACGAGCATGAGCGGCCCCATCCCGGCGAGAGCACCGGGAATGTCCGCTGTTTTCCGGGCGGCCCTCACGATCCGGGCCCCCTGTCCACGGGGGCCGGGTACCTCGTACCGCGGCCTTCGAACGGTTTGATCGCCACGCCTCAATCCCCCAGGGTTGTCGCTGTCCACGCGGATCACCACGGATCCCGGCCTGAATCGAACGGGGTCAGCATGCGTCGGGGGATTACCTCCGCGTTCCCTTCGCGAACACCGGAACGGGAAGCGGGCGGGAACGGATCGGGAGGCCATCGGGACCCGGACCGGCCAGGGTCGTCACGTAGTTGTCTGCACAGAAGGAGTACTCCCGTGAAGAACCCCAGGGACCATTCGCCCGACGGGGCGGATCTGCGCCACGCCCTCCAGGACCTGACCACCGTGGAGCGGTGGGCCGAGCGCGTGGCGTCGGGCGGCCGTCCCGAGCCGTACGCCGCGCAGGAGTCCCTGGACGGGCCCCAGTTCAGTGTGGAGACCGAGACCGAGAACGGCATGCACACCGTCGCCGCGATCGTGGCGCTGCCGCCCGGCCAGGACGCCGGGGCCGGGGCATTGGGCGAGACGGACCGCGCGGTGCTCCGGTCGCTCGTGCGGTCGCTGCTCGACCTCGCCGGCCACGAGGCGGGCCCGGCCCGTACGCATGTGGTCCTGACCCCGGGAGGACCCCGGGTGGCGGCCTGCCAACTGGGGCCGCACCACCTGGTGTTGGACCGTTCCCGTAGCCGTTCCCCGGGCCGGTAACGGGGCGGGAACGGTCAGGGAACGCCCGCCAGCAACATCAGTGGTGTCGGGAAGCGGAACACCGCGAACCACCGGAAACACCACATCTTAGGGGCGGACCATGGGACGTAAGCTTGCTGGACTCTTCGGGATCATCGCGGCGACGCTGGCCTTCGGCTTCGGTACGGTGACCCAGGCGGCGCACTCGCAGGGCCCGCAGAGCACCCAGCAGGTTGTCGCCGACGACAAGGGCCCGACCATCGTCCCGGCGGACGACAAGGGTCCGACCGCGGTGCTCGCCGACGACAAGGGCCCGACCGTGATCGTCCGTACCTTCGACGACAAGGGCCCCACGTCCGCCGCTCTCTGAACCACTCCCCCGCCCCACCCGCACCACCCGCTCGACCCGAACAGCTGAGCCCCGTACCGGAGTTCCGGTACGGGGCTCGGTGTCGTACGGGTACGTGTCAGGTACGGCGGCGGTCCTCCGGGACCCCCATCCCGGCGAAGAGCTTCTCGGCCGCCGCCCGGTGCGCGGCGGCCTCCGCCGTGTCCCCCAGGGCGTCGGCCATGCCCACTAACGCGTAGGCCTCCTCGATGCGGTAGCTGATCGCCGCCGAGAGGTCGAAAGCGTGCTGGTGCAGGGCCAGCGCCGCCGCCGCGTCCCCCTGGCGCAGCCGCAGCCGGCCCACCGTGTTCTCCACCTTCGCGAGCCGCAGCGGCGAGGAGTTCGTCCGCATCAACTGAAGTGCGCCCTCCGCGTGGTCCGGCGTGCGGGGCGGCTTGCCGAGCCGGTCCTCCACGTCGGCGGACAGCGCCAGGGTCAGCGCCAGGTTCACCTGGTTCCCGGTGTCCCCGTACAGCGCGCGGGCCTCGGTCAGGCAGCGGTCCGCCTCCGCGTACTCACCGAGGCCGAGGTGGGCCAGGGCGAGATCGGTGAGGGCACCCGGCAGCCCCTCGTGCTGTCCGAGCTGGAGGCTCAGCTCCGCCGACCGCTGGGCGGCGTCCCGTGCCTCCTCGTACCGGCCCCACTGTTCGTAGAGCGTGCTGAGGATGGTGAGGCTCTCGGCCTCCGCGCGCGGGATGCCCAGCGAGCGTTCGTGGGCGATCGCGGTCTCCATGTGGCCGAGCGCCTCGGCGAAGTTGCCGAGGAGGCTGTTGAACTGGCCGAGGATGCTCTCGCTGTGCGCCTGGGTGTGCCGGTCGCCGAGGCGGATCGCGACGTCCCGGCTCTCCCGGGCCGCGTCGAGCCCCTCGGCGAAGCGGCCCAGTTTCCAGCAGGCGACGCCCAGGTTGGACAGGCTCACCCCGAGCAGCGCCAGGTCCTGCAACCGCTCGGCGGCGGCGACCGCGACGCGGCCCAGTTCGCCGAACTCCTCCAGGTGTCCACGCGCGTTGAGCTGGAAGACGAGGTTGCGGGCGAGGCACACGACGTACCGGTCGTGGCCCCTGCGTTCGGCGAGCGTGACGGCGGCGAGAAGCGCCGTCTGCTCGCGCAGGAACCACTCCTGGGCACGGTCGGCGGTGCTCAGGTCGGGCAGTTCCGCCGTACTGGGGAGCAGGCCGGTGGGGCGGTGGCGCCGCCCGGAGTAGAGGAGGTCGCACGCCACCTCGGTGGCGGTCAGGTAGTAGCAGAGCAAACGTTCCACCGCGACGGCGTCCTCACCCTCCGCCGACTCGCCGAGCTGGCTCTGCGCGAAGCTGCGGACCAAATCGTGGAAGGTGTAGAGGCCGATCTCGGGCTGCTGCACGAGATGGACGTCGAGCAGCATCTCAAGCAGGTCCTCCGCCTCGCGGGTGCCCGAGCCGAGCAGCGCGCCGGCCGCGTGGACGTCCATGTCGCCGCCCGGGTGGAGGGCCAGCGTCCGGAACGCGGTGCGGCACTCGTCGTCCAGGGCCTGGTAGGACAGCCGGAGGGTGGCGGAAACGCTGCGGGCGCCCGAGCTGAGCTCGTCGAGTCTTCGGGTCTCGTCGCGCAGGCGTTCCGCGAGGTACTGGAGGGTCCAGCGGGGGCGGTTGCGCAGCCGGGCGGTGGCGATGCGCAGGGCGAGGGGGAGGTGGCCGCAGAGGCGGGCGAGTTCGGCGGCGGCCTCCGGTTCGGCGGCGACCCGCTGGGCGCCGAGGGTCTCGGCGACCAGCGTGGCGCTCTCCTCGGGCGGCATCACGCCGATGGAGATCCACCGCGCGCCGTCCAGGTCGACCAGGCGGGCCCGGCTGGTGACGAGGACGAGGCAGCCCGCGGAGGCGGGCAGCAGCGGGCGGATGCCGGCCGCGTCGCCCGCGTTGTCAAGGAGGATCAGCAGCCGCCGGCCGACCAGGGTCGCGCGCCACAGGGCGGTGCGGGCCGGTACGTCGTCGGGGATGCGGTCGCCGGGGATCCCGAGGGCCCGCAGCAGGCTGTCGAGCGCGGTGCCGGCGGTCACCGGCTGGTCGCCGGGGGTGTAGCCGCGCAGGTCGATGTGGAGCTGGCCGTCCGGGTAGTCCGGGGCGAGGCGGTGCGCGGCCCGGACCGCGAGGGAGGTCTTGCCGCAGCCGCCCATGCCGTCGATGGCGACGATCCGGGGGCCCTGTTCGCCGGCTTCCCCGGCGCTGCCGAGGATCTCCGCCAGTTCCCGTTCGCGTCCCGTGAAGTCCGACAGGTCGTACGGGAGGGTGCTGGGCGGTTCCGCCGGCAGCGGTACGGGGGCGGCGGGCGCGGGCGCCGGTGCGGGGCCGGCCAGTTCGGGGCTCTCGCGCAGGATCCCCTCGTACAGCTTGGTCAGGTGGGGCCCCGGGTCGATGCCGAGTTCCTCGACGAGCAGCTCGCGGACCTTGCCGTACTCCTCCAGGGCCTCGGCCTGGCGTCCGGAGCGGTAGAGGGCGACCATCAACTGGCCGCGCAGGGTCTCCCGTAAGGGATGCTGCTGGACCAGGTCCTTGAGGTCCACGACCAGTTCGGCGGCCTCGCCGAGCGCGAGATGGAGCTCGAAGAGCTGTTCCGCGGCGGTGAGCCGGCGTTCCTCGATGGAGGTCGACGCCGCCTGGATGACCGGTCCGCCGCTGCCCGACAGGACCGGGCCGCGCCACAGGGCGAGGGCTCCGCGCAGGATCTCGGCCGCGTCGGCCGGGCGGCTCTCGGCGGCGGCGATCTTCGCCTTGCGCGTCAGCAGGCCAAATTCGGCCAGGTCGATCTCGCACTGTTCGAGGGCGACGCGATATCCGGGGCCGTCGGTGAGAAGGACCTCCGCGCCGCCCGGTATCCGCCGTCTCAGGTCCGCTATGGCCTTGCGCACTTGGTGGGAGGCCGTGGTCGGCGGCTCCTCGTCCCAGGCCGCCTCGACCAGTCGCGAAACGGGAAGCACCTTTCCCGGGTCCAGGAGCAAAGTGGCCAGAACTCGCTCCTGAATCACTCCTCCCAGTCGAAGTCGTGTCCCGTTCGACCAGCCCTCGATCGGGCCGAGAATGTTGAAACGCAGCCGATCCCCTGCCGCAGTTGTCATACGGCCTCCCTCCCCATCAGCTCTGCACAGACGCAGACCCTCCCCAGCGCGAAGCGATCGTAGCCCCTACCAGGAAAAGCGCGGTACTGCTCCGGGAAGAGTTCGGGAATGGCGCGTTGCAAGCTGTTGACCGACGGCGGGCCTTCGCCGCCGCGGAGGATACGGAGCGTGAGCAGACCGGGGAAACAGCGGTCCGGACCGGTGCGTTCGGGCAGTCCTGGGAGATCGCCCCACCGGCCATCGCATTTACCGAGATTTTGGGGACCAAGGAGAGAATGATGAATTCCCAGACGGCGCCCGGACTTGACGTACTGCTGCAGAATGCGCGCCGGCGGGCGGGGCTCACCCAGGAACAGCTGGCGGGTCTTTCCACCGTGAGCGTACGGGCCATTCGGGACCTGGAGTTGGGCCGCGTGCAACATCCCCGCAAAGAAACTCTCCGGCTCCTCGCCAATGCCATGCGCCTCACCGACGCGCGGCGCATCGAGCTGGAACTCGCCGTCGACGCCCAGGCCGCGGGGCGGGTATTCCAGGACATATACGGAGCAGACCTCGCCGTGCCGCCCGCTCCCCTGCGCCCCCTGGCGGGCCGGCGTCCCGAACTGGAGGCGCTGACGGCCCGGCTGTCCACGGAACACGAGCGGCTGCTGACCCTGGTGGGGCTGCCGGGGGTGGGCAAGACCCGGCTGGCCCAGGAGGCCGCCTCGGTGCTCCACACCCGGGACCGGGTCCCGGTGCTCTGGGTCGCCATGGACGGTGCGGCCGAGACCACCGGGGCGGCCGCGAACAGCCCGCTGTCGACCATGACCGGGTGGGTGCGGGCGTTGGTCCGCGACGGCGAGAAGCTGGACGAACTCGCCACGGTCATAGGGGCGAAGCCCACCCTGATCGTACTCGACGGTTACGATTCGTCACCCTCCGCGATCAGGCCGCTGCTGAACCTGCTGCGGGTCTGCGAGCGGGTGAAGATCCTGACGACGACCTGCCGGCCGGTGCAGCTGCCCGGCGGGCGGCTGCTCCCGCTGGCCCCGCTGCCCGTGCCCGGCCCCGCCGAGGTTGCCTCGTCCCTGCCGGGCGACTCCCTCGTGACGGACCGGCCGGCCGTGGAACTGATGCTGTCGCATGTCAGCCACATGCGGCCCGACTTCCTCCCCACGGACACCGTCACCACCACCGCCGCCCACATCTGCCGGGCCCTGGACGGCATTCCGCAGGCGCTGGAGGCGGCGGCCTCCTGGCTGCTGCTCTACTCCCCCGAGCAACTCCTCGACATCGCCCTGACCGTGCCGCTGGTCCTGGTCGACGGGGTCACGCCCGCCGACCCCGCCGCCGGACCGGCCCTGAGCGAGCGTCTCGTCGCGGCGGTGTCCGGCCTGGGCCCGCGCGCGACGGCGCTGCTCCGCACGCCCGCCGACCTGTGGACCGTGGACGACGCCGCGCGGGCGCACGGCACGTCCCTCGCCGAGACCGCCCGCGACACCCACGCCCTGCTGGTACGGGGGCTGATCCGCCAGCTCCCCACCGCGCCGGGCGGCCCGGTGGGCTTCACCGTGCCCCACCTGGTGCGCGCGGCGCTCGCGACCGAGCGGGACCGGGAGCGCGGCTCCCTGGTCGACGCGCTCGCCGACTAGGAGCCGCCGGGCCGGCTCCACCCCCTGTCCGTACGCCTCCGCTCCCCTCCCGTCCCCTCCCGCCTCCCGTCCCCTCCTCCCCCCTTCTCGTGAAAGGCAACGCCCCCATGCGCAACCTGATCTCCCTCGCCGACCTCACGCCCGCCGAACTGCGCCACCTCGTCGGGCGGGCCGTCGCGTTCGGCCGTGACGGCGTCCACACGAAGTCGCTCGCCGGGCGCCAGGTCGGCGTCTACTTCCGCAAGTCCTCGACCCGTACCCGTACGTCCTTCTGGAGCGGCGCGACCCGGCTCGGCGCCGACGTGATCACGTTCGGCCCGAACGAGCTCCAGCTCAGCACCGGGGAGACGGTGGAGGACACCGCCCGGGTCCTCGGGCAGTACCTCGACGCCCTCGTCGTACGCACCAACGGGGACATGGAGGAGATCCGCCGGCTCGGCGGCAGCCCGGACCTGGCGGTCGTCAACGCCCTGACCCTGGACGAGCACCCCACCCAGGCGATCGCCGATCTCGCCACGCTGACCGAGGAGTTCGGCTCGCTGGACGGTCTGCACCTGCTGGCCGTCGGCGAGGGCAACAGCTCGGGCGCCGCCCTCGCGCTGGCCGCCGCCCTCACCCCCGGCCTGCGGCTGACCCTGCTGTGCCCGCGCGGGTACGAGGTGCCCAAGGACACCCTGGACCGGGTGGCCGAACTCAGCGGCGGGCGGGCCCTGGTGAGCCAGGTCGTGTCGGCCGACGAGGTCGAGGGCCCGGTGGACGCGGTGTACACCAGCCGGTGGCAGACCATGGGCGTGACGAAGGAGAACCCCGACTGGCTCCGTGACTTCGAGGGCTTCCAAATCGACCGCGCCTTCCTGGAGCGCTTCGGCGGCCCGCGGACCGTCTTCCTGCACGACCTGCCCGCGGTCCGGGGCGAGGAGGTCACCGACGAGGTGCTCGACGGCCCGGCGAGCCGCGCCTGGCGGCAGGCGCACCACAAGATGACGGCGGCCGCGGCGGTCCTGGAGTGGTGCGTGGTGGGCGCCCAGGACTGACCGCGCGCCCGCCCCGCCCCCGCGCCCCCGGCCGTCCCCGGCCGGGGGCGCCGCGCGTACCGCCGCAAACGCCCGCCCCGGGCGACGCGTGCACCGACCGGGAATAACCGCGGCAGCGGAAAGGGCGGGTACGAGGCATTTCGCGCCTCGTACCCGCCCTTCGGAAACGGGAGGAACCGGTGGGATCAGCCACCCATCGCCGCGACCACCGAACGCGGCCGCATATCGGTCCAGTTCGCCTCGATGAATTCGCCGCACTCCTCCTTGCTGCCCTCGCCCCTCATCAGCTCCCAGCCGGCGGGCTGCTGGATCCGGGCGGGCCACAGCGAGTACTGGCCCTCTTCGTTGGCCAGCACCACATAGCGGCCGTTGGGGTCCTCGAACGGATTGGTTGCCATGTTCTCCACCTCGGTTGGACGAAGGTATGCGTTCGGTCGTGGGGTGCGCCTGAGTGGTCCGGCTGAGTCAAAGACTAGGAGCCGCGCGCCGCGTCACCGGGCAGAAGTCCAGGCAGATCGGCGGCACCACGCGGGCCCCGGTCAGGCGAGCATCCGGGCCCTCTGGTGCGCGTGGGTGAGCGCGACCCCGGTGGCCACGGTCGCCGCGCGGACCGCGCCGAGCGCCTCGCGCACCAGCTCGGAGCGCTCCAGGGGCAGGCCCTCGAACCCGGCCTGACCGGCGCGGACGATGTTCAGCGCGGCCTCCAGCACGGCGATCTGGGCCTCGCCCAGCGCCTCGCGCCGGTCGACCCGCTCCCGCACCTCCTCCAGGACGTCCGCGAGTACGTCCGCCACCAGGACACTGTGGCCGGTCTCTGCCATGTCATCACTCCTCGGTCGTTCGCCGGCGGTGGGTACGGAGCCGGAGCCTGAATTCCGCGGGCGCGGTGGGTTCAGTCTCGCGCCCCGAGAGCGCCCCGGCACGGTCCTGTCGTCCAACTGCTCCTTTCCTGCCGGGTGGTTGCCGCACGGGGCGCCGGAAACCGCTCCCGCGCGAATCTACGGTGGTCCTCGAAAGGAAGTTCCGGCACTCCAGGGCCTCCTTTTCCCCTTGTCATCCAATGATGTGGACGAAGCGAACAATGAAGCCTGCGGAATGGGCGGCTCGTCATCGATCCGGGCCGCTGGACGTTGTTGTCACCGGACTCCCCTCCGATGCGCACACCTGGAATCTCATCTACATCCAATTGCTGCTCGAAGACCTCGGGCACACGGTGGTCAATCTCGGTTCCTGTGTTCCGGAGGACGAGATCGTCGAGTCCTGCTGCAAGTTCCAGCCCGACCTGCTGGTGGTCAGCAGCGTCAACGGGCACGGCTTCAACGACGCCAGGCCGCTCATCGGCGCCCTCCGCTCCCGCTGGGAACTGGCCGGGCTGCCCGCCGTCATCGGCGGCAAGCTCGGCGTGTCCGGCGGGCGGCAGGACGAGGCCGACGAGCTGATGCGGGCCGGTTTCGACGCGGTCTTCCAGGACGGCGCCGACATCACCGCCTTCGAGTCGTACGTCGGCTCCCTGCCCCGAGAGGTGGAACGATGACCGCACCGGTCCGCGACGACGTCCCGCTCCGCCCCGGCGCCCCGGTCGGCCGCACCGCCCTGCACCGGCGCCCGCGCTCCTTCGGCCGCTTCGTTGCCGAGGCGCAGGCCCGCGGCGCGCTCGTGGTGCAGCCCCGCATGGGGTTCTCCGACCCCGCGCTGATGCGGGCCGGCCTGCTGGCCACCAAGGGCGCGGCCGACGCCGTCGTCGGCACGATGACGATCGACAGCTACACCCGCGTCAGTGACGAACCGTCCGCGGTCAGGGCGCTGACCGGCGGGGTCCCCCTCAACGGCTTCCCCCTCACCTCGTACAGTCCGCACACCTCGCGCTGGGTGCTGGACGGGGTCCGCGACGCGGGCTTCCCCGTCCAGATCCGGCACGGCTCCGCGCGACCCCAGCGGATCGTCGCCGCCCTGGCGCGGCTCGGCCTGGACGCGACGGAGGGCGGGCCCGTCTCGTACTGCCTGCCGTACGGGCGCACCCCGCTCCTGGACTCGGTCCGCAACTGGCAGGAGACCTGCGACTTCCTGGCCGGGCTGCGCGGTACGGGGGCGGAACCGCACCTGGAGACCTTCGGCGGCTGCATGCTCGGCCAGCTGTGCCCGCCCGGACTGCTCGTGGCGATCAGCGCCCTGGAGGCGCTGTTCTTCCACCGGGCGGGGCTGCGCAGCATCTCGCTCAGCTACGCCCAGCAGACCAGCCCGGCGCAGGACCGGGACGCGGTGCACGCGCTGCGGCGGCTGGCCGCCGAGCTGCTGCCCGACACCGACGCGCACATCGTCCTCTACACGTACATGGGGCTGTACCCGCAGACCCGGCGCGGTGCGCTGGACCTCCTGGAGCGGTCGGCCGAGCTGGCCGTGGAGACGGGGGCGGCGCGGCTGATCGTCAAGACGACCGCCGAGGCGCACCGGATCCCGACGGTCGCCGAGAACGTGGAGGCCCTGCGGGTCGCCTCGCGGGCCGCGGCCCGGTACCGGGCGGGGAACCCCGTCCGCCGGGGGCCGGCCCCGGGCGCGGACCCGGCGGACAACGCGGTGTACGCGGAGGCCCGCGCCCTGGTGGACGCCGTGCTCGACCTCGACGACGACCTGGGCCAGGCGCTGTTGAAGGCCTTCGCCCGCGGCTTCCTGGACGTGCCGTTCTGCCTGCACCCGGACAACGCGGGCCGCAGCAGGAGCCACATCGACGCGTCGGGGCGGCTCACCTGGTCCGAGATCGGGGCGATGCCCATCGGGCACGTCACCGACCGGGGCCGGCGCCTCACGGCCGCCGGGCTGTTCGAGGCGCTGTCGTTCGTGCAGCGCCGGCACGACAGGACCCTGCCCTCCCCGTCCTCTCCCCCTTCCTCGTCCCGTCCCCCGCTCCCCACGGCGGCCCGTCGCCCGGCAGTCCACCGTCAGCACACCCAGGAGGTAGCACCATGACCAGCACGATCGCCGCGCCCGACGGCCGCACGGCTCCTTCGTTCCCGGCCTCCCCGGACGCGCACCTGAGCGCCGAGCCGACCCGTGCCACGCTGCGGGTGCAGAGCCGGATGCTCGCGGCGACCCGGGCCTTCCTCACCGGCCAGGGCTTCCAGGAGCTGCTGCCGCCGGTGATCGGGCCGGTCACGGACCCGGGCATCCGGGGTTCCAAACAGGTGGACATCGATTTCTACGGCCACAAGTACAAACTGATGACCAGCGCGATCCTCTACAAGCAGGCGTCGCTGCTGGCCTTCGACAAGATCTTCTACATCGCGCCCAACGTGCGGCTGGAGCCGCTGGAGACGGCGGTCACGCACCGCCATCTCGCGGAGTTCCACCAGATCGACGTGGAGATCAGGGACGCCCGGCGCGACGACGCGATGGAGCTGGCCGAGCGGCTGGTGGCGTACGTCGTCGCCGAGGTCGTCCGCGAGATGCCGGGGGACCTGGAGCTCCTGGGGCGGGACAAGGACGCGTTCCGGGAGGTCGTCCGGGGGGCGTTCGGCAGGACCACGCACGCGGCGGCGACCGCGGACCTGGTGGCGCTCGGCCACCCGCAGGACCCGGGCGCCGAGATCGACTGGGAGGGCGAGGAGATCCTCTCCGCCAAGTCGAGCCGCCCCTTCTTCGTCGTCGACTACCCCAAGGGGTCGCGCGGCTTCTACGACCAGGAGGACGCCGAACGCCGGGGCGTGCTGCGGAACTTCGACCTGATCGCCCCCGAGGGGTACGGCGAGCTGGCCAGCGGCAGCGAGCGCGAGCACGTGTACGCGGCGCTGGTGACGCGGATGCGGGAGACGGGCGAGAATCCGGCGAAGTACGGCTGGTACCTGGACCTCGCCCGGCGCGGCATCCCCGCCAGCTCCGGGTTCGGCATCGGCCTGGAGCGGTTCACCCGGTACGTGACGGGCCGCACGGCCGCCTGGGAGGCCAGCGCCTACCCGAAGCTCCCCGGAGTGGTGTCGGCATGAGCGCCGTACTGACCGCCGCCGGCTTCCCCGAGGAGCAGGTGCGGCACCGGGCCAGGAACGGCGAGGCTGCCGTGTTCCCCTCACTGGAGTCGTACGGCACCGGCCTGCTGGGCGCCGCGCCGGCCGCCCACTATCCGTACGACCTGCTGGAGCGGGCCAGGATCGTACCCCCGGTGTTCATGCCGGAACGGCTGAAGAAGCTCATCGACCTGGCCAGGGAGCCGCTGTACACGGACGTCGAACTCGACACGGTGATCGGCGGGTTCACCTCCCGGCTGCCGCTGTACGTGTCGGCGTTCGGCTCGACGCGGGTCGCGAGCCGTGACCTGGGCGAGGCGGCGGGACGGCAGGCGGGGCGCCTCGGCATCCCGATGGTCGTCGGGGAGAACGTGGTGCCGGTCAACGGCTACCGTGCCTCGTCCGGTTCCGGGGTCTCCCCGCTGCTCGGCCGGATCGCCGCCTACACGGCCGCCGCCGGTGAGGAGTACGGCGGGGTGGTGGTGCAGCAGTCCACCGAGGACGCGGACGCCGAGGTGTGGAACCTCGTCTACAGCGACCCGGTCTCGGAGCCGCTGCTCGCCTCCGGACGGCTGGCGTTCGAGCTGAAGGTCGGCCAGGGCGCCAAACCGGGCCTGGGCGGGCTCACGGTCCTGGGCCGCGAGGCCGCGGGCCGGGTGGCCGAACAGTACGCCACGGACGCGGTGTTCGGCGCGGACACCGACGCCGTCCTGCGGATCAGCAGCCCCGGCACGTTCACCGAGGAGATCCTGCGCCAGCAGATCCGGCTGATGCGCAACAACTTCCCGCGCGTGAGGGTGTGGGTGAAGCTGCACCCGGGCCGTGACGTGGCGCTCGCGGCGGCCACCGCGTGGGCGGCCGGCGCGGACTCCGTCACGGTGGACGGCGCGGAGGGCGGTACCGCCTGGGCGCCGCACGCCTTCCTCGGCCAGGTGGGACTGCCGCTCGGCGAGTGCCTGGCCCGCATCGGACCCACCGGCCACTGCCTGCTCGCCAGCGGGCGGATGTGGGAGGGCGGCCGGGCCACCAAGGCGCTGGCGCTCGGTGCCCGCGCCGTCGGACTGGGCCGGGCGGCCCTGCTCGCCGTGGACGAGGACGCCGACGCCGGTCTCGTACGGCTGGCCGAGAGCATCGCCCTGGAACTGCGCCTGCTGATCAGCTCCCTGGGCAAGTACCGCGCGAACGCCCTCGACGCGGACGACGTGTTGCTGCCCTCCGGGGCCGCGTTCGCGTCCCGTACCGGCTGACGCCCCCGTACCGACTGACGCCCCGCAGGGCCGACTCCCCCCGTACTCCAGCGACTTCGCACCATCCGTACGTCATCCACCGTGGCTCCGTCGGTCTCCCGGCACGCCGCGAGACCACGAGATCCGAGCTACCAAGAAGGTGTCGAGATGTCCCGACCGCAGGAAGATCCCGCTCTCTCCCCCGGCGCCGGCGTGCCCGCGCGCGTCGCCGCGTACAACACCACGGCGACGGCACTCCCCGAGGGCGCGCTGCACGATCTCTTCGCCGCGCAGGCCGCCCGCACCCCGGACGCCGTCGCCCTCGTCCACGAGGACCGGCGGCTCACCTACCGGCAGTTGGACCACGCGGCGAACGCGCTCGCGCACCGGCTCGTCGCCGCCGGGGTGGGGCCGGGCGACGCGGTCGGCCTCCTCTTCGACCGCTCCTTCGCCTATGTGGTCACCGTCCTCGCCGTGATGAAGAGCGGCGGTGTGTACGTGCCGCTGGACCCCCGCCAGCCCGCCGAGCGGCTCTCCTGGATCCTCGGGAACACCGGGGCCGTCCTGCTGGTGACGGACCGCCCCGCCGGGGACACCGCCTTCGCCGGCGGCCTGACGGCCCTGCGGCTCACGGACACCACCGCCACCGCCGACACCTCGGCCACCCCTCCCGCGGTCACGGTCCACCCCGACCAGCCGCTGTACGTGATGTTCACGTCCGGCTCCAGCGGCACGCCCAAGGGGGTCGTCAACACCCATCGCAACGTGGTGGAGCTGGCCCTCGACCCGGGCTTCGGGGCGTCGGCGCACGAGCGGGTCCTCGCCTACTCGCCGCTGCCCTTCGACTCCTCGACGTACGAGCTGTGGGTCCCGCTGCTGCGCGGCGGGCTGGCCGTCGTGCTCTCCGCGCCGAAGGTCGACATCGGCGAGCTGGGCGAGGCGATCGCCCGACACGGCGTGACCGCCGCCTACTTCACGACCGCGCTGTTCGACGCGATGGCCGGCGAGGCGATCGACGGCCTCGCCCTGCTGCGGGAGATCTGGACCGGCGGCGACGTCCTGTCCGCGACCGCCCTCCAGCGGGTCCTGGACCGCTGCCCCGACACCACCGTCGTGCACGTGTACGGGCCCACCGAGGCCACGGTCTTCTGCAGCTACCAGACCTTCACGCCCGAGGTCCGCACCCTCGACCGCCTGCACCTGGGCGTCCCGATGGCGAACACCGCGCTGTACGTGCTGGACGCCGGACTGCGCCACACCGCGCCCGGCGAGACCGGTGAACTCTACGTCGCGGGACCGCACCTGGCGCAGGGGTACGGCGGGCTGCCGGCCCTGACCGCCGAGCGGTTCACCGCCGACCCGTACGGCCCCGCGGGCACCCGGATGTACCGTACGGGCGACCTGGCGGCCTGGAACGAACACGGCGAGATCGTCTTCCTGGGCCGCGCCGACCAGCAGGTCAAACTGCGCGGCAACCGCATCGAACTCGGCGAGATCGAGACCGTCCTGACCCGCCACCCGTCCGTGGCGCGGGCCGCGGTCGTCGTCCGCGAGGACCGTCCCGGCGACAAGCGCCTGGTGGCGTACGCCGTGCCCGCCGAGGAAGGCGTGCTGGACGCGGCCGAGCTGCTGCGGTACGCGGGCGAGGAGCTCGTCGAGTACATGGTGCCCTCGGCGGTCGTCCCGATGGGGGCGCTGCCGCTGACCCCGAACGGGAAGCTGGACCGGCGCGCGCTCCCCGCGCCCCGGGTCGGCGCGGCGCCGGGCGGGCGGGCCCCGCGCACCCCCGTGGAGGAGGTGCTGTGCGGGCTGTTCGCGCACACGCTCGGTCTGCCGTCGATCGGCGTCGACGACGACTTCTTCGGGATCGGCGGGCACTCGCTGCTGGCGACGCGGCTGGTCAGCCGGGTCCGCACGGCCCTCGGGGCGCAGCTGACCCTGCGCGAGTTCTTCCTCCACCCGACGGTGGCGCTGCTCGCGGAGTACGTCGCCACGGACGGCGGGGGCCCGGCCCGGCCGGCGTTGACGGCCCAGGAGCGTCCCGAGCCGCTGCCGCTCTCGGCGGCGCAGCGGCGGCTCTGGTTCCTCGACCAGTTGGAGGGTCCGTCGGCGACGTACAACATCCCGCTCGCCGTGCGGGTGCGCGGTGAACTGGACCTGGCCGCGCTGGAGTCGGCGTTCACCGACGTGGTGGGCCGGCACGAGAGCCTGCGTACGGTGTTCGGGCAGAGCGGGGGGCCGGACGGCGGGCAGGCGTACCAGCGGGTGCTGCCGGCCGACGGGGTCCGCGTCGGGCTGCCGCTCACCCCGGCGACCGAGGACACGGTGGGCGCGCTGCTCACCGCCGAGTCGGAGCGGGTCTTCGACCTGACGTCCGATCTGCCGTTCCGGGCACGGCTGTTCGCGCTCGGCGAGCGGGAGCACGTCCTGCTGGTGGTGATGCACCACATCGTGTCCGACGGCTGGTCCTACCAGCCGCTCATGCGGGACCTGAGCACCGCCTACACGACCCGCTCGCGCGGTGAGCGCCCGAGTTGGGAGCCGCTGCCGGCCCAGTACGCGGACTACGCGCTGTGGCACCGGGACCTGCTCGGCGACCCGGCGGACGCGGAGAGCGTCGGGGGCCGTCAACTGGACTACTGGAAGCGGACGTTGGCGGACCTCCCGGAGGAGGTCACGCTGCCCGCCGTACGGCAGCGGCCGGCCGCCGCCTCCTACCGGGGCGCCACGCACACCGTGCACTGCCCCGAGGACGTCCACGCGGCGCTGGCGGAGCTGGCGCGAGAGTCGGGTGCCTCGGTGTTCATGGTGGCGCAGGCGGCGGTGTCGGCGCTGCTGTCCCGGTCGGGCGCCGGGCACGACATCCCGCTCGGCTCCCCGATCGCCGGCCGCACCGACCAGGCCCTGGACGACCTCGTCGGCTTCTTCGTCAACACCCTGGTGCTGCGCACGGACCTGTCGGGCGACCCGAGCTTCCGGGAGCTGCTCACCCGGGTCCGAGAGACGGACCTCGCCGCGTGGGCGCACCAGGACCTCCCCTTCGACCGGCTGGTCGAGGCCCTCAACCCCGACCGGTCGGCGGCCAGACACCCGCTGTTCCAGGTGATGCTGACGCTGACGGACGCGGCCACGCCGACGCTCGTCGCCGACGGCCTGGACACGGAGTCGGAGTTCACCTGGCTGCGGTTCGCGAAGTTCGACCTGACGTTCTCGTTCGCCGAGCACCGGTCGGCGGACGGCCGGCCCGGCGGCCTGGACATCACCGTCGAGTACGCCACGGACCTCTACGACGCGCCCACCATCGAGGCGACCGGCGAGCGGCTGGTCCGGCTGCTGGCCGGAGCGGCGGCCGCACCCGATCTGCCGGTCGGGGAGGTGGAGTTGCTCTCCGCGCGGGAGCGGAGGCTGCTCCTGGAGGAGTGGAGCGGGGCGGCGACCGGCGTCCCGGACCGGAACCTCGCGGAGCTGTTCGCCGCGCAGGCCCGGCGGACCCCGGACGCGGTCGCCGTGGTCGCCGGGGACCGTGAACTCACCTACCGCGAGCTGGACGCACGGGCCAACCGGACCGCACGTCGCCTGATCGCCGAGGGGGTACGGCCCGGCAGCCGCGTCGCGCTCCTCCAGGAGCGGTCGCTGACCGCCGTGGTCACCACCCTCGCGGTGGTCAAGGCGGGCGCCACGTACGTCCCCCTGGACACCCGCCACCCGGGTGACCGCATCCAGCTGATCACCGAACAGTCCGCGATCACCCACCTGCTCACCGACCGCGACCCCCGCCACCTCGCCCTGCCGCCCGGCATCACCACCCTGACCACAACGGCCCCCGACGCCGGTGACAGCTCCGACCCCGGCGTGCCGGTCCACCCGGACCAGCCGGTGTACGCCATGTTCACCTCGGGCTCCACGGGAGTCCCCAAGGGTGTCGCGGTCACCCATCGCAACGTCGCCGACCTCGCCGCCCAGACCCGGTTCGCCAACGGCAACCACCACCGCGTCCTCTTCCACTCCGCGATGGCCTTCGACGCCTCCACCTACGAGATGTGGGTCCCCTGGCTCAACGGCGGCACCCTCGTCGTCGCCCCGGCAGGCCACCTCGACACCGCCACGTACCAACGCCTCCTCGCCGAGCACTCCGTCACCGCACTCTGGATGACAGCGGGGCTGTTCCGGGTCATGGCGGAGGAGGCTCCGGAGGCGTTCACGGGGGTACGGGAGGTGTGGGCGGGCGGCGACGTCGTCCCGCCGGAGGCGGTCGGCCGCGTCCATGACCACTGCCCGGACACCACCGTCGTCAACGGCTACGGCCCGACGGAGACCACCACCTTCGCGGCCACCCACCGCATCCACCGCCCGTTGGACCACCCCGGGGCGGTCCCGATCGGTGAACCCCTCGACAACCACCGCCTCTACGTCCTGGACGCCGGACTGCGGCTCGTCCCGCCCGGCACCCCCGGCGAGCTGTACATCGCGGGTACGGGTCTCGCGCAGGGCTACCTCGACCGCCCGGCCCTCACCGCCGACCGCTTCGTCGCCGACCCGTTCGGCCCGCCGGGCACCCGGATGTACCGCACCGGCGACCTCACCCGGTGGAACCACGACGGAGCCCTCGACTACCTCGGCCGCGCCGACCAGCAGGTCAAACTCCGCGGCTTCCGCATCGAACCCGGCGAGATCGAGACCTATCTGACTACGGATCAGAGGGTCGCCCAGGCCACCGTCGTCGTCCGCGAGGACCGCCCCGGCGACAAGCGCCTCGTCGCCTACCTCGTCCCCGCCGACGGCGCCGGCATCGACCTCACCGCGCTGCGCCGCACGATCTCCGGCGCCCTGCCCGACTACATGGTCCCGTCCGCCTTCATGGTCCTGGACGCGATCCCCCTCACCACCAACGGCAAGATCGACCGCCGCGCCCTGCCCGCGCCCGAGCATCACGGCGACACCGACGGGCGCGCGCCCCGCACCCCCGCCGAGGAAGTCCTCTGCGCTCACTTCGCGGCCGTCCTCGGGCTGCCGTCCGTCACCATCGACGACCACTTCTTCCACCTGGGCGGCCACTCCCTCCTCGCCACCCGCCTCATCAGCCGCGTCCGGGAGACCTTCGGGGTCCGGATCACCGTCAAGGACCTCTTCCAGGGCCCGACGGTCGCCGGCCTCGCCGCCTTCGTCGAGGCGGGCGGGGAGAGCGGCGGCACGGCAGCGGCGCGCCCCGCGCTGCGGGAGTCGGTCCGCCCGCGGCGGGTCCCGCTCTCGTCCGCCCAGCAACGCCTGTGGTTCCTGCACCACTTGGAGGGCCCGTCGGCGACGTACAACATCCCGCTCGCCCTGCGCCTCAGGGGGGCGCTCGACCGGGAGGCGCTGCGACTCGCCCTGACCGACGTGGTGGTACGGCACGAGAGCCTGCGCACGCTGTTCGGGACGGCCGACGACACCGCCTACCAGTGGCAGGTGCCGGCGGACGAGGTCCGGGTGGAGCTGCCGGTCACCACCGTGACCGCGGAGAGCCTGGACGCGGCCCTCGGTGCGCAGGCCGCCAGGAGCTTCGACCTCGCGTCCGAACTGCCCTTCCGCGCCTGCCTGTTCGACCTGGGCCAGGAGGACGCGGCGCTGCTGGTCGTGATGCACCACATCGCCTCGGACGGCTGGTCCACCGCCCCGCTCCTGCGTGACCTGACCGCCGCCTACACGGCCCGTACCCAGGGGCAGGCACCCGAGTGGGAGCCGCTGCCGGTGCAGTACGCCGACTACACGCTGTGGCAGCGGGAGCTGCTCGCGGCGGACGGTGAGCGCCAGGCGGAGTTCTGGCGCCACGCGCTGGACGGGCTGCCCGACGAGGCCACCCTGCCGACCGACCGCCCCCGCCCGGCGGTCGCCAGCTACAAGGGCACCACCCACGGGGCGCACGTCCCGGCCGAGCTGCACCGGGCGCTGACCGAACTGGCCAGGGAGACCGGCACCACGCTCTTCATGGTGGCCCAGGCCGCGGTCGCCACCGCCCTGTCCCGGTCGGGCGCGGGCGAGGACATCCCCCTCGGCGCCCCGATCGCGGGCCGTACCGAACAGTCGCTCGACGACCTGGTCGGCTTCTTCGTCAACACCCTGGTGCTGCGGACGGACCTGTCGGGCGACCCGAGCTTCCGTGACCTGCTGGCCCGCGTCCGGGACACCGACCTGGCCGCCTGGGCCCATCAGGACCTCCCCTTCGACCAGTTGGTGGAGGCCCTCAACCCCGAGCGCACCACCGCCAGGCACCCGCTCTTCCAAGTGGTCCTCACCCTCCAGGAAGCGGTCACCCCGGCGCCCGGACTGCCGGGCCTCACCGCCGAGTCGGGCTTCGCGCCGCTGGAGATCTCCAAGTTCGACCTCACCTTCTCCTTCCACGAGCACCGCACGGCGGACGGCCGCCCCGGCGGACTGGACATCCGGGTCGAGTACGCCACCGACCTCTACGACGCCGGAACCGTCGAGGCGGTCACCGACCGGCTGGTACGACTGCTCGGCGCGGCCGTCGAGAACCCCGGACTGCCCGTCGGCGAGCTGGCGTTCATGAGCCCCGGCGATCGTCACCTGCTCCTGGAGGAGTGGCACGGCACGGTCACCCGCGTCCCCGACGGAAACCTCGCGGAGCTGTTCGCCGCGCAGGCCGCCCGCACCCCGGACGCGATCGCCCTCACCGACGGCGGCCGGAACCTGACGTACGCGGAGCTGGACGCCGCCACCAACCGGCTGGGCCACCACCTCATCGGCCTCGGGGTCCGGCAGGAAAGCGTCGTCGCGGTCCTGATGGAGCGCTCGGCCGACCTGCTCGTCGCCCTGCTCGCGGTGGTCAAGGCCGGCGGGGTGTACGCCCCGCTCAACCACGCCGACCCCGCCGGGCGGCTCGACCAGATCGTCGCGGAGACCAGGGCGCCGGTCCTGATCACCGACACCCCCCTGTCCGACCACCCGATCGTGGCCAGGACCACCGCCCACGTCGTCGTGCTCGACGGGACCGGCGCGTTCGACCACCTCCCGGCGACCCCGCCGGCGTACCCGGCCCATCCCGACCAGTGGCTGTACGTCATGTACACCTCGGGTTCGACCGGCCGGCCCAAGGGCGTCGCGGTGACCCACCGCAACGTGGTCGACCTGGCCTTCCAGCGGGTGTTCGCCAACGAGAACCACCGGCGGGTGCTGTTCCACTCGCCGCACACCTTCGACGCGTCGACGTACGAGATGTGGGTGCCGTGGCTGAACGGCGGCACCATCGTGGTCGCACCTCCGGGCCACCTGGATCCGGCGACGCTGGGCGCGCTGCTCAAGGGCGCCGGTCTGACCGGGCTGTGGCTGACGGTGGGCCTGTTCCGGGTCGTGGCCGACGAGGCACCGGAGGCGTTCGCGGGGCTGCGGGAGGTCTGGACCGGCGGGGAGGTCGTCCCGCCGGAGGCCGTACGCCGGGTCATGGAGCGCTGCCCGGGCACCACCGTCTTCAACGTGTACGGGCCCACCGAGACCACCACCTTCGCCACCACCCACCCCGTCCCCCGCCCCCTCGGTCCCGGCGCGCTCCCCATCGGCGGGCCGTTCGACAACCACCGCCTCTACGTCCTCGACCCCGGGCTGCGTCTTGTCCCGCCGGGCACCCCCGGTGAGCTG
The DNA here is from genome assembly GCF_011694815.1 of Streptomyces liangshanensis. Taxonomy (NCBI): domain Bacteria; kingdom Bacillati; phylum Actinomycetota; class Actinomycetes; order Kitasatosporales; family Streptomycetaceae; genus Streptomyces; species Streptomyces liangshanensis. The sequence continues at coordinate 600,757 of NZ_CP050177.1, forward strand.
TACATCGCGGGCGCCGGCGTCGCGCGCGGCTATCTCGGCCGGCCCGGCCTGACGGCGGAGCGCTTCACGGCCGACCCGTACGGTCCCGCGGGCACCCGCATGTACCGCACGGGCGACCTGGTCCGCTGGAACGGACAGGGGGAGATCGAGTATCTCGGCCGCACCGACCAGCAGGTCAAACTGCGCGGCTTCCGCATCGAACTCGGCGAGATCGAGAGTGCCCTGATCGCCCACCGGACGGTGGGCCAGACCACGATCAGCGTCCGCGAGGACCGCCCCGGCGACAAGCGCCTCGTCGCCTACCTCGTCCCCGCGGAGAACGCCACCATCGATGTCACCGCGCTGCGCCGCGAGATCGCGGACGCCGTACCGGAGTACATGGTCCCGTCGGCCTTCGTGGTCCTGGACCGGATCCCTCTCAACACCAACGGCAAGGTGGACCGGGGCGCCCTACCCGCCCCGCAGGTCTCCCAGCTCACGCAGGGAAGAGCGCCGCGCACCCCGCGGGAAGAGGTGCTCTGCGGTCTGTTCGCAGCCGTCCTCGGGCTGCCGTCCGTCACCATCGACGACCACTTCTTCCGGAGCGGCGGGCACTCCCTGCTGGGCACCCGGCTCATCAGCCGCATCCGGCAGGTGTTCGGCGTCCAGCTCGGCGTCAAGGACCTCTTCCAGCATCCGACGGTGGCCGCCCTCTCGGAGCAGGTCACGGCGGGCAACGGCGAACTGCCGCGCCCGGCGCTGACGAGCGGGGAGCGCCCCGGGCTGATCCCGCTCTCGTCCGCCCAGCAGCGCCTGTGGTTCCTGGACCAGATGGAAGGCCCCTCCCCCACCTACAACATCCCGCTCGCGCTGCGCCTCACCGGACCGCTCGACCACGAGGCCCTGCGGCTGGCCCTCACCGACCTCACCACCCGCCACGAGGCCCTGCGCACGGTCTTCCCCACCCATGAGGGCCGCCCCCACCAGCAGGTGCTTCCGCCGGCCCCGGTCGGCCTGCCGCCGACCTCGACCACGGAGGAGGCGCTGCCGGCGCTCCTCGCCGAGCTGTCCGCACGCACCTTCGACCTCGCCACCGAGCCCCCCGTCCGCTCCCACCTCCTCGCCCTCGGCGAGCGGGAACACGTCCTGCTCGTCGTCATCCACCACATCGCCTCGGACGGTTGGTCGAACGGACCGCTCTTCGAGGACCTCACCACGTCCTACACGGCCCGTACGGACGGCAGGGCGCCGGACTGGGAGCCGCTCCCCGTCCAGTACGCCGACTACAGCCTCTGGCAGCAGCGGCTCCTGGAGGGCGACGAGGAGCGTCAACTCGACCACTGGCGGCAGACGTTGGCCGACCTCCCGGAGGAGGCGACCCTCCCCACCGACCACGCCAGGCCCGCCACCGCGTCCAACCGGGGCACCACGCACACCGTGCACTGCCCCGCCGACCTGCACGGCTCGCTCGTCTCACTGGCCCAGGACACCGGCAGCACTCTCTTCATGGTGGCCCAGGCCGCCGTCGCCACCCTCCTCTCCCGGTCCGGCGCCGGACACGACATCCCCCTCGGCTCCCCCGTCGCCGGCCGGACCGACCAGAAGCTCGACGGTCTGATCGGGTTCTTCGTCAACACCCTGGTGCTGCGGACGGATCTGACGGGTGACCCGAGCTTCCGCGACCTGCTGGCCCGCGTCCGGGAGACCGACCTCGCGGCCTGGGCGCACCAGGACCTCCCCTTCGACCGCCTCGTCGAGGCACTCAACCCCGAACGCACCACCGCCCGGCACCCCTTGTTCCAGGTCATGCTGACCGTCGGCGACACCACCACCGAGGCGCCCCGGCTGCCCGGGCTGGAGGCGGCGTACGAGTACTCGGCGGTGCGGATCGCCAAGTTCGACCTGACGTTCGGCTTCGAGGAGCACCGTACGGACGACGGCCAGCCCGCCGGTCTGGACATCACCGTCGAGTACGCCACCGACCTCTACGACCCCCGGACCGTCGAAGCCACCGCGGAACGCCTCGTCCGGCTCCTCACCGGAGCCGTCACCACCCCCGATCTCCCCGTCGGCGAGCTGGAGTTGCTCTCGGCGAGCGAGCGCGGGCTCCTCCTGGAGGAGTGGCACGGCCCGGTGACCGAGGTGCCGGGCCGGAACCTGGCGGGGCTCTTCGCCGCGCAGGCCCGGCGCACCCCGGACGCGGTCGCCGTCGTCGCCGAGGGCCGTGAACTCACCTACCGCGAGCTGGACGCGCTCGCCAACCGGACGGCCCACCACCTGATCGCCGAAGGGGTACGGCCCGGCAGCCGCGTGGCCCTCCTCCAGGAGCGGTCGCTGACCGCCGTGGTCACCACCCTCGCGGTGGTCAAGGCGGGCGCCACCTACATCCCGCTCGACACCCGTTACCCCGCCGACCGCATCCAGCTCATCACCGAACAGTCCGCCCTCACCCACCTCCTCACCGACCGCGACCCGGGCCATCTCACCCTCCCGGCCGGCATCAGCACCCTGACCACCGTGACCCCCGGGGCGGGCGACAGCTCCGACCCGGCCGTGCCGGTCCACCCCGACCAGCCGGTGTACGCCATGTTCACCTCGGGCTCGACCGGCGTCCCCAAGGGCGTCGCGGTCACCCACCGCAACGTCGCCGACCTCGCCGCCCAGACCCGGTTCGCCAACGGCAACCACCACCGCGTCCTGTTCCACTCGCCGATGGCCTTCGACGCCTCGACGTACGAGATGTGGGTCCCCTGGCTGAACGGCGGCACCCTCGTCGTCGCCCCCGCGGGGCACCTCGACACCGCCACGTACCAACGCCTCGTCACCGAGCACTCCATCACCGGCCTCTGGCTCACCACGGGTCTCTTCCGCCTCATCGCCGAGGAGGCACCGGAAGCCGTCGCGGGGGTGAGGGAGGTGTGGACCGGCGGGGACGTCGTGCCGCCGGAGGCCGTACGCCGGGTCATGGACCGCTGCCCGGGCACCACCGTCTTCAACGCCTACGGCCCCACCGAGACGACGACCTTCGCCACCACCCACCCCATCCCCCGCGCCCTCGACCCCGCCGCCGGCGCCCTGCCCATCGGCGGCCCGCTCGACAACCACCGCCTCTACGTGCTCGACGACCACCTCCGTCTCGTCCCGCCGGGCGCGCCGGGCGAGCTGTACATCGCGGGTACGGGTCTCGCGCAGGGCTACCTCGACCGGCCCGCGCTCACCGCCGACCGCTTCGTCGCCGACCCGTACGGCCCGCCGGGGTCCCGCATGTACCGCACCGGCGACCTCACCCGCTGGAACCACGACGGAGCCCTCGACTACCTCGGCCGCGCCGACCAGCAGGTCAAACTCCGCGGCTTCCGCATCGAACCCGGCGAGATCGAGGCCGTGCTCACCGGCCGGCCCGGGGTCGCGCAGGCCCTCGTGGCCGTCCGGGAGGACCAGCCCGGCGACAAGCGCCTGGTCGCCTACCTCACGGCGGAGGACGGGGCGCGCCTGGACACCGAGGACGTACGGCGGCAGACGGCCGGGCTGCTGCCCGAGTACATGGTCCCGTCCGCGTTCGTGGTCCTGGACGAGATCCCCCTGACCGTCAACGGAAAGATCGACCGGCGCGCCCTGCCCGCCCCCGGGATCGCCCCCACCACCGGGCGCGCCCCGCGCACGGTCAGGGAAGAGGTCCTGTGCGGCCTCTTCGCGGAGGTCCTCGGACTGCCGTCGGTCACCATCGACGACCACTTCTTCCACCTGGGCGGCCACTCCCTGCTCGCCACCCGCCTCGTCGGCCGGATCCGCTCCGTCCTCGGGGTCGGGGTCTCCGTGGCGACGCTGTTCAAGAACCCGATCGTGGCAACGCTCGTCGAGAAGCTCGACGGCGCCGAGGCCGCAAGGCCCACACTGCGGCCGATGCGCCGGATGGGAGCGACCAAGTGATTCCGTTGTCCTTCGCCCAGCAGCGGCTGTGGTTCATCGCCCAGATGGAAGGGCCTTCGACCACCTACAACATCCCGCTGACCGTGCGCCTCGGCGGCGCGCTCGACCGCGACGCGCTCCGGTCGGCGCTCCTGGACGTGATCGGCAGGCACGAGAGCCTGCGCACGCTCTTCCCCGACCAGGACGGCACGCCTTTCCAGCAGATCCTCGCCGAGGAGGAGGTGGACCTCCCGCTGCCGGTGATCCCCGCCGACGAGCTGAGCCTGCCGGCGGTCCTCGCCGAGGAGTCCGCGCAGGTCTTCCACCTGGCGGTGGACCTGCCGATCCGGGCCCGGCTGATCGCGCTCGGCGAGCGGGAGCACGTCCTGCTCGTCGTGATGCACCACATCGTGTCGGACGGCGGTTCGACCGGGCCGCTGCTCAGGGACCTGGCCGCCGCCTACGGCGCCCGCGCCGCCGAGGGGCGGGTCCCGGACTGGGAGCCGCTGCCGGTGCAGTACGCCGACTACACCCTGTGGCAGCAGGAGCTGCTCGGCGAGGGCGACGACCCGGCGAGCACCGGGGCCCGCCAACTGGGCTTCTGGCGCGAGACGTTGGCGGACCTGCCGGAGGAGGCCACCCTGCCGGCCGACCGGCCGCGCCCGGCCGCCGCCTCGTACGGGGGCGCCACCTGTGACGCCCACCTGCCCGCGGACCTCCACACCGCGCTGACGCACCTGGCGCGGGAGTCGGGCGCCACGGTGTTCATGGCGGCCCAGGCCGCCGTCGCGACGGCCCTGTCCCGCTCGGGCGCGGGACTCGACATCCCCGTCGGGTCCCCGGTCTCGGGGCGCGTCGACGAGGCGCTGGACGACCTGGTCGGCTTCTTCGTCAACACCCTGGTGCTGCGGACGGACCTGTCGGGCGACCCGAGCTTCCGGGAGCTGCTCAAGCGGGTCCGGGCGACGGACCTGGCGGCGTGGGACAACCAGGACCTGCCCTTCGACCGGCTGGTCGAGGTGCTGAACCCGGAGCGCTCCGCCTCCCGGCACCCGCTCTTCCAGGTGATGCTGACGATGGGCGAGGCCGGTTCGGACGCGCTCGGGTTCCCCGGGCTGGACGCCAGGACCGAGTACAGCGCCCTCCAGATCGCCAAGTTCGACCTGACCTTCGGCTTCGCCGAGCACCGCACCCGCGACGGCCGCCCCAACGGCCTGGACATCACCATCGAGTACGCCACCGACCTGTACGACGCCCGGACGATCGACGCGCTGATGGCGAGGCTGTGCCGGCTCCTGGAGGCGGTGCTCACCTCGCCCGACACCCCGGTGTCCGTGCTGGACCTGCTGGGTGAGCACGAGCGGCGGCTGCTCCTGGAGGAGCGGGCCGGCGCGGTCACCGGTTCGGCCGGCCTGAGCGTCGCGGAGCTGTTCGCCGAGCAGGCGGCCCGCACCCCGGACGCGATCGCGCTGGTGGACGAGGCCCACGACCTGACGTACGCGGAACTCGACGCGGACACCAACCGGTTGGCGCACCACCTGATCGACCTGGGCGTCCGGCGCGACGACGTGGTCGCCGTCCTGATGGAGCGCTCGACGGACCTGCTCACCGCGCTGCTCGCGGTGGCCAAGGCGGGCGCCGTGTACGCGCCGCTGAACACCACGGACCCGGACAGCCGGCTGGTCCGGATCCTCGCCGACACCGGGGCGCCCGTCCTGCTCACCGACGAGGCCCTCGCCGGCCACCCGGTGGTCCTGGAGACCGACGCGCGGGTGGTCGTCCTGGACGGCGCCACCGGCCTCGGCCACCTGCCGGCCACGCCTCCGGCGCACACCATCCACCCCGACCAGCCGCTCTACGCCATGTTCACCTCGGGCTCCACGGGCGTCCCCAAGGGCGTGGCGGTCACCCACCGCAACGTCGCGGACCTCGCCGCCCAGACGATGTACGCGAACGGCAACCACCGACGGGTGCTGTTCCACTCGCCGGCCGCGTTCGACGCGTCGACGTACGAGATCTGGGTGCCGTGGCTGAACGGCGGCACGGTGGTCGTCGCGCCCCCGGGGCACCTCGACCCGCCCGCGTACCGGCGGCTGCTCACCGAACACCGCGTGACCGGGCTGTGGTTGACGGCCGGGCTGTTCCGCCTGATGGCGGAGGAGGCTCCGGAGACCTTCGCGGGGGTACGGGAGGTGTGGGCGGGCGGCGACGTCGTCCCGCCGGAGGCCGTCCGCCGCGTCCACGAGCACTGCCCGGACACGATGGTCGTCAACGGCTACGGGCCCACCGAGACCACGACCTTCGCCACCACCCACCGCATCCACCGCCCCTTGGACCACCCCGGGGCGGTCCCGATCGGCGAACCGCTCGACAACCACCGCCTCTACGTCCTGGACGACCACCTCCAGTTGGCCGCGCCGGGCGCGCCGGGCGAGCTGTACATCGCCGGTACGGGTCTCGCGCAGGGCTATCTCCACCGCCCCGCGCTGACGGCGGAACGCTTCACGGCCGATCCGTACGGGCCGGCGGGGTCGCGGATGTACCGCACCGGCGACCTGGCGCGCTGGAACCACCAGGGCTCGCTGGAGTACCTGGGCCGCGCCGACCAGCAGGTCAAGCTGCGGGGCTTCCGCATCGAACCCGGCGAGATCGAGAGCGCCCTGACGCGCCTTCGGGCGGTCGGCCAGGCGACGGTCGCCGTCCGCGAGGACCGCCCCGGTGACAAGCGCCTCGTCGCCTACCTCGTCGCCGCCGACGGCGCCGCCCTCGACACCGAGGCGGTGCACCGGGAGATCTCCGGGGCGCTCCCGGAGTACATGGTCCCGTCCGCCTTCGTGGTCCTGGACGCGATCCCCCTCACCGCCAACGGCAAGATCGACCGCAGGGCCCTGCCCGCCCCCCAGGAGACGGGCGGCACCGACGGCCGTCCGCCCAGGACCCCGGCCGAGGAAGTCCTCTGCGGTCTCTTCGCGGCGACCCTCGGGCTGCCCTCGGTCACCATCGACGACCACTTCTTCCGGCGCGGCGGCCACTCCCTGCTCGCCACCCGCCTCATCAGCCGCATCCGGGCCGTGTGGGACACCGGCATCACCATCCGGGACCTGTTCCAGTACGCGACCGTCGCCCAGCTCGCCGAGCGGATCGCCGCCGAGGGCGGTGACGAACGGCGGCCTGCGCTCGCGCCCGGGGAGCGCCCGGAGCTGATCCCGCTGTCCTCGGCGCAGCAACGGCTGTGGTTCCTGGACCAGATGGAGGGTCCGTCCGCGACGTACCACATCCCGCTGGCGCTGCGTCTGACCGGGCCGCTCGACCAGGAGGCCCTGCGGCTCGCGCTCACGGACCTCACCGCCCGCCACGAAACGCTGCGGACGGTCTTCCCCACCCACGAGGGCGTCCCGCACCAGCACGTCCTTCCCCCGGTCGCCGCCGGCCTCCCGCTAGTCCCGGCCACCGAGGAGTCGCTGCCCGCGCTCCTGGCCGAGGAGGCCGGCCGTACCTTCGACCTGGCCGCCGAACTCCCCTACCGGGCTTCGCTGTGGGGCCTGGGCGCCGAGGAGCACGTGCTGCTGCTGGTGGTCCACCACATCGCCTCGGACGGCTGGTCGAACGGGCCGCTCTTCCAGGACCTCGCCACGTCCTACGCCGCCAGGTCCGAGGGCCTGGCGCCGGAGTGGGAGCCGCTCCCGGTCCAGTACGCCGACTACACGCTCTGGCAGCAGCGGCTGCTGGAGAGCGACGAGGAGCGTCAACTCGACCACTGGCGGCAGACGTTGGCCGACCTTCCCGAGGAGGCGACCCTCCCCACCGACCACGCCCGCCCCGCGACCGCCTCCAACCAGGGCCGTACGCATGTCGTGCACTGCCCCGCCGCGCTGCACACCGGCCTGCTGGCGCTGGCGCAGGACACCGGCAGCACCCTGTTCATGGTGGCCCAGGCCGCCGTCGCCACCCTCCTGTCCCGGTCCGGCGCCGGACACGACATCCCCCTCGGCTCCCCCGTCGCGGGACGCACCGACCAGAAGCTCGACCAGCTCGTCGGCTTCTTCGTCAACACCCTCGTCCTGCGCACCGACCTGACCGGCGACCCCACCTTCCGCGACCTCCTGGCCCGCGTCCGGGACACCGACCTCGCCGCCTGGGCGCACCAGGACCTCCCCTTCGACCGCCTCGTCGAAGCACTCAACCCCGAACGCACCACCGCCCGGCACCCTCTCTTCCAGGTCATGCTGACCGTCGGAGACACGAGCGGCGAGGCGCCCCGACTGGCCGGTCTGGAGAGCGAGTTCGCGTTCCCGCCGGTGTCCGTCGCGAAGTTCGACCTCACCTTCGCGTTCGCCGAGCGCCGCACGGCGGACGGCTCCCCCGACGGGCTCGACATCCTGGTCGAGTACGCCACCGACCTCTACGACCCCCGGACCGTCGAGGCCACCGCGGAGCGCCTCGTCCGGCTCCTCACCGGAGCCGTCACCACCCCCGATCTGCCCGTCGGCGAGCTGGAGTTGCTCTCCGGGGAGGAGCGGGCGCGGGTCCTGGAGTGGAGCGGGCCGCCGTCCGCCGCGCCCGGTCTCGGGCTCGACGGGCTCTTCGCGGGCCAGGCCGCCCGCACCCCCGACGCGGTGGCGCTGGTGCACGAGGAGCAGCGGGTCACGTACCAGGAGCTGGACGTCTGGTCCAACCGCCTGGCCCGGCACCTGACCGCGCGCGGGGTCACCCCGGGCAGCATCGTCGCCGTCCACCTGGAGCGCTCGCCGCAGCTGATCGCGGCGCTGCTCGCCGCCCTCAAGGCCGGGGCCGGCTACACCCTGCTGGACCCGCAGTTCCCGGCGGACCGGCTCACCACCGTGCTCGGCCAGACCGGTCCGTCCGCGCTGGTCACGCAGAGCCACCTGGTGGCCCTGGAGACGACGGCCGCCCTGGTCGACCTGACCACCGACACCCCGGCGATCAGCGCGCTGCCGGGGACGCCGGTGGAGACCGGCGGGCACCCGGAGTCCGTGGCCTGCGTGATGTTCACCTCCGGCTCGACCGGCGTCCCCAAGGGCGTCGCGGCCTCGCACCGGGCGCTGGCGGCCACCTTCATGGGCCCCGACTACCTGAACTTCGGCCCGGAGCAGACGTACCTCCAGAGCTCGCCGGTGTCCTGGGACGCCTTCGCCCTGGAGGTCTTCGGACCGCTGCTCCACGGTGGGGTCTGCGTCCTCCAGCCCGGCCAGCACACCGACCCGCACCAGATCGCGGAGCTGGTGGAGCGGCACCGGATCACCACCCTCCAGATGTCGGCGAGCCTGTTCAACCACATGCTGGACGAGCACCCGGCGGTTTTCTCCCGGCTCCGGGAGGCGATGACCGCGGGCGAGAGCGCCTCGCCGGCGCACACCGCCAAGGCGCTCGCCGACCACCCTCACCTGCACCTGGTCAACGGGTACGGGCCGGCCGAGAGCATGGGCTTCACCACCGCCCACCTCATCGGCGGGCCGGCCGCCGCCGTCCCGATCGGCCGGCCGGTCGCGGGCAAGCACGCGTACGTCCTGGACGAGAACCTCCGCCTGCTGCCGCCGGGGGTGCCCGGGGAGCTGTACGTCGCCGGGCACGGACTCGCCCAGGGCTACATCGGGCAACCGTGGCTGAGCGCGCAGCGGTTCGTCGCCGACCCGCACGGCGCGCCGGGCGCGCGGATGTACCGCACCGGCGACCTGGCGCGGTGGAGCCAGGACGGGGCGCTGGAGTACTTCGGGCGGGCGGACCAGCAGATCAAGCTGCGGGGCTTCCGCATCGAGCCGGGCGAGATCGAGTCGGCGCTGCTGCGGCACGCCTCGGTCGCGCAGGCGGCGGTGCTGATCCGCGAGGACCGGCCGGGCGACAAGCGCCTGGTGGCGTACGTGGTGGCCGCCGAGGGCCACACCCCGGACCTGCCCGGGCTGCGGCGGCACGCGGGGGCGGCGCTGCCCGAGTACATGGTGCCGGCCGCGATCGTGCCCCTGGACGCGCTGCCGCTGACGGTGAACGGCAAGCTGGACCGGCGGGCGCTGCCCGCGCCGCGCGCGGCGGACACGGCCGGGGGCCGGGCGCCGCGTACCCCGGCCGAGGAAGTGCTGTGCGGGCTGTTCGCGGCGACCCTGGGGGTGCCGTCGGTCACCATCGACGACCACTTCTTCCAGTTGGGCGGCCACTCGCTGCTCGCGACCCGGCTGATCGGCCGGATCCGGGCGATCTGGGACACCCACGTCACCATCAGGGACCTGTTCCAGTACCCGACGCCGGTGCTGCTCGCCGAGCACATCGGCGGCGACGGGGGCGGCAACCCGCTGGAGACGGTGCTGCCGATCCGGGCCGCGTCCGGCCCGGGCGCGCCGGCCCCGCTGTTCTGCGTGCACCCGATCTCCGGGATGAGCTGGTCGTACGCCGGGCTCCTGCGGCACCTCGGCGACGGGCGGCCGCTGATCGGGCTCCAGGCCCGGGAGCTGACCCGGCCGTCGGAGCGGCCGGCCGGGGTGGAGGAGATGGCGGACGGGTACGTGGCCGAGATCCGCGCGGTCCAGCCGCACGGCCCGTACCACCTGCTCGGGTGGTCGTTCGGCGGCCTGGTGGCGCACGCGGTCGCGGCCCGTCTCGAGGAGCTGGGCGAGGAGGTGGCGCTGCTCGCGCTCCTGGACTCGTACCCGCTGCCGGACGGCTTCGTACCGCCCGCGATCACCGGCCGGGAGGTGCTGACGGCGCTGCTCGGCGGGCGCGGCGCCGAGCTGGACGTGCAGTGCGCCGGGACCGCGCCCGACGCGGCGGAGCTGGCGGCGGTGCTGCGCGCGGAGGACCCGGTCCTGGGCGCGCTGGAGCCGGCGCAGGCCGCCGCGGTGGTGGAGGCGACGGCCGGGAACCTGGAGATGCGCTACCGGTACGTCCCCGCGCGGCGGTTCGGCGGCGACATGGTGTTCTTCAACGCGGCCCGTACGCCGGCCGCGGCGACCGGCGCCCGGTCCTGGGCACCCCATGTCCTCGGCCACGTCGAGGAGCACGACGTGGACTGCGCGCACTGGGACATGACGGGCGCGGAACCACTGCGCGAGATAGGAAAGGTGCTGGCCGAGGAGCTGCGGGGGGTGCGTCACTGATCTCTTCGCCGGCTGTCCCGCGGATCACCGGACGGCCCCCCGGCCCGCAGCGCTTCGCCCCGCCGGACGAGATCCGGCGGGGCGAAGCCCTGTTGCGCACGTTCATGTCGTAGGCGAGTCTCAGGCCACGCAGACCAGCAGGCTGTAGACGGGAGTCCAGTTGGCGGTGGTGTCCTGGGAGGGGGCGTTCGGTGTGGTGTAGATCCGGTTGCCGCCGCTGCCGAACATCGCCACCTTCTTCCTGGTGCCGGTCAGATTGTTGTACCACCAGCCGCCCCCGGACCACGAGATGCCCGTGCTGCCGCAGCCCCAGGAGAGTCCGTACCCGGCCTGGGAGCTGTAGCCGCAGAACTGTCCGGAAGCACAGGACGCCGCCAGCTGCGCCTGCGACTTCACCCCGCGCAGCATGGTCACACCATTGCCGAGGTCGATCCGTTCCACGCCGGAACGGACCTCCTGCGTTCCACCCGAGTCGGTGCTGGCGTTGGCTCCGCCGACGGTGAGGGTCACCGCCAGCAACGACATCGCGAGAGCCGATACCGTCGTGCGTATCCTGCGCATGTTCATCCCCTTTTTCTTTGGTGTTCCCACCGGTGGTGCAACCCTGGCCGCCTGGCTGGGGGCATACCTTGGACCGACCTTGAATCCCCTGGTGAGCAAGGGCGCCCGGTGGCTAACGTGAGCGAGGGGGGAAGGGGGCAGGGAATGGCAATGGAGTTCGGACTGCTCGGAACGATCGAGGCGCGTCTGGACGGCCGTTCGGCGGACATGGGGCACATGCGGCAGCGCCGCGTGCTGGCCGTGCTGCTCCTGGACGTCAACCGGGAAGTCGCCGTGGACGCGCTGATCGGGCGGGTGTGGGGGGATCACGCGCCGCAACGGGTCAAGGGAACCCTGTACGGATACCTGTCCCGGCTGCGCGGGGGCCTGGTGGACGCCCCGGAAGTGACCATCTCCCGGCGTCCTGGGGGCTACGTACTGGAAGCGGATCCGCTGTCCGTGGATCTTCACCTGTTCCGGGACCTGGTCGGCCGGGCCCGTACGGCCGACGACGCGCAGGCGGCGCCTCTGATGCGGGAGGCGCTCGAACTGTGGCGGGGCGAGCCGTTCACCGGCGTGGACACCCCGTGGTTCAACGACCTGCGGCAAGCTCTGGAACGCGAGCGATTCTCGGCGGACGCGCACTACGTCGACATCCGATTACGTGCCGGACAGCACGGCGAGCTGCTGCCCGGGCTCACGACACTTGCCGACGCCCACCCGCTGGACGAGCGACTGACCGCCCAGATCATGCTCGCCCTGTACCGGGCCGGGCGTACCGCCGACGCCCTCAACTGCTATCAGGCCATCCGCCGGCGACTGGCGTATGAGCTGGGGGCCGACCCGGGAAGGCCGCTGCGCGATCTTCACCAGCGGATCCTGGCCGACGACCCCGCACTGGCCCTTCCCCGGGCGGCGCCTCCGCGGAGTCGTCCCGCGGAAACGACGACCAGGTCGCCATCGCCCCGGCAGCTGCCGGCTCCGCCGGCCCACTTCATCGGCCGCGACGCCGAACTCGCCGTCCTGGACAAGGCGCTCACCACCAGGACGAACCTGCGGACCACCATGCCGCTGGCCGTGATCTGCGGCACCGGCGGAATCGGGAAGACCTCGCTCGCGCTGCACTGGGCCCACGGCCGCAACGAGTACTTTCCCGATGGCCAACTCTTCGCGGACCTGAGGGGGTTCACCCCCTCAGGAGAACCCGTGGACCCTTTCACGGTGATTCGCGGATTCCTCGAGGCCCTCGGCGTCGCTCCCGGGCTCATACCGGTCACCCCCAACGCCCAGGCGGCCCTGTACCGCAGCCTCCTGACGGACCGCCACATGCTCGTGGTCCTGGACAACACCTCGAACACCGAGCAGATCCTGCCGCTGTTGCCGGGCACGCCCACCTGCACCGTCCTGATCACCAGCCGCGACCAGCTCACCGGACTGACCGCCTCGCACCAGGTCGCCCACCTGACGGTCAACGGCTTCGACCCCACCACGGCACGGCAGTTACTGGCCGGCCGACTGGGCGCCGAACGCGTCGCCGCGGAACCCGCCGCCGCCACCGCCCTGGTGGACCAGTGCGCCGGTCTTCCCCTCGCGCTGAGCGTCCTGGCCGCACGCGTCACCACCAACCCGGTCTGCACCCTGACCGCCCTGACCGAGGAGCTGCGCGAGAGCAGCACCCGCCTCGATGCCCTGGGAACGGGGGAGAGCGCCACCGACGTACGCACCGTCATCTCCTCGTCGTACCGCGCCCTCGCCCCGGAGGCCGCCCAGGTTTTCCGCCAGCTCGTACAGGCCCCCGGCCCCGACATCGGCCGGCCCGCCGCGACCAGCCTCACCGGGCTCGCTCCCGCGCGCACGCATACCGCGCTGGAACGGCTCCGGGCCTCCCACCTCATCCAGGAGCACTCCCCCGGCCGGTTCAGCTGCCACGACCTGCTGCGTACCTACGCCGTCGAGGTCGTCAGCTCCGCAGGCGGCGCGGAGGGCCGGGCCACGCGTATCCGGGTTCTCGATCACTACTTGCACACCGCCTGGTCTGCCGACCGGCTCCTGCACCCGCATCGGGACCCCATCGGCCTGTCGCGGGCGGCCGACGGTGTGCGCCCGGAGGCTCTGGCCACCCACGAGCAGGCGATGGCCTGGTTCGCGCGGGAACACCCCGCACTCGTCACGGCGGTGAACGAGGCCGCGCGGCACGGGCACGACGTCCACGCCTGGCAACTGGCCTGGTCCCTGTCGACCTTCCTGACCCGGCGCGGACAGTGGAGCGACGTCGCCCGCGTCCACACCACAGCGCTGACGGCCGCGGCCCGGCTCGGTGACACGGCCGCCCGGGCCGAGTCCCTCCGCGCACTCGCCTGGGAACGCATCGAGGCAGGCGATCACGACTCGGCCCAGGAGCACCTGACCCGGGCTCTGTCCTTGGCCGAGGACGCTGGTCAGGCACTGTCCGAGGCCCACACCCGCCTGGCCCTCGGCTGGCTCCACGAACACACGGGCGACCGGGCGGCGGCCTTGCGCCACGACAACCAGGCGCTTCGCCTGTTCCGACAACTCGGCCACCCGGCCGGCCTGGCACGCGCGCTGAACGCGGTGGCGTGGGACCACCTGCAGCAGGGCGACCACCGACAGGCCGTGGCCCACTGCGAACAGGCCATGACCATCCAGGAGGAGCTCGGCGACCTGCGAGGACAGTCCGACACCCTGGACACCCTCGGGCACGCCCACCAGCAGCTCGGAGAGCACTCCTTGGCCCTCACGTGCCACCGGCGCGGCCTGGCGCTCCACCGCGTCCTGGGACACCGCTCCAACGAGGCCGAGACTCTCGTACACCTCGGAGAGACACACCGGGCCATGGGCGAACGGGACACCGCCAGAAGAACCCTGGAGCAGGCTCTGGACATCTACCGGGACATCGAGGCCCACCCGTCGCGCCAGGAACGGGCCCGCGCGCTGCTCGACGCACTGGGCAGGGACGACACCACCGCACGGTGACCGCGGGTGCCTCCGCACGCGCCCGCGGGGGTGGTGCGGCCAATTGCCCTCGGGCTGCCGCTCCTTGTGCCGGGCGGCGGGTTCCGGCCTGCATAGCGTGAAGTCATCCGCAGGTCACGGCTTCACCGGCAACAGAAAGTCAAGGAAATGGTGGATCATTCCGACTGGCGTGTCGGGGTAGCTTCGGCCCCCGTCCATCATGGCGAGATCCTGCAAGGTGTGTTCACCGGTGACGGTGGGCTCACCCGCGGTCTGGTCACTCTGCCCTGCACCATCCACGCGACCCGCGCGACCTTCATCCCCGCCCCCGGCGCCGAGGTCACCGTCACGCCGGAGTGGAAGGGCAAGGCGCGGCGCGCGGCCGAACTCGCCGTGCGGGCCGTCACCCCGGCGGACGCCGGGCCGGTGGGCGGTCATCTGGAACTGACCGGGGACGTGCCGCTGTGCCGGGGGTTCGGCTCGTCGACGAGCGATGTCCTCGCGGCCATCTGGGCCGTCAAGGACGCGTTCACCAGTCCGCTGCCGCCGCAGGACGTGGCCCGGATCGCGGTACGCGCGGAGACCGCGTCGGACTCCTTGATGTTCGAGGAGTCGACCGTGCTCTTCGCGCAGCGCGAGGGCACGGTGATCGAGGACTTCGGCTACCGGATGCCGGAACTGCGGGTCCTCGGCTTCGGGGCCCGGCCGGAGAACGGCGGCCGGGGCGTGGACACGCTGGCGTTCACGCCGGCCCGGTACGACCAGGACGAGATCGGCCTGTTCACCCGGCTCCAGGCGATGCTCCGGGAGGCGATCCAGATGAAGGACGTCGCCCTGCTCGGGTCGGTGGCGACGGCCAGTACGGAGATCAACCAGCGTCATCTGCCCATCCCCAAGCTGGACCTGATCCGGAACGTCGCACGGGCCTCCGGGGCGCTCGGGGTGCAGGCGGCGCACAGCGGCGACATCGCGGGGCTGCTCTTCGACCGGGACGACCCCGAGGTCGAGGAGCGGACCGGTCTGGCACAGCGCCTCCTGCAAGAGCTCGGAATCCACGAGCAGTGGAACTACACAACGGGTGACTGACATGACGACGACCACGCTCACGACGACGACCCCCACCGCTCCCGCGGCGGCTCCCGCCCCCCTGACACGCGCTCACTCCTCGATCGTCGAGGCCACCGAGCTGCCCCGCATCATCAAGGTGACCGACAACCTGTACGCGGCGGCCTTCACCCTGATGAAGCTGCTGCCCGCCCGCTACATCCTCGACCGTGCCGAGGCGGCGGGGATCATCTCGCCCGGCACCCCGGTCATCGAGACGTCCTCGGGCACGTTCGCGCTGGGCCTGGCCATGGTCTGCCGGCTGCGCGGCTACCCGCTGACCATCGTCGGCGACTCGGCGATCGACCGGGACCTGCGGACCCGGCTGGAGATGCTCGGGACGACGGTGGAGATCGTCGAGCACACCGGCCAGCCCGGCGGCATCCAGGGCGCGCGGCTCGCCCGCGTGGAGGAGCTGCGCCGTCAGCACCCGGACGCCTTCGTCCCGGGTCAGTACGACAACCCGGACAACCCGGGTGCGTACGGCGTGGTCGCCGACCTCATCGGTGACACCGTCGGTTCCGTGGACTGCCTGGTGGGCCCGGTCGGTTCGGGCGGCTCCACGGGCGGGCTCGCCGCCGCGCTGCGTCCCGCCGACCCCGCGCTGCACCTGGTGGGCGTCGACACGCACGGCAGCATCATCTTCGGCAACCCGGACGGCCCGCGCACCCTGCGCGGCCTCGGCAGCAGCATCCACCCGGGGAACGTCTCCCACCGCGCGTACGACGAGGTGCACTGGGTGACGGCTCCCGAGGCGTTCCACGCGACGCACGAGCTCTACCGGGCACACGGCCTGTTCATGGGCCCGACCAGCGGCGCGTCGTTCCAGGTCGCGTCGTGGTGGGCGGAGCGCCATCCGGAGAGCACGGTGGTGATGGTGCTGCCGGACGAGGGCTACCGCTACCAGTCCACGGTCTACAACCCCGCGTGGCTGCGCGAGCAGGGCATCGTCCCGGCCCCCGCGGCCGGCGGCCCGATCACCGTCGAACACCCCCTGGACGCCACCGCCGCCTGGTCGCGGCTGCTGTGGGCGCGCCGGGGCTTCGACGACGTGGTGATGCCGGCGGTCGGCTCATGAGCGAGCGCCTGCTGCTCCTGGTGGAGAGCAACACGACCGGTACGGGGCGGCTGTTCGCGCGGCGCGCCGCCGACCTCGGGGTGGTGCCGGTGCTGCTGTGCGCGGACCCGGGGCGTTACCCGTACGCCGCCGAGGACCGGGTGCGTACGGTCACGGTGGACACCTCGGACGAGGGCGCGCTGTGGGCGGCCGTCGAGGCGCTGGCCGGTGAGGACCGGGTGGCCGGGGTCCTGACGAGTTCGGAGTACTACGTGCCCACGGCCGCCGCGCTGGCCGCCCGGCTCGGGCTGCCGGGTCCGTCGGCGGAGGCCGTCCGGGCCTGCCGCGACAAGGCCGAGCAGCGCCGGGTCCTGGCCGCCGCCGGGGTGGGGGGTCCTGGCTTCGCCGTGGTCTCGCAGGAGTCGGGGGTCTCGCAGGAGTCGGGGGTTACGGGGGTTACGGGGGTTACGGGCGCGGTGGAGGCGGCCCGGGCGATCGGGCTGCCCGTGGTGGTCAAACCGGTGCAGGGGTCGGGGAGTCTGGGCGTGCGGCTGTGCGCGGACCTGGACGAGGTCGCCGCGCACGCCGGGACGCTGCTGGCGGCCACCGTGAACGAGCGGGGAGTCGCCGTCCCGGCCCGGATCCTGGTGGAGGAGTACCTGACGGGCCCGGAGTTCTCCGTCGAGGTGTTCGGTACGGAGGCGGTCGTGACGGTCGCCAAGCACGTCGGCCCGCTGCCGGTGTTCGTGGAGGTCGGCCATGACGTGCCGGCCCCGCTGCCGGGCGACCGGGACCGGGCCCTGCGCGAGGCGGCGGTGGCCGCCGTCGAGGCCCTCGGCCTCGGCTGGGGGGCGGCCCATGTGGAGCTGCGGCTGACCGGGACGGACTCCGGGGCGGTGCGGGTCATCGAGGTCAACCCCCGGCTGGCCGGGGGCATGATCCCCGAACTGGTGCGCGGGGCCTGCGGGATCGACCTGGTGCTCGCCCAGGTGCAGGCGGCGCTCGGGGGCGTACCGGAGCTGGGGCGGGGCGGGTACGCCCGTGCCTCGATCCGGTTCCTGACGTCGGGGCGCGACGGTGTCCTCGCGCCCGCCGCCGTCGTGGCGGACGCCGTGGAGCGGGCCCGGGCGGTGCCGGACACCGTGGAGGCGGTGCTGTACCGCGCCGCGGGGGAACGGGTGGGCCCCGCCGAGGACTTCCGGGGGCGGTTCGGGCACGTCATCGCCGTCGCCGACCACGGGGGGCTGGCCGCGGAGGCCGCGGACCGGGCCGTGGCCCTGCTGGGCGGAGCCGTGTCGTACCCGGAACCGCAGGGCGAGGCCGCGTCGTCGACCGATCAGCACGACGGAGGCGACCGGATGAGCACCACGGGCGACCCGGCGGCGAACGAGGCCCGGGGCGTGGACACCGGGCGGCTCAAGGCCGCGCTGGACGCCGAGGCGCACCGTATCGTCTACGACCAGTACCTCCCCGGCGCGGCGGGTGACGGTCTCGGCGAGGAGCTGCGCTGCATCAGCGAGGTCGACCGGGCCCACCTGATCATGCTCACCGAGTGCGGGATCGTGGACGCCGGCCGGGCCGCGGCGCTGCTGCGCGCCATCGAGGAGCTGCGCGGCCAGGACTTCGCGGCGGTGCGGGCGGCGCCCATGCCGCGCGGGGTGTACCTGGCGTACGAGGGCCGTCTCATCGAGCAGTTGGGCGACGGGACGGGCGGCATCCTGCACACGGGCCGCTCGCGCAACGACCTCAACGCCACCACGACCCGGCTGAAGACACGCGGGCCGTACCTGGCGCTGCTGGACGCAGTCGAGCGGCTGGCCGGGGTGCTCCTGGCGAAGGCGGCGGAGTACCAGGACGTGGTCATGCCCGCGTACACGCACGGGCAGCCGGCCGTCCCGATCAGCTACGGGCACTATCTGGCGGGTGTCGCCGGGGCCGTCCTGCGCGCGTACGAGGCGCTGCTCGACGCGGGCCGCCAGCTCGACGTCAACCCGCTGGGCGCGGGCGCGATCGGCGGGACGTCCGTCCCGATCGACCCCCGGCGTACGGCCGGACTCCTCGGCTTCACGTCGGCGGCGCCCAACTCGGTGGACGCGGTGGCCTCCCGGGACTTCGTCCTGGACCTGCTGTCGGCGTCCGCGGTGCTCGGGGTGACGCTGGCGAGGGCCGGGCGGGACCTGAGCACCTGGACGTCGGAGGAGTTCGGGCTGCTGCGGGTGGCCGACACCCTGGTCGGCTCCAGCTCGATGATGCCGCAGAAGCGCAACCCGTTCCTGCTCGAACACATCCAGGGCAGGTCCACCGCGAGCCTCGGCGCCTTCGTGTCGGCGGCGTCCGCGATGACCACCGGCGGTTACACCAACGCGATCGCGGTGGGTACGGAGGCGGTACGTCACCTGTGGCCGGGGCTGAGCGGCGCGACCGACGCGGTGACCCTGCTGAGTCTGGTGGTGGCGGGTACGGAACCGGAGCGCGGGCGGATGGCGGAGCGGGCCGTGGACGGCTTCACGTCGGCGACGTACCTGGCGGAGCGGCTCGTCCTGGACGGGATGCCGTTCCGGGCCGCGCACCACCTGGTGGGCGAGACGGTCCTCGGCGCCCTGGACTCGGGGCGGTCCCTGGTGGACGCCGCGGAGTTCTCCGCCGTCGGGGACGGCGGGCTGGCGCCCGACCGGGTCGCCGGGGCGTGCGTGCACGGCGGCGGGCCGGGCTCCACGGCCGCCGGAATCCAGGAGATCGACGCACACCTCGCCTCTCTGCGAGCGGAGTTGACGGCCCGTCGGACCCGTTGGTCGGATGCCGCGACCCTGCTCTCGCAGGCCGTGCTCAAGGCGGTGACGTCATGACCGCCCAACTGGAGGAGCGCCTCCCCGGCGGGGAGCGGCCGCGCCCGCCGCGCGGCGGGCTGCTCGGCCACCGCGACTTCCGGCTGTTGTGGTTCGGCGAGACGACCAACCGCGTCGGCATCAACATCACCGCGGTCGCCATGCCCCTGGTCGCGGTGGTGACACTGAACGCGAGCACGTTCGCGGTGAGTGTGCTGGCCGCCGCCCCCTGGCTGCCCTGGCTGCTGATCGGCCTGCCGGCCGGCGCCTGGGTGGACCGGATGCGGCGGCGGCCCATCATGCTCCTGTGCAACCTGGCGCCGCTGCTGCTCCTGGCGAGCGTCCCGGTGGCCGCGTGGCTCGGCGTCCTGACGATGCCGCACCTGCTGGTGGTGGCGCTGCTGAACGGCTTCGCGGCGGTGTTCTTCGGGATCTCGTACAAGGTGTACGTGCCGTCCATCGTCGACCGCGAGGATCTCCAGGAGGCCAACGCCAAGCTCCAGGGCAGCGAGTCGGTCGCCCAGGTCGCGGGGCTCGGCGGCGGCGGCCTGCTGGCGCAGGCGTTCGGCGCGGCCTCCGGGCTGCTCGTGAACGCGGGGACGTTCCTCGTCTCGGCCCTATGCCTGCTCGCGATCCGAAGCAGGGAACCGGTCCCGGAGCGGCCGAAGGAACGCCCGGCGCTGCGCCAGGACATCAAGGAAGGCCTCCAGTACGCGCTGAAGGACCCGTACCTGCGTGTCCTCACCGCGTACGGCACCGCCACCAACCTGCTCCTGACGGCCCATGCGGCGATCCTGCCGATCTTCATCATCCGTGAGCTCGGGGTGCCCGAGGGCGCGACCGGCTGGCTCCTCGCGTCGGGCAGTGTCGGCGGGATCCTCGGGGCCACCACGGCCAAGCACCTGACCGCCCGGTTCGGCACGGCCCGCGGCCTGCTGGTGGCCACCGCCGCCAGCGCCCCGTTCGCCCTGCTCATCCCGCTGGCCGGGCCGGACTGGACGCTGGTCGCTCTGGTCGCGGGGAGCGCGATGCTCGCGTTGGGCGTGGTGCTCGCCAACGTGATCCAGGGGGCGTTCCGTCAGCGGTACTGTCCGCCGCAGCTGCTCGGCCGGGTCTCGGCCAGCATCTCGGTGGCCAACTTCGGCGCCATTCCCTTCGGTTCGCTGTTGGGCGGGATTCTCGGCACCGCCCTCGGCCTGCGGCCCACGCTGTGGCTGCTGGGCGCCGGGCTCGCCCTGACCCCGCTGCTGCTCCTGATCGGCCCGATGCGCGGACGGCGGGACCTGCCGGCCGCGCCGGGGCCGGCATGAGACGCGATCCGCCCGTCGGCGTGAGATCCGGCCTGCCCGTCGGCGTGAGACCCGGCCCGCCCGTCCCCTCGGTACGAACAGGAGAGACCCCGTGGAACACACCCTGCCGTGGGTCGTCCGTGAGCTGCCACCCCCCGGCTCGCCGGCCCTCTGGCTGCTGAGGGTCTCGGACGTCCCCACCGGCATCCTGGACGAACAGGTGCTCGACGCGACCGAGCGCCGGCGCGCCGCCTCCCTGATGCGCGCCGCGGACCGCAACCGGTTCACGGCCGCGCACGTCGCCCTCCGCCGGCTGCTCGGCTCCTACCTGGGCCTGCGCCCCGAGGACATCCACTTCGGCCGGGACACCTGCCCGTGCTGCGGCGGTCCGCACGGCCGCCCGACGGTGCTCGGCACGGACCACGAGCTGTTCTTCTCCCTGTCCCACCGGGGTGACCTGGCCCTCGTCGGTACGGCGGCCGCCCCCATCGGCGTCGACGTCGAACTGGTGTCGGACCAGGACACCACCGCCGAGCTGGCCACGATGCTGCACGTGGACGAGCAGGCCGAACTGGCCGCGCTGGCGCCGGCGTCACGGCCCCGGGCGATGGCCAGGCTGTGGACCCGCAAGGAGGCCTACCTGAAGGGCCTCGGTACGGGCCTGGGCCGCGACCCCGCCCTCGACTACGTCGGCTCGGGAGGCCCGCGGGGCCCGTACCCGCCGTCCGGCTGGACCCTGCTCGACGTCCCGGTGGACCGGGGCTACGCGGCGGCGATCGCGGTGCGCGGCCCGCTCGACGTCGGCGGTCCCACGGTCAACAGGCTCTCCGTCCTCGATGTCGTACGGCACACCTGGGACGCCCCGCTGGCGGTGGGAAAGCCGCCCTGACCCCCGCGCACGGTCCGCCGGGTGCACCGTTCCGGTGCTCGCACGGCGGTGGGCACACACCACCGGGCCGTCCTCGCGCGGCCCCCGATCACCGGAACGCCACCACCCCTACGGACTTTGGGAACCGACCATGCCACACACCGTGCAGCAGGCCCCCGCGGCCCTCCGCCCGCCCGTGCGGGTCCGTACCACCGCCCAGCCCGCCACCGCCCAGCCCGCCACCGCGACCACTGCCGCCGTCTCCGTCTCCGCCGCCGTCTCCGTCGAGGAGGTGACCGGTGCGCAGTCCCTCATCCGCTCGCTGGAGGAAGTGGGAGCCGACACGGTGTTCGGTATCCCGGGCGGTGCGATCCTCCCCGCCTATGACCCGATGATGGATTCGACGCGGGTGCGTCATGTGCTGGTCCGCCATGAGCAGGGGGCGGGTCACGCGGCCACCGGGTACGCCCAGGCGACCGGCAAGGTCGGGGTGTGCATGGCGACGTCGGGTCCGGGGGCGACGAATCTGGTGACGCCGATCGCGGACGCGCACATGGATTCGGTGCCGCTGGTCGCGATCACCGGGCAGGTGGCGAGCGCGGCGATCGGGACGGACGCCTTCCAGGAGGCGGACATCGTCGGCATCACCATGCCGATCACCAAGCACAACTTCCTGGTGACCAAGGCCGAGGACATCCCGCGGACCATCGCGGAGGCCTTCCACATCGCGTCCACCGGCCGCCCGGGGCCCGTCCTGGTCGACATCGCCAAGGACGCCCTCCAGGCCCGTACCACCTTCAGCTGGCCCCCCGTCCTCGACCTCCCCGGCTACCGCCCCGTCACCAAACCGCACCCGGGGCAGCTCAGGGAGGCCGCCCGCCTGCTGAGCACGTCGCGGCGCCCGGTCCTGTACGTCGGCGGCGGCGTCCTCAAGGCACGGGCCACGGCCGAGCTGCGCCTCCTCGCCGAGCTGACCGGGGCGCCCGTGGTCACCACGCTGATGGCGCTCGGGGCGTTCCCCGGCAGCCACCCGCAGCACGTGGGCATGCCCGGGATGCACGGGGACGTCGCGGCGGTCGCGGCCCTCCAGAAGGCCGACCTGATCGTCGCGCTGGGCACCCGCTTCGACGACCGGGTCACCGGCAAGCTGGACAGCTTCGCCCCGTACGCCACGATCGTCCACGCCGACATCGACCCGGCCGAGATCGGCAAGAACCGCGCCGCGGACGTCCCGATCGTCGGCGACGCCCGCGAGGTGCTCACCGGGCTGGTCGCCGCCGTGCGCGCGGAGCACGAGGAGGGCAACCACGGTGACTACACCGCCTGGTGGGGGGACCTGGACCGCTGGCGTACCACCTACCGCCGCGGCTACGACCGGCCCGCCGACCCCGGACTGCTCCTGCCGCAGCAGGTCATCGAGCGCGTCGGCCAACTCGCCCCCGAGGGGACGCTGTTCGCCTCCGGGGTGGGCCAGCACCAGATGTGGGCGGCGCAGTTCCTCCCGCACGAGGAGCCGGGCACCTGGTTCAACTCCGGGGGCGCCGGGACCATGGGGTACGCGGTGCCCGCCGCGATGGGCGCGAAGGCGGGCCGGCCCGACCGTACCGTCTGGGCGATCGACGGCGACGGCTGCTTCCAGATGACCAACCAGGAACTCACCACCTGCGCCCTGAACGACATCCCCATCAAGGTCGCGATCATCAACAACGGCGCGCTCGGGATGGTCCGCCAGTGGCAGAACCTGTTCTACGGCGCCCGCTTCTCCAACACCGTGCTGCACGACGGCGCCACCGGCGCGGCCACCGGTTCGACCGTCGGCGTCGGCTCCGCCCCCCACCGCGGCACCCGCGTCCCGGACTTCGTCCGGCTCTCCGAGGCGATGGGCTGTGTGGGCCTGCGCTGCGAGAACCCCGACGAGCTGGACGCGGTCATCGACAAGGCCAACTCGATCAACGACCGCCCGGTCGTCGTGGACTTCATCGTCCACGAGGACGCGATGGTGTGGCCGATGGTCGCCGCCGGCACCTCCAACGACGACATCATGGCCGCCCGTGGCGTCCGCCCCGACTTCGGCGACTCCGCGGACGACTGAGAGGACCCTCCGACATGTCCCAGCACACACTCTCCGTCCTGGTCGAGAACACACCGGGCATCCTGGCCCGGGTCGCCGGCCTCTTCTCCCGGCGCGGCTTCGACATCGACTCGCTCGCGGTCGGCACCACCGAGCACCCCGGGCTGTCCCGCGTCACCCTCGTCGTCCGGGTCGACGAGCGACTGCCCCTGGAACAGGTGACGAAGCAGCTCAACAAGCTCGTCAACGTCGTCAAGATCGTGGAGTTGGAGGCGGACTCCGCCGTCCGGCGCGAACTGGTCCTGGTCAAGGTCGCCGCCGACAACACGACGCGCGGCCAGATCGTCCAGATCGCCGAGCTGTTCCGCGCCGGGGTCGTCGATGTCTCCCCCGAGGCGGTCGTCCTCGAAGCGACCGGCTCCGGGGACAAGCTCGACGGGATGCTCCGGATGCTCGCGCCCTTCGGCATCAAGGAGTTGGTGCAGTCCGGAGCGATCGCGATCGGGCGCGGCCCCCGCGCCCTGGCCGACCGGACCGTACGCGAGGCGCGGCCGATGCGCCTGACGCCGGCCACCGCGGGCTCCACCACGGCCGCGAGCGCCGTGACCGCCGCGACCGCGCGGAGCGCCTGACACCGCGGGCCGCGCACCACCCCCGTACCCCACGCCCTCCCTCCGCCGCCCCACCCCTTCCCGCCAGACCCCCATCACCGACCGAGGAGTGACCCTCATGCCCGCCGAGCTGTTCTACGACGACGACGCCGACCTGTCCATCATCCAGAACCGCAAGGTCGCGGTCATCGGCTACGGCAGCCAGGGCCACGCCCACGCGCTGTCGCTGCGTGACTCGGGTGTCGACGTCAGGGTCGGTCTGCACGAGGGCTCCACGTCCAGGGCCAAGGCCGAGGAGGAGGGGCTGCGCGTGGTGTCGGTGGCGGAGGCCGCCGCCGAGGCCGACGTGATCATGATCCTGGTCCCGGACCCGCTCCAGGGCAAGATCTACGAGGAGTCCATCAAGGACCAGCTCAAGGACGGCGACGCGCTGTTCTTCGGCCACGGCCTGAACATCCGCTACGGCTTCATCAAGCCGCCCGCCAACGTCGACGTGGCGATGGTCGCGCCCAAGGGCCCGGGTCACCTGGTGCGCCGCCAGTACGAGGAAGGCCGCGGCGTGCCGTGCATCGCGGCGGTCGAGCAGGACTTCTCGGGCAAGGCGTTCGCGCTCGCGCTCTCGTACGCGAAGGGGATCGGCGGTACCCGCGCGGGCGTCATCAAGACGACGTTCACCGAGGAGACCGAGACGGACCTGTTCGGTGAGCAGGCGGTGCTCTGCGGCGGTACGGCGGCGCTGGTCAAGGCGGGCTTCGAGACGCTGACCGAGGCCGGCTACCAGCCGGAGATCGCGTACTTCGAGTGCCTGCACGAGCTGAAGCTGATCGTGGACCTCATGTACGAGGGCGGTCTGGAGAAGATGCGCTGGTCGGTGTCCGAGACCGCCGAGTGGGGCGACTACGTCACCGGCCCGCGGATCATCACCGACCAGACCAAGGCCGAGATGAAGAAGATCCTCGCCGAGATCCAGGACGGGTCCTTCGCCCAGACCTGGATGGACGAGTACCACGGCGGCCTGAAGAAGTACAACGAGTACAAGAAGGCCGACAGCGACAGCCTCCTCGCCACCACCGGCGCGGAACTGCGCAAGCTCATGAGCTGGGTCGACGCCGACGCGTAACCCCTGTCCACCCCACCGGCGCGCCCCCTGCCGCACGCGGCAGGGGGCAGCCGTGGGAGGGGGCGGCCATGGGAGGGGGCGGCCATGGCAAGGGGTAGCCGTGACAGGGGGCGCCGTGGCACCTCACGCCGGATCAGGTCCCGCCCGCGCCCGGCCCCCCTCGCCCCGCGCGGGGCCGCCGGGCTCTCCCCCACCGGCCCGGGCCGGATCGCCGTGGACCACGCCCTGCCCTTCACCCGCGACAACCGCCTGCGCGACGGCGTCGTCAGCATCGCCCTCGGAGCAGCCGCCGCCGGCCTCACCCTCCTGGTCCGCAACTGACACCCCCGCGACCGCCCGGGGTACGGCCCCCGGGCGGTCGCGGCCCAAACGGCCGACATGGGTGACGACCACCCGACCTACCCCGGCCGCGGCGGCGGTGCCGCCAGCGTCTTCGGGTGTGTGGTGCACAGAGCACACGTGGGCGACTTCCGCGGGCGTGATTACCCGGACCCGGCACCGGTGTGTGGGCCGGGGCGCCGACCCGTCGCGCACTAGCGTGAGACCACCCCTGCCCGCCCGGTTCAGGGGCTTTCGTCCACATCGGCGTTAGAGGTCATCCGTGGTCGACGTGCCGTTCTGGCTCTGGGCGGCGTTCGCCGTCACCGTGATCGTCGCGCTGGCCGTGGACCTGCTCGCGCATCGCGAGGCGCATGTCATCGCGTTCAGGGAGGCCGCGGCCTGGAGCGCCGCCTGGGTCGGACTGGCCCTGGTCTTCGGTGCGGTCGTCTTCGTGGTGCTCGGCACGACTCCGGGGGTGGAGTACACCACCGCGTGGCTGCTGGAGAAGAGCCTGTCGGTCGACAACCTGTTCGTCTTCGCGCTGATCTTCACCTACTTCAAGGTGCCCCGCGCCTACCAGCACCGCGTGCTGTTCTTCGGTGTCATCGGCGCGCTGGTGTTCCGAGGGCTCTTCCTCGCGGCCGGTGTGGCCGTCGTCAGCCGGTTCACCGCGGTGCTGTTCGTCTTCGCCGCCATCCTCTTCTACAGCACCTACAAGATCCTCAAAGGGGAAGAGGACAATTTCGACCCCGGCACGAGCATCGCGGTCCGGCTGCTGCGGAAGGTCGTGCCCGTCCGCGACGAATACGCGGGGATGAAGTTCTTCGTCATGGAGGCCGGCAAGAGGGTCGCGACCCCGCTGCTCGCGGTCGTCGCCGCGATCGAGGCGGCCGACCTGGTCTTCGCGGTGGACAGCGTGCCGGCCGTTCTGGCGGTCAGCGACAACGCGTTCATCGTCTACACCAGCAACGCCTTCGCCATCCTCGGTCTACGGGCGTTGTACTTCCTGCTCGCGGGACTGCTGGACCGGTTTCACTACCTCAGCAAAGGCCTTGCGCTGATCCTTTCCTTCATCGGCGTGAAGTTGATCCTCCAGGCCTCCCACAAGCTGTTCAGCACCAGCATCCCGGAAATCCCCTCACTGCTCAGCCTTGCGGTCATCGTCGCGATCCTGGCCGCCTCCGTCCTCCTGAGCGTCCGGCGCCCCCTCCCGGCGTCCGAGGACGAGCATCGGGAGAACCCGTCCGAGGACAGCTGACCTGCGCGCTACCCGCGCGCCGCACCCCCGGCGCCTGCCGACCGAAGATCATCGGCGCAGTGCCGCCGTCAGCATCGGCAAGGCGCGGCGCCGCTCGGGGTGGCCATAGGTGCCGGTGTGGCCGCCTGCGTAGAGATGCGTGGTCACGGGTGCGCCCAGGGACGTGAGGCGGTCGCTGAGCATGCGTGTCTCTTCGCTAGACGGGTGTGTGACGGAGTCCTCGGGCGTCATGGTACGGATCCCAGTCGAGCCAGGTCTTCCACTGCTCCCACGGGTCACCGAAGAGCGCGTAGCCGTCCACGCCGACGAACTTCGCACCCGAGAGCCACATTTCGGGGTGCCGGACCGGGTGTACGGGTGCCCCGAAGGCGGCGACGGCGCCGAACAGGCCCGTGGCCACGGGCGGCGAGTCCCAGGGCCCCGAATCCGCCCTGGGACTCACCTGCCGCCGCCCTGTTGGGCCCGGCGCCGTAACTCCGTTCCACCAGGGGCACGACTTCCAGAGCCGCCTTCGCCGTGGTTCCACCAGCCGGTCCAGAAGCCGAAGAGCGGCATGCCCGGCATCACCACCAGGACATCGCACAGCTCCGCGAGGTCCTGAACCTCGGAGTGCGGCTCCGGCGCCCAGCAAGGCACCGGTGGCGAGAACGTCACGACGAGAGCGTGCGGAGTGTGCGTGCGACATATACGGGTCATCAGCCTGCGGCATCACCGCCTTGAACAGGCCCCGCTGGGGGCTGTTCAGCCACCGACGAGTCGACAGCGCGACCCGTAGCCCGCGGGGCAACGGCTCGGGGTGCCTCGGAAGGATACCGGGCCTTCCGACAACTGCCCTGATCGAGCCACGCGTTGGGAAGGCCGCTGCCCCACCAGGAGGTCGGCGCTCTCCCTCTTCCTTCGCCCGCACCGTCACGCGGGGGTGGTTGCACCCCACCACGACCGACCCGCCCCGTGGCGTACGCGGTAAGGGCCACTCACAGGCCGAAGCCTCCACCCTCGATGAGGATGAGCAGGTCGACCGGTACCCGCGCGGCGCACCGCGTCGGAGATCGTCAGGAGCAGTTGCGCGACCGGCGGTGGGTGCCTGTTCCGAGCCCTCGGACCAGCGGACGTCTGCGGTGACGGCGGCGGCGTGGCCGGTCAGCCGGCGGCCGATCTGCTCGCGGTAGGGGCACCCGTCAGGGCGAGCAGTCCGGAGCCCGGCGGTCACAGTACGTGTGTCATTGTTCCGCATGGGCGCTTTCGTACTGAACGCTTAGTATCCTAGGCGCATGAATCCTCCTCACCAGCGCCGCGACATGCGGGCGGACATCCTCGACGAAGCACGGAAGCTGTTCGGGACCAAGGGCTACACCGTGACCTCGATCGCCGACCTGGCCGAGGCCCTGGGTGTCACCAAGGGGGCGCTCTACTACCACTTCAAGTCCAAGGAGGCGATCCTCTCCGCCCTGGTCGCCGAGCCCGCCGCCGAGATCGCGGTCATCGCCGAGGACGCCGCCGGCCGGACACCGCGGGAGCTGCTCGGCGCCCTGATCGATCTCCAGGCCCAGCACCCGGCCGCCTACATGGCACTTCAGTCCGGCGACGCCTCCGTACTCCAGGAACACTCCCAGCGTCACGACTTCGCCGGGAAGACCGAACTGATCATCATGGCCGTCGCCGGGGAGCACCCCTCACCCCTCCGCGTCATCCGCGCCCGCATGGCCGTGGCCGCCGTCAAGGAAGGCACCATGGCCGCGCTCGTCGCAGGCCACGGCAAGTTGACCGACCAGACGCGACTGACCCTGCTGGAGGCCGCGATGGCCACGCTCGACGCGGGCGGTGAGTCCTGAAGCTCACCACATCAGACCTACTGAACGACTGGTATGTTAGATTCTCGACCACCGGTCCGCATCCCGCGCCCGGTCTCCCGACACCCCTGGGACCACGGTGAACAGAACGACGTCCGCACTCATCCCGAACACCGCCCCCGGCGGCACACCCCTTCCACCACAGGGCGTGACGTCGTGACCACCACCGATCCAACGGCACTCGAACGGCTCGCATCAGGCAAGTACCTGCTGGTCACCACCTTCCGTCGGGACGGCAGGCACGTACCGACCCCCGTGTGGGTGATCCGCGACGGTGACGCCCTCGGCATCTGGACGGTCGCCGACTCCGGCAAGGCCAAGCGGATCCGCAACCGGTCCGACGTCCTGGTCGGCGCGTGCGACATACGCGGCAATCCCTCGGGCGAGCAGGTCCCGGGCCGGGCCGTGTTCGTCGACGGCCCGCAGACCAAGCGCTATCGCGGTCTCGTGGGACGCAAGTACGGTCTGGCCGGGCGGCTCACCGTGCTCGGCAGCCGACTGCGGCGCGGGAGCGAGGGGAGTGTCGGCATCCGGATCACTCTCGACTGAAGGCCTCCGGTGGGCCGTAGCAAACAAGCGCGGTCGGCACGGCCACACGCCGGTACGGAACGCCTCCCCCGGTACGTGACGCTCCCCCGGCCGTACGCGTGATGAGCAACCGGCCCGCCTCGCGGCCCAGTTCGGCACTGTCGTACGCGACCACGGTCAACGGCAGGCCGAGCAGGTCCGCGGCGGCGCTCGCCGCCGCGCCGGCCTGCTCCGCGATGCTCCGGTCACCAGTCCATGCCCTGCTGCCAGTGCCTGTCTCGGTTCCGTACGGGTACATGGCCGCCAGGTGAGGTTCCGGATATCAGATCCGCGGCCTTCTCGGCTATCGCGAGGACGGTCGCGTTGGTGTTGGCCTCGGACAGCGTCGGCATGACCGAGGCATCGACCACCCGCAGCCCCTCGATCCCCTTCACTCGCAGGTGCTCGTCGGTGACCGCGGCCGCGTCCGCGCCCATCCGGCACGTGCCTCCGGTGTGACAGTACGAGATGACCGACTCGCGCAGGTAGGCGTGCAGGTCGCGGTCGTCGCGCACCGACGGACCGGGAAGCACCTCGTGGTCGCGCCAGGGCCCGAGGGCCCTGGAACCGCCTGCCTGGCGTGCCCGGCGAAGACCGGCGGTCATGCGGTCGATGTCGCGTTCGTCGGTGAGGAAGCCCGGATCGATGGCGGGCGCGGCGTCCGGGGCTCCCGAGACGAGCGTGACCGAACCACGGCTGTACGGCGACAGCAGTCCCACACCGATGGTGTAGCCACCGACCAGGTCGGGCGGCGCCAGCGGCACGTCCATGAAGAAGAGGTGCAGGTCCGGCCGGGTCACGTCCTCGCTGCTGCGCACGGCGGCGACGACATCGATGTGATTGCTGTGGCCGGGAGTCAGGTCCGCCGCGTAGGTGGCCAGCCCCACAGGGTGGTCGGACAGATTGGCGCCGACTCCGGGCAGGTCCAGGACCACCTCGATGCCGTGTTCACGGAGCATGTCCGCGGGTCCCACCCCGGACAGGTGCAGCAGGTGCGGCGAGCCGACGGCTCCGGCGCTCAGCACGACCTCGCGGGTGGCCCGTACCTCGGACTCCACCCCGCCCTCGACATAGCGGACCCCGGTGCACCGATCGCCTTCGAAGGTCAGCCCCACCACCAGGGTGTCGGTGACCACGGTGAGACGAGGGCGGCCGGCGGCCGGCGTCAGGTAGGCGTCGGCGGCGGATTGCCGGACCCCGCCGGCCACGGTGAGCTCCGTCCAGGTGAGGCCCTCGGGGTCCGCGCCGTTGAGATCGTTCGACACAGGGATACCGAGGTCCCGGAACGCGTCGAAGGCGGCCCGTGACGCGGGATGGGGGGTGTCCACGGGCTTGGGCCGCACCGGGCCGCCGGTTCCCCGGTAGGCGGGGTCGAGCCCCTCGGTCCGCTCACTGCGCCGGAAGTACGGGAGCAGGTCGGCCGATCCCCAGCCGCGTACCCCCCAGGCATCGAGCGCCGCCGGATGGCCGCGTACGTGCATCATCGCGTTGATGGCGCTGGAGCCGCCCAGCACCTTGCCTCGCGGGTAGACGATCTCCCTGTTGTTCAGCCCCGCCTGTGCGACGGTCCGGAACCCCCAGTCCACCTCACCGCCCCACAGGCTGAACCAAGCACCCGGCACCGCCATCGCCGGCGGCCCCGTCGCCCGCCCCGCCTCGATCAGCAGGACCCGGACGTCCGGGTCCTGCGACAGACGCGCCGCCAGTACGGAACCGGCCGTGCCGGCCCCCACCACCACGTAGTCGAAATCCTGCGCTGCTTCGGTCATGAGGGACATCCCTTCGAAATAAATCAGACAAAACGACCTCCTCACTAACATACCAGTCGTTCAGTAGGCAGGCCAGCTCGACCTCGAAGGGGGTCCTGGAAACTCGCATACCAATCGTTCAGTACGCCGTTGACATACTGAACGATTGGTATGTACGTTGGTCATGCGGTTCAGGGGATCGGCCCCTGCAAGCCGAGGAGGAACGACATGACGCACGAGCAGACGTGGGACGTGGTGCGCCGCTACCACGAGGCGTGGACCACGACCAAGGACTTCGACGCGGCCTCGCGACTCCTCGCGGAACGCCTCGAGACGGACCTCCCCGTCAACACGTACGTGGACAAACGGGAGTTCGTGAAGGCGATCCGCGGCTTCGGCAGAAGCATTTCGAGCGTCCAGCTCCTGTCGGCTTGCGCTGGCCCCGGTCCGGGCGAGGCGCTGATGATCTACGACTTGGTGCTCGACCCGATCGGGACCCTTCGGATCGCCGAGCAGTTCAAGGTCGCCGAGGGCCGGATCACCTTCATCCGTCAGGTCCACGACACGGCGACCATGCGGGCGGCAGGGTTCGCACCCGCCTTGTCGCTGTGACCGGCGGAACTCACCGTCCGATCCCGCCGAAGCCAACAAGCACATCCAAGGAGATGAAGTCAGAGCAATGACCGAATACAACGAGCGCGTGGCCGAGGTGTCGGGCGAGCTTCTCCAGGCGATTCGCGGCGTCCTGCTCGCGAAGAAGGTCCAGTACGACGAGTACTCGGCCGCGGTCCTGTGGATTCGCGATCTCGTCGACGCCCGCGAGGTGCCGATGTTCATCGACAACCACTTCGAGGCGACGGTCGAGAAGGCCACGTTCGACGGCCTGCCGGGCTCGCAGGGAACGGTCGAGGGCCCGTACTACGTCGAGAACGCGCCCCTCCTGACGGAGAAGCCGTACGTCATGCCCATGCGCGACGACGAGCCGGGTGAGGCGATGGTGCTCAGCGGCCAGGTCCTCGACCTCGACGGCAAGCCCGTTCCCGGCGCACTCATCGACATGTGGCACGCCGGCAACGACGGCACCTACTCCAGCTTCGTCGGCGACGCTCCCCCGCTGAACCTCCGGTGCAAGCTCGTCACGGACGACGAGGGCCGCTTCCGGATCAGGACGATCAGGCCGCAGCCGTACCAGATTCCCACGGGCGGTCCCACAGGACGCTTCCTGACCATGATCGGCCGCCACGCGTGGCGGCCCGCGCACTTCCACCTCAAGGTCTCGGCCGAGGGCCACCAACTGGTCACGACACAGCTCTACTTCCGTGGCGGGGACTGGCTCGAAGGAGACGGCGACGTATCGGGAGCCGTCAAGGAGAACTTGAAGATCGACGTGATCCGGAACGAGGACAAGGACCTGGCAGCCCTGTACGCGCTGAGCACCCCGTTCAACTCGTGCGAATACACCTTCCACCTGCGACCCGCGGCGTGACGACGTGCCACGGGCCAAGGAAGAACACCACCACAGGAGGACAAAGATGAACGTCACAAGCAACGGACTCGAAACGATGGCCGGTCCCCCCGAAGGGTTCGCCGGGGACGTCTACATCGACGTGATCAGCAAGCCCCTGCCGCCTTCCCGGATCATGGGCGGAGTGGTCCGCTTCACGCCCGGAGCCCACACGGCGTGGCACAGCCACCCTCTCGGCCAGACGATCTACGCCACCGAGGGCGTCGGCCTGGTCCAGCGCGAGGGCGGACCGGTGGAGGAGATCCGGCCGGGCGACCGCGTCTCGATCGAGCCGGGCGAGAACCACTGGCACGGTGCCGCCCCCGGGTGTTTCCACACCCAGATCGCCTACCAGGCCGCCGACGGGACCGGCACCCACACCACTTGGGGCTCCCACCTCACCAAGGACGAGTACCCCGGGTAGATCCCACAGCGGCGCCGGCGACGGGCACCCCAAGGCGTCATCCCCTCCGGATGACCAGGTGGTCCCCGGACTCACAGGTCCCCGGCCCTCACGCTCAACCGGCGGCGCCGCTCCACCCCGGCCGTCCCGGCCGACGCCCCAGGGTCCGTACGGAGCAGGGATTGACACCTTCCGTGGCCCACCCCCATCCCCACGTCCAACGACCACTTACTGACCATCACCACCCAGAACTCCACCACCCCAATGGAGGACACCATGCGCGCAGCACTCATGTACGGCGCCGGCGATGTCCGTGTCGAGAATGTCGCCGATCCCGTCATCAAGCACCCCACCGACGCCGTGGTCCGCATTACGGCGGCCGCCGTCTGCGGCAGCGACCTGCACCTCTTCAACTCACTGAGTCCGACAGCCGGGCCCCTCCGGATGGGCCACGAGTTCGTCGGCGTCGTCGAGGACACCGGCTCCGAGGTCACCACCGTCAAGCGCGGCGACCTGGTCGTCTCCCCGTTCGCGATCTCCGACAACACCTGCGAGTTCTGCCGCGAGGGCCTGCAGACCTCCTGCACCCACCCGGAGGCGAACTACTGGGACTTCAAACCGGACGAGGGCGCCCAGGCCGAGGCCATCCGCGTGACCCTGGCCGACGGCAGCCTCGTCAAGCTCCCCGTCGCCGCGGACTCGGCTCTCGTCCCCTCCCTGCTGACCCTGTCGGACGTGTACTGCACCGGCCACCGGGCCGCCGTGCTGGGCGGTGTCGACGAGCACACCCGCGTCACCGTGATCGGCGACGGCGCCGTCGGCCTGATGGCGGTACTCTCCGCCAAGCTCCTGGGCGCCGAGCAGATCATCCTCATGGGACGCCACCCGGACCGCACCGACCTGGGCCGCGAGTTCGGCGCCACCGACATCGTGGCCGCCCGCGGCGCCGAAGGCATCGAAGCGGTCCGCGAACTCACAGGCGGACAGGGCACGCACACGGTCATCGAAGCCGTCGGCCACCTGCCGGCCTACGAACAGGCGGTCGGCGTCGTGCGCGCGGGCGGCATCATCAGCCGCATCGGCGTCCCGCAGTACGAAGAGGCACCGATCGGCATGGCCAGCCTCTTCATGCGCAACGTCTGCCTCACCGGTGGACTCGCCCCGGTCCGCGCCTACATCGACGAACTCATGCCCGCCATCCTGGATGGCACCATCGAACCCGGAAAGGTCTTCGACACCACCACGGACGTCGACGGCGTCCCCGCCGGATATCGGAGCATGGCCGACCGGCAGAGCCTCAAGATCCTCGTCAAGCCCTGACCTCCGGACACCGGTGGAGGCCGGACAAGGCCACACCCACAGACCGGGTGGCCCGCAGTGCCTGCGCGAGGAAGCTCAGGGCTCCCAGCCGTTCAAGTGCGTGTTGCGCGGTCATCTCGTAGGGAGCGATGTTGCGGACGGTCGTATCGAGTCCGGTTGCGTACTTGGACATGCCCTTCCGCATGAAGCTGACCGTGCGGCCGCTCGGGCCCCCCGGCCACCTAAGCGCCGGCTTTCGGTCGTCGAGGACCTTCTCGCCCGTCGAGCCAGTTCCCGCTCGGACCGGTGGTGCCGTCCCCACACACGACCGGCGGCCCTCGAAGTGCGCCGGCCCCAGGGCCCGCTTCATCTCGCGCCCCACGGGCTGGAGGTCACGAGACGCGCCGGCGCTTGACGCCTGTCTGGTCGAGGAGTTGGCCACGTCGTGGCAATCCGTACTCAAGGGTGGACGTCATGGCGCACAAGGCGGCACAGGAGGCGGGCCGCAGGAGCCGGCGACCGGCCGGTACCGCGGCCCGAGTCCCGCGTGCCGGGGCCCATTCTCACCCACCTGTTGACGGCCCCCTGTCGATCTGCGCGTGACGCTCGGTCGCCCTGAACCGACCCCTGCCGGGACCATGGTCGGTGGGTCGCGGCCAGAACCGCGCGGTCATGGAGCGGTGATCACCGTCATAAATTCCTGTGTTTCGAATCCGATCGACGCGTAAACAGATTCGGCCGCACCGCTCACCGCATGCAGATACGCGGCATCCGCCCCGGCGGAAAACCCTCTTCTCACTATTTCCGCAGTGACCATCCGCGCATAGCCGCGCCGTCGATATTCCGGCAGCGTACTGATGGTGAATATTCCGATCTGCCCGCCGGTGGATGCCGTCATGCCCGTTCCGACAGGCACTCCTTTCAATTCCGCCAAGTAGAATGAGAACCCTTCGAGCTTCAGGGAAGGATTGGCGAGTACGTGGAAAACCTCACGGGGAACCTGATACCCAGCGGCAACGGTCTCGGCGTACAGAACCAGCTCGTCAGCCGCCAAGGCCCGCACGCGCAGCGGATCAGTGGTCAGTTCGCGCAGCGCTCCGCTTCTCGAGCTCAGTGTCATCAAAGGCTGCCGCTCGTATCGGGTCAGCCCGTGCGCTGCCGCCACTTCGGCGACGTCTCGATCCGGCACTCCCCGCACCCTGATGCTCCATGGGAGTCTCTGCGCACCCGCCAGGGAAGTAAGTGAAGAAATTTGACTGACATCCGGCGACAAAAGGGGGCTCACGATCCCGTTCAATGAAGCAATGGGCGCGCCGGACATCGCGAAGAGAGTCCCATCCGGACTCCTCTGCGTTCGCCCCGTCAAAGCCGTGGCCAAGTTCTCAAGTGCGGCCACATAGGAAAAGGTGACCGCTTCCAGGGGATCGTCCACTGGATTCATCATTCGCCTCGCCTCACTCGATCCTGCCTTGCGGCCCTTCGATAGTCCTCGCGATTTCTCGGACACGGTCCGACCACGGCGTCGGCTGTAGCGTGATGCTGTCGAGGCGGACGACGGTGCGACTTCCGTGCGCATATGTGGTGACCCCGTCGATCGAGCACACCCGGAAACCTACGGTGGCGGAGGTGTTGCCCATGCGTTCCATCCACAGGTGAACGGCGTGTTCGCCATACGCCGTCACGGGCGCGTCATAGATGACAGTAAACGCCTTGACGACATTGAAGGCGTCCTTTTCCAGACCTGTCGAACCACCTATGCCTACATCCCGCCAAAAGGCCACGAAGGCTCGCTCGACCAGTATCTGGTACCGACTGTTGTGCAACATGCCAAAGGGATCGAAGTCGTCGAAGAAAACATTCACCGGCATCAGAACACCGAACTCGGACTTCGGCAGGGCAGTGTCTTGAACAGTACGTGCCATCACTTTTCTCCTTCGTTGCGTACAGGCCGACTTCGGACGCTGATCCCACAGCAGCAGTGGCCGGCCCATGGATGCCACGCTACGCAAGTTTGCCATCTGTGGCAAACTTGCTTTGGGAGGCATCCAGGTCGACCGACCTCATGCCGCCGAGGACGACGTGGCAGCCCCTGACCCTTGCCGCGGGCCGGTCGTCGGCACCCGAGAACGCCTTCGGACCGGAAGCGCGTCGCAACGCCTTCCGTTCCTCCGGCACCACTAGATTCCGAGCAAAGCGGATCGCGAAGAAAACGGAGCAGTCATGTCTCATCACCTCGACACCCCGCTGGCGGCGCAGAACGGCCAGCTGTTCATCGACGACCTCTATGTCTTCCCCGGCGAGGACAGCACGGTGTTCGTCATGGACGTGAACTCGAACATCACCGGCGTATACGCCGAGCCGGGCTTCCACCACGAGGCGCGCTACGAGATCAAGGTGCACTTCGACGGCGCCGACCACGAGGCCCTGACCTACCGGTTCTCCTTCGGCGAGCCCGGCGCGGACGGCCGGCAGTCGCTGCGCCTGCACTCCCTGACCGGCGCCGACGCTCAGGGGGACGCCGCCGAGGGGGAGTTGGTGCTGGAGGGCCGTACCGGTGAAACCGCGTCGGGGGCCGGAATCCGCGCCTGGGCCGGGCGGGTCCAGGACGCCTTCTACGTCGACCTGTCCCTGCTCTCCCTCGTCAACGGCGCCGTGGGGAAGGGCACCGCGGTGGACCTGTCGTCCTGGAACCCCCGGGAGGCGCAGAACACCTTCGCCGGTACGACGGTCGAGGCGATCGTCCTCGACGTCCCGCACACCCACGACCGGTTGCGGCCCGGGGCCCGTACCGGCGTGTGGTGCGCGACCAAGCTGGCCACCGACGCCGGCGGGTGGCGGCAGATCAACCGGGGCGGCAACCCGATGATGTGGCCGATCTTCTGGCCCGACGACACGGACTTCTCGAACCCGGCCAACACCCGCCACCCGTCCGAGGACGTCGCCGCCGACGGCCGGGCGATCGCCGGCCGCATCGCCACCGTGGTCGCCGCCACCGGCACCTCCGCCGACCCCGCCGGATACGGGCAGACCGTCGCCCTGCAACTCCTCCCGGACGTGCTGCCCTACGTGATCGGGACCCCCGCCTCCTTCGGCTTCGCCGCCCGCAACGGCCGCACCCGCGCGGACAACTCACCCGAGGTGATGATGTCCCTCGTCACCAACCTGCCCGTGCCCAGCGGCCTCTCCCCCGCCACCACCAAGGACCAGCGGAACGACCGTTTCCCCTACGTCGTACCGCAGTGAATGCCCGGTTCGCGAAGCGGTGACGCCTAAACCGTATCCAGCCGCTTCGCGCCCCGGCAGGACGAGCAGCCGCCACAGCGGGATCAGATTTCGCACGAACGGCGATTGGGTCGCTCATTGACCAAAGACGCCCAGTGTCAGCAGGCGGTCCCTCGTCAGGTGGATTCCCCGCCACGACGCCGTGCCGTCAACGCACCGAGTCCCGCTTGGAGAAACACCCTCACCGTGGCCACCGCATCGTCGAGTTCGTCGTCGGGTGTGTTGTCGAGGATGTCAATGGCAATGGCCGCAGCTGCGGCCGACGCGATCCGTGCCGTGATATCTCCTGGGGAAATTCCCAGTTCCTTCGCCAGCGCTTCGGCACCGAGTGCGACAGCCTCCTCCATCCGTGCCGCACGTAGTGCACGAAGGTTCGGGTTGGTCTTGTACATCCTGCGAGTCAGCGCACGGATCCCGTCCGGGTCGTCGCTGTCGTGCTTGCTCAGCAGCCATGCTGTCAGTACGTCCAGCGCCGACTCGTCGGGCTTGTGATTGCGGAAGGCATGAGCCAACCGATCAGCCGCCTCGGTGAACCGCACCAGAGCGATTTCCTCCTTGGAGGGGAAATAGCCGGTCACGGTCCGAGGTGCGACTTCGGCCCGTTCCGCGATGTCAGCAATGGTGGTCGCGGCATATCCCCGCTCGCCGAACAACTCATGAGCGGCACGGATGATCGCAGTGCGGCGCTTGGTCTTGCCGCGTTCACGCAGTCCAGAAGCCATAAGCGATATTCCCATTCTCGACCCCGCGCCTGGGGTGGAAACTTACGATACCTTTACGGTTGATAATTGTACAGCCCTAGGACCACGGCCTGGTATGGCGAAAGTCGCCGAACGAAGCCTTTCAGCCGACCGGGCGTCGATTTCGGCGTCAGGAATCCTCGCGGAATCGACTCAGGCCGTCGATGATCAGGGTGAGTCCGAACGAGAACTCGTCCTCCAGCGGTACGGGGATGAAGTCGGCGACCCTCATCGTGGCCGGGTACTGGGACGGACCGGCGAGGCGGATGGCCGCTCTCGCCCGTTCTTCGTCGGACCGGTCGGCGGTTCCCTGGCCGCCGAGCTGCATGGCGAAGCCCAGGACGTAGCGGGCGAGCGTCGCGTACGCCTGTGCTGCGATCTTCGGCGGGAAGCCGCTGTCCAGCAGGATGGCGACGCACCGTTCGCGGACCGCCATCGCGTTCGGGCCGGCCGGGGTCTCCTCGATCAGCAGCGGAGCGACGTTACGATGCCGGCGCAGGACCGCGAACACACTCTCCATCATGGTGCGGCACGCCTCACGCCAGTCGGTGTCAGCCGGCGGCGGTCCGACCTCGATCATGCCGAACAGCCGGTCGGCCACCTGGGCGACAACCTCCGACCGGTTCTCGAAGTGACGGTAGAGCGTGGCGGTGCCGGAGCCCAGGCGCTTGGCGAGCGTCCGCATCGACAGGGCCTCGGCGCCCTCCTCGTCGACGATTCGCATCGCGGTGGCGACGATCCGGTCCAGGGGGACAGGCGGCCGGCCCGGAGAGCGCCGCGTGGGTGGCTCGCTCCGTCGCGGTTGCTCACGTGGTATCTGCACCCGGCAAGTATGCATTGATCCGCCTACGACAATCGGGCGCCGGGCTTGACCCGATATTCATATCGGCAACACCGCAGGCGCTACGAGTGCCTGGTCTCCGAGCCTTTGAATTCGCCGGGCCCCACTATTGCCGCGGGCGTCGCCTGCGGAGAGTGCTCTTGGGCCGGGAGGGCGCTGCACCCTCCCGGCTTGCCTGGTCAGGCTTTTAACGGCTACGGTGTATCCGAAAGTTGTGGATACGCCGTAGCCGAATCCGAGAGCCCGAAGGGGCGACAGGGC
This sequence comes from Streptomyces liangshanensis, assembly GCF_011694815.1. Classification (NCBI taxonomy): domain Bacteria; kingdom Bacillati; phylum Actinomycetota; class Actinomycetes; order Kitasatosporales; family Streptomycetaceae; genus Streptomyces; species Streptomyces liangshanensis. Next base: position 640,283 of record NZ_CP050177.1, read on the forward strand.
CTGCCGATCACCGGGACCCCGTGACGTTCGCCGCCCCTCGAAGGCTCGGCACGGCCGCTCTTGCCATCCTGCTGACAGAATCAACGAGGTCGACCACCGTGACAGATCCGAACGCAATCGATGTCGTCGTCGCCGGAGCTGGTCCTACCGGTTCCACCCTGGCGGCCGACCTGCTGAGGCGCGGTTTGCGTGTCCGCGTGGTGAACAAGGCGCCACACGCATTCGAGGGTTCCCGCGCGAAGGGAATCCAGCCGCGCACCCAGGAAGTGCTCGAGGACTTCGGGGTGCTCCACGAGGCGCAGGCGGAGGGCGGCCCCTACCCGCTGGCGGGACTTCACCTGGGGCCCGTGACCGCGCCCTGGAAGATGCAACAGCGGAACAGGCCCACCCCCGATGTGCCGTACCCGAATGTCCTGTTGCTGCCCCAGCACCGGACCGACGCGATCCTGCACCGTCTCCTCGACCGCCTCGGACTCGGCATCGAGTACGGGGTCGCCCTGGACGGCTTCGAGCAGGACGCCGACGGCGTCACGTCGACGCTCTCCACCGGGGAGCGGGTCCGTAGCAGGTATCTCGTGGGCGCCGACGGTGGCTCCAGCGCTGTGCGACAGGCGGCCGGTCTCGGCTTTCTCGGTGAGACGGACGACTCGGACAAGACGCTCCTCATCGACTGCACGGTGGACGGGCTGTCCCGCGACAGGTGGCACATGTGGCCCCGAACATCGGTAGGGGCCTGCCCGCTGCCGCACTCCGACCAATTCCAGGTGATGATCCGGTTGAAGCCGGGTGATACGCCGGATCTCGACCATGACGCCCTGACCGCCCGGTTCAAGGCCCTCACGGGCCTCGGGCTTCGCGACATCACCTGGACGTCCACGTTCCGGCCCAACGTCCGACTCGTGGAGCACTACCGGGCCGGACGGGTCTTCCTTGCCGGCGACGCCGCCCATGTGCACACGCCGGCCGGCGCGCAGGGGCTCAACACCGGTGTCCAGGACGCGTACAACCTCGGGTGGAAACTCGGACAGGCGCTCGCCGGTGCGCCGGACGGTCTGCTCGACACCTACGAGACAGAACGACTGCCGATCGCCGCGCGCGTTCTCGGCAAGTCGAGTCAGCTCTACGAGAGCCTCAGCAACCGCCGTGTGGCAGGTCTCAAGCGCGGGGACGAGGAACGACAACTGGGGCTCACCTACCGCGGCGGACCGCTCGCCCCGGCAGACGCTTCGGCCACCAGGACCCTGCACGTGGGCGACCGGGCACCGGACGCGCCGTGCGCAGCCCGCGGCACCAGGCGGCTCTTCGACATCTACCGAGGGCCGCACTTCACCCTGCTGGCCTTCGGCTCCGAGGCTGCCGACGCTCTCCCCAGCCTGACCTGGCCCGCCCAAGGTGCTGAACTGCGCCGCTACGCCGTCCGTAGTGGCCGGGGTATCGACGGTGACCACCTCACCGATGACACCGGTCAGCTGGCCGGCATCTACGGTGTTGACGGTGACGCTCTCGTTCTCGTCCGGCCGGACGGGTACGTCGGCGCCATCATCACGGCCGACTGGGCCAGTGCTTTCACCGCCGCGGTCAGGGCATTCACTCCGTAGGGATGCCTGTTCGCCGGAACAGCTGGACGCCCCGCAACGCCGCGCCTTCCACGACCTGCTGACGCGGATCTTCCCAAGGGAGAGGCCAGGCGGCCCGGTGGCGGGCCGTCGCGGACGGTGGATCAGGAACCGTGGTGCGCCGTCGGATCGGGGCGACGTTCCGCGGCCGCAGTCCACCCCGAGACCCGTTGGCGCAGGGTGACCGCCTCCGGAGCGGTCAGCTCGGCCAGCAGGTCACTGGCGCGCCGCCAGGAGTCCAGGGCGGCCGCCGTGTCGCCCTTGGCCGCGTGGGCGTCGCCGACGTACGCGAAGCTCTCCGCGACCAAGTAGGTCACCTCCGGCTCCGCGAACGAGGTCGGCGCCGGTCGCGGCGCGGGCGGCGACGCCTCGGGGCGGCCCGTCCGCGAGCGCACCCGCGCGAGGCTGTCGCGGAGGGCCGACATCGCGAGGTCATCACCGAGTTCGCGGTGCAGGGCGATGCCGGCCTCGTAGTGCCGAACCGCCGTCCCGAACTGCTCGAGCGAGGCGGCCGCGTCGCCCAGGCTGCCCAGGGCGTCGGCCTCGCCACGCCGGTGCCCGGCAGCCCGGTACTCGTCCACCGCCGCGGCCGCCGCCGCGCGGGCGGCCTCGTGGTCGCCCAGCAGGTGCCACGCCTTGGCGAGGGAGTGGTGCGCCCCGGCCTGCATCACCACGTCACCCAGGTCCCGGGCGCACTGGAGCGCGACCCGCTGGACCATGGTCATCTCCGTCCAGTCGCCGACGCGCGTCTGGAATGTCTCCAACTCCCGGGCCAGATGCCATGCGTGGTGCGGGAACCCGGTCGTGGCCGCGGCGGTCACGGCGGCCAGCAGGACCCTGTGTTCACGGGCCGTCCAGGCCAGCGCCTCGGCGTAGTCGGCCGGGCGCTCCGCCACGACGTCGCCGACCGGGAGGTCCGGGACGTACCGCGTACGGGACGGGTCCAGGACGGAGGCCGCGTTCGTCGCGCTCCGGAGAAGCTGGTCGAAGAACCGGCGTCGCGCGGCGTTCCAGCGGTCCGCCCGGTCGATCCCGGTGTCGATCTCGCCCGCGTACGCCTGGAGCAGGTCGTGCCAGCAGTACCGTCCCGGCCGCCGCTCCTCCAGGAGCAGGACCGCCTCGGCCAGTTCCCGCAGGGCATGGCGGGCCGTGCGCTGCGGCACGTCCGCCAGCGCCGCGGCGGCGGCGACGGTGATGCCCGGTCCCGGATGCAGCGCGAGCAACCGGAAGACCCGCGCGGAGGATTCGCTCAGGGCGGCGTACGACGCGGAGAACACACTGCGGGCGTCACCGGCCGGGTCACCGCCCGCCCCGAGGGCGTCGAGACCGCCGCCGGAGACCTCGGCCGCGATGTCACGGAGCTTGAAATCGCGACGCGACGCGGCCCGGGCCGCGACCAGGGCGAGGGCGAGCGGAAGTCCCGCGCACAGTTGTACGAGCTCCCGCACCGCCTTCGGCTCCGCCACCATCCGCCGGTCACCCAGGCGGCGCCTGAGCAGGTCGGTGGCCTCGGCCTCGGTGAGCAGGTCCAGATGGATCGGATGAGCACCGTCGACGGCCACGATCCCGCCCAGCTGCGCCCGGCTGGTGACGATCACCAGACACCCGGGTCCGCCGGCGAGCAGCGGGCGGAGCTGCCGGGCGTCGCGTGCGTTGTCGAGCAGAAGGATCAGCCGGCGCTCGGCGAGCATGCCGCGGTACAACGCGTGCTGCGCGTCGCGATGGGCCGGAAGCCGGTCGGCCGCGACGCCGAGCGACTGGAGGACGATACGCACCGCTTCGTCCGGGGGCGTCGGAGTGCCGGTCGGATCGAATCCGCGGAGATTGACGTACACCTGGCCGTCCGGGAAATCGTCCTCCACCGCATGGGCCCAGTGCACCGCGAAAATGGTCTTGCCGACCCCCGCGGTGCCCGTCACCAGGCCCACCGTGGGGCCGGGTCCGGTGCGCGGCCGGGCGTGCAGCCCCACGGCCTCGCGGAGATGCTCCGCCCGGCCGGAGAAGACACTCAGGTCCGGCGGCAACTGCGCCGTCGCCGCGACGGGAACGGGCGGGGGCACCGGCTCCTCGTCGGGGCTCGGCACGACCGTCAGCTCGGGATCGGCTCTCAGGACGCGTTCCTGGAGGGTCCGCAGCCCCACTCCCGGATCGACGCCCAACTCGTCGGCGAGCGCCCGGCGCGCCTCCTGATACGCGGACAACGCCTCGGCCCGGCGCCCGCATCGGTAGAGCGCGACCATCTGCATCTCGCGCAGCCGTTCGTCGAACGGCCGGTCCGCGACCAGGGCGGTCAGCTCGTCGACCACCCAGGCGTGTCCGCCGCGGTCCAGCTCCGCCTGGAGCAGAGCGTTACGGGCGGACGAGCGCATCCGGTCCAGCGCGTCGCGCTGCCGTTCCGCGTAGGGGCCGGGCAGCCCGGCCAGCGGAGTCCCCGGGAACAGGTCGAGTGCGGCCCGCAGCTCGGCGACGACCCGTCCGGCGGCGCCGGCGCGCCGGGCGGACTCGGCCTCGGCGGCGTGCCGGCGGAAGACAGCGAGGTCGAGCTCGCCGGGCCAGAGGGGAAGTTCGTACCCGCCGAACGCCGAACGGATCACGGGCGCTCCGCCGCCGTCGCCCAGGGCACGGCGCAATCGGTAGACGTAGGTCCGCACCACTCCGGCGACCGTCGCCGGAACGTCGTTGCCCCACAGGGCGTCGGCGATCTCGTCGATCGACATGGGAGCGCCTTCACGCAGCAGCAGCGCGGCCAGCAGGGCCTTCTGCTGCGGCGATCCGAGAACGAGTTCGACGCCGTCCCGGCGGGCGGTCACCGGGCCGAGAACGGTGAACGACAGACCTCTGCTCATCGGCGTTCTCCTTGATCTCCGCGACCTCCGCGGCCTCCGCAACTTCCGCGGCCTCCGCGATCACGCCGCTGACCTCGGTGGTGATCCAACGGTGATACCGCGTCGACACCGCGCGGCTTGACTGCGGGACATGGCCGACCGAGCCGGACGGCCGTGAGACTACCGCTCATTTGGAGAACCACCATCATGACAACCGCGCAGGACATGACCGGCAGGAACGCGCTCGTCACCGGATCGACCAGCGGTATCGGCAGGGCCACCGCCCTGCTCCTGGCCGGCCGGGGTGCGCACGTACTGGTGACCGGGCGGGACCGGCAGCGGGGCGAGGAGGTCACGGACACGATCCGTGCCGCGGGCGGCAAAGCCGATTTCCTCCTGGCCGACCTGTCCGACGCCCGCTCGGCCGACGATCTCGCCGAACTGGCGCTGGCGACAACCGGGGGCCGGGTCGACATCCTGGTCAACAACGCCGCGATCGGCGCTCTCGGCGCCACCGCCGGCTTCGACGAGGCACTGTACGACAGTCATTTTACCCTCAACGTGAAGGTGCCGTTCCGCCTCGTCGGCGCGCTCGCCCCCGCGATGGCTGAGCACGGCAGCGGCGCGATCGTGAACATCACCTCGATGGCCGGCCAGTTCGCCATCCCGGGCATGGCCGTGTACGGAGCGTGCAAAGCGGCCCTGGGCATGCTGACGAAGCACTGGGCCGCCGAGTACGGCTCCTCCGGCGTACGCGTCAACGCGGTCAGCCCGGGCCCGACCCGCACCCCCTTCGTGGCCCCGCTGGGCGACGCGCTGGAGGAACTGGCCGCGCAGGCTCCGCTCGGCTACATCGCCGACCCGGCCGAGATCGCCGCGGCGATCGCCTACCTCGCCGGCGACGAGGCCAGCTTCGTCAGCGGTGTCGTCCTCAACGTCGACGGCGGTCGCACCGCCCTCTGACCGAGGTGGCACGGCGGGTCGGTGTGATCCCCGCGCGGAGATCACACCGACGCACGTGTACTAGACGCACGGGTACCAGGGGTCCGCCCCGGGATCGCTGCCCTCAGCCCCGGTACGTCTCCAACAGGCGCAGCCAGATCTCGCTGATCGTGGGGTAGGCCGGGACCGCGTGCCACAGGCGGTCGATCGGGACCTCGGCCACCACCGCGATCGTGGCGGAGTGGAGCATCTCGCCGACTCCCGGGCCGGCGAAGGTGACGCCGCGCAGGATCTCGCGGTCCAGGTCGACGATCATGCGGGCGCGGCCCGTGTAGCCGTCGGCGTACAGGCTGGCGCCCGACACGGAGCCGATCTCGTAGTCGACCGCGCGGACCCGGTGGCCCGCGGCCTCCGCCTCCGCGAGGGTCAGGCCGACCGAGGCGACCTCCGGGTCGGTGAAGACGACCTGGGGCACCGCCGCGTGATCGGCGGTGGCGGCGTGGGCGCCCCAGCGGTCGGTCTCCAGCAGCGGGACCCCCGCCGCCCTGGCCGCGATCGCGGCGCCCGCGATCCGCGCCTGGTACTTGCCCTGGTGGGTGAGGAGCGCGCGCCGGTTGACGTCACCGACCGCGTACAGCCAGTCACTGCCCTCGACCAGGCAGCTGTCGTCCACCGTGAGCCAGGAGCCGGGCCGCAGGCCGACCGACTCCAGGCCGATGTCCTCGCTGCGCGGGGCGCGGCCGGTGGCGAAGAGGATCTCGTCGGCCTCGACGCGCTCGCCGCCGTCCAGCACCACCGTCACCGGGCCCGTACCGCCGTCGCGCTCGACGGAGGCGACGGCGACGCCGTACCGGATCGAGACGCCTGCCTCGGTGAGCGCGCCGGCGACCAGTTCCCCGGCGAAGGGCTCCATCTTGGGCAGCAGCCCGCCGCCCCTGATCAGCAGCGTGACCTGGGAGCCCAGCGCCCGCCACGCGGTGGCCATCTCGACCCCCACCACGCCGCCGCCGACCACCACGAGCCGCCCCGGCACGTGCTGCGAGCTGGTCGCCTCGCGGCTGGTCCAGGGCCTGGCACCGGCCACACCCGGCAGGTCGGGCACCACGGCGCGGGTACCGGTGCACACGGCGACGGCGTGGCGCGCGGTGAGCGTCTGCTCCGTACCGTCCGGGCCCTTGACGACCACCCGCTTGGGCCCGTCCAGCCGGCCGTGGCCCCGGTAGACGTCCGCGCCGATGCCCTCGACCCAGCCGACCTGGCCGTCGTCCTTCCAATGGGCGGTGAAATCGTCGCGGCGCGCCAGCACCGCGGCCGCGTCCAGCGGGCCCTGCACCGACCCGCTCAACCCGGGCAGCTTCCGGGCTTCCGCCCGGGCGATCGCCGGGCGCAACAGCGCCTTGCTGGGCATGCAGGCCCAGTACGAACACTCACCGCCGACCAGTTCGCTCTCCACCACCGCCGTGCGCAGCCCCGCGGCCCTGGCGCGGTCGGCCACGTTCTCCCCGACCGGTCCCGCGCCGAGCACCACGACGTCGTACTCCATAGCTTCACTCATGGGGTCATTCTGTTCCCGGGCCCCTGACATGGCCACACGATCGTGGGGAACGGTCGAGGAATACGGCGGTGCCACACACCGTTCCATCTGGCGGCTTCCCCCGGAGAGCAGGAAGAGGTATCAGGTCATGGCCACTGTGGAACTCACCAAGGAGAACTTCGACCGGACCGTGTCGGAGAACGATTTCATCCTCATCGACTTCTGGGCCTCGTGGTGCGCGCCGTGCCGCCAGTTCGGCCCGGTGTACGAGAAGGCTTCGGAGCGGCACGGCGATCTGGTCTTCGCCAAGGTCGACACGGAGGCGCAGCAGGAGCTGGCCGCCGCGTTCGACATCCGTTCGATTCCGACGTTGATGATCGTCCGCGACAACGTCGCGGTGTTCGCGCAGCCGGGCGCGTTGCCCGAGTCGGCCTTGGAGGACGTGATCGGCCAGGCCCGCGCGCTGGACATGGACGAGGTACGCAAGTCGGTGTCCGAGGCGGACGCGAAGGGCCCGCAGGGCGCCTGAGAGCGGGCTCCTCTGAGCGCGCGCTCCCGGGGCCGCTGACGGCCGGGGCCGGGCCCCGGTGGTGATCCGGGTGGAAGGGGACGGGCGACGCCCGTCCCCTTCCTCGTGTCCCCCCTGAGGCCCTAGACCGCGTCGACCACCAGGGCCGACAGGCCGTAGTCCAGTTCCTCGCCGTCCACGAGCAGGGCCTCGACCGTACGCGTCTCCGCGTCGATGTCGGCCTCCATGCCCTCGCCCGCGTAGCGCGGGTACCCGGAGGCGCCCAGGTCGCCCGTCGCCTCCACCACGGCGGAGCGCAGGGCGCTCTCCGGCTCCTGCGGGCCCTCGTGGCCCTCGGCGTACTCGGGGACGAGCAGGATCTCGAAACGCTGCGGCACGATCGTCATGGACGTGACGCTAGCTCGATTCGCGGGCGACGGCCCGGGCGCCCATCAGGTCGTGGCGTTCCGGTTCCCCGCCGGGGTCGCGGACGACGCGGTCGACCAGCTCCGCGAGGCGCTGCCCGGTCACCAGGTCCACCCGAACGGTCGAGAGGCGGGGCCGCAACAACCGGCCGAGCAGCAGGTCGTCCGCGCCGATCACCGAGGTCTCCCCCGGGACGTCGATGCCCTCGTCCTGGAGCGCCCGCATCAGCAGCATCGCGTACTCGTCGTTGTACGCGTACACCCCGTCCAGGCCGAGCGCCCGCCAGCGCCGGGCCAGCGCCGCGGCCGACCGCTCCGTGTAGGCGAGCGGTACGGGTTCGACGTGCGCGCCGGACGCCGCCGCCGACGAACGGGCCCCGGCCAGTCGCGGCTGGGAGAAGAACCCGAGGCCCGGCTCCTCGGGCATCACGACACCGATGCGGCGCCGGCCGCGCTCGACCAGGTGGGACACCGCGCCGCAGCCGATCTCCCGCTGGTCCATGACCAGCGCGTGCGCGCCGGCGACGCGCTGCGGCCCGAGGGTGATGACGGCCTTCGCGCCGGAGCGCTTGAGGACGTTCACGCCGTGCGGCGTCAGGGAGATCTCGCCGAGCGAGACGACCGCGACCGGCCGCAGCTCCGCCCAGGCGCGGGCCGCCCCGTCGCCGTCGAGCCCGAGGCTGCCGTACTGCACGACGGTGTAGTCGAGGCGGCGCAGCGCCCACTGGAGGTCGTTGAAGAAGCCGCTGTAGAGCGGGCCGACGGGGATGTGGGCGGAGGGCAGGAGCACCATCCGGGTGTGGCCGGAGCGCAGGCTGCGGGCGCCCGCGTGCGGGACGTAGCCCAGTTCGTCGGCGGCCTCACGGACCTTGCGGCGGGTGGGTTCGCTGATCCGGACGGCCGCGGCGTTGTTGAGGACGTACGAGACGGTGGCCCGGGACACCCCGGCCCGGCGGGCGACGTCGGTACTGGTCGGAACGGCGCGCTCGGGGGGCTGGCTCATCGCTCTCGGCACCTTTCCAGGCGGGTTCGCGGCGGGATCCGGCGAACGGCTCCTGGGTAGTACGCATTTCAAGCGACGATGACTCAAGGTCCTCGGGGGCAATTCGCGAAGCGCCCGTCAGGCCGCGTCCTCGGCCCGTACCCGCCCGGTCTCCACCGCCTGCACCAGGGCCCGGTGGTCGCTCTCGTTCTGGTCCGCGTAGCTCTCGCCGAACTCGGCCAGGGCGCGGTCGAACGTGTCGCCCCCGCCCAGGTACGCGGCGACGGCGATCCGGTCGCCGGAGCGGGCGTGGGCGCGGGCCAGGGTCGCGCCGCAGACCTCGCCGAAGGCGCGCATGCCGTCCGGGACCATGATCTGCAGCTCCACGATGCCCTTCCAGTCGTGCAACTGCCGTACGTAGAAGTCGCGTTGTTCGCCGTCCAGGCCGATCACCCGGTCCCAGCCGAGGAAGATGTCGCTCACGGCCTGCATGAGCCGCTGGCCGGCGACGACCCGCTGTCCCTGGTTGTCGTAGGCGCTCGCGCCGACGTGTTCGGCGAGGACGGAGTCGTCGGCCTGTTTGGCCTGGAGGATCAGCGGGTCCTCGTCGTCCCTGCCGAGGAGCAGGATGATCCAGCAGCGGGTCCCCACGCTGCCGACCCCGACGACCTTCCGCGCCATGTCCACCACGCGGTACTGCCGCAGCAGGTGGGCGCGGTCCGTGGACAGCGACTCGGCGTACTGGCGGACCAGTTCGCGCAACTGCCGCTCGATCTCGTCCCGTTCGGCGCCGGGGAGCATGTTCTCGATCGGTACGACCAGGGGCGGGTCGTACACGAACCTGCGCTCGCCCCGGACCACGTGGGTGAGCTTCCCGAAGGCCTGGAGGTTGTCCTTGGTCCGCGCCTTGGACAGGGCCTTGCTGAGGCGCCCCCGGCCGCGCTTGTCGAGTCTGCGGTCCCCCAGGACCTTGAGCTGGTCGGCGTCCGCCCGGGCGTACCAGACGTCGAGGTTGCCCTGGCCGGCGAAGAGCCGGGTCCGTTCGCGGTACGAGCGGACCGTGGCGCGCACGATGTCCGCCCGCACGCCCTGCGGGTAGCCGTTCTCGCGTCCGGCGATGACCAGGCTGGTGACGAGGCGTTTGACGTCCCACTCCCAGGGGCCGGGCAGGGTCTCGTCGAAGTCGTTGATGTCGAAGACCAGTCGGCGCTCGGGAGACGCGAGCAGCCGGAAGTTCAGCATGTGCGCGTCCCCGCACAGCTGGGCGGTGAAGCCGGAGCGGGGTGTGGCGGCGAGGTCGGCGGCCATGATGGCGGCCGCGCCCCGGTAGAAGCGGAACGGCGACTCCGTCATCCGGCCGTACCGGATCGGTACGAGCTCGGGCACCCGGGACGCCGACTGCTCCTCGACCACGATCACGGGGTCCCGCCGCGCGGGGGCCGCCTCGTAGACGGCGTGGCTCGACCGGGGGGTCCGCTTGCGGGCCGCCCGGCCCAGGTCCGCGCGCTCGCGCGGCGACAGGTGGGCGGTGCCGTCCGGGGTCCCGCTGCCCTCTGCCATGGAACGCTCCCGTTGCTGTGCGGCTGTGACCTCCCATTCTCCGGACGCGGGGGCGGACCGCATCTCGGCCGGGCGGGTCCCGGGGCGGGGGTCGGGGCGGGGACGGGGCCGGTGCCGCCGGGGGACGGCACCGGCCCCGCCGCCGGGTCAGGGCACCAGGCGGCTGACCAGCTGGCCCCGGACGCGGGCCGGCAGGTCGGGCGCGAAGCGCTTCAGGTAGAGGTCGAGGTGGGTGTCGTCGGCGAGCAGGAACGGCAGGTCGAAGAGGAGGAGCTTGCGTACCGCCAGCAGCGGCACGGGCGCCCTCAGCGGGCGGAAGGCGGCGTTCCAGAGGCCCGGTTCGTCGCACACCGGATGGAACTGCCCGATCATCAGGCCGTCGGCCACGAACTCGTCCTTGGCCTTGCGCTGGAGTTCGTCCAGCTCGGCCGAGTCGGAGCGGTCGAACCGCGGCAGCACCAGCAGCAGGGTGAGCAGCTCCCGGTCGTCGTCGTCCAGGTCCGCCGAGATCCGCTCGTGCCACGCGCGTAGAGCGCCGACAGCGGCGGACAGGTCCCCGTCCTGCCCGTCGGCGGGCACCGCCAGGTGGAACAGCCCCTTGCGCAGGGACGGCTGGGTGTACGGGCACACCGGGCCGCCCCGGCCCAGCTCGGGATGGCCGGAGACGAGGAAGTCCTCGCTCCAGTCGAGGACTTCGCGCAGGTACGGCAGGTGCCGGGCCGGCACCTCGCCGCGCGCCACCTCGGCCGCCGGCCACACGTGGATGCGCTCGTCGCCGCTCACCGGGGGTCCCGCCACATCGGTCGCAGGGACGGGCCGCCGCCGGGGAGCACGATGTCCTCGCCGAGCCGGGTGAAGCCGCCCGCCCGGCACGACGCCTCGCCGCCCGGTGAACTGGTCTCGGCGTAGGTCCCGTACCCGCCCCGGTCGGCGCGGGCGAGTAACTCGGCCAGCAGCGCGGAGAGCAGGCCCCGCCGCCGGTGCGAACCGCGTACGGCGGCGAACGACGCGTAGTAGTGGTCGGGTCCGGCCGGGTGGCGTTCGGCCTGGAGGCGGACGATGGTCCCCAGTCTCGCCGCGTGACCGCCCAGGGCGGCGCCGAACCGCGCGGTGAGTTCGTCCTCCCGCCCGTCCACCTCCCGGGAGGCGCCCGGAGGCAGGAACAGGACCACCGCGTTGCCGCAAGGGGAGACGGAGACCCCGTCGTAGTCGTGCGAGATCTCGACGAAGACCTTGAAGAGGCCGGGCAGCAGTTCGGCCCGGCGCGCGTCGTCCGCGACGATCCAGCGGGTCAGTGGGTCGTCGTGGAAGGCCTCGGCCATCAGTGCGGCCAGAGCGTCCGTATCGGACCTGGCGGGACGGCGCAGGACACCGCGTGGCGGACGTTCGATCGTGGACAACGGATTCCCTCCGGAAGGCGTTGCGGGGGCCGGACTACCGCTCGCGGCCGCTGACCGCGAGCTGCTCCACCGTGGCGTGGAGGTGGTCGAGGTAGTGCTCGGCCTCCGGCTTGATCAGGACACTGCGCATCACCCGTGCCGTTTCGGCGTCGCGGACGATCCGCGGATGCCGGCGTACGAACGCCTCGGCGTCCGTGCGCAGCACGCTCAGGAAGACCGGCTCCTCGGGAGCGGTCATGCCGTCTCGCAGGAGACGGGCGGACGCTGCGTCCACGGCGGACAGCGTGGCCGGCCGGGTCGCGGGGAAGTACGTGACGATGTCCAGGTCGGGCCGCTGGTAGAGCTCCAGGGCCGGCGAGTCCTCGATCAGGTCCGCCCACCGCACGGCCGCGCGGCGGTCGGCCGCGAGGATCGCCCCGAACCCGTCGGGGGTCAGCGGGAGCAGTTGGAGCGTCAGCCACAGGGCGGCCGCCGCGGCGCCCGCCCGCGAGCACTCCAGGCTGATCTCGCCCAGGTGCAGTTCGGCCTCGGTGAAGTAGGTGTACGACGAGTCGTGCGCGAAGTGCCGTCCGGCCCGCGGGTCGGCGAACAGGACCGCGCCGCATCCGTAGGGCTGGAGGCCGTGCTTGTGCGGGTCGACCACGACCGAGTCGCACGCGGAGATCGCCTGCCAGGGCCGCGGGTCGATGCCACCGGACCCGGACCCGTCGGTGCCCGGCCGTCCGAGCAGGGCGTAGAAGCCGCCGTACGCCGCGTCGACGTGCACCCGCGCCCCGTACCGCCGGGCCAGCGGCAGGACCTCGTCGACGGGGTCGACCGTGCCCAGCCCCGTGGTGCCGGTCGTCACCACGACGGTGCCGACCCGGCCCGTGCGCAGCAGGCTCTCCAGCGCGTCGAGGTCGATCCGGCCGTGCCCGTCGACCGCGACCCGGTGGCCCTCGACGCCGAGCACGCGGCACATCCGCTCGTGCGTGTAGTGGCACTCGGAGCTGTACGCGACACCCCGGTCCGGGTGGAGGAGGCGGGCCACGTAGAGCGCTTCGAGGTTCGCGATGGTCCCGCTGGTGGTCAGATGCCCGACGTGCGCGGGCAGTCCGAACATCCCGGCCAGTGCGGCGACGCACTCGCGCTCCATCTCCGTGGTGGCCGGACCGCCCTCCGCCGCGTGGTTGTTGGGGTTGAAGAGCATCGCCGTGAGGTAGCCGACCACGGCCGCCGGGTGCGGCGGCTTGACCATCTGGCCCGCGTAACGGGGGTGGAAGAACGGGTAGTTGTCGTCCATCCGCTTGGCGAGGCGCCCGAACGCCTCACCGAAGGCGACGTCGTCCACCTGGTGGGAGGCGTGCGGCTGGAACGGCCCGAACTGCTCGCCGAACCGCTCGGCCACATCCACCGCACGCGGCAACCAGTAGCGCAGATCCACCGTCAGCTCTCCCCCGCACCCGACTCGGACGTACGACGCGCCGTACGACCGCGCCGTACGCACGAGTACGTATACGCGCGCGCCCGCAAGCACCGCGCAACGCCGCGGTGCCCGCCCCGCCCGGCCGTCTTGCGCCCCTGGTGCCGGACGGCCCGGTGGAGAACGGACTAGGACCCGTCGCAGCGCGCGGCGACGTGGCCCGGGCGCCCGGCCGGTTCCAGGTCGCGGTCGCGCAGCAGGACCGCGAGCCGCTTCCCCCACTGACGGCAGGCGCGGGTGAAGTCCTGCTTCCGGTACTCGACCACCAGCACCGCGTCGTCGTAGGCCTGGGCGTACGTGTCGCACTCGTCGTAGCGCGCGCACTCCTCGGCCACGGCGAAGTCGAAGCCGATCCGGTCGCGCAGCCCGGTCATCTCGGCCGCGTTCTTCTGACCGAGCGCCAGGCCCGCGCGGTGGGCCCGCGTGGCGAGCAGCCGGGCGAACGCGACGGCCTCGCCGCGTCCTATCAGGCCGTCGGAGCGCAGGTACGAGTCCAGGTTGTCGGCCTCCACCGCGTCGTACCCCCGGTCGGCGCAGCCGTCGATCCAGCCGCCGACCACCTCGGCCAGCCGCTCGCGCCGGTCGGCGGTCCTGACGTCGAGCAGCGGCTCGTCCCAGTCCTCGTCGACGACCAGCGCGTGGTCCGCGTCGCGCAGCAGCAGGTCCGGGTGGTGCTCGCGCCACCACCCCACGGCGTCGGGCTGGGCCTGGAAGGCGTTGACGTAGCAGATGTTGTACGCGCCGGGCGCGGGCGCGGCCGTGCGGTCCCGCACCACCGTGCCCACCCCGGCGGGCAGGTCGTAGGGGCCGCCGAGCTGGTAGTCGAACGGATCGCCCGCGACGGGCGGCCGCACCTGTGGACCTGCGTGGGTGCTCTCTCCCGCACCCGGACGCGAACCGGAATCCGGACCGGAGCCGCACCCCGCGAGCAGCAGGGCGAGACAGGTGAGGGTGACGGCGGCGAGGAGGGGCGCGGCGCGGTGACCGACGGGGCGGACGTACACCTCAGACCAGCCTCCTGATCTCGCCCCGTACCCGGTAGAAACCGGACGCCGGGTGCAGCGCGTCGACCACGTAGCGCGTGCCCGCCTGGCGCATCCCGCGCGGGAACTGCACGTTCCACGACGGCTCGAAGCCGTCCGACACGACGTGGACCCGCAGCCGGGTCCCGTCCTGGACACACTCGACGACCACACCTCCGGGCGGCGGCGAGGTGACGGTGGCCACGGCCGCCGCCGGGCTGTAGGTGGGCAGCGCCGCCGCCGACTTGATGTCCGCCGCGACCGGGACCGTACCCTGCTGGGCGGCCTCCACGGCGGCGGGGCTCGCGTCGACGCAGACCAGGGAGCCGTCCGTGGTGACCATGTACAGCTTGTCGTCGAAGAACTGCATGGAGAGCGCCGAGCCGCCGCCCGTACCGAGCTTCCACAGGCGGGTGCCGTCCGCGTCGAAGCAGTACACCGACGACGAGCTGTCGCCCGCGAAGACGAACCGGCCGCCGGGCGCGGTCGCGCACGCGTACACGGCGGCGTCGCAGCGGAAGGTCGCCTCCACCACGCCCGTGGCCTTGGAGAGGCGCTGCACCGCGTTGCGCGCCGTGCCCGCGTACACCGCCACGTCCTCCTGCCAGCCGAACAGCACCTGACCGGCCGTCGGGGTGTGCCACAGCTCCCCCGAGCCGTCCGGCGCGTAGGCCGTCACGCCCTTGTGGTGGCCGTGGTAGACGGCCCGGTCGTCGGCGCGGACCATCCAGCCGTGCCCGCCGGTGGACTTGCGCGCCCACTGGTACTCGTCCTCGTGGTCGATGACCGTCAGGCCGCCGTTGCCGTCGGAGACGTTGAGCACCCCCTCGTGGATGTCCAGCCAGAAGATGTCCACGTCGGCCGCGATGTCGTAGGCCGCGAAGGGCAGCTTCGAGGAGAGGTCGTAGACCTTGCCGTCGTCGCACCCCGCGTAGATCCAGAAGTCGTCCGCCACCAGGCACTTGACGCCCTCGGGCAGGTTGTAGCGCGCCAGGACCTCGCCGCCGTGGCTCACGGTGTAGACGTCCCCGTTCTGGTTCCCCACCCAGCAGCGGTCCTCGTCGACATGGATCCCGAAGGCCGCCGCGCCGGTCCTGAACCGCCACAGCACGGGTGCCACGGCGCGGGCCGTGGAGGGCGCCGAGGTGACCTGGCGGCGGGTCACCGCCCGCGCCTGGCGCTGCCCCTGGACCGCGGGCGCGTATCCCTTGCGGACCTTCTCGCCTATCTTCTTGGCCGCCGCGGCCTGCGCCTTGGCCTCGGCGGGGAAGGAGGAGGTCTGCAACTGGCCGCCGGCGCCGATGCGTCCGTACCGCACCGAGACGACCGTCCCGTCCACGGTCACCTCGTAGAACTTGTGCGCCCCCGCGCCGTCCTGCGACAGCTCCAGATACGTGGTGGCACGCGACATGGCAGACCCCTCCCCGAGATGGACCCGGCGCTCCGTTCGCACCGCGTCCGACAGGGAGAACGCTACGAGACACCACTGACAACGCGACCCGCCGCCCGGCTCCGGCGCGCCACGTTCTAACGTCGTCCGGATGACGACCTCTTCGCACTCCCGGGGCCCCGGCGCCCCCGAGCCCGACCGTGACTTCCCCGGCCGTACCGGCCCCGCCGCCACCACCGAGGCGGACCCCCGTGAGGTGGGCGAGGTCCGCACCTCGTACGCCCCCGAGCACGACGGCGACCCCGACCCGGGCGAGATCGTCTGGACCTGGGTTCCGTTCGAGGAGAACGACGGCCGGGGCAAGGACCGTCCCGTGCTGGTGGTGGCCCGTGAGGCGGCCGGCACGCTGCTCGCCGTGCAGCTGTCCAGCAAGGGGCACGACGGCGACCGCGACTGGGTGCCGATCGGGGTGGGCCCGTGGGACCGCGCGGGCCGCGAGTCCTGGGTGGCGGTCGACCGGGTGATCCGCGTCCACGAGAAGGGCATGCGGCGGGAGGCCTGCGCGCTGGACCGCCAGCGCTTCCACCTGGTCGTCCACGCGCTGCGGCTGCGGTACGGCTGGAACTGAGCCGCGGCGGTGACTCCGGGCCGGCTCCCTACGGGACCGGCTGCCCCTGGAACACCCGGCGGAACGCCTCCAGCGTCGTCCCGCCGGGTGTGCGGTCGAGCACCCCGAAGACGATCTCGTCGAAGTGGCCCGCGAACCGGCCCGCGCCGGTGAGCGACGCCCGGAACGCCTCGGCCACCTGCGCCGGGTCGTTGCGGAAGACCCCGCACCCCCAGGCGCCGAGCACCAGCCGCCGGTAGTCGTGCGCGACGGCCGTCTCCAGCACCCGTTCGGCGCGGGCGGCGAGTGCCGCCGGGATCCGGGGGACCTCCGCCGGGGCGGTGCGGGCGATCACCCCGGCGTTCGGCGCCGCCGAGGTGAGGAAGCCGACCTGGTACGGGGCGGCGAGGAAACGGCCCCGGTCGTCGCGGAAGACCGGCACGCCGGGTGAGTGAATCACCCGGTCGGTGTAGAACGGGCCGCGGTTCGCGCGGTGGTGCGCGTAGAACTCCGGTGCGCGCAGCAGGGTCGCGTAGAGCGCGGAGGCCCGGCAGAGGGCCTCTTCCTGGGCCTGCGCGCCGTTCAGGTAGCCGCCGCCCGGGTTCCTGGCGGAGGAGAAGTTGAGCACCGCGACGGCGCCGGGACCCGACCGGGTGAGCCGGTGCGCCGCTTCCAGGCTGCTCTCCCCGGTGACCTCGAAGGACGGCGTCCGGTCCGTGCCGGGGGTGACGTCGACCGGCTCGGGGCCGTACATCCTCGTACCGGCCAGTGCCGCGTCGAGCGCGGAGCGTATCCGCACGTCACGGCCTTGCGCGTCCCGGTAGCCGCCTGCGGCGACGACGTCCTCGGTCTCCTTGGCGATCCCCCGCAGCCGTGCGCTCATGCGAGGCATCGTGCGTGAAGGATCACGGACGGGGCAACCGAATTTCTGACGAAATGATGACCCCAGGGGCACTCTTGTGCGAAGCGGCGGGAGTGGCTTTAGGTTGGACCGGAGTGCTTCGCCCCGAACCCGGTGCGGAGTCCGGTCAAGATCTTCGACAGGAGGATCCGACCATGCCATCCGACTGTACGACCGACGACGGGCAGGCCCTCGGCGAGACAGAGGCCGAGGACCTGTTGCGCGGTATCTGCTTCAAGACGGGCCCGCCCCGGAAGGTGGGGGTGGAGCTCGAATGGCTTGTCCACGACCTGAACGACCCTGAACGACCTGTACCGACCGACCGCCTCGAAGCGGCCTTCCGGAGCCTGCGGGAGCTGCCTCTCGAGTCGGCACTGACCTTCGAACCCGGCGGCCAGCTGGAGCTCAGCTCGCAGCCCGCCTCCTCCCTGATGGAGTGCGTCGCCTCCGCGTCCGCGGACCTCGACGCCGTACGCCCCGTCCTCGCGAAGTCGGGACTGGCCCTCGCGGGATACGGACAGGACCCCTGGCGCACACCGGACCGCCTCCTGCGCGAGCCCCGGTACGACGCCATGGAGACCTACCTCGACCGCATCGGCCCGGCCGGGCGGGCGATGATGCGGACCACCGCGTCCGTCCAGGTGTGCCTGGACGCGGGCACCGAGGAGCCGGGACCGCTCGGGTACGGGCGGCGCTGGCAGCTCGCCCACCTGCTGGGGGCGGTGCTCGTCGCCGCCTTCGCCCACTCGCCGATGCGGGAGGGGCGCGAGACCGGCTGGCGCTCCACCCGGCAGGCGATGTGGACCCAGCTCGACCCGGCCCGTACGGCCGCGCCGGTCACCGGCCGCGAACCGCGCGCGGCCTGGGCCGCGCACGCCCTGGACGCGCCCGTGATGTGCGTGCGCGCCGACGACGGGCCCTGGCACGTCCCCGAGGGGCTCACGTTCCGTGAGTGGATCCGGTCGGGGCTGCCGCGCCCGCCGGTCCGGGCGGACCTCGACTACCACCTCAGCACCCTGTTCCCGCCCGCGCGCCCTCGCGGTCACCTGGAGCTGCGCATGATCGACGCGCAGCCGGGCGAGGACGGCTGGATCGTGCCGCTCGCGGTCACCACCGCCTTGTTCGACGACCCGGAGGCCGCGGAGACCGTCTACCGCACGGTCAAGTCACTCGCCGAGACCGCGGGCACCCTGCCCGCCCCCGGCAATCTCCTGTGGGTCAACGCCGCCCGGTACGGCCTGGCCGACCCCGAACTCCACACGGCCGCGCTCTCCTGTTTCGCGACCGCTCTCGAAGCACTACCGCGTGTCGGTGCCACACCGGCCGTGCAGGCGGCCGTCGCCGCGTTCAACGACCGGTACGTCCTGCCGGGCCGCTGTCCCGCCGACGATCTGCGCGCACCCGTCACCGGGAAGGAACTCCTCACATGACCGTCGACACCTCCTCCGAAGAGCTGCGACGCCGCGCCGTCGACACCCTGACGAGGGCCCGGGACCGTACGACCCTGCTGACCTCCTCCGTGGAGGACAACGACCTCACCGCGCAGCACTCGCCCCTGATGTCGCCCCTGGTGTGGGACCTGGCCCACATAGGCAACCAGGAGGAGCAGTGGCTGCTGCGCACCGTCGGCGGGCGGGACGCGATACGCCCCGACATCGATTCCATCTACGACGCCTTCGAGCACCCGCGCTCCGAACGGCCCACCCTGCCGCTGCTCGCGCCCGCGGAGGCGCGCGCGTACGCGCGTGACGTACGCGACCGCGTCATCGACGTCATCGAGCGGACCCCGCTGCACGGCGCCCCGCTGCTCGACGCGGGCTTCGCCTTCGGGATGGTCGCCCAGCACGAGCAGCAGCACGACGAGACCATGCTCATCACCCACCAGCTGCGCCGGGGACCGGCCGCGCTGACCGCTCCCCCGCCGCCCGCCGGGGACGTCACGGGTCTGCCGCCGGAGATCCTGGTGCCGGCCGGCCGGTTCACCATGGGCACCACCGCGGAGCCCTGGGCGCTGGACAACGAACGGCCCGCGCACCAGCGCCTGGTGCCCGCCTACTACATCGACACGGTGCCGGTGACGAACGGCGCGTACCTCCACTTCGTCGAGGACGGCGGCTACGCCCAGGAACGCTGGTGGGCGCCCGAGGGCTGGGCGCAGATCCAGCAGCACGGGATCAAGGCGCCGCTGTTCTGGCGGCAGGAGGGCGGCCAGTGGCTGCGCCGCCGCTTCGGGGTGGTGGAGGCCGTGCCGGCCGACGAGCCGGTGCTGCACGTGAGCTGGTACGAGGCCGACGCGTACGCCCGCTGGGCGGGGCGGCGGCTGCCCAGCGAGGAGGAGTGGGAGAAGGCCGCCCGGCACGACCCGGCGACCGGCCGGACCCTGCGCTACCCGTGGGGCGACGGCGAACCCACCGCCGAGCACGCCAACCTGGGTCAGCGCCACCTCCAGCCCGCCCCCGTGGGGAGCTACCCCAAGGGCGCCTCGCCGCTGGGTGTCCAGCAGCTGATCGGGGACGTGTGGGAGTGGACGTCGAGCGACTTCCTGCCGTACCCGGGCTTTGTCGCCTTCCCGTACCGCGAGTACTCCGAGGTGTTCTTCGGCAGTGAGCACAAGGTGCTGCGCGGCGGTTCGTTCGCGGTGGACGCGGTGGCCTGCCGGGGTACGTTCCGCAACTGGGACCTCCCGGTCCGCCGGCAGATCTTCTCGGGGTTCCGTACGGCCAGGGACGTCTGATGTGCCGTCATGTGGCCTATCTGGGGCCGCCGGTGGCGCTCGGCGACCTGCTGATCGCACCGCCCCACGCCTTGTACCGGCAGTCGTGGGCGCCGCGCAGGCAGCGCAACGGGACCGTCAACGCGGACGGTTTCGGGGTGGGTTGGTACGCCGAGGGCGACCCGGTCCCGGCGCGCTACCGGCGGGCGGTGCCCATCTGGTCGGACCTCGGGCTGACGGACCTGGCGCGGGTGGTCAGGAGCGGCGCGCTGCTCGCGGCCGTCCGGGACGCCACCCTGCCCGGCGCGGACGGCGAGGCGGCCGCGGCGCCCTTCGCCGCGGACCGCTGGCTGTTCAGTCACAACGGCGCCGTCGGGGGGTGGCCCGCGTCCCTGGCGGACGTGGCCCGGGCGCTGCCCGCCGAGGAGTTGCTGTCGCTCCCGGCGCAGACCGACTCCGCACTGGTGTGGGCGCTGCTGCTGCACCGGTTGCGGACCGGGGACGAGATCGGCCAGGCGCTGGCCGACACCGTCCTCGACGTGGCGAAGGCCGCCCCGGCGTCCCGGCTGAACCTGCTGGCGACGGACGGGGAGCACATCGCCGCGACGGCCTGGGGGGACTCGCTCTGGTTCCGGGCCGAACCGGGCCACCACGTCGTGGTGGCCTCGGAGCCGTACGACGACGATCCGCGCTGGCGCGAGGTCCCCGACCGCACCCTGGTCGTGGCCACCCGCGCCGACGTGTCGCTCACCCCCCTCAAGGAGCCACTCCCGTGAGCCCGTTCCTGCTGACCCGCACCCTGCCCGAGGACGCCACCGACGCCGCGCTGCGCGCCGACGTGCTCCAGGGGCTGACCCGTACGCCCAAGGTGTTGCCGCCCAAGTGGTTCTACGACGCCCGGGGCAGTGACCTGTTCGAGGAGATCACCCGGCTCCCCGAGTACTACCCGACCCGGGCCGAGCGGGAGATCCTGATCGCCCGCTCGGCGGAGATCGCGGAGGTGACCGGCGCCCGCACGGTGATCGAGCTGGGGTCCGGGTCCTCCGTGAAGACCCGGCACCTGCTGGACGAGCTGCCGGACCCGCTGCACTACGTGCCGGTCGACGTGAGCGAGAGCGCGCTGTCCGGGGCGGCGGAGAGCCTGTTGGCCGCCCGGCCGGAACTGCGGGTGCACGCGCTGATCGCCGACTTCACCGCCGGTCTCGCGCTGCCCGGCACGCCGGGCCCGCGCCTGGTCGTCTTCCTCGGCGGCACGATCGGCAACCTGCTGCCCGCCGAGCGTGCCGCCTTCCTGACGTCGGTGCGTTCGCTGCTGGAGCCCGGTGACGCGCTGCTGCTCGGCACGGACCTGGTGAAGGACACGTCCGTACTGGTCAGGGCGTACGACGACGCGGCCGGGGTGACGGCCGCGTTCAACAAGAACGTGCTGTCGGTGATGAACCGCGAGCTCGGCGCGGACTTCGACCCCGCCGATTTCGCGCATGTGGCGCTGTGGAACCAGGAGCACGAGTGGATCGAGATGCGGTTGCGGGCCCGCCGGGATCTCACGGTGAAGATCCCCGAGCTCGATCTCGTCGTGCACGTCGACGCCGGTGAGGAGGTACGTACGGAGGTGTCGGCGAAGTTCCGTCAGGAGGGCGTCCGGGCGGAGTTGAGCGCCGCGGGCATGGAGTTGACGCACTGGTGGACCGACAGCGAGGGACGGTTCGCGCTGTCGCTGGCGACGGCACGCTGAGGCGCGTCGGCGGTGACGGCCCGCCGGGTGGTGTCACCGGTGACGGCCTGGTGGGCCGGCCCGCCGGCGACGGCCTGGTGGGCCGCCCGCGCGAGTGAGCGCCGGTCGGTGTGGCGACCGGCGGGGATCAGCGGGAGGACCGTGATCTCCGCCGTGAGCCCGCCGGCCCGCGCGACCCGCCACAAGGAGGCGGGCAGGGTGTCGTCGCCGACGAACGCCGGGGCGCCCGACGGCGTTCCGGCCGGGGTGCGGTAGGTGATCCGTACGGGCCTGACGGGCGCTCCCGCGTCGATCGCGGACTGGAAGACGGCCCGGGTGAAGGGCCCCTGGTCGCGCCCGCACCACGTGCAGCCCTCGGGGAAGACGACGACGCGGGAGCCCTCGGTGAGGGCGCCGGCGAGGGTCCGTACGGTCCCGGGCAGGGCCCGCAGCCGTTCGCGCTCGACGAAGAGGGTGCCGCCGCGGGCGGCCATCGTGCCGAGGACCGGCCAGTGCCGTATCTCGCTCTTGGCCAGCACCCGCCCGGGGAAGAGCGCGGCCAGCAGGGGGATGTCCAGCCAGGAGATGTGGTTGGACACCACGAGCACACCGCCCCCGGTCCCGCGCGGCGCGGCCGGCGCGCCCACGACGCTGATCCGCAGGCCGAAGACGCGCAGGACGTTGCGGGCCCAGAGCCGGGTGAGCCGGTCCCGGGCGCCGGCGCCCAGCAGCGCCACCGGGGTGGAGAGCAGGGCGCCGGCGAGGACGAGGAGGAGGCCCGCCGCCACCCGGACGGCCGCCACGGCCGCGGCGGCCACCGGGCCGTGGTGGGCGCCGCATTCCCGGGGCGTGCAGGGCGCGACGGGCAGCCAGACGCTCATGCCGCGGGGGCGAGGGAGAGGAAGTGCCGCAGGTACCGGGGGTTGGTGCGGCGCATCGACAGCAGGACGTAGAGGTCGGCGACGCCGAACTCCGGGTCGTGGGCGGGCGCGCCGCACACCCAGGCGCCGAGCCGCAGGTAGCCGCGGAGCAGCGGGGGCAGCTCGGAGCGGGCGGCGGCCTCGGGGGTGTGCTCGGGGGTCCACAGCCGGTGGGGGGTGACCCGGTACTCCTCGGGCGACAGGTTCCGTTCCTTGACGGTGGCCCAGGTGGAGGCGGCGAGCGCTCCCCCGTCGGCGAGGGGGACGGAGCAGCAGCCGGCGAGCCAGTTGTGGCCGCTGCCGGTCATGTAGCGGGCGAGTCCGGCCCAGATCAGGCTGATGACGGCGCCGGTGCGGTGGAGCGGGTGGACGCAGGAGCGGCCGACCTCGACGAGGTCGTCGCGGATCGGGCCGAGGCGTCCGAGGTCGAACTCGCTGTCGGAGTAGAGGCGTCCGGCGGCCCGGGCGCGGTCGGGCGGCAGGAGCCGGTAGGTGCCGACGACCTCGCCGGACGTCTCCTCCCGTACGAGGAGGTGGTCGCAGTACGCGTCGAAGGCGTCGCCGTCCAGGCCGGGTTCGGGGCCGTCGAGCCGGGCGCCGAGCTCGCCGGCGAAGACGAGGTGGCGCAGGCGCTGCGCGGCCCGGACGTCCCGCTGGTCGCGGGCGAGGCCGACGACGTAGCGCGGGGAGGTGGCGGAGTCGGGGGGGAGGACCTGCGCCGGGGCCGGAGCGGGGGCCGGGGCGGGGGTCTGCGCGGGGGCCTCGGTGGGGAGGTGAGGGGCGCGCGGGGAGGGGAGGGTGAGCGTGCGCGGGGCGGGGACGACGGCGGACATGGAAGTCTCCTGTGCCGGTAGGGAAGGCAGGCGCCGGGGGCCGCCGCTCGCGCGACGGCCCGGCACCTTGTTTCTTCCGTGACCGGCTGGATTCGACATGACCGCACGGCGGAGTGCGGATGTGGGACGGCTGAATGCCGGGAGTCCCCCGCCGCGCCGCGCCTACTCGTCGGAGTTGAGGGCCCGCGTGATGCTCTCCGAGGCGGCCTTCGCGGTCGCCTTGGGGTCCGCGCCTTCCAGGACGGCCGTCATGTAGGGCTTGATCGGGTTCTTGGCCTCCACGTTCGCCCACTGCGGGGAGTTGGGCGTGGCCCGCCCCTGCGCGGCGCCCGCCGCCATCGCGGCCGTGCTGGCGTCGCCGCCGATGACGCCGGCGAGGGTCGTCTTGTTGGGCACGTAGCTCATGGTCCGCGCGAGGTCGGTCTGCCACTTCTGGCCGGCCAGCGCCTTGACCACGTCGGCGGCGGCCGAGTGGTGGTGGGAGTTCTTGGAGACGATCAGGTCGGAGCCGCCGGTGAAGACGGCTCCCGGCTTGTCGGCGGTCTTGCCCGGGATGGGGAAGAAGCCGATCTTGTTCTTGAGGTCGGGGTTCTGCTCCTCGATGAGCCGCGCCGAGCTGGGCGTCGAGATCATCTGCGCGACGTCGCCCTTGGCGAAGATGTCCGCCTGCGGCGGCTTGGCCTCGTCGGAGTTCTTCGGCCCGTTGCCCAGGGACTGGAGTTCCTTGTAGAAGGCCATGCCCCGGAGCGCGGCGGGGGTGTCGACCGTACCCGTCCAGTCGCCGCCGTTCTGGACGGCGAGTTCGCCGCCCTCGTCCCAGATGAACCCGGCGAGGGTGTACCAGTCCTGGCCGGCCAGGTAGATGCCCTGGGTGCCTCCGGCGTTCAGTTCCTCGGTGTCCGCGATCCACTCGTCGCGGGTCTTCGGCGGCTTGTCGATGCCCGCAAGCGCGAACAGTTCCTTGTTGTAGATCACGATGCGGTTGGCCGCGTACCAAGGGATCCCGAACTGGGCGCCGTTGATGCTGCCCGGCTGGGCGAGGCCGGGCAGCCAGTCCTCGCTGCCGAGGTCCCGTACCGACTCCAGGGTGAGATCCCGGAGGTTGCCACTCTCCGCGTACTGGGCGACCTGGGTGTTGCCGACCTCGATGACGTCGGGGGCGCTGTCGCTGTCCAGCGCGGCGAGCACCTTGTCGCCGATCCCGGTCCATTCCTGGATCTTGACGTCCAGTTCGATGGACGGGTGCTCCTTCTCGTACGCGCTGACGAAGCGGTCGAGGAACTCGTCGGAGACGCTGTCCTTCATCAGCCACACGGTGACGGTGGTCGAGTCGCTGCCGCCGGGCAGCAGCCCGCAGCCGCCGAGCGCCGTGCAGGACACAAGAGCGACGGAGCTGACGAGACATCGGTTTTTCACGTAGGTCACCTTCTGGCATGAGCGCACGGAGAGGAGCCCGACGTGGGGGGAGCGAGCGATCATGACTCGCACGGGTGTGTCGGATTTTGGTATGTACCAAAGGAGCGGTCAAGTCCCGCCTGAAAGACGAAACAGGGGCGAACACCCCGTGAACGACGGCCCGTTCCCCCTCCGGACCCCGCCCTGACCTGGGCGGACACCGGTGCGGAGCCGCGCGGCGGACCGCCCGGGGATACGCTGATATGTATGGCGACCTCTCACCGGGCCCATGGGTGACACCGGCCTCCCCGGAGGCGGCCGGGCCGGGCCGAACGCCCAGGTCGACGCCCTGAGCGGGGCGGTCGAGGACCTGGCGGGGCAGTTCGCCCTCCAGCCGCTCCTGCACCGCATCCTGAGCCGGGCCGTGAGCCTGCTGGGCGCCGACGCGGGGTCGATCAGCACGGTCGACGAGCGGGCGGGCACGTACCGCAAGGAGGCCGACCTCGGGGTCGCCTGCCAGGAGGGCGCCGTCTTCCCGCTCGGGGAGGGCGTGACGGGCGCGGTGGTCGCCCACCGGGGACCCCGCCTCTTCGACCGGTACGGCGATGTCCCCGGCGGCCATGTGGGGGCCGGGGACCGCGACCGGCTGCACGCCACGGTCGGGGTGCCCATCGTGTGGCAGGCCGAGATCATCGGGGTGTGCGTCGTCTTCAGCACCGATCCCGGGGTGCGCTTCGGCAAGGAGGACGTGGACCTCCTCGACGTCTTCGCCAAGCACGCGGCGATCGCGCTGGCCAACGCCCGGCTGCACCAGCGGTCCGAGGAGCGGGCCCGCCGCCTCGCGGTCGGCGCCGAGCGGGAGCGGGTGGCGCGGGACGTCCACGACACCGTGGCCCGCGCGCTCGGGTCGATCCTGCTGCACATGGACGGCCCCGGGACCGCCGACCGGCCGGCGCGGCTGGCCGCCGTGCGGGCCGCCGCCAGGGCCGCGCTGACCGAGACCCGCAGGACCGTGCTCGGCCTCGGCCCGTCCCTGCTGGAGGACCGCCCGCTGGACGAGGCCATCGGCGTCGAGCTGGGCTGGGTCCGCTCCACCGCCGGGGTCCGGACGGACCTGGTGGTCACCGGCGAGCGCCCGGCGCTGGCTCCCGAGGTCGCCGCGCACGCCCTGCGCCTGGTGCAGGAGGCGCTGACCAACGCCGTCACGCACGCGGGCGCCGCCCTGATCCGGGTGGGGGTGATGTACGGGGCGGACGACGTCGCCGTGGTCGTGGAGGACGACGGGCGGGGGTTTGACCCCGGGGACACGGAGGTGCGCCGCAGCGGGCTCGGGCTGAGCGGCATCGTGGCCCGGGCCGACCAGCTGGGCGCCGACCTGCGCATCGAGTCCACGCCGGGCTGGGGCACCCGGATCCGGGCCAGGATCCCGCGTACCCCGGCGGACGAGGACCGGTCCGCGGGCACGATGACGCCGTGGCGGGTCCTGGTGGTCGACCGGCGCCCTGTCGTACGGGCCGGTCTGGTGCGGCTGCTCGACCGGGCGGGGCCGGAGATCCAGGTGGTGGGAGAGATCGCGGACGCCCGTGAGGTGGTCGACGCGGTACGGGTCCTCGAAGCGGACGTCGTTCTGCTGGACCTGCGGATGCCGGGCCTCGACGGCGCCCGCCTGACCTCGTACGTCCGCTCCGCGAGCCCCGGTACGGCGGTGCTGGTGATGACCGACGACCTCGGCGACCCGCTGCTCCCGGAGGCGGTACGGGCCGGTGCGCGCGGGTGTGTGGGCTCGGACCTGGACGGGGCGGGCCTGGTCCGCGCGGTGCTGGCCGCCGCCCACGGTGACGTCCTGCTCAGCCAGCGGGTCCTGCGGAGCATCACCGACCGCGACCACCCGGCCCCGGATCCCCTCACCGGGCGGGAGCGGGAGGTGCGCTCGCTCGTGGAGCGCGGGCTGCCGGACAAGCGGATCGCCACCGCGCTGGGCATCTCGGTGAAGACGGTCGAGAAGCACGTCGGGGCCGTCCTGCGGAAGACCGGGGCCCCGAACCGTACGGCGCTGGCGCACCGCGCGGCGTCCGACGGAGACTGAGCGCCGCCTACCGGAGTGGGGGGATTCCCTACCCGGGGATGGGGGAATTCCCGGCCGACCCGCGGTCCTTTCACGGCTAGCCTCGAAAGCAGAGGGAAAGAAAGAGGGAGAGGGAAAGGCGGGGGGAGAGCAGGGAAACGCGGGGGAAATTCCGATCCCGGGAGTTCACGTGTCCGTCGTCCCGCTGACCGACATCCTGTCCGGCGCCTTCAAGGAACGTTACGGCGTGCCGGCCATCAATGTGTTCAACGATCTGACCCTGGAGGCGGTGCTCGCCGCGGCGGTGGAGAATTCCTCGCCGCTGATCGTGCAGACCTCGGTGAAGACGGTGAAATCGATCGGCAGCGACGTCCTGTACACGATGTGGACGTCCATGACGGCCGGTATCGAGGTGCCCGTCACGCTGCATCTGGACCACTGCCCGGAGCGCGAGGTCATCACGGAATGCCTGGACCGGGGCTGGAACTCCGTCCTGTTCGACGCCTCGCACCTGCCGGTCGAGGAGAACATGCGGCAGACCGTCGAGGTGGTCGCGGAGGCCCGGCGGCACGGCGCGCACGTGGAGGGCGAGATCGAGTCCATCACGGGCGTCGAGGACGGCGTCGGCAGCGACGCCGCCGCCGCGCAGCAGGATCTGGACGTCGCGCTGGAATTCCTCGACACCACACACGTCGACGTCTTCGCGCCCGCGATCGGCAATGCCCACGGTTCGTACCGGAAGACACCGGTCCTGGATTTCCAGCGCGTCTCCGACCTGGTGGCCGCCCGCTCGATTCCCATCGCCCTGCACGGCGGCAGCGGAATGTCGGACGAGCAGTTCCGCGACCTGATCGGCCGGGGATGCGCGAAGGTCAACATCTCGACCGCGCTCAAGGAGACCTTCATGAAATCGTCTCTCGCCTTCCTGGAATCGGCCGCGGAGAAACGGAAATGGGATCCGCCGTCGTTGTTCAGGTCGGTGCGCCAGGACGTCGTCGACCTGGCCGGCTCGCTGATGACCGTGTTCGGCAGCGCCGGCCGGGCGAGGTGAGTGCCGTGCCCGCGCTCGTCTTCGACTGCGACGGCGTCCTCGCGGACACCGAGCGGTACGGGCATCTGCCGGCGTTCAACCGGACCTTCGAGGAGTTCGGCCTCCCGGTGCGCTGGAGCGACGCGGACTACGCGGAGAAGGTGAAGGTCGGCGGCGGCAAGGAGCGGATGCGGAAACTGCTGACCCCGTCCTTCGTCGCCGAGGCCGGGCTGCCCGCCGATCCCCGCCTGCTCGACGAGGAGGTCGCCCGCTGGCACCGGCGCAAGACCGAGATCTATGTCGAGATCATCGCGGCCGGGACGATCCCGCCCCGGCCGGGGGTCCGCCGCATCGCCGCGGAGGCGGACGCGGCCGGGTGGACGCTCGCGGTCGCCTCGACGTCGGCGGAGCGGTCCGTGCGCGGGGTGCTCAACCTCGCCGTCGGCCCCGAACTCGCCACCCGCTTCAGCGTGTTCGCCGGGGACATCGTCCCCCGCAAGAAGCCGGCTCCCGACATCTACGACCTCGCCGTGGCCCGGCTCGGGCTCGACACCACCGCGACCCTCGTGATCGAGGACAGCCGCAACGGCCTGCGCGCGGCGCGCGACGCGGGGCTGGGCTGTGTGGTCACGACCAGCGCGTACACCGCGGAGGAGGACTTCACCGAAGCCCTGCTGGTCATGTCGTCGCTGGGCGACCCGCCGGGGCAGGGACCCGACCCGGCGGGGACGGCCGCCGACGTGCTGAGCGACCCGTTCGGCGCGGAGCCCGGCCCGTACGTACGGCTCGCCGCTCTCGAATTCCTGCTCGCCGCCGTGCCCGGCGCGCACTGATGTCAGGCCAGGTGAGGAGAGACATGTCGACCGCAACCACCAGTGACCTCGAATTTGTCGTACGGACGATCGCGAGGACGGCCGTCGAGAACGAACGCGCCTTCTCGGATCTCGACGCCGTCGTCGGCGACGGAGATCTGGGCTACTCGCTCGCCCGGGGGTTCGAGATCGTCCTCGCCGACTGGGACTCCTTCGACCGCGACACCCCCTCGGACTTCCTCAAGAAGATCGCCCTGGTGATCTCCAAACGGGTGGGCGGGACGTCGGGCCCCTTGTGGGGCACCGCGTTCCTCCGGGCGGCCGGGGCGATCTCCGACCGGTCCGAGCTGACCGCGCTGACCGGCGAGGACGCCGTGGCGATGCTGCGCGCCGCCGCCGAGGGCATCAAGAAGCGGGGCAGGTCCGATCTCGGCGACAAGACGCTGCTAGACGCCCTGATCCCGATGACGGACGCCCTGGAGAAGGCGCTGGGCGGCGGCGGGGACGGGGCCGACCTGTCCGCGGTGGTCGCGGAGAGCGCCCGCGCGGCCGCCGAGGCGACCACCCCCATGCAGGCCATGCGGGGACGGCCGAGCTACACCGGGGAGCGCAGCATCGGCTCCCCCGACGCGGGCGCCATGGCCGTCGCGGTCATGGCGGAACGGGTCGCCGACGAATGGCCGGCCCACGTGTGAAGCGTCCGTCGCGCCCCGGGACACGAGGCCCCGGGACGCGGCGTCCCCACCCGACCCGATCGAGGAGAGCGACCTGATGAAGAAGTTCGTGAACGACCCGAAGAACTACGTCCCGGAGATGCTGGAGGGCCTCGCCCTGGCCAACCCCGACACCCTCCGGTACGTCCCCGAGTACAACCTGATCATGCGCGCGGACGCGCCCCGGGAGGACAAGGTGTCCCTCGTCCAGGGCTCCGGCTCCGGGCACGAACCGGCCCACGTGATGAGCGTGGGACCGGGCATGCTCGACGCGGCCTGTCCGGGTGACGTGTTCTCCGCGCCGCCCACCGACTACGTGTACGAGACGGTGAAGCGCGTCGCGTCCCCCAAGGGCGTGCTGTTGCTGGTCAACAACTACACCGGTGACCGCATGGCCTTCGAGATGGCGGAGGAACTGTCGGACGCGGACGGGGTGACCGTACGCACGCTGTTCATCGACGACGACGTGTCCGTGCAGGACTCGACGTACACCGTCGGACGCCGTGGGGTGGCCGGCAACTTCTTCGTCATGAAGGCGTGCGGCGCGGCGGCCGAGCGGGGCGCCGATCTCGACGAGGTGTACCGCATCGGCGAGAAGGTCAACGCCGTCACCCGCACGATGGGGCTGGCGCTGACCGCGTGCACCCCGCCCGCCAAGGGGGCGCCGCTGTTCGACCTGCCCGACGACGAGATCGAGATGGGCGTCGGCATCCACGGCGAGCCGGGCAGGCGCCGGGAGAAGCTGCGGTCGGCGGACTCCCTGGTGGAGGAGCTGCTGACCGCGGTGGTCGAGGATCTCCCGTACGTGTCGGGCGACGGCGTGGCGCTGATGGTCAACGGCCTCGGCGGCACCCCGCTCGGTGAGCTGTACCTGGTGTACGGGCAGGCCCACAAGCAGCTGGTGGAGCGCGGGGTCGAGATCCGGCGCAGCTACGTCGGCGAGTACTGCACGTCGCTGGACATGGCGGGAGCGTCGCTGACCCTGGTGCGGCTGGACGACGAGATAGCGGACCTGCTGGCCGCGCCCGCCGAGATCCCGGTGCACGTCTTCTGAGTGGCGGTCCCGGGAGCGGGTACGCGGGGTTCCTGGTCTCGCGGAGCGCCCCGCCCTGGGGCACCGTGGAACCACAGCCCCGCGACATCCGCGACGCGTGCAGAGGAGACCGCTCCATGTCGAACCACACCTACCGGGTCACCGAGATCGTCGGCACCTCCCACGAGGGCGTCGACGACGCCATCCGCAACGCCATCAGCCGTGCCTCCACCACGCTGCACGGCCTGGACTGGTTCGAGATGACGGAGGTCAGGGGCCATATCGAGGACGGCGTGATCGAGCACTTCCAGGTCGGCCTGAAGGTGGGGTTCCGGCTGGACCCGGCGGACGACGGCTCCTGAGACACCGGTCAGGTGTCCCGGGCGGGCCGCACGCGCCTCAGGTGCGTCCTTCGCGCCCCTGGCCGTCCTTGAGGGCCTGTGACGTGCTGGCCCAGTCCGCCCGTACGACCCGGAAGCCCGCCCGTTCGGCGGCGGCGCAGACCAGTTCGTCGTCGTCGACGAGCACACGGACCTCGCGCTGCCGCGCCAGCTCGCGCAGGACTTCCAGCTTGGTCGTACGGGCGGGGCGCCGGTCCTCGTTGCGCCGCATCCGCACCGGCCCGTCGGGCAGGCCGTGCGCGGCCAGCCAGGCGAGGGTGTCGCGGCGGCAGCGTTCGGGCCGTCCGGTCAGGTAGAGGAGGTCGCACTCCTCGGCGGCGGCCACGGCCAGCCGTACCCCCTCGGCGAGCGGTGTGTCGTCGCCGGCCGCGCCGAAGAAGCCGTTCCAGTCCTTGGGCGCGCGCTCCAGGAAGTGCTGGCGGTGGCCGGTCTCCGCGAGGGTCCCGTCCAGGTCGAACACGGCCACGGGCCGCCGTACGGCACCGGTCTTCTTCGTCGTCACACCGTCAGCCTAGGCAATCCACCCGGGGAATCACCGGCCGGAGAGGGTGTTGAACGATACGTGAGCATCTCCCCCGGCATCCCGTTCTCCGTCCTCGACCGCTCCCGTACGCGGGAGGGCAGCGACGCCCCCCAGGCGTTGCGGGACACCGTGCGCTTCGCCCAGGAGATCGAGGCGCTCGGCTACCACCGCTTCTGGGTCTCCGAGCACCACGGGGTCCCCGGGGTCGCGGGGTCGGCGCCGACGGTCCTCGCGGCGGCCGTCGCCGCCGCGACGTCGACCGTCCGGGTGGGGACCGGCGGGGTGATGCTGCCGAACCACCGGCCCCTCGTGGTGGCCGAGCAGTTCGGCGTCCTGGAGTCCCTCTTCCCGGGGCGTGTCGACATGGGGCTCGGCAGGTCCGTGGGCTTCACCGACGGCGTACGGAAGGCGCTGGGCCGGGACAAGGAGGACGCCGACCACTTCCCCGGCCAGATCGAGGAGCTGCTCGGCTACTTCTCCGGCACGCCGGGCACCGGCCCCCGCGTCCGCGCCCGGCCCGCCGAGGGCCTGCGCCCGCCGCCCTTCGTCCTGGCCACCGGCAAGGGCGCGGCGGTGGCGGCACGGGTGGGGCTGCCGCTGGTCATCGCGGCCGTGCGGGGCGAGGACGCGATGCTGCGGGCGGTGGCGGACTACCGGCGCGACTTCCGCCCCTCGGCGTGGGGCGAGCGGCCGTACGTGATGCTGTCCGGCACGATCGCGGTGGCGGCCACCACCGAGGAGGCCCGGCGCCTGCTGCTCCCCGAGGCCTGGTCGGCCGCCTGGTCCCGCACGCACGGCGAGTTCCCGCCGCTGCTCCCGGTGGAGACCGTCCTCGCCACCCCGATGACCGACCGCGAACGCTCCCTGTTCGAGGAGTCCCGGCGGGGCCACCTGTACGGCACCCCGGACGAGGTGGCCGAGTCGCTGGGAAAGCTCCTGGCCCGCAGCGAGGCGGACGAGTACCTCGTCACGACCAGCACGTACGACCTGGACGCCCAACTGGACTCGTACCGACGACTGGCGGGGCTCCTGGGGCTCTCGGGCTGAGGGGGACCTGCCCGGACGAAGGGGGCCTTGAGGCTCCCGGCGATCGGGTAAGTTGGCGGACCGCGCCGGTCACCCAACGGCGCTGTGTCAACTGACCATTTCGGGGGCCGCGTTGCTCGACGCAGCGGAAGTTCAGGACACGCCGGGCGTCGCTGTGGTGTCCATCGGTGTGGGAACGTTCGAGGACGGCTCGGAGTGGGAGGAGCTGGGCTTCGTCCCCGAGCGTATGGCGGAAGTCGCCGGGGCCTTCGGACGGTTCGGCGCACAGGTCGAGTCCGTGACCGATCCCTCCGAGGAGGAGATCGAGACGTTGCTGCGGTCCTGGCTCGTCACCAAGCGACCGTCCGCAAACGTCCTCGTCATCCATCTCATCGGGCACGGCGTCAAGGACCGGAGCGGACGGCTCTCCTTCATCGGCCGGGACACGCACGAGGTCGATGTCGACCGGTGGATCGGCCGGGCGCAGCGCGAGGCCGACCGCCAGGGTGACGGCAAGCGGGTGGTCTTCCTCGTGGACACGTGCGACGCGGGTACCGCCACCGGGCGGCAGTCGCTCACCGATCTGGGCGACGAGCGGGCCGTCTGGTCCCTGGGCGCCACGGTCAGCGGTTCCCCGACGGAACGCGGCCGGTTCAGCGGCTGGGTCGCGACGGCCCTGCACCGCCTGGCGGACACCGACTTCGCCCTCGAATCGCGCACGCTCGACTTCTCCCAGTTCGTCGGCCAGGTGACTGCCGTGGTCAAGGCCGACAGCGACTGGCGGATCTCTTTCGGCTTCAGCGTCGAACAGGGCGACGGCGACTGGCCGTTTCTCCCCAACCCGAAAGCGGTGGAGCTCTCCCAGCAGGAGATCGAGCGCCGCCGCGAGTCCTTCTGGTACGTGCCCGGCCAGGACTTCGGCACCCAGGTCGCCACCGGGGCGGAGATCAGCGACGCCGTGTACTTCACCGACCGGGCGTCGGGCCGGGGCCTGGTCTCCGCGTCGCCGACCACGGGCTTCTTCTCCGGACAGGCCGGCCCGCTGGCGGAGTACCGTCGGTGGCTCGAAGGGGACAGTCCGCTGCTGATCGTCACGGGCGCGGCGGGTTCCGGGAAGTCGGGGCTGCTGGGTGTGCTGGTCTGTGCCGCGCACCCGCATCTGCGTCTGCGGTTCAGGGCCTTGTGGGAGGCCGCCGACCATGATCTGCCCGAGATCCCCGACATCATCTCGCTCCACGCGCGGCAGCGTACGGAGCGGCAGGTGATCGACATGATCGTGGGCCAAGGAGGACTGACGCCTCCGGAACCCGAGGAGGGGCGGAACGCGCACGACGACAACGGCGCCCTCGACACCTTCCGGTGGACGGCCTACAGCCTCCGCGAGGCTCTTTTCGCGGAGGAGAAGCGGCGTCTGATCGTCATCGACGCGGTGGACGAGAGCGCGGAGCCGAATGCCGTGGTCAGACTGATCGAGGTGTTGACGGCACCGCCCGAGAAGGACGAACGCCCGGGACAGCCCTGCCGGGTGCTGGCCGGAAGCCGGCGGACGGCCGTCCCGGACGTGGCGGCGGAGGTGGACACACCGTCCCGGGTCACCTGGCTCGACCTGGACACCGCCGACCCGGCCGTCGTCGAGCGGGACATCCGGTCCTACATCAAGGCGTTGCTGCGATCGGACAGGCGGTACGCGCCGGGCACGGCGTCGTCCGACTACGTCGACCTGCTCGCCGACACGGCGTCGCGGCGGATCGTCCGTGACGGAGGGCCGGGCGGTTCCTGGGGCCCTTTCCTGTTGGCGGGCATGTTCGTCCACTACCTGGTGACCCTGGACAACCCTCCGCAGGACCTGGTGTCGGCGTCGGCGCACGCCTTTCGAGCGGCCGGGGATCTCCCCACCATCCTCGAAGCGGTGCTGACGGCACGTCAGTCGAGCCTGCCGCTGCTCCGGCCGGTCCTCGCCGCGCTGGCGCGGTCGAAGGGGGACGGCATGCCGTTGACCGTGCTGCGACGGTGTGTGGCTGTGTTCCGCGAGACACCGGACGGGCCGGAGACCGACTTCGCGGAAGAGGACTTCGTCCGGACCTTGAGGGAGGCCTCGCCCTATCTGCGTACCGGCCGGGACCCCGTCGGCGACGTGGCGCTCTACCGCCTGTTCCACCAAGGGCTGACAGACCACCTCCGGGACCATCCGCACGCGGGGCTGGAGCCCGTCGACGCGCCCCAGGCTCTGGTTCTGGAGAAGGAACTGCTCGCCGCGATCACCGGACCGTACGCGCCGAATCCCGCACAGCCCGACTCCTGGGAGACGGCCGAACCGTACGTGCTGCGGCACGCGTTGGAGCATGTCGTCGAGGCCGAGTCGCCGGACCACGCGGAACGGCTCCTCACCGACCCGCACTTCCTGGTCCGGTTCGACACCCGCCGTGACTTGAGGGCCTTCGATCTGACGACGTCCGCACGCGCCTCGGACTATGTGAGCCTGCTCGGTACGTCGTGGGCCGCGCACGGCCTGTTCACCAACGCGGCGGACCGGGCGTCGGTGCTGGCCTACGACGCGCTGCGGCTGAACCTCGACGGCATGCACGACGAATTCAGCGCCATCGCGAGGTCCCTGTCGGCCCATCAGCGGGGAACCGGCCATCCCGTCCTGTGGGCGGAGGGAGGACACCTCGACACCAGTGCGCGGCTCGTGATGTCCGAGGGGCTCATGGTGCACGACCTGGTCTTCTCACCGGACGGGAAGTTACTGGCGGCGGCGACCCACGAAGGGGTGCAGGTCCGGGAGACGAAGACCTGGCAGCTCACTGTCCGCCCCTTCGGGGCCCCCGAGGGCTGGGTGTCCGCGGTGGCCTTCTCACCGGATGGCAGACGGCTCGCCTTCAACACCGGTGCCGACGGCCGTCAGCTCCAGTTGTGGGACGTGGAGAACCAATGCCTGATCGGCTCCCCCTGGCCCTACCATTCCAACCACGTCGTCTCCTTGGCCTTCTCGGCGGACGGATCGCTGCTCGCCGCGGGAAGCGAGGACCACTCGGTCTCTGTCTGGGACGTGACCAGCGGTCCGCCCGGAATAGTGGCTCGGCTTCAACACGATCACCCGATCAGCGTGGTGGCGTTCAGCCCTGACAGCCTTCGCCTGGCGGCCTGCGGCCGCGACGGTGTCACGCTGTGGAACAGCACCGACCAGTGGCAGCAACCGAAGCGATTGACCACGAACTGGACTGCGGCGGTCGCCTTCTCGCCCGATGGTGCGCTCCTCGTCGCACTCGACTCCGACGGAATACTGACGGTGCGATCGGCCGCGAGCGGCGAGATCATCCGGTTCGCCCAGCTCGATGAGGAGGACATCACGGGTGCGCTCGCGTTCTCCCCCGACGGGGCCCTGCTCGCCGTCGGCTACGCACGGACGGTCTACCTCCTCGATGTGGCGTCCACGGAGATCGTCGGTCACTTGCGCGGGCACACCGATGACATCTCTGGGTGCGCCTTCCATCCCATGTCGCCCTTCCTGCTCCTCACCGGTGACGGGGACGGTGACATCCGCCTCTGGAACAGAGTGGTCGACACCTCCGCGGCCGCCCCGCTCGTCCAGTTCCCCGCCGACATGGTCCGCTGCTCCTCGGACGGCCGTCTGCTCGTGGCGGCAGAGAACGAGGGCAGAACGCTCCGCCTGTACAACCCCGCGACAGGTGAGGTGCTGTCCGAGATCTCGCTGGGTAGGCACGCCGCCACGCGCCTGCTGGAGATCTCCCCCGACGGCGACCTGATCGTTCTCCTGGGTACCGACCAGAATCTCCTGTTCGCCCGCATCGGATTCCCGTCCCGCTCCACGATCGTGGAGATCCCCTCGGCGGAAGCGATTCCCGGGACGAGGCCGGTTGCCTGCTTCTCTCCCGACGGGGGACTACTCGCTGTCCTCCTGGCGACGGACGCGGACCAGTTTCGCGGCGGGCCCACCCTGATCAGGGTGTGGGACACCCAAAGCCTGCGCCCCACAGGGCGAATTCCGCTGCCCACCCGGCCCGACCGCTTCCACTTCGCCGGCCCCGACAAACTCTTCGTCTCCACCCGTGGAGCGATCGCCGTCTACGACTGCTCACGCTCCGGAGAGGGTGCCCCATGACCCGCGTCCTCGCCTTCCACGGCGTACGGAACTACCGCGCCGCGGACACCACCCCCCGCGCGGGAGGAGCACGCCTCAAAGCCGAATGGCTGGCGGCCCTCGGCCCCACCGCCGCCGGGCTCGACCTGGAACACGCTTACTACGCCGACCTGTTGCGCAGTCAGAAGCAGAGCGGAGAGCTGACCGACGACGACCTCGACCTCGTCGCCTCCTGGGCCCGCGTCTGGGGGATCGAGCCCGACGGGGTCCAGGGCCGCGCGACGGGGTGGCTCCGGTGGGTCTGCGGCAGGATCGCCCAACGCACCGGCGAGCGCCCCGCCGTGGTGGAGAAGTCGGTGCGCCTGTTCTTCCCCGAGGTCACGCGGTACTTCGCGGCCGGACGTGACGGTGTACGGGAGCGGGTGAGGGCCGCTCTCCTGCGGCACCGGCCGCGGGTGGTCGTCGCGCACTCACTGGGCAGCGTCGTCGCGTACGAGGCCCTGCACGACCTGGCGGACGAGATGGAGGTGGAGCTCCTGCTCACCCTGGGGTCCCCGCTCGCGCTCCCCCACGCGATCTTCCACCGGCTCGACCCAGCCCCTCTGCACGGTCGCGGGGCCAGGCCCGCCAACGTCGGACGCTGGGTCAACATCGCCGATACCGGGGACTTCGTGGCGGTGCCCAAGGGCGCACTGGCCGAGCTGTTCTCCGGCGTGGAGGAGCGGCCCGACATCAGCATCGCACCCCTGTGGCCGCACAGCGCGCTCGACTATCTGCGTCATACGACGGTACGCGAGGTCCTCACCCCGAAAGGGCCGGGAGGCGGGTCGTCCGACCACCGGGCGGACACGCCTGGTTAGCGCGCCGCCTTCCTCGTGGCGCGCAGCCATTCCTTGTTCATCGCCGTGATCGACGGGAGCGGGATGCCCTTCGGGCAGGCCGTGGCGCATTCGCCGGCCAGGGTGCAGCCGCCGAAGCCCTCCTCGTCCATCGTCGCCACCATGTCCAGGACCCGGGTCTCGCGTTCCGGGGCGCCCTGGGGCAGGACGTTGAGGTGGTTGACCTTGGCGGAGGTGAAGAGCATCGCCGAGCCGTTGGGGCAGGCCGCCACGCACGCGCCGCAGCCGATGCACTCCGCGTGTTCGAACGCGAAGTCGGCGTCGGGCTTGGGGACGGGGGTGGCGTGGGCGTCGGGGGCGGAGCCGGTGGGGGCGGTGATGTAGCCGCCCGCGCCGATGATCCGGTCGAACGCCGAGCGGTCCACCACCAGGTCCTTGACGACCGGGAACGCGCCGGCCCGCCACGGTTCGACGTCGATGGTGTCGCCGTCGTCGAAGTGCCGCATGTGCAGCTGGCAGGTCGTGGTGCGTTCCGGGCCGTGGGCGTCGCCGTTGATGACCACCCCGCAGGCGCCGCAGATGCCCTCGCGGCAGTCGTGGTCGAAGGCGACCGGCTCGTCGCCCTTGAGGATCAACTCCTCGTTGAGGGTGTCGAGCATCTCCAGGAACGACATGTCCTCGGAGATCTTGTCGACCTCGTAGGTGACCATGGCGCCGGGGGCGTCGGCGTCGTGCTGGCGCCAGACGCGCAGGGTGAGCCTCATGCGTAGCTCCGCTGGGTGGGGTGGACGTACTCGAAGACGAGGTCTTCCTTGTGCAGGACGGGGGCGGCGCCGGTCCCGGTGAACTCCCAGGCCGCCGCGTAAGAGAACTCCTCGTCGCGGCGCTCCGCCTCGCCGCCCTCCGTCCGGTACTCCTCGCGGAAGTGGCCGCCGCAGGACTCCGCGCGGTGCAGGGCGTCGAGGCACATCAGCTCGGCGAGTTCGAGGTAGTCGACGATCCGGTTGGCCTTCTCCAGCGACTGGTTGAACTCCTCGCCGGATCCGGGCACCTTGATCCGGCGCCAGAACTCCTCGCGGATCTGCGGGATCCGGCCGAGCGCCTTGCGCAGGCCCTCTTCCGTACGGGCCATTCCGCAGTGGTCCCAGAGCAGTTCGCCGATCTCCTTGTGGAAGGAGTCGGGGGTACGGTCGCCATCGACGGCCAGCAGGAGCCGCAGCCGGTCCTCGGTGTCGGCGACGGCCTCGACGGCCACCGGGTGGGTGTCGTCGACCGGTTCGAGGTGCGGGTTGCGGCCCAGGTAGTCGTTGACGGTGGCCGGCAGGACGAAGTACCCGTCGGCGAGGCCCTGCATCAGGGCGGACGCGCCGAGGCGGTTGGCGCCGTGGTCCGAGAAGTTGGCCTCGCCGATCGCGAACAGGCCGGGCAGGGTGGTCTGGAGGTCGTAGTCGACCCAGAGTCCGCCCATCGTGTAGTGGATGGCCGGGTAGATGCGCATGGGGACCTGGTACGGGTCCTCCGCGGTGATCCGCTCGTACATCTCGAAGAGGTTGCCGTACTTGTCCTCGACGGCCTTGCGGCCGAGCCGGGCGAGGGCGTCGGCGAAGTCGAGGTAGACGCCCTGGCCGCCGGGGCCGACCCCGCGGCCCTCGTCGCAGACGTTCTTCGCGGCCCGGGAGGCGATGTCGCGCGGGACGAGGTTGCCGAAGGCGGGGTAGATCCGCTCCAGGTAGTAGTCGCGCTCGTCCTCGGGGATCCGCCCGGGCGGCCGGGTGTCGCCGTGGGCCTTGGGGACCCAGATGCGGCCGTCGTTGCGCAGGGACTCGCTCATGAGCGTCAGCTTCGACTGGTGCTCGCCGGAGCGCGGAATGCAGGTGGGATGGATCTGGGTGAAGCAGGGGTTGGCGAAGTACGCGCCGCGCCGGTGTGCGCGCCAGGCGGCGGTGGCGTTGCTGTTCTTGGCGTTGGTGGACAGGTAGAAGACGTTGCCGTAGCCGCCGGAGGCGAGGACGACGGCGTCGGCGAAGTAGGTGGAGACCTTGCCGGTGATCAGGTCGCGGGCGACGATGCCGCGGGCCCGTCCGTCCACGACGATCAGGTCGAGCATCTCGGTGCGCGGGTGCATCTCGACGGCCCCGGCGGCGATCTGCCGGGAGAGCGCCTGGTAGGCGCCGAGGAGCAGTTGCTGCCCGGTCTGGCCGCGGGCGTAGAACGTACGGGAGACCTGGACGCCGCCGAAGGAGCGGGTGTCGAGGAGGCCGCCGTACTCGCGGGCGAAGGGCACGCCCTGCGCGACGCACTGGTCGATGATCTCGACGGAGACCTCGGCGAGCCGGTGGACGTTGGACTCGCGGGCGCGGAAATCGCCGCCCTTGACGGTGTCGTAGAAGAGGCGCTGGACCGAGTCGCCGTCGTTGCGGTAGTTCTTGGCGGCGTTGATCCCGCCCTGGGCGGCGATGGAGTGGGCGCGGCGCGGCGAGTCCTGGTAGCAGAACTGGACGACGTGGTAGCCCTGTTCGGCGAGGGTGGCGCCGGCGGCGCCGCCCGCCAGGCCCGTACCGACGACGATCACGGTGTGCTTGCGGCGGTTGGCGGGGTTGACGAGCTTCGCCTCGAAGCGGCGGCGGTTCCAGCGCTCGGCGACCGGTCCGTCCGGGGCCGTGGTGTCGGCGACCGGTGCGCCGGTGGCGTAGTCGGTGTAGTCCATGTCGGCTCCGTTCATGTCAGCTCACGACCCCGCTCATGACGCCCACGGGCACGGCGATGAACCCGGCGGTCAGCACCACGGCCAGGACGTCGGCGGACGCCTTGAGGATCCGTTCGCGGGTGGGGCTGCCCACGCCCAGGGTCTGGGCGGCGCTCCAGAACCCGTGCCGGACGTGCAGTCCGAGGGCCAGCATCGCGACGATGTAGATGGTGTTGCCGTACCAGGTCGAGAAGGTGTCGACGACGTTCTGGTACGGGCGCCCCTCCTGGAAGCCCCCGGAGTGCACGGTCCCGGTGGTCAGGTCGAGGATGTGCCACACGATGAACAGGGCGAGGATGATCCCGCCCCAGCGCATGGTGCGGGTGGCGTACGAGGTGCGGCGCTTGCGGTGCGCGTATCCGGTGGGGCGGGCCGCGATGTCGCGGCGGCTCAGCTGGTATGCGCAGACGGCGTGCAGGACGACGGCGGCGACCAGGGCGATCCGCAGTCCCCACAGGGCCCACTCGTAGTGCAGGACGGGTTCCCCGATGGTCCGCAGCCAGTGCGCGTATCCGTTGAAGGAGTCCAGGCCGAAGAAGATCTTGAGGTTGCCGTACATGTGCGCGACGAGGTAGGCGAGCATGAAGAGGCCGCTGACGGCCATGATCACCTTTTTGCCGACCGTCGATCCCCAGAGGGTGCGCGGGAGGGACGCGCGCCGGTCCGTCCGCGTTGCCAGAGCCATGTACCCGACGGTAGGCGCGCCGTGACCAGAGGTCCAAGACATGGTCCGGCTCATGTCCATAGGGCGTGCCTATGATGAGGGGATGCAGTTCCACCAGTTGCTCTACTTCGTCGCCGTCGCCGAGACCCGGCACTTCACCCGCGCCGCCGAGCGGGTCCACGTCTCCCAGCCGTCCCTTTCGCAGCAGATCAGGGCGCTGGAGAAGGAGCTGGGCGCCGAGCTGTTCAGCCGGGCCCGCGGCAATGTCACGCTGACGGACGCCGGCGAGGCGCTGCTGCCGCTCGCCCGCCGGATCCTGGCCGATTCCGAGACGGCCCGCCTGGAGGTGCAGGAGCTGGCGCAGCTGCGGCGGGGCCGGGTCAGGCTGGGGGCGCCGCCGAGCCTGTGCACCGGGCTGCTGCCGGAGGTGTTGCTGGCCTTCCACGAGCTGCATCCGGGCATCGAGCTGCTGATCGAGGAGAACGGCTCGCACGATCTGGTACGGGCGCTGGCCCGCGGCGATCTCGATCTGGCGCTGGTGGTCCTGCCGCTGCCGGCCCCCTCCCCCGCGCTGACCACCGTCGAGCTGCTCCACGAGGACCTGGTCGTGGTCTCCTCGGCGTCCGCGCCGGCGCCGCGCAGCCCGCTGCGGATCGCGGATCTGGCGGACCGGCCGCTGGTGATGTTCCGGCACGGCTACGACCTGCGCGACCTGACCGTGGCCGCCTGCCGGGCCGAGGGCTTCGAGCCGTCGTTCGTCGTCGAGGGCGGCGAGATGGACGCCGTGCTCGGTTTCGTCCGGGCCGGCCTCGGGATGGCCGTCGTCCCGAGCATGGTCGCCGGGCGGACCCGCGACCTGCGGGTCACCCCGCTCGCGCGGCCGGGCCTGAGCCGTACCGTCGCCCTCGCCCACCGCAGCGACGTGGCGCCGCCGCGGGCGGCCCGCGAGCTGCAACGCGTCCTGCTGTCCACCCGTACCGGCGCCCCGATGCCGGCGGAGACCCGGGCCGCCGCGTCGGCGGAGGCCCGGGAACCGGACGCGGCGGGGCAGGGCGGCGCGGCGGGCGCCCGCGAGGGCCTGACCGATCCGCCCTAGACCGCATCCAGCAGCGACAGCCTGTGGAGGTGTTCCGGCGGGCCCGGGCGCGCGTAGAACCAGCCCTGCGCGGTGTCGCAGCCCAGCCGGCGCAGATGGTCGGCCTGCGCGCCGGTCTCCACGCCCTCCACCGTCACCGCCAGGTCGAGGCTGTGCGCGAGCGAGACGATCCCCTCGACGATCTTCAGGTCGACCGGGTCCGCCGGGTGCTGCTGCATGCCCTGGGTGAAGGAACGGTCCAGCTTGAGCACGCTCACCGGGAGCCTGCGCAGGTTGGCCAGGTTCGAGTAGCCGGTCCCGAAGTCGTCCAGCGCGATGTCCACGCCCATCTCGGCGAGCTGCCGCAGCGGCTTGAGCAGGTCCTCGTCGGCGCCGATCAGCGCCGATTCGGTGACCTCCAGGCAGAGCGCCCCCGGCGCGAGCCCGATCCGGTCCAGCACCTCGACCGTCTCGGCGACGAGCCCCGGGTGGTGCAGCTGGGTCGGCGAGAGGTTCACGTTGATGCGCAGCGGCCGGCCCGCCGCCGACCCGGGCAGCTGGTCCTGCCAGGCCTTGGCCTGCCGTACGGACTGTTCGAGCACCCAGCGGCCGAGCGGCACGATCAGCCCGGTGTGCTCGGCGAGCGGGATGAACCGGTCAGGACCGAGGATGCCGTGCTGCGGGTGCAGCCAGCGCACCAGGGCCTCCGCGCCGTGGACCGTACCGTCGTCCAGGTGCACCAGCGGCTGGTACTCGATGAAGAACTCGCCGCGCTCCAGGGCCGCGGGCAGCGCCGTCGTCAGCCCGTGCCGGGTGATCGCGCGCGCGTCGGCCTCGGCGTCGGCCAGCTCGAAGCGGTTGCCGCCCGCCGCCTTGGCGCGGTACATGGTGATGTCCGCGCTGCGCAGGACCTCGGCGGGGGCGCGCCCGGCGACCGGCCCCTCCACGATGCCGATGCTGCCGCGGACCGTGAACTCGCGGCCGTCGAGCCGGATCGGGGTGGCGAGGACGCCGAGGATCCGGGAGGCGAGGTCGGCCACCTCGCCGCACGACGTGTGTCCGGTGGTCAGCGCCACGAACTCGTCGCCGCCGATCCGCGCCACCATCTCGCCCGGGGCCGTGGCGCAGCTCTGGAGCCGGTCCGCGACCTCGACCAGCAGCCGGTCGCCCGCCGAGTGCCCGAGGCTGTCGTTGATGGCCTTGAAGCCGTCGAGGTCGAGGTAGCAGAGCCCGAAGCGGCTGCCGCCCGGCGCGGCGAGGGTCTTCTCCAGCCGCTCGAAGAACAGGGTCCTGTTGGGCAGGCCGGTCAGGGCGTCGTGCGTGGCCTCGTAGCGCAGCCGCAGGTTGAGCAGCCGCCGCTCGGTGGTGTCCTCCATCAGCGCCAGCTGGTACTGCGGCGCGCCCTCGGCGTCCCGCAGGAGCGAGACGGTCAGGTTGGTCCAGAGCACCGTGCCGTCGTTGCGGTAGAAGGGCTTCTCGACGCGGAAGTGCTCGCGCTCGCCGCGGACCAGCTCGCCGTACATGCGCCAGACCTGGGGGACGTCCTCCGGGTGGACCCACTCGCTGACGTTGCGGCTGCGGACGTGGTACTCCAGCCCGCCGAACATCTGGGTGAGGGTGTCGTTGACCTCCAGGACGTTGCCGTCGAGGTCGGCGATCCCTATGCCGACGGCCGCGCCGTCGAAGACCGCGCGGAACCGCACCTCGGTGGCGTGCAGGGCCTGTTCGGCGTGGCTGCGGGCGGTCAGCGCCGAGCGCGCGATGGCCTCCTGCTCGGCGAGGGTCCGCTCGCGCAGCGCCTGGGCGAAGCCGGCGGCCAGCGCGTGCTGGAGCCG
Source organism: Streptomyces liangshanensis (assembly GCF_011694815.1). Taxonomy (NCBI): domain Bacteria; kingdom Bacillati; phylum Actinomycetota; class Actinomycetes; order Kitasatosporales; family Streptomycetaceae; genus Streptomyces; species Streptomyces liangshanensis. Next base: position 683,896 of record NZ_CP050177.1, read on the forward strand.
GGCGCACCTGGCCCTGGCCTCGTCGGCGGCCAGCGCGTCCGTACCGCAGTACAGCACGAGGTACGAGTCGACGACGCCGAGCGTACGGCCGAGGGCCTCGGGGTCGGTGCAGTGCGCCGCCACCAGGGACGCCCCGACACCGCCCGCGGGCGCGGGGTCGAAGTGGCGCGCGTGCAGCGCGCCGCTCAACTCCCGTGCCAGCGGGAGGAGGAGCGCCGTGAACTCGGTACGGGTCAGCGTCGTCGCGCTGGCCGGGAAGATCGCCCGGCTCCAGATCGTCGCGAGCCGCCCGAGTCTGTCCTCCGGACCGTCGGGGTCCGACGAGGGTCCCGCTGTCTCCTGCGCCGGCATCATCACGCCTTGCGTCCCACTCCGGCGAAGCCCGAGAAGGCGTAAGGATCCTCCTGGTCGGCGGGGCTGTCGGGCCGCCAGTCGGGCATGGCCACCAGGCCCGGTTCGACCATCTCGAACCCGTCGAAGAAGCGGGCCGTCTCCTCGCGCGAGCGCATCACCAGCGGGTTGCGGATGGTGCGGTAGACGCCGACGGCGCCGCCCGCCTGCTCCCGCGGGACCGGGAGGCCCTCGTACGAGGCGTGGGTGAGGACGATCAGGCTGCCGGGCGCGAGGGCGTCCCGCAGTTCGGCGACCGCGCCGTACGGGTCGTCGGCGTCCTCCAGGAAGTGCAGGACGGCGACGAGGAACAGCGCCACGGGGCGTTCCAGGTCGAGCAGTCCCGCGGCCTCGCGGCTGCCGAGGATCGTGTCGGGCTTGCGCAGGTCCGCGCTCACGACGGCGGCGTGGCCGACCCCGTCGAGGACGGCCTGGCTGTGGGCGACCGCGACCGGGTCGTGGTCGACGTAGAGCACCCGGGCGGCCGGGTCGACGGCGTGGGCCACCTCGTGGACATTCCCGTACGTCGGAATGCCGGAACCGATGTCGAGGAACTGGTCGACCCCGTCGGCCAGGGCGAATTCGACCGCGCGGCGCATGAACGCGCGGTTCGCCTTCATGATCGTGGGCAGCCCCGGCATGAACTCCATTGCCTTGCGCGCGGCTTCCCTGTCCACCTCGAAATTGTGCGAACCGCCCAGATAGTAGTCGTAAATGCGGGAAACGCTCGGCACCGATATGTCGATGCCCTGCGGGGCCCAGGCGGGACGCTCCATCGATGTCTCCAACAGTCGCCACGGGGTCACGGCCATGTACATGGCCGGTTGTTCGAGCCGAGGCTACTGATCGCCCGCCAAGAGAGCGAGCCCAAACGGAAATTAACGGTCCGTTCTTCGTCACACGTCTTGAACACGTCTCTTGACCGCATGCCTTACCGGCGACCGCTGTTGACACCCCCTCAGACGCACCCGGTCCGCCGTCACGCGGGGGGCGTGGGACGGCGGACCGGGCGGGCCGGAGGCGACGGGGAGACTACTTCGGCGCTCCGACCAGCTTTGCCTGCGGGGACACCGCGTACCAAGTGCCGCCCACACCCTGGCCGTTGGTGTCACCCGGCTTCTTGTCGCCGCTGAAGGTGTACACGGGCCAGCAGTCGATGCTCTGCTGCTTGATTCCGTCGGGCCGGTCGAAGGTCACAAAGCCCTTCTCGATGATCCCCTCGGTGTCATTCTTGTCGACGGGGGCGACAACCGGCCACTTGTCGAGGCAGGGCCCGACGCAAGCCGACTTCATCGGCCACGCGGAGTCCTTCTTGAACCGGTAGACCGTCATGCCCTTGGAATCCACGATGATCTCACCGAGCTTCGGGTCCTTGCGGACCGAAAGCCCGGGCAGGTCGGCGACGGTGACGTCGGCGGCGGCGTCGGCCGGGGCGGCCTTCTTGCCGTCGGGGGCGGAGGCGAACCAAGTGCCGCCGACACCCTGGCCGTTGGCGTCGCCGGGGCTCTTGTCCTGCGCGTAGCGGTACATCGGCCAGCCGGCGATGGTGAGCTGCTTGGTGCCGTCGGCGCGGGCGACCTCGCCCAGCAGGGAGGGGTCGACACCGGCCGGGGCCTTGGCGCCCTCGGCGGACACCACGGGCCAGGCCTTCTCGCAGTCGCCCTCACAGTTGGACTTGGGCGGGCTGGCGGTGTCCTTGTCGAAGCGGTAGAGCGTGAAGCCCTCGCTGTCGGTGACGACCTCGCCGAGCTCCTTGCTGTCCCAGACGGCGAGTTGACCCGCCGCCGTGGCCTCGGTCTTGGCCGCCGTGTCCGAGCCGTAGGCGTCGGAACCGTAGCCGTCCCCCGCCGCGGCCGCGGCTCCGACCGGTTGTCCGTTGGTGGTGGTGGTGCCCTGCTCCTGACCGCACGCCGTCGTCAGGGCCAGTACGGCCACCGCGGTCACCGCGAGCGAGGCGTTCCGCCAGGTGTTCATATCAACTCCGCTTGTGAGTAAGTCAGTTGGGCGCCGGGGTGCGCCGGTTCATGGCCCTAAGTACGGGCCGGGCCCCGCCCCGCGTTCAACGCGGCCGGAAAAACTTTTCGGCGTCCAAACCTCCGCCCCGCCAAATCCCCCTATCAGGGGGAATTCTTCCGACTTTCCGCGTGTCGGAAAAATTTGAGGAACAAGATCCTGCCCGTGTACGGATCCCAAGTCGGCCGGCTGGTGGCGGCCGCCTCACTCATCTGGCTGTTCGCCGCGCCCGTACCGGCCGCCGCCACCAGCTGCGCCTACGCGTCCATAGGCCCGGACGGTTCGATCCGGGCGGTGGTGAGTACGGGGGGCGGGCACTGCCCGCCCTGGCCGCCGCATCCACCGCACCACTCGCACCCGCCGAAGCCGACACCGACGCCCACGCCCACACCCACCCCTACACCCACGCCCACTCCTACGCCGACACCCACCCCGACACCCACGCCCACCCCGACCCCGACGCCAACCCCGACACCCACCCCGACCCCCACCCCTGAGCCGACTCCGCCCGCCCCCGAGCCGACGCCCACCCCCCGGCCCGTGCGGCCGCCCCCACCACCGCCCGCACCCGCCCCCGAACCCCCGCCTCCACCGAGGCCGGCCCCGCCGGCCCCGTCGCCCAGCCCGTCACCGACCCCCTCGCCCACCCCGTCGGCCCGTCCGGCGCCGACCCCGATCGCCCTGCCCGCCTTCCACAAAGCAGTGCGCAAACAACCGCGCGGGGGCCCGTCCCCCGTCACGTTGATGCTGCTGATCACGGCCCCCGCGGCACTCGCCGTGGCCGTGCTGCGCCCCCGTTCCCGCTGACCCACGGAGGCTCCATGTCGGAATGGCTCGTTCTGAGCATCGCCATGGCGGCGGCCAGCGCCGTCGTGCTCACCATCGTCGTCATCAACAACCGCCGGCTGCCGGAGGACGACGACCCCACCGGAACCCCCGACGTCATGGAATACATGACGATGATGATCGGAGTGATCTACGCGATCGTTCTCGGCCTCGCGATAGCCGGCGTCTGGGAGGGCCGCAGCGCCGCCCAGGAGAACGTACGACAGGAGGCCCAGGCCCTGCACGAGATCCAGCAGCGGGTCCAGGTCTACCCCGCGGACATCCGCGAGCGGATCCGCGCCGACGTCGACGCCTACGCCTCGTACGTCGTGCACACCGAGTGGCCCCACATGTCCGAGCACAACGCGCTCAGCGCCAGGGGCACCCAGCTGTTCGAGCGGATCCGCTCGGACGTCTCGCGGTACGAGCCCCGCACCGAGCTGGAGGGGCAGACGTACCAGCCGCTGGTCGAGCAGGTGGCCGTCGCCGACGACGCGCGGGGCGCCCGCGGCCAGAACGCCGGGGCCACCATGCCGGGGGTCGTCTGGTTCGGCCTCATCGTCGGAGCCGTCGTCACCGTGGGGCTGATCTTCGTCCTCCAGATCAGACGGACGGCCAGGGAGCTGTTGCTGGCGGGACTGTTCAGCGTCCTGATCGCCTTCCTGCTCTTCCTCATCTGGGACTTCGACGCCCCGTACGGCCGCGGCATCGCCGCGACGGCCGCGCCGTTCGTCGATCTGTTCCCCTCCATCGGGAACTGACGCTCCCCCTTCACCGGTCGGCCCGGGACGGCTCCACCCGAGGCACGGCTGTCCGCCACCCGGGGGACGGCCGTGCCCCATTCGCCCGACAGCGATCGCGGCTGTGATAGTGCGCTCCTAGCGTTTCCGGCATCGAGGTGCATTCCGTGCCATTTGTGGAAATCGTTCCGCAGTTGCTCCTCGGGGACCCGGAGGATTCACCATGCGCGCGATACGAGCCGCGTCAGCCGCTCTGCTGGGAGCGACCGCACTCGCCCTGACGGCACCCACCGCGGTGGCCGCGCAGCGAGGCGGCGGCCTCGGCTTCACCGTCACGCCCTCCACGGTCGCGGCGGGCGGCCGGCTGACCCTGGCCGCCCCGGGCTGCCGTGCGTCCGGAACCGCGTCCTCCGCGGTGTTCGACACGGTCACGGTCCCCTCGGGCGGGACCGCGGCCGCCACCGTCGACTGGGACGCCAAGCGCGGCGCGACCTACCGGACCACCTTCACCTGCGGGTCGGGCGGAAGAGCGGCGGCCTCGTTCACCATCGCGGGCGGCGCGACGCCGACCCGTCCCCCCACCGTGCGGCCGACCCGCACCCCGGCGCCGGTCACCTCCGCCACCTCCGTCGCGCCCGGCGGCGTCCGGGGTGGTCTCGGCGGCAGCATCGGCGGGATGAACACCGCGGAGATCCTGGCGGGTACGGCGCTGGTGGTGGCCGCGGCCACCGGCACGATCTACGTCGTACGCCGCCGCGCGGAGACCCGCGGGCACTGACGCCCCGCCGGCCCACCGCTCGCACCGACGCCCGTCGCCCCGGGTCCTCGTACAGGACTCGGGGCGACGGGCGTCGGAGGTCGTGGCGACCCCGGGAGTGCGCGGGAGCCGGTCAGATCTGCCCGGCGGACGCGCGGCGGCGGCGCGCCAGGAAGAAAGAACCGCCGACCGCGGCCGTGGCGACGAGCCCGGCGCCGATCCCGACCTCGGTCGAGCTGGGCCCCATGGAACCGCCGAGACCACCCTGCGCGCCGCGCCCGGCGAGCACCTCGAACTGGTGGGTCTCAACGCGCGGGTTGTCGCTGCACCTGACGACCAGGTTGTAGCGGCCGGGCGTGGCGTTGTCGCGGATCCGCGCCGTGGCCGACACGTTCCCCGACGGGTTCACCGGGAAGCGGACCTGCCGGAAGGCGTTGGAGTCGACGGTGCCTCCGTGGCCGCAGCCCTGGGCCGAGATGTGGATCGTGCCGCCCTGGTGGACCGCGAACGGGTTGACGGTGACATTGCGGGGACCGTTGGTGGCGCCGGCCAGCGGGGCGGAGAGCGCCACGGCCGCGCATGCGGTCGCGGCGACCGCGAGAGCGCGTGAAGCACGCATCGTTGAACCTCCAGCGGAAGACGCCCCAAAGCGGTGCTCCGGGAAGATCGACGAGTACGCCTTCCATGACGAACCCTCACCGGGCCGCTCATTCACCGCATTTCGGCACTGGTCCACCCCGGTGAGGCGACACGCCGACAGAACGCCTCCCCGGCCGGTGGATACGCAGGTCACGGACCGTCAGAAGTTTTATACGGCGATTACTCGGATGGGCCAGCACCCCTCCTCCCGCCACCCGTTCGCCCCTCAGTGATCGCCGCCTCCGCACCCGGCACTTAGCGTGCCTACAGGCGCCCACGAAGGGAGAACCATGGGCCAGGACCACACCGTCCCGGAGTCGAGGAAGCGCGCCCCCTGGGGCGTGCTGGCTCTCGTCATGCTCAGCGGGATCGCGCTGATGCGGAACGGGGTGGAGGCGCCGCTGGGACCGCCGCAGCCCGCGGCGGCGGCCGCGCCGGCCGGCCAGACCGACCCGGCCGCCCTCGCCGTCCCCATGGCGGCCGTGAAGCCGCTGCCGTACGCGCCGATGTCCCGGGTGCGGATCCCGGAGATCAAGGTCGACGCCCCGGTGGTGGACGTGGGCCTGGACCGGGACGGCTGGATCGCGGCCCCCGCGCCGGAGGACCCCAACCTGGCGGGCTGGTACCAGAACGGGGTGGCGCCGGGGCAGCGCGGCACGGCGGTGGTGGTCGGCCATGTCGACAACCAGGCCGGTCCCGCCGTCTTCTACGGGCTGGGCTCGCTGGAGAAGGGCCAGCACGTGGAGGTCAGCCGCTACGACGGCCGGGTGGCGGTGTTCGAGATCTACGGCGTCGCGGTCTTCGCGAAGGACAACTTCCCCGGGCCCCGGGTCTACGGGGACAACGGCCAGCCCGAGCTGCGGGTGATCACCTGCGGCGGCGGCTACTCGAAGGCGGGCGGCTACGACGGCAACGTGGTCGTCTTCGCCCGGCTGGTCAGGACGCGCTGAGCAGCCGGGCGGGGACGGGGGGCTAGGGGCGGGCGGGGACGGCGGCTCGGGGCCGGTGGCGGGGTGGCGCCTCCTACGGATGCGGTACGCCGATCCCGTACCCCTCCGCGATCAGCTCGGGCAGGTAGCGGCGCAGCGCCGCCACGCTCTGCTCGCGGTTCCCGCCCGCGTCGTGCGAGAGCACGACGACGCCGGGTCCCGCGCCGTCCCGGACCGCCTTGACGATCCTGTCGGTGCCGGGGGTGGTCCAGTCGAGGGTGTCGACGGTCCAGGCGAGGGGTTCCATGCCCAGTTCGGCGCCGATCTCGAAGGAGTGCCGGTTCCAGGCACCGTAGGGGGCGCGGTACCAGACCGGCGGGGTGCCGGTGGTGTCCTCGATGACCTCGCTGGTGCGCTCCATCTCCTTGCGGATCGCGGACGGCGCGAGCTTCACCATCTGCGGGTGCGACCAGGTGTGGTTGCCCACGATGTGCCCGTCGGCCGCCATCTGCCGCACCAGGTCACGGTTGTACGAGGCCATCTCGCCGCAGACGAAGAACATGGCGCGGACGTCGTGCGCGCGGAGGGTTCTCAGGATGTCGGGGGTGTAGCGGGGGTCGGGGCCGTCGTCGAAGGTGAGCACCATCGTGTGGCCCACCTGGGGCAGTTCGAGGAACGGCTTCCGGCGGACCGGCGGCGCGGGGGTGAGGCGGCCGGAGGGGGCGTCGCCGGTCATGGGCAGGAGCCGGTAGGCGGCGGGGTTGCGGGCGGCCCCGGCCGGCGGGCGTGCGGCGGGCGGTCCCGCGGCGGGCGCCGGGGCCGCGGCGGCGCCCGGGGCCCTGGTCTCGCCCGGGAACATCACCCGTGTGGTGACGACGGCGCCGAGACAGGCCGCGATCCGGAGGAGGGCGCGGCGCCCCGGAATCATTTCTTCCTTTTTCATGACTAATGGCTCGCACAGCCGACGCGCCGGACCGCACACCGACACGGCCGCGCGGGCGAAAGCACCCGATGGGACCAGGATGCCCCCACCACCCAGGGCGGGCCCTCCGTCGGGGAGTTCACGGGCAGCGGATAGCCTGCGTGCCGTGACCGAGCAGCAGCCCACCTCATTCGAACGTGGCACCGACGGACCGAAGGTGATCGTCGTCGGCGTGGACGGTTCCCAGTCCTCGTACCGCGCCGCCGCCTACGCCGCGGGGCTCGCCCGGCGGCAGAGGGCCCTGCTCGCCATCGTCTACGTCCAGCCCGTGGTGTCGGCGGGGGCCGCCCTCGGCGCCCCGGCGACCGGCACGACCGGGGAGATCGCCGAGGAGCTGGTGGCCGAGATCCGGCTCGCCACCGAGCGGTTCAAGGACATATGGGACGTCCGCTGGGAGTTCCACACCTTCCACGGGGACCCGTACAGCGGCCTGGTCACCGCGGCCGACGAGCTCACGGCGGACGCGGTGGTGGTGGGCGCCTCGGAGTCGGCCGGGCACCGGATCGTGGGGTCGGTGGCGGTACGGCTGGTCAAGGCGGGCCGCTGGCCGGTGACGGTCGTCCCGTAACCCCCGTAACCCCGTGACCTGCCAGGACACGCCCCCGGACACCCGCTAGCGGGCCCTCGTGAGCCCGTCCGCCGCCGCGCCCCGGCCGAGGACCGCCTCCGTGATCGCCGCCTGCGCCTCCCGGTGGTCGGCGCGGCCCGGTGAGCGCCGCAGCGCCGCCGGCAGGTCGACCACCCGGCCCGCCCCGGTGTCCATCCACTGCGGGACGAACTCCGCCTTCACCACCGGCCAGCGCGCGCCCGGCGCGGCGGGCGGCGCGAAGGTGAAGCGGGCGATCGAACCCTGATTGCCCCGGGGGTCGTGCGCGCCCTGGTGGTTGACCATCGAGCCCGCGATCTGGTCACCCATGCCGTACACGATCCAGGTCCCGTTGACCTTCTCGTACGCCTGCGGCACGTGCGCGTGCGTCCCGAGGATCAGGTCGATGTCGGGCCGCCCGCCGGTCCGTGACGCGGTGAGCCGCCGCCCGAGGTCGAGCTGCGTGGCGTCCGGAGCCGTCTGCCACTCGGTGCCCCAGTGCAGGCTGACCACCACCACGTCGGCGCCGGCCGCGCGGGCGGCGCGCGCGTCGGCGACGATCCGCCGCCCGTCGATGCCCCGGACCGCCCAGGGCTGCCCGTCGGGCAGCGGATACCCGTTGGTGCCGTACGTGTAGGCCAGTTGGGCGACCGTGGCGCCGCCCGCCGTCATCAGCGCGGGGCGGGCGGCCTCGGCGGCCGTACGGGCCGACCCCGCGTGCCGGACACCTGCCCGGTCGAGCGCGTCCAGCGTTCTGCGTACGCCGGCCGCGCCGTCGTCCAGGGTGTGGTTGGACGCGGTGGAGCAGGAGTCGTAGCCGGTGTGGCGCAGTGCCTCGGCCACCTCGGGCGGGGACGTGAAGGCCGGGTAGCCGGTGTAGGGGCCGCCGTCCGCCCCGTACACCGTCTCCATGTGACAGATCGCCACATCGGCGCGTGACACCACGGGACGCACCCCGGCGAGCATGGGGCGGAAGTCGTAGCCGCGCCCGCCCGCGTCGGCGTGCGCCCGGCCGATCACGGAGTCGTGCGGCAGGACGTCACCGGAGGCGACCAGGGTGAACGCGCGGCGCACCACCCCGCCGCCGGCCGCCGAGGGCGGCGCGGACCCGGGCGGCGGGCGGTCCCGCGCGGCGCCGGGCGCGTCGTTCCGGTCCGGCGCGGCGCAGGCCGCCGCGGTGCCGAGGAGCAGGACGGCCGCGGCCAGCGCCGCGCCCTGTCGTCCGCGCTGGGTCATCGGCCGGACTCCGTTCCTGGAGGAAACCGAGGGAAACCACCTTGCATACATATAGTCACATAAATGGATGTCAGGTGATCAAGCCACCAAGGGACCCGAAAGGGACCGATCACCCGCGACGGGACCGTTCACCGCACCACTCGCCGCAGTGAGCGACCGCTCGTCGCACGCCTCCGCGCACCGTCTGTCCCCGGCCGCCGCCATGCGCTCGTATACGCGGGGCGACAGCGACGTCACCGGGAAGGGCGTGCACCATGACCACAGCGACAGCGACAGCGGCTGCCTCCGCGACGGCGACCGCCACGACCGACGAACGGGACCTGGCCACGCTCCAGCGCGAACACGGCGCCGCCCTGCTCCACTTCCTGCTGGGCCTCACCTACGGCGACCGGCAGCGGGCCGAGGACCTGCTCCAGGAGACGCTGGTACGGGCCTGGCAGCACCCGGAGGCGTTCACCGCCCCCTTCGAGTCCATGCGGCCCTGGCTGTTCACCGTCGGCCGCCGGCTGGCGATCGACGCGCGCAGGTCCCGGCTGGCCCGCCCTTCCGAGGTGGGCGACGAGATCCTGGCCGCCACCCCCGATCCCCGGGACCCGACGGAGTGCGCGGTCGAGGGGCTCGACGTACGGCAGGCGGTCCGGGCGCTGAGCCCCGAGCACCGGGCGGTGCTCGTGCAGATCTACTTCCGCGGGCTGAGCGTCGGCGAGGCCGCGCTGACCCTCGGGATCCCGCCGGGCACGGTCAAGTCCCGTTCGTACTACGCGCTGCGGGCGCTGGGCCGCTCACTGCCCGGCTACAGCCGGTCCTCGCCGCCGCCGGGGAGCGGCGGAACGTGCGGTTCGCGGCCCGCCGCGACCCCCTCGGCCACACCCGTCACAATCCACTCCCGTCGGCCGTCCGATCCCGCTCTTCTGGCCACGCGGGACGGCCACCGCCGGTTCAATGCTCCCTGAGGCAGGCTTCGGGGAAAGGAAGGAAGGCGGAAAGCATGCGTCCGGAATGTACCGAAGGGGCGGGCGGCGGAGGCCTGTTGGTGCCGATGGCTTGGATGTACGCGGAGTACGTCGCGGACGAGCTGCTGCGCACCGGCGACCTGATGCCGCCCACCACGCTGGAGTACCGGGCCGGCCGGGACGCGCTGGCCCTGACCATCTTCCTCTCCGACGGGTCCGTGACCGGGCCGGGCGGCGGGGCCAGGATGGCGGAGTGGCGCTCCCTCACGGCGTACGGGACGTCGTGGAGCGAGTGGGTGAGCCGCCGGCTGCGCGCCCTGGAGGCGGCCGGGGCGGGTGCCGGGGCCGCCGACCCCGATCTGGAGCTGGCGGGGGCCGCCTGGCGGTGGCTGGAGGAGACCGAGCTGCTGGCGCCGGACCTGGACGCGGTGGGGCCCCCGGGCCCGGTCGGTGAGGAGCCGTTCCCGGGCGCGGAGGAGGAGGGGCCGCAGGTGTGGACCCCGGCGTGGCAGCTGGGGCTGCCGCTGGGACACCTGGCGATCCAGCTGTTCTGAAGCCGTACGGGCCCCCGCGCCCGGGCGCGGCGGTCAGGTGCCGTGCACGCCCGCCCGGTACTTGGGGATGCGCACGGTGATCCGCATCCCGGCGCCGACGCCGGTCTCGATGACGAGGCCGTACGCGTCCCCGTACACCTGGCGCAGCCGCTCGTCCACGTTCAGCAGTCCGATGCCGGTGGACGCGCCGCCCTCGCCGCGCAGGATCTGCCGCAGCCGGTCCGGTTCCATGCCGACCCCGTCGTCCTCGATCACCACCTCCGCCTCGGACCCCGCGTCGAGCGCGCTGATGGTGATGCGGCTCGTGGTGACCGCGCCCTCCAGGCCGTGCTTGACCGCGTTCTCGACCAGCGGTTGCAGGCAGAGGAAGGGCATGGCCACCGGCAGCACCTCGGGCGCGACCTGGAGGGTGACCGAGAGCCGCTCGCCGAACCGGGCCCGGACCAGGGCCAGGTACTGGTCGATGGAGTGCAGTTCGTCGGCGAGGGTGGTGAAGTCGCCGTGCCTGCGGAAGGAGTAGCGGGTGAAGTCGGCGAACTCCAGCAGGAGTTCCCTGGCCCGCGCCGGGTCGGTGCGGACGAACGAGGCGATGGCGGCCAGCGAGTTGAAGATGAAGTGGGGGGAGATCTGCGCGCGCAGCGCCCGGATCTCCGCCTCGATGAGCCGGGTGCGGGAGCGGTCCAGCTCGGCCAGCTCCAGTTGTACGGACACCCAGCGGGCCACCTCCCCCGCCGCCCTGGCGAGGACCGCCGACTCGCGGGGCGCGCAGGCGACGAGGACGCCGAGCACCCGGTGGTCGACGGTCAGCGGGGCGGCGACGGCCCACCGCAGCGGGCAGTCGAGGTCGTCGCACCGGACGGCGAAGGCCGTGCCCCGGCCCCCGCCGAGCACCCCCTCGACCTGCTCCATGACGTGGGCCCCGTGGTGCTCCCCCAGCCCGTCCCAGACCAGCACCCGGTCCCGGTCGGTCAGGCACAGCGCGTCCGTGCCGAGCAGCGAGCGCAGCCGCTTGGCGGCCTTGCGCGCGCTCTCCTCGGTGAGCCCGGCGCGCAGCGGCGGTGAGGCGAGGGACGCGGTGTGCAGGGTCTCGAAGGTCGCGTGCTCGACGGGTGTGCCGACGTCGCTGGTACGGACGGGGCGGGCGGTACGGCGGCCGAGCAGGAACCCGCCCGCGAGCAGCAGCGGGCCGAGCACGATCAGGACGGCGAGGGCGGCGGCTCCGCTCATCGGGCGCCGCCCTTCGCGCCGGGGGCTCCCGGGCGGGGGCGCGGCATCAGGGTCTCCGGGAGGTGGAAGCGGGTCATCGCGGCGTTCGTGCCGGGCGGTATCCGGCTCCGGGTGGCCAGCGAGACCAGGATCATCGCGAGGAAGCCGACGGGCACCGACCAGACCGCGGGCCAGGCGAGCAGCGCGTGCGGCCAGCCGGAGGTGACGGCGCCGCTGACGGTGACGAGCGTGGCGACGAACGCCAGTCCCCCGCCGAGCAGCAGTCCGGCGACCGCGCCGGGCGGGGTGAGCCGGCGCCACCAGATGCCGAGCACCAGCAGCGGGCAGAAGGAGGACGCGGAGACCGCGAAGGCCATGCCGACGGAGTCGGCGACGGGCATCCCGCTGACCAGCAGCGAGCCGCCGAGCGGGACGGCCATCGCGAGCGGGGTCGCCAGGCGGAAGTGGCGGACGCCCCGGGAGGGCAGGACGTCCTGGGTGAGGACACCGGCGACGGCCATGGTCAGCCCCGAGGCGGTGGAGAGGAACGCGGCGAAGGCCCCGCCGGCCACCAGCGCGCCGAGCAGTTCGCCGCCGAGCCCGCCGATCGCGCGCTCCGGCAGGAGCAGGACGGCCGCGTCGGCGTCGGTGCCGTACGGCAGCTCGGGGACGTACAGGCGGCCGAGGGCCCCGTAGACGGGCGGCAGCAGGTAGAAGGCGCCGACGAGGGCGAGGACGACCACCGTGGTGCGGCGCGCGGCCCGGCCGTTGGGGCTGGTGTAGAAGCGGACGACGACGTGCGGCAGGCCCATCGTGCCGAGGAAGGTCGCCACGATGAGTCCGTACGTCGCGTAGAGCGGGTGGTCGGCGCGCACGGCGACGGCGGTGAGGGCGAGGTCGACGCGCGGGCGGCCGTCGCCCTGCCAGGCGAGCAGCAGGAAGATCGCGGGGACGAGCAGCGCGGTGAGCTTCAGCCAGTACTGGAACGCCTGGACGAACGTGATGCTGCGCATCCCGCCCGCCGCGACGGCCACCACCACGACGACGGCGACGAGGACGCCGCCGAACCAGTAGGGCGCGCCGGTGAGGATCTTCAGCGTGAGCCCGGCGCCCTGGAGTTGGGGGATCAGGTAGAGCCAGCCCGCGCCGACGACGAAGACGCTCACGAGCCGGCGCACGGGGCGGGATTCGAGCCGTCCCTCGGCGAAGTCGGGGAGGGTGTACGCCCCCGAGCGGCGCAGCGGGGCCGCGACGAAGACCAGCAGCACCAGGTAGCCGGCGGTGTAGCCGACGGGGTACCAGAGCATGTCGGGGCCGTGCAGCAGGACCAGCCCGGCGACGCCGAGGAAGGAGGCGGCGGAGAGGTACTCGCCGCTGATGGCGGCGGCGTTGAGCGCGGGGCGGACGGTGCGGGAGGCGACGTAGAAGTCGGAGGTGGTACGGGATATCCGCAGCCCGAAGCCGCCGACGAGGACGGTCGCGACCACGACGACGGCGACGGCCGTGACGGTGTAGCTCTGGCTCATGGGAAGGGCCGGCCCTTCACGAGCCGGGCGAAGTCCCGTTCGTTGCGTTCGGCGCGGCGGACGTACCACCAGCCGAGGAGGGTGAGCAGCGGGTACGCGGCGACACCGAGCACCACCCAGACCGCCGTGGCGTCGTGCAGGGCGGCGAACGCGAGGGGGAGGGTGCCCGCGACGAGGGCGAGGACGCCGAAGGCGGTGAGGCCGGCCCGGAGCTGACCGCGCATCAGGGAGCGGACGTAGGCGTCACCGAGCGCGGTCTGCTCGTCGATCTCGGCCTGGGGCCGGTAGCGCGGCAGCGGGCGCACACGCCGGGGCTCGCCGGTGACGACCTCGCGCTTGGGCGTGGTTTCCCCTGCCCCTGTCATGGTGGCTCCCCGTTTCGGCGTCACGCGGCCCGCGACCGGCGGGCGGTCGGGGTCCGGGTCGGAGGTCGGGCGGATGGAGGTCGGGCGGATGGAGGTCGGGCGGATGGAGGTCGGACCGTAGCAGGACGGGCGGTCCGGGTACGGTCAGCGGCCGGCCTGGCGCATCAGGAGGTCCCGCAGCCCGCGGGCGTGGCGGCGGCTCACGGCGAGTTCGGCTTCCCCCACGCGAACGCTCATGGCGCCCGCGTCGAGCCGCAGTTCGTCGATCCGGGCGAGGGCCACGAGGTGGCGCCGGTGGATCCGGACGAACCCGCGGGCGCGCCAGCGCTCCTCCAGGGTGGTGAGGGGGACCCGTACCAGATGGCTGCCGGTGTCGGTGTGCAGCCGGGCGTAGTCGCCCTGGGCCTCGGCGTAGGCGATGTCGGCGACGGCTACGAAGCGGGTGACACCGCCGAGTTCCACGGATATCTGGTCGGCGGCGGTGTCGAGGACCGCGGGCCGGTCCCCCGCCAGCTCGGCGACCCGGCGGACGGCCTCGGCGAGCCGTTCCGTGCGGACGGGCTTGAGGACGTAGTCGACGGCCTTGAGGTCGAACGCCTGGACGGCGAAGCCCTCGTGGGCGGTGACGAAGACGATGAGGGGCGGTTCGGCGAAACCGGCGAGGAGCTTGGCGACGTCCAGACCGGTGAGGCCGGCCATGTGGATGTCGAGGAAGACGACGTCGACGGCCTCGGGGTCGTGGGGGCCCGCGTCGAGCGCGGCCCCGATGCGGCGCAGGGCCTCGGTGGCGCTGGTGGCACCCTCGGCGCTGCGGACCCGCGGGTCGGCCCGCAGGAGGTACAGCAGCTCTTCGAGGGCCGGTTCCTCGTCGTCCACGGCCAGTACACGCAGCATGAGGCGGGAGTTTAGACGGAGAGGGCGGGTCCTCGGCGGTGTCGTCGAGCGAGAGCGCCGGTTCGTTGAGTGATTCGGCGCCGCGCTGCGTACCAGACGGCATGCGGACCTTGGACCTCCATCGCGATGTCGGTGCCTATTCACTGGGCGTGCTCGACGCCGCGGACGCCTTCCGCTTCGAGGATCACCTGATGGAATGCCCTCAGTGCACGCTGCTGCTGGCCGACTTCGGTGGTGTGAAGGCGCAACTCGACGAGTACTCCCGGCGGACACCGGCCGAGGTGGCGCCCTTCGCCGCCGCGAGCCCCGGGCTGCTGGCCGGCCTGATCGACCGTACGGCCGAGGCGCGGCGGCGCGGTCACCGGCGGCGCCTCGCGCTGGTCGCCGCCGTCGCGGTGCTGGTGGCCGGCGGTCCGCTCGCGGTCCTGCTGGCGGCGGACTCCGCGCCCGGCTCGTCCCGGGTCGCGACCGCGTCTCGGTGGACGGCGACGGATCCGGTGACCGGGACGAAGGCGGCGGTGACGGCCCTCGCGACGACGTGGGGGACGGACGTGGGGCTGGAGATGCTCCGTTCCGACACGGCGGGGGTGTGCGCGCTGGTCGCGGTCGGCCGCGACGGGTCGCGCCAGACCGTGACGACCTGGGAGGCACGGGCGGACGCGGCGATGCCCCTGGTGACCCGGGGCGGGGCGGCACTGCCGCCGGAGGGCATCGACCACTTCGAGGTCAGGACGGCGGACGGGGTGCGCTTGGTGTCGCTCGGGGGGATGGGGCGGGAGGAGTAAGCGGGGGTGCGGCCGTCCGGCCGGGTGCTCGGGGGGGCCTGGGGCTGGCCGGTGCCTGCAGCCGGTGCCCGGAACTGGGCCGGTGCCCGGGGCCGGGATCGAGGCGGTGCCTGGAGCTGGGCCGGTGCCCGGGACGGCCCCCCCGGGGAGTGGGACCGGGCGGCACCCGGGGCCAGGTGCTGGGCCGGTGCCTCTGAGGCCGATGCCCGGGCCGGGCTGGTGCCTGGGGCTGAGCCGGTGCCCGAGGCCGGGATCGGGGCGGTGCCTGCGGGTGGGGCCGGTGCCCGGGGCGGCCCCCGGCGGCGGGACCGGGGCGGCGCCCAGGAGCCGGGCAGGCGCCTGGGACGGGGCCTAGGCCGAGCCGGTGCCAAGGGCAGGCCGGTGCCTAGGATCGGTGCGTGGGACCGGGCTGGGGCTGTGACCCGCGCCTGGGACCCGGCCGGTACTGAGACCGGTACCTGGGGACCCGGCCGGTGCTGAAACCCGTGCCTGGGGACCCGGCCGGCCCTGAGACCCGTGCCCGGGACCGGGCCGGTACTGGGACCGGTGCCTGGGACCGGGCCGGTGCCGGGGCGGGTGCCCGGGACCCAGCCGGGGCTGAGACCCGTGCCTGGGACCGGGGCGGTGTTGAGACCGGCGCCTTGGAACCGGCCGGTGGTGGCGTCGGCGCTCGGGGGTCTCCTTACTTGAGGAGGCGGGACAGCCTTCGGTCTGCCAGGGGTTTGCCGCCCGTCTGGCAGGTGGGGCAGTACTGGAGCGCGGAGTCGCTGAACGACACCTCGCGGATCGTGTCGCCGCACACGGGGCAGGGCTCCCCCTTGCGGCCGTGCACCCGCAGGCCGCTCTTCTTCTCCGCCTTGAGCCGCCCGGCGGCCACCCCGCGCGAACGCTCGATCGCCTCGGTGAGGGTCGCGCGCATCGCGTCGTACAGCAGCGTGATCTCCTCCTCGGTGAGGTTCTTGACCGGTTTGAACGGGGACATCTTGGCGGCGTGCAGGATCTCGTCGCTGTACGCGTTGCCGATCCCCGCGATGAGCCGCTGGTCGCGCAGGGCGCCCTTGATCTGGCGTCGTTCCCCGTCGAGGAGCCGGGCGAGCGCGTCCCGGTCGAAGGAGGGGTCGAGCGGGTCGGGGCCGAGGCGCTCGATGCCCGGCACGTCGGAGGGGTCGCGGACCAGGTGGACGGCGAGGCGCTTGGTGGTGCCCGCCTCGGTCAGGTCGAAGCCGTCGCCCTCGGCGAGGACGACGCGCAGCGCGAGCGGCCCCTTGCCGGGGCGGGGCGGCGCCGGGGGGAACGTGTCCTTCCAGCGGAGCCAGCCCGCGCGGGCGAGGTGGACGGCGAGATGCAGCCCCGCGTCCGCCGCGACGATGTCGAGATACTTGCCGAACCGGGCCACGGAGGTGACCGTGGAACCCTCCAAGGCGGAGAGTGGCGGATCGTAGGTCTTGAGGACGTTCACCGTCAGGGGCAGGACACGCACGATCTCCTTGCCCACCAGGTGGCCGTCCAGGAACTCTCGGAGGGCTTCGACTTCGGGTACTTCCGGCATGCTTCCAAGCGTGCCGGAAGCGCGGTGCGAACGCCCGGCGAGCCCGTCGGCGCGCCGGGCGGAGGCCGGGAGCCCCGGCCGGGCAGTCCTGGCGGCCGCCGGCGACGAATAGATCCGGAGGAGGCGGGCCCGGTCCGGGCGCGCCCGTCGGAAGGAAGGCATTTCCGTGCCCGTACGTGATCGCCGAGCGAGCGTCTCGCCGGCCCTGGTGCTCGAGAGCACCGCCACCCGGCCCCGCGCGGCCGTCCTGCTGATGCACGGGGGACGCTCGGAGGGCGAGGAGCCGCCGTCGCGGCTGAACCTGCCGGGGGCCAGGATGTGGCCCTTCACCCGGGCGGTGCTGCGGGCGACGGCGGGGCTCGACGTGGTCGTGGGCCGGGTGCGCTACCGCCACCGGGGCTGGAACGGCTCGCGCGCGGACGCGGCGCGGGACGCGTGCCGGGCCCTGGACGAGATGGAACAGCTGATCGGTCTGGTGCCCGTGGTGCTCGTGGGGCACTCGATGGGGGGTCGCGCGGCGCTGTCCGTGGCCGGGCACGACCTGGTCACCGGGGTGGTGGGGCTGGCGCCGTGGTGCCCGGTGGACGAGCCGGTGGCGCACCTCGGGGGCCGGGGGGTGGTGTTGCTGCACGGCGACCGCGACCGGGTGACGGACCCGCGCGGCAGTGTGGCGCTCGCGGCCCGGGCCCGCGAGGCGGGAGCGCGGGCGTGCGCGGTGCTGCTGGCGGGCGGCGACCACGCGATGCTCCGCAGGGCGACGGCATGGCACACCCTGGCGACCGAGTCGGTCACGGGACTCCTAGGCGTGGGTCCCCTTCCGGACGCGGTGGGCCGGTCACTCCTGGACGGCGGAGCACCGTCGACGGTGTGAGGGGGGCGGCCCTGGGGCGCGTAACCGGACCCGGTCCGACCAGGACACACCCGAGCGGTACGGGTCCGTGTGCGCCCAACACCCCGACACCGGGACCCCGCCCACACGGTGACGCCCGAGCCGGGCGACGCAACACGACGTACCCCACCGGCCCGGCCCACCGCACCACGTGACAGCCCGCCCCGCGCGGCACGGCCGCACCCCGACTGTCGGGAGCCCTCCCGCACGGTGATGGGCGACGTGGCGTACCCCGACCGCCGGAAACCCGCCCCGTCCGTGAAGGCGGTCGCCGCCGGGCACGTCATCTCGGCCGGCTGGGCGGGGTCGTACGGCTACGAGGTCGTCATCCGGCACGCGGACCCACAAGGCGGGAGCCTGGGCGAGCGGTTACCACACGGGAGTCGACTTCCCCGTCCCCACCGGCACCCGCGGTGACGGTCCGTCCCACACGACGCGGCGCGACGCGGCCCCGCGCGCGGTGACGGTCAGTCCCGGGCGGCGGTGACGTTGCCCTAGGCCTCCGTCGGCCTACCCCGGACGAACGTCCTCAGAGGCCGTACACGCGGCGGGCCGTGGTGGTGAAGACCTCCGTTCGTTCGCTCTCGCTCAGGCCGTCGGTCACGGTGCGGGCCGCGTCCAGGACCTCGGTGTACGAGGCCGCCAGGCGGGACACCGGCCAGTCGGAGCCGAACATGAGGCGGGACGGGCCGAAGGCGCCGATGACGATGTCGGCGTAGGGGCGCAGCCCGTTGGGGGTCCAGGAGTCCCAGGCCGCCTCGGTCACCATGCCCGACAGCTTGCAGACCGTGTTGGGCCGGGCCGCCAGCGTCTCGACGTGGTCCGCCCAGGGCTGGATGGCGCCGGAGGCGATGGGCGGCTTGCCGAGGTGGTCGAGGACGAAGGTGAGGCCGGGCAACAGTTCGGCCGCCTTGGCGGCGGCGGGCAGCTGGGAGACCTGCACCACCAGGTCGTACACGAGCCCGGCCTCGGCGACGGCGGCCAGTCCGCGCCGGACGTCGGGCCGCAGCAGCCACTCGGGGTCCGGTTCGCCCTGGACCTGGTGGCGGATGCCGACGAGCCGGTCGCCGCCGGGCAGCTCGCGCAGGGCGGCGAGGGTGTCGGCGACGTCGGGCGCGGTGAGGTCGGTCCAGCCGACCACCCCGGCGACGAGGTCGCTGCCGTGGGCGAGGGCGAGGAACTCCGGGGTCTCCTCGGCGACCGTGATCGTCTGCACGACGACGGTGGCGCTCACCCCGGCGGCCCGTGCTTCCGGCTCCAGGTCGGCGAGGGTGAAGTCGCGGCGCAGGGGCGCCAGGTCGGGTCCGGTGATCCAGTCCTGGTCGCGTACCGACAGGTCCCAGAAGTGGTGGTGGGCGTCGACGACGTTCGCGGGCGGGGTCATCATGCGTCAGGGCTCCCAGACGACGGGCGGGCCGGCGCCGGCGCCGGCCGCGGGGTGATCGTGCACGGTGTCGAGCGGCCGCGCCGGGCGGGCAACAGGCGTGCCGAGCGGCGCCAGCCGGCGGCCGTACGTGCGGACGGCCCCGTCCGCCGGGCGCGGCCGGGGCGCACGGGGCCGCCGGCACGTACGGGGCCTGCGGCGCGCACGGGACCGTCCGCACGTACGGGGCCGTCCGCACGTACGGGGGTGTTGGCACGTACGGGGGTGTTGGCACGTACGGGGGTGTTGGCACGTACGGGACCGTCTGCCAGCACAAAGCCCTCGGCGCGCACGGAGCCGTCCTCACGTACGGGGCCGTCGGCGCGCACAGGACCGCCGGCCAGCACCGGCACCTCGGCGCGCACAAGGCGCTCGGCCCGCACGGAGCCGTCCGCACGTACGTGGCCCTCGGCGCGCACGGGGCCGTCGGCCGGCACCGGGCCGCTGGCGTGCACCGGGCCATCGGCGCGTACAGGGCCGCCGGCACGTCCGGGGCCATCGGCCAGCACCGGGCCCTCGGCCCGCACGGAGCCGTCGGCCAGCACCGGGCCCTCGGCACGCACCGGGCCGTCGGCGCGTACAGGGCCACCGGAGCGCACGGAGCCGTCCGCACGTACGGGGCCCTCGGCACGTACGGGGCCGCCGGCACGCACGGAGCCGTCCGCACGTACGGAGCCGTCCGCACGTACGAGGCACTCGGCGCGTACCGACGTGCGCGGCCGCGTCGGGCTCATGCCTCCGTCCCGTCCTCGGCCAGTAGGCCGCCCGCTCGCAGCTCCGCCCATACGTCCTCGGGGACCTCCCGGGCGAACTGCTCGGCGGAGTCCCGTACCTCGGCGGCCGAGCGGGTGCCGACCAGGACGCTGGCGACGGCGGGGTGCCGCAGCGGGTAGTGCAGGGCGGCGGCGCGCAGGGGCAGGCCGTGGCGCCGGGTGACGGCGTCCATCCGCAGGGCCCGGTCCAGGACGGCGGCCGGGGCCGCCGCGTAGTCGTAGGTCGCGCCGGGCCGGGGGTCGGCGAGCAGGCCGGAGTTGAAGACCCCGCCCACGACGACGCTCTTGCCGCGCGCGGCGGCCTCGGGGAGCAGCGCGGTGAGGGCGGATCCGTCGAGGAGGGTGAAGCGGCCCGCGCAGAGCACCACGTCGACGTCGGTCTCGCGCAGGAAGCGGGTGAGCATCCCGGTGGTGTTCATCCCCGCGCCGATCGCGCCGATCACCCCCTCGCCACGCAGTTTCTCCAGCGCCGGGTAGGCCTGGCCGAAGGCCTCGTCCTCGTGGTGGTCGGGGTCGTGCAGGTAGACGATGTCGATCCGGTCGGTGCCGAGGCGGCCGAGGCTGGCCTCGATGCTGCGCCGGACGCCGTCGGCGCTGAAGTCCCAGACACGGCGGTGCGTGGCCGGTACGGCGAAGCCGGTGGCGAGGTCGTCGCCGGGGCCGTCCGCGGGGATCTCGTCGGCGGGTACGGGTTCGAGGAGGCGGCCCACCTTCGTGGAGAGGGTGTACTCGTCGCGCGGCCGGTCGCGCAGCGCCTCGCCGAGCCGGCGCTCGGAGAGCCCGAGGCCGTAGTGGGGCGCGGTGTCGAAGTAGCGGATGCCCGCGTCCCACGCGGCGTCGACCGCGGCGGTGGCCTGCTCCGGTTCGACCGGGCTGTAGAGATTGCCGATCCCGGCCGCCCCGAAGGACAGTCCGGTCACCTGGACCGCACTGTGTCCGAGCGTGGTGTGCCGCATACCGCTGGTGCCTCCCCACATGTCCGCCGGTGGCTTCCGAGCCGCCGGTCACGTCGTCTACGACGATCACGACGAATATTCATCGGATGACTGGGTGGCGTCAACACCTCGGGGTCAGCAGTTTCGCACCGATCTGTGGCGATCACTCCGATCTCTGAGTCTACGGTGCGAGGTCTATGGTGCGATCCGCAGCAGCTCGTCCAGTTCCTCGTTCATCCCCCGGGCCAGCCGGGCCAGGTCCGGTACGGCCTTCCCGTCGGCCACGAGCCCCACGTACACCTGCCCTCCGTAGGAGGAGAGGGCGATCGCGAGCGACTGGCCGCGGGCCAGCGGCGCCATCGGGTACAGCGCGCGCAGCGGGCAGCCGCCGAGGGAGAGGGAGGAGCGGGGCAGCGGCACGCTCGTCACGAGGATGTCGAAGAGCACCCGGGCCGCGTTGCCCGCGAGGGGCGCCCCGAGCCGGTGGGCGAGCGGCGGCAGGGCGTCCGCGAGGAGGGCGACGGCCCCGGCGCCCCGGGCGGGGCCCTCGGACTTGTTGCGGTCCATCGCGCCGCGCACCGCGCGGAGCCTGGCCCGGGCGTCGCCCTCGGCGACCGGCAGGCCGAGCAGGTACGCGGAGAGCTTGTTGGCCGATCCCGCCGGGCTGCCGGGCCGCCGCCGGGAGACCGGTACGAGCGCGCGCGGCGCGGCGGCGGGCAGCGGTTCGCCGCGCTCCAGCATCCAGCGGCGCAGGGCGCCGGCCACGGTGGCGAGCAGGACGTCGTTGGCGGAGCCGCCCGCGGCCTTGCGGACGAGCTGGACGTCCGCCAGGTCCAGGACGGCCGTGGCGAGGCGGCGGGTCCCGCTGGAGCCCGCGGTGAGCGCGGCGACCCCGCGGGGGTCGAACCGGCTGGCCCGTACGACGGACGCGCCGATGCCGAGCGCCCTGCGGAGGTCTTCGAGCCGGTCCCTGGCGAGCCCCGCCGCCTGCCACGGCCCCGGCAGCCAGGAGCGTGGCGGCACCGGGCGCGCCCGCCGGGCCCCCGCGGCCCGGACGTCGGCGATCTGGTCGAAGATCCCGGCGCCGATGGCGACGGCGCGCATGCCGTCCGCGAGGGCGTGGTGCATCTTCACGAGGACGGCGAACCGGCGGTCGGCGCCGGCAGGGGGCCCTCCTGCGTGCGAGGCACCAGGGCCGGTGGACGCGGCGGGACCGCTGCCGCCGCGCTCCCGGCCGCCGTCCGCCGGCGTCAGCACGTACATCTCCCAGGGCGGGACCCCGCGTTCCAGCGGGCGTTCCATCAGCTCCCCGGCGAGGAGTTCGGCCTGCGCGGCGAAGTCGCCGGGCGGGAGGGGCAGTACGCGTACGTGGCGGTGCACGTCGAAGTCCTTGTCGACCGCCCACGCCGCCCCGCCGACGGGCAGCAGTACGTCCCGTACCCGCATCCGCAGCCGGGGCACGGCGGCGGCGCGGGTGGCGAGCAGCTCGGGCACGCCTTCGCCGGGCGTGGTGCCGGGGACGGCGGTGAAGACGGCGAGCGCGCCGAGGTGCATGGGGTGGTCGGGCGATTCGAGGTGCCAGAAAGCCAGATCGAGAGGTGCGAGCAGCTCGGTGGTCAAGGGGTCCTCACGTTCCGCTCAGTTACGGTCATGATCTGCCACTTCACGTACGACTAACGACGCGTACCGCTCAATGTGACGGCCCGTCCTGGACCAGGAACTCGCTCCACACACACTTGCCGCTGCCCCGTGACTCGACGCCCCAGGCGTCCGCGAGCCGGTCGACGAGCAGCAGCCCGCGCCCGGACACCCCCGCCTCCCCGGCGTCCCTGCGCCGCGGCAGCGCGCTGGAGCGGTCCTCGACCTCGACGCGCAGCCGCCGTACGGTCCCGGCCAGGACGCGTACGGTCACGATCGCGCCGCCGTCGGTGTGCATGAGCGCGTTGGTGATCAGCTCGTCGGCGGACAGCTCGATCTCGTCGGACCGGTGGCCCGCGCCCCAGGCGCCCACCGCGGCCCGGATCATGTGCCGCGCCGACCTGAGCGCCTCGGGGTCGCCCTGGGCGACGTGCTGCTGGAGGCGGCCGCCGGTCTGCGGGGCGTGGGCGCCCCTGCGGCGCAGCAGCAGGACCGCGACGTCGTCCTCGCCGCCCCGTTCGTCCACCACCTCGCAGAGCTTGTCGGCGAGCATCTGGAGGTCGCGCGGCCCGTCGCGGACGAGGGAGGACAGCAGGCGCATCCCGTCGTCGAGGTCGGCGCCCGGCTGTTCGACCAGTCCGTCGGTGAACAGCAGCAGGGTCTGCCCCGGGTCCAGTTCGAGTGTCCTGACCGGGTAGTCGAGCTCCCCGAAGAGCGCCGAGAGGCCGAGCGGCATCCCGCCGCCCACCGGGAACCGCCGGCAGCTGCCGTCCATGCCCCTGATCATGGGATCGACGTGCCCGGCGCGGACCAGCTGGACCACGCCGGTCGTCAGGTCGGCCTCGGCGTAGAGGCAGGTCGCGAAGCGGTCGGTGTCCAGTTCGTGCAGGAAGACGGAGGCGCGGGCCATCACCGTCGCCGGGGTGTGCCCCTCGGCGGCGTACGCCCGCAGCACGATGCGCAGCTGGCCCATCACCGCGGCGGCGTGGGTGTCGTGGCCCTGGACGTCCCCGATGACGGCGCCCACCCGCCCGCCGGGCAGCGGGATGACGTCGTACCAGTCACCCCCGATGTCCCGGCCGAGGCGGGCGGACCGGTAGCGGACCGCGATCTCGGCGCCCGGGACGGCGGGGATCCGGCGCGGCAGCATGGCCTGCTGGAGGCCCTCGGCCAGGTCGTGGTCCTGCTCGAAGAGCACGGCGCGCTGGAGGCTCTGGGCGATGCTGCTGCCGAGGGCGACGAGGAGGTTGCGGTCCTCGCCGCTGAAGCCGTTCTTGTCGCCGTAGAGCAGGCCGAGGGCGCCGATGGGGCGGGCCTGCGCGATGAGCGGGAGGTACGCGGCGGCGGTGATGCCGAGTCCGCTGATGTGCGGCCACAGGTCGGGGTACGACTCGGCGAACTCCTCGGCGGACTCGATGAAGCGCGGCGTGAGCGTCCGTACGACGTCGCTCATCGGGTACGGCTCGTCGATGCGGGTGACCCGGGTGCCGGGCACGAAGGACCCTTCGGGCCCTTCCGCGACCAGGTGGATGCGGCCCGACTCGACCAGGCCCATGACCAGGCTGGTGGCGCCGAGGTGCTCCAGGCCGTGGGACTCCTTGAGGACGTCGATGACGTCCTGGACGGTCCTGGCGTGGGCGAGCGCGGCGGTCGTGCCCTCGACGACGCTGGTCTGCACCCTGCGCACCGCGTCCAGTTCGAGCCGGGCGGTGGAGTCGGCGAGTTCCTGGCTGGCGTCGCGGACCACGCCGATCACGCGATGGGGCCGGCCGCCGCTCTCGCGGCGGATACGGCCCTGGGTGTGGATCCAGCGCAGCGTGCCGTCGCGCTGCCGGACGCGCATGTAGGCGCCGTAGGTCTCGCTGCCGTTCTCCATGGCCTCGGTCGCGACGGCGTACAGCCGGATGCCCTCGCTGTACGGGATCCGGCCCCTGAGCCCGCTCGGGCGGCCGTCGTACTCCTCGGCCGTGAGGTCGAACACGGCGAGCGCCGAGCCGTCGAGGTGCAACAGCCCGCTGTCGAGGTCCCAGTCGAAGATGCCCATCCGGTTGAGGGACATGCTGAGATCCGGAGGGGCGGGCCAGTCATCAGGGAGCGACAGGGCGCCCGCTGCCCGTTCAGCCATGGAGACACTCTGTCATCATTTGTCGGATTCTTCGAGCGGTCCGGTCATTCCTGGGGGGCATCGGGGCCGGTCAGGACGTCACTGACCTGTTCCTTGTCGGGCTCGACGGGGAGCATCCCGTCGTCGCCGGTCGGGACGGGCTCCGGCTCAGGCTCCAGGGGCTGCTCCCCCGGCGGTTCCTCCGAGGGGGGCTCGGGGGGCAGGGTGTCGCCGGGCCGCAGCGTCGTGCGGGTGGGGACGCCGGACTCCCGCGGGGTCCTGTCCGGCTTCGCCGGGGCGGACGGCTCCGGAGTCGCGGACGGGCTGGCCTCGCCGGGCGGCCGTACCGCGTCGGGGTCGGTGATGTCGGCCTCGGGGCCGTACGGCGGCAGGATGTCGGGGAGCGCGTCCTCGTCCCCGTCCGTGCCGGTCCTGCGCTGCATCCATGCGACCTCGACCAGGTCGACGACGACCAGGCCGTCGACGGCCGCGTCCGCGCGGTTGATGACGACGACGCGGCCGGGGGCGTACCCCGGCCAGCGCTTGCCCCGGTTCACGACGGCGCCCCGCACGGGGACCGGCGGACGCAGCGGGTTCCCGCACGCGCAGCGCACCCGCGGCAGTCCCCGCTCGTCGACCATGACGGCGGTGCCGGCCTGGAGCACGGACTGGTACGGGGCGGCGGCGCCGTCGCGGTAGCCGTGCCCGGTCACCCGGGCGTCGGCCCGCAGGACCACCGGGGTGAGGCCGCGCAGGAAGGCCGGGACGCCGCTCCCGCCGATGCCGGCGCCCCGGGCGAAGGCGCGTGACCGCGTCCGGTCCTCGGTGAGGAAGCGGATCTGCCGTTCCACGTCGCAACTGGAGACGGAGCGGGCCGCCCCGTAGAGGCCGGGGGTCGAGCCGGGGAGGGCGCGCGCGGCGCGGACGGGCCCGGCGGAGGCCCGGGCGGCGGGCCGGCCGGCGGCGGGCGCCCCCTCGGACGTCACGGTCACGGTCGACGGGGTGAACGGGTCGCCGCCCCGGTCGCCGGCCGACTGGAAGAAGAGATCCTCGGCGCGCGGCTTCCCCGCCCCGCCGCCCCCGCAGCCCGACAGGACCAGCGCGCCCGCGGCCAGCGCGGACAGCGCGGCGAGTGGGGCGTACCGACGACGGTTGGGTGAGCGCACCGGTGTCTCCCGCCTCTTCCTCCGAAGGGTGTCCCCTCATGTCTGACGGAACCTCATCCGGCGCGCAAGCGGGGACCACCATGGGGGACCCCGGACTTGAACGCGTTCAAGGGACGACATAGGCTGCGCGCAGGAATTGAACATGTTCAAGTCTGGGGGTGGCATGAGATGTCCGTGCTGGTCAGCCTTGTCGTGATGCTCGGCATGCTGGTGATCGTGCCGGTGGGGCTGCGGCTGCTGGAGACGCCGGGCGCGCCGCCCGCGCCCGGTCTGTCCGCGCTACGCCGCCTGTGGCCCCTGCCCGCCTCGCTGGGCGCCGTCGCGCTCTGGCTGCCGCGCGGCGGGACGGCCGTCGCCCTCGCCGCCTGCTACGCGCTCGCCACCCTCGTGCTGGCGCTGCACGCCCCGCTCCGGCTGATGAGGACGCGGTCCCTGGCACCGGCCGAGATCGCCGCGCTCACCGCGCTGGTGACCCCGGCCGTGGCGGGGGTCTCGCTCGTCGCCGAGCGAGGAGGTCACGCGCTCCTCGGCTTCGGCCCGCCGGTGCTGCGGCTGACCGTCGCGCACTTCCACTTCGCGGGCTTCGCGGCCGCGCTGGTGGCGGGGCTGGTCTGCCGGGCGGTGGACGGGCGGGCCGGGCGGTTCGCCGCGCTGAGCGTCCCCCTCGGCACGCTGCTCGTCCTCACCGGGTTCTTCACCGGCGACCGGACGGAGCTGGCCGGCGCGGTCGTCCTGACGGCGGGCATGTGGACCGTGTCGCTGCTGACCTGGCGGGACATCAGGACCCGCGGCGGGACCCGCGGCGTCCGCGCCTTCCTCGCCGTCTCCGCGTGCGTCCTGCCGGTGACCATGGCACTCGCGCTGAGCTGGGCGCTCGGCGAGGCCACCGGACTGCCCCACCCCACCCTCACCTGGATGGCCGCCACCCACGGCCTCGGCAACGCCCTCGGCTTCGCCCTCTGCTCGGTCCTGGCCTGGCGACGACTCAAGGAGACCCCCGCATGAACGACCCGCTCGTGGAACCCGCCCCCGCCGACGCCCCGTTCAGCTACCCCGAGGTCGGCGCGACCCGGCTCGGCCCGCTCCCCCGCGGCTACAGCCACCTCTTCCACACCGCCAGGATCGGCCGGGGCCGCCCCGCCTTCGAGGCAGCGGGCACCGCCGTGACCACCTGGGCGATGCACCGGCGGACGGGCGCCGGGATCCGGGCCCGCTCCTCCCGCGCGCTCCCGGGCACCGCCGTCGAGGTCTCCGTGGGCGCGGCCCGCTGCGGCTGGCCGTGCCGTGCCGGGTGGTGTGGGCGGTGTACGAGGAGAACCGCACCGGCTTCGCGTACGGGACGCTGCCGGGGCACGCGGAGCGCGGCGAGGAGTCCTTCGTGGTCGATCTGCACGAGGACGGCACGGTGTGGTTCACCGTGATGGCCTTCAGCCGGCCGGCCCGGTGGTACACCAGGCTGGCGGGCCCGCTGGTGCCCGTCCTGCAACGCGCCTACGCCGCCCGGCTGGGCCGCGTCCTGGCGCGCATGGCGGCCTGAGACACGCGGACGCGGGTGTGCGGGGAGGGGCAGCGCCGCCCCTCCCCGCACACCCGCGCGTACGGACGTCGGTCCGCCGGCAGGTAAGACCGCCGGCACGTCAGGCCGCCGCGCGATCCCGGCCGCGACGGCGCACGAGCGCCCCGCCACCGATCGCGACGAGCAGCGCCGCGCCGATCGCGGTCGGCAGCACCACGGACGTGGAACCGCTCGACGCCGCCAGACCCGCCCGGTCGAGGTTGCCCCCGGCCGGACCCGTGATCTTCGACTTGACCGGCTTCGCCGGGTGCTTCGGGATCGACTTGATCGAGGAGACCGAGCCGTCCTTGCTCAGCAGCACCTGGACGTTGTTCGGGTGCTTGAAGTCGAAGGCGTTGAGGAGCGTGCCGCCCCGGACGTCGAACGAACCGTCACCGATCCGGCCGGTCTTCCAGTTGTTCTCGATGAACGAGGTGATCGACGTCTGCTCGGTGAGCGTGTGGTCGATGTGGTTCGTCTTCGAGTACGGCGAGATGACCAGCAGCGGCTGGCGCGGGCCGGGGCCGCACCGGTCCTGGTAGCCGGCCTTCGCGACGGGGCCCTGCTGGCAGGCCTTGGCGTCGGTGGGCAGGCCGTTGGAGCCCAGCGTCTTGTCCTTGGACCCGTTGAGGACCGGCGGGGTGACGTGGTCGTACCAGCCGTCCGAGTCGTCGTAGGCGACGACGATCGCGGTGTCCTTCCACTGCGCGGACTTCTGGATCTTGTTGATCTCAGTGGTCAGCCACTGCTGCTCGTCCAGCGGGTCCGAGGTGCCGGGGTGGCCGTCCTGGTACTGGCCCGCCTTGAGGAAGCTCACCGCGGGCAGCTTCTGGGCGGCCAGGGCCGCGTCGAAGTCGGTGAGGTCGTAGTTGTGGTTGGCCCGCCCCTGGTGCCCGATCTCGTCGACCGAGGCCGGCGCGAGGTGGTGCGGGTTGGAGGTGGACTTGTAGTACTCGAACGGCGAGTGGTGCGGGCTGTAGTCCTTCACAGCCGTGCCGCCCACGTTGTTGTGCGTGGTGTCGCACTTCGCGTACGTGCCCGGCGTACCGTCCCACGCGGTGCTCGGCCGGAAGCCGCCCTGGAACCAGCCCCAGGTGTCGCCCTTCTCGTTCAGCAGGTCACCGATGTTCTTGCCCTTGAGGGCCGCGAGCGCGCTGGTGCTCGTGTGGTCGCTGTCCGAGCAGTCGTCGTACGCCGGGTCGGGGTCGGCCACGACCGTGCCGACACCCTTGGCGTCCGGCGAGACCAGCACGGACGAGCTGGGGGTGGCGGTCTGCTTCGGGTTCTCGGTGCCCGAGGCCGGGTCGACCGAGATCGCCCCGTGCGTCTGGCCCGAGACCAGGTTCAGCGCGCCGGGGGTCGAGGGACCGAAGGAGGAGCTGTACGAGTTGTCGCTCAGCGTGTAGTGCTGGGCGTAGTTCCACAGCGCCGTGACGGTGTTGCCGTCGTAGTAGTCCATGACCGAGCCGGGCTCGTTGAACAGACCACCGCTGCACGTGTCGTTCTCGGTGTTCTGGACGAACTTGTCGGCCTTGCCGTTGTTGTACGCGAGCTGCTCGGGCCCGTAGTTGTGGTTCTGCGAGCAGGTCAGCGCCTGCGACGGGGTGAGCCGCTTCGGCAGGTACTGGTTCGGGTTCTTCTTCAGCAGGTTCGCGCTGGCGAGGTTGTTGACCGCCTTGGGCGTCTTCTTCGAGGCGACGAAGGGAGTGCCGTCGGTGTTCGCGGCCTTCGGGTACGTCGCGAAGTAGTGGTCGAAGGACTCGTTCTCGTCGAAGAGGACGACCACGTGCTTGATCGGGGTCGTGGTCTTCGCGCTGTTGTCCTTTGGCTGGTGGGCGGCGGCCGCCGAGGCGGGCGCCACCGAGCCGCCGAGCGCGATGAGGGCGGCGGCGGTGGCGAGCGTCGCGGCCCGTCCCGTCCCGCGCCTGCCCTGGCGCGCTATGGCTCTTGCACTGAACATCTGTCACCTATCGCTGCGTGCGCGCCCGGCCGCCCCCGTCGGACGCCCGGGTGGTGCGCGCCGTCTGTTTTGTCGTCTGCATGGTCGGATGCCTGTACGCACCAATGCGTGGCTCGACCATGTATCCGGGGTGAATGGTTGGTCAGGGAATGCAAATGTCTTTCACGCCAGGAGGGCGCGGCCCAGCCAGTCGGCGCTGTCGCGTATGCCGGGGAGGGCGAAGAAGTAGCCGCCGCCGTACGGCTTGATGTAGTCCACCAGCGGTTCGCCCGCGAGCTTCTTCTGCACGGCGGCGAACTGCCGGTCCAGGTCCTGCTGGAAGCAGCAGAACACCAGGCCGGTGTCGAGGTCGCCGTTGTCCCGTACCCCGCGGTCGTAGTTGTAGCCGCGCCGCAGCAGCCTGCTGTCCGCGGTCGCCGCGGTCCTGGGGTTGGCCAGCCTGATGTGCGCGTCCAGCGGGATGACGTCGCCCTGCGGGTCCTGGGGGTAGCGGGGCAGGTCGGTCTCGTGGCGGCCGTCCAGGGGGGCTCCGCTGTCGCGGGAGCGGCCCATCATCCGCTCCTGCTCGTGGATGGACACCCGGTCCCAGAACTCCACCATCATCCGGATCAGCCGCACCACCTGGTAGCTGCCGCCGGCCGTCCAGGCCGGCTCGCCCGCGCCGGGCCGTACCCAGACCAGTTGGTCCATGAGGCGCGCGTCCCCGGTGTCGGGGTTGGCCGTGCCGTCCTTGAAGCCCATCAGGTTGCGGGGGGTGCCGGAGGGCCGCGGCGGCGACACGAAGCCCTCCATGCGCCAGCGGACCTGCATCAGCCCGCGGGTGTGCCGGGCGACGTCACGCAGGGCGTGCGCGACGGTGTCGGGGTGGTCGGCGCAGAGCTGGAGCATCAGGTCGCCGTGGCACCAGGCGTCCTCCGGGTCGTCGTCCGGGAAGACGTCCATCGGGCGGAGCCTGCGGGGGCGGCGGGAGGCGAGGCCGAAGCGGTCGTCGAAGAGCGAGGCGCCCACCGCGACGGTCGCGGTGAGCCCGTCGGCGGGGACGACCGGGCCCAGCACACCGGAGTCGGGCAGCGGCGCGGAGATGCCGAGCGGCTCGGGGACGCCGCCCGCGGTCAGGAACCGCAGGCGTTCGGTCAGGGTGCGCAGCAGGGTGGTCAGTTCGGCGCGGTCGCGTGCGGTGACGTCGAAGGAGGTGAACACGGCGTGGCGCTGGAGGGGCGTCAGGATGCCGGCCTGGTGGGCGCCGTGGAAGGCGATCGTGTGCCCTTCCGGCCGCGCCGACACCGGCTCGTCGTCCGCGCGGGCGACAGCGCCCACTCCCCCGGCGCCGACGGCGGCCCCGGCGGCGCCCGCCACCAGGGCCCGGTGGAGGAAGGACCGCCGCCGTACGCCGGACGGGGCGGTCCCCGCGGGGTCCGCGTCGCCGTGGGGCGGGGTGAGGGTGGGGTCGGTGGTCATGAGGTCCTCCGTACGTCGAAGATGACCGCCACGGAGGCCAACTGTTCCGCCAGGTCGCCGAAGTCGGCGTCGATCCGTTCGCGGTCGGCGCGGGGCAGGGCCGTCGGCGCCCGCCAGCCGCCGCGGGACGCCAGGGCGTCCAGGTCCTTCCCGGTGGTCCGCAGTCCGCCGTCGATCCGCGGCAGCCCGGTGTCGCGGGGCGTCAGCAACGGGCGCAGCAGCGTCACGAGTTCGGCGGTGCCGTCCAGTCCGGCGCGGGCCGAGGCGAGGGAGGTGCCGCTGCCGAAGTCGGAGCGGCCCGTCAGGTCCTGCTGGATGCTGTCCTCGGTGATCTCGTGGGTGCGCAGGCCCAGGTCGAGCGGGTCCATGCGGGTGTCCGCCCACTCGCTCCGCAGGGTCCCCACGTCGGCGGCCAGCCGGTCGGCGGGACCGCGCAGCGTCTTCGCCGGCTCGCCGTGCCACAGCCCGTACTCGACCCGGTGGAAGCCGGTGAAATCCGGGTCGTGCGGGCCGCCGGGGAGCCCGGCGTCGGTGCCGTCCACGGCGGAGCCGAGGTCGCCGAACGCGCCGTACGCGCCGCCGAGCCGGACGAACGCCAGGTGCGCGGGGAGCCAGGCCTTGCGGGCGGCGGCCAGGTCGCCCCGGTCGACCGCGTCGCGCAGTGTGTCGACCCGGTCGACGACACCGCCGAACCCGCCGGCCACCCACTTCTGGTAGGCGAGGGCCACGGGGATCAGGTCGTGGTTGTTGACGGGCAGCACCGCGGGTCCGCCCCGGGCGGGTCCGGCGCTGATGCGTACGGGCGCGCCGGTGACGGCGTCGGTGTCCTCGACCAGGCAGCGGAAGGTGTAGGTGCCGCGGCCCAGGGTGACCCGGATCGGGCGGGTGGTGCCGGGCGCGAGCCCGTCCACCTCGCCGAGCAACGCGCCCGTGGTGTCGGTGAGATACACCTCGGCGGCGCTGGTCGTGTTGTTGCGTACGTCGAAGACCTGGAGTCCCGCGCGGGGGTGCTGCCAGCCCTTGCCGCAGGTCTCGGAGGCGTCGGACGCCTCGACGGCGGTGTGCGGCAACCCATCGGCGGGCGCGTCCGGCGCGTCGGCGGGGTCCGTCCGCTCGGCGACGGTACGCGGGGCGTCCGTGCCGGGGAGTGCGAGGGCGAGCGCGCCGCCCGTACCCGCCAGGGCGAGGCACACGGCGAGGGTCACCCGCCCGCGTCGGAGACGGCGGACGGACGGGGCGTCCGCCCGCGGTCCCGGGGGGACGTGGTGGAAGAGGTCACGTAGCGGCACGAAACTGGATGGTAGTTGCAGTTACCGTGGTGACCAGGGGCGACTCGGTGAAGTTCGCCCGAAGTTCAGGTGTCCGGCCGACGCCGGGGCGCCGGCCGGACGGGCGTCCCGCGACGCCCCGGCCCGTGGGCCGGCCCGGTCAGTCGATGCCGGGCAGGATGTGCGGTTCGGCGAGGTCGTCCTCGTAGCCCGCCAACCGGATGGGGGCCGACCTGGCCCACACTTCGAGGTTGCCGAGCTTCTCGGGTCTGCGGGTCGGCTCTCCGGGCTCGGCGGCCCGTTCTTCGCTCGTCTTGATGTCTGGTGTCACGGCGCACTCCTCTGTGTCGCGCAACTCTGGGACAGGGGCAGTTCCGTCGCGGTGGCGCCGTCTACTCGGGCGGGACCGCGGCCGTGGTAGTGGGCCTGTCCCCGCGCGGCCGTGAGGATGGTGTATCCCCGGTGTTGGCCGCGTGTGCCCCTCAGATTAACCAGATGAGCGGCCGTGCGCTCGACCGGGCTCACCGGAGAGTGAGGTTTCCGGCCGAACGGCCCCCTACCAGTTGGCGGGCGCGTAGTCCTTGAGGAAGCAGCCGTACAGCGCCTCGCCGCGCTCGCCGCGCACGATCGGGTCGTACACGCGCGCCGCGCCGTCGATGAGGTCGAGGGGGGCGTGGAAGCCCTCGTCGGCCAGGCGCATCTTGTCCGGGTGCGGGCGCTCGTCGGTGATCCAGCCGGTGTCGACGGCCGTCATGAGGATGCCGTCGGACTCGAACATCTCCTGGGCGCTGGTCCGGGTCAGCATGTTCAGCGCGGCCTTGGCCATGTTCGTGTGCGGGTGGCCGGCGCCCTTGTAACCACGGCTGAAAACGCCCTCCATGGCGGAGACGTTGACCACGTACGTGTGGGTCGCCGCGGCGGCGGCCATCGCCTGGCGCAGCCGGCTGATGAGGATGAACGGCGCGGTGGAGTTGCACAGCTGGACTTCGAGCAGCTCGACCGGGTCGACGTCGGAGACCGTCTGCACCCAGCTGTTGGTGTCGTGCAGGTCGGGTACGAGCCCGCCGGCGTCGATCGCGGTGCCCGCCTCGATCCTGGCGAGGGTGGCCGAGCCGCCGACGAGCGCGAGCCCGGTGACGTCCGTGGCGAACAGCGCCTCGGCGGTGCCGGAGGGAAGGACGGCCTGGGCGCCGCTGCCGAAGGCTCCGATGACGTGGGAGGCGGGCAGTTCCCCGGCCGGCAGCGGGGCGGACTCGGCGGCGAGCAGCTCGCTGTAGGCCTGCGGGGAGCGGCGTACGGTCTGGGCCGCGTTGTTGATCAGGATGTCCAGCGGGCCCTCGGCGGCGACGGAGTCGGCGAGCGCGACCACCTGGGCGGGGTCCCGCAGGTCGATGCCGACGATCTTGAGCCGGTGGATCCACTCGTCGCTGTCCTCCATCGCCTTGAAGCGGCGGATCGCGTCGGTGGGGAAGCGGGTGGTGATGGTGGTGTGGGCGCCGTCGCGCAGCAGGCGCAGCGCGATGTACATGCCGATCTTGGCCCGGCCGCCGGTGAGCAGCGCGCGGCGGCCGGTGAGGTCCGTACGGGCGTCGCGGCGGGCGCGGTTCTCGGCGGCGCAGCTCTGGCAGAGCTGGTGGTAGAAGGCGTCGACCTCGACGTAGCGGGTCTTGCAGATGTAGCAGGAGCGGGGGCGCCGGAGGACGCCCGCGATCTCGCCGGCGACGGACGACGACGGCAGCAGGCCCTGCGTCTCGTCGTCGATGCGTTCGGCGGAGCCGGTGGCGGTGGCCTCGGTGACGGCGCGGTCGTGGGCGGTCTTCGAGGCGCGGCGCTCCTGGCGGCGGCGCTGCTTCACGGTCCGGTAGATCCCGGCGGTGGCCCGGCGCACGGCGATCGCGTCGGGGTGGTCGACGTCGATCTTGTCGAGTTCGTCCAGCACGCTCAGACAGACGGCCAGCCGGTCGGGGTCGATGCCGGGGCCGTGCGTCAGGCTCTCGCCGTACGCCGGGTTGTCCTCTGTCACCGTCATCGCCGCTGCCGTTCCTCGCTCGCCCGTGCGCCCGTGCGCAGTCACTCGTGCGCAGGTCAGGAGCATACCGATGTGTCGGGTGTCAACAAAATCCCTCGGGTCACCCGGCGCTGACCCGGCCGGCGTCCGGCAGCGGGACGCGGGCCTCGAGGAAGGTGACCTTCCTGCGGAGCCGGAAGCCCAGCGATTCGTAGAGCCTGATGGCGTTGGTGTTCCTGGCGGCCGTGTGCAGGAAGGGAATGTCACCGCGCTCACGGATGCCGTGGGCGACGGCCAGGACGAGCCGTCCCGCGAGTCCCTGGCCTCGATGCGCGGCGTCGGTGCAGACCGCGCTGATCTCGGTGTGGCCGACCGGCCGCAGCCGCTCCCCGGCCATCGCGACAAGCGCCCCGCCGCGGCGGATGCCCAGGTAGGTGCCCATCTCGATGGTGCGGGGCAGGAACGGTCCCGGCTGGGCGCGCGCGACGAGGTCGAGCATCTCGGGGACGTCCTCGGTGCCGAGACGTACTGCTTCCTCGTCGGGGGCCGCGGCCACACCGTCGTCGATCATCTGCACCCCGCCGATGCTGAAAGTGATCTCCCAGCCTTCCGGCGGGGGAACCTCCAGGGCGGCCAGCCCGACGGTGTTGCCGGGCCCGGTGAGGGCGGCGACGTCCGCCCAGTCCTCGTCGTCCGGTTCGTCGGGGAGCCCCAGCCAGGGCGAGACCTCCGGCGGGTAGCGCAGCAGCCGGCCCCGCCGTTCGGCGAAGTGCGCGTGCGGCCCGGTCAGCGAGGAGTAGGCGGGGTTGTCGAGCGGGTGCGACACGGCGTTCATGCTCCGATCTCGATGACGATCTTGCCCTGGGCGTGGCCCTCTTCCACGGCGCGCAGCGCCTCGCCGGCCCGCTCCAGGGGGAAGGTCCGGGTCACGTACGGCCGCAGCGCCCCGCTCACGGCGAGTTCGGCGACCCGGTCGAGGACCTCGGCGTTGCGCAGCCGCTGCACGGGCTGTCCGCCGAGGCGGGTGACGGTCGCGTAGTCGCCCGCGGTGATCAGTTTCGTGCGGTCCTCGACCAGCTCGGCGACGGCCTCCAGGGCGGCGCCGCCGACCAGGTCGTACACCGCGTCGATCCCGTCGGGCGCCACGGCCCGTACGCGCGCGGCGACGTCGGGGCCCGGGGTGACGTGCGTGGCGCCGAGCGACTCGACGAACTCCTTCTTGCCCGCGCTCGCCGTGCCGACGACGCGCAGGCCGCGCGCGACCGCGATCTGGGCGGCGGCGACGCCCACCCCGCCGCCGATGCCGGTGATCAGGAGGGTGGCGCCCTTGGGCAGGTCGAGCTGGTTCACGCCGTCGTAGGCCGTGGCGGCGGCGACCGGCAGGGTGGCCGCGTCCGTGAAGGACAGCGCGTCCGGCTTGTGCGCGGCGACGGCGGCGGGGACGAGGGTGGACTCGATGTAGCCGCCGGTGACGGCGGAGCCGAAGACGGCGTCGCCGACCGCGAAGCCGGTCACGTCGGGTCCGACCGCCTGGACCACGCCGGCGACCTCACCGCCGAAGACGGCGGGGAACTGGGTCGGCGGGGCACCGGGGAGCTGGAAGCCGGTACGCAGTTTGTGGTCGAACGGGTTCACACCGGCGGCCCGGACGGCGACGAGCAACTGTCCGGGGCCGGGTTCCGGCTGGTCCGGCAGCTCCAGGAGTGCTTCCGTCTCGGGACCGCCGTGGCTGGTGAAGACATAGGCCTGGGTCATGGGAACTCCTCGGTTCGGCCGACGGTGTCGCGGGGCCCCGGCCCACGGGGTCGGGCCCCCACACCCATGGAAAGCGGATCACCGGACGGCTATTCCCGGGATCACACGCTGTTCATGATCCCGCAACGAAGCGCGAGGAGGGACGGACGGCGTCCCGGGCGGCGGGCGGGGTCAGGCGACGACCTGGCCCTTGCCGAGGGCGATGATGCCGTTCTTGGAGACGGTGTAGAGCGCCGCGTCGCGCTCGGGGTTGACGCCGATCGTCGCGCCGGGCGGTACGTCCACGTTCTTGTCGAGGATCGCGTTCCTGACGACCGCGCCGCGGCCGATCCGTACGTTGTCGTGGAGCACCGAGCCCTGCACCACCGCGCCCTCCGAGATCACCACCCCGGGCGAGAGGACGGAGCGGGTGACCTGGCCGCGGATGACGCAGCCGGGGCTGACGATCGACTCGCCCGCGATGCCGCCGGCCACGAAGCGCGCGGGCGGCAGCTGGGTGGAGTGGGTGTAGATGGGCCAGCGGCGGTTGTCGAGGTTGAAGGCGGGCTGGGGCGAGATCAGGTCCATGTGCGCGTCGTAGTACGAGTCGAGCGTGCCGACGTCGCGCCAGTAGCCGTGCTCGGCGGGCGTCTCGCCGGGGACGTGGTTCTCGGTGAAGTCGTACACCTGGGCCGCGCCGCGCTCGGTCAGCATCGGCAGGATGGAGCCGCCCATGTCGTGCACGGAGTTCTCGTCCTCGGCGTCCCGGTGCAGGGCGTCGACGAGGACCTTCGTCGTGAAAAGGTAGTTGCCCATCGAGGCGTAGACCCGCCCGGGGTCCCCCGGCAGACCGGGCGGGTCGGCCGGCTTCTCCAGGAAGCTGTCGACCTGGACGCCGTCGGAGGCGGGGGTGATGATCCCGAAGGAGGAGGCCTCGGCGCGGGGCACTCTGATCCCGGCGACGGTGACGCCCGCGCCGTTCTCGATGTGCTGCTGGAGCATCTGGCGGGGGTCCATGCGGTACACGTGGTCGGCGCCGAAGACCGCGATGTAGTCGGGCTGTTCGTCGTGGACGAGGTTGAGCGACTGGAGGATCGCGTCCGCGCTGCCCAGATACCAGTGCGGGCCCAGCCGCTGCTGGGCGGGGACCGGCGTGACGTAGTTCCCCAGCAGGCTGGACATCCGCCAGGTGGTGGTCACATGGCGGTCCAGTGAGTGCGACTTGTACTGCGTGAGCACGCAGATGCGCAGGATGTCCGCGTTCACCAGGTTGGACAGGACAAAGTCGACGAGGCGGTACGTACCGCCGAACGTCACCGCCGGTTTGGCCCGGTCCGCCGTGAGCGGCATCAGGCGTTTGCCTTCCCCGCCCGCCAGAACGATTCCGAGCACCGAAGGTCCACCGCGCATCGCCGCTCCCTACTCGTCCGTACTCTCAGAAGCCCTGATCGGACTTCAGCAGCTTCCGGTACACCTCGCGCGTACGGAGGGCGACCTGGTCCCAGCCGAACTCGCGTACGGCGCGCTCCCGTCCCGCTACCCCCATCGCGGCCGCCGACTCCGGATCGTCGAGAACCCGGTTGAGGGTTTCCGTGAGGGCCGACTCGAATTCGACGGGCGTTCGGGCGTGCTCGTCGTACGGCACGAGCAGGCCCGTACGCCCGTCGTCCACGACCTCGGGGATGCCGCCCACCGCGGAGGCGACGACGGCCGTCCCGCAGGCCATGGCCTCCAGGTTGACGATGCCGAGCGGCTCGTACACCGACGGGCAGACGAACACCGCGGCGTGCGTGAGCAGTTGGACGACCTCGGGGCGCGGCAGCATCTCGGGGATCCAGTGCACCCCGTCGCGGGTGCGCTGCAACTCCTCGACCAGCGCGCGGAACTCGCGCTCGATCTCCGGGGTGTCCGGCGCGCCGGCGCACAGGACGAGCTGGGCGTCGGGGTCCAGGGCGCGGGCGGCGCGCAGCAGGTGCGGGACGCCCTTCTGGCGGGTGATGCGGCCGACGAAGAGGACGTACGGGCGGTCCGGGTCGAGGCCGATCCGCTCCAGGACGTCCGTGGCCGGATCCGGGCGGTACAGGCGCGTGTCGATGCCGTTGTGGACGACGTGCACCCGGTCGGGGTCGAGTGCCGGGTACGCGGCGAGGATGTCGGCGCGCATGCCGTGGGAGACGGCGATGACGCCGTCCGCGGCCTCGATCGCGGTGCGTTCGGCCCAGCTGGAGAGCGCGTAGCCGCCGCCGAGCTGCTCGGCCTTCCAGGGCCGCAGGGGCTCCAGCGAGTGGGCGGTCATCACGTGCGGGATGCCGTGCAGCAGTTTGGCGACGTGGCCGGCGAGGTTCGCGTACCAGGTGTGGGAGTGGACCAGCTCGCGGCCGTCGAGCGCGGCGGCCATCGCCAGGTCCACCGAGAAGGTGCGCAGCGCGTCGTTGGCGCCGTCGAGCCCGGGGGCGGCGCCGTGGCGGAACACCCGGTCGCGGGCGTCTGCCGCGGGGTCGGCGCTCTCGCCCCAGCAGTGGACGTCGAGGTCCGTCAGGGACCGCAGCTCCCGGGCCAGGAACTCCACATGGACACCCGCCCCGCCGTAGACGTCCGGCGGATACTCCCGCGTCAGCAGCCCCACCCTCACGCCGTACCCCTGTCGTAGCCGCTGGTTCGAAGCAGTGCCGGTCAGCCTGCCACACGCGGTGTCAGGTGCCGACGCCAGTCATGGTCACCCGGAATCGGCCCCGGCGGAAGACCGTCGCGGGGGCCGGTCGAAGACGCAGTCCCCGCACAGCCCGCCACCCGGACACCGGTAGTGGAGACAGCAGCTCCGCCGTCGGAAGGACCCTGCCCCGTAATCACCCGTGGCACGCAGGTCCCGGTGATCGAAAAGCTCGGCGGCGAGGGTGTGGGCCCGCGCCGCCACCTCGGGGCGGCCGTGGCGGTGCCCCCAGGCGGCCAGTTCCCGGGCGGCCCCGGCGAGGGCGGAGGCCGCGTTGCCCCACAGCAGCCGGGGCGAGACGTGGCCGTCGCGGCGCAGGGCCCGGGCGAGCGGGACGAGATGGCCGTACTGCACCACCTCGCGGACGGTCGCGGCGGTGGCGGGGAGGAACCGGGGGCCGGCCAGCCAGAGGTCGTCGGGGGTGGTGAGGTCGGGGTCCCAGTGCAGCCGCCCGGGGTCCAGATCGGGCACCCCGTCCCCCAGAACGGCGCAACCGAGGGCGATCGACCAGAGGCGGGCCGCCAGGCCGAGCTGGGCGACGGACGCGGCGACCCGGCGCTCGGGCGCGCGCAGCCGGCCGGCCACCTTGTCGACGCGGGCGGAGAGGGGCGCGATGCCGCCCTCGTACACCCGGGCCAGTGCGCCGTGCGCGCCGGCCGGTGGGGTGGTGCGCAGCGCGAAGAAGCCTCCTACAGAGGCGACTTCCGCCAGATCCGTCGAGCCCATGCGTACCTCTCTCCCGTCGGCTTTCCGGTCACTCGTCGTGACGCTCCGGCCGTTCCTTCACGGACCGTGACCGCTCCCGGCCGTTCGGGCGGAGCCGGTCGGCACCCGTTTCCCCGGCGCTGACCTGCACGACCCTCTCTGGGTGGACGTGACGGAGCCCCCCGTACTACGACCGTAGTACGACGGATTGAGCCCTTCAGGACGACGCCGAATCCGTCCGGACGAGAGATCGTGGAGGCATGAGTGCACTTGCGCTGTCCGTGCTGCTGTCGCTGGTCTCCGCGGTCGCCTACGCGGCCGGGGCGATCCTTCAGGAGCGCGTCGCGGCGGACACCCCCGACCGTCCCTACGCCCCGCTCCACCACGGTGTGTGGTGGGCGGCGGTGGGTCTGAACGGGGTGGGGGCGCTGCTGCACGTCGTGGCGCTGGCGTACGGGCCGCTGAGCCTGGTGCAGCCGCTCGGCGCGCTGACGATCGTCTTCGCGCCGCCGATGGCCGCGCTGTTCGTGGGACGCAGGGCGGGGCACACGGCGTGGCGTGGCGCGATCATGGCGACGGTGGGGCTGGCGGGGCTGCTGGCCCTGACCGGCGGCACCGACTCGCACTCGCTGGGCGGGACGGAGCGGCTGATCCTCGGGGCGGCGACGTTCGGCGCGGTCGGGCTGCTGTTCCTGGTCGCGCAGTTGGTGCACCGGCCGATCGTACGGAGCATGCTGCTGGCCGCCGCGGGCGGTGTCGCGTTCGGCATCGCGTCGGTGTTCACCAAGACGGTCGCGGTGGACTGGACGTCGGACTCCGCGACGGTGCAGGTGCCGAGCCTGCTGGTGATCGGCCTGCTGGCGGCGACGGGCCTGATGCTCTCCCAGGCGTCGTACCGGGGCGCCGGACTGGCGGCCCCGCTGGCGACCGTCACGGTCGTCAATCCGGTGGTGGCCGCGGCGGTGGGCATCACGCTGTTCGGCGAGACCTTCCGGTACGGCGTGCCGGGCACGGTGCTGGCGCTGGGGTCCGGGGTGGTCGCGGCGGGCGGGCTGATCCTGCTCACCACCGAGCGGCTGGGGTCGTCGCGGGAGCCGCGCGACGAGCCGGCGGCGCCGCCGTCCGGGCCCGCGGGCCCCGGGCCCCGGCGCGGGGGTCCCCCGGGCGGCGCGCGCCCGGAGGACGTACAGCCCGAGCAGCCCGGGGACATAGCCACCGGCACCCGCCAGGACACCACCCCCCGGCCGGACGGGCCGCGCGCGGACGGCACGCGGCCGGAGGGGGGATCTCAGGAGGAGCGGCGGGCGTCAGATGCGGACGCCGCGCGCCCTCAGCCAGGCGAGGGGGTCGATGTCGCTGCCGTAGCCCGGCCCCGTACGCATCTCGAAGTGCAGGTGCGGTCCCGTGCTGTTGCCGGTGGATCCTGAGCGGGCGATCCGCTGGCCGCCGCTGACCTGCTGGCCGGCGCGTACGGTCAGCGCGGACAGGTGCGCGTACTGGCTGTACTTGCCGTCCGCGTGCCGGATGACGACCTCGTAGCCGTACGACCCCGCCCAGCCGGCCGAGACGACGTGCCCGGCGGCGACCGCCTTCACGGACGTGCCGGTGGGGACGGGGAAGTCGACGCCCGTGTGGTAACCGCTCGCCCAGGCTCCCGCCTTGTGGTACGGCGTGCCGGTCGAAGCGGATACGGGGGCGGTGACTCCACCGGTGGTCTGCGTGCCGGTCCGCGCGGGCGCCTCGGTCCTGCGCTTCTCCGCCTGCTTCGGCTGGGCGGTCCGCTTCGGTTCGGCGGTCCTCGGCTTCTCCGCGGTCCTCGGCCTCTCGGCCGTACGGGGCTTCGCCGCCTGCGCCGGCTTCTCGGCGGGCTCGGCCTGGGGCTTCGTGGCGGGAGTCGCGCGCTTCGCCGGAGCGCTCTTCGCGGGGGCGCCCTTCGCCGGGGCGCTCTTCGCCGGGGCCTGGAGGACCAGCTTCTGGCCGGGGAAGATGAGGTCGGGGTCGCTGCCGATGACGCGGCGGTTGTCCTCGTACAGGCGCTGCCAGCCGCCCTTGACGGACTCG
The DNA here is from genome assembly GCF_011694815.1 of Streptomyces liangshanensis. NCBI lineage: Bacteria > Bacillati > Actinomycetota > Actinomycetes > Kitasatosporales > Streptomycetaceae > Streptomyces > Streptomyces liangshanensis. The sequence continues at coordinate 725,212 of NZ_CP050177.1, forward strand.
TCCGCGGCGATCCCGGAGAGGGAGTCGCCCCGGGCGACGGTGTACCCCTCGCGGTGGGTGGGCACGGAGGTCGGCGAGGCGGCCTGCTCGGTGGAGCGCGCTTTCGGCTCGGCCCGGGGCCCGGACTTCGACTCGGGAGCCGTCCCGGCCCTCGCCGTCCGGCCGTCCGGCGCGGAGGCGGGCCGGGTCTTCTCGCGCACCGGCGTGATGTCGGGGGCGTCGCCGCCGCGGGTGAGCCCCGCCTTGACCGAGCAGGCCGGCCAGGCGCCCGGGCCCTGTCCCTTGAGGACCTTCTCGGCCACGGCTATCTGCTGGTCCTTGGTGGCCAGGTCGGCGCGCGGGGCGAAGCTCCGGCCGCCGTACGCCTCCCAGGTGGACTGGGTGAACTGGAGCCCGCCGTAGTAGCCGTTCTCGGTGTTGATCTTCCAGTCACCGGTCGACTCGCAGGCCGCGACCTTCTCCCAGACGTCCACGGAGGCGGCGTGCCCCGCGCCCGCCGCGATGAGCGGCAGCGCCATGCCGGCGCCCCCCACCCCCACGGACAGCGACACACGGTTGATGCGGCTCGGCTGGTACCTGCGGTGCCGACCGGTAGCGGCCATGACTTGCTCCCCCGTTGACAGGTAGGACACGTCGCAAACCGCCAACTTAAGGGAGGGGTACGGACGGTGACAAGAGCTCACTCTCCGCCCGCCCTCTTTCCCCCGAATACGCCCCCTACGAGAGCGCTCTCCGTCTGGTGCTACAAATGGCCCATGACGGAAGACGTGCGATCGGCCGCCGCGCCCACCCTGGAGGACGTGGCACGGGCGGCCGGAGTCTCCCGCGCCACGGTCTCCCGGGTGGTCAACGGGGTGCGCAATGTCGATCCCGCGATACAGGAGGCGGTACGGCAGGCCGTGGCCGCCACGGGCTACACACCGAACCGCGCGGCCCGTTCGCTGGTCACGCGGCGCGCCGACGCCATCGCCCTGGTCGTCTCGGGGGCGGCGGCGGACGACGCGATGGAGGAGGCGGGGCCGTCGCCCTCCGGCCGGGAGAACGGCGCCGGTGAGGGCCAAGGGCGCGACGATGGCGGGGGCGTGGACGACGAGGACGGGGAGACCGACGGCGGGAGTGTCTCGTTCACCGCCCGGGTGTCCGCCGACCCGTTCTTCGGCAGGGTGGTGACGGGGGTCGTCAACCACCTGCGGCCGCGCGGGATGTACCCGATGCTGATGTTCGCGGGGACCGCCCGCGCGCGCGACGAGGTCGTCTCGTACATCCGGCAGGGGAACACGGACGGCGCGCTGGTCGTGTCCGCGCACGCGGAGGACCCGCTGCCGTCGCTGCTCACCGAGGCGGGGCTGTCCGCGGTGCTCTACGGCCGGCCCACGCGGCCGGTGCGCATCAGTTACGTGGACCTGGCCCAGCGGGACGGCGCGCGGCTGGCCGCGGAACGGCTGCTGGAGCGCGGCTGCCGCCGGATCGTGACGATCACCGGGCCGCTGGAGGCCCCGGTGGGGCAGGACCGGTTGACGGGGTTCCGCGAGACACTGGCGCGCCGGGGGCGTCCCGACGCGCCGGCGGTGGAGGGGCGGTTCAGCCAGGAGAGCGGTGAGGTGGCGATGGCGCGGCTGCTGGCGGAACACCCGGACCTGGACGGGGTGTTCGCGGCCAACGACCTGATGGCGGTGGGCGCGTGCCATGTGCTGCGCGAGCACGGGCGGCGGGTGCCCGAGGACGTCGCGGTGATCGGCTTCGACGACAACGGGGTGGCCGCCGCGTGCCGGCCGCCGCTGACGACGGTGCGGCAGCCGGTGGAGGAGATGGCGGGGGCGATGGTGGATCTTCTGCTGGAGCGCCTGGCCCGGCCGAGCCTCCCGGTCACCTCGGTGATCTACGAACCGACCCTGGTGGTACGGGACTCCGCGTAGCGCGGCGCTGTCCTCGATCGCCGGACGGGCCGGTGGTGTCCTCAATCGCCGGACGGGCTTGAATTGCCCGCCTGTCCGGGATCGCGCACGCCGGGCGTGGAACGAAGGCCGGCCCGATCAAGCCCGTCCGGCGATTGAGGACAACGGGGCCGGGCGTTCAGGCCGAGGCGTCCGGGGCTGGGGTGCGGCGCCAGCGGTGGGGGGTCGCGAGGACGCCGGGCTCCACGGGGCCGGCCGGCGCGGGGACCCGGGGGCGGCTGCCGCCCCGGGCGAGGAACGCGGCCAGCGGGAGCGTCGCCGCGCCCACCGTCACCGCGTCCGGGCCCAGTTCGCCCAGTTCGATGCTGGTGCGTGCCGACGGGTGCTTCAGGGAGTACGCCTCCGCGTGCCGCCGGATCGCGGGCAGCAGGTGCGGCCCGATGAGCAGCCCCGCCCACCCGCCGAGCAGGATGCGTTCCGGCAGGAAGAGGTTGATGAGGTCCGCGACGGCGGCCCCGAGGCACTCCGCGGTGTGGTCCAGGAGCGAGACGGCCACCGGATCGGGCGGCGGCCCGTCGGGTCCGGGGAACGCCGCTTCGAGCAGCGCGGCCAGCGCCGTCTCGTCGTCGGCGTCGTCCGGCAGCGGCCCGCCCGCCTCGTACCACCGCTCGCGCATCGCCTCGGCGCCCGCGTACGCCTCCAGGCAGCCGATGGAGCCGCAGCGGCATCTGCGCCCGCCCATCTGGACGGTGGTGTGCCCCCACTCCAGCGCGCTGCTGCGGCGGCTCTCCTCGACCAGGCTGCTGCCGTGGATGACGCTGGCGCCGACCCCGGAGCCGATGAGAGCGATCGCGGCCGTGCCCGCGCCCCTGCCGCCGCCGAACCACATCTCGGCCTGGCCCAGGGTCTTGGCGCCGTTGTCGATGAACAGCGGTACCTCGGGCGGGATTTCGAAGCCCTCGCGCAGCAGCTTCTCGAAGGGGACCGCGCTCCAGCCGATGGTCTGGCCGTGCACCACCGCGCCGTCCGGCCCGTCCCGTTCGATGATGCCGGGGACGCCGATGCCGATGCCGAGGAGCCGGCCGGGGTCGGCGCCCGCGTCGCGCAGGACGTCGGCGACGCCGGAGCGGACGTGGGAGACGATGCGTTCGACGTCGTAACCGTGCTGGGCAAGGAGCCGCTCGGTCCTGGCGAGTTCGGTGAGTGACAGGTCGAAGAGCTCGACGCGGACCCGGGTCTCGCCGATGTCGATGCCGATGAGCAGGCCGCCGTCGGCGGCGACACGGAGCAGGGTACGCGGACGGCCGCCGTCGGAGTCGACGACGCCGGCCTCTTCGAGGAGGCCCTCCGAGGCCAGTTCGGCGACAACGTTGCTGATGGAGCCCGAACTGAGTCCTGTGGCGGATCCGAGCTCCTGACGGCTCAGCGGACCGTCGAAATACAACCGTTGTACAACCCTGGCACGATTGCCCCGGCGCAGGTCACGCACTGTCCGTCTGCCGCGCTCAGCCATGTTGCTCCTTCCCGGCAGGCAACATACCCCGGCCCCAGCCCTTGACGCGACCTTCTCTCACCTCTTAAATCACGTCATAAATTAAGTCATGGAGGCCGTTCGACTCTCGAACGCTGCCATCCCCGGAAAGGGGCCACCTCACATGCGCAAGGCCAGAGCCGCAGCAGCAGTAACCATCGTCAGCGCTCTCGCGGCAGCCGTCACCGGCTGCGGCGGGGGATCGTCAGAAGGTGGAAGCAACGAATCACCGAAGACCCTCACGTACTGGGCGTCCAACCAGGGTCCCAGCATCGAGGCCGACAAGAAGATCCTGACCCCGGAGCTCGCGAAGTTCGAGAAGCAGACCGGGATCAAGGTCAAGCTCGAGGTCGTGCCGTGGTCGGATCTGCTCAACCGGATCCTCGCCGCCACGTCGTCCGGCAAGGGCCCCGACGTGCTGAACATAGGCAACACCTGGTCGGCCTCGCTCCAGGCGACCGGCGCGCTCCTCCCGTGGGACACGAAGAACTTCGACGCGATCGGTGGCAGGGACCGGTTCGTCGACTCGGCCGTGGCCTCGGCGGGCGCGGAGGGCAAGGACCCCTCCGCCGTGCCGCTGTACTCGCTGGCGTACGCGCTCTACTACAACAAGGCGATGTTCAAGGACGCGGGCATCACCAAGCCGCCGGCCACGTGGGACGAGCTGGTCGCCGACGGCAAGAAGATCTCCAAGGACGGCAAGTGGGGCCTGGCCACCGAGGGCGGTAACCTCTCGAACAACATCCACCAGGTCTTCGTCCTCGGCAAGCAGCACGGCGCGGACTTCTTCGACAAGGACGGCAAGCCGACCTTCACGTCGGACGGCGCGGTCGCCGCCGTGAAGCAGTACGTCGACTTCATGGCCAAGGACAAGATCATCGCTCCGGGCAACGCGGAGTACGCCCAGAACCAGTCCCTCCAGGACTTCTCCAAGGGCAAGACGGCCATGGTCCTGTGGCAGGCCGCCGCGTCGACCTTCGCCTCCCAGGGCATGAAGCCCGAGGACTGGGGCGTCGCCCCGGTGCCCGTCCCGTCCGGGGTTCCCGGCACGGGCGCGCAGACCAACTCCATGGTCGCGGGCATCAACATCGCGGTGTTCAACAACACCAAGAACATCGACGGCGCGAAGAAGTTCGTGAAGTTCATGACGAGCGACGCCGAGCAGACGCTGCTGAACAAGACCTACGGCTCGGTCCCGCCCGTCAAGGCCGCGCAGTCCGACCCGGCGTTCAACGCCTCGGACGTGAAGGTCCTCAAGGACACGCTGGCCACCAGCGCCGCCCCGCTCCCCCAGGTCGCGAACGAGTCCCAGTTCGAGACGACCGTCGGTACCGCCGTCAAGGGCCTGTGGGCCGACGCCGCGGCGGGGAAGCCGGTGACCACCGAATCCGTCAAGGCAGCACTGACCAAGGCCCAGCAGCAGATGACTCCGTGAGGCTCTCTCCATGACCGCCACCGTGACACCCAGCAGTGGGCACCAAGCGGGCGCCGTGGAGAAGACGGACAACGGGGGTGCGCGCGGACGACGATTCCTCCCGCGCATCCCCGACCGGATCCGTCAGGGCGGCCTGCCCTACCTCCTCCTGCTCCCCGCCGTCGTGCTCGAACTGCTCATCCACATCATCCCGATGGTGATCGGGATATGGGTGAGCTTCCGGCAGCTCACCCAGTTCTTCATCCGGAACTGGGGCAATTCACCCTCCGCCGGTTTCGACAACTACAAGGTCGCCATCGACTTCGATGCCCCGATCGGTCAGGCGCTGCTCCACTCGTTCCTCGTCACCTGCGCCTTCACCGTGCTCTCCGTGGGGCTCTCGTGGCTGCTCGGGGTCTCGGCGGCGATCATGCTCCAGGAGAACTTCCGCGGCAGGAGCGTCCTGCGGACGATCTTCCTGGTCCCGTACGCCCTGCCGGTGTACGCGGCGGTCATCACCTGGGCGTTCATGTTCCAGCACGACAACGGCGTGATCAATCACGTCCTGCACGACCAGCTCGGCCTCACCGACAAGCCGTCGTTCTGGCTGATCGGCAACAACAGCTTCATCGCGCTGGTGATCGTCTCGCTGTGGAAGTCCTGGCCGTTCGCGTTCCTGATGCTGATGGCCGCGCTCCAGAACATCCCGCGTGACCTGTACGAGGCCGCCTCCATCGACGGGGCGGGCATCTGGCAGCAGATCCGCAAGATCACGCTGCCGTCGCTGCGCCCGGTCAACCAGGTGCTGGTGCTGGTGCTGTTCCTGTGGACGTTCAACGACTTCAACACGCCGTACGTGCTGTTCGGCAAGTCGGCGCCGGAAGCGGCGGACCTGATCTCGATCCACATCTACCAGTCGTCGTTCGTCACCTGGAACTTCGGTTCCGGCTCGGCGATGTCCGTGCTGCTGCTGCTCTTCCTGCTGCTGGTCACGGCGGTCTACCTGTTCATCACCTCACGGGGAAGGAAGGGCAGTGATGTCTAGCCCCCGCTCTCCCATGGCACCGCCGCAGTCGTTCCTGTGGACGCGCCGCGTCGTCCTGACGGTGCTGGCGGTCTTCGCGCTGCTGCCCGTCTACGTGATGGTCAGCAGCTCGCTCAAGCCGCTCCAGGACGTGTCGGGGAAGTTCCAGTGGTTCCCGACGAACCTCACGATCCGCCCGTACTTCGACATCTGGAAGACGGTCCCGCTCGCCAAGTACTTCCTGAACTCGCTGATCGTGGCGGGTTCGGCGACGGTCCTCTCCGTGGTGATCGCGGTGTTCGCGGCGTACGCCGTGAGCCGCTACAAGTTCCGCGGCAAGCGGACCTTCACCATCACGGTGCTCTCCACCCAGATGTTCCCGGGGATCCTCTTCCTGCTCCCGCTGTTCCTCATCTTCGTGAACATCGGGAACAGCACCGGCATCGAGCTGTACGGCTCGCGCGCCGGGCTGATCCTCACCTACCTGACGTTCTCGCTGCCGTTCTCCATCTGGATGCTGATCGGGTACTTCGACTCCATCCCGCGTGAGCTGGACGAGGCCGCCATGGTGGACGGCTGCGGGCCGATCCGCGCCCTGTTCCAGGTCGTGGTCCCGGCCGCCGTCCCGGGCATCGTGGCGGTGGCCGTGTACGCGTTCATGACGGCCTGGGGCGAGGTCCTCTTCGCCTCCGTCATGACCGACGACCAGACCCGTACCCTCGCGGTCGGTCTCCAGGGCTACGCGACCCAGAACGACGTGTACTGGAACCAGATCATGGCCGCGTCGCTGGTCGTGAGCGTGCCCGTCGTCGTCGGGTTCCTTCTCCTCCAGCGCTACCTCGTCGCCGGCCTCACCGCGGGCGCCGTGAAGTGAACCACCCCGAAAGGCAGTTCGTGAACGACCTCAACGCCCTTCCTCCCGATTTCACCTGGGGCGTCGCCACAGCCGCGTACCAGATCGAGGGGGCCGTGGCCGAGGACGGCCGTGCCCCGTCGATCTGGGACACGTTCTCGCACCTCCCCGGCACGATCGACAACAACGACAACGGTGACGTGGCCTGCGACCACTACCACCGGGTCCCCGAGGACATCGGGCTGATGAAGCGGCTCGGCGTGGACGCCTACCGCTTCTCGCTGGCCTGGCCGCGTGTCATCCCCGGCGGGGACGGGCCGGTCAACAAGGCGGGCCTCGACTTCTACGACCGCCTGGTGGACGGGCTGCTGGAGGCCGGCATCACGCCGTTCGCCACGCTCTACCACTGGGACCTGCCGCAGGCGCTCCAGGACCGGGGCGGCTGGCCGGTCCGGGAGACCGCCGAGCACTTCGCCCGGTACGCCTCCGTCGTCGCCGAGCGCCTGGGCGACCGCGTCAAGGACTGGGCGACCCTCAACGAGCCGCTGTGCTCGTCGTGGATCGGCCACCTGGAAGGCACGATGGCGCCCGGCGTCACCGACCTCGAAGCGGCGGTGCGCACCTCGTACCACCTGCACCTCGGGCACGGGCTCGCGGTCCAGGCGATCCGCGCGGTCTCCCCGGACGCGCGGATCGGGATCGTCAACAACCTCAGCCCGATCGAGCCGGCCTCGGACAGCGAGGCGGACCGCGCGGCGGCCGTCCGCGCGGACGGGCACACCAACCGCTGGTGGCTGGACCCGATCCTCGGCCGGGGCTACCCGCAGGACATGGTCGACCTGTACGGCGTGGAACTGCCGATCCGTCCCGGCGACCTGGAGACCATCGCGGCGCCGCTGGACTGGATGGGGCTGAACTACTACTTCCGCCAGATCGTCCAGGACGACCCGGCGGGGGTCGCGCCCTTCGCGAAGCAGGTCGACGGGCCGAACGAGCTCCACACCCACATGGGCTGGGAGGTGCACGCGGAGGGCCTGGAGCAGCTGCTGCTCCGTCTCACCGACGAGTACGGCGTCCAGCGCATCTTCGTGACGGAGAACGGCTCGGCCTTCCCCGACGTCGTGCGCGAGGACGGCACGGTCGACGACTCCGAGCGGACCACGTACCTGGAGGACCACCTCGCGGCGTGCGCCCGCGCGGTGGCGAAGGGCGCGCCGCTCGCGGGGTACTTCGCCTGGTCGCTGATGGACAACTTCGAGTGGGCGTACGGCTACGACAAGCGGTTCGGGCTGGTCCACGTGGACTACGAGACGCAGGTCCGTACGATCAAGGCCAGCGGCCACCGCTACGCGGAGATCATCCGCGAGGCGTCGGCGAAGCGCGACGCGTCCGCCTGACGGCGTTGTCCTCGATCGCCGGACGGGAGCACATCGAGCCCGTCCGGCGATCGAGGACACACCGCGGCCGGAGGCCGCGCACCCTAGGGCGCCGCGGCCAGCACCGGCAACGTCCCTTCCTGGCCCACCACGGACGCCGCGACCCGGGACGCGAACCCCAGCATGGAGGCCACCTCGCCGGGCGCCAGGTCCGCCGCCCGCGCAAACGCCCCCTCCCTGGAGAGCCAGTTGAGGACCGCCGCCATGAACGCGTCCCCCGCGCCGATGGTGTTGACCACCTCGACCGGCACCGCCGGTACCGTCACCGGCTCCCCGGCCCGGGTGTAGGCCGTCGCGCCGCGCGCCCCGCGCGTGAGCAGCACCAGCCGCCCGTCCCGCGCCAGCCGCCCGCACGTCTCCTCCGGGTCGGCCCCCGGCCACAGCCGCAGCACGTCCTCGTCGCTGGCCTTGACGATGCCCGCCGCTGCGCACAGCTCCCGCAGCCGCCGCGTGCCCGACTCCGCGTCGAGCGTGCGGTCCTCCCGTACGTTGGGGTCGACCACCAGCACCGAGCGCTCGGCCGCCGCGCGGGCGGTCGCCGCCACCGCCTCGGCGGCCGGGGAGACCACCGCGGCGAGCCCGCCGACGTACACCGCCCCGAACTTCCCGGCGTCGGCGGCGCGTTCGGCGATGCGGAAGGTCGCCGTGTCGTGGAGGTGGAAGTGGTAGCCCGTGCCGTCCGGTCCCGGGTCGGCGACCGCGAGGGCGGTGGGCAGCTCCGACCGTCCGCACAGGCCCAGTTCGGCGCCGGCCGAAACGAGCCGCTGTTCGATCGCCCGGGCGAAGCCGTCACCGCCGAGGGTGCCGGCGAACCAGCCGGCGGTGCCGAGCCCGGCCAGTCCGGCGGCCACGTTCGCGGGCGCGCCGCCGGGCTGGGCGTGTAGGGTCCCTAGGTCGCGCGGGGACGGTACGAGGTCGATGAGCGCCTCCCCCATCACCAGCACGGCGCCGGGCCCACCGGTCACGGCTCGACCACGATCTTGCGTCCCTGGCCCGCCTTGAAGCGGTCCAGCGCCTCGGGGTACGACTCCAGCGGCATCCGGTCGCTGATGAACACCGCGGGGTCGAGCACCCCGGTGGCGAAGAGCGCGGCGGCCCGCTCGTAGCTGTGCAGCACCGCCATCGAGCCGGTGATCGTGATCTCCTGGTTGTAGATGCGGTACGGCTCGATGACCGCGGTCGTCGCGTAGTCGGCGACGCCGAACTGGAGGAACGTACCGCCCTTGGCGACCCGTCCCAGGCCGTCCTGGATGGCGCCCGCGTTGCCGGTGGCGTCGATGACGACGTCCCAGCCGCGCGGGGTGTCCAGTTCGTCGGCGGAGGCGGCGGAGCGCGAGACGCCGAGCGTGGACGCGGTCGCGAGCCGCGCCGGGTTGACGTCCAGGATGTCGACGGAGGCGGCGCCGGTGCGCTTGGCCAGCTCCAGCATCATGAGGCCCATCGTGCCGGAGCCGTAGATGAGCACCTGGGCGCCGAGCGTGGAGCGCAGGACGTCGTAACCGCGTACCGCGCAGGACAGCGGCTCGATCAGCGCGGCGTCCTTCACGTCGATGTGGTCGGGCAGGCGGACGCAGTTGGCGACGGGCGCGACGGCGAACTGGGCGGCGCCGCCGGGCTTGCTGACGCCGATCGCGTTCCACCGCTCGCACAGGTTGCCGCGGCCGATCCGGCAGTAGTGGCACTCGTGGCAGTAGAGCGAGGGGTCGACGGCGACCTTGTCGCCGACGGCCAGCTCGGTGACGTCGGAGCCGATCTCCACGATCTCGCCGGCGAACTCGTGCCCGGGCACGATCGGCAGGGTCGGCGCGAACTCGCCCTGGAGGATGTGCAGATCGGTGCCGCAGAGCCCGCACGACGCGACGGCGACGACCACGTCCCGGGGGCCGGGGGTGGGGTCGGGCACCGTCGTGACGGACACCTTGCCGGGGGCTTCGATGATCGCGGCCCTCATTTGACTGCTCCAAGCGAGAGGCCCTGGACGAGCTTGTCCTGGGCGGCGAAACCTGCGGCGAGCACCGGCAGGGACACGACGACGGCGGCGGCGCACAGCTGGGCCAGGAAGAGGCCCTGGCTGGTGACGAAGCCGGTCAGGAAGACGGGCGCGGTCTGCGCGGTGACGCCGGTGAGCACCCGGGCGAACAGGAGCTCGTTCCAGCTGAAGATGAAGCAGATCAGCGCGGTGGCGGCGATGCCGGGCGCGGCGACCGGGGCCACCACGCGGGCGAGGACGGTCGGCAGCCGGGCGCCGTCCATCTGCGCGGCCTCGATGATGGAGACCGGGACGTCCGCGAGGAAGGACTGCATCATCCACACGGCGATCGGCAGGTTCATCGAGGTGTAGAGGATGACGAGCAGCCAGATGTTGTCCAGCATGCCGATGTTCTTCGCGAAGAGGTAGATCGGCAGCAGTCCGGCGACCACCGGCAGCATCTTGGTGGAGAGGAAGAAGAACATCACGTCCGTCCACTTGCGGACGGGCTTGATGGACAGCGCGTACGCCGCCGGGAGGGCCAGCAGCAGCACGAACAGGGTCGAGAACAGCGACGCGGTCAGGGAGTTGATGAGCGGCGGCCAGGGGCTCGCGCCGCCGTCCGAGCCGAAGAACACCTTGTAGCTGTCGAGGGTGAGCGGCGCCGTGAACGAGGGCGGGTTGGTGGCCGCGTCCGTCTCCGAGTGGAAGGACGTGAGCAGCATCCAGAGGGCCGGCAGGCAGAAGCCGAGTCCCACGACCCAGGCGAGCAGGCCGAGGCCGGCGGAACGCCGTCTGGCCCTGCGGGTGGCGGGCGCGTAGGCCGTCGTGGCCGGGGCCGCCTTCACGGGGGCGGTGGTGGTGCTCATGCGCGGCTCGCCTCCTCACTGAAGAGGGACGAGACCACGCGGAGGGCGAAGGTGGCGATCACGATGGTGCCGATCACGACCACGACTCCGGCCGCGGAGGCAAGTCCGTACTCGTGAGCCTGGTAGAAGGTCTGGTAGATGGTGTACGGCAGGTTCGCGGTGCCCAGGCCGCCCGCCGTGATGGTGAACACGGCGTCGAAGTTCTGGACGACGTAGATCGCGCCGAGCAGGGTGCCCAGCTCCAGGTAGCGGCGCAGGTGCGGCACGGTCAGGAAGCGGAACATCTGCCAGGTGCCGGCGCCGTCGAGGCGCGCGGCCTCCATCATGTCCAGCGGCTGGCTCTGGAGTCCGGCGAGCAGGATGAGCATCATGAACGGCGTCCACTGCCAGACGAGGGATGCCTCGACGGCCAGCAGCGGCATGTCGGTGATCCAGTCGGGCTGGGCGGGGGTGGAGTCCCCGAACAGTCCGGTGAACCAGGCCCAGCCTCCGTTGAGCAGGCCGTACTCGGGGTTGTAGAGCAGGTGCTTCCACATCAGCGCCGCCGAGACGGGCACCAGGAGGAACGGGGTGATCAGGAGCGTGCGGACGAAGCCGCGGCCCACGAACTTGCGGTTGATCAGGAGCGCGAGCAGCAGGCCGAGCACCACGCTGACGATCACGACGGTCGCCGTGAGCAGGACGGTGGTGAGGATCGACTCGCGCAGGGACGCGTCGGTGACGACGGTCTTGTAGTTGGAGAGGCCCGAGAACGCGCGCTCGTCGGGGGCGAGGGAGTTCCAGTCGAAGAGCGAGATGAACAGCGTGGCCACGAAGGGCAGTTGGGTGACCGCGATGAGGAAGATCAGCGCGGGCAGCAGGGGCGCCCTGGTGGCCCAGGCGCGGGCCCTGGCCGAGGGCCCCCGGCCGGCGCGGCGCGGCGCCGGGGGCCGCGTCACGCCGGCCGGGGAGGCCGGAGGGGTACGGACGGGGGAACTCACTTCTGCTCCTTGCCGACCTTCTCGGCGAGCGCCTGCGACGTCTTGAGCGCTTCCGCGACGGACTGCTTGCCCGCGATGGCGGCGCTGATCTCCTGCGAGACCTTGGTGCCCAGGTCGGTGAACTCGGGGATGTCGACGAACTGGATGCCGACGGTGGGCCGGGGCTGGGTGCCCGGGTCGGTCGGGTTGGCCGAGGTGATGGCCTGCTGGGTCACGTCGGCGAAGGCGGCCGCGTCCTTGAGGTAGGCCGGGTTGGCGTACGTCGAGGCGCGCTTGCCGGCGGGCACGTTGGGCCAGCCGATCTTCTCGCCGACGAGCTGCTCGTACTTCTTGCTGGACGCCCAGGAGATGAACTTCCAGGCGCTCTCGTCCTTGGTGGACGCCTTCTGCATGCCCCAGGCCCAGGTGTAGAGCCAGCCGGAGCTCTCGGTCTTGTCGACCGGCGCGGGGACGTACCCGATCTTGCCCTTGACCGGGGAGTCGGCCGCCTCCAGCGATCCGGCGCCGGCGGTGGCGTCGTACCACATGGCCGACTTGCCCTGCGTCATGTTGTTGAGGCACTCGGAGTAGCCGGACTGCGCGGCGCCCGCCTCGCCGTGCTTGCGGACGAGGTCGACGTAGAACTGGGTGGCCTTGGTGAACTCGGGCGAGGTGAGCTGCGCCTCCCAGTCCTTGGTGAACCAGGTGCCGCCCATGGTGTTCACGACCGTGGTGAGCGGGGCTATGACCTCGCCCCAACCGGGCAGCCCGCGCAGGCAGATGCCCTTCATGCCGCTCTGCGCGCCGTCCGCCTTGGCGGCGAGGTCGGCGACCTGCTGCCAGGTGGGCTTGGCGGGCATGGTCAGGTTCTTCGCGGCGAAGACGTCCTTGCGGTACATCAGGAACGACGACTCGCCGTAGAAGGGCTCGCCGTACAGCTTGCCGTCGGCGGCGGTCAGCGAGTCCTGGAGGGGCTTGAGGATGTCGGGCTGGTCGAAGGCCTTGTCCTTCTTGACGTAGTCGTCGAGCGGGTGCAGCCAGCCGTTCTTGGCGAAGAACGGGACCTCGAAGTTGCTGATGGTGGCGACGTCGTACTGGCCGGCCTGCTCGGAGAAGTCCTGGCTGATCTTGTCGCGGACGTCGTTCTCGGGCAGGACGGTGAAGTTGACCTTGATGCCGGTCTCCTTCGTGAAGTTGTCCGCGGTGAGCTTCTGCAACTCGACCATCTGCGGGTTGTTCACCATGAGCACGTTGATCGAGTCGCTCCCGCCGGCGGACCCGCCCCCGCCGGCTCCGCTGCACCCGGCGAGCAGGGCCGCCAGGGCGGCGCCGGCTCCCACACGGACGCTGATTCCACGTCGTCTTTGCTGGACGGGCATGAGTTGTCTCCTGATCACTTCGTTGTGAGGGTGGTTCCGTGGGGTGTGCGGACCCGCGTCCCGGCCGGGCCGGGGAGCTCGGCGGGTACGGAACGGTGGGGGCGTTCGGGGTCTCAGACGCGGATGACCTGAGGCCCGAGCAGGGAGTACCGCTGGGCCTCCGCCGAGGGGAGGCCCGCGTCCGTGACGATGGATTCGAAGTCGGCGACCTCGGCGAACCGGCAGAAGCTCACCGCGCCGAACTTGGTGTGGATCCCGGCGAAGACCCGGCGCCGGGAGCTGCGCATGGCCTGCGCCTTGACCTCGCTGACGGCCGGATCCGGGGTGGTGAGGCCGTACTCGCGGGAGATGCCGTTCGCTCCCACGTAGGCCAGGTCGATGACGAACTCGGAGAGCATACGAGTGGTCCAGTGGTCCACCGTGGCCATGGTGGACCCGCGGACCCGGCCGCCGAGGAGCAGCACCGCGATCTTCTCGGCGTCGGCGAGCGCGGTCGCCACGGCGAGGGAGGCGGTGACGACGGTCAGCGCCCGGTCCCTGGGCAGGGCCTCGGCGACGAGTTGCGGGGTGAAGCCCTCGTCGACGAAGACGGTCTCCGCGTCGCCGAGGAGATCGGCGGCGGCGGCCGCGATCCGGGACTTCTGCGGGACGAGACGGGTGGTCCGTACCGCGAGAGTGGTCTCGAAGCCGGCGGACTCGACCGGGTAGGCGCCGCCGTGGGTGCGCCGTACCAGGCCGTGTTCCTCCAGGGCGTGCAGGTCGCGCCGGACGGTCTCCTTGGCGACGGCGAGCTTCGAGGCGAGCGCGTTGACGTCGACGGCACCGTCACGTCGGGCGATCTCCAGGATTTCTCGTCGGCGTTCGTCGGTGTCCACGACACACACTTCCCTGTTCCGCTGCGGCTCGGGCTCAGCACCCGTTCGGGCTCATGCGTCGTTTGTACAAGCAAAGGGCCCGTCACGACCAGGTTCTTCGCTGTTCCGACTGCGCCCGTTCATGCCCGCTTGGCCGAGAGCGTCGTCGCAGGTCACGGGGGTGACAGCGGTCGCTGTCGCGCAGATCACCGCCCGATTCGGTACCGGTCCGTGCCCGAACGGCGCCCGAAACGGAATCTCTGTTCCCCGCAACCCGGGCGGTTACACGAGAAGCCGCTCACATCGGCCCCTGCCCGTTCGGACACGATCGGTCGATCACGTCGCATACGCGGCGGGAACACGACACGATGCGACGGACCCGGAATGCGGATGGCTCCGGGCACCTTGAGGATTGACGTAACAGGCTCACTACCTTCAGGAGCGTTCCATGAGTGGTACCGCCCAGATCGGCGTCACAGGGCTCGCGGTGATGGGCCGCAACCTGGCCCGCAACTTCGCGCGCAACGGTCTCACGGTCGCGGTGCACAACCGAACGGCCGCCAAGACCCGGGCGCTGGTCGAGGAGTTCGGCGACGAGGGCACGTTCGTGCCCGCGGAGAGCGCCGAGGAGTTCGTCGCGGCCCTGGAGCGCCCCCGCCGCCTGATGATCATGGTGAAGGCCGGTGACCCGACGGACGCGGTGATCCAGGAGTTCGCGCCCCTGCTGGAGGAGGGTGACGTCATCATCGACGGCGGCAACGCCCACTTCGCCGACACCCGCCGCCGCGAGAAGGAGCTGCGCGAGCGCGGCATCCACTTCGTCGGGGTGGGCGTCTCGGGCGGTGAGGAGGGCGCGCTGCACGGGCCGAGCATCATGCCGGGCGGCTCCCCCAAGTCGTACGAGTCCCTCGGCCCGCTGCTGGAGAGGATCGCGGCGAAGGCTCCGGACGGGGCGCGGACGGTCGCGCACATCGGCCCCGACGGCGCGGGCCACTTCGTGAAGATGGTGCACAACGGCATCGAGTACGCCGACATGCAGCTCATCGCGGAGGCGTACCACCTGCTGCGGTCGGTCGCGGGCTACTCCCCCGCGCAGATCGCCGAGACGTTCCGTACGTGGAACACCGGCCGGCTCGACTCGTACCTGATCGAGATCACCGCCGAGGTACTGGCCCATACGGATGAGGCGACCGGCAAGCCGTTCGTGGACGTCGTGGTGGACCAGGCCGAGCAGAAGGGCACCGGGCGCTGGACGGTGCAGATCGCCCTCGACCTGGGCGTGCCGGTCTCGGGGATCGCCGAGGCGGTCTTCGCCCGTGCCGTGTCCGGGCACGCGGCGCTGCGCGAGGCGTCGCGCGGGCTGCCGGGGCCGACCGCGCGCCCGCTGGACGCGGCGGAGGCGGCGCGCTTCGCGGATCAGGTGGAGCAGGCGCTGTACGCGTCGAAGATCGTGTCGTACACGCAGGGCTTCCACCAGATCCGGGCGGGCAGCGACGAGTACGGCTGGGACGTCGACCTCGGTTCCGTCGCGGCGATCTGGCGGGCGGGGTGCATCATCCGCGCCGCGTTCCTGGACCGGATCCGGGCGGCGTTCGACGCGCGGCACGACCTGCCGAGCCTGCTGTCGGACAAGCAGTTCGCCGAGGAGATCGGCGCGGCGCAGGACGACTGGCGGGCCGTGGTGGCGACGGCGGCGGTGCAGGGCGTCCCGACGCCGGGCTTCTCCGCGGCGCTGTCGTACTACGACGCGCTGCGCGCCGAGCGGCTGCCCGCGGCGCTGACGCAGGGCCAGCGGGACTTCTTCGGGGCGCACACCTACCGGCGTACGGACCGGGAGGGGTCGTTCCACACCCTGTGGGGCGGCGACCGCTCGGAGGTCTCGGGCGCCTGACCTTCCCGGCCCGGCCCGTCGGCGGTGTGCGGCCCGCCGGGGGGCCGGTACGCCGTGCCGCTACGCCGACCGGCCGACCGCGTTCGTCGCGGTCGGCCGGTCGGCGTTCCGGGCCCGGGCGCCGGGGCCGCGTCACGGCCTCGGAGGCCGGCGTTCCGGCTCCGGGCGCTACGGCACGTCGGTGAGGGGGCCCGGTGCGGGGTCCGGTTCCGGTACGGGGTCGGGGCCCGGCGGGTTCGGTACCGGATCGGGCCGCGGGGGCGGCGAGGGCCGCGGCGGGGGCGCGGGGGCGGGGGGCGGGGAGGGGACGGGCGCGGGGCCCGGGCCCGGCAGCGGTCCCGGTTCCGGCGCCGGCGGTCCCGGCGTGGGGACGGGCGACGGCGGTACCGGATCGGGAAACGGGCTGGTCATGACTGACCTCCTGTGGTGCGTGGTCGTACCTTCCCAATGTCTCCCGGTGCGCGTGCCCACGCGCGCCGGGTCCACGCGTCCGGCGAGCGCCCGTCGGCGATCTTTCCCCGATCGGCCCCCAGGAGGTGGGGTGCGGGACGACGGCCAGGGCCGCGTACGTCAGGAGAGGGCGGCGGCGGCCACCGCGGCCGCGTTCAGGCCCGGGCGGGGGCTGGAGAGCACCGGGACGGTGGTCGCGGCCCGGTCCGCCGCGCCGGCCATCGACGCCTGGGCCAGCACGATCACGTCGGCCGCCACGACCGCGTCGACGGAGGCGGCCACCGCGTCCAGGTAGCCGTCCAGGTCACCGGCCTCGAACCGCTCCCAGGCGCCGTCGACCAGCACCGTACGCAGGTCGACGGGCCGGCCCGCCGCCTCCTCGCGGATCAGGGTGAGCGTCGGCTCCAGCGTGCTCTCCACGGTGGCGACCACCACCACGCGGCCCGCCTCCGCCGCGGCGGCGGCCATCGGCCGGTCGACCCTGAGCACCGGTACGCCGAGGGCGCGGCCCGCCTTCTCCGCGACCTCCCCGAGCGTCGAGCAGGTGCAGAGCACGGCGGCCGCGCCCTCGGCGACCACGTCCTCCAGCGCCGCCTCCACCGCGTCCGCCACGGCCTCGGGCCCTTCGATCCTGGCCCGGCCGAGCAGTTCCTCGGCCACCACGTGCCGCAGGACGAGGCCCGGGTGGTCGGAGTCGCGCAGGGCGTCGAAGACCGGGACGTGGGCGGGAGAGGTGTGCAGCAGCGCGAGCATGATCACGATGCTAGACGCGGGCGGCGCGGGCGGCACGCCGGTCCCGGGGGCGCGCCTCGGGGGTCGTACCGCCGGTCGTACGGCCCAGGAGGTCACCAGACCTTTGGGCTCGCCTTCAGCTGCTCCTCGGCGGCCGCCACCGTGTCCGCCGGCGCCGGGGGTGCCTCGTCGGGGTGCCGCTCGGCCCAGGAGGCCGCGTACGGGCAGAGGGCGACGACGGGCACGCCCTCGCGCGCCGCCGTCGCGTAGAACTCCCGTACGAGCGCGCCCGCGATGCCCTTGCCCTCGTGCCCCTGCTCCACGACGGTGTGCACGGCGACCAGCGCGGCGGGGGCGGCGTCGAGGGTGAAGTAGGCGACGACGCCGACGGCCTGGCCGTTCTCGTACGCCTCCAGGCGGCCCTGCGCGCGGTTGTCGCGGATCTCGATGTCGGCCATGGCGACGGACTCCCTGGTGCTCGGCGGGAGTGGAGAGCCACTCCCGGGTGACCGTTCCAGCCTACGCAACCCGCCTGTGGAGCGGCCCGTTCGGGCCACGGGGGCAGAGGATCCGGACAGCCGTGCGATACATTTTGCGTCGCTTTTACCACGATCCACTTCTGCGGCGGAGACGAGCACTCAATGAGCGACATTCTCAACGGACTTGGCCGGGCCGGCGCCTACGGGGCGCTCGGTGTCGTCCTGTTGATCCTCGGCATCGTCCTGGTGGACCTGCTGACCCCGGGCAAGCTCGGGAAGCAGATATGGGAGGAGCGCAACCGCAACGCGGCGGTCCTCCTCAGCTCCGCGCTGCTCGGGATCGGGGGCATCGTGTTCACCTCGATCTGGACGACGTACGACGACTTCGGCAAGGGCCTCGCGTCGACGGCGGCGTTCGGGGTGCTCGGGCTGGCGATGATGGCCGTGGCCTTCCTGGTGGTGGACCTCGTCACCCCGGGCAAGCTCGGCGCCACCCTGGTGGAGGCGGAGCCGCACCCGGCGGTGTGGGTGACGGCGTCCTGCAA
Source organism: Streptomyces liangshanensis (assembly GCF_011694815.1). Taxonomy (NCBI): domain Bacteria; kingdom Bacillati; phylum Actinomycetota; class Actinomycetes; order Kitasatosporales; family Streptomycetaceae; genus Streptomyces; species Streptomyces liangshanensis. The sequence goes on from NZ_CP050177.1 coordinate 743,492, forward strand.
CCTCGCGGTGGCCGCGATCATCTCGGCGTCCATCGCCTGACCGCAGGCCCTTCCTCCTCCCCCTTCGCCTCCACCCCTTCCCTTCATATCGTCATCTTGACGACAAGGAGCCGCCTTCGATATCGTCGCCATGACGACAACAAGGGGGGCCTCCATGGCCGACATCACCCGGCGCCTCGGCTGGCGCCACCTGCGCTCCGCGCCCACCGCGTACGTACGCCACCACCGGCGCGGACAGCTCGCCCACGACGGCACGGGGCTCAGCTTCTGGTTCCGGGCGCTGAGCGCGGCCCTCTCCGAAGTGCCCGTCGACGACCGCGAGTTGGCCATGGCCTTCCACGCCCGTACGGCCGACTTCCAGGACGTCACCGTGCAGGCGACGGTCACCTACCGGATCAGCGACCCCGGCACGGCCGCCGGCCGGATCGACTTCTCCGTCGACCCGGACACCGGGGCCTGGCGGAGCGCCCCGCTGGAGCAGATCGCCACCCTGCTCACCGAGACGGCCCAGCAGCACGCGCTCGACGTGCTGGCCCGTACCCCGCTGGCGGCGGCGCTGGCCGACGGGGTCGCGTCCGTACGGCAGCGGATCTCCGACGGCCTCGCGGCCGAGCCCCGGCTGCCGGCGACCGGCATCGAGGTGGTGGCCGCGCGGGTGGTCGCCATCCGCCCCGAGGCGGAGGTGGAGCGCGCCCTGCGCACGCCCGCCCGGGAGTTGATCCAGCAGGAGGCGGACCGGGCCACCTACGAGCGGCGGGCCGTGGCCGTCGAGCGCGAGCGGACCATCGCCGAGAACGAACTCGCCAGCAGGATCGAACTGGCCCGGCGCGAGGAGCGGTTGGTCGAGCAGCACGGCACCAACGCCCGCCGCGAGGCCGAGGAGAGCGCGGCGGCCGACGCCGTACGCGCCGAGGCCGAGGCGCGCCGGATCGTGAAACTGGCCACCGCGCAGGCCGAGGCGGCCCGGCAGACCGGTGAGGCGCGGGCGGCGGCCCAGTCCGCCTGGCTGCGGGTGCACGGCGAGGTGGACGCGGCGACGCTGCACGCGCTGGCCGCGACGCGCCTCGCGGAGAACCTGCCGCGCGTCGACAGCCTGACCCTCTCCCCCGACGTTCTCACCGGCCTGCTCGCGAAGCTGGGACGTCCCGGGGACGGCTCCGCGTGAGCCTGGCGCCGCGCGCGGTGCTGGTCCACCGCACCAGTGAGTACGAGGAGTTGCTCGCCCGGCACGGCACGCACGGCCAGGCCGCGTTCTACCTCTCCTCGCGCGGCCGGTCGCTGGACGAGGTGGCCGCGCGGCACCACCGGGCGCTGCGCGCGCTGACCGAGGTGGCCGCCGCGGTGCCGTTGTCGTGGCGCCAGGCGCGGGTGGAGCGCGCGGACCTCGACCGGTTCCTGTTCGGCCCCGAGGACGTGGTGGTCGTGGTGGGCGCGGACGGGCTGGTCGCCAACACCGCGAAGTACCTGGCGGGGCAGGTGGTGGTGGGGATCGACACGGATCCGGGGCGGGGGCTCGGGGTGCTCGTACGCCACCGCCCGGGCGACGCGGAGGCGTTGCTCCGGGCGGCCGGGCCGGGGCGGGCCGTCCGGGTCGACGAGCTGACGATGGTGGAGGCGGTCGCCGACGACACACAGCGGCTGCTCGCGCTGAACGAGATCTACCTCGGTCGGCCCGACCACCGGACGGCGCGCTACCGGCTGGGCCCGGACGACGGGACGGGTCCCGCCGAGGCCCAGGCGTCCTCGGGCGTGCTGATCGGTACGGGCACTGGCGCGACGGGCTGGCTGCGCTCCCTGGGCGCGGGCGCGTCCCTCCCGATGCCGTCGCCGACCGATCCCGTCCTGGTCTGGGCCGTACGGGAGGCCTGGCCGTCCCCCACGACCGGCACGTCCCGTCTGACGGGTGTGCTGACCGGGACGCACCGGCTGCGCCTGACGGTGGAGTCGGAGCGTCTGGTCGCCTTCGGCGACGGGATGGAGGGCGACGCGCTGGACCTGACATGGGGCCAGACGGTCCGGGTGGGCCTGGCGGAGGTCGCCCTGCGCCTCCTCGCCTGACACCCTCGCCTGCCCCCTCACCCGACCCCTCGCCTGACCCCTCGGCAGGCCTCCCGTGGAAGGCGGATTCCGCTGGGCGGAGTCGGGCGGTCGGAAACGGTCAATCGGCGCGCCAGGACGCGCAATTGAGGCAAGCAAAGTTCCGGTCGAGCTTTCTTTACGAAAGACCTAGTGCCATGCTGGTGCGCCGGGACGCAGGGCCACTGAGCGAGAACCCTCGGTGATGGACGGCGTCCTGTGCGGACCCCCCTGCTAGAAGGAATGGCGATGTCTCCTGTGCTGCCGTTACCCCGGTCCTCCGCGCCCGGCGGAGTCGGGGGCCGGTGTCGGTGAACGCCATGGGGACGGGCGACAGGCCCGGGCGCGGGTTCCGGCTGTCCACCGGTCCGGCCGGGGACGACCACGAGTTACGCGCGGTGCTCCAGGACGTGGCCTCGGGCTACTGGATGTCCATGCAGGACCTGCTCCTGCGCACCGCGACCGACCCCGACTGGGCGCGGTGGACGTTCCGTACGCAGGTGCTGGGTGCCGCGGCGGCGGGCACCACCGTGGTGCAGACGTGGCAGCGGGAGGTGCCGGACAGCCGGCCGGCGTCGGTGATGCGCGCCCGCGTCGCCGTGGAACGCGCGCTGCGGGCGAACCGTATCGGCGACCTCCAGCACCTCCAGAGCCTGTGGTGGACCGCGAGCGCCGCCTGCGCGGCCGCCGCGGAGGTGGCGCCGTACGACCCGGTGCCGTTCGTCTGCCGGCTGGCCCTCGCGGACCTGGACCCGGACCAGGTGGATCCGGAGCACCGGCGCCACGCCCCCGACCCGCAGCTGTTCCCCGGACCGTGGGGGCTGCTGGAGGAGGTCGACCGGCGGGACCCGGGCAACCGTGAGGCGTACCACCGGATGGCCCGCTACTTCCTCGTCCGCAAGGGCGGCTCGGTCGCGCACCAGGACTACTTCGCGCGGTGGGTGGCGGACGGGGCGCCCGCCGGCTCGGCCCTGCTGGCGCTGCCGCTGTACGTGGCCGTGGAGCGGTGGCGGGCGACCCACACCGGGCGCGAGTCGCTGGACGCCAGCCTCTACTGGGTGACCGACCGGGCGATGGCGCGGGCGCGGGTGGCGTACGAGGGCTGGTTCGCCGTCACGGCGTCGCGGCGTCTGACACAGGACATGAACTACCTCGCGCACGCCCTGTGGTCGAGCCAGCAGTACGGGCCCGCCGCGGAGGTGTTCCGGGCGCTGGGCCCGCACGCCTCCCCGCGTCCGTGGCTGTACCTCGTCGCCGAGGGTGCCCGGTGGGAGCGTCTGTTCCTCGACGCGTACGACGCGGCCCTGTCGAACGGCTCCCCCTGAGCCCTCACCCGTCCGGGCCGTCGTCCGACGCGCCTTCCGGGCCGTGTCCCGAACCGGCTCCCTGACCGATCCCCGAACCGTCTCCCGTGACGATCCCGTTCCGCCCCATCCCCCGATGCGTGTGTCCCATGAGGAGGACCTCAGTGTTTGGTGCGACCCGACCACAACCCGTCCCCGGAGCCGAACAGGTCTCCGACGACAACAAGCAGTTGGCCGACCTCGGTTACGAACCGGTGCTGGCCCGGCGGATGGGCGGTTTCGGCAACTTCGCGGTGAGCTTCAGTGTCATCTCGGTGCTGGGCGGCTGCATGGCGCTGTACGGGCCCGGCCTGATCGCGGGCGGTCCCGCGGTCATGCTGTGGGGCTGGGCGGCGGTGGGCTTCTTCGTGCTCTTCGTCGGGATGGCGCTCGCCGAGGTGACGAGCGCGTACCCCACCTCGGGCGCGATGTTCTACATGGCCGACCAACTCGGCGGCCGGCGCTGGGGGTTCTACACCGGGTGGCTGAACCTGCTGGGCCTGATCGGCGGCATCGCCGTGATCGACTACGGCGCCGCCCTGTTCACCGGCGCCGTCCTGGACCTCCAGTGGGGCATCGCGGTGACAGCGGAGGAGACCATGGTCATCTTCCTCGTCATCCTGCTGTTCCACGCCATCCTGAACCTGGCCGGGGTCCGGCTGGTCAGTGTGCTGAACTCGATCAGTGTGTGGTGGCACCTCGCCGGTGTGGCGGTCATCCTCGGCGTGCTGTGGATCGCCCCGGACAGCCACCAGCCCGCGTCGTTCGTGCTCGGTGAGTTCAGCAACGGCACCGGCTGGGCGAACCCGCTGTACGTCACCGGCATCGGCCTCGCGATCGCCCAGGGCACGCTGGTGGGCTACGACGCCTCGGCCCACATGTCGGAGGAGACGAGCCGCGCGGCGGTGTCCGCGCCGCGCGGCATCGTGCGCTCGATCTGGGTCTCGTGGGCGGTGGGCTTCGTCCTGCTGGCCTCCATGGCTTCCGCGATCCAGGACTACGCGGCCACCGCCGCCTCCCCCGTACCCCCGGCGCAGATCTTCGTCGACGCGGTGGGCACGGACGGGGCGACCCTGTTGCTCGGTGTGGTCATCGTGGTGCTGCTGTGCGGCGGCAACGCCGAGGTCGCGGCGGGCAGCCGCATGGTGTTCGCGTTCTCCCGCGACGGGGCGCTGCCCGGCTCGGGCCTGTGGCGGCGGCTGAGCCGCAACCAGACCCCGCACCTGGCCGTGTGGCTGGTGGTCGCCGCCGCGTGCCTGATCACCCTGCCGAGCCTGTACTCCCCCACCGCGTTCACCGCCGTCTCCGCGATCAACATCATCGGGATGACGCCCGCGTACGCCATCCCGATCTTCCTGCGCCTGCGCCACGGCAAGAAGTTCCGCAAGGGCCCCTGGCACCTGGGGCGTTGGAGCAGGCTCGTGGGGTGGGTCGCGGTGATCTGGGTCGCCTTCGTGACCGTGCTGTTCTGCCTGCCGCAGCGCAACCCCGTCACCGTCGAGACGTTCAACTACGCGCCGGTCGCCCTCGTCGTCGTCCTGCTGCTCGCCGAGCTGCGGTGGCCGTTCGCGCGCCGCGCCTACAACCCGCCCACCCCCACCCCGGCCGCCCAGGACCGGGTCCACGTCGAGGAGTACATCTGATGACCGCCGACCAGGCCCGGCCCGCGCGGGCCGTCGGGCTCCTCACCCTCGACCAGTTGCGGACCGAGGTCGACGAAGGGCGCGTCAGGACCGTGGAGTTGGCGCTCGCCGACATCCAGGGCCGGCAGCAGGGCAAGCGCTACCACGCCCGGTACTTCCTGGACCGGGTGGCCGGGAACGGCGCGGACGTCTGCGCCTACGTCCTGGCCACGGACGTCGACATGCTGCCCCCGTCCGACTTCGAACTGGTCTCCTGGGACACCGGCATCGGCGACTTCCAGCTCCGGCCCGACCTCACGACGATCCGGACCGCGCCCTGGGACCCGACGACGGTGGTCGTCCAGGCCGACGCCTTCCTCGACGACCGTCCCGTGGAGGTGTCGCCGCGCCGGATCCTGCGCCGCCAGCTCGACGTGCTCGCCGAGCGGGGCCTCCAGGTGAAGGTGGGCGTCGAGGCGGAGTTCGCCCTCTACCGCGGCACCCACCAGCGGCTGGAGGACACCCTTCACCGCTCGCTGCGCCCGGTGTCGGGGAAGAACCGCGACTTCGCCCTGGAGCTCGACCCGCGGACCCGCCGCTACCTGCGGCTCCTGCAGGATCACCTGGAGTACGCGGGGCGGCCCATCGAGGCGGCCAAGTCCGAGGCCGCGCCGGGGCAGGTGGAGATCACCTTCCCGTACGGTGACGCGGTGGAGGCCTGCGACGGGCACGTGCTCCTCAAGCGGATCGCCCGCCACACCGGCGACCGCACGGGACTGGCCCCCACGTTCATGCCCACCCCGCAGCCCGGCACGGCGAGCGGACTGCACCTGCACGTCTCCCTGTGGCGCGACGGCGAGCCGGTGTTCGTCGCCGCCGAGGGGGGCCTGTCGTCCGTGGGCCGCCAGGCGGTCGCCGGGCTGCTCGCGGTCCTGCCCGACCTCACCCCGCTGTGGGCGCCCAACGCGAACTCGTACCGCCGCTACCAGCCGGACACCGGCGCGCCCACCAGCTTCACCTGGGGGTACGACAACCGGACCTGCGCGGTACGGGTGGTGGGGCGGTCCACGCCGCACCTGGAGGTACGGCTGCCGGGCGCGGACGCGAATCCCTACCTGGCGCTGACGGCCGCCCTGGCCGCGATCGAGCACGGCATCGAGAACGCCCTCACCCCGCCGGAACCGGTCCCGGGCAACGCGTACGCGGACCACACCGCACCCCCGGTCCACACCACCCTGGGCGCCGCGCTCGACGCCTTCCGCTCGGCCCCCCTCCCCGACAAGATCCTCGCCCCCGGCGTGGCAAAGCACTACGCCCAGGTAGCCCAACTCGAACTGGACGCGCTGCCGGACGAGTTGGGCGAGGAGATCACGGAAACGGAGATCACCCGCTGGTTCGCCCGAGCCTGACCCACCCCCGAACGATGCCTCGGCCACCTCGCCGTTCGGGGCGGGTGGCCGAGGCGTTGTGCGTGGTCAGGGCTGGGGGCGGTCGTCCTGCGGGGGGTCCTGGGTGCCCATCTGGTCGTTCATGCGCTTCTGGGCACTGTCGGTCTGGCCGCTGTACTTGTTGTCCGTCTTGGAGTCGAACGCGTCGCCTGCCTTGTCCACGCCCTGACGGCTCGCGTCGTCGTGGCCCTTCATGAGGTTCTTCAGCTTGTCCATCATCGACATTGCTTGCTCCTCACTCGGAACGTGCTCACACCTCACCATCCCCGTTGGTCGGCGATCCCGCATCCGGAAGGAGGGAGGAGGGAGGGAGGAGGGGGGAAGGGGGTGGGAGCGCGTCAGCGGGAGTACGCGCGGTTGTGGCGGGTGCACGGGTCCGTCACGACCCCCGTGCCGCCCTCCTCGGGCAGCCCCGCGACGGCCTGGAGGGCCGCGCTGACCAGAGTGGCGAGCAGGTCGATGTCCGCGCCGGTGTCGAGCCGGACCGTGACCCAGCCGGAGCCGGCCCGCAGTCGCAGCGCGGTGGACCGCTTGAGCGCGGGGCGCAGCTTGGCGATCATGGGGTTGGTGAGGTGCACGTCGGCCTCGTTCTCGCCGTGGAAGTGCACGATCTCCTGGGACTCGGTGCGCACGCACAGGTCCGAGCCGCAGTAGGCCCGGCCCCGGCTGAGACCCGGCCAGGTCATCAGGCGTTCGCCGGCATGTCTGGCAGCGTTCATGCGTCCAGCGTGCCGTAAGGCGGGCACGCACAACAGGGGAAATGGCGAACAAAATACGGTCGGTTTTTGTTCGTCGGCTGTTCAGGAGGCCGCGCGTCGATCCGTTCACCGTTCCGTGATCTGCTCGGCAGGGCGACGGCAGGCATTCCAGGACGGGAACAGACGGGAAAGGGCCACCCATGGCTGCGAACTCGGTCGACGAACTGATGGATCTCCTCCACGCGAGCCGGGGCGCCTGGGACACCCCGGACCGCTCCGGTGACCCCGTCGACCTCCACGACCACGCCTTGCAGACGGCCGCGCTGCTGCGCCGGCGGCGTCCGGCCGACAAGGAGCTCCAGATCGCCGGCCTGGTCCACGACCTGGGCCGGCTGCTGCTGCCCGGCGACGACGCGGGGCACGCGGATCTCGCGGCGGACGCGGTGCGCCCGCTGCTGGGCGTGCGGGTCGCCCGGCTCGTACAGCTGCATGTCCCCGCCAAGCGCTACCTGGCCGCGGTCGAGCCGGGGCGGCTGCTGTCGGCGCACAGCGCGGCCACGCTCCGGCTCCAGGGCGGCCCGATGAGCCCCGCGGAGGCGGCCGCCTTCGCGCGGGACCCGCTGGCCGAGGACGCCGTGGCGCTGCGCCAGGCCGACGACGAGGGAAAGGCCGTCGGCCTGGACGCGGGGGTGATGGAGGACTGGCGGCCGGTGCTGGAATCGGTGGCCGCCCGCCGTCTCACGGAGACGCCCTACGACGTCACAGGGTCGCGCTCGCGTGGTCCTTCGGCGTCGGCCGGTCTTCGCGGCGGGCCGCGGACAGCTTGGGAGGCGTGACCGTCCAGTCGGGGTGACCGGGCATGCGCGGGGTGGTCGTGCCGTACAGCCACTCCGTGAGGAACCCGGTCAGGTCCTGGCCCGAGACCTCGGTGGCGACCGCGATGTAGTCCTTCGTGGAGGCGCTGGAGTTGCGGTACCGGTCGAGGAAGGTGCGCTCGATACGGGAGAAGACGTCCTCGCCGACCAGCGACCACAGCGCGTACAGGACCAGCACCCCGCCGGTGTAGCGCTGGTTGTCGAAGAGGTTCGCGGCCGTCGGGGCGGCGACGGGACCGGAGTCCTTGCGCCACTGGTCGCCCCGGGAGTAGACGTCCTTCATCCGGGCCTCCATGGACGTGAGGCCGATGGAGTCCGGCCAGCCGCGCTCGTAGCGGTAGAGCAGGCCGTAGTAGTCCGCGTGGCCCTCGTTGAGCCACAGGTCGGCCCAGGTGGCCGGGGAGACCAGGTTGCCGAACCAGGTGTGGACCAGCTCGTGCATCATGTGCGAGCCGATCGCGCTCTCCTTCTGGAGGAGGTAGTTCGGCTTGTAGATCGTGAGGGTCTGGGTCTCCAGGCCGGTGAAGTCGAAGGCGTCGGGCGCGTCCGTGTTGGCGGGCAGGATGCCGTACGCCTCGAACGGGAAGCGGCCCAGCCGCTGCTCCAGCCAGGTGAGTTGACCGGGCGTCAGGGCGAGGGCCGGCTCCAGGGCCTCGGCCCGCGCGGTCGGTACGACGTCGCGCAGGCGCATCCCGCTGGGTCCCGGGCGCTCGACGATCCGGTAGTCGCCGACGGTGACCTGGATGATCTCCGTGGCGATCGGGTCGCGCGAGTGGTAGACGGCCGTGGTGGTGCCGTCGGCGTTCGTCCGGGTGGAGACGAGGGACCCGCTCGCGACGGCGGTCAGTCCGGCCGGCGCGGTGATACGGAAGGTGAAGTGCGCCTTGTCCGAGGGGTGGTCGTTGCAGGGGAAGACGGTCCGCGCCAGGTCCGGCTGTCCGGCGACGGCGAAGCCGTCCGGGGTGGGGACCCAGCCGTTGTACGGCGGCGCGATCTTGCGCGGGTCGGCGGTGTAGTCGACCCGCACGACCAGCTCCCCGTGCTCGCGCACGCGGGTCGGCGGGGTGACGACGAGCTTCTCGGCCTGCTGCTCGAAGACCGCGCGCCGGCCGCCCACCCGCACCTCGTGCACGACGGGGCCGAGCAGGTCGAGCGAGAAGCGGGAGAGGTCCTGGGTGGCGCGGGCGACGATGGTCACCTGTGCCTCGACCAGCTTGGTGTCGGCGACGTAGGTGAAGTCCAGCAGGTAGGCGGAGACGCGGTAGCCCGTGTTGCCGAGGACGGGGTAGACGGGGTCGCCGAGGCTGTCCCCGCCGGGGGCGCCCCTGCCGTCCGTGCCGGCGCCGGGGCGGCCCGTGAGGGGGGCCGCCTGTGCGGCGGAAGGGGTGAGGGCGAGTGCGGCGGTGCCGAGGAGTGCGGCCGCCGGGGCCGTCACTCGGGTGCGATTGCGCATGAGTCTCTTTCCGGTTCGTTCCGTTGAGATAGGAACGCGCAGGACGGGGCCGGGCGGGGAGCCCCGCCCGGGCCCACGTCATGACGCTCCCCCGTAACCACGGCCCGGTCCGGTGCCGGGGGGTCGATCCCGGCCCGGATCCGGGGCCTGACCAGCATGATCGTGCCGTCGGAGAGACACCGTCAACCGTCCTCGGGCGGTGGAGAACAGCGCACATCTCACACCGTTCCCACGGAACCGGCGAGCGGTCCGCGACCGTCTGTGTCCGACGGGCCGCGCACCGAATTCCCCCTGGCCGAACCGGCGTTCGGCGCCGGGCGGGTCCTCAGATCCGGTGGCCGCGCTCGCGTCCGTACGTGTCCCGCTCGGGCGGCGGCCAGGACGGGGCGCCCGCGGCGAGCGCCTCGTCGATCTCCCTGACCGTGTCGTGGTTGAAGACCTCCGCCACCTGACGTACCAGCAGCAGTGCCTCGGTCACGGCCGGTTCCAGCGGGCGGTCCGTACGGCTGATGCCGGCGGGGAGGTTGCCGAGGTGGCACGCGCTGCGGAGCTTCCAGCCGGCCTTCGCGTCGAGGCCCGCGGTGGCGAAGCCGAGGGCGGAGGCCATCGTGACGGCCGCCTCCGAGGCCCCCGCCGTGAGGAGGGCGAGCCCGGCCTCGTGCTCGACGGCGGTGCCGGGGGCGGTGAGCGTACGGCAGGAGGTCTCGGCCTCCTTGAACAGGTGGCGCGCCTGTTCGAGGAGGAGCACCGCCCAGGCGAGTTGGGCGACATCGGCGTACGGGGGCGGCGTGCCTGGCGTCTCCATCACGGGCTCCCTGGGGTCGGCTGCCCCCGAGCCTAGGGAGCGCGGCCCCCCGGCGGGAGTGATTTCGCTCAGAGCAGCGCGAACGGGGCGGATCGGCACCCCGGGTGCGGCACGGTGGCCGGAAACAGCCGTCCGCGGGTTCCGTACCGCCGGCGCGGATCCGTCCGTCGTACAAATCCGTGGCACTCAGGTGAATCCATTGGTACTCCTGGGGTATTCATTCTGTCGGAATTGAGCTGATGCGGCATCACTGGACACTCTTGTGTCACGGTCCGGCCGGGTGAAATTGGGTGCCTGTGTCAGTTGACCTGACACCTTCTCCGCGGCTATGCCGCAATGAGAAGGGAACCCCCATGCCCGAACTCGCCCGCCGCCGCCTGCTGATGGCCGGTGCCGCCACCGCCGGCGCCGTCGCCTCCGGACAGTTGCTGACCGCCACCGCCGCCCACGCCACCGCCGCCTCGCGCCCGCTCGAGGCGCCGCTCCCGGACGGCCTCTTCACGCTCGGTGTCGCCTCCGGGGACCCGCTGCGCACCTCCGTCGTCCTGTGGACCCGGCTCGCGCCCGACCCGCTGCACGGCGGTGGGATGCCGGACAGATCCGTGCAGGTCCGCTGGCAGGTGGCCCTGGACGAGCGGTTCCGTACCGTCGTCCGGCAGGGCACCGCCGTGGCCTCGCCGTCGCTGGGGCACAGCGTCCACGTGGACGTGCCGGGGCTGAGCGCCGGCCGGGAGTACTGGTACCGCTTCCGGGTCGGCTCGCAGCTCTCGCCCGTGGGGCGCACCCGCACGGCGGAGGCGAACCCGTCGAAGCTGCGCGTCGCGCTGGCCTCGTGCCAGAACTGGCAGAACGGCTACTTCACGCCGTACGCGGACATGCGGCAGCAGGACCCCGACGTCGTGCTCTTCGTCGGCGACTACATCTACGAGAGCGCCCCGGCCGCGTCGTCCGTACGCCGCCACGAGGGCACCGGGGAGCCGGTGGACCTGGTCGGTTACCGCAACCGGTACGCGCAGTACAAGACGGACCCCGACCTGCTGGCGATGCACGCGGCGGCCCCGTGGATCGTGACCTTCGACGACCACGAGGTCGACAACGACTTCGCCGGGGAGGTGCCGCAGGACCCGGGCAAGCAGCCGCACGACGCGTTCGTGGCCCGGCTGACCGCCGCCTACCAGGCGTTCTACGAGCACATGCCGGTCAGGGCGTCGGCCGTGCCGAACGGCCCGCACATCCAGATGTACCGGCGCTTCGACTTCGGCCGGCTGGTCCGGCTCAACGTGCTGGACACCCGGCAGTTCCGCAGCGACCAGGCCGCCACGAAGGAGGCCGCCCTCGACCCGTCGCTGACCATGCTGGGCGCGAACCAGAAGCGGTGGCTGCGGTCCGGTCTCAGCACGTCGGGGGCCCGGTGGAACGTGCTCGCCTCGCAGATCATGATGGCGGAGACCGACATCCTCGCGGGTCCCGGCAAGGAGTGGTACTACGACGCCTGGGACGGCTACCAGGTCGAGCGCAACGACCTGTTGGCCCGCTTCCGGAACGTCTCGAACCCGGTGGTGCTGAGCGGTGACCGCCACCTGACGATGATCAGCGACCTGAAGCGGGACTACGCCGACCCGAAGTCGGCCGTCGTCGGCGCCGAGTTCGTGGGGACGTCCATCAGCTCCAACGGTGACCAGAGCGTGGCGGCGTTCGACGCGCAGTGGGATCCGCTGCGCGCCGACAACCCGCACTGGAAGTTCATCGACTGCCACCGCGGCTACCACCTCTTCGACATCGGTACGCGGGGGATCGACGCGCAGGTACGGACCGTCGGTACGGTCCTGCGGCCGCAGTCGCCGTCGGTGGCGCTGGCCCGGCTGCGGGTCGAGGCGGGGCGCCCGGGGGTGACGAAGGTCTGACACGCGGGTCCCGCCGCGCGCGGAACCGGCGCGCGGCGGGACGGGTGTGCGGGGGCTCCGGCGGCTCCTGTCGCGGCCTTGTGGTTCGTTGTCCTGTCCATGACCATGGAGCGCCACGCCCTGCCCCGCGCCACTCGCGCACCGGCAGACCCGCACACGCATCCGTGGAAGGGACCCGCCATGCCCCAGCACCCCACAGGGACGCCCCGCAGGACCGTACTGTCGTCCGCCGCCGCCGTCGCGGCCGGAGCCGCCGTCGTCACCTCGGCACCGGCGGCGGCCGCCGCCGGGTCCGGTGGGCGGGAGACGGGCGACAGACCCGCCGCGACCGCCCAGCATCCCGACCGGGAGCTGCGGGAGCTGCTCAAGGAGGTCGACCGCGACCGGATCGAGGCGACCGTGCGCCGCCTCGCCGCCTTCGGGACCCGGCACACCCTGTCCACCCAGGACGACCCCGAGCGCGGCATCGGCGCCGCCCGCGACTGGATCCTCGCCGAGCTGAAGCGGTACGCCGCGGCCTCGGGCGGCCGGATGACCGTCGAGCTCCAGTCGTACATACAGCAGCCGGCCTCCCGGATCCCGGTGGCCACCCGCATCACCAACGTCGTCGCGACCCTGCGCGGCGCGGTCGACCCGGGCCGGGTCCACGTCGTCTCCGGGCACTACGACTCCCGCGCCACCGACGTCATGGACGCCACCGGTGACGCGCCGGGCGCCGACGACGACGCCTCCGGGGTCGCGGTCGTCATGGAGCTGGCGCGCGTGATGGCGCGGCGCCGGCCCGCCACGACGCTCGTCTTCGCGGCCGTCGCGGGCGAGGAGCAGGGCCTGTACGGGTCGGCGTACCTGGCGGAAAGCTTCAAGGCGGCGGGGACGAACGTCCAGGCCATGTTCACCAACGACATCGTCGGCAGCTCGCGGGCGGACGACGGCACCCGTGAGCCGTACACCGTGCGGCTCTTCGCGGAGGGCGTGCCGACGTCCGAGACGCCGCAGCAGGCGGACACCCGCCGCTCGGTCGGCGGCGAGAACGACTCGCCCAGCCGCCAGCTCGCCCGGTTCGTCCGCGACGTCGCGGACAACGACGCGACGGGGATGAACGTCCGGGTGGTCTACCGCCGCGACCGCTACCTGCGGGGCGGCGACCACATCCCGTTCCTGGAGCGCGGGTACGCGGCGGGGCGCTTCACCGAGCCGGCGGAGGACTTCGCGCACCAGCACCAGGACGTGCGGGTCGTCGACGGCAAGCAGTACGGCGACCTGCCCGAGTTCTGCGACTTCGGCTACATCGCCCGCGTCGCCCGGGTCAACGGCGCGGTCCTGTGGTCCCTGGCCCAGGCCCCCGCCGCGCCGCGCGGGGTGAAGATCGTCACGAGCGCGCTCACCAACGACACCCAGCTGGTCTGGGACGCGGGCACCGAGCCCGACCTCGCGGGGTACGAGGTGGTGTGGCGCGAGACGACCGCGCCGGAGTGGACCGCGGTGATCGAGGCGGGCACGGCCACGAGCCACACCGTGGACCTGTCCAAGGACAACGTCTTCTTCGGGGTCCGCGCGGTGAACCGGGCCGGGCGGCGCGGGCCGGTGGCCTTCCCCGTACCGCAGCGCTGAGATCCGGTCACGGACTCTGCCCGGCGGAGCACGGAAGGGTGACGTGCGTGCGGGGCCGGGTAGAGTTCGTGACCGCTGGTCAGCGCGCCGGTGGTGCCGCCGGACCGACCCGGGTCCGGGGTCCGGCCCGTGGCGCGGGCCGGCGCGGTGCCCAGGCAGGGAGGAGTCGCTGATGCTGTTCCGTCAGCTGGAGTATTTCGTGGCGGTCGCCCGGGAGAAGCACTTCGCGCGGGCCGCGGAATCCTGCTACGTCTCGCAGCCCGCCCTCTCCGCGGCGATCGCCAAGCTGGAACGGGAACTGAACGTCACCCTCATCAACCGGGGGCACAACTACGAGGGCCTCACCCCGGAGGGCGAGCGGCTCGTCGTCTGGGCCAAGCGGATCCTCGCCGAGCAGGACGCGTTCAAGGCCGAGGTGGCGGCCGTCCAGTCCGGCATCACCGGGACGCTGCGGCTGGGCACGGAACCGACCGCGTCGACGACCCTGGCGCTCCCCGTGGCGGCGTTCTGCGGGGCGCACCCGCTGGCCAAGGTGCAGGTGCAGTCCCGGCAGTCGGCCAAGGAGCTGCACCGCCAGCTCCGCGAGTTCGAGCTCGACGCGGCGATCGCGCACTTCGCGCCGGACGACCGGGAGAGCCTCCAGGTGGTGCCGCTGTACCAGGAGCGGTACGTCCTGCTCGCGTCCGGCGACCAGTTGATGCCCCAGAGCGACACCATGGCGTGGGCGGACGCGGCGCAGCTGCCGCTGGCCCTGCTGACGCCCGACATGCGCATCCGCCAGCTGATCGACCGGGTGTTCGCGGAGAACGGGGTCGTGGTGACCCCGCAGGTGGAGACGGACTCGGTCGCGTCCCTGTACGCGCACGTGGGCGTCGGCGAGTGGGCGAGCATCGTGCCGCACACCTGGCTCCGCGCGATGCCGGTGATCGGCAGGCCGCGCGCCGTCCGGCTGGTGGAGCCGGACGCGCGGGCGCAGATCTCGGTGGCGATCCACGCGGCGACGCCGGGCTCGATCGCGGCGCGGGCGTTCGTGAACGCGGCCACGGAACTGTCGCTGGACGACTTCTTCGACCAGTCGATGCCGGGCGACCACCGGATGCGGTAGGCCTTTCCGGCCGACGCGGACCGTACGGCCCCGAAGCGGACCGTACCGCCCCGGGTCGGCCTGTACGGCCGCTCAGTGCCCGTACAGGCGCTCCACCGCCGGCCGGTCCAGGCCGCCCTTGGCCGTGTGCGGCAGCGAGCCGACGACGTCCAGCCGGTCGGGCACCTCGGCGGCGGGCAGCCGGTTGCGGCAGTACTGGAGGATCTCGGGCCCGGTGGACTCCCCGTCGCTGACGACCACCACGGCGCCCATCCGCGGCCCGTCCCCCTCGTCGGGCAGGGCGAAGACGGCCGCCTCGGTGACGCCGGGGCACCCCGCGAGGATGTCCTCGACGTGCTCGGGGGAGATCGTCGTACCCCCGCGGACGATGAGGTTCTTGATGTGCCCGGTCAGGAACAGGTACCCGTCCTCGTCCAGGGAGCCCAGGTCCCCGGTGCGGAACCAGCCGTCGGTGAAGGAGCGCGCCGTCTCGGCCGGGTCGCCCAGGTAGCCGCGGGCGACGGTCGGGCCGTGCACCCACACCTCGCCCGTGGTGCCGACGGGGCAGGGACGCCCGTCCGGGTCGAGGACCCGCAGGTCCACCCCGGTCGACCGGCCGACGGAGCCGTGCTTGAGGAAGCCCTGCTGCGGCAGCGGTTCGCTGGTCGCCTGGTGCGTGGACTCGGTCATGCCGTACGCGGACAGCAGCGGCGCGCCGAGCGTGCGCTCCAGCGCCCGCTGGGTGGCGGTGTTGAGCGGCGCGCTGCAACTGCGGACGAACTTGAGCGGCGCGAGCCGCGGCCCCGGGTACTCGGTCGCCGACCGCTCCAGGAGGATCTCGTGGACGGTGGGCGCCGCGGTGAACCACGAGGCGGACACGGCCCGTACGTCGTCCCAGAAGGTCGGCGCGGAGAAGCCGCCGCGCTCGGGCAGCAGGACGCACCCGCCGCTGGCCAGCGTGGCCAGGAGGCCCGCGAACAGGCCGTGTCCGTGGAAGAACGGCATGACCGCGACGGTCGCGTCCTCGGGACCCAGCTCGTAGGTGGCGCAGATGTCCCGCACGGACGCGGCCACGTTGGTGTGCGTCAGCGGGACCATCTTGGCCTGGTCGGTCGTGCCGGCGGTGAACAGGACGACGCTGTCGTGGTCCGTGAGCTCCCGGGCCGCGCCCCGTACCCGGCGTACCACTCCCGCGCCTGTGTCGAGGCCCGCGGTCGCCGTCCCGGCACGGGAGACGTCGACGCGCAGGGTCCAGGCCGGGACACCGACCGGGGCGAGCGGTACGGCGTCGGCGGCGGCCGGCCCCACGAGGACGGCCCGCGCGCCCAGCGCGTCGAGCCGCGCGGACAGGTGGGGCCGGGGCAGGGCCGGGTCGACGGGGGCCGCCACCAGTCCGGCCCGCGCGGCGCCGAGCAGCGCGACGACGAACTCGGCGGTGTTGGCGCAGACGACGGCGACGGCGTCCCCCGGGCGCAGCCCGGTGGCGGCCAGGCGTCCGGCCACGTCGTCGGCGAGGCTCGCGAGGACGCCGTACGACAGCGGCACGCGGTCCGCGGTGACGACCAGCGCCCGGGCCCGCGGACGGTCCCGTACCTGCCGGTCGAGGAGATCGATGAGTCCTGTGATCGTTGGGGGCCGATACCGGTTCTCGTCGCGCACGGATGCTGCGGTCGGAACCGCCATGACCACCTCCTCCTCGCACCAGGCCTGTTTGAAGACGTCAGGAGCGAGCCTGCGCGGGCGCGGGGTGCCCGTCCAATACGCGATGGCGAACAGCCGATAGCGCGTGTCTATCAAACCAGGCGGAGGGTGAAGTGCGCCCCCTGGCACGGCAGTCGATAAATGTTGTTTATCGGCTGGTCGCCGATAGGTCTTGGACGGGACGCCGCCCGCTGCCGATGGTGTGAAAGAGAAGCCGAACAGGCATGCCTGCCCAAGGAGGACCCCGGACCATGACCGCCCCTTCCGCACCGGAGACAGCGGCGACCGCCGACGCTCGGGACGAGCTCACCGACGGGTACCACCTGGTCGTCGACGCGCTCAAGCTGAACGACATCGACACGATCTACGGGGTCGTCGGCATCCCGATCACCGACCTGGCCCGGCTCGCGCAGGCGCGCGGCATCCGCTACATCGGCTTCCGTCACGAAAGCAACGCCGGACACGCGGCGGCCGCGGCCGGCTACCTCACGAAGAAGCCCGGTGTGGCCCTCACGGTGTCCGCGCCGGGCTTCCTCAACGGGCTCGTCGCGCTGGCGAACGCCACGACCAACTGTTTCCCGATGGTGCAGATATCGGGTTCCAGCGAGCGCCACCTCGTCGACCTCAAGCAGGGCGACTACGAGGAGATGGACCAGCTGGCCGCCGCGCAACCGTTCGTCAAGGCCGCGTACCGCGTGAGCCGCGTGGAGGACATCGGCCGCGGCATCGCCCGCGCCCTGCGCACCGCGATCTCCGGGCGCCCCGGCGGTGTTTATCTCGACATTCCCGCCGCGGTGCTCGGGTCCATCATGGACAAGGAGACGGGTGACAAGACGCTGAGCCGTCTCGTCGACCCCGCGCCGCGCCAGCTGCCCGCGCCCGAGGCCGTGGACCGCGCGATCGAGCTGCTCGCGGGCGCCCAGCGCCCCCTGATCCTCCTCGGCAAGGGCGCGGCGTACGCGCAGGCCGACGACCAGGTACGCGACTTCGTCGAGTCGACGGGCATCCCGTACGTACCGATGTCGATGGCCAAGGGCCTGCTGCCCGACAACCACGTCCAGTCGGCCGCGACCGCCCGTTCGCTGGCGCTCAAGAAGGCCGACGTCGTGGTGCTCGTCGGAGCGCGCCTGAACTGGCTGCTGAACCACGGTGAGGCGCCGTCCTGGAACCCGGACGCGAAGTTCATCCAGATCGACATCGAGGCCAAGGAGCTGGACAGCAACCAGCCCATCGCCGCCCCGCTGGTCGGTGACATCGGTTCCGTCCTGGAGGCGATCGCCGAGCGCACCAAGCCCGGCCAGATCGCGGCCCCCGCCGCCTGGCGCGAGGAGCTGGCGGCCCGTTCGGCGACGAACGTGGCGAAGATGGCGGAGCGCCTCAAGGCCGACCCGTCGCCGATGCAGTTCATGGGCGCCCTCAAGGCCGTACGGGACGTCCTGCACGCCAACCCGGAGGCGTACCTCGTCAACGAGGGTGCCAACGCGCTGGACATCGCGCGCAACGTCATCGACATGCACGTGCCGCGCCACCGCCTCGACAGCGGTACCTGGGGCGTCATGGGCATCGGCATGGGGTACGCGATCGCCGCGGCCGTCGAGAGCGGCAAGCCGGTCATCGCGGTGGAGGGCGACAGCGCCTTCGGCTTCAGCGGGATGGAGCTGGAGACCATCTGCCGCTACAACCTCCCGGTCATCACCGTCATCATGAACAACGGTGGTGTCTACCGCGGTGACGACGTCAACCCGCTGGAGACCGACCCGTCGCCGACGACGCTGATGCTCGCGGCGCGCCACGACAAGATGATCGAGGCGTTCGGCGGCAAGGGCTACCGCGCGACCACGCCCGCCGAGGTCACCGCCGCGCTCAACGAGGCGCTCGCCTCGGGCGGCCCGGCGCTCATCGACTGCGAGATCGACCCCTCGGCCGGTACCGAGAGCGGCCACATCGCGCACCTCAACCCCAAGGGCATCACCGTCGGCAACATCACGCCGGCGAAGAAGTAAGCCACCGCACCGCACTGCCCACCGCACGAGTTCATGACACAGAAGGAAGCGAAACATGAGTGAAAAGCCGCTCGCCGGAATCAAGGTGATCGACTTCACCGGAGTCCAGGCCGGGCCCGCGTGTACACAGATGCTCGCCTG
This sequence comes from Streptomyces liangshanensis, assembly GCF_011694815.1. Lineage (NCBI taxonomy): Bacteria > Bacillati > Actinomycetota > Actinomycetes > Kitasatosporales > Streptomycetaceae > Streptomyces > Streptomyces liangshanensis. The sequence goes on from NZ_CP050177.1 coordinate 762,256, forward strand.
GTTCGGAGCTGACGTCATCAAGGTCGAGCGCCCCCAGGGCGGCGACGTGACCCGCGGTCAGCTGCGCGACATCCCCGAACTCGACGCGCTCTACTTCACCATGCTGAACAGCAACAAGCGTTCGCTGGCGATCAACACCAAGACCCCCGAGGGCAAGGAGGTCATGGAGAAGCTCATCCGCGAGTCGGACATCCTCGTCGAGAACTTCGCCCCGGGCGCCCTGGACCGCATGGGTCTCGGCTGGGACTACATCCACGAGCTGAACCCGCGCCTGATCTTCGGTTCGGTCAAGGGCTTCAACGACGACTCGTCGTGGTCCGACCTGAAGGTGTACGAGAACGTCGCGCAGGCCGCCGGTGGCGCCGCCTCCACGACCGGTTTCTGGGACGGCCCGCCGACCATCAGCGGTTCGGCGCTCGGTGACAGCAACACCGGCATGCACCTGCTGATCGGTCTGCTCACCGCGATCATCCAGCGCGACAAGACCGGCGTGGGCCAGAAGGTATCGGTGTCCATGCAGGACGCCGTACTGAACCTGACCCGCGTCAAGCTCCGTGACCAGCAGCGCCTGGAGAAGGTCGGCTACCTGGAGGAGTACCCCCAGTACCCCGCGACGGAGTTCGGCGACACGGTGCCGCGTGGCGGCAACGCGGGCGGCGGCGGCCAGCCGGGCTGGATCCTGAAGTGCAAGGGCTGGGAGACCGACCCCAACGCGTACATCTACTTCACGGTCCAGGAGCAGAACTGGAAGCGGACCGCCGAGGCCATCGGCCGGCCCGAGTGGGTCGACGACCCGGAGTACACCACGGCCAAGGCGCGTCAGCCGCACATCTTCGAGATCTTCGCCGAGATCGAGAAGTGGCTGGCCGACAAGACCAAGTACGAGGCCGTCGACATCCTGCGCAAGTGGGAGGTGCCCACCGCTCCCGTGCTCAGCATGAAGGAGCTGGCGGAGGACCCCGACATGCGCAAGAGCGGCACCATCGTCGAGGTGGACCAGAAGCTGCGCGGCAAGTACCTGACGGTCGGCAGCCCGGTGAAGTTCTCCGGCTTCAAGCCCGACATCGAGGGCGCGCCGCTGCTCGGTGAGCACACGGACGAGGTCCTCGCGGGCCTCGGGTACGACGAGGACGCCATCGCGAAGCTGCGCGAGGGCAACGTCGTCGCCTGACGTCGGCCGACGCACACCACAAGGCGGTACCGGACGTGTCCGGTACCGCCTTCGTGCTGCCGGGCGCGGGCCGGTCAGCTGATCGTGACGCGGAAGATCCTGTCCGAGCCCGGTCCCTGGCCGCCGTTGGCGTCGGCGTTGGTGGTGGTGAGCCACAACTGGTCGGCGCCCGGGGCCTTCGTGACGGTGCGCAGCCGTCCGTACGTGCCGATGTAGTACGCCGTGGCCGTGCCGACGTTCTCCGTGTCACCCGTGATGGGGACGCGCCACAGGCGCTCGCCGCGCAGCGACGCCATGTAGAGGACGTTGCGGACGACGGCGATGCCGCTCGGCGAGGCCTCGGCGGTGCTCCAGGTCTTCTTCGGGTTGGTCATGCCCGCGACGTTGCAGGTGCCCTCGCAGGTCGGCCAGCCGTAGTTGTTGCCGGACTTGATCAGGTTGAGTTCGTCGGTGGTGACCTCGCCGAACTCCGAGGCCCACAGACGGCCGTTGCGGTCGAAGGCCATGCCCTGCGGGTTGCGGTGGCCGTAGCTGAGGACGTGGGTGCCGAACGGGTTGCCGGGGGCCGGCGCGCCGGTGGTGGTCAGGCGCAGGATCTTCCCGTTGAGGGAGTTCCGGTCCTGGGCGAGGGCGGGCTGCTGGGCGTCGCCGGTGGACGCGTAGAGGAAGCCGTCGGGGCCGAACAACAGCCGTCCGCCGTTGTGGTAGCGGTTCTTCCTGATGCCCTGGAGCAGGACGGTGTAGCCGCTGAGGGTGGTGCCGTTGTACGTCATGCGGGCGACGCGGTTGCCCTCGGCGGCGGTGTGCATGAAGTAGACGTACCGGTTGGTGGCCCAGTTCGGGTCGACGGCGACGCCCATGAGCCCGCCTTCCCCGCCGGTGCCCACTGTCTGGGGGACGGTGCCGACCTCGGTCCTGGTGCCGGCGGGGGTCACCTTGAAGACCTTGAAGGTGTCCCGTTCGGTGACGAGCGCGGAGGTGCCGTCCGGCATCCAGTACGTGCCCCAGGGGACGGACCAGCCGCCGGAGAGCGTGGTGGGGGTGCCGGGGACGCCTCCGTCGGCGGCCTGGCAGGCGGCGGTGGAGAAGGACACGGGTCCGCTCGCGGGCGAGGAGTCGCCGGCCGCGTCCCTGGCCACGACGGACAGGGTGAAGCGCGTGGCACAGGCGAGTCCGGTCACGGTGGCCGAGGTGGTGGGCGGGGTGCCGGTCAGGGTCTTGAGTACGGTGTCGCCGCCGCGGATCTCGTACGCCACCACGTCCTGGTCGTCCGTGGCGGCGGTCCAGGCGAGGCGCGCGCTCGTGGCGGTGGTCGCGGTGACGCGGATCCCGCCGGGGTCCGCCGTGCCGGCGGCGCCCGCCGGGGCGGGCAGGCCCACTAACACGAGGGTCATGAGGGCTGTGGCCACGGAGGCGGGTGACCACCGGGAGGTCCGCTTCCCGGGGCTGGTTCGTTTCATGAGCCGTACCTGCTTTCCTGATGTGGGGGTTTCAGGAGGGAACGGTGGGGCCGAGAACCGTTCTTACCGAACGCGTGTCCACAGGGGTGAATCGCGTTCAGTCGCATGCGCGATCGAGCATGGCCGCTGGGCGGACGACGGTCAATGGTCCGCGCCACGGATCGTCAGGCGAGCATCGCCGCCATCCCCGCGACCATCACGGCGCCGCCCAGCTCCTCCCGGACCACCCGCCGCCATGGTCGCGGCGGGGTGGGCGGCGCGGACTTCATGAGCCGGGTGAGGGGCACGCAGGCGCGGGCCAGGAGCCAGCAGGCGACGAGGAAGAGGAAGAACCGCGGGTCGTACGCTCCCGGCATGCCGGTCATGTGCGCCCCGGCCGCCGGGTGGCCGGGACTCCCGGCGGGGCGGGCGGCGAGCGCGGTGAGCAGGGCCGTCGTGGCGAGGTCCACGACGGCCGGGGCCCGGCGGTGGGCCGGGCCCGTGCGCGCGGCCCAGAGGCACGACCCGGCGACGGCGACCGCTCCCGCCGTCAGGGCCGTACCCCCTGCTCCGCACGCCATCAGCGCCATGACCACCAGGACGACGGCGGACGGGCCCCAGCAGCGGGCGGGGCCCGTGAGCCGCTCCGCCATGCACAGGACGGCCCCCGACAGGCCCACGAGAAGGGTCAGTTCATGCATCGCGCGGCCTGGTCGCGGTGTCTAGTACGGGTAGTGCGCGGGGGTGCTCGCGACCGTGCGCCAGCGCCGTTCGGTGAACTCCTCCAGATTCGCGTCGCCGCCGGCCCGGCCGCCCAGGCCGGACTGGCCGACCCCGCCGAACGGGGCGAGCGGCTCGTCCTGCGGCGTCGCGTCGTTGACGTGGACCATGGCGCTGGTCAGGCGGCGGGCCACCTCGGTGGCCCGGTGCACGTCGGCGCCGACGACCGAGGAGACCAGTCCGTACGGGGTGTGGTTGGCCAGGGCGACGGCCTCCTCCACCCCGTCGACGACCGCGACCGGCGCGATGGGGGCGAAGATCTCCTCGGTCCACAGCGCGGCGGCCGGGTCGACGTCCACGACGACGGTGGGACGGAAGAACCGGCCGTCGTTCGTGCCCCCGGTCAGGATCCGCGCCCCGCCCGCCACGGCCTCGTCCAACAGGTGCCTGGCCCGGGCGAGCTGGGCGTCGTTGATGATCGGGCCCAGGCCCGTCCCGTCCCGCAGCGGATCGCCGACGGTGATCGCCGCCGCGCGGTCGGTCAGGTCGCGGAGGTACGCGTCGGCGACCGCGCGGTCGACGATGTGGCGTCCCGCGCTGATGCAGGTCTGCCCCTGGTAGTGGAAGCTCGACCAGGCCCCGATCATGGCGGCCTGCCCGGTGTCCGCGTCGTCCAGGACGACCAGCGCGTTGTTGCCGCCCAGCTCCAGGGAGGTCTTCTTGAGCAGGGATCCGGCGGTACGGGCGATGTCGCGGCCGACCGCGGTCGAGCCGGTGAAGTGGACCATCGCCACGTCCGGGTGCTCGACCAGCCGGAGGCCGGCCTCCTCGCCGCCGGGCAGGACCTGGAAGATGCCGGGCGGCGCTCCCGCCCGCGCGAAGAGTTCGGCGATCGCGAGGCCGCCGGACAGCGGGGTCTCCGGGGAGGGCTTGAGCAGGACGGTGTTGCCGAGCGCGAGCGCGGGGGCGATCACCCGCATGCCCAGGACCAGCGGGAAGTTCCACGGCGTGATCGCCGCGACCAGGCCGACCGGCACCCGCTCGGACACCGAGAAGCGCCCCTCGTGGCCGGTCTGCAGGACCTCGCCGACCGGCCGGGAGGCCAGCGCGGCCGCCTCGGTGAGCTCACCGACGGCGGACGCGATCTCGTAGTCGGCCTTGCCCGCGATGCTGCCGGTCTCCCGCATGATCAACTCGCGGAAGCCGTCCGCCTGTTCGAGGGCGGCCGCGACGTCGCGCAGGACCGCGGCCCGCTCCGTGTAGGGGCGTGCGGCCCAGTCGCGCTGGGCGGCGAGGGAGGAGGCCACGGCCACGTCGACGTCCGAGGCGTCGGCGCTGCCCGCGACGCCGAACACCTCGTCCGAGGACTTGTCGCGCACGGGGAGGGTGTCCCCGGCGGCCGGCGGCCGGAACCGGCCGTCCACGTAGATGGCCCCCGACCAGGGGGGATTCTGCTCTGCCATGGTCAGCTCCTTGAGTATGGGTCCCTGTCCGGAAGAAGGCCCGGGAGAGGGATGCGGGGCGTGCGGGGGCGTCCGTCCCCCGCACGAATGCCCGCGGGTCGAGTGGTACGGGTCGTGTCGGGGCGTGGCGGCGGTATCAGGCGGCCCGGTGTCACGCCCCCGGTGTCAGGCCGCCCGGTGCCGGGTCCTCGCCAGCGCCACCGCGCCCGCGACCGGAGGCACCTCCAGCAGGCGCAGGGTCAGGTCGGGGTGCGCGGCGCCGAGCCGGGCCCGCAGCCGGCCGGCGAGCAGCGGCTGTCCGAGCACCACACCGCCCGCCGCGACGACGGTCCCGCCGACGGCGCCGCGGGCCCGCAGCCGGGTGACGAGGGCGCACAGCTGCGCCGCGGCCTCGTCCACCACGCCGAGGGCGAGCGGGGAGCCCGCCGTCGCGGCCCGGAAGACGGCGGGCGCGGCCGGCCCCCAATGGTCCGTGTCGGGGCGGTCGTTGACCGCGCGGGCGAGCCCCGGGGCGTCGGGGACGCGGAAGTGGGCGAGCAGCGCGGACAGCAGCCCGTCGTCGCGGCGGTCCGTGTCGTACGCGGCCAGGGCGGCCCTGGTCGCGTCCCGTACGAGCGCGGGCGCGCTGCCCTCGTCGCCGAGCACCCAGCCCCAGCCGCCCGCGAAGAGCACGGTGCCGCCGGCGTCCTCGCCCACGGCGATGGACCCGGTCCCCGCGATCACCCCGATGCCGTGCTCCAAACCGGCGGCGGGGACCAGCAGCGCGGCGTCGTTGACCACCGTCGTCGGCACGCCGAGGCGCTCGAAGGCGGCGGCGAGGCGGGCGCAGTGCTCCTGCGTGTCGCAGCCCTGGGCGCCCACGCCGAGGGCCGCGATCCCGTCCCCGGCGGGCAGGACGGGGGCCACCCGGCCGAGCAGCCAGCGCGCGGCCCGGTCGACCGGGGTGGCCTCCCAGCCGGTGGCCGGGACCTCCGTGTCGACCCGTACCGTGCCGTCCGGTGTCTCCACGCGGAGCGCGAGCTTGGTGCCGCCGATGTCGGCCCCGACGAGGACGTTCATACGGCGGGCCGCCCCTCGGGCACCTTGATGTCGGCGTTGTGGAACACGAACTCCTCGATGGCCACCCCCCGGACCTCGGCCACCGCCTCGACCAGGATCTGGACGACCAGGATCTCGACGACCGCGCGCTGGGCGGCGGGCAGCCGGGGCACCCGTACCACGTGCAACAGGGGCCGCCCGGCGGGCGGTTCGGCGGTGACGAGCACCACCGGGTGTCCCGCGTCCGCCAGGGTGGCGGCGGTGGCGTGCTCGCGTTCGTCGCCGAACAGGACGTGGACCCCTCCCCCGGCGGACTCCATGGCCCCGTGGAGGTACTGGCGGGTGCTCATGCCGGTCGACGGGATCCGGGCGACCTCGCGGAAGAGCAGGGCCCCGGCCTCCGCGGAGCCCACGGCGGGCCCGGTCCCCACGAAGTCGGCGGAGGTGGCGGTCGCGAAGAGCGGCGCCAACGCCCGTACCCCCTCGGTCAGTTCCTTCTCCGTCGCGGCGAAGAGGGCGCCGAGCCGGGCCCAGCCCTCGTCGGGCGCGCCGCCGTCCCAGACGTCGGCGAGCAGGCCGAGCGCGGCGACGGTCGCGGTGTAGCCGATCGTGGACGCGTAGCTGTCGGGGACGCTCCCGATGTCGACCAGGCCGGTGGCGAGGTCCGCGATCGGGGACGGGGTCATGTTGACCACGGCGTGCCGCAGGGACGGGTCGACGGACTCCAGGACGGCCAGGGTCTCGGCGCTGCGGCCGCTCTGGGAGACGCCGAACACGGGGTGCGCGCTGACCGGGAACGGGAGCGGGTGGTCGCCCGCGCCGAGCCGCCAGGAGTGCACGCCCCGGGCGCGCAGCGACCACACCGGGGCGCACGCCGCCGCCAGGCTGGCGCCGATGCCGACGAACACCGGCCCGGGACCCGCGAGTTGGCCTCTCGCGGCGAGCGAGGTGACCGATCCGGTCAGCCGGGCGATCGCGGCCTCCAGCTCGTCGGCCTGGGTCGCGCGGGCCGTCGCGTAGGCGAGGTAGCCGTCGGTCATGACTGTTCCGTTCTGTCGGGTGCGTCGAGGGTCGGTGCGGCCGGGTCCCAGCCCGGTGGGACCGGGGGCACCTCCGGTGCGCCGCTCGCCACCACGACCGGCGCTCCGAGGGCGGCGGACTCCTCGACCGCGAGCATGATGTCGAGCACGTGGTAGGCCAACGCGCCGCTGGCGCGCGGCCGTTCGCCCGCCCGCAGGGCCCGGGCCAGTTCGAGGACGCCGACGCCCCGGTCGGCGGGGGCGCCGTCGGCGGGCACGGTGGTCCAGGTCGCGCCGGACGGGGGGCCGGTCAGCAGCCGGGTCGGTCCGTCGAAGCCGCTGACCGGGACCTCCATGACGCCGTCGCTGCCGGTGATCTCGAACAGCTGGCGCCGCAGCGGGGAGTCGAAGCTGTAGACGGAGGTGCCGACCGTTCCGGAGGCGAACGTGGTCACGACGCTGAGGTGGGTCGGCACCTCGACCGGGAAGGCCGTGCCGGCGTCCGGTCCCGAGCCGACGACCCGTTCGGCGCGCGGGATCTGCCCGACGGCGCTCACGGAGACGACGGGGCCGAGGAGTTGGACCAGGGCGGTGAGGTAGTAGGGGCCGATGTCGAAGAGCGGTCCGGCCCCCCGGGCGAAGAGGAACTGGGGTCGCGGGTGCCAGTGGTCGGGCCCGGGTCCCTGCATGAGGGTGAGTACGGTCCTGGGCTCGCCGATCGCGCCGTCGGCCAGGAGCCGCTGCGCGGTCTGTATCCCGGGGCCGAGGACGGTGTCCGGCGCGTTGCCGACCACCACGCCCGCCGCGTCGGCGGCGTCGAGGACGGCGCGGGCGGAGGCCCGGTCGAGGGCGAGCGGCTTCTCGCCCCAGACGTGCTTCCCGGCGGCGACGGCGGCCAGCGCGACCTCGGCGTGGGCGGCGGGGACGGTCAGGTTGACGACGAGGTCGACGTCGTCGCGTCGCAGCACCTCGGCGGTGGTGCCCCAGGCCGGTATCCCGTGGGCCTGGGCGCGGGCCCGGGCGCGGGCGGGCACGAGGTCGGCCACGGCGGTGACGACGACGTCCGGGTAGCCGGTCAGGGTGGTCAGGTACTGGTCGGAGATGTCCCCGGCGCCGATGACCGCGACGCGGACCGGGGCGCTCACGCGTGTGCTCCGGCCAGGAAGTGCGCGGCGTTGCGCGCGACGAGCGGCCATACGTCGCTGTGGTGGGCGACCACCTCGACCACGGGCAGCTCCACCGTGCCGGCGGTCAGGGCGAGCACCTCGTCCATCCGGCCGGCGGTGTCGACGCCGAGGACGGGGCGGTCGTTGCCGGGCTCGCGCTCGTGCACGACGTGCAGGAACCGGACCCGGTCGCCGAGGCGCGGGAGCAGGTCGAACACGTCGGCGCCGCCGACCCCGGCCCAGTAGACGTCGACCTCCAGGACGACGGCCGGGTCGAGGAGGCCGGTGAGCAGTTCGTACGCCGGAATGCCGTCGACGCTCGTCGCGAACTCGAAGTCGTGGTTGTGGTAGCCGATCCGGATGCCCCGGGGGGCGGCGAGGGCGGCGGCGTCATTGAGCGTCGCGGCGAGCTGTTCGACACCGGCCCGGTCGGCGATGCTGTCCGGGTCGACGTAGGGGGTGACGACGGTGCCGATGCCCAGGGCCTGCGCCGCGTCGAGGACCTGCGTCACGTCGTGCCGTACCACCGACGCGTGGGCGGTGGTGGCGGTCAGTCCGGCGTCCCGCAGGGCCGTACCGAGGCGGTCGGGGTCCGTGAGGATGTCGTACGGCTCCGCGTGGGTGAAGCCGAGGCCCGCCAGGCGCGCGAGGGTGGGGCCGAGGTCGGCGGGTGCGAGGTCGTCGCGCACGCTGTAGAGCTGGATCCCCAGCGGCTGTCCGGTCGTCATGCGCCGGCCTTTCCGTGGTCGTGGTGGTGTTCGTGGTCGTCGGGCGCATGGCCGTCGTGGCCGTGGTCGTCGTGTCCGTCGTGCCCCGCGCCCGCCGCGTGTCCGCCCGGGTGGCAGTGCGCGGCGGTGGACGCGGGGATGTCCAGGGTCGGGTTGCGGTCGAAGAAGCCGTACGGCTTGAGCACGAAGCCGGTGGAGTCGACCGGCATGACCGGCCAGTCCTCCGGCCGGGGGAAGTGGGTGAGCCCGAAGGTGTGCCACAGCACGATGTCGGTGTTGTCGACGTCCCGGTCGGCGGCGGTCCACTCGGGCAGTCCCGCGCCGCCCCGGTGCAGGTTGACCAGGTCGCCCGCCGGGTAGTTCTCGTCCGGCGCGTACGGCGTCACCCACAGGTGCCGGGTGGCGAAGGTGGCCCGCCGGTGGATGTCGGACTCCTCGTCGGCCAGCAGCAGCGGCCTGCCCTCGGGGTGGAGCATGTAACCCACGGGGTTTCCCAGCCGGTTGGTGACCGACGGGTTGGTGACCAGCCAGGACCGGTTACGGCTGTTGTCGGCGACCCGCTGGGCCTCCGATTCGGTACGGAGCCGGCTGACGGTCTGGGTGAAGCCGGTGCCGGTGGGGTTGCGCGGCCCCCGGGGCACGAGCACCGACTCCACCTCGTCGACCGCGTTGTCGGTACCGTCCACGGCCATGTCCAGCCGGGCGCTGAACAGGTGCTGGTGGTACGGGGCACCGAGGCCGGGCGCGAGTTCGGAGGCGAACGGGTAACCGGGGCCCGGGTACGCGGAGGTGAAGACGACGCCGGTCGCCTTGACCTCCAGCTCGATGGCCCCGTCGAGCGAGAAGTACCAGTAGAAGCCGTAGTCGTAGTTGCCGACGGTGACGAAGAAGGAGACCACCAGGCGCCGGTTGCGGCGGGAGTCCGAGGAGCCGTTCCAGTTGTCGAAGTGCTTCCAGAGGATCCCGGTGTCCTCCTCGTGGACGCAGATGGCCTGCGGGACGACCCGCACCCCGCCCGCGCTGTCGGCGAGGACGGCGTCCAGGTAGGTGATGTCGCCGACGCAGTCGCAGCCCAGTTCCAGGGAGTTGGCGAAGCCGCCGAGCAGGTACTCGCCGCAGTCGAAGAAGTTCTGGAACCACCGCTGCGGGCTCGGGTCGCCGTACGGGACCATCATCTCGGCGACCGAGGCACGGTGGAGCACCGGGCGCCGCCGCCCCGCGTCGTCGATGGAGACGTCGTGCAGGACCAGGCCCTCCCGCTGGTCGAAGCCGACCTGGAGCGACCAGCCGAGCCAGTCGATGACACCGTTCTCGTCGACGGTGAAGCTGGGGCCCTCGGGCTGGGTGATCTCGATCGGCCTCAGCCCGGCCCGCGGCGGCCGGTCCACCCACCGGGGATCGTGGAAGTTCCCGTCCTCCTCGGGCACCGGCAGGTCCAGGTGGTCGGCGACGTCGAGGACCTCGCGGGTGACGACGTCCACGACGACGGTGACCCCGTCCACCGGGTGCGCCCAGCCGAGGTCGTCCGGTGTCTTCTGGACGAAGGTGAAGCAGCGCTGGAGCCGCCGGCCCTCCTCGCCCTCCCCCGGCACCCCGGCCGACAGCGGGTTGACCCGGAGCTGGGTGAGGTCCGTCAGGCCCCGCCTGCGCATCGCGGCCAGCCAGCGTTCGTCGGCGTGGACGATCTCCTCGACCATCCCGAACTCGGCGAGGACCACGGGGACATGGCCGTCGGTGGCGACGTCCAGCACCCGGGTGGAGACGAGGCGGTCCTCGCCCGGGCAGGCGACGATGTCGTGCGAGAGGCCGGTGCGCAGGTCGACCAGCATGACGCGGAAGCGCCTGGGGGCGATCGCGCCGGCGAGCAGTTCGCGCTTGTCCTGTTCGGCCAGGCCGAAGTAGGAGACGTGGGTGTCGGGGCCCAGCAGGCCGTCGCGTCGCAGGAGGGCCTGGCACGCCGTGATCTCGTCCGGGCGGGGCGAGGCGAGGGCCCGCGCCCGCGCGAGGGCGCTGTCGGTGCCGCCGTCGGGGGCGGGGGGTCGTGTCTCTGTGGTCACGGGGGCTCCGCTTCTGCGAAGGGGGTGGGGTGGACGCCGGCTCATGCGCCCGCGTTCCGCGTGAAGGAGGTGCGCAGGCGGTAGCGGTCGCCGGCGTAGCGGATCGAGGAGGACAGCAGCGGGCGCCCGGTCCGGTCACGGACGATCTGCCGCATTTCGAGGACCGGCGTGCCCGCGGCGATCGCGAGGTGCCCGGCGAGCGCCGCGTCGGCGGGGCGCGCCTCGATGGTGGTGTCGGCCTGCGCGAGCTCGAAGCCCAGGCGGGCCATGGTGTCGTAGAGCGAGCGGGTGGTGAAGTCGACCTCGTCGAAACCGGTGGCGAGGTCGGCGGGGACGAGCGAGTGGTCGACGGCGATGGGGACGCGGTCGAGCATCCGGACGCGGTCCAGCCGGTAGAGCGCGGTGCCGGGGACGACCCGGAAGGCCTCCGCCTCGTCGAAGGTGGCCGGGCCCGGCTCGCGGCGCAGGACGCGGGACGTAGGGACGAGTCCCATGCGGCGGGCGGTCTCGGAGAACGACTCCAGGGTGTTGGGCCACTCCTTGCGCTCCGGGGCCGTGACGTACCAGCCGCGGCCCTGGGCGGGGCGCAGGGTGCCCTCGTCGACAAGGGCGGTCAGTGCCTTGCGCAGGGTGACGCGTGAGATGCCGAGCATCCGGCACAGTTCGCGTTCGGGTGGCAGCCGGGAGCCGGGTTCGACCTCGCCGAGGGCGATACGGCCCTCCAGGGCGGACTTCGCCTGGATCCACAGGGGTTCGGGGTAGGCGCCGGTGAGTTCGGGAGGCGCCGCCCGGTCCGGCCGCCGGGGGCCGCTCTGATCCGTGATCATGCCGGGACCTGGACCCTTTCCCATGTGCCGGTGCGCATCGAGGTGTAGCAGGCGTCCAGTACGTGGTTGACGACCACGCCGTCCTCGAAGGTCTCGCGTGGTGCGACGCCCCGGGCGAAGCAGTCGGCGAAGTGCCGCATCTGCTGGCTGAAGCCGTAGGCGCGGGCCTCCTCGGGGACGGGGTAGACCCAGCCGGTGTCGGCGTCCGCCTTCTCGACCAGGTAGTCGACGGGGTGCTCGATGAAGCCCCAGACGGGGGTGGCGGAGGTGTCGGTGACCAGGCGGCCCGCGCTGCCGACGAGTTCGTGCCGCAGTTGCATGCCGCCCTTCTCGATCCAGGACGACTCCACGGTGGCGAGCTGGCCGCCGGCGAACTTGAGGAGGGCGATGGCGGTGTCCTCGCCGGTGGTGCGGTCGGCGTGGGCGAGGGTGGCGCCCCACGCGAAGACCTCGGTGATGGGGTTGTCCTTGCCGAAGAAGTGGCGGGCGGACTCGACGGTGTGGCAGCCCATGTCGAGCAGGGCGCCGCCGCCGGCGGTCTCCGCGTCCCAGAAGTGCGGGGCATGCGGGCCCGAGTGCGCTTCGCGGGCCCTCATGGTGAGCAGGTCGCCGATCGCGCCGGCGGCGACCATCTCGTGCGCCTTGGCGATGTTGGGCGAGAAGACCGAACTCTCCGCGTAGCCGTGCCAGATGCCGGCCTCGCGGACGACGTCCAGGATGTCGCGTGCCTCGGCGCCGTTGCGGGCGAGCGGTTTGGTGCACACCACGCCCTTGCCGGCCGCGGCGACGGCCCGTACCGCTTCCAGGTGTGCTTCGTTGGGGACGGCGACGACCACCAGGTCGACGGCGGGGTCGGCGCACAGGGCCGCCATGTCGTCGTGGGCGCGGGCGTCCGGTGCCCACCGGGCGGCGAGCGCGGTGGCGCGTGCCAGGTCGCGGGAACAGGTGGCGACCAGGGCGGCGTTGCGGACGTCCTGGAGGGCGTCCGCGTAGGTGTCGCCGATGAATCCCGAGCCTATGAGTCCTACGCCGATCACGTGTTCCTCTTCCCTCGTCCTGCGGTGGCCGGCCGCGTGCGGCGTCTGCCCCGGACTTTCATGGTAGCAAGTGGTATCTCATTGGTATTACGCGGATCGGTGCGACAAGGACCACACATGACCAGTGGGTCCAGGCCTCCGGTCCCTCCCGCGGCCGTCAGCTCTCCAGCAGCGCGTCGAAGGCCCGGGACAGCTCCTGGTCGACCGACTTCAGCTCCGGGTGGGCGTCGTGGTGGGCCAGTGCTTCCCTGGCCCCTTCCGCGAAGGACACCCGGGGCGCGAACCCCGGTACGAGCGACCGCAGTTTGGACGTGTCGAAGAGCATCGAGTGCCGGAAGTCGTGCTCCAGCACCTCGCCCCAGCCGGGCACGTGCACGGCGATCGACTCGCTGGAGCGGTGGCGCAGCACCGGGGCGCGTACCCCGGCGGCGGCGGCGAGGGTCAGGTGGATCTGGTCCCAGGTGAGGATGTCGCCGCCGACCACGTTGACGCTCTCCCCCACCGCGTGGTCCAGACCGAGCAGCGGGACGACGGCGCGGGCCACGTCCCGGGTGTGGGTGAGGGACCACAGCGACGTGCCGTCGCCGTGGACCACCACGGGCCGCCCGGCGCGCATCCGGTCGATCGCCGTCCATCCGGCGAGGACCGGGATGACCGTGCGGTCGTACGAGTGGAAGAGCCGCGCGATCGTCAGCGGGAAGCCGGTCGAGCGGTGGGCGTCCTCCAGCAGCAGTTCGCAGGCGATCTTGTCGCGCGCGTACCCGAACACCGGCTGGCGGCGCGGGCTGGACTCGGTGATCGGCAGGTTCGGCACCGGCCGGCCGAAGACCGAGCAGGTGCTGATGAAGACGTACTGCCCGGTCCTGCCGTGGAACAGGTCCGGGTGGGCGCCGATGTCGTCGGGGGTGTAGCCGACCCAGTTGACCACCGCGTCGAACTCGTCGCCGCCCAGGGCCGCCTCGAGCGCCTCGGCGTCGCGGATGTCCGCGCGCAGTTGCCGCACGCCGTCGGCGACCGGCCGGGTGGGTTCCGAGCGGGTCACGACGGTCACGTCGATCCCGGCGGCGACCGCCCGGGCCGCGACGGCGGAGCCGATCAACCCGGCGCCGCCCAGGAACAGTACGTTCATGCCCGCTCCTCGGTGGGTTCCGGGACGCGTGCGCCGCGCGACAGCCCGCGGCCCACGAGGTGGTCGTACGAGCGCCGCAGCGCCTCGAACGTGTCGATGTGCAGCCGCTCCAGCTCGACGAGGTGCCACCGCACGCCGGACGGTGTGTTCAGTGTGCGGGCCCAGTCGGTCCCGCCCTCCCCGATGGGGACCATCACGTCGTTCTCGTAGCTGACCGCCGGGCCGTCCTTGACGTGCACGAGCCGCACCCGGTCGCCGAGCCCGGCCAGCACGTCGGCCGGGTCGGCGCCGCCCATCCGCGCCCAGTACGCGTCGAGTTCGACCAGGACGCGGTCGTCCAGCAGCTCCAGCAGCAGGTCGTAGGCCGGCCGGCCGTCGAACTCCTGGGAGAACTCGGCGAAGTGGTTGTGGTAGGCGATGCGCATCCCCCGCCCCGCCGCGCGCTCGGCGGCCTCGTTGACCCGCTCCACACCGCGCCGGACCGCGTCCGGCGAGTCGAACTCCTCGCGCTCCATGCTCCACACGAGGATCCCGGCCCCCAGCTCCTCGTTGAGGTCGAGCGACGCCTCGGCGTCCGGCCCCGCGGGGAACGGGGTGTGGGCGCTGGTCAGGGTGAGCCCGGCGGCGGCGACGGCGTCCCTGACCCGGGCGGGCCCGAAGTGCTCCACCAGGCCGTAGGTCTCGACGCCCAGGTAGCCCAGGGCGGCCAGCCGGGCGAGGGTGCCCTCCAGGTCGGCCCGTGCCTGGTCGAGCACGGTGTACGTCATGACGCCGAGGCCGGCTGTCACGTCTCCTCCTCCGGCCGGCCCCGCGGGGCCGGTGCGTGTCGTCTCAGTCACGGCCGGCCGCCCATCGCAGGGCCTGCCTGACCAGGGTGCGGACCGGTGGTTCGCCCCAGGAGCGCAGGTCGTGGCCGAGCGCCAGGTAGACCACCCGGCCGGCCCCGACCTCGCGGGCGTACAGCACCGGGACGACCACACCGTCCGCCCGGTGCCGTTGCGCCAGTACGGTGAGGTCCTCGTCGGCCGTCTCGAACTCGTAGTACTCGTCGAAGAGTTCGAAGTCGGAAAGCCCGCGGGTGACGGGGTGGTCGGCGACGATCTCGACGGTGTGCCGGCCCTCGTGGTGGCCCGGGCCGTGCGAGAGGTAGCGGTTGCCGAGCAGCTCGAAGAGCGGCCGGTCCGCCGGGTCGAGGCCGTCCCCCAGCACCCCCATGATGTTGGCGCCGTGCACCCCCACCAGCCCCTTGCCGCCGCGAACGGCGTCGGCCAGGGCCCGCTGCTGGTCCGTGGCGAAGTGGCCGCCCGCGGTGTAGAGGAGGTAGACGTCCGCCTCGGCGGTCTCGGGTCGCGGGTCGGCGAAGCGGCCGGTGCCCATGGCCTTGCGGGTGACGAACCCGGCCTCCACGCCCAGCTGTTGGAAGACTCCGGCGGCGCCGAGCAGGTCGTGGTGGATGTCGTCGCCGTTGACGACGACCATGGCTCTGGGCGTCGAGAGGTGTGGCATGGCTCTCCTCGCGGGGGTGCGGCAGGGGTGGAGCGGGCGGTGGGGTGGCGGCGCGGCCGGACCGGGCGGCCCGGCGGCGCGCGGGCGGCTCAGGCGGGCTTGAGGCGCAGGGCGACCACGGGGTTGGGGATCGGGCTGAAGTACGGGTCGTCCGGCGAGGGGAAGCCCGTGGCCTTCGCGGTGCTCCAGTCGCTGTAGCTGCCCCAGTAGAACATCGGGATCCAGGGCAGGTTCTCGACGAAGATCTTCTCGATCCCGTTCAGGATCTGCTGGCGCTGGGCGTCCGTGGTGGCCTTGGGGTACTCCTTGAACAGCGCGGCGGCCTCGGCGTTCTGGAAGCGCTCGATGTTCTGGTAGGTCGGTGTCGCCTTGCCGATCGGGTAGTAGAGGTTGGGGTTGATCGTGTCGTTGTAGTACGAGAAGGCCCGCGGCGCCGAGTTGACCGGGTAGCCCATCGTGGAGTCGAAGTCACCCTTGGCGGTGAGGGTGTTGATCTCGGTCACCGTCGTGGTGTCGATGTTGAGCTTGATGCCGATGTCCTTGAGCTGCGAGACCAGCACCTGGCAGCGCGCGGCGATCTCGGTGTACGCGGAGGGGAAGGTGATGGAGAACTCGACGCGCTTGCCGCCCTTGGCGTAGTAGCCGTCACCCGCCTTGGCGTAGCCGGCGTCCTTGAGGATCTGCTCGGCCTTGGCGGTGTCCTGTTCCAGGTTGAGGCCCTTGTACTGCGGGGCGATGTTGGCGGTGTAGGCGGGCATCGGCAGGCCGGTGATGCTGGTGGCGGGCACGTCGTTGCTCGCGGCCGCGACCTGCTTGCGGTCGACGCCGAGGTTGATCGCCTTGCGTACCGCGAGGTCGCTCAGGGGCCAGCGCTCCAGGTTCGGGATCAGGCCGTCGGTCCCGGCGATGGGCGCCCAGTAGTGGTTGTGCTTGCTCCGGCTGACGAACGTCTTCTCGGCGTTGGCGATGAACGTGCCGCCCCAGTCGGCCTGGCCCTGGACGAGCGCGTTGGTCATGCTCACGTTGTCCTTGTAGGCCACGAAGCGCAGCGCGTGTATCTGGGCCTTGGTCTGCCAGTAGTCCTCGTTGCGGACGAGCAGGAAGCTCTGCGGGGAGAACGTGGAGAGGGTGAACGGGCCGGTGCCGACCGGGTTCTTGTCCGGGTACGTCGTCGGGTCCTTGACCTTCGACCAGAGGTGCTTCGAGACGATCGGGCAGGACACGATGTTGGTGAAGTACTGCTGCGAGGGCACCGCGAAGGTGAACACCACCTGCTGCGGGGTGGGCGCGCTGACCGTGGCGAAGTCGGCGCCGAGGAGGTTCATCCCCGGGTGCGACTTCAGCATGGTGTACGTGAACACCACGTCGTCGGCCGAGAACGGCGTACCGTCGCTCCACTTGACGCCCGAGGCGAGGTCGAGGGTGAGGGTCTTGTTGCCGTCCGACCAGCGCCACGCCTTGGCGAGCCAGGGCAGGTCGTGGCCGATGTTCACGGTGTTGATCTGGACGAGCGGCTCGTAGATGAAGCCGCTCTGCCCGGGGGACGAATAGGTCAGCGCCTGGGCGCTGTTGGGGAGGAACGGGTTGAAGACCTGGGTGAGGTTGTCGGACTGGCCGGCCACCGTGAGGGTGGTCTTGCCACCGCCCGAGCCGGCGCCGCCCGAGGACGGCTGACAGCCCACGAGGGCGAGGGCGGCCGTACCGGCCAGGGCTCCGGCGAGAACGCCTCGTCTTGTCATGCCTGACTCGATCGGCGAGGAGGAAGTCGTCACGTTCGTCTGCTCCTTGAAAGAGGGGGACAGCGGGAGAGATACGTGGGGGTGTGGGTGGGAGTCGGTCGCCGTTCAGGCGGTGGGGGCGGCCGGACGCGCGACGGCCTCGGTGTTCTCGGCCCGTTTGGCACGGGCCTCGGGGTCGTCGGCGTAGAGCCAGCACCGGACGGTGTGTCCGGCGGTCAGGGGGAACGGCTCGGGTGCGGTGGTCGCGCAGCGCTCCATCGCGTACGGGCAGCGCGGGTGGAAGCGGCAGCCGGCCGGCGGGTCGATGAGGCTCGGCGGCTGGCCGATGTCCCGGACGCGGTCGGCGCCGGACCTCGACGGGTCGGGTGCGGAGGCGATCAGCAGTTGGGTGTACGGATGGGCCGCCTCCTGGGTCACCTCCTCCGAGGGGCCGCTCTCGACGACCTGCCCGGCGTACATCACCGCGGTGTCGGTGGCGAAGTAGCGGGCGGAGGCGATGTCGTGGGTGACGTAGAGCATCGCGGCGTTGCGTTCCTCGGTGAGGCGGCGCAGCAGGTTGAGGATGCCGAGGCGGATGGAGACGTCGAGGCTGGAGACCGGTTCGTCGGCGAGGAACACCTCGGGGTCGGCGGCCAGCGCGCGGGCGATGGAGATGCGCTGGAGCTGTCCGCCCGACAGTTCGTGCGGGTACTTCGCGGTGAACTGTCGGGGCGGCACGAGGTTGATCTGCGTCATCAGGTCGTCGATGACGGCGGCCTGGTCCTTGCCGCGCTTGCCGGGGTGGTGCAGGGCGACGGCCCGCTTGAGGGTGCCGGCGATGGTGGCGACCGGGTTGAAGGAGCCGAACGGGTCCTGGAGGATCAGCTGGACCTTGCGGACGTGGTCGCGGAAGGCCCGGCCGCGCATCGCCCTGACGGGTTCGCCGTGCAGCCGCACCTCGCCGCTCGTGAGCGGGTAGAGCTGGGCGAGCAGGCGGGCCAGGGTCGACTTGCCGGACCCGGACTCGCCGACGAGCGCGGTGATCCGCCCCGCGTACAGGCTGAGCGAGACGTCGTCGACGGCGTGCACGACCTTGCGGGTGGCGCCGCGCCGGGGCAGTCCGCTCCGTACGGGGAAGTGCTTGGTCACGTGGACGGCTTCCAGCACGGGCCGCTGCCCGGCCGTGGTGCCGGTGGTGGTCCCCGTCCCGGTCTTCGTGTCACCGCTCATCGTGTCTCACCTGTCGCCAGTTCGTTCGGGGTGTTCCGGGGGTGCGGGCCGCCGGGGTCGGCGGGAGTGCCCGCGCCGGTGTCCGCGTGCAGCAGGCAGGCCGCCAGGGACGTGCCGCCGCCGGGCCCGGTGACCTGGAGGAGCGGGGGCACCTGGGTGGCGCAGGCGTCGAAGGCGTGCGGACATCGGGGGGCGAACGCACACCCGCTGGGGAGTCTGCGCAGGTCGGGCGGGGAGCCGATGATGCCGGTCAGCTCCCGCTTGGGGCCGCCGAGGGTGGGGAAGGAGCCCAGCAGGCCGCGGCTGTACGGGTGTTGCGGGCGGCGGTAGAAGTCGTCGGCCGGGGCCATCTCGACGACCTTGCCGCCGTACATCACCGCGATGGTGTCGGAGAGTTCGATCAGCAGGGACAGGTCGTGGGTGATGAACACGACCGAGAAGCCGAGCCGGTCCTTCAACTCCATGATCTTCTCGATGATCTGACGCTGGATCACCACGTCGAGCGCGGTGGTCGGTTCGTCCATCACGATGATCTCGGGGTCGAGGGCGAGCCCGACGGCGATCATCGCGCGCTGCCGCATGCCGCCGGAGAGTTCGTGCGGGTAGGAGTTCGCGCGGTCGGCGGGGATGCCGACGATGCCGAGGAGTTCCACCACCCGGGCGGCGCGTTCCCGGGCGTCCATCTTCGGCCGGTGGGCGACGATGACGTCCTCGATCTGGGCGCCGATCCGCAGGATCGGGTTGAGCGCGTTCATCGCCGACTGGAAGACGATGGACAGTTCCTCCCAGCGGAAGCCGCGCAGTTCGTCCTCGTCCATGGCGAGCACGTCGACGGTGGTGCCGTCGGGCTTGGTGTAGTGGATCTCGCCCCGGGATATCTCGGCCGGCGGCTTGTGCAGCCGGGTGATGGCGTAGGCGAGGGTGGACTTGCCCGAGCCCGACTCCCCCGCGATGCCCAGCACTTCGCCGCGCCGCAGGGTGAACGAGACGTCGCTGACGGCCGGGGTACGGCCGCTCTCGCCGACGTACTCCACCCGCAGGTCGCGGACGTCGAGCACGACGTCGGTGCTGTCCTGGGTGAAGGGCGTCGCGGCGGGCCGCCGTACCACCGGGCCCTGGTGGCGGACACGGCGCGGGCGCTTGGCCGACACCTGGCCGCGCTGGGCCTTCTTGGTGCCGATGCCGGCCTGCCGCAGCCGGGGGTTGATGAACTCGTCGATGCCGAAGTTGACCAGGGACAGGGAGGTGCCGAGCACCGCGATGGCCAGTCCCGCGGGGACGAACCACCACCAGGCGCCGGTCAGCAGCGCGCTGCCGGTCTGGGCCCAGTAGAGGATCGTGCCCCAGGACCACTGGGTGACGTCGGCGAGGCCGAGGAACGCCAGGCTGGCCTGGGTGAGGATGGCGAAGATGACGGTGCCGAGGAACGAGGCGGCGATCACGGCCATCTGGTTGGGCAGGATGTCCTTGAGGATGATCCGCCAGGTCTTCTCGCCGGTGGCGCGGGCGGCCTCCACGAAGTCCCGTTTGCGCAGGGACAGCGTCTGGGCGCGCAGCACCCGGGCGCCCCAGGCCCAGCCGGTGACGGTGATGACCAGGATGATCCCGAGCGACCCGCTGTGCGGGAGGTACGCGGCGAGGATGATGGTCAGCGGCAGTCCCGGCAGGACGAGGAACACGTTCGCGAGCAGCGACAGCAGTTCGTCGCCGATCCCGCCCACGTACCCGGCGGTGATGCCGACCCCCACCGACAGGACGGTGGTGATGACGGCGGCGCCGAGGCCGACCACCATCGAGGCGCGGGCGCCGTACAGCATCTGGGACAGGATGTCCTGTCCGTTCTGCGTGGTGCCCAGCCAGTGGGAGCCGGAGGGCGGGGCGAGGGCCGCGTCGCTGACGGCGGAGGGGTCGTACGGCGAGATCCACGGCGCGATGACGGCCAGGACCACGAAGACCAGCAGGATCACCAGGCCGGTGAGGGTCATCGGGGAGCGCAGCAGGCGCACCCAGAGCCGGGTGAGGTTCCCGGAGGACTCCACACCGGTGTCCGCCTCGGCCAGGGCAGCGGGTTGCAGGGCCATGGGTCAGCTCTCCCTTGTCCTCGGGTCGAGGAACACGTACGCGATGTCCGCGAGGAGGTTCGCGACGAGTACCAGCACGGTGATGAGCAGGAAAATGGCGGACATCAGGGGGTAGTCGGCCGCCTGCGCGGCCTTGAAGAGCACCGACCCGATGCCGGGGTAGTTGAAGACGACCTCGGTGACGATGGAGCCGCCGATGACGAAGCCGAGCGACATCGCGAAGCCGGAGAACGACGGGAGCATCGCGTTGCGGGCCGCGTAGGTGTACATCACCCGCCGCTTGGAGAGGCCCTTGGCCTCGGCGAGCCGGACGTAGTCCTCGCCGAGCGTGGTCAGCATCATGTTGCGCATGCCGATGAGCCAGCCGCCGACCGAGGCGACGGTGATGGTGGCGGCGGGCAAGACCGCGTAGTTGACCGCGCTGGCGAGGAAGCCGCCGTTCAGCCCGATGCTCTGGTCGAGCGCGTAACCACCGGACAGCGGGAACCAGTTGAGGGTGATCGCGAAGACGTAGACCATGATGATCGCGAACCAGAAGTAGGGGATGGACGACAGGAACGTCGTCACGGGCACCAGCGAGTCGAGCCAACTGCCGCGTTTCCAGCCGGCCAGCATGCCCAGCGAGGTGCCGAGGACGAAGCCCAGCACGGTGCAGATGGTGACGAGGATCAGCGTCCAGTACATGCTGCTGCCGAGGACCGTGCTGACCTTGGACGGGTAGTACGCGTACGAGATCCCGAAGTTGCCGGTGAACACGCTGTGCCAGTAACTGACGTACTGCTGCCAGAGGTTCTGGTCGGGCTGGCCGAAGAGAACCCGCAGGGCGTGCACCGCGGACGGGCTGAGTTTGCCGTGGAACTGGTTGATCAGGTTGTCCGCCGGATTGCCCGGCATGACACGCGGGATGAGGAAGTTGAGGCTGATCGCAGCCCAGGCGGTGAGCAGGTAGAAGGCGATCTTCCTGAGGAGTGTGCGCACGGATCAGTCCCCTTCACCGGCGGCCGTCGCTTCCATAGCCGACTCGCTCTCTTTCGGCCGATTTAGTGGTGTGCCAAATGCATACCACTTGCCGACATCTTAATACGAACGGCGATCCTGTCTAGAGGTGGAACAGGAGAGAACGCGGCGTAAATTCGCTGCCTAGTTGGCTACTTTAGCCACAAAGAAGGACATAAAGGGCGGGCGAATCCGGCCAGTGCCCGCAGATGGGGTTCGGATTGGTGCTTACCACTTAGGACCACATCGCTACACTGATCCGCACCACTCGGACAGGAACGCGGACTGGAGTCCCCTCATGAAGATCAGTCAACTCGTCGGCCGTCGCACCTCCGAGGTCGTCACCGCGGACGACCCCGTGCCCGCCGACCACCAGGTGCTGGTGGACGTACTGGCCTGCGGGGTGTGTACGTCGGACATCGGGGCGTGGCGGGACCACGACCCCGCCGGCGCACCGGTCCGGCTGGGTCACGAGATGGTGGGCCGTGTGGTCGGCGCGGGGCGCGACGCGGGGCGGTGGGTTCCGGGCGATCTCGTGACGGGCCTGGGCGGCGAGGGGTTCGCGACGCGGGCGGTCATGGACGCGAACGCGGTCCTGCCGGTGCCGGCGGGCATCGAGCCGGCGCACGCGCTGGGCGAACCGGTGGCCGACCTGGAGGAGGCCCTGTCCCGTACCGGCGTCGGCCCCGGTGACCGGGTGGCCGTGGTGGGTCTCGGCTTCATGGGCCTCGGCCTCGTCCAGCTCGCCAAACGGCACGCGCCCGGTCTGCTCATCGGCGTGGACCCGGACCCCGCCCGGCGCCGGCGGGCCCTCGCGCTCGGCGCCGACCTGGTCTTCGCACCCAACACACTGCCGGAGGAGTACCGCTCGGACACCGGCCGGGCCACGGACGCGCGGCCGGCGATCGTGCTGGAGGCGACCGGGGCCACCGGCGGGCTGCGGACGGCGGGCAGCATGGTCCGGCCGTTCGGCACGCTGGGGGTGGTGGGCTACCACCACACCGGCGACGCGATGATGGACATGGACCTCTGGTACAAGGCCGTCACCGTCGTCAACGGCTTCTGCCCCGACCGCACCCGGCTGGTCGCCGCGATGCGGGAGACCCTCGCCCTGATCGCCGAACGGCGGTTCAGCTACGAGCCGTTGATCACCCACCGGTTCGGCCTGGACGACGTCGACGAGGCGTTCCGGACCCTGGAGGCGGCGGGCCCGGACTTCGTCAAGGGGGTGGTGCTGTTCTGAGCGGGGCCCCCGCGCGCACTACGAGCGCGCGAACGAGGTACGCAACCGGTAGCGGTCGCCCGCGTACTGGATCGTCGAGACGAACAACGGTTCCCGCTGTCCGCCCAGCGCGACCTGCCGCATGACGAGCACCGGGTCGCCGGACGCCAGGTCGAGGTGCTCGGCCGCCCGTTCGTCGGCCTTCGTCGCCTCGATCGTGCTGTCCGCGCGCACCGGTTCGACCCCGGCCGCCGCGAGGGTGGCGTACAGCGACCGCTCCTGGAAGTCCACCCGCTCGATGTCCGGTACGAGTGCCTGCCGCAGGCGCGTCACATCCAGCGCTATCGCCACGCCCTCCAGCAGGCGCACCCGCTCCAGGCGGAAGAGCGGCGTCCCGGGAGCG
Source organism: Streptomyces liangshanensis (assembly GCF_011694815.1). Lineage (NCBI taxonomy): Bacteria > Bacillati > Actinomycetota > Actinomycetes > Kitasatosporales > Streptomycetaceae > Streptomyces > Streptomyces liangshanensis. The sequence goes on from NZ_CP050177.1 coordinate 785,206, forward strand.
ATGGCCAGTTGCTCGGCCTCGTCGATGGTGGCCGGGCTCGTCTCGGCGCGCAGCACCTTGGAGTGGGGGGTGAGCCCCATCCGCGCCGCCGTCTCGCTGAACGACTCCAGTGTGTTGGGCCATTCCTTCTTCCGCGCGGCCGGGACGGTCTTGGCCACGTACCAGCCACGCCCGTGCGAGGGGTTCAACACCCCAGTCTCGACCAGGCTGTTGAGCGCCTTGCGCAACGTCACGCGGCTGATGCCCAGTTGCTGGCACAACTGGCGTTCGGGGGGCAGCCGGCCGCCGGGCAGGAGCACGCCCCGGTCGATCTCCCCCTGGATCACCTGGACCGCCTGGATCCACAACGGCTCCGGATATCCGGGCACCATGGCACCGGAGACCTCAGGCGAGTCGTTCATACAGTGAGGCTCCCATGGTGATGTGCTCCGGTGAACAGGCGCGGATCACCTTAGCGGACGCGGTCAGCGCGCCGGGCCGCGCCGGGTCACCTCGCCCTTCGCGTCCGCGTCGAGGAAAGCCGAGCCGTCGGGTCCCGTCACGGTGACCCGGAGGGTGAGGGCGCCGGTGAGGTGCTCGGCGGTGACCTGCCAGCTCTGCGGGGCGCCGACGCCGAGCGTGGTACGGGCCCGCGCGACCAGGTCGGGCACGCGCGCGCACGGCAGGGAGCGTACGTCGAACCGGACGAGCGGGGTGTCGGCGGGGGCGAACACCACGGTCAGCAGCCGTTCCTGGACGCTGACGGTGAGTGCCTGGCGCGCGTCCGCCTCCTTCCCCTTGGTCAACGAGTCGACGGCCCGGCACAGTTCGCCCCGGTCGAGCAGCGACTGCCCCGGTCCGACGGAGACCGTGCCGAGCCCCGCCGACGAGGTGACCGTGGTCGAGGTCGTGGTGGAGACGGAGGGTTTCGCGGAGGACGGCGGCGGCGCGGACGCCTCGTCCCCGAAGAGGTCGGCGCGCAGCGGCACGATCACCGCGGCGGCGCCGAGCAGCAGGCCGAGGAAGCGGAGAAGACCGGCCCCGCAGCCCTCCGGGGGCTTCTTCACGAGAGCGGATTCCGGCGCGGAGTCGATACGGGCCTCGGCGGCCCGCGCCTTCCATTCGGCGGGAGGCCGCGTGACGAGCCGTACCTTCCAGGGCCGGTCCACGTGGTAGGTGACCACCACGATCCCGCGCGGACGGTGGTCGGGGAGGTCGACCAGGTTGATGTTCGCGGTGGTCTCGACGCGGTACGCGGACGCGTCGTCCGGCGCGACCGTCAGAACGAACTGGACGGGTATGTCCCCCGTCTCGCCCCCAACGGCGTGCGCGCTCTCGATCACCGCGAGCGCCGTACGGGCCCCCGCGCCGGCCTCGCGGAAGCGCCGCGGCAGCCCGGCGGCGAAGAGCAGCAGGGCGTACGCGAGGGGCAGGGCCAGGCCCCCGGCGACCAGCGGAACGCTCTCGATGACGGCGCCGCAGACCAGCGCGGCCAGGGAGGCGCCGGTCACTCCCCCGGACAGGAAACCCCGGAGGAGAGCCACCGGTCGGTGGTGGGTGGGAGGCGCGCTCTCCGTGATCGTCATGCGCACGATTGTCTGTGGTCCGGGCGTCCACCGGAATGCCTGTGCGTGACCATCCGTGGCCCGGGAGGGATCGGCGGGGTGCCGCGGATTCGGCGCCGCGACACCCTCAGGCCACCGCTACGACAGCACCGCGTCGCCGGTCCGCGGCTCGTCGGGCTCCGACACCGGGGGCGGGTCGGCGAGTTGCTCGCGCAGGTAGTTCCAGACCACCGCCACCAGCGCGGCCACCGGCACCGCGAGCAGGCTGCCCACCACACCGGCGAGGCTGCCGCCGAGTGTCACCGCCAGCAGGACCACGGCGGCGTGCAGGCCCAGTCCGCGGCTCTGGATCATGGGCTGGAGCACGTTGCCCTCCACCTGCTGGACGACGACGATGATCGCCAGCACGATCAGCGCGTCGGTCAGGCCGTTCGACACCAGCGCGATGAGCACCGCGACCAGGCCCGCGAACAGCGCGCCCACGATCGGCACGAACGCGGAGACGAAGGTCAGCACCGCCAGCGGGAGCACCAGCGGCACCCCGAGCGCCCACAGGCCGATTCCGATGAACACCGCGTCGAGGAGACCGATGAGGGCCTGCGACCGTACGAACGCGCCGAGCGTCTCCCAGCCGCGCTCGGCGACGATCGGGACGTCGGTGGCGAGCCGGCCGGGGAGCTGGCGGGCGAGCCACGGCAGGAACCGCGGGCCGTCCTTGAGGAAGAAGAACATCAGGAAGAGCGCCAGGACACCGGTGACCAGACCGTTGAACACCGTGCCCACGCCGGTGACCACGGCGCCCACCATGCTGCCCACACTGCCCTGGATCCGGGCGACGGCGGCGTCGAAGGCGCCCGCGATCTGGTCGTCGCCGATGTTCAGCGGCGGCCCGGAGGCCCACTCGCGCAACTTCTGGATGCCGTCGACCACACCGTCCGTCAGCTCGCCGGACTGGGACGCCACCGGCACCGCGATCAGCGCCACGATGCCGAGGGAGACCAGGAGGAAGAGGAGGGTCACCGCCGTCGCGGCGAGCGCGGGGGCCCACCCGCGCCGGCGCAGGAAAGCGGTCAGGGGCCAGGTCATGGTCGTGAGGAACAGCCCCACCACCAGCGGCCAGACGACCGGCCACATCCGGCCCAGGAGCCACAGGCCCACCGCGACCATCACGAGGACCGCCAGCAGTTCGACGGAGACGCGCGCCGATCTCCGGAGCGCTGCGGCGGTTTTGGTGGAACTCAGCGTGGCAGACATGGGGGCCACCCTATGGGGCCACGGACGCGCGTACGTCCGGAAGGCCGACGTCGTCGGGGAGGCGGTGGCCGAGGGCGGTGAACCGCGCCGCGACGTCCGCCGGGCTCCTCCCCGTGAGGCCCGCGCTGCGCAGGACGTGCTCCAGGTGAACCTCGTCCAGGTACGAGCGGTCGAGCGTCGCGAGCAGGCGGACGTCCGCCTCGTCGGCCGTCTCGGGCAGGATCGCGTTCTCGTGCAGGCAATGGCCCATCTCGGCCAGCCGCGCGGCGACGTCGGCGGGGGTACGGCCCGTGGCGAGGGCCGCGCGCAGCACGTGGCGCATCGGCAGCCCGACCGTGGTCTCCCGCCCCAACCAGGGTGCGCGGCCGTCGAGTTCCTCGCTGAGGAGGACGGGGTCGTCGGGCTCCGGGGTGTCGGGCACGGGCGGGGCGGGGTGGCCCAGCTCCGCCAGCCGGGCGGCGACGTCCGCCGGGGTGCGCCCGGTCTCCCGGGCGACCTCCAGGATGTGCCCGACGGGCGGTGTCCGGTAGTGCCAGCCGGTGACCACCTCCCCCGCGGACCTCAGGAGCGGCTCGTCCGAGGGGTCGGGGGTGTACGGCAGCCGGAGGCCGAGCGCGACCAGGCGCAGGGCGGCGGCGTACGTGCCGCGCCGCGTCTCGCCGCCGGACTCCACCACACAGTACGCGGGCACCTCGTCGCCCCAGTCGGCCCACGTCCGGTAGCGACCGTAGCCGCTGCTGATCAGCACGGCGTCGCCGCGGTCCGCGGTCTCGGGCAGCGGCCGGCCGGTGCCGCCGAGCCGGTAGCCGAGCGCGGTCAGCCGCCGGGCGACGTCGGCGGGAGAGCGGTCGGCCCGGCCCGCCGATTCGAGTACCTGGCGCAGGGACACCGGCCTGCCGACGTCGAGCCAGGTGGGCGAGTATCGCGCGGCGACGTCCCGGAGCAGCGGGACGTCCGCGGGGTCGACGGTCCCGGGCAACGGGGCTTCGGGAAGCTCGATGTCGGCGTATCCCAGGGCGGTCAGCCGGGCGGCCACGTCGGCGGGAGTGTGGCCGAGGACGGCGGCGGCGTGCAACACGTGCCCGTACGGGACCTGGCGGGCGGGGTCCAACCAGGGTCCGCGGCCGTCGAGTTCACGGCTGGCGGCCTTGATGTCGTCCGGGTCCTGCGAGTCGGGGGCGTCGTACATGGCGGGGCCTTTCCATGGCGCGGGGAGAGGAAGGGGGCGGCGGTCCGGCGCCGGTGGGCGCCGGCCGCGGTCATTCGCCGACCGCGACGTACCGGCCGTCCTCCTCGTCCCAGTCGGGATCGTCGCCCTCGTCCTCCTGACGTGACGTCAGGTCGACCCGGACGCCGTGCGGTTCCAGTTCCGTCCAGAGGCGCAGCATCATGGCGTGGCTGAGGAAGTGGTGCGAGAGGTCCAACTCCCGCAGATGGGTGAGGGGTTGGCCGAGGAGCAGCGCCTCCGCGCCCTCGTCGCCGAGTGTCCCCATCGACAGGCTCAGGGATGTCAGCCGGGCCACGACGGGCGCCGAGGCGAGCGCGGCGGCCAACTCGTCCTGGATCGGGCTGTTCTGCAACCCCAGGTGGCGCAGGGCGGGTTTGCCCCGGCCCGTGAGGAGCGGGGCGAGGTGCTCGACCGTCGTGCCCCCGCCGTAGTCGTCGTCGCCCAGCCACAACTCCAGGCGTTCCAGCGACGGCAGGTCGGCGGCGGCGATCTGCGCGGCGGCCTCCGGGGGCAGCCCGCCGGACTGGACGCGCAGCACCCTCAGTTCCTCGTGGCCCGTCACGGGGAACGCCAGGCCCTCGCCGCCCCGTACGGCCAGCTCCCGCAGACCGGGGAACGCCGCCAGCACGGGCGCGACGTCCTGGAGGTAGATCGTGGAGATCATCGCCTCGTCGTCCTCCAGGTCGCCGAGGAACACCGCTTCGAGGCCGGTCAGGCGGGGAGCGAGGTCGAGCAGCGTCTCGTCCGCGAGGCCGCCGTCGCCGTACCAGGGCTCGCCGAACACCATCGCGCGTATCTTCCCCAGGTCGACCGACTCGGTGAAGCGCGCCGCATAGGCGTCGCCGCGCGCCCCGTAGTCGGTCTCGGCGGGCAGTTGCCCGCACTGGAGACGCCAGGCGACGGACTCGGCGGCGGGCAGGTCCCCCGGGTTCACGTAGGGCGAGAAGGTGTAGGTGGGCAGTCCGTGGAACTGCTCGACGTGGTGCACGTACGACAAGACGTGGCTCCCGACACTCCGGACGCGGCGGCTGTTCCCGTTGTTCTACCAGCCCCTTCCGACACACGAGGCCCTTCCGTATCACTGTGCACGTACGTACCGACTTTCGGCGCTGACCGAAGACAACGGCGCGGATCGATCGCCCCGCCTAGGCTTCCCCGCATGCTGCTTCGCCGGACGCTACGGATGACCATGGTCCTCGCCGCGGCCCTCACGCTCCCCCTCACCGGGGTGGCCGAGGCCGGCACGGGGACGCCGGAGGCCGGGAACACCCGGCCGGTGACGGACCGTCAACTCCTGTTCTTCAACCACGCCTACGGAGTGCTCGACCGGGAGACCGCCGACGCCGTCGAGCACTCCGCCTATCTGCGGGACTTCGCCAACTTCCAGGTCCGCACGACGACCGGGGCGGACGGACAGACCTGGACCGGCCGCTACCTGATGGGGCGTGAGACCTACCTCGAACTGTTGGGGGTCGGGGACGTGGCGGGCCAGGACGGCACCCTCGGCTCCGCCGGGATGGGGATCTCGACGGAGCGGGCCGGCGACCTGCCGACGGTCCTCGGGCGGCTGCGCGACGAGGGGGTCGCCGAGCCCGTCGAGTTCGGCCAGACCCGCGACTTCGGCGACGGGGTGCCGGTGCCGTGGTTCGACGCCCTCCTCACGACCACCCAGTACGACGCCTTCGGCGCCTGGGCGATGGAGTACCGGCCGGAGTACTTCGCGGATCCGCGCGGCAACACCGAGCCGCCCGGCCACCCCGGTGACGTCGGCCGGGAACGCTATCTGTCCGACGACTACCGCGCGCATCTGATGCGCGACGTCACGGCGATCCGCCTGGGCGTCACCGAAGGCGACCTCGCCGACACACTCCCGCTGCTCAGGGCCGGTGGGTTCGACGTCCGCACCACCCCGGCAGGCGGAGTGACCGCACAACGCGGCGGCACCACGATCCGCCTGGACGCGGTGCCACGCGCCGAGGCGGGCCTGCGGCGGATCGACCTCTCCCTGAACCGCCCGGCCGACCGCCACCGGGAACGCATCGGCAGGTCGACACTGACCGTCGGCCCGGGCAGCACCGCCGTGTGGACGTTCACCACGGGCCCGGCGACGGGCAGTTGACACCGGGACCGCCCCTGACCCCGGCCGCGCCCCGGTGCGTCCGTACGGGTGGTCGCGGGCGCCGTCGGCGTGTCCCCGGACCCGCCGGGGCTAGGTTGCTGGGCGACCGCAGCCGCCTCCTGGAGGACACGATGGCGATCCCCGCCCTGGACCACACGACCACCCGCTACTCCCTCGCGCACGCCTACTGGATGGCACGGGCGGCCGGCCTGGCCGCACTGGCGCCGGCCGCCCTCGAAGCCCAGGCGCACGCCTGGGGTTTCGGCGAGGTACGGCACTTCGAGTCGGCGCACCGGATGCCGTTCCCGATCGAGGACACCCAGGCGTACGTCATGGCGAGTGACCGCATGATCGTCGCCGGTTTCCGGGGCACCGAGGTCCTGAAGATCTACGACTGGCTGACCGACGTCACCACCCCGCCGGTCCCCGGGCCGGCGAACAAGGGCTTCGTCCACTACGGCTTCCACCAGGCGCTCCAGTCCGTCTATCCGCGGATCCGCGACACCGTTCAGGAGTTACGGACGAACGGGCAGAGCGTCTGGTTCACCGGCCACAGCCTCGGCGGCGCCCTCGCGATGCTGGCCGGCACGCGCTGGTACCTGGAGGAGCCGCGGCTCCTGCCGGCCGGTGTGTACACCTTCGGCCAGCCCCGTACCTGCGAACGGCTCCTCGCCGGGGTGCACAACAAGGCCTTCACCGACCGCTGTTACCGCTTCGTCAACAACAACGACATCGTTCCCCACCTGCCGCCCGAACCGGCGTACACCCACGTCGACGCGCTCCGCTACTTCGACGCCGACGGCACCCTCCACCCCGGCATGCCCCTCAAGGCGCGGCTGCTGGACCGCGCCAAGGGAGTGCGGGCCGAGTTCCTCGCTCCCGAGACCGACGCCGTCAAGGACCACCACCTGCGCAACTACCTCGCCGCGTTCGAGAAGAACCTGGCCGCGTCCGGCTGACCGGCGCCCCACGACAAGGTCCGGGCACCCACCACGGGGGATGGGTGCCCGGACCTTCTTCCTCCTCGGACGGCCGGGCCGTCCCTACCAGGCGACCGGGAGCGTCACCGGCCCCCTGATCAGGGCGTCCTTCTGGAACTCCACCTCCTCGGGCGGCACCGCGAGGCGCAGCCCGGGGAAGCGGGTGAAGAGGGCCGGCAGGAGGACGTGGGCCTGGACACGCGCCAGGTGGGGGGCCACGCAGTAGTGCGGGCCGTGGCCGAAGGCGAGGTGGTTCGGGCCGGGGCGGTGGGCGTCGATCTCCGCCGGGCAGGCGAACACGCCGGGGTCGCGGTTGGCGGCCCAGTACTGCACGTAGACGACGTCCCCGGCGCGGACGGTGACCTCTCCCACCGCCACGTCCTCGACCGCCACGCGGGGCTGGCCGATGCCGTTCTTGTGAGGGATCCAGCGCAGCAGTTCCTCGACCAGCAGGGGGACGGACAGGTCGCCGGCGCGCAGGGCCTCGACCAGGTGGGGCCGGCGCAGCAGCGCGAAGACCATGTTGGCGAGGTTGTTGCGCACCGGGTGCCAGCCGTTCAGCGCGGTGAGGGAGGCCATGGCGAGCGCCTCCTCGCCGGTGACCCGTTCCTCGTCGACGGCGCGGGCGACGTCCGACATCAGGTCGTCGGCGGGTGCGGCGCGGCGCCGCTCGATCAGGTCGCGGAAGTACCCGGCCGCCTCGTCGCGCAGGGCCCGGGCCCGCGCCGCGTCGGCCTCGTCCCGGGGCCGTACGAGAATGCCCTCCGCCCAGCTCCGGATCCGGGGGCGGTCCGCGGGCGGGAAGCCGAAGATCTCGCCGACCAGGGTCAGCGGCAGCGGGGAGACGACGGCCTCGATGAGGTCCGTGGGCGGCCCGGCCGCCTCCAGGCCGTCCAGCAGCTCGGCCACCAGCGTCTCCACGCGGGGGCGCAGGGCCTTCATGCGGGCCTCGGAGAAGGCGGGGGTGACGACGGAGCGGATCCGGGTGTGGTCGGGCGGGTCGATGAAGCTGACGCTGGCGCCCATCGGGATGAGGTGGCGGTTCATCGTGGGGAAGGGCCGGCCGGTGATGCGGCGGCTGAAGCGGGGGTCGGACGTCACGAACCGGACTTCGTCGTACCGGGTGACGAGCCAGCACTCCTTCAGTTCCTCGCCCTGGGGCAGCAGGATCTTCATCGGAGGTCCCTGCTCCAGCGCGTGGGCGAGGAACGGGTCGAAGTCCAGTCCTGGCAGGTCGGGGGGCCCGTACTCGGGGGGGCTCATCAGGGACACGGCGTTTCCTCCGGCACATGAGCGTCCCGGCCGCCGGGGCGGCCGGGCCTGGTCGGTGCTCCATCGTGTCGCACCAGGGCGGCGGAAGACCGGGGCCGGGCGGGGCACCACGCGGTGTGTCACCCGTGCGAGTGACGGCGGTACGGGACCGGCGCGGCCCCGCCCGGTCCCGTACCGGATCAGGCGGTACCGGCCGCGGGGGCCGGGGCCCGCGCGGTGAGGAGGAGGTCCTCGTACGCGTGGTGGTGGCGGGTGCCGGTGCGGTGGTGCAGGAGCGCGGCCGCCCTGGCGGGTTCGCCCGCGTCGACCAGGGCGCGGGCCAGGGTGTCCTGGACGATCTCCCGCTCCACCCGTACCCCGCCGATCCGCGCGGTCCGGTCGCCCAGCGCCTCCAGCAGGCCGGCCGCCTCCCGGGGGCGCCCCGCGGTGATCTCGGCCAGGGCCAGGACCACGGGGGCGAGGACGTCGCGGTGGTCGGGGCGCGGGTCGGCCGCCGCCCGGCGCGCCAGCCGCTCCAGGTCGTCGGTCGCGGCCTCCACCGCGAGGGCGAGGGCCAGGTTGAACGTGTGGAAGACCTCCGCCGTACCGCCGGGCGCGGCGAGCAACTCCCGTACGTGCTCCAGATCGCTGCGGCCGGCCGGGGCCTGCCCCACCAGCAGCAGGCGCCAGTTCGTCGCCGCCCGCATCCCGACGTCCTCGCGCGGAAGCGCCGCGTCGGCGCGGCGGCGGGCGTCCTCGAAGTCGCCGCACGCGATCGACCGCAGCGCGGCGTGCCAGCTCAGATGCCGCGTCTGTACGGCCCCCGGGTCCGCCGCCAGCCACCGGTCCAGGAAGGCGGTCGACGCGGGGCCCGTCCCCCACTCGTGCTCGGCGTGCGCGAGGGCGTGCACCGCCACGCCCGACCGGGGGTGGAGGGCCAGGGCCCGCTCGGCCAGGCCGTGCGCCTCGCGCACCCGGCCCTGCTCCGCCCGGACCGACGCGAGCCAGCTCGTCCACGGCCAGTTGTCCGGACCGGCCAGGGCGGCCTGCCGCTCCACGAGCGCGTCGCCGCGCTTCCGGTAGGCGTCGTCCTCGCAGGAGGAGAAGGCGCCCACCATCAGCCCGGCCGGCTCGTCGGCCGGCCAGCGCGCGAAGTGCGCCTCCAGGTGATCGGCCGTCAGCCGGTACTGCCGGTGCGTGTAGAGGAAGATCCCGTACACGAGGCTGGCCTCCCGCTCCCCGGCCGCGCACGCGTCCCGGTGGGCGAGGACGAGCTGTTCCCTCAGTACGGTGTCGTCGAGCCGGTCGGCGGTCGCCAGGGTCAGCAGGCCCCGCGCCACCCCGCAGTCCGGCTCCCCGCCCACCCACTCCCGCAGCAGGGGCAGCGCCCGCCCGCTCAGGGCGAGCAGCGCCACCGCCGCCCGGTCCCCGAGCGTCCCGCCCGTGGTCACGGTGTCCATCGTGTCACCGTGCGCGCCCGCATCAGTACGCGGCCGGGATGATCGCGGTGCAGACGATGCCGCTGTTGCCGCAGTGGTTGCGCGCGAGGTGCAGCGGCAGCCCGACGTGGTTGCCGCTGCCCAGGCCGCTCCCCGCCACCGTCGCGCCCGCCGCCCGGGCGCCGCCCTGGTTGGCGCAGGTGTTGCCGAACGCCGCGTTCCCGACCCCGACCACGTTCGCCTGCGCGGCGCCGGCGGGGAGTAACGCCGCCCCGGCGACCGCGCCCAGCACCGCCGCCCGCGCGACCGTGGTCCCCGTGTTCCGTGTCTCGACGCCCATGGCGCTCCTCCTTCGCCCGGGACCGCGTCCCGGCTCGTCACCGATCACACCCAAGCCGGGCATAACGGCCCGTCTCGCGCATCAACGACAGAACGCGCCTTCCGACACGCGGCCATCGCTTGACAGGACCCCAGAAACGATCCTGCGGACGGGCGGGCGTGTCCCGTGCGAAAAGAGTTCGCGGAACTTCGGCGGGCGATGTCGAGAAGCCGCGGGCGGCTCCGTCCCCGGGGTGAACGCGACGACAATGGGTCGCACCAGCACCGAGGAGAACGACCATGGCCAAATACCTGCTGCTCAAGCACTACCGAGGCGCGCCCGCACCGGTCAACGACGTCCCCATGGACCGGTGGACACCGGAGGAGATCTCGGCCCACGTCCAGTACATGAACGACTTCGCGGCGCGGCTGGAGACGACCGGCGAGTACGTCGACAGCCAGGCGCTCTCCGCCGAGGGGACGTTCGTCCGCTACGACGGCGAGGGGCGCCCGCCGGTCACCGACGGGCCCTTCGCGGAGACCAAGGACGTCATCGCCGGGTGGATGATCATCGACGTCGACAGCTACGAGCGCGCCGTGGAGCTGGCCGGCGAGCTGTCGGCCGCGCCCGGGGCGGGCGGCGAACCGATCCACGAGTGGCTGGAGCTGCGCCCGTTCCTGGGCGTGCACCCCACCGTCACGGAGTGACCGGCGGCGTGGACGAGGCACTGCTCAGGAGCCTGACGCCGGGGGTGCTCGGGATCCTCGTCCGCCGCGGGGCGGACTTCGCGGCGGCCGAGGACGCCGTACAGGACGCGCTGGTCGACGCGGTCCGCGCCTGGCCGGCCGACCCGCCGCGGGACCCGAAGGGCTGGCTGGTCAGCGTGGCGTGGCGGCGGTTCCTCGACGCGACCCGGTCGGACGCGGCCCGCCGCCGGCGGGAGGAGCGCGTCGAGGAGGAGCCCGTACCGGGGCCGGTGGCCGCCGCGGACGACACGCTCCAGCTCTACTTCCTGTGCGCGCACCCGTCGCTGACGCCGTCGTCGGCGGTGGCGCTCACGCTGCGTGCCGTGGGCGGGCTGACCACCCGGCAGATCGCCCAGGCGTACCTGGTGCCCGAGGCGACCATGGCGCAGCGCGTCAGCCGGGCCAAGCGGACCGTCTCCGGGGTGCGCCTCGACCGGCCCGGCGACGTCGCGACCGTGCTGCGCGTCCTCTACCTGGTCTTCAACGAGGGGTACTCCGGGGACGTCGACCTCGCGGCCGAGGCCATCCGGCTCACCCGCCAGCTCGCGGCGGCGATCGACCACCCGGAGGTGGCGGGGCTGCTCGCGCTGATGCTGCTCCACCACGCCCGGCGCGCGGCCAGGACCGCGCCGGACGGCAGCCTCGTACCGCTGGCCGAGCAGGACCGGAGCCGGTGGGACACCGGGGCGATCGCCGAGGGGGTCGCGATCCTCCAGGGGGCGCTGGCCCGGGACCGGTTGGGCGAGTTCCAGGCGCAGGCCGCCGTCGCGGCGCTGCACGCGGACGCGCCGACCGCCGGGGAGACGGACTGGGTGCAGATCGTGGAGTGGTACGACGAGCTGGTCGGCCTGACCGGCAATCCGGTCGTCCGGCTCAACCGCGCGGTGGCGGTCGGCGAGGCGGACGGGCCGCGCGCCGGCCTGGCCGCGCTCGCGGAGCTGGACGACACGCTCCCCCGCCACACCGCGGTGGCCGCGTACCTGCACGAGCGGGACGGCGATCCGGTGACGGCGGCGCGGCTCTACGCGGAGGCGGCCCGGAAGGCCCCGAACCTCGCCGAACGCGACCACCTGACCCGTCAGGCGGCCCGCCTCAACGCGGGGCGCGGCGGCTGACGGGGCGTGGTGGCCGAGCTCGGTGGCCGACCGGGCGTGGCCGGACGGTGGAGCGTTACGCGCCCGCTCACCACCAGGTGGTGGGGTACACCTCGCGCTGCACCCGGGAGGACACCATCTGCACCAGGACGAGCAGCGACGCGCCCACGGCCAGCAGGGGCACGAAGTGGCTCGCGCGGGGTTCGGTCAGCATGATCGTGATCACGGTCGCCATGGCCGGCGGGTGGGCCATCTTGAGCACGAGCGCCAGGCCGATGGCCACCCCGCAGGCCACGGCGGCGGCCCAGGGGCCGTGCCAGCCGAGGCCGAGGACGCCGAAGCAGACCAGGCACGCCAGCATGTGCGCGCCGAGGACGTGCCGGGGCTGCGCGAGGGGCGCGGCGGGGGTCGCGGTGATGATCGCCGTGCTGGCCGCGAGGGGCGGTATCAGCACCGGCTGGCGCAGGGCCGTCCCCACGGCGACCAGGACGGTCAGCGCGACCCAAGTGGTGACGGCCGCCGACGCGGCCGTACGCCGGGACGGGCGTGGCTCGGCGACCCGCCACCAGCGGGGCTCGGGCTCCGGCGCCGGATCGTCGGCGGCCTCGTTCTCCTGGGTTCCCGACGGGCTATGCGCCATGGGTACGACGCTCCCGCCCGTGGATCTCGGGACGGGCAAGCGGCGGGTACGCCCTCGCGGCGTGGCAAGTCAGCACAGTGCTCCTCCGAAGCGCCCTCGCTCACGGCCCACGGCGGCTCGTCGCCCGCGACGTCGGAGGACGCCCCGGAATCGTGACGTCCGCGAGGCCGGTCCGTCCAAGACCTCTTGTCGATCAGGTCATCGACGCCGCCGATCAAACGCCCCCGGCCTCCGGCCCCGCCTTCGCATCCGCGACCCGGCAGGCGATCATGGGCGGGCAGATGTGAGCTGATCGGCAGGGGGTTGGGCATGACGGTCGACACGGCGGGGTCCGGGGAGGCCCGGCGGGTGGCGGGTCTGGTCGCGGCGCAGGAGAAGGCGATCGCGCTGTTCGCCGAGGTGGAGGCGCGGGGCCTGGTCGCTCCCGGCGTCGGGGAACGCGAGGCGAGCGACCGCGTCAGGGACCTGGCGAACGAGCTGTTCGGCACGACGAGGCACTGGCACAAGCGGATCATCCGCTCGGGCCCCAACACCCTGCTCCCCTACCGGGAGACGCCGCCGGACCGCGTCATCGGCGAGGACGACATCGCCTTCGCCGACTTCGGCCCGATCTTCGAAGAGTACGAGGCGGACTTCGGCCGCACGTACGTGTTCGGCGGCGACCCGGTCAAGCACCGCCTCCGCGACGACCTGCCCCGGATCTTCGACGCCGGGCGCGCCGCCTTCGCCGCCGACCCGCACATCACCGGCGCCCGCCTGTACGCCGAGGTCGAGCGCCTGGCCGCCGAGGCGGGCTGGAGCGTCGGCATCTGGCACGCGGGTCACCTCGTCGGCGAGTTCCCGCACGAGACGAACGACGGCGCGAAGGCGGAGTCGTACATCACGCCGGAGAACCACCACCCGCTGCGCCGCACCGACCGCGCGGGGCGGGTCTGCCACTGGATCCTGGAGCTCCACCTCGTCGACGAGCGGCGCGGCTTCGGCGGCTTCTACGAACAGTTGCTGGACCTGGCGTGACCGCCGCCCTGCTGGGGTTCGCGCTGTTCGCGCTGGTGGTGACCGTCGTACCGGGACCCGACCTGCTGCTGGTGCTGCGCAACTGCCTGCGCGGCGGGCGCCGGGCCGGGGCGGCGACGGCGCTCGGCGCGGCGGCGGGTTCGCTGGTGTGGGCGGTGGCCGCGGCCGCGGGGCTGGCCGCCGCGCTCCAGCGGTGGGACGCGGCGTTCCTGGCCGTACGGCTGGCCGGGGCCGCGTACTTGACGGCGCTGGGCGTCCAGGCGCTGTGGTCCCTGCGCGCCGGTCCGGCCGCCGGTGGCGGCGCGCCCGCGTCACCGGGGCCGGCGGAACGGGAGGAGACCTCCGTACCGCACGCCCTGCGCCAGGGGGTGGTGAGCTGCCTGCTCAACCCGAAGGTCGGGATCTTCTTCGTGGCGGTGGCGCCGCAGTTCCTGCCCGAGGGGCACGCGGTGCTGACGACGACGTTGCTGTTCGGCCTCGTCGACGCGGTCGTCGCCGCTTGCTGGCTGCTGCTCGTGGCCTTCTGCGCGGACCGCCTCCTGGCCGCGCTGCGGCGTCCCCGCGTGGCCCGGGTGCTGGAGGGCACGGCGGGCGGGGCACTGGTGACGCTCGGCGCGCTCACCGCCGTCGAGGCCGCCCGCGCCTAGGGCCTGTCCGGCGGATCTTCGTGGATCAGCCTGCGGCGTCTGGTGCCGTGCCTCGCAAGGCGGAGGACCGACCATGTACTGGATGTACTTGGTCGGTCCGACAACGCCGCGAGGTGCGGTGCCAGGCGTCGCAGGCCCACGAAGATCCGCCGGACAGGCCCTAGGGCCGGCCCCTGGGGGATGTCCTGCGCGTTCCCGGGGGCGGCCTTCCGGGGCGGTCCGTTACGGCGTCCGGGGCGGTCCCCGCGGTATGCGGGGACCGCCCCGGAGGTGGGTGCCGGACGGGAGGGCCGTGCGGGCGCCGAACCGCGTCAGACCTCCAGATCGGCCTCGATCCGCATCAGCTGGTGGCGGGCCATCGCCAGATTCGCGCGGTTCTTGTCCAGCGCGAGGTAGAGGAAGAGGCCGTTCTTGCCCCGGCCCTTGAGGAGCCGGATCAGGTGGTACTGGGTGCCGAGCGTGATGAGGATGTCCTCGATCTCGTCCTTGAGGCCCAGCATCTCCATCGTGCGGACCTTGGCGCGGACCACGTCGGTGTTGCCGGCGGCGGCGACCGTCAGGTCGAGGTCCTTGCCCCCGCCGAGGGTGCCGAGGGCCATACCGCTGGAGTAGTCGACGAGGGCGGCGCCGAGGGCGCCTTCTATGGATGTGGTGGCTTCCTTGAGAGCGGCTTCGGTGGTGACCATGGTGAGTGCACTTCCCTTTCGTCTTCTGCGTGGGCGTTCTGCCGGGGTGTTGGGGGGTTGGGGTGGGGATGGAGGTGGAGGTGGGGCGGGATCGGTCACGGGCGGGGGTCAGCTCCTCGATCGCCGGTCGAGCGCGTCGTCGACCAGTTCGCCGATGCGGGCGCTGGAGCGGCGCGCTTCGAGATGGAGCCGGCCCACGTTGGTCCGGGGCTCGGCCAGCAGCGTCAGGACCGCCGAGGAGCCGGCCGCGTACGTGGCGACGTAACCCCGCTCCCCACGGACCAACTGCTCCCGGAACGGGCCCTGTTCGGTGGACTCGGTCAGCCGGAGCGCGACACCCAGCGCGGCGGCGGTGAGCGCCGCCATGGACTCCGCCTCGACGCCCGGGGCGTCCTGGGCCAGCACCAGCCCGTCGGTGGTGGCGGCGAGCGCGCCGGTGAGTTGCGGGAGTACGGCGCGCAGCCGTCTCAGTTCGCCGAGCACCTCGGCTTCCGCCGTCATCAGTTGTCTCCTCTCGGCGCGTTGGCGCAGTGCGCGCCTCATGACGGAAGGTCGGAAGAGCGGACCGACGGGGTGCCGGGCGCGGGGGTGCGGGCGCGGGGCGGTGGGGCGCCGGGCGCGGTGGTACGGGTACGGGGCGGCGGCGGGGGGCCGGATCGGGGCGTCACAGATAGGCCTCCAGGGCGTCGCGGAGCCGGCGCAGCAGGGCGATGTCGGGATCGGTGTCGACCGCGGAGACGGTGGCGACCCAGGACGGGACCGGCGGCGGGGCGGCCTCCGTCCCCTCCGGCGGGGTCTCGACCAGACCGGCGGCGGCGAGTCTGCGGATGTCGAGCAGGGTGTGGAACGCCGGGCGGCCGAGCGTCCACGCGATGTTCAGCGGCGTCCGCGCCCCGTCGGCCAGTTCCAGGAGCGCGCGCTGCCTGCGGGTGACGGCCTGGCCGGCCGCGGGGGCGCGCGCGACGACCGGCGCGGTGTCGACGGCGGCGTACGGCCAGACGTCGTCCAGCAGCCGCCGTCTGCGGAGGGTCTCGCGCTGGACGGCGTCGGCGGGGACCGGCCGCACGGGGCCGAACCAGTGCGCGACGCCGTAGCGGAAGCGGGTCGGACCGCTGCCGGGGGCCAAGGCGAAGAACGCCGCGTCGAACAGCGCCCCGAGGTGGCATATCTCCAGCTCGCCGTCGCCCAGGAACCCGCTCTCCACCAGGAACCGCCCCACGGCCCCGCGGCTCCCGGCCTGTTCGATGCCCTTCTCCCACGCCTCGTACGGCAGCCGGCCGCCCGCCGTGAGCATCACCTCGACACCGGGCGCGGCGGGGCTCTCGGCGTGCACGACCAGGCCGTCGGCGAGGTACAGCGTGCCCTGGTCGCGCAGGAGGGCGCCGGTGGCCCGCTCCCCCGCGAGTCTGACGAGCATGGGCGACACGGCGGCGGTCATGCCAGCACCAGCCGGGCGGCGAGCTGCTGGAGGCGTAACCGGGCGAGCGCGAGGTTGCCGGTGGCGCGGTCCAGCCACAGGTGGAGGAACACACTGCTGTCGAAGGTCGTCTCGACGAAGCACAGGATGTGGTAGGCGGTCCGGGTGGTGAGGATGAGGTCTTCGACGGGCGGCCCTCCGTCGGCCGCACCGCCTTCGTCGCGCGCGGCGGTGTCGTCGGGCGCGTCGGGCGCGAAGGCCGGGTACTCCGCCGCCGCCCGGGCGAGCTCGGCCGTCTCGGCCGCCGTGGCCTCGTGGTCGCCGTTGGGCGACTCCCCCGCCGTACCGAGCGCGAGTCCGCTCGTCCAGTCGACCACGGCCGCCCCGCGCGCTCCCGGCAGGTCCATGGCCTCCTGGAGGCATGCGTCGATTCCGGGCACGCGCAGTCCCTCCCCAGCCTTGCGTGCAGCCGTACGTGCGCACGGCAGTGACCGTGAGATTACGTAACGTGCCGCGCCCGGTGGGGAGTTCTGGCATTTTCCTTCGGAACATGCCAACCGCCGATAGGGTCCGCACAAGGCGTGTCGTGACCACCCGGATCCCCCGGCCGGTCACGGTGTGTCGCGAACCCGCAACCGGCGTGCGTATGTTCACCTCCGAGCGGTCGAATGTTCCCTAAGCTACGTGCGTGGCAGACACCCTGGACGAACTGGTCGAATTGCAGCGCGCCGCCGACAAGGCACAGGACCGCGCGGGAGAGTTACGTGCGGCGTTCGGGCCACCGGCGGTCGAACCCTGGACCGAGGGGCAGAGATCCACGTACGAGACGGCCTGGCGGGCGTGGCGCGACCTCGACCGGGACATCAAGGACGCGATCACGCGGTACGCGAAGCGGGAGACGCTCGACCGGGCCACCGTCGAGCGGACCGTACGGGCGCGCGTGGAGGGCCGCCCGGACGAGGCGTCGGACGACGGGTAGGGGTGCGGCGGTACGCGGCGGGCGGGGGTACGCGGCGGCGGGCGCCCGCTGTCAGTAGCCGAGGGCCTCGCGCAGCTGCTGCTTGTTCATCGACGAACGCCCGTCGATGTTCTTCTTCCTGGCCTCCGCGTACAACTGGTCCCTCGTCGGCCCCTGGGATCCGCTGTGGGAACGCTCGCCGCCCCGCCGGGACGCGGACTTCGGGTCCCGGAGAGAGGTGTCGCTCGCCGTCCTCGCCTCGCCCGACCGCGCCCGCTCCTTGTTCACCGTCCGCGCGGCGATCTCCTTCGCCCGCTTCTCCGGGGTGCCGCGCTTCTCGGCGCCTTCCTTGATGTGCTCGTACTGACGTTCCCGCTTACGACTCGATCCTGCCGGCATGGCGCTCTCCTCCACGGTCCGAACCGGTCACACGACAACTCGGTGCTTCTCGGCGCCTGCCCGGTCCTGGCGTCCTTCACGCCGCGCCCGTCGTTCCGTTGGGCCATCTGGACGCGGCGCGTGCGCGCAGCCTAGGGTCGTGTCACTCGTACGTCCGAGACCACTGACACCTCTGCCCGGTGACGGAGTCGGCGTGGGGCGCGCGTCCCCTCCCCACGCCAGCACTGGACGGTTCCAGGCGATGACCACGGGTCGGCACCTCAGGACGCCGACGACCCCGGGTGGTCCGCCCCGCCGGGCAGCGAAAGAGACGCGCCGTGTTGTCGGCGAGCTATCGTTCCCTGCTCCGCACCCCCGGTGCGGCCGCCTTCTTCCTCTCCGCCACCCTGGGCCGGGTCGGCATCGCCATGACCGGCCTCGGCATCATCTGGCTGGTGCACGGCCGGACCGACTCCTACGCCGTGGCCGGCCTGGTGACCGGCGCCTTCGCCGTCGCGGAGGCACTCGCCGGGCCCCAACTCGCCCGGCTGGTCGACCGCTTCGGCCAGACCCGGGTCCTGCCGCCCCTCCTCCTCGCCCACACCGCCGCCATGGCCTCCCTCGTCGCCCTGGCCGGCAGCGGCGGTCCTCACGGGCCCATGGCGGCGGCCGGGGCGTTCGCGGGCGCCACCGTCCCCCAGCTCGGCGCGCTGTCCGCCGCCCGCTGGACGGCGCTGCTCCAGGGCGACCGCCCCGAGGCGCTGCCCAGCGCCTTCGCCCTGGAGTCGCTCGGCAACGGGCTGTGCTACCTGGCGGGCCCCGCCCTGGTCACCACCGTCGGCGTGCGCACCGACCCGGCGCACGGGGTAGCGCTGGCTACGACCCTGGTGGTGGGCGGCGGGCTGGCCCTCGCCGCGCAGCGCCGTACGGCGCCCGCGACGGCGGGCGCCGCCGAGCGCCGGCGGGCGGGGCGTTCGCTGCTGCGGCCGGGGTTCGCGGCGCAGGTCGGCGTGAACCTCGCCCTGGGCCTGTACTTCGGCGCCACGCAGGTGTCGGTGACGGCGTTCGCGGTGGGGCACGGCGCGGCGGGCGCGGCGGCGCCGCTCTACGCGGTGTCGAACGGCGCGAGCCTGCTGGCCGGGTGGGTGTACGGGCTGCGCCGATGGCGCGGTGCGCCGCGGGTGCAACTGGCCTGGGTGACGGGCGGGGCGGCGCTCGGCTCCCTGCCGCTGCTCGCCGCCGGCTCGGTACGGGGGCTGGGGCTCGCGCTCGCGGTCACCGGGCTGGCCGTCCCGCCGATCCTGGTGCTGTCCTCGGTGCTCACGGCGGCGTCGGTGGACGGGGCCGCCCTCACCCAGGCGTTCACCTGGCTCAACTCGGCGAGCGCCGCGGGCGCGGCCGGCGCGGCGGCGCTCGCCGGGCGGGCGGTGGACGCCCACGGGCCGACCGGGGGCTTCGCGCTCGCCGCCGCGGCCACCACGGCGATGGCGCTGGTGGCGGCGGCCGACGCCCACGCCACGGGCCGGCGCCGACCCGCGCGCCGCGCGCCCGCCGGACGGCCCTGCGGGTCCCAGCCGCGCGGGTCCCGGCCCCGTGGGTCCCGGCCCCGCGGCGGGGCATGAGTGGGGCCTGAGCGGAAAGCCGCAGGGTATGGCACACCTTTCACCGAAGCCGGACCACGCGCGGGACCGCGGACGCGAACGCTCCGGGACGGGCCGGGACCCGGTCGTGGGTCCGGACGAGCGCGTGAAGGAGGCGTCGCCCGACCGGCCCACCGACTTGCCCGCCGGGTCCTGGTGGGCGGCGCTGCGCGGCACGGTCAGGGAGTTCAAGGAGGACGACCTCGCCGACCGGGCCGCCGCCCTGACGTACTACGGGGTCCTCGCGCTCTTCCCGGCCCTCCTGGTCCTGGTCTCCCTCCTCGGCGTCGCCGGCGAGTCGGCGACCCGGGAGGTCCTCGACAACCTGCGGCGGCTCGCTCCCGGCTCGGCCCGCGACGTCGTCACCGACGCGGTGGAGCAGGTGCGGAGCAACGGCAGCGGCGTGGGCTCGCTCCTGGCGGTCGTGGGGCTGGCGCTGGCGGTGTGGTCGGCGTCCGGGTACATCGCCGCGTTCATCCGCGCGGCCAACGCCGTCTACGACATGCCCGAGGGCCGGCCGGTGTGGAAGGTGCTGCCGCTGCGCCTGGCCCTGACCGTCGTCCTGATGGTCCTGGCGTGCGCCGGCGCCCTGATCGTGGTCTTCACCGGCGACCTGGCCCACCAGGCGGGAACCGCCCTGGGGATCGGCGACAGCGCGCTGACGGTGTGGTCGGTCGCCAAGTGGCCCGTCCTGCTCCTGCTCGTCGCGATCATGATCGGGCTGCTCTACTGGGCCGCGCCCAACGCCAAGGGCGGCGGGTTCCGGTGGGTGACCCCGGGCAGTTTCCTCGCCCTGCTGATCTGGATGGCCGCGTCGGCCGGCTTCGCCCTCTACGTGGCCGACTTCGCCTCGTACAACAAGACCTACGGCACCCTCGCCGGGGTGATCATCTTCCTGGTGTGGTTGTGGATCACCAATCTCGCGGTGCTCCTGGGGCTGGAGTTCGACTCCGAGCTGGCCCGCCGGCGCGCGATCGCCGGGGGCAGTCCCCCGGACGAGGAGCCCTACGTCGCGCCGCGTGACACCCGCTCGTGGACCGACCAGGAGCGGCGCCGGATGGAGTGAGGGCGCGGGTGGGGGCGAGGCCCCGCCTGGTTGCGCGGCGGGTTGCGGGGTAACCGGAACAGACCATCGACAGCGTCAAGGCCACCGGCCGAGATCAAGGAGAAGGCACACCGATGACTCAGCGAGACAGCGACAATTCCCTGCCCACTCCCGAGGAGTTGCGCGCGCGGGTGGAGCACACGGTGGACGAGGTCGGCCGGACCGTCGACGAGTGGGCGGCCCGGGCCGACGTCCAGGAGCGGGCCGCCGCCGTCCAGGAGCGGGCCGCGGCGGCGAAGGACCAGGTGGCCGACCAGGCCTCCGTGGTCAAGGACCAGGTGGCGGAGAAGGCCGCGCAGGTCGGGGATCAGCTCCGCGGCGGGACCGACCGGGCCGCGCGGCTGGTGAAGGACAACACACCGGATCCCGTCCTCGACACGGCGGCCACGGCTGCCGCGCGGGTACGGGAGACCGCCTCGCGCGTCGGGCGGTTCGCCGCGGACCGGGCGCCCGCGCCGCTCAGCGACAGCGCGGGCCGGTTCGCGGCGTCCGCGCGGAACAACCGCGCGCCGCTGATCGCCGCGGGCCTGGTGCTCACCGCGTACCTGGTGATCCGTCACGGCGGACGGACCCGCTGACCGCGGCCCGGCCCGCGACCCGGTACCGACGAGGCGGGCACCCGGCCCGCCCGGCCTCATCCCCGCGCGGCAAGGGCCCGCTGAGCGGCGGTCAGGAAGCGCGCCGGCCCTTGCGCGCGGAGGGCGGCGCGCGCCGCGTTGGCTCCGGGGGCGCCGTGCACCCCGCCGCCGGGGTGGGCGGACGCCGAGGCGAGGAACAGACCCCGCACGGGCGTCTCGGGGCGGCCGGTGCCGGGGAGGGGCCGGAAGACCAACTGCTGGTGAAGGCTGGTGGTTCCGGCGTTGATCGCGCCGCCCCGCAGGTTGCTGTCGGCCGCCTGGAGGGTGGGCGGCGCGAGGATACGGCGGGCCAGGACCCGCCCGCGGAAGCCCGGGGCGTACCGCTCGATCTCCTCTTCGAGGCGGTCGGCCATCCTCTCCTGCTCCGCCGCGTCCCAGCGGCCGGTCAGGCCGTCCGGGCCCGCGTCGCCCTTCACGTGGTGCGGGACGTGGGTGTAGGCCCAGGCCGACTCCGTGCCGGCCGGTGAGCGGGTGGCGTCGGCGGTGGTCATCTGCCCGAACAGCGCGAAGGGCCGGTCCGGGATCAGCCCTCTGGCGATCTGGGCGGCGAACCGGGTCAGCGCGTCGACCCCGTCCGCGAGATGGACCGTGCCGGCCGAGGCGGCTTCGGGGGCGGTCCAGGGCACGGGCCCGCCGAGCGCCCAGTCGACCTTGAACGTCGCGAAGTCCCACTGGAAGCGCCGCAGGTCCTCGAAGACCCGGGCCGGCAGGTGCTCGGCGCCGACCAGCTCGCCGTACAGCGCGGGCGCCGTGACGTCGGCCAGGACCGCGCGGCGGGCGGGGATGCCCTCGCCGCGTGCCGTACGGACGCCGACGGCCCGGCCGCCGCGGACGACGATCTCGGAGACCCGCTCCCCGCAGCGGACCGTGCCGCCCCGTTTCGCCAGGCGGTCCATGAGGGCGGTGGTGAGGGAGCCCGCCCCGCCGACCGGCACGGGAAAGCCGTACGCCTGCCCCAGCATCGACATCAGCCACCCGAATCCGCCGCTGACGGCGGCCTCCGGGGGCAGGTCGGCGTGCAGCGCGTTGCCCGCCAGCAGGAGCCGGCCGCCCTCGCCGTCGAACTCCTCCTCGCCGAGCCTGCGGACCGGCAGGAGCATGCTCCGGGCGAAGCGCAGGCCGCCCGCGCCGCGCAGCCGGGCCGCGAGCCGCGCGCCGGCCCGTACCGGCGGGAAGGTCGTGAACAGCGCCGCCAGCAGGTCGTCGCCCAGCCGGTCGAAGGTCGTGCAGAGGCCTTCCCAGGCCCGGCCGTCACCGGGCGCGAAGGCCTCCAGCGAGGCCGCGGTGACCTGCCGGTCGCGGTCCAGCACCGCGCAGCGCCCGTCCAGGAGGGGATGGGCGAGGACGTGGGGCGCGTGGGTCCACAGCAGCCCCTCCTTGTCCAGGTCGAGCGCGGACAGGACCGGGGAGGCGGCGGCGAGCGGGTAGAACGAGCTGAACAGGTCGTTCACGTACGCCGGATGGACGCCGCGGTCGCTCTTGACCGCGCCTCCCGGCTCGTCCTCGGCCTCCAGGACCTCCACGGTCCAGCCCGCGTCGGCGAGGAGGTTGGCGGCGACGAGCCCGTTGGGACCGGCCCCGACGACCACGGCGTCCGTCATCGTCAGCCCTTCCGGGCGGCCGCGGGCCGGGCGTCCGCCGCGTACGTCTCCCCGGGTTCGCGCGACTCCTCGACCACCTTCGCGAGCCGTCCGAGCATGCTGCGGTGGCGGAGCTGGATCAGCGCGTCGAGGACGACGTTGTGGGCCAGGGCGCCCCAGCCGCGCAGCGGGTGCTCGTCGAGGATCACGAGGGTCTGCTCGCCCCAGGGCCGTACGTCCAACGCGATCCGGGCCGTCCCGAGGGGGCCGCTGTGCGCTTCGAGTTCGAGGATGCGGGGCTCCTCGACGCGCCGTACGACGGTGCGCCCCTCGAAGGACCGGGGGCCCAGCGTCACGGTGTACGCGAGCGACGAGCCGACCTCCGGCCAGTCACCCCCGGCCGGCTCGGTCCCGGACGTCCCGACGACCCAGTCGGCGTAGCGGGACGCGTCCGACAGGACGGCCCAGACGGCGTCGGGGTCGCGGGCGATGAGCTGGTGCCGAACGGCCATGAGTGCGCTCCTGCGGGTTTCGGCGCGGCGGGTGAGAGGGTCCGGGTGCCCGGTTTCCCGGGCCTGACACCCGCGCGGCACGTATCCGGCGGTACCGGCACATACAAACAGCTGACGACCCGCTCCGCCCGTCGGGAGAGGGCGGCGCGACCACTCCGCTCCGCCCTCCGACGGGCCGCCTCGCGGTGTCAGGCCCGCAGCCGCAGCAGGGCGATGGCGCCCTCCGTGAGGGTGACCACGAGGGTGGTGGGGCCGTGGCGCAGCGTGCCGGACAGGTCCGCCTCGACGACGATGTCCCCGCCGAGCGCGCTCACGGGGTGCATCCGTGTCGGGGTGATGTGACCGCCGTGCGCCAGGAACTCACGCTCGGCCCAGGCCGCGATCGCCTTCCTGCCGCGTATCTCGCGCCCCGCGTCGTTGACGATGGCACCTTCGGCGAAACAACCGGCCAGCCGGTCGAGGTCGCCGGCGTTGAGCGCCGCGACGAAGGTGTCGATCAGCGGGGTCTCGGCCTCGGGGGCGTACCGGTCGGAAAGTTCGTCCACATTCGTCATGCCGTTCGCCTGCCCCTGCTGACGCCGCCCATGCGAGGCCGAGGTGGGCGCGGTACGGGGCGTTGGTCACGTACCCCCCGAAAAGCGGTCATCCGCCCGGGGTGTCAGGGTGGGTGGGTACGTCCGTACCGCTTTCGAGACGTCGTAGGTGAGGCCTTCCCATGTCCGCTCCCGCGTTCCGTGTCCCCGCCGTGGTGGTCGGCGCCGGCCCCGCCGGGCTGGCGACCAGCCACCACTTGGCCCGGCTCGGTGTCGAGCATGTCGTGCTGGAGCGCGACAGTGTCGGCGCCACCTGGCGCTCGGCGCGGTGGGACAGCTTCACCCTGGTCACCCCGACCTGGTCGTTGAGGCTGCCGGGCCTGCGGGCACCGGACTCCGACCCGGACGCCTTCCTTCCCCGCGACGCCTTCGTGGAGCTGCTCGACGGCTACGCGCGGGACGCCGGACTTCCCGTCCGTACGGGAGTCGAGGTGCGCCGGCTCCGGGGAGAGGGCGGCGACTACGTGCTGGACACGTCGGAAGGCGCGTGGTCCACGCGGGCGGTGGTGATCGCGAGCGGCGCGCTGCGGGTGCCGAACGTCCCGGCGGGCATGGACGTACCCCCCGGCCTCACGGCGCTGCACGCCGTCGACTACCGCCGTCCCGGGCAACTGCCCCCGGGCGCGGTGCTGGTGGTCGGCAGCGGGCAGAGCGGCACCCAGATCGCCGACGAGCTGCGCCGCGCGGGGCGGCGGGTCCTCCTCGCCACCAGCGCCGCGGGGCGGGTCCCCCGGCGGTACCGCGACCGGGACGTCTTCGGCTGGCTGCGGCAGCTCGGGATGCTGGAGCAGTCCACCGAGCAGGCGCCCGCCGAGGCGCGGCGCGCACCGCAGCCGGCCGTGAGCGGCGCCCACGGGGGCCGCACGATGGCGCTCCAGCAGCTGGCCAGGGACGGGGTGGTCCTCCTCGGCCGCCTCACCGGCATCCAGGGCGGGCGTTTCCACTTCGCCGACGACCTCGCGGACCACATGCGGGGCGCGGACGCCTTCGCGGAGCGCTTTCGCGGCCAGGTCGACCAGGCCCTCCAGGGCCGCCCGGCGGGGGCGGAGGCGGGTCCTGAGGCGGGTCCTGAGGCGGGTCCTGAGGCGGGACCGCCCGACACCGATCCCGCCGAGCTGCCCCTCGACGCCGTTCCGGCGGCTCCGACGGAGATCGACGCCCGTGGCGAGGGCATCTCGACCGTGCTGTGGTGCACGGGCATGGGCCCGGACACCGCCTGGCTGCCGGACGACCTGCTCACCCCCACCGGCGTCCCGAAACACCGGCTGGGGGCCACCCCCCTCCCCGGCGTCCACATGGTCGGCTTCCCGTGGCTGACCCACCGGGCCTCCGGGATCCTGTACGGCATGGGCGCGGACGCCGCCCGGGTCGCGGAGCGGATCAGGGCGGACCTCGCGACGTGACGCCGTGAGGGGAGGCGGTCACCCGCGCCGCGAGGCCGGCGCCGGAGCCGCCCGTGTCCGAGCCGTACGCTTTCCCCGTGACCGCTCCCTACCTGCAACGTGTCGCCGTCCTCGTCCTCGAAGGGGCGAAGCCGCTCGATGTCGGCATTCCCGCGCAGGTGTTCACGACCCGCGCGAGCATGCCGTACGAGGTACGGGTCTGCGGCGCGGCACCCGGTCTCGTCACCGGGGGCGACGGGTTGTCGTACTGGGTCGACCACGGTCCCGAGGCGCTGGCGTGGGCCGACATCGTCTTCATCCCCGGCTACCGGTTCCCGGGGCGCGAGGACCCGCCGCGGGCCGTGCTCGACGCCCTGATCGAGGCCCACGGCCGCGGCGTACGGCTCGCGGCCATCTCGACGGGCGCCTTCGCCCTCGCCGCCACGGGCCTGCTCGACGGCAGGCGCGCGACGACCCACTGGCACTACACGCGGGCGCTGGCGGCGCGGCACCCGCTGGTCCGGGTCGACGAGAACGTCCTGTTCGTCGACGAGGGCAGTGTGCTGACGTCCGCGGGCGCCGCCTCGGGCCTCGACCTGTGCCTGCACATCCTGCGCCGCGATCTCGGGGTGTCCGCGTCGAACCACGCGGCGCGGCGGCTGGTGGCGGCGCCGTACCGCAGTGGCGGTCAGGCGCAGTACGTACGGCGCAGCGTGCCCGAGTCGCTGGGCGAGCGGTTCGCCGCCACCCGGGAGTGGGCGCTGCACCGGCTCGGCGAGCCGCTGACCCTCGACGCGCTGGCCCGGCACGCGGCGGTGTCCCCGCGCACGTTCTCCCGGCGCTTCACCGAGGACACCGGGTACACGCCGATGCAGTGGGTGATGCGGGCCCGGATCGACCTGGCCCGGGAGCTGCTCGAACGGTCCGATCGCGGGGTCGAGCAGATCGCCGCCGACGTCGGCCTCGGCACGGGCGCCAATCTGCGGCTGCACTTCCAGCGCATCCTGGACACCACGCCGAGTGAATACCGGCGGACCTTCACCAAGGGGGAATAGCGGACCGCCGCCCTCGGCCGCCGGCCCACCCGTGGCGTGCCGAGCGGCAGTGGCGTGATCCTTTCGAACCGTGGCACTCGCGCCGCTGCCGTCGGCGCACCCCGCGCGCGAGACTTGAGGGGAACCGAAGGGACACCACTCATGACTCGCATCGCCATCAACGGATTCGGCCGCATCGGGCGCAACGCGCTCCGCGCCCTGCTCGAACGTGACACCCGCCTCGAGGTCGTCGCCGTCAACGACCTCACGGAGCCCGCCGCCCTGGCCCGGTTGCTCGCCTTCGACTCGACGGCCGGCCGCCTCGGCCGCCCGGTGACCGTCGACGGGGACACCCTCGTCGTGGACGGCCACCGCATCAAGGTGCTCGCCGAGCGCGACCCGTCCCGGCTGCCGTGGGCGGAGCTGGGCGTCGACATCGTGCTGGAGTCGACGGGCCGCTTCACCTCCGCCGAGGCCGCCGGCGCGCACCTGACCGCCGGCGCCAAGAAGGTGCTGGTCAGCGCCCCGGCGAGTGGCGCGGACGTGACGCTGGCGTACGGCGTGAACAACGACGCGTACGACCCGGAGGCGCACACGATCATCTCGAACGCCTCCTGCACGACCAACGCGCTCGCGCCGCTGGCCGCGGTGCTCGACGAGCTCGCGGGCATCGAGCACGGCTTCATGACCACCGTGCACGCGTACACCCAGGAGCAGAACCTCCAGGACGGCCCGCACCGCGACCCGCGCCGCGCCCGCGCCGCCGGTGTCAACATCGTGCCGACCACGACGGGCGCCGCCAAGGCGATCGGCCTGGTGCTGCCCAACCTGGAGGGCAAGCTGTCGGGCGACTCGATCCGCGTCCCGGTCCCGGTGGGCTCGATCGTCGAACTGAACACGACCGTCGCCCGCGACGTGACGCGCGACGAGGTGCTGGCGGCGTACCGCGCGGCGGCGGACGGGCCGCTCGCGGGGGTGCTGGAGTACTCCGAGGACGCGCTCGTGTCGTCCGACATCACGGGCAACCCGGCCTCGTCGATCTTCGACTCGGAGCTGACCCGCGTCGAGGGCCGTCACATCAAGGTCGTCGCCTGGTACGACAACGAGTGGGGCTTCTCGAACCGCGTGATCGACACACTGGAGTTCCTGACCCGCTGATCCGGAGCCGATCCGACGCCGGGTCGACGGCGGGGTCAACGTCAGGTGGACCTGCCGGCCGCGTCGGCCCGGCCGGCCAGGTCCTCGGCGAGGTCGTCGCGCCACCGGACGGACAGGCGGTCGTACAGGATCGTCGCCGCCGCCTCCGGCAGGGGCAGGAGGACGAACTCGCGCAGCGCCCCCGCCGCCGCGTTCCGCGCCACCCACGCGCCCAGGTCGGCCTTGGTGACGGGCGCTGGGGGGTCCGACTCGTACCGGGACGCGTCCAGCAGCCCGCGTGCCGCGCGGGATTCCGCCGCGAGGGTCCTCATCCGCAGGTCGAGGGGCGAGTCGGCGGACAGGTCCACCGGTTCGTCACGGCGGATTCCCTCCAGCGCCCGCACGATCTCCGGGTAGCCGTCGATGCCGGTCTCGGACGCCAGCCGGGCGAGCTGCGAGGCCATCGCGGAGCGCAGCCGTTCCGGCGTCGTCCGGTCGACCAGCCCGCCGAGGTCGAATTCGCGTACCCAGGAGACCGGCTGCCGCGTCTCCCGCACGTCGTCCAGGACCGGCAGCAGCAACGCGCTCGCCAGCGGCGTGTCGTGGTCGCTCGCCGGATCCCAGGTGATGCCGTGCTCCGCCGCGAGCTCCGCCGCCAGCCGGGCGTACGCGGCCGTCGAACCGGGCCAGGGGTCGGCGCCGACGGTCTCCCACACCTGTCCGTCGGGTCCGGTCACGTAGTCCTCGCGGGGCGAGTCGACCCGTTTCTCCCCCTCGGACCGCTCCACACCGTCCTGCACGACGGTGAGGCGCACCTCGGGCCCCTGCTTCGTCAGCCGCACGACCCGGGTCCCCCGGGACAGCCGGCGCAGCACCTCCGGACGTCGGAGCTGGGGGTCGCCGCCCTCCTGGGTGACGTACGACCATCCGCCGCCGCACGAGCCCGTCCGGACCAGCGGACGGTACGCCGCCCAGGGCGCGGCGGCGGACAGCCGCGCCTGCTCGCGGCTCCGCGGCCCGGCGGTCGCGGGCACGGCGCCGAGCCTGGCGGGCAGTTCCTCCGGGGAGACGCCCGCCACGAAGACGACGTCCGGCTGCGCGGGTGGCGCCTCTGCGGTCGGGCCCGCGTCCATGAAAACGGCGTAGTACCCGTGGTCCGGCGGGACAAGCCGCTCGGGTTCGGCCGCGACCGGGACCCGCGGCTCGTCGGCCTCGGCGGCGAGGGCGAGCGGCGAGAGCGGATCGGGGATGATCGTCCTGTCGTCGTCCCAGATGACCCGGTCCTCGACGGCGAGCGGTATCCGCCCGTTGAACAGCGTGCCGTTCTCCAGAGCCGTGGCGAAGTCGGCGAGGACGCTCCCCAGCTCCTTCCACGGGGTGAAGGACGGCAGGTCCTCGTCGAAGTACCGCCCGACGCGCCCCAGGTGGGGGCCGGGGCGCGAGACCAGGAACATTCCGTCGGACGAGTGCCAGCCGATGCCGAGGGTGATCAGGAGCCGTTCGTGCGGCCAGTACGCGTGCTCGTCCCGCGCCTCCTCGTCGAGCTCGGCCTCGTCGTTGTCGTCGTCCTCGGCGTCCTCGGCGCCGAGACCCCGCAGGAACTCCGTGCTCCTGACGATGTCCTCCACGCCGGACAGCGGTCCGTAGTACCCGAGCGTCAGGGTCCCCTCCTCCAGCCGCACGCCGTCGTGGCGCAGCAGCGACGCCCTCAGGTCGGACGGGAACGTCACTCCCAGCCTGCGCTCGGCCACCTCGATGTCCTCCGGCAGGGCCGGCGGCCGGAGCAATCCGTGAGTGTGGGAGGCGTGCTGCGCGAGCCATGCCTCGATACGGGCCCAGGACTGCTCGACGGTCGAAGTGATCATGTCGGCACACTAGGGCGCGGCACTGACAATCCCGTGCCCGGCGTTCGGCGCCGACCTAGTGGGGGGCCTGTCCGGCCAGCGCGGCGGCGACGACCGCTTCCGGGTTGTCGCGGTGGACGGAGTGGCCCGCCCCCGGGACCGTCGACCACGTGAAGTCCGCCTTGGCCGCCGCGAGGCGCAGGCCTTCGGCGGCCGTGAAGGTCGGGCCGCGGTCCGGGTCCGCGGCGAGGACCGTCACGGGGCAGGCGGTGGCGGCCAGGGTCTCCTCGTACGACCAGGGCACGTTGTGGCGGAAGAAGCTCTCCACCACGTGGGGGGTGGTCTGCCGGGCCGCCTGGGCCTTGAGGAAGGCGTCCTCGGGATGCCAGAGCGGGTTGGCCGCCGACAGCGCCTCCTGGGACGCGTCCAGCTCGGCCGTCACCTCGGCCGCGAGATCGGTGGCGACCGTGATCACGGGGTCCACGAGCAGCAGGCGTGCCGCCCAGCCGGGCTCGGTGCCGGCGGCGGCCGTGGCGACCACGCCTCCCAGCGAGTGCCCGACCACCAGGTCCCACGGCCGCGGCGCCCCGTCCGGGGACGGCGGGGTCAGGTCCAGGACGTCGGCCGCGAAGCCGGCGATGTCGTACCGGACGGTACGCGGAGCGTCTCCGTGCCCCCGCAGGTCGGGAGCGGTGACCACCCACCCCGCGGCGGCCATCTCGTCCGCGACCCGCCACCAGCACGCGGCCGAGGACGTCAACCCGTGAAGCAGGAGCGCATGCCGCACCCCGTCCGGGCGACCCCACCTCCGAAGAGGCAGCTGAACGGGCACGGGAGCGAGCTGTCGATCAGTCATGCGCGCATACAAACACACCCCCAACACGCACGGCGCCGCCCCTCACGCAGCCACGTGCCCGGGCGACGTTCCGGGCAGGGACCAAGACCTCGTAGCCGCGAGGCGATCTGCCCTACAGGAAGACCGATTCGACGGGGTTGCCCATGAGGGAGGAGCCGAGCAGGCCGAGGTTCGCCTCGTAGTTGAGCAGGGCATGGTTGCTCAGGACGGCGAGGTCCCGGTTCATGCGCTGGCCCGCGACGTCGAGGCCGAAGGCGCTCGCCCCGCCGATGCGGGAGAGCTTCGTCGCCGCCTCGGTCGAGCAGCGCGTCACGTACGCCACGGTGGCGCGGACGTGCACGCGCTCCTCGGGGGTCATGTCGGTTCCCGCGACGGCGTGCCCCTGCACGAGGTCGACGGCGTCGCGGGCGAAGGCGAGGGCGGACTTGATCAGCATGTCGATCTCGCCGACCTGGTACTGGGCGACAGGGCTCGCCGACTGCGGCGCGAAGTCCTCGAACGACGTGGCCCGGCCGGGAGCCCGCTCCAGGAAGGACCGCAGGGCGCCCTGCGCCATGCCGAGGAGCGTGCCGGCGCTCGCCAGCAGCAGGAACGGGAACACCGCGTACGAGTACTCGACCTCGCCCCTGTTGGCGTCCGACGCGTGTGCTCCGGCCAGGAGCGGCGGGAAGAACACCGCGCGCTCCGCCGGGACGAACAGATCGGTGGCGACGGAGGTGTTGCTTCCCGTTCCGCCCATCCCGCTCATGTTCCAGTCGTCGAGGACCGTCATCTCCGGGGTGGGGACCAGCACGAGGTACGGGGCCATGGAGCCGTCGTCCTGCGGCAGGAGTGTGGCGAGGACGTTCCAGGTGGAGTCCAGGACGCCGGTGTTCCACGGCCAGCGGCCGTTCAGCACGAAGCCGCCGTCCACCGGGGCGAGGGTCCCGGCGGGGGTCGAGATGCCCGCAACCCGGGCGCCCGGGTCGGCGAAGACCTCTTCCTGCACGGAGTCGGGGAACAACGAGGCCCAGTACCCGCACAGGGCGTACAGCGCCGTCACCCAGGCCGTGGAGCCGCAGGCGGTGGCGAGCGTACGGGTCACCTCGAACTCCGTCGCCAGGCTCGCCTGCGACCCGCCGAACCGGGCGGGCGTGGTCAGCCGCGTCAGCCCGGCCGCCTCCAGGGCCTCGACGTTCGCCGCGGGCAGCCGCTTCCCCCGCTCCGCCTCGGCGGCGTTGCTCCTCAGCAGGGGGAGCAGCCCCTCCGCCGACGCGACCGCCTTCCGGTCCACCGTTCCCGACACCACGCCGAATTCCCTGACGGTCATCTCTGTCTCCTGTACGAGCCCTGCACGGTCTCCGCGTACGGCCCGGGCGCGCGGAGCGCCGAGTGCCGTCCTTTGTTCAACGACCTCGCCGGTCGTTCGGTTCAATCCGGGCATCGGCGGCCGGAACCGGCCAGGGGTGAGGACTACAGGTCAGGGCCCCGGGTCACAGTGCGTCGAGTGCCGAGCGCTCGCTGTCGTCGAGCGTCAGGTCGGCCGCCGCCGCCGAGTCGCGGGCGGTCTCGGGCCGGGTGGAGCCGGGGATGGGGACGACAAGCGGGGATTTGCCGAGCATCCAGGCGAGGACCACCTGCTGAGGGCTCACCCCGTGCGCCTCGGCGACGCGGGTGAACCGGTCGTGGACGGGGGTGCCGGCGTCGGAGCGGGAGACCCCGTGCAGCGGACCCCAGGGCAGGAACGCGATCCCCAGGGAGTGGCAGAGCTCCAGTTCGGGTTCGCTGGAGCGGAACGCGGGCGAGAACTGGTTCTGCACGGCGACGAGGCGTCCGCCCAGGATGTCGTTGGCGAAGGAGATCTGCTCGGTGCCGGCGTTGGAGATGCCCGCCATCCGGATCTTCCCGGCGTCGAGCAGGTCGCGGATCGCGCCGACGGAGTCCTCGTACGGCACGTCCCGGTCGGTGCGGTGCAGGAAGTACAGGCCGATCGCCTCGACCCCCAGCCGCGCGAGCGAGCCCTCGCAGGCGGCCTTGATGTGCTCGGGCCGCCCGTTCACGGGCCAGATGTACGGGCCCGGGTCGAGGTCGGGGCGCGAATGACCGCCCTTGGTGCAGACGAGTACGTCCGCTCCGCCGCTGTGGGAGGCGAGCGCCTTGGCGATCAGTCTCTCGTTGTGCCCGAGCTCGTCGTGTCCCGCCAGGTGGTAGGAGTCGGCGGTGTCGATGAGGGTCACCCCGGCGTCGATCGCCGCGTGAATGGTGGCGATCGACCGCGCCTCGTCGGGCCGGCCCTCGATCGACAGGTTCATGCCGCCGAGCCCCACGGCGCTGACCTCGGCGTCACCGATCCGGCGTGTCCGCATTCTGATCCACCTCTTCCAGAAGGAATGACCGTTACCAGGCTTTTGTACCTTAATTCTAGATCAGTCCCGGGCCCCGCCGCCCTGGTGCTGCGCGGGCGCCGCGGCAGGGGTGTCACGCCCCCGGCGGACGGTACGGTCCGGGCCGGCGTACCCACGCCAGACGTCAACGGCCCCCGCCGGAAGGACCATGGGCCGGTTGCCACGACAACTCGCCATGAGGGATGGTTGCCTGACGGCAACGTTCCTTCGAGTTGATGAGGTGAGGGATTCGCACAGCGGGTCCTGAAGATTTGGTCTCCACCCACGTGCAGGCCGGCGTCGGTTCGTCCCACGGTTCCCCGTGGGGCCACGCCCCGTACCCCGTTCTGGTCGCCGACATCGAGGGCACGCTGGTGAGGCGCAACGACGCCGCCCGCGTCCTCCTGCCCGCCGCCCGCCCCGGAAGACCCTTCGCGCAGGGGGTGCCCTCCTGGTTGTCGGCGGCGCACGACCGCCTGCGGCACACACACCGGGAGACCGGCCGGGCCCCGGGCGCACCGCACTTCGGGCCGATCGGCGAGCGCAGTTACGAGGCCCACCCCAGCGTCCAGGACGACGGCGCCGTCGCGTGGTGGCTCCTCGACGACACCGATCACCGCCTCGTCCGCGAGGCCCTCCACCAGGAGCGTGAGCGCACGGCGTTCCTGGTCCAGGCGTCCAACACCCTGCTCTCGTCGCTCAATCCGGGACGCTGCATGGACGTGATCGCGCAGTTGGCCGCGGAGCACCTCGCCGACGCGGCGCTGGTCGTCGCGCCGTCCCGGGGGCACCAGTTG
Source organism: Streptomyces liangshanensis (assembly GCF_011694815.1). NCBI lineage: Bacteria > Bacillati > Actinomycetota > Actinomycetes > Kitasatosporales > Streptomycetaceae > Streptomyces > Streptomyces liangshanensis. Next base: position 818,404 of record NZ_CP050177.1, read on the forward strand.
CCCGTCGTGACCTGCGTGCGCGGCGGCGCCCCCGTACCGTCCCACGAACCGGTGGTCCCGGACGACGTGCCGGGACTCGGCGAGGCGCTGCGCGGCTTCCCGCCGGTGCCCTCGCGGTGGATCGATCCCGCGGCCGCGCCCGCCTGGCTGGTGCCCGAGGGGTTCGGCCCGGTCGGCTCGATCGTGATCACACCGCTGCCCGGCCACGGAGTCCCGGCGGGGGCGGTCGTCCTGCTGCGGGGCCCGGAGGCGGAGGCGTTCAGCGAAGGGGAGGAGGTGTTCGCCCGGCTGTTCGCCGCGCGGGCCGGCGCCGCCCTCTCGGCCGCGCGCATGTACGCCGAGCAGTCCTCGATCACCGAGGTGCTGATGCGCGAGCTGCTGCCCCCGTCCCTCCACCAGATCTCCGGGGTGGACTTCGCCGGCGGCTACCGCCCGTCGGCCGACCACGAACGGGTCGGCGGGGACTTCTACGACGTGCACCCCGCGCCCGTCGAGGGCCAGGCGTCGCTGGCCACGCTCGGGGACGTGTGCGGCAAGGGGCTGGAGGCCGCCGTGCTGACCGGCAAGATCCGCAACACCCTGCACGCGCTGCTGCCGATGGCCGACGACCACCAGAAGATGATCAGCCTGCTCAACACCGCCCTGCTGAACTCCCATCACACCCGGTTCGCCACCCTGGTCCTGGCGTCCGCCGTGCGGGAGGGCAGCGGGGTCAAGCTGCGCCTGACCAGCGCCGGACACCCGACCCCGCTCATCCTGCGCGCCGGCGGGACCGTGGAGGAGGCCGAGACGCGCGGCACCCTGGTCGGTGCGATGCCGAGCGCCCCCGCCCGTACCGCGGCGCTCACCCTGGCACCCGGGGAGGCCTGCGTCCTCTACACGGACGGCATCACCGAGGCCAAGGGCGGGCCGATGGGCGGTGTGCAGTTCGGCGAGAAGCGGCTCCAGCGCGCGCTGTCGGAGTGTGCGGGCATGCCGTCGGAGAGCATCGTGGAGCGGGTGCAGATGCTGGCCTCGCAGTGGGTGGGCCAGGGCGCGCACGACGACATGGCCGTCGTCGTGATCTCCGCGCCCCGTTCCCACCACCTGAGTGCGGTGAACGGCCGTACTCGGGGCAGATTCACCGCATGAGTACCAGTACCCGACACCGGCCTCCCGGCGGCACACAGGTCCCGTACCTGGTCGACGCGCTCTGGGAGGCCGTCTCAGCGGCGGACGAGTACCTGGCCACCGGTGTGGTCCTGGACGCGCTGGAGGAAGGCGCGGACCCGGAGAGCCTGTTGCTGGACGTGATAGCCGTGGTGCAGGCCAGGGTCGGCGAGGAGTGGGCCGCGAACCGCATGGGTGTGGCCCAGGAGCACGCGGCCACGGCCATCAACGAGCGGGCCGTCGCCGCCCTCTCGTCCCACCCGGCCGCCCGTGCCGCCCGTACCGCCCCCCGCCTGGGCAGGATCACCGTCGCCTGCGTGGACGGCGAATGGCACGCGCTGCCCGCGCGCCTGCTCGCCGAGGTCCTCGCACTCCGCGGCTGGCGGGTGGACTACCTCGGCGCCCAGGTCCCGGCCCCGCACCTGATAGCCCACCTGCACCGCACGGACGCCGACGCGGTCGCGCTCTCCAGCTCGATCGCCACCCGGCTGCCGACGGCGCACGCCGCGATCACCGCCTGCCAGGCCGTGGGCGTTCCCGTACTCGTCGGAGGAGCCGCGTTCGGGGCCGCGGGACGGTACGCCCGCCCGCTCGGCGCCGACGCCTGGGCGCCCGACGCCCGTGCGGCGGCCGACCGGCTGGCCCGCGGCCCCCTGCCCCGCCCCCGGCCGGGCCATCTGTCGGTCGACGACCTGCCCCACCTGGCCGACCAGGAGTACACGACGGTCGCCCGCAGCGCCCCCGCACTCGTACGCACGGTGTTCGGCGCGCTCGAGGACGCGTTCCCCGCCGTGCGGGCGTACGACGAGGCGCAGCGCGAGCACACCGCGGAGGATCTCGCGCACATCGTGGAGTTCCTCGCCACGGCGCTCTACCTGGACGAGGACGAGCTCTTCACCGAGTTCGTCCTGTGGACCACCGGGATCCTCACCGCTCGCGGCGTACCCGCGCACAGCCTGCCGCCGGCCCTGGACATCCTCGCGCGCGAGCTGAGGGACTTCCCCCGGGCGACCAGGATCCTCGCCCACGCCACGCGCGCCCTGACCCCCGCTCACCCCAGCACCGCCAGGAATCCCGTATGACCACCACACCCTCCCCCCGCCTGCGGCTGACGACCGTGGACACCGACGCGACGGTCCACATCGAGCTGCACGGCGATCTCGACTACGACCAGGCCGACCGGCTCCTGGAGGCCGTGACGGCGAAGCTCGCCGAACACCCCCGTCTGGAGGACCTGCACCTGCACTGCGCGGGGCTCGGGACCGTCGACTCCATGGGGCTGTCCGCCCTGCTCATGATCCACCGCCGGGCCGCCGCGGCAGGGGTACGTCTCCATCTGGACGACCGCACGACGACCCTGGACCGGCTCCTGACCCTCACGGGCACCCGGGAGCACCTCACGTCGTTCCCCGCCGACGCCGCGCACCCGTCCCGCACGCCCCTCTCCGCGGAACCCCCCGGGGCGGCCGGGAACGCCCGGACGGCGGCCCGTACCTCCGAGCCCGACGGCACCACCTGACGTCACGGTCGGCCCCTTCAATTCGCCTGCCATGCCGGTCATATGGTGGGATCACCTGGCGCTGGACGTGGAGCGTCACGCTCACGTCCGGGCGGTACGACGCGAAGGGGCGGGCGGGCCCGACGGCCCGGCCGGGGGTGGGGGGATCATGGGAACGCCGACCGCTGCCGTGGGGCAGGTGGAGTCGTGTCCGGAATGCGGCACCGGGATGGCGGTGCACCGGGGGTACGTCACGTGGTGTGCCTCGTGCGACTGGAACGTCGACCCCGGTACGCCCGAACCGGCGGCCGGCCGGGTCGAGGCCTTGCGGCGGCGCCTGGCCCGGCGGCACGGCCAACGGCTCTTCGAGGAGATGGCCGGCGGCGTGGATCCGCGCCCGCACCGCGACACGTCCAGTGTCCTCGCGTACCTCGTCGCGCTGGCGGTCCACGGCAGCACGGTGGTGCTGGCGGCGGCCGGCGTCACGCTGATCGTGGCGGGCTGGGAGACGGTGAGCCAGCCGGTCCTGGGGGCCGTACTCCTGCTGCTGGCCGTCACCGTCCGGCCCAGGACCGCCCGTGCCCGACGACGTCCCGGTGCTGAGCCGGGACGAGGCGCCCCGGCTGTTCGCCCTCGTGGACGAGGTCGCGGCGGCCGTCGGCACCACCGGCGTGCACCGCGTGGTGGTCGTACCCGACGCGAACGCCTCGGTCGGCACGTACGGCCTGAGGGGCCGTCGGGTGCTGCGCATCGGGCTCGGCCTGTGGGAGATCCTCACCCCCGCCCAGCGCGTGGCGCTCCTCGGCCACGAACTGGGACACTACGCGCACGGCGACACCCGCCGCTCGCGGGTCGTCGGCACCGCCCTGCGGACCCTCGCCGTCCTGGTGAACCTACTGACACCGGACCCGCCCGACGGGCTGCTGGAGCGGGTCGCGGTCAGCACGCTGCTGGCGCCGCGCGCGGCGGCCCTGGGCCTCCTCACCGTGCTCGACCATCTGACGCTGCGGGCGTCGCAACGGGCCGAGTACCTCGCCGACGCGGCGGCCGGACGGGTCGCCTCCACCACCGCCGTCGTGGAGTTGATGGACCGCCTGCTCGTCAGCGACACGGTCGGCGACAAGCTGCGCCGCGAGTCGGTCCTCGCCCAGACCCGGATCGGCGGAATCCGGCCACGCGACGCCGAGGACGGGTTGTGGGAGCGGATCGCGGCGCAGACCGGGGCCGTTCCGGCGCGGGAGTACGAGCGGCTGCGCCGGGCCGGTGAGCGGCGCGGCCACAGCGCCGACTCGACGCACCCGCCGACCCACCTGCGCCGGCGGCACCTGGCCGGAGCCGCACCCCGCCCGGCCCGCGTGACGTGCGACGAGAGCGCCTCCCTGGCGATCGCGGCGGAACTGGCCCCGGCACGGGCGGCGATCGCGCGGCGTGTCATCCGCGACTGCGCGGGGTGAGCACCGCTCGCGCGCGGGCCGCCCACCGGTCCGGATGCGGTACGAAGAGCGGTGTGAACGAACGTACCCGGCCCGCGGGCATCCGTGTATTCGTCGCCCTCGCCCCGCCGGACGACGCCAAGGAAGAACTGCTCGGGGAGGTGCGTCCCGCCTACGCCACGCATCCCGGCATGCGGTGGAACCGCGTGGAGGACTGGCACATCACCCTGGCGTACCTCGGGGAACTGCCCACGGAGACGGTGCCGCCGCTGCGCCGGCCCCTCGCCGACCTCGCGGCGCGCCGCCGCCCGCCCCGCCTCGCGCTGCGCGGCAGCGGCACCTTCGACGACCGGGTGCTGTGGACCGGGCTCGACGGCGATCTGGACGAACTGCGGGCGCTGGCCGCGGACGTGCGTACCGTCGTAGCCGCCTGCGGGATCGTCTTCGAGGACCGGCCCCTGCGGCCTCATCTGACACTCGCCCGCGCGCGCCGGGGAGACCTCGCCTCGGTGGGTGAGATCGCGGGCGGGCTCGCCTCGTTCACCGGGCGCCGGTGGGCCGCCGAGCGTCTGCATCTGGTGGGCAGCAACGCCGCCCGCGGCGACGGGCCGATCCGGTACCGGGACATCGAGGCGTGGCCGCTCGGTCGCGCCCTCCCCTAGAACCTGCCCGGTGCGCGCCCGCTGGTCGGCCATGGCCTGATTCCCTCCCCCAAGTTTCTGGGATGGGCGTCCCTTCCCCTCCGCAGCAGTCTTGAGCACGACACGAACGGACGTACATCCCGTACGTCCGCGACGAGGGAGAGACATGTCCATGCGCAGAAGGCTTGTGGGGGCGGTGGCCGCGGGTGCGGCTCTGGCCGGGATGGCGACCGCGGTCGCGCCGGCGGCCGGAGCGGCCGAGCGGGGCGCCGGAGCGTCGGCGAGTGTGTGGCGCAACATCGTGATCGACGGCACGTACACCATCCGGGACGACGAGGGCCTGTCGGCCGGCACGTACTGCAACGGCAACGTGGCGACCGAGAGCTGGGTCAACGAGGAGCGCACGCCGTACCTGTGGTGGTCCACCACCTGCGGCGGCGAGATCCGGACGGAGATGCACGTGTCCGCGCAGACGGACGCGGGTGGCGGGGCGCGGGTGTTCGTCACACTGATGCTGTTCGAGGGGACGACGGACACGAACGACGACCGGGACGCGTTCGTCGAGTTCGACCGGTACATCCCGGCCGACAAGCTGACCCGGCCCGGGGAGATCGCGCTGCTCAGCGTGGAGAACGGTGGCAAGGACTGGGCCAAGTTCAACCTGACCCTGCGCAACACCGCCTGACCGTTCCCGTCCGCGCCACCTGGGGGTTGGGCCGGACGCGGCCCGCGCCCCCCGAGAGCCCGGTGGCGCGGCGGCGCGCGCACCACGCCGAACCTCTCCGCTTCGGAAGCGGCCGCCGCTAATCTGACCGAATGGGGCGGTACGGGGGAACCGAACGCACAGTCAGGGTCCGGGACTCGGTGGTCCGGGCGGCGGGGGCCGCGCGGACCGTCGAGGACTTCTTCGACGCGGTCACGCGGGCCATGGCGCCCGCCCTGCGCTTCGACGTATGGGCGGGCGTCACCGTCGACCCGGACACGCTGATCAACACGGGGGGCAACTACCGGAACGCGGTGCCCGACACGTTGATGCCGCGCATGCTCGACATCGAGTACCGGGAAGGAGACGTCAACTCGCTGCCCGAACTCGCGCGGCGGCCGGTGCCGGTGGGGCTCCTGAGCGAGGCGGTGGGCGGCGACCTGCACCGTAGTCCGCGCTACCGGGACATCGCCGGGCCGCTGGGTTACCGGGACGAACTGCGGGTGCTGTTACGGGACCGGCACGGCGCCTGGGGCGCGCTGGTCCTCGGCGTCGGGGACGACGGCGAGGGGTTCGGTCCGGCCGCCACGTCGTTCGCCGCCGCGCTCGCGCAGCCGCTCGGGGACGCGTTGCGGCGGCTCCACCTGACCCGGCGGGCACAGGAGGAGCCGGCGGGCACGGCACCCGGGCTGATACTGCTGGACGACGCCTACCGGCCGGTGCACCTGACGCCGGCGGTCGCCCGGTGGTTCGACGACCTCCCGGAGGGACCGGCGCCCGCCCCGCCCCTCGGCGCGGTTCGCGGGCCGGCCGCCGGGGGCGCCCCCGGTGAGGGCGCGGGGCCAGGGGGCCGGCCGCCCGGGTTACCGCCCGCGGTGTACGCGGTGGCCGCGGCCGTCCGGGCGCCCGGCGCGCGGGAGACGCTCACCTCGTGGGCCGTCACCCGGAGCCGCGGCCGGGTCCGGCTGCACGCCTGGCAGGTCGACGGGCCGGCCCCGGCGCGGGTCGCCGTGGTCGTCGAGCAGGCCGCGCCCGGCGAACACATCGCGCTGATCGTGGCCGCGTACGGGCTCACGCCGCGCGAACGGGACATCGCCACCCTGGTGCTGCGCGGCCTGCCGACCGCGGAGATCGCGCGCTACGCCCGGCTCTCCCCGCACACCGTGCAGGACCACCTGAAGTCGGTGTTCGACAAGACGGGGGTACGGAGCCGCCGCGACCTGGTCGGCGCCCTCTTCGCCCGCCACTTCGGGCCGCGGCGTCCCTGACCCGGCCGACCTCGCCGCGCCACCGGCCCGCCCCGCCGCGCCACCGGCCGGCCGGGACGTGAGAACGGGTCCCTGGCCGGCGACGACCACCCGCGTGGCGATTCCCGCTCGATCACGGTGCTTGAATGGACCTTCGTTCCTGATCCGGCAAGGAGAAGCGCTGTGCCCCTGGTATCTGTCGTGATGCCCGTGTACAACTCCGCGGCCACCCTCGGCGCGGCGGTCCGATCGGTGCTCACCCAGACCCACGCCGATCTGGAGCTGCTGGTCACCGACGACCGGTCCACGGACAGTTCCATGGACCTGCTCCGCGAGTTCGCCGAGCGGGACGAGCGCGTCCTGCCGGAGTCGGCACCCGAGCAGGGCGGTGCGGGCCGGGCCCGTAACCTCGCGATCCAACGGGCCCGCGGGGACTACATCGCCTTCCTCGACAGCGACGACATGTGGCTTCCGGAGAAGACCGAGAAGCAGCTCGCGTTCGCCGCCGAGGCCACCGCGCCGTTGACGTTCACGTCGTACTTCAAGATGGACGCCGACCACGACGGCGAGAGCACGGAGTGGGTCCCGAACGGCCGGGTGATCCGCGCGCGGGGGCACGTGGACTACCGCGCGATGCTGGTCCGGGACCACATCGGCGCCCTCACGGCCATGTACGACCGCAACGTCCTGGGCACGAGGCTGATGCCGGAGATGCGCAAGCGCCAGGACTACGCCCTCTGGTTGTCGATCATGCGGGACGGGGCGGACGCCCGGGGCCTGGCCGAGCCGCTCGCGGTGTACCGGGCCCACCAGGCGGGGTCGCTGTCCTCCAACAAGCTCTCGCTCGTGCAGTACAACTGGTCCCTGTACCGCGAGCACGAGCGTCTGTCGGTGCCGCGGGCGACACGGGCGCTGACCGGGGCCGTGTGGCAGTCGCTGCGCAACTCGCGCGTCTGACGCGCACCGCTGCGCGTCCGGCGCGCACCGCTCCCCCGGGGCCGCTCCACCGGGGCGCTCCACCGGGGCCGGGGCCGCACAGAACGCCGTCTCAGGCCGCCGTGAGCGGCGCGGTGGCCATGATGCGCTCGCGGATGACCGCCGCGGCGGCCGGGTCCGCCTCCACGACCACACCGACCTTCGGCACGCCGGGGTCGTCGACGGCGACCGTCCGCCCCCGGTCCTCCGCCTCCAGCAGAACGTCGAGCGCGGTCCCGCGCACCTGGGTGGTGGCGACCTCGCCGACGGCGATCGCGGCGGCGAGGGGATCGTGCAGGGGCGCGCGACGGCCGGATCCGATGCTCTCGTAGAAGCCGACGTAGTGGCGCAGCATCTGTCCCAGGGCCGCGTGCAGGGGCGGGCCCGCGTGGGTGAACAGGTCGGCGTCCGTGTCGTCGAAGTGGTGCCGCAGCGTGACGTCCAGGGGCACGAGCAGGGTACGGAACCCGGCGCGCAGCACGACGCGGGCCGCTTCCGGGTCGTTGGCGACGTTCGCCTCCGCGACGGGCGTGACGTTCCCGGGAACCCAGACCGCGCCCCCCATGACCGTGAGGTTCGCGACCAGGGCGGGCAGGTCCGGCTCGATCCGGAGCGCTTCGGCGATGTTGGTCAGCGGCGCCGTGGTCAGGACGTGCAGGGTGTGCGGGTGCTCGTGGGCGAGACGAACGAGCATCTCGGCCGCGGTCTCCGCGCCCGGGCGGTGGCCGGGGGGCAGGTCGACGCCGCCGACGCCGTTGTGGCCGTGCACGTGACGGGCGCCGCCGCCGAACGTACCGGCGATCGGGTCGTGCGCTCCCACGGCCACCGGCACGTCGGACCGGCCCGCCAGGCCGAGCAGGGCGGCGGTGTTCGCGGCGCCCTCCGCCGAGGTGACGTTGCCGAAGACCGTGCCTACGCCGGCGAGCTCGGCGGCGGGGGCGTTGAACAGGTAGGCGAGGGCGAGCGCGTCGTCGACCCCTGTGTCGCAGTCGAGATACAGCGGGATGGGGGCGGTGTTCATGCGTGTCCTCGGATCCTGGTGGAGATGACGGGCGGACGGGCGCGCGGCGCCGGTGGTCAGCCTCCGTGCGCGGGCCGCGGAGCCCTGCGCAGTCGCGCCTCCAGCTCGTCCAGCAGCGTGGGCAGGTCGGGTGCGACGGCGAGGTCGTCCAGGGTGGACGCGGGAAGGAATCCGGAGTCGGCGATGCCGCGCAGGGCGTCGACCAGCGGCGTCCAGAAGCCCCCGGCGTCGAGGAGGCCGACCGGCTTGGCGTGGAACCCCAACTGGCGCCAGGACCACACCTCGAAGATCTCCTCCAGCGTGCCGAGCCCGCCGGGCAGGGCGACGAACCCGTCGGCGAAGTCGGCCATCATCGCCTTGCGCTCGTGCATCGAGTCGCAGACGTGCAGCTCCGTCACTCCCTCGTGCGCCCACTCCCGCTCGACCATGCTGCGCGGGATGACCCCGATGACCTCGCCGCCCGCCTTCAGCGCGGCATCCGCCACGACGCCCATCAGCCCCCGGCGCCCGCCGCCGTAGACCACGCCGATCCCGCGCCGGGCCAGCTCCGTGCCCACGTGGGCGGCCACCGCCGCGTACGCCGGGTCCTTTCCGTCGGACGAGGCGAGGAAGACGGCGAGGCGGCGCATGAGGACCTCCGGCGAACACGGGCTGAGCGGCTGGGTAAGGGTCTTCCCCCACGTCGGCGGCACGGCGACGCCTCGGCGGCACGGCGACGCACGGCGCCGGCCCAGGGAACACAGGACACCTAACCCCATGCCCATGCGCCAGTCAAGCGCTTAACTGCGGCCGAAAGCATGCGTCCGCTACGATCCGCGGCATGCGAGGGCAGAGTGGCACGCGCCGGGTGACCGCCGCCGACGTGGCCAGGGCGGCGGGGGTCTCGGCGGCGACCGTGTCGCTCGTGGTCAACGGCAAGGACACCGGGCGGGTGCTTCCCGAGACCCGCCGGCGCGTGCTGGACTCCGCGCGGGAGCTGGGTTACGAGGTCGACCGGCGGGCCCGCAGTCTCGCGACGGGACGGTCCGGAATCGTCGGCTTCGTGTACAGCGGGCTGTTGAACCCCTTCTTCGCCGAAGTCCAGCTGGGACTGCTCGAACGGTTCGGTGAGCGGATCCAGATGCTGTCGGTCGGCACGGAGGTCGGCCACACCACGGCCCGCAGCAACATCTCGGCCATGTTCGCGTTCGGCGTCGACGGAGTGATCGTCGACCCCATCGCCCACGAGTCGCTGGGCGCCCGTCCCACCGGGCCGGTGGTGCTGCTCGACTCCCCCGGCGGCCCGGCGGACCGCGTCCGGGTGAGCTTCGACCTCCGTACCGGCGCGGAGGCCCTCGCCGACCACCTGCTGGGACTCGGGCACCGCAGCCTCGGCTACCTGGACAGCCCCTTCGGGACGGCGACCTACCAGCTACGGCGCCAGGCCCTGGAACAGCGCGTCCGCTCCGCGGGCGGCACCGTCTCCACGGCCACGTCACACCTCACCGTGGAAGCGGTCCGGGAGCGCACGCTACGACAATGGCCTTCCTGGCACGCGCAGGGTGTGACCGCGATCGTCTGCGCCAGCGACGTGATGGCCTACGGGGCCCTGGAGGCGCTGCGCACCCTCCAGGTCCCGGTCCCCGAGGGGGTCTCGCTCGCGTCCTTCGACGACCTCCCGACCTCGCACCTGCTCGCCCCGTCGCTGACCTGCGTACGCCTGCCCGCCCTCGACCTCGGCCGCCACGCCGCCACGGCCTTCCTGGACCTCCTCGCCGGCGACACGACGCCACACGAGATCGTCCTGCCGACCGAACTGATCGTGCGAGAGTCCACCGGCCGACCCCTGACGTCGTGAGCGGCCCGACCTCGCGGCCCGGGGCCTCAGGAGCCTCCGTCGGTGGACCCGGCGAACTCCGGATGCCGGCTGGCCCACGGTCTCGCGGAGGTGGAGGAAGGCGAGGCCTCTGGGCGCCGGACAAACGCCGGGGCCCGCCAGACGAGGTCGCCGTCGACCGACCCGAGCAAGACTGCGGCCGCGCGACGTTCGCCCGCAGCTCTCGGCCTCGGGGCGCGGCCCGTACCAGAGGGACTCGCCGCCCACGGTCCTCGGGCCCTCCCGGAGCTTCTGGACGACATCGGCGCCCCGTTCGGTAATCTCCCCGGCCGCCGAGTGGGTTCCCACCAACTGATAGGGATCGATCTCACAGGCTCGGAGCGCCTCGGGAGTTCAACTTCGCAGGCCGTCGGCTCCTGAGCCGGTGGCGAGGGCCAACGCACGAAATGCCTCGACGGGGCGGACGCGTTCCTCACTCCCTACGAGGACCTCGCCACCCGCCGTACCCACAGCTCCACCCTGGCCCGGCTGGGTCTCGCCCGCGGACGGCTCACCGCCGCCCACCTGCCACTGCCCTACGACCGGGCCCGGGTCAACTTCGCCTACGGCCAGACCCTGCGGCGCGCCGGCAAACGCCGCGAGGCCGAAGCGGTCAGGAAGAGGCCGTGGCCCAGCTCGTCGCCGCCGGGGCGACCAACCAGCAGACCGCCCTCGACCTGTTCATCTCCGTGAAGACCGTCCAGTACCACTTGACGCACATCTACGCGAAGCTCGGCATCCGCTCCCGCAGCGAACTGGCCGCCCGCTTCCGGGAGGCGCCCCGCGTCGAGGACTGACCGAAACGACCTCCGAGGGGGGGGTGGCCCTCCCTCAGACCCCGCCGTGGCGGGTACGAGGGGCCGTACGGGCGCAGGCGCCTTGCGTGGTGGCGCCGTAGCGGGCGATCTCGGCGTCGATGTCGAGTTCGCCGTGCCGGGCGCGGGCCTCGTCGTCGACCAGGTCGGGGGGTACCAGCCAGCAGACCTCGAATTCCAAGCCGTCCGGGTCCTTGGCGTAGACGCCCTTGGTGGTGCCGTGGTCAGTCGCGCCGACCAGAGCCCCGTGCGCGGACAGCCGCTCGACGACGGTGCGCAGATCGCTCAGTGTCGGGACCTCCCAGGCGAGGTGGTAAAGCCCGGTCCCTCCCCGCCCGGCCGTTGTCTCCCCCGCCTGTGCCCCGATGCCGAACAGGCCGAGATCGTGGTCATTGTCGGATTCCGGCGCCCGGAGGAAAACCGCCTTCCGCGGCGCCTCACCGGATTCGGCGACCACCCGGAATCCGAGGGTTTCCGTGTAGAAACGGGTGCTGGTGTCCGCGTCACGAACCCACAGCACCGCGTGATTGATTCCTCGGACCGGCACGGAATTCCTCCGAAATACTCTGGGGCACAGCTAATTCGGCTCCGCCTCGCTGCCACCATTGTGCGTACACGTCGTCGGCCTCAACAAGGGTGAGGTATCCCTCAGCCATGTGCGCGCACAGCGCGTCCACCGCGGGAGCGACCGGCGAGTCGGTGCGCCAGGCCAGGACGAGGTCGCGGACGAGCGGGTCGCCGGCCAGGGTGAGGGTGGCCAGTGACTCGCGCGCCTTGCCCAACGGGTAGAGCACGCAGACCGCGTCACCGGCCGCGGTCAGCTCGAACGCGACGTGCGCCTCGTCGGTGACGTGCGCGATGCGCTGCTCGAACCCCGCACGCCGGCAGGCGTCGGCCACGTGGTCGTTCATGCCGCTGTCGTCCGGGTGCGGCATGACCCAGACGTCGTCGGCCAGGTCGTTCAGGGCGATCCGCCCCGCGCCGGACAGATGATGGTCCAGGGACACGCCGACGAAGATCGGTTCGGTGAGCAGGACCCGGTGCGCGACTCCGGGCGGCAAGGTCACCGGTGTGCCGGGGAACCGGCGCAGCACCGCCACGTCGAGTTCGCCGGAGGCGAGCAGTGCGGTGACGGTGTCGGTGCGCCGTACCGTACGGCTGGTCGTGGCTCGTTCGGGCAGCAGGACACCGAGTGCTCTGATCAGCAGGTTGAAGTGCTGCGCGGGCACCCCGCCGACGCGCACCGGCGTCGCCGCGTCGGCGTGGAGGGCGCGGCGGGCGACGTGGGGCAACTCCTCCAGGTCCGTGCGGATGCGAGTGGCCTCGCGGACGAAGACGGTGCCCGCGAGGGTGAGCACCACGCCGTCCCGGAGGCGGACGAAGAGTTCGCCGCCCACGTGCTTTTCTATCCTTTTGAGTTGCGCGGTGACCGCGGGTTGGGTGAGGTGCAGACGGGCGGCGGCGCGCCGCACGCTGCCCGCCTCGGCGATGGCGAGAACCACATCCAAATGCCGTATGTCCAGGCGCATGGCTGGATCGTACAGCGGGTGCGGGTTACGGGACAGAACTGTTATCGCCGAATGCGATACGGCCCCGAAACGGGACAGCGGTCGATAATCACGGCTCTTCGGGCGTCCTCCGGCGGAGCTGTCGGTTGCCGCCCCCGACGCCCGGTGGCAGGGTCGCAGGCCAGCCTCCGGAGAGCCGGTTTCCAGCTAGGTGGGTTACGTGCTGACGCATATCAGGACCGCCAGTGACCAAATGGCGCGCTTCGCGGAGAGTTCCTCCGTACTGTTCTCCGAGTCCGCCCTGGACCGGTTTCTCGCGGCGGCCTTTCGCGAATACGCGCACATCACCGAGAACGACCCGGTGCCGTGTTTCGCGGTGTTGTTGGGAACAGCGGCGGACGGTGACTGGCTGGTGCACGACGTGGCGTTCGGGCGCAACGTCCGCACTACCGACCCGAGCGCGCGCCAGGAGTTCACCTCGATGATCGTGCCGCGCTTCGGAGCGGCCTACGAGAACCCGGTCCGCGCGTGGTGGCTGGACCCGGCGGACCTGCTGCGCATCACGCGCGACGCCGACCGCCGGGGACTGGATGTCCTGGGTTCGGTCCACATGCACCCCGACTGGCACCGGCTCGGCCCCTCGCAGGCCCGTGCTCGTCCGCTGGACGAGTGCCCCACCGATATGGACCGTTACGTGTTCCGCAGCAGCGGCTGGCCGGTCAACGTCGTCTGTTACGTGGAGCGTCGACACGGCGCGCACGGCTACGCCCTTTCGGCATGGGACGCGGAGTGCCGGCAACTTGCCCTGCGCGTGCACCGGCTGACGGAAGGTTCCCTACCCGAAGGCGGAGGCGGCAATGACTGACGACGACGCGGACGCCGTACGGGCTCTGTGGCGGTTGATGGCCGACGGGTGGCGGCACGGTGACGCCGAGGCGTTCGGCTCGGTCTTCACCGAGGATGTGGCCTTCGTGTCCGTGCGCGGCGAGGAATTGCGCGGGCGCGCCGCGGTGGTGGCCAGGCACGCCTGGCTCTTCGCCGGCGCCTTCCGGAGCACCCGGCTGATCCCCGACATCCGGCTGGTCCGTCCGGTCGGCGGCGGACTGACGCTGGTCCACGTGGTGACGGCGATCGAGCCGGACGGGCCCTCCACGCACGCGCAGGCACTGGTGGCCGCCGAGGAGTCCGGCCACCGGATCGCCGCCTTCCACAACATGACCGTCACCGCACCTCAGGGAGAGCAGACATGAGCCGGCCCCGCCTCAGGCATGTGGCCCTGGTCGTCCAGGACGCCGCTGCCGCCGCCGCCTTCTATCGCGAGACACTCCAGATGGAGGAGTTCCACCAGGACCCGGACGGCAGTCGGTTCATGACCGACGGCTACATCAACCTGGCGCTCATCCAGCACCGCCTCGACGGCGATGTGCCGACCGGGTTCAACCACTTCGGGTTCGAGGTGCCGGACGTCGACTCGGTCGCGGACCGGATGACGCAACGCGGCGTCGCCCGGCCCGTGTTGCGCGGCGGCGACCGTCCCTTTGCCGAGTATCGGGCGATCGACCCGGAAGGAAACTGGTTCGACCTGTCCTCACACGGGTTCCTGCCCCCGGGCACGGCCCCGTGACACCACCCGGATTACTTGACAGACCCAATCATTGAGGATTACCTCCAAGCGGATCGTCCTGGAGCGCCCGGGAGACAGTCATCGGTGCCACCCCGGCGTGCCTGGCCACGTCGGCCATCGTCGGCGCCGGCTCCGCCCCCGATCCGGAGCTTGCGCCGGAGAAGGATTCTTCTGGCTCGCCATGGCCGACCGGCCATCGTTTCGCCGACCGCACCAGGGCCCGGCACGCCGACGTCCACGCGCTGCCGGAAGCCGGGCACAGCCGCCGCTCGGTCCAGCGGCAGCTCGGCGTGACCCGGCGGACCGTCAAGCAGTTCGCCGAGGCCAAGGCTCCGGAGGAGTCGACCGGTGGAACGAGGGCCGCACCAACGCCTGGAAGCTGTGGGAAGAGATCCTGCCGCTCGGCTACAGGGGCAGCTACCAGCGCGTCCGCGCCTACCTGCACAAGAAGCGGACTTCCCCACGACCGGTAGTCGCCCGGCCGGATCGACGCGCTCACCCGACACGTCCGCGCTTTCGCCGTCACGCTGACTGCCCTGGAGCTCGGGCGCGGTTGAAGGCCATGTCAACCGCATCAAAATGATCAAGCGGCAGATGTATGCAACCGATCTGAACTCGCCGAGCTGTGGGCCGAAGCCGCGAACCGGTCGAAGTGGCGCCAGGACATCACCCGCCTCCGCGACGTCCTCGACCCTCCGATCCCGCCACAAGAGGAAGCCCTGTTCGAGATCCGAACGCTTCCTGGCCTTCATCGCCGTCCCACCAGCCTCATCCACTACCGCAGACTCACCAACTGAAACGACGTCTTAGTGGTCGAGCGAGGTGATGCCCACGGAACCTCTGGTGATGGGCACAGAGGGCGCATGAGAATACGTCACCACCCGGGCCGTCCCCACCAGCCCGGAGCCGGTACGGACCACGCCGGTCGACGTGCGCCACGTGGCCGGTGGGGAGGGGCACACCGGGCGTCACGCCTTGGCGTTGCGACCGTTCCGCTCGACCGGGATCCACAGCTGGGAACCGGTCGCGGTGCCGGTCTCCACCGGCCGCGTCCGCAGGAGTTCGGGACCTTGCCGGCTCATGTACGGGTTCGAGGGGAACCACTGCGTGAACACGTCCCGCCACAGCTCCTGGAGAGCGTTCGGGTAGGGCCCGTGGTTGTCGAACACCGCCCAGGCGCCGGCCGGTACGTCGAGCACATCGAGCTCCTCGGCGACCGTCCCGGGGGCGGTCACCACTCCGATCCAGTGGTCCGCCCCGGCACCCTCCTCCCGGCTGTCGGTCAGGTACACGGCCGCCGACAGGATCCCCGCCGGCTCCTGGCCGGCCGCCTGCCGGTCGGCCAGCTCCTTCATGCGTGTGACCGCCCGCTCGTCCAGACTCTCCACGTGCGCCGCGGCGACCGCGTTGACCCCGTCGTGCACGAGAGGGACCCGGGCCTTGCTGCCGACGACCCGGAACGGGTCCTTCTCCACGATCCGGTACCGCATGGCCGTAGCGCCTTCCACGACGACGCGGAAGGACATGCGCGGCTGAGCGGTGAGCACCGCACCGGTGCGTCGGGCCTCGCCCGGCCCGACGCCGTGCACCGACCGGAACGCCCGGGCGAACGCCTCGCCCGAGCCGTACCCGTACCGGACCGCGATGTCGAGCAGGGTCGGTTCACCGGCCAGGACCTCGGCCCCGGCGAGCGTCATCCGCCGGCGGCGCACGTAGACCGGGACCGGCATTCCGGCGAGCGCCGAGAACAGCCGGCGGAAGTGGTACTCCGACACCGCGGCGACGCGGGCCACCTCGGCGATGTCGACCTCCCGGCCGAGGCAGGCCTCCAGGTGGTCCAGCGCCTGATTCAGCCGCTCCAGCACGCGCATCATCCTCCGTGGTCGTGGGCGCCGCGGTCGCGGAGCCTTCGTGCAGCAAAGGGGATTCCTCCCGCGCCGGCCCGACAGAACCGGCGCGGGAACGGCCGGGTGGGAAGCCGCGGCGTCACGTGAGGCTTGCGGCCATGACTGATGTTAAAGGGCTGTGCCGGCCGCGGTTCTCCGCGGTCCGCGAGGCGTTCGGAGCGTTGCTCGCCAAGGACGACGTGGGCGCCTCGGTCGCTGTCCACCTCGGCGGCGAGCCGGTGGTGGACCTCTGGGGCGGGTACGCCGACGCGGACCGTTCCGTCCCCTGGGACCGCGACACCCTCACCGCCGTGAACTCGACGACCAAGAACATGACCGCCCTCTGCGCGCTGATCCTTGCCGACCGGGGCCGCCTCGACCTGTCCGCGCCGATCGCCGCGTACTGGCCCGAGTTCGCCGCCGCCGGCAAGGAGAACGTACTGGTACGGCACGCGCTGTCGCACACCGCGGGACTGCCGGACCTGGCCGGGCCGATCGCGGTGGAGGAGCTCTACGACTGGGAGGGCGTGACGGCGGGGCTGGCCGCGCAGGCCACCGAATGGGAGCCGGGGACCGCCGCCGGCTACCACGCGCTCACCTTCGGGTTCCTGGTCGGTGAGATCGTCCGCCGCGTCACCGGCCGTGGCATCGGCGAGTTCTTCGCCGAGGAAGTGGCCCAACCGCTGCGGGCGGACTTCCACTTCGGGCTCTCCGAGGAGCACGACCACCGCGTCGCACCGCTCATCCCGCCGCCGTCGCTGACCGACGCGTACGCCTCCAGCGCACCGCCGGCAGCGGACGGCACCCGCCGCGAGTCGACGAGTCCCGCGGTGCGGGTCAGGGACGCCAACTCCCTGGCGTGGCGCCGTGCGCGGCTTCCCGCGGTGAACGGCTTCGGCAACGCCAGGTCCGTCGCCCTCGTCCACTCGGTCCTGGCGAACCACGGGTCGGCCGGCGGAGTACGACTGCTGTCCCCCCGGGGCTGTGAGCCCGCGTGGCAGGAGGAGTTCCGCGGTAACGACCGCGTACTACGGACGCCGATGGCCTGGACCGCGGGCTTCGGCAAGTTCGGCAACAGCTTCGGCTGGGGCGGCTGGGGCGGCTCGCTGGTCGTGAGCGACCCCGACTCGCACCTGACGGTGGCGTACGTCATGAACCAGATGGTGGACCGCGGCCGGGAGGAGGACAACCGGGGCATGGAAATCCTCCTGGCCGCGTACGACGGACTGCGGTGACCACCAGGCGGGGGGGGCACGTCCCCACTGCGCAGAGAGCGTGGTGGCGCCCCGCTACCTCGGCCCGCATTGTCTGCTTCACGACGTAGCGATGTCGAGCTCGGCAACGATCCGAGGTAGTACGGCGCTGGCAACCTGTTCCTTCGCGAGGTTCTCCGTAACGGCCGCCAGCTTCTGCTTCACTGCGCTGTACTTGTCCGCCAGCTCTTGCATGGCAGCCGGCGTGGTGTTCTGCGCCTTCACGCGGGCTTGGAACTCATCGACGAGGGCGGGGAGCGGACGTGTCGGGCCTGACCAACCATCAGGCCCCACTCCCGGGACCCCGGCGCCCTCATGCCCTCGCCCTCAGGGCTGCCCCCTCACCGGATTGCGTTCATAGAGTTCGCGGACTCGACGCGACGTGCGCCACGACGCCTCTCCGCTTCCCTGCCCCCGGCTTGACCTGCCCTTTTGCGCCGTCATGGATGGCCAGGACAGTGCCGGCCGCAACCGATGGGCGACATGTAACGACGGCAAGTGGGCGGAAAAGTGTGACCGGGCCGTGTCGCGCGGCCGCGAAGTGGCGCTACGGTCCCGGCCGACGGTCCTCGTGAGAGCCGCCGTCACCATGGCCGGCACCGCGCACCGTGCCCCATGCGCCTCGTACCCCCACGTCCATCGCGCCGACGGGCCCCACCCGGCCCGGCGCTTCCGATCCTGATCGGAGAGCACATGTCCCGCTGTGCCCGGCTGCTCATGAACACCGCAGCCGTCGTCCTCCTGAGTGTGGCCGCCCTCTCCCCCACCTCCTCGGCCAACGCGGCCGCTTCGGCGGCCGGTTGCGCCGGCCCCAACTCCCAGATACCGCCTGGGAAGACCACCAGCCGGACCCTCACCGTCGGAGGCATCCAGCGGACCTACCGGGTCCACGTTCCCGCGACGTACACCGGGATCAATCCCCGTTCGCTCGTCCTCTCCTTCCACGGTCACGGTCGCACCGCCGCCTTCCAGGAGAGCCTGACGCAGCTGTCCGCGGTCAACGCCCTCGTCGTCTATCCGCAGGGTGTCACCGGCACCGACGGCGAGAGCGCCTGGCAGGGCGCTCCCTACTCCGCCCCGGGTGTGGACGACATCGCGTTCACCAAGGCGCTGATCACGCGGTTGCAGAGCGACCTGTGCGTCGACCCCCGCAAGGTCTTCGCCTCGGGGAAGTCCAACGGCGGGGGGTTCGCGGCCCTCGTCGGCTGCCGTCTCGCCGACCGGGTGGCCGCGGTGGCCACGGTCGCGGCCGCCTTCTATCCGCAGGGCGGCACGTGCAAGCCGCAGCGCCCCGTCGCGGTGCTGTCCTTCCACGGACAGGCCGACGACACCATCCCGTACAACGGGGACACCTCGAAGGGCCTGCCCTCCCTCCCCTCGTGGCTGGCGGCCTGGGCGCAACGCGACAGCTGTGCGGCGACTCCGCGGACTTCCCGGATCAAGCCGAACGTCGTCCACCAGGTGTGGTCGTCGTGCGCCGGCGGCAGCACGGTGGAGCACTACCGCATCGAGGACGGCGGACACGTGTGGCCGGCGACAACTCCGAACGGCGACACGGCCACCCCGACCACCATCGACGCGACGCCTCTCGTCTGGGACTTCTTCCTCGCCCATCCGATGCCGGCCACGTAGGCGCCTGACGAGCGGCCGTCACCGACGTTCCCTACGCCGGGGACGGCCGCGCGTGCCCGCGGGACGAGTCCCGCCGTTGTCGAACACGGCGGGATGCCTGCCGCGCGGCTTCCGTCTGCGTATCGTCGGGGCAACCGGAACGGCCGGGCCCTCAATGTCCCAGGGCCGCCTTCGCCGCCACCAGGACCAGCCCCAGAATCAGATTGCCCATGCCCTCGATGCCCGCCTGAGTGCGCGACGCCCCGGCATGCAGTGCCCCGACGAAGGCCCAGGCAACCAACTGCGCGATGGCCACGGCCAGTCCGAGCCATCCCGCCCCGTCCACCCCCAGCCCCAGGAGGGGACTCACCACCACGGCCACCGCGGGCAGCACGGCCGCCTCGACGATGGGCCACTCGTGCCGTCCGACCGCCCGGACGTCGGACCACCCGATGCGCCGGCCGACCACGCGTTCACCGGCCAGCTGCGCGTACACATGGGCGGCCCAGAAGACCACTCCGGTCACCAGGAGCAGCGCCATCACCTGGAGCCGCGGGAAGTCGCCGACCGTACTGGCCGTGGCGACCACGGAGGCGGCGAGGAGCGAGCCGTAGAGGGCGCCCGCGAAGTCCGTGCGTACCGCCGGCTCACCCTCCGGGCCGGACCTCCGCCGACGGGGAAGAAGGCTGTTCACCAGCCCAACCTACAGACCCGGCGCGCCCCGGCCACTCCTCCGGCAAGTGTGTCCTCTTCCGACCTGCCGGGCGCTACCGCTGAACCGTGTCGGGCACCGATTCCGCCCCCACCCCGTCAGGGACCCCCGTCAGGGGCGGATCTCGTACACGCGGTTTGTCATCGACTCCGTGGCGAGCCGCCAGGAGCGCAGACCCGCCTCCGCCGCGATCTCCCGCAGCGCCGCCTCTCCGGGGTGGTTGCCGAGGGCCTGCGGGCCGTGCTGGGCAACCGCGCCCGGGAGGCAGAGCGTCGCGGACGTGGCCGCGAAGGCGCGGCCGATCGGGCCGACCAACTCGGACGGCTCGGCGGAGGCGTTGGGTTCGACCGCGAGTACGGTGCCGTCCTCGGCCAGGGTTTCACGGGAGCGGCGGAACGCGGCCCCGGGATCCCCGAGGTCGTGGAGGCAGTCGAAGAACGCGACGAGGTCGTACCCGGAGCCGGGGAACTCGGCGGCCGGAGCGACGTCGAACATGACCCGGTCACGCAGCCCTTGCTTCTCGGCCTCGCGCCGGGCGGCTCCGATCGAGTGTGCGTGGTAGTCGAACCCGTGGAACCGGCTGTTCGGGAAGGCCTGGGCCATGAGCAGGGTCGAGACGCCGAATCCGCAGCCGACGTCCGCGACCCGTGCGCCCCGCTCCAGCTTGGCCACAACACCGTCCAGGGCCGGAAGCCACTCCTGGGTCAGCATGCCCACGTAGCCGGGGCGGAAGAAGTCCGCCGTGCCCTCGTACAGTTCGGGACCGTGTTCGTCCCAGCCCACGCCCTCGCCGGTACGGTAAGCCCGCATCAAGTCGTCCTCGACCGCGTACAGGGGCTTGAGCATCCTGAACGCGCCGACGAAGTAGGTCGGCGCCGACGGATCGGCCAGCACCGCCGCATGCTCGTCCGGCAGGACGTAGGTGTCGGCGGCGGGGTCGCGTCGCACGTACTCGCCGGCCACCTGGACGGCCAGCCACTCCCTCACGTAACGCTCGGCGAGCCCGGTCCGTTCGGCCAACTGCCCCGAGGTGAGAGCCCCAGCGCCGGCCATGGCCTCGTACAGGCCGAGCCGCGCCCCGATCGACGTGGCCAACGCCGCGAACGCGGCCGCACCGTCCCCCGCCACCCGCTCCAGGAACTCCCTCACCTGGTCCTGATCCAGCTCACCCGTGGGAGTCGCCATCATCCCCGCCACCCTTCCTGCGGTCCGTCGCGTGTTTCCGCGCGGGGAAAGTCCTCACACTCGCATCACCACTAATCGTACAAAAGTACGCAGTACTTGTATGGTACATATACGTACGTACGGGCCCCGCGCCGGCACGACCTCCGCCCCAGGAACGACGGAAAGGCGGTACCGGATTGCTCCGATACCGCCTACGACCCGCGTAAACGCTGGTCGGGACGACAGGATTTGAACCTGCGACCCCTTGACCCCCAGTCAAGTGCGCTACCAAGCTGCGCCACGTCCCGATGGATCCCGGGTCACCGGGGCGAACCCCGCGTGACCACGTAGGAGAACATTACCGCACTTCGTGGGGCGTCGGGACGTAGGTGGTCCGGGGCGGACAATGGGGGAATGACGGAGAACCCGCGGGACCGCGACGGCGAGGGGCGGGCGCGCAACGCGCGGCCGCGCGACGGGTTGGGGCGGCCGCTGCCCTACGGGGCGACGGGGGTGGAGCGGCAGCCGGAAGGCGTGGTGCGTACGCCCGCGGAGACCGTACGGGAAGCGCAGGCGCTGCTCGACGCGGGGAAGCCGTTCCACGCGCACGAGGTGTTCGAGGACGCGTGGAAGTCCGGTCCCGAGGAGGAGCGGGCGCTGTGGCGGGGCATGGCGCAGCTGGCGGTGGGGCTGACCCACGCCGCCCGCGGCAACACGGCCGGCGGGGCGCGCCTCCTGCTGCGCGGGGCCGGCGGCATCGCGCCGTACCGCGACCCGCACGGCCTCGACATCGGCGGACTGGTCGCGTGGGCGCGGGAGTTGGCGGCGCGGGTCGACGCTTCGGAGGATACGGCGGACGGGGGTACGACGGTCCGGGGTGTCGACGCCGCTCGTGAGGCTCCTCGGCTGAGCTGAGCTGACCTGAGCTGATCCGCACCCGCCGCCCCGCGCGATCAGCCCTCCACCAGGACCACTTCCAGCGTGCGCGGCCCGTGCACGCCCTCCACGCGGTCCAGTTCGATGTCGCTCGTGGCCGACGGGCCCGAGATCCACGTCAGGGGGCGGGTCGGGTCGAGCCGCGGCATCGCCTGCGGTACGGATCCCACCACCTGGTCGGCGACCCGCACGACGCAGATGTGGTGATCGGGTACGAGGGTGACACGCCGGCGCCCCTGGTCGGGTGAGCCGTCGAGGACGAGCGTGCCGGTCTCCGCGACGGCGAGCGCGCACCCCGTGACCACGCTGTCCACGAGGTCCAGCTCCCGGGCGGTGGAGTCCGGGTTGTCCTCGATCCGGGTGATGCCGGGGCCCAGCGCGGCCAGCCACGCGGGCGGCACGCCCGGCGGCGCGAGGACGGTGGCCGAGCCGCGGTCGGCCAGCAGGGACGCGATCAGGCCGGGGAGTCCCTTCTCGTCGGTACGGTGGACCAGCGCGCGGTAGTCGGCGAGGTTCTCCGCCAGCAGCTCCACGATCCGCTCCGGCGCGGTGTGCGTGGTGCGGTAGTCCCGGGTGGCCGGGGGCGCGTCGGGGGCGTCCGCCACCGCGGCGCGTACCCGCGCGAGGATCTCTTCCCTGGCGCTCATGTGGCAGTTCCTTCCCCGCGGTTGTTCTTCCCGCCCTGGTCGTTCTTCTCGCCGCGGTTCTCCTCGCCGCGATTCTTCTCGCCACGATTCTTCTTCCACCAGTCGCGGAAGGGGGCGGCCGGCAGTTCCGGCAGGTCGCGGCTGTCCGTCCAGGCGGCCCCGCCCGGCACGCGCGACGGGTGCAGCTTGCGGGTCAGGGACGCCGCCCGCTCCCCCGCCGCCAGCACCTTGGGGTGGTCGAAGACCCACCCGGACGCCTTGATCGCGGCCTTCTCCAGCCGGTGCCCCTTCCCACCCCGGTCGGCGATCCGCTCCCGCAGGTGGACGAGCACCTCGGGGATGTCGATGGCGACCGGGCAGACCTCGTAGCACGCGCCGCACAGCGACGAGGCGTACGGCAGGGAGGCGTCGACCTCGCTGCCGATGCCGCGCAGCTGCGGGCTGAGGATCGCGCCGATCGGCCCGGGGTAGACCGAGCCGTACGCGTGGCCGCCCGCCCGCTCGTACACCGGGCACACGTTGAGGCAGGCGGAGCAGCGGATGCACCGCAGCGCCTGCCGCCCCACCTCGTCGGCGAGCGTGTCCGTGCGGCCGTTGTCGACCAGGACGAGGTGGAAGGCGCTCGGGCCGTCGCCGTCCGTGGTGCCCGTCCACATGCTCGTGTACGGGTTCATCCGCTCCGCGGTCGAGGAGCGCGGCAGGGTCTGGAGGAACACCTCCAGGTCCTGCCAGCTCGGCACGATCTTCTCGATGCCGACGACGGAGATGAGCGTCTCGGGGAGGGTGAGGCACATCCTGCCGTTGCCCTCGGACTCGACGACGACGAGCGTGCCGGTCTCGGCGACCATGAAGTTCGCGCCCGAGATACCGACCTTGGCGCGCAGGAACTTCTCCCGCAGGTGCAGCCGCGCGGCCTCCGCCAGGTCCGCGGGGACGTCGGAGAGGTCCTCGGGGGCGGCCCGGCCCCAGGCGCCCATCCGGTCGCGGAAGATGTCGCGGATCTCGCCGCGGTTGCGGTGGATGGCGGGGACGAGGATGTGCGAGGGCAGGTCGTCGCCGAGCTGCACGATGAGTTCGGCGAGGTCCGTCTCATACGCGCTGATGCCCTCCGCCTCCAGGGCCTCGTTGAGGCCGATCTCCTGCGTGGCCATCGACTTGACCTTCACGACCTCGGTCTCGCCGGTCGCCTTGACCAGTTCGGCCACGATCCGGTTGGCCTCGGCCGCGTCCCCGGCCCAGTGCACCACGCCGCCGGCGGCCGTCACCGACTCCTCCAACTGGACGAGGTAGCGGTCCAGATGGCGCAGCGTGTGGTCCTTGATCTGCTTGCCGGCCTCCCGCAGCAGGGCCCAGTCGTCCAGCTCGGCGACCGCTTTCGCCCGCTTGTCGCGGATGGTGTGCGTGGCGTGCCGCAGGTTCCCGCGCAGGGTCTCGTTGCCGAGCGCGGCCTTCGCCGCGACCGGGAAGGCCGGCATCCCCAGATACGTACCGCTCATGACCAGGGCTCCTCTTCGGTGGACGCAAGGATCTCCGCCAGGTGCAGGGCCCGCATCGGGGCGTCCTCGCGGCTCAGGATGCCGCCGATGTGCATCAGGCAGGAGTTGTCGGCCCCGCAGAGCACGTCGGCTCCGGTGGAGACGGCGCTGCGGACCTTGTCCTGGCCCATCGCGGCGGAAACATCGGAGTTCTTGACGGCGAAGGTGCCGCCGAAGCCGCAGCACTCCTCGGCGCCGGGCAGCTCGCGCAGCTCCAGGCCCCTGACCGCCTCCAGCAGCTTGCGCGGCCGCTCGCCGAGGCCGAGCATCCGCAGGCCGTGGCAGGAGGGGTGGTAGGTGACGACGTGCGGGAAGTACGCCCCGACGTCCGTCACGCCCACCACGTCGACCAGGAACTCGGTCAGTTCGTAGGTGCGGGAGGCGAGGGCCGCGGCGTCGGCGCCGCCGATCTCGGGGTAGTGCCGGCGCACCATCGCGGCGCAGGAACCGGAGGGCGTCACGACGTACTCGTACCCCTCGAAGGCCTGGGTCGTCCGGCGGACGAGCGGTTCGGTCTCGCGGCGGTAGCCGGTGTTGAACTGGGGTTGTCCGCAGCAGCTCTGCGCCTCGGGAAAGTCGACTTCCACACCCAGGCGTTCGAGGAGCCGTACGGTCGCGATCCCGGTGGACGGGTATACGGCGTCATTGACGCAGGTCACGAAGAGGGCGGCACGCATGGGCGGAGCATATGCCGCGCACGGGAGCATATGAAAGACCTTCCGGCGACTGATGGTCCGTCAGACATCCGAGGGGTGATCGGGCGGGTCCCGTGACGTCCGCACCCCGGTCGGGCGGCGGCGCGGCATGGGGCAGACTCGGTGCGGTGAGAAAGATCTATGTCATCGGCATCGGGGCGGGCGACCCGGACCATCTGACGCTTCAGGCGGTCAAAGCGCTCAACGAGGTCGACGTCTTCTTCCTGCTCGACAAGGGTACGGAGAAGTCGGACCTGATCGACCTCCGGCACGAGATCCTGGAGCGGCACGCGACCGGCGCGTACCGGCTGGTCGAGGCCCGGGACCCGGACAGGGACCGGGACCGCGCGGCCGACGGCGCCGCGTACGCGGGGGCTGTCGACGACTGGCGGAGCAGGCGGGCCGACCTTTACGCCCGCATGATCTCCGACGAGCTGGACGAGGGCACCGGGAGTGTGGGGGCCTTCCTGGTCTGGGGCGACCCCTCCCTCTACGACTCCACGCTCGCCATCCTGGAGGAGATCCTGGAGCGGGGCACGGTCGGGTTCACGTACGAGGTGATCCCCGGCATCAGCAGTGTCTCCGCGCTGGCCGCGAAGCACCGCATCGGGCTGAACCGGGTCGCCAGGCCGGTCCAGATCACCACGGGCCGGCGGCTGGCCGAGGGGTGGCCGCAGGACGCGGACGACGTCGTGGTGATGCTGGACGCGCACCAGTCGTTCCGCCACCATCTGGCGGACGATCCGGTCATCTACTGGGGCGCCTATGTGGGGACCGAGGACGAGATCCTGGTCTCGGGGCGGCTCTCGGAGGTCGCCGGGCGGATCGAGGAGCTGCGGGCCGAGGCGCGGGCGCGCAAGGGCTGGATCATGGACACGTACCTGCTGCGCCGGGACTGACCCCGCCCCGGTACGGCCCGGGGTCACCGGCCGCTGTCACCGGGGGGCGTCCGCCGCAACCCGGAGAACGCCTTCCGGCGCCCTCCGGGCCTGGTCCACGACGTACGACCCGGTGACAGCGGCCGGCGGTTCCCCCGTGGCCCGTTCCCCCGCCGGGTCCCCGCTCCCGCACCCGCTGGCGCGGACGGTGCGGCGACCATAACCACCGCGCGCCGCCGTCCGACAGCCTTTGCGCGCAGACGCAAAGGCCGCTCGCCGACGCCGTCGGCATGATCACGTCCACTTGCCGCCTTCGGCCTGCTTTTTGCACCGGCCGCCGAGCCGGTCGCCTCCCGGGATTCCCCGCCATTCCCTGCCCTCCCCCGCCTCAAGCCCGAGCGCCCGTGGGGAAGTTGGGCACCTAAGACCGGTATGCCCTCTTCCGCATGCTCGTTCGGGTCGATGATTTTTACGTCAGGCTTCATTTCTTGCGCAGATTCATAGACTTCCTGCGGTCCCACTCCTAGCCTTTTCGCGTCCGCAGAGTCCCCACGAGCCGCAAGGACGTATGTCTGTGACACTCCCCCCGAGACGCCGTCTGCTTCGGCGCGGCATATCCGCATCGGTCTCGCTGGCCCTGGCCGTGGCCGGGACGGCCACGGCCGTGGTGCTGTCGACCGCCCCCGCCGCGCAAGCCGCGGCGGTCCCCGCCCCCTCCCCCCTCGACGTCCCCGGCCGCGGCGCGAGCGTGCCGTTCAAGGAGCAGGAGGCCGAGTACGCCGCCACCAACGGGACCCTGATCGGCCCCAACCGCCTCTACGGCTCGCTGCCTTCGGAGGCGTCGGGCCGTCAGGCCGTGACGCTGGACGCGGTCGGTGAGTACGTCGAGTTCACCCTCACCGCCCCGGCGAACGCGATGACGTTCCGCTACTCGCTGCCGGACAACTCCGCGGGCACCGGCCGGGACGCCGCTGTCGACCTGCGGGTCAACGGCAACACGCTCAAGAGCGTGCCCGTGACGTCCAAGTACGGCTGGTACTACGGCGGTTACCCCTTCAACAACAACCCCGGCGACACCAACCCGCACCACTTCTACGACGAGACCCGCACGATGTTCGGGTCGACCCTGCCCACCGGCACGAAGATCAGGCTCCAGGTCTCCTCCACGGCCGCCTCGCCGACCTTCACCATCGACCTCGCCGACTTCGAGCAGGTCGCGGCCCCGATCGGCAAGCCGGCCGGCGCGCTGGACGTGGTGACCGACTTCGGCGCCGACCCGACCGGGGCCACCGACTCCACGGCCAAGATCCAGGCCGCGGTCGACGCGGGCCGTACCCAGGGCAAGCAGGTCTACCTGCCCGAGGGCACGTTCCAGGTCCGCGACCACATCGTCGTGGACCAGGTGACCCTCGCGGGCGCGGGCCCCTGGTACAGCGTGCTGACCGGACGGGACCCGTCGAACCGGGCCAAGGCCGTCGGTGTGTACGGCAAGTACGCCAACCAGGGCGGCAGCAGGAACGTCACCCTGAAGAACTTCGCCATCATCGGGGACATCCGCGAGCGCGAGGACAACGACCAGGTCAACGCCATCGGCGGGGCCATGTCCGACTCCACCGTCGACAACGTCTGGATGCAGCACACCAAGTGCGGCGCCTGGATGGACGGCCCGATGAACAACTTCACCATCAAGAACAGCCGCATCCTCGACCAGACCGCGGACGGCGTCAACTTCCACATGGGCGTCACCAACTCCACCGTCACCAACACCTTCGTACGCAACTCCGGTGACGACGGCCTGGCCATGTGGGCCGAGAACGTGCCCAACGTGAACAACAAGTTCACGTTCAACACGGTGATCCTGCCGATCCTGGCGAACAACATCGTCACGTACGGCGGCAAGGACATCACCATCTCCGACAACGTCATGTCGGACACCATCACCAACGGCGGCGGGCTGCACGTCGCCAACCGCTACCCCGGGGTCAACTCCGGTCAGGGCACGGCCGTCTCGGGCACCACGACCGCCGCGCGCAACACCCTGATCAGGACCGGGAACAACGACTACAACTGGCAGTTCGGGGTCGGCGCCGTCTGGTTCAGCGGTCTCAACGAACCGGTCAACGGCACCATCAACGTCACCGACAGCGAGATCCTGGACAGTTCGTACGCCGCGATCCACCTGATCGAGGGCTCGACGAACGCGCTGAACTTCAACAACATCCGGATCGACGGCGCGGGAACGTACGCGCTCCAGATCCAGTCGCCGGGCAAGGCCACGTTCACCAACGTCAAGGCCACGCACATCGCCCAGCCGAACCCCATC
The DNA here is from genome assembly GCF_011694815.1 of Streptomyces liangshanensis. Taxonomy (NCBI): domain Bacteria; kingdom Bacillati; phylum Actinomycetota; class Actinomycetes; order Kitasatosporales; family Streptomycetaceae; genus Streptomyces; species Streptomyces liangshanensis. Next base: position 846,513 of record NZ_CP050177.1, read on the forward strand.
CACAACTGCGTCGGCAGCGGCTTCCAGATCACCCAGGGCACGGGCAACTCCGGCTGGTACGCCAACCCGCCGGCCTGCACCGGCCAGTGGCCGGCCCCGGTGTGGACCAACGGCGGTGTCCCGCAGGGCGGTACCAACCCGCCCACCGACCCGCCCACCACACCCCCGACCACACCGCCCACGACCCCGCCCACCACACCGCCGACCACACCCCCGACCACACCGCCGGACACGGGCAACCAGGCCCAGGGCCGCCCGATCGCCGAGTCCGGTCACGCCGACGTGTACGGCGCGGGCAACGCGGTGGACGGCAACGCCAACACGTACTGGGAGAGCACCAACAACGCCTTCCCCCAGTCCGTCACCGTCGACCTCGGAGCGGCGAAGGCGATCAAGCGTGTCGTCCTCAAGCTGCCCCCCGCGACGGCGTGGGCGACGCGCACCCAGACCCTGAGCGTGCTGGGGAGCACCAACAACTCCTCGTTCAGCACCCTCAAGGCCTCGGCGGGCTACACCTTCAACCCGTCGGCGAACGGCAACTCCGTGACGATCACCCTGGACGGCACGTCCACCCGCTACCTGCGGGTGAACATCACCGGTAACACCGGTTGGCCGGCCGGGCAGCTCTCCGAGCTGGAGGCCTACACCAGCTGACGCTGGTACGTCTCCGCCCGGAACACGCGTGCGGGCCCGTCCGAGGAGGTCGGGCCCGCACTGCCGTACCGTCACCTGATCACCGGTCAGGTCGGATCAGGTCAGGCGTCGGGCTCGCAGTCCACGTCGAGCAACTGGATCGTGCGCGTGGCGTCGAGGTCCACGTACGCCTTGAAGGAGCTGGTGTTCTCGCCGCTCCCGCCCCAGTGCGTGGTCACCGTGGCCCAGCCGCGCCCGAGGGACTGCGCGGTCGTGGCGGGGCCGATGTCGATGGACCGCGGGGTGTTCTGCGCGCAGAGCAGCAGGTCGTACCCGTCGGTGTCCTTGACGCGCTGGGCGAGGTACGGGGAGATGCCGTACGTGCGGGCGAAGTGACCGGGACCCTGCTCGCCGTAGAAGTCCTGGAGGAAGGTGCGGATCTCGGCGGCCGTGTAGCGGTTGTTGGGGTCGGTGGCCGGCGCGGCGGAGGCCGGGAGGGTCGCGGAGAGGACGAGTCCGACGGCGGCGGCGACGCCTGCGGCGGCCGCGGCGGAACGCCTGGCGGAACGTGCGGTGATGCGGAACATGTGGGTACCCCGTGTTCTGTGCTGCGCCCGTGGTCGCGGGCCGGTCACCGGATCAGACAGGGCCCCGGGGGTACGGGTTGTGCTCCGCCACGCGCTGTTGCCGTTCCGGGACGTTCGGCGCCGTTCCCGTACGTCCGGACGGCGTACCGCTCATACGTCGCCGGCCCGGTCACCGGCGGCGGCTCCGAGGTCGTAGGTGTCCAGCCGCCCGCACATGCCGAAGCGCCCCCGCGCGTCCGGTGTCCGGGACCGCAGCCGCGCCCCCGCCAGGTGCGAGGAGTCCCCCGCCGCCAGCCGGTCGAGCTGGTCCCCGGTGGCCCGCGCCGCCTCGGCCGCCCCCGCCTCCCAGCGGGCCCGCCAGTCCGCCAGCCGGGGCCGGACCAGCGCGGCGGCGGCGCGGTGGAACGCCCGCAGCGGCTCCGGGTCGCCGCGCCCGGCCGCCGTACGCAGCGCCCCGTAGCCCTCGACGGCCAGGTCGCGCCGCCGGCGGGCGGCGGCCGCCTGCTCGGCCTCGGTGCCGTCGGGTATGCGGACGGCTCGCGCGTACGTCCCCGGGTCGGTGAGGTACGGCGGCGGCAGCGTCAGCACCGCGTCCCCGGCCTCCGGCAGTCCGTTGTTCTGCATCAGCACGACCAGGCGCAGACCGTCCTCGTTGACGAGGCGGTGGACGGTCCCCGGGGTGAACCACACCAGGGCTCCCGGCTCCAGCGGCGTGGTGGCGAGGCCGCCGGTGCCGGTCAGGGTCTGGACGGCCCCGCGGCCCGCCGTCACGACGTACCCCTCCGAGCAGGTCAGGTGGATGTGCGGGGTGCCTCCCCGGAGGCCGTCGGCGGCCTCCCAGTCGTACACGGTCAGGTGCGAGACCGCGACCGCCCCCGGCAGCCCGGCGAATCCGGCCGCCGCCTCGCGCGTGCTGTGCTCTCCCCGCTCTCCCATGGGGCTCCTTCCGTCTCACCGGAAGGATGCGCGCCCGGGAGGCGGGGAAAACGCGGGGCGCGGGTCCTTGGCGTGGATCCGCCGCCGGAGGCCGGGAGGCGCGGTCAGCGGGCGAGCACGGCCCGGATGGTCTTCCCGCCGTCCGCGCGGGGCAGGACGGTGACCTTCTGCGCCAGGCGCTGGATCATCGGCCAGCCGAACCCGCCCGTCCGGCCGGTGAGGTCCGGCGTACGGTCCTGCGGCTGCGCGGGGCTGGGGTCGTCCACGGCGACCTGGAGGCTGCGGCAGTCCGCGCGCAGCCGCAGGGAGGTGACGTCGCCCGCGTGCCGCAGCGCGTTGGCCACCAGCTCGGACACGACCAGGATGACGTCCTGGGTCCTGCGGGGCGAGGGCGCCGGGCTGAGGCCCGCCAGGAAGCCGTACGCGGCGTCACGGGCGTCGGCCGCCAGCTGTGGCCGGGAATCGCACTCCGCGGGCGGGGGGAAGGGGCTGTCGCGCGGCTGTGGGCGCGGCGCGTGGTTCGAGTGGTTCGTGTGCGAGGGATGGTGCGGGTGGTACATGTGGCTCACCCCGAAGATCGGTCACGTCTTGCGGCGTCGGTCGTTCCGACGTCTACCCCCGCAACCGCGAGCCAAGGCCCTCAGGCGAGGTGAGCGGCCCGGCGGCCCGGTTTCCTCCCCGGCGTCACCGGGCCTCCCGCTCGCCGGCGTCCGCGCCGAGAGCGGCCTCGACCGTCTCGTACAGGGGCAGCGCGGTCTCCAGGCCGATCACGGCGAACAGGCGCCGCACGAAGGCGGAGGGCCGGGCGAGGCGCAGCCGGGGGCCGAGGGCGGCGCGGGCCTGGAGGAGCACGTTCACCGTCGTGGAGTCGGCGAAGCCGACAGCGGAGAGATCCACCACGACCGCGCCCGTGACGGACCCGCCCGACTCGGCGAGCGCCGTGGTGAGGGACCCGACACTGTCGAGGTCCAGTTCGCCGGAAACAGTGAGAACGGCCGATCCGCCCTCCTGTCGCACCGTCACTCCCACGGTCCGGCCTGCGTTGTGAGGAGGTAGCACGGTAGTTCCTTCGGGGCGGCGGAAGGGGCGTTCACAACACGGTGGCACCCACGATAGAAGTGATAGTTGCCATTTGACAACATTCTCTGGTGAGCAACAATCTGTTCACTGCTCCGGAGCCGCCCCGCGCGCCTCCTGAGCGGCGATGTCGTGCGCGAAGTGATGTCGCGCGGAGTAACGTGCCCATCCCAGGAAGTAGGGGCTGAATGAAGCTACGCGCTGTCCGCCACGTGGTCCCGCGCGGGCTCCTCGGCCGCGCCGTCCGCGGCGCCGAGGCGTTCGGTCGCCGCGGCACGGAACGCGGTGAGGCCCTTCGCCAGCATCAGGATGTCCGACGGATCCATCTGCTCCAGCACCAGGGCGACCTCGCGCGTCCGGAAGGCGCGGTACTCGTCCAGCACCTGGTGGCCGCGCCGGCTCAGCCGCAGCTCCACCTCGCGGCGGCTGGTCGGGCTCGGCGAGCGGACCACCAGCCCCATGGCTTCCATCCGGTCGCAGAGCCGGCTCAGCGACGACGGCCGGGAGCCGAGGACCTCACCGAGGGTCCGCAGATTGGCCCCCTCGTACTTCTCCATGACGAGAAGGGCACGTAGTTGGGAAGGCGAGACGGGCCCCGAAGGCGCGGCCTCCTGACCTCGCCCCCACAGCACCTCGAGCAGTTCCGAGGCATCGGACGCGGCCTCGGCAACCTGCTCGGGCTGGCGCGGCTGACCGGTGAAGCGGGACATCGATTCACTCTTTCATCCGGCACGGGCCTTTGTCAGCCCAGACGGACCCGACCCTGGCAGAGAAGGCCCGAACAACAGTGACTCTACTCGCGGACGTCGAAAGAGCGGTTCGCACAGCGGCGCCGCACGCTCTGATGGACTCGCTCAGCGGTGCGCTCGCCCCGTACGGAGCGACCTCCGTACGGCTGTACCTCGCCGACTACGGTCTCACGGTGCTCCAGCCCGTCACGGGCGTCTCGGGCGCCCCGGACCCCGACGAGGCCCTGTCGCTGCACAACACGCCGGAGGGCCGGGCGTTCGGCAGCCAGGAGCCGAACGGCGAGCAGGTGAGGCACCGGGACGCGGTCGACCACCACCTGCCGGTGACCGTGCGGGGCGAGCGGCTGGGGATCCTGACCGTACGGCTGCCGGGCGACCGCTCGACCCCCGGGACCGTCGAGGAGCTGACGCAGGTCGCCGAGCTGCTGGGCCACGAGATCCTGGTGGCGGAGCGCGACACCGACCTGTACCGGCGGGCGCGCCGGGTGAACCGGCTCACACTGGCGGCGGAGATGCAGTGGGAGCTGCTCCCGGCGCGGGCCTGCACGGCGCTGGAGTACGCGATCGGCGCCCAGCTGGAGCCCGCGTACGCCATCCACGGCGACAACTTCGACTGGTCCTCGGACGGCGACCAGCTGACCCTCGCGGTGACGAACGGGATGGGCGAGGGCATCCAGGCGTCCCTGCTGACCAATCTCGCGGTCAACGCGCTGCGCAACGCCCGCCGGGCCGGGATCGGGATCGCCGACCAGGCGGCGCTGGCCGACCAGGCGCTGTACGAGCAGCACCGGGGCGCGTCGTACGTCTCGACGCTGCTGCTGCGCTTCGAGCTGGCGACCGGCATGGTCGAGGCGGTGGACGCGGGGTCGCCGCAGCTGTGGCGGCGGCGGGACAGGACGGTGGAGCGGATCGACTTCGACGCGCAGCTGCCGCTCGGCATGTTCGAGGAGTCGGACTACCGGGTGCAGACGTTCCGGGCGCTCCCCGGTGACCGGTTCTTCTTCGTCAGCGACGGGGTGTACGCGGCGGTGTCGCCGCAGGGCGAGATCTACGGGGAGCGGGCACTGGCGCGGGCGATCAACGCGACGAGCCTGTTGCCGGCGGCGACGGTGCCGCGCGCGGTGCTCCAGGAGCTGGCCACGTACCGGGAGGCCGATTCCACCGACGACGCGCTGGTCCTGTGCCTGGACTGGTTCGGGCGCCAGGGGGCGAGCTGAGGCCGCCGGGTGCCGTCCGGGGCGTGTCGCGGGAGGCGGCTCGGAGCGTGTCTCGTGAGGCCGCTCAGAGGTCGAAGACCGCCCGGACCCGCTTGCCGACCGGGACCAGTTCCGAGGTGAGGCGGTCGCACAGGGCGTGAACGATCTCCAGGCCGTGCCCGCCGAGGCGGCCGGGGTCGCGCTCGAAGCGGCGCGGCAGCGTCGCGCTGCTGTCGTACACCGTCACGGTCACCTGGCGGTCGGTGCCCTCCAGCTCCAGGAGGTACGGGCCGTGGCTGTGGCGCTCGGCGTTGGTGACCAGCTCGCTCACGACCAGGAGCAGGTCACCGCGCCTGCGCTCCCCCACGTCGGCCAGCCACTCGGCCTCCAGCTGCTGGAGGAAACGGTCCGCCAGCATCCTGGCCTCCGCGATGCAGCCGGGCTCGCCGGTGAACTGGCTGGCCCGGACCAGGGGCTGCACGTACGCTCCCGCGCCGGACGCGAAAGCCGAATCACTCATTCCACTCATTGTCTGTTCGTTCATCGTGCTCCTGCCCACGCACCCGAGGGCGTCGGGCACCCCCCTTGTCTCGGGACGGCTTATGCCCCCCGATGCCAGGGGTATGCCCGGCGATCGCCGTGAAGGCTGTCACGTCCGCCCGGGGAGGCGGACCACGGAGACGAAGAACTCGTCGATCTGCCGTACCGCGGCGATGAACTGATCGATGTCGACGGGCTTGGTGACATAGGCGTTGGCGTGCAGTTTGTAGCTGCGGAGGATGTCCTCCTCGGCCGACGACGTGGTCAGGACGACCACGGGGATGAGCGCCAGCTCGGGGTCGGTCTTGATCTGCTCCAGCACCTGACGGCCGTCGTACTTGGGCAGGTTCAGGTCGAGCAGCACCAGGTCGGGCCGGGGAGCGTCCGTGTACGGGCCGCGCCGGTAGAGGAAGTCGAGCGCCTCCTCCCCGTCACGCACCACGTGGAGGTCGTTGCGGATCTTGTTGTCCTCGAACGCCTCGCGGGTCATCAGCTCGTCGCCCGGGTCGTCCTCCACGAGGAGGACGGCGATGGGCTGCACCGGCACGATGGGTGAGTTCACTGGGCGGCTCCCGGCGGAAGGGTGAGAAGGGCGTCCTGAGGCGGTTCCTCCGAGGGCGCGCCTTCCGGAGAGGATACGTCGAGCGCGGGCACGGTGAAGTGGACCCGGGTGCCACCGGTCTCCACGGGCTCCAGCCAGATCCTGCCGCCGTGGAACTCGACGATCTTGCGGCAGAGGGCGAGACCGATGCCGGTGCCCTCGTAGGTGTCGCGGGCGTGCAGCCGCTGGAAGATGACGAAGACCTTCTCGGCGAACTCGGGGGCGATCCCGATGCCGTTGTCCGTGACGGTCACGTGCCACTCGTCACCCTCGCGGGCACAGCCGACGACGATGCGGGACGGCACGCCCTCCCGGCGGAACTTGACGGCGTTGCCGATGAGGTTCTGCCAGAGCATGGCGATCGTGGTCGGGTCGCCGTTCATCCGGGGCAGCGGGTCCGTCCGTTCGACGGTGGCGCCGGACTCCTCGACGACCAGGGCGAGGTTGGCGAGCGCGCGGTCCAGCGTGTGGTCGAGGTCGACGGTCCGCCACGCGTCGTGGACCCTGCCCACCCGGGAGAAGGTCAGCAGGTCGTTGATCAGGATCTGCATGCGCTTGGCGCCGTCGACCGCGAAGTCGATGTACTGCTTGCCGCGGTCGTCCAGTTCGTCCCCGTACCGCTTCTCCAGCAGCTGGCAGAACGAGGCGACCTTCCGCAGCGGCTCCTGGAGGTCGTGCGAGGCCACGTACGCGAACTGCTCCAGCTCCGAGTTGGAGCGGCGCAGCTCCTCGGACTGTTCGGCGAGGCGGTCCTCGCGGAAGCGGGTCGAGGCGAGCTCGTCGGCCAGGCGGCGGCGCATGTCCTCGACGGCGTCGCCGACGGCCCGCAGGTCGGAGGGGCCGCCGACCTCGATGCGCCGGTCGAACGCCCCGGCGCGCACGCCGTCCGACGCGGCGCGCAGCGCGTTGAGCGGCCGGCCGACCATGCGGTGGAGCACGAGCGCGAACACGCCGACCGCGAGGAGGAAGACGACGAGGAGGGTGAAGAACACGACGTCGCGCAGCGTGCGGGCGTGGTTCAGCTCGTCCCGGGCCCGGTCACGGGCGGTGTCCAGGTGGGTCTGCTGTACGGCGAAGAGGCGGCGCAGCTCGTCGAAGGCGGCCTTGCTCCGGGTGAGCCGGTCCGCGGAGGCGGCTTCCGCCCCCCGTGCCCGTACGGAGGCGATCAGCGGTTCGGCCTGCCCGGTGCGCCACTCGTCGGCGGCGCGGGAGATACGGCTGAGGTCGGCCTTGAACTGACGGTCGGAGGCCACCTCGGCGGCCAGGGCCCGGGTGTAGCGGCGCTCGTCGGCGCGGCCCTGGTCGTAGGGGGCGAGGAAGGAGGGCTCCGCGGTCAGGGCGAAGCCCCGTACGCCGGTCTCCTGGTCGAGCAGCGACCTCTGGACGAGGAGGGCACCGGCCCTGGCGGGCTGGATGCGGTCGACGAGTTCGTCGGTGCGGGCGTTGGTGGTGGAGAGCAGCACCCCGCCGACGGTCGCGCAGACGCAGACGACCAGCACCACGGCGGCGAGGATCAGGCGGACCCAGCCCTGCACGGAGAGGCGGGTGAGCGCGGCGCGCCGGGCCGAGGGGGCCGCGGAGGGGTGGGGTGGCCGGGCCGGGGGCGTACCGCCCTGCCCGGGAATCCGTTCCTTGTGCGTATGCGTCACATCCTCCGTGCTCGTCCCGGTCCAGGTGCTCGTGCCGGCCCCGGTCCCCGTGCGGTCCGCGCCGTCACGGGGCCGCTCGTACGGTCCCGCGCGCCGGCGCCTCTCACCGTGTGCCCCAACCGAGGTGAAGTACGGCCACGTCGTCCGCGAGACCTCCGTACGGGGCGGCGCCCTCCGCCGCCTCCTCCACCAGCGCGTCCACGAAGGCGCTCGCCGGCAGGGTGCCGTGCTTCCTGGCCAGGGCGAGCAGGCCGTCCTCGCCGAGGCGCGACGACGGTCCCGTACGGCCCTCGAAGAGCCCGTCGGTGAAGAGGACGACCTGTCCGCCGGGCGGCAGCGCCAGCTCGGTCCTGCCCCAGCGGCCGACCCCGGGCAGCAGCCCGAGGGCCATGCCGACCTGGGGTTCCTCCCACACCACCGAGGACCGGTCGCGGACGAGCAGTCCCGGGTGGCCGGCCCGCACGACGCGGACGCTCCGGCCGCCGGGCACGAAGTCGAGCGAGGTGACCGTGGCGAAGACGTGCGGGTCGGAGCGCTCCGCGACGAGGATCTCCTCCAGGAGCCGCACCTGTTCCAGCTGTTCGGTGCCGCACAGCACGGCCGTGCGCCAGGCGACCCGCAGGCAGACGCCGAGGGCCGCTTCGGCGGCGCCGTGGCCGGACACGTCACCTATCACCGCGTGGACGGTGCCGTCGGCGGTCTGCACGACGTCGTAGAAGTCCCCGCTCAGCAGCCCGTGGGCGCGGCCGGGCTCGTACCGGGCGACCGCCTGGAAGTTGTCGTCCCGCAGCAGCGGCACGGGCAGCAGGCCGCGCTCCAGCCGGGCGTTCTCCTGGGCCATCAGCTCGTTCACGCGGAGCGCCGCCGTGGTCCGCTCGACCTGCTTGCGCTGGAGGGCGTAGCGCACCGCGCGGCTCAGGGTCTCCGGGTCGAGGCGGCCCTTGACCAGGTAGTCCTGGGCCCCGGTCGCCACGGCCATGAGCCCGGCCTCGCCCTCGGCCGTGCCGGTGAGGACGACGATCGCGGCGTCGGGGGCGGTGCGGACGATACGGGTGACGGCGTCGAGGCCGTGGACGTCGGGCAGGTGGAGGTCGAGAAGGACACACACGGGGGTCGTACAGGCGTCGAGGAACCGCTGCGCCTCGGCGAGCGACTTGCACCAGGTCAGCGACGAGTCCAGGTCGCTGTCGGCGAGCATCTCCTCGACCAGCAGCGCGTCACCGGCGTCGTCCTCGACCAGCAGGATCACCGTGTCGACGGCGTGTGCGGCATCGCCGTCGAGCGCGGAGTCGTCCTGCGCGGGGACCGCTCCCCGGGTCCGGGGGACCCGCGCGGAACGCGACGACAGGTCAACGGGCAACTCGACCACACTCCACCCCCTCGTGCGAACGACGCGGCGTTCACGGCGTCGTTTCCGGGCGGAAGCATATGCGACAACCGGAGCATCATTCCGGGCGTGTCGGGGCCACACCGCTTCCGGCGGTCCGTACGGGGACGGCGGGAGGGCCGACGGGCGGCGGCGGCACACGGGGCGGGCGGCGGCGGGGCCGGGCGGCGGGACCGGCGGTGTGAGGAATCCGACGGCGAGAATGACGTGAAACATGCGATGCTCTTCGGCGGACAACTCCGCGTTTTTCGCCGGACGCCGGATGGGACGTCCGACGGGTCACCTGGCGCCTCACGGGGCACAGGGAAGACACAGGGAAGAAACAGGTACCAATCGGCTCGCACGACGGCCGCGTACGGGGGTGCGGGGATGACCACGGTCGACGACGGGGCGGACAACGCCGTCACGGGAGCGCCGGTGTGGTTCGACGCGCGCCCGGCGGACGCGGCGGAGGCCCGCGCGCTGACGCGCGCCTTCCTGGCCGGGCACCCGGCCCCGGACCGTACGCTCGGCGATGTGCTCCTGGTCGTCTCGGAGTTGGTGACGAACGCCCTGCGGCACGCCGGTGGTGTGACGGCGTTCCGGGTCGCCGTCCGGTCCGGCGCGGTGGAGATCGTGGTGCAGGACGCCAGCCCGGTGCCGCCGGTCGCCCGGGAGCACCGCGGGCAGTGGCTGCCCGGGGGGTACGGCTGGCCGCTGGTCAACCGGCTGGCCGAGGTGACCGTGGTGCCCCTCGGCGACGACGGGAAGATCGTGCGGGCGTCGCTCCGCCGTCCGGGGCCGTAGGGCTCGCCCGCGGCGCCCCCGCCTCCCGGTGGCGAGGCTCCGCCGAGGGGCGTTGACTGGGAAGTCCGGTCCCGGCAGCGAGAGAGAGGGCACCGTCATGCCGTTCGTGAACGTCGGCCAGGAGAACAGCGGCCCCATCGACATCTACTACGAGGACCACGGCAGCGGCCGGCCCGTCGTCCTGATCCACGGCTATCCGTTGAACGCGCACTCGTGGGAGAAGCAGGAGCGGGTGCTGCTGGCGGCCGGGTACCGCGTGATCACGTACGACCGCCGGGGCTTCGGCAACTCCAGCCAGCCCGTCGTGGGCTACGACTACGACACGTTCGCCGCCGACCTCAACGCCCTCCTCGACCACCTCGGGCTCCCGGAGGTGACCCTGGTCGGTTTCTCGATGGGGACGGGCGAGGTCACGCGCTACCTGGGTACGTACGGTTCCGGCCGGGTCGACAAGGCCGTGCTGATGGGCGCGATACCGCCGTACCTCCTCAAGACCGACGACAACCCGGAGGGGGTCGACAAGGCGGTCTTCGACAGCATCAAGGAGGCGGTGGTCGCCGACCGGCCCGCGTACTTCAAGTCCTTCCTGGACAACTTCTACAACGTCGACCAGTACGCCGGGACCCGGATCAGCGACCAGGCGTGGGCCAACAGCTTCAACGTGGCGGTGGCGGCCTCGGCGCACGCCGCGTACGCGTGCGTGGACACGTGGCTGACGGACTTCCGCGAGGACCTGCCGAAGATCGACGTGCCGACGCTGCTCGTGCACGGCAACGCGGACCGGATCCTGCCCTACGACAACACGGCGAAGCGGCTGCCGGGGCTGATCAAGGACCTGACGTTCGTGACCGTCGACGGCGGGCCGCACAACGTGGCCTGGACGCACCCGGAGATCGTCAATCCGGCGCTGCTGGACTTCCTGGCCGGCTGAGCGGTCCCTCTGCCCGTCCCGCTCACTGCCCCTCCCGGGGTGTGCCGCGCGCGGCCGAGACCTCCACGAACTCCGCCCGCCCCGTCGCCGTCAGCCGCAGCACGGGGACGGCCTTGTCGCGCGGGTTGCCGTTGTTCTGGAAGGAGAGGAAACCGCTCGCCCCGGCGACCTGCTGGCCCCCGTTCATCTGGTGGAACATCCGGGCCACCGCGTCCCCGGTGACGGTGACCTTCCCCTCGCTCGCGGCCATCTGGATCCCCCGCGCCGCGGTCAGGACCGCGTCGTGCGCCATGATCGCCTGGCCGTCCTCCCGGGAGTTGTTGGGGAACGTGGTGTCGAGGAAGCCGCCCGCGGCGAAGTAGCGCGCGGACGGCGCCGAGACCGCATGCGGGTCGGTGCGGTACATGTCCGGGTGGGCCAGCCCCGTGTAGAGCACCCGCACCTGGGTCTTCGCGGCGGCGGCGAGCTGCTCCCTGGTCAGGTTGGTGGTGTCGTCACCGGCGATGACGGTGAACTCCACGTTCTGGCAGGCGCGGTTGGAGAGCGCGTCGAGGAACCGCATGAGGTGGGTGCCGCGCCCGGCGAAGTAGATGACCTGCGGCTCCTCGTCGCAGAGCTGCGACGACATGAAGTTCATCTCGCTCTCCCAGGCGTTGGCGACCGACGAGTCGTACGTCATGGTCTCGGCGACCAGCCGGTGACCGGTGGCGCGGTTGGGGAAGGCGCGGGTGAACTCCGAGCCCAGGGTGGTGGCGTAGAGGTTCCCCTTCGCCGCGTCCTGCACGACGACGGCCGTACGGAACTTCTTCCGTTTGAGGTACGCGGCGGCGGCGTACGCCTCGTCGGCGTTGGTGGGCGACACCCGGACGAAGTTGTGTATGTCCTTTATGCTTGTCGCCGTCATCGTGGACGCGACCATGGCGATGCCCTGCTTCGAGAGCAGGTCGACGGCCGCGCGGTTCGCGTCGGTGCTGGGGCCGAGGCCGGTGACCGCGACGAGCTTGTCGCCGGTGTTCTTGCGCTTGATCAGCTCGCCGACGGTGTAGCGCCAATGGGCCGAGCCGCCACCGGTGTTGGCGATCAGCAGCCGGATCTTCGGGGACGCGGCCAGGTCACCGCGGTTGTGCCGGTACTGCGCGAGGTAGGCGCCCTGGAGCTCGTGCCGCACCGATTCGTCCGAGTTGCTGTCCGTACCGTCGAGGGTGAAGGACGTCATGTAGGCGACGCTGACGTACGGCTCGTCGCCGTTCTCGACGCGGTTGTTCTCCTTCTCGATCTCCTTCTCGACCGGGGTGAGGTGGCCCCGGAAGACGTACGAGCCGTCCGTCACCCCGACACACTCCTGGTCCTCCCCGCGCTTCACCACCCCGTCCCCGCACCGCGCCCTGCTGTCCTCCAGCCAGGACACCGCGAACCAGCCGCCCACGGCGAGGACGGTGGCGGCGACGACGGCGAGCACGACCCGGCGCACGATGTGCAGCGGCCATTCGATTCTGACCATGGGATCAGACCTCCCCCGTCGTCTGCGGATGCCGCCAATGGCGGTACCGTTCGGCCTCGTTGAAGAGCGGCACGATGTCGTTCCTCCGGAGTTGGGACAGCTGGGTGAATCCCTCGGCGATCAGGTGGGACAGCCGCATCCCGGGGTCCGCCAGCGGATCGCTCCACACCCACCGCGCGACGACCAGCCCCTGGATGACGGAGGCCGCGTCCACGGCCAGGGCGGCCCCGCGCCGCGAGCCCAGCGCGGCCAGCAGCTCCAGCGGACCGCCTTCGTCAGGCAGGCGGTTGGGGGCCGAGGTGACGGCGTCGAACTCGCTGATCCACTGGGCCGCGGGCACCGCGGTGAAGCGCCGCAGCAGCTCGTCCGCCACGTCGTCCACCCGGTGGGCGGCCAGGCGGTGGTACATCTCCTGGACGGGACGGCCCTGGGACCGGTAGTGCTCGGCGAGCCGTTCGTGCGCCCGGTCCCAGTCGTCCGGGCGGCGGGCGAGCTGCCAGAGCAACAGGCGGCGCAGCCAGGGGTGGAGGGTGGGGACGAACGTACCGGGCCCGGCCAGCAGCCAGCGTGAGCGCATCTCGCCGAACAACTCCTCGCCGTGGCCGAGGACCTGCGTACCCACCGAGAGGTCGCGGGCGGCGGCGCACTCGGCGAGCACGGCCCGCTCGACCGGGTCGATGCCCCGCAGCAGATGGCCGAGGGCGGTCTCGGCGAGGGTCGAACTGACCTCGCCCGTACGGAGTTGGCGGTCGGGCAGCTTGCGCAGCCAGCGGTCCTGGTCGGGTCCGGACTCGGCCGGGGCGCCCGACTGGCGTAACACGTCGAGGATCTGCTGCACCGCGCGCGGCAGACCGCCCGTGAGCCGGTGCACGAACGGGGTGAGGCGGGTGTACGGCGCCAGCTCCGGGTGCCCACCGAGCTGGAGTTCGAGCCGGATGCGCACCTCGTCGAGGTTGAGGTCGCGCAGGCGCAGCGGGTACCACCAGGTGTCCTCGCCGTCCCGGGTGGGCCGGTAGGTGTGCCAGTCGGAGAGGGAGGCGCGGTCGGGGCCGCGCAGTTGCCACGGCCAGGCGTCGCCGGTGGCCGGGCCCCAGCGGGGCAGCCAGCGGTTGGCGCTGGCGACGACGGTGAGCGGGTCGCACGCGCCGCCCGTGACGACCGTGTCGTCGTGGCGGGCCCGTACGAGCAGGTCGAGGAAGCGCCTGCCGTACGGGGCGTGGGTGTTGTCCAGCAGGAGCAGGTGGGAGCGGGGCATGAAGTTGCGGGCGGTGTTGCGGCGCAGGTCCTCCAGGAACGCGGAGAACAGCACCCGGTCCAGCCGCTCCTGCTGTTGTTCGTCGCCGTCGTGGCGCCACATGTTCAGCTCGACGAGCGCCTCCCACCGGTCGCCGCTGCGGATCAGGGGGTGCGCGCCGAACCACTGCGCCCCGGTGGTGAGCCGCCCGGCGAGGCCGCGCACGGGCAGGCGCCGGCCGCGCCGCAGGGCGTCCTGGAACACCGCGAGGGCGAGGGACGAGGCGCCTTCGGGAAGGCCGAGGGCCTCGACGCCCACTTCGAAGAACGCCGCGAGGTAGTCGCCGTGCCGGGCCTCGTTGGCCTGCTGGAAGTGGTCGAGCTGGCGCTGCACCGCGCGGCGGCCCTGCGCCATGCTGTGGCCCTGCGCCATGCCGCGGATGTTGAGCAGCTCGTCCGAGGCGAGCAGCCCGAGGCTGAGGAGCGGGAAGCGGGAGCGGCCGTACCGGGGCAGCTTGCGCTCCAGCTGGCGGGCGAGCAGGGCGAGGGCGTAGCGGGGCAGCAGCGACTGCGCGGTGCCGAAGTTGACGTACGCGAAGGGGTGGTCGGGGCCGAAGTGCTCCATCAGGGCGCTGTGGGCCTCGCTGGCGCCGCTGCCGCGCGGGCCGAGCAGCATCGTGATCGGCCGGTCGGCAGTGGGCGGCTGTTTCAGGCACTCGTCGACGAGCGACACGATGCCGCTGCGGCCGCGCAGTCCCAGGCCGCTCCCGGACTCCATGACGGATCCCCCCTCCGCGGCCCGCCGTGCGCCCCCGTGACGGCCGGACGTCCCGCGACTGCCCACGGTAGGCGGACGTACCCGTCAAGTCACGCGCGTTGGCGTTTCCTCAGCCACAGGGGGCACGGGGGGAGCGGGGGGGGGGGAGCGTCGTGGACGGCGCCGGCCGTCGTGGCCGTCGTGGCGTCAGCTCAGGACGCCGGTGCCGAGGAGGCCGAGAAGCAGGACACCGATGATGATCCGGTAGATCACGAAGGCGTTGAAGGAGTGCTTGGCGACGAACTTGAGCAGCCAGGAGATGGACGCGTACGCGACGACGAAGGAGACGAGGGTCCCGGCGATCAGCGGGGCTGCGCCGACCCCGGTGCCGAGGGCGTCCTTCAGCTCGTAGATGCCGGCGCCGGTGAGGGCGGGGATGCCGAGGAAGAACGACAGGCGGGTGGCGGCCACCCGGTCGAGGTCGAGGAGGAGCGCGGTGGACATAGTGGCGCCGGACCGCGAGAAGCCGGGGAAGAGCAGGGCCAGGATCTGCGAACTGCCCACCAGCATCGCGTCCTTGAACGAGGTGTCGTCCTCACCGCGCTTGTGCCGGCTCATCTGGTCGGCCACCCACATCACACCACTGCCGACGATCAGGGAGGCCGCCACCACCCACAGCGAGGCCAGCGGGCCCTGGATCAGTGGTTTGGCGGCCAGCCCGACCAGCACGATCGGGATCGTCGCGTAGATGACCCACCACGCGAACTTGTAGTCGTGGTGGTAGCGCTCCTCCGGTTCCCGCAGACCGGTGACCCAGGCCGTGAGGATCCTGACGATGTCCTTGTAGAAGTAGACGAGCACGGCGGCGATGGCACCGACCTGGATGACGGCGGAGAAGCCGATGACGGCGTCGTCGTCGACCGGGATGCCCATCAGGCCCTCGGTGATCTTGAGGTGGCCGGTGGAGGAGACCGGGAGGAACTCGGTCACCCCTTCGACGGCTCCGAGGATGACGGCCTGGCCGACGCTGATCACGCTCATCGGATCTCTTTCCGGAGGGTTTCGAGGGGTACGGGAGGGGGCGGGGACTCGTGCGCCGACCGCCCGTACGTCTACTGCACTGTAGACGATGCGGGAGGCTGCGACGCTCCGGGGCCTCCCCGCAGCGTGTCCCGGGCCGCTCGGCCGGAGCGCCCGGCCCGTGGCGGCCGGCCTGCGGTGGCCGGCCTGCGGTGGCCGACCCGTGGCGGCCGGCCCGTGGCGGCCGGCCCGTGGCGCCCGGCTCTGCTGCCCCTAGCATGAGCCCATGCCGCCCGTACCTCACATACCCCCCGTGTCTCCTTCGTCTCCTGTGTCCCCCGCGCCTCCCGCTTCTCCCCCGGGGCCCGCGACGTCGCGGGTCGAACTGAGCCCGCTCACCCTCGCCGACGAGGACGAGTTCTGCGCGCTCGTACGGGCCAGCGCCGAGCTCCACGCGCCGTGGATGCGGCTGCCGTCGACCGCGCGGGAGTTCCAGGAGTGGATGCGCCGCTTCGACGACGGCACCAACCTGGGCTTCCTGATCCGTGTCCGGGAGACCGGCGCGGCCGCCGGTACGGTCAACATCAACTCGGTCATCCGGGGCCGCTACCAGGGCGCGTCCCTCGGCTACGCGGCCTTCGCCCCGTCCGCGGGGCGGGGCTACATGAGCGAGGGGCTCGCGGTCACCCTGCGGCACGCCTTCGACGACCTGCGGCTCCACCGGCTGGAGGCGAACATCCAGCCCGCGAACAAGGCGTCCTTGGCGGTGGTCCAGCGCCTGGGCTTCCGTTACGAGGGCCTCTCGCCCGCCTACCTCTACATCGACGGCGCCTGGCGCGACCACGAACGCTGGTCCCTGACGGCCCCGTCCCCCTGGACGCCCGACGCCTCGCTTCCCGAGGTCTAGTCCGGCGCCTGCCCTCGCGGGGCCGGGGAGTCCGTTACAAGGGGTCCCTTACGAGGGGTGGCGTCCGGCGGCGGCCTTTCCCACACTGGTGGACATACCGGCGACGGTGGGGGGCACAGACATGGCGACGCGCGCGGAACCGGCGCTGGGACCGCTGCCGGAGCGCCGGCCGGAGCTGGACGCGATCCGGACGCTGGTCGTGATCGGCCTGGTCTTCTTCCACTCGGCGCTCGTCTTCGCGACCGACGACAACTTCTACGTCAAGAACACCGAGACCACCGGAACCATCATGATCATCGCCGGGTTCGGGGTGGTCTGGGCGATGCCGCTGCTGTTCCTCATCTCCGGCCTCGGCGCCTGGCACTCGCTCCGGCGCCGTGGCGCGGGCGGCTTCGCCGGCGAGCGGCTGCTGCGGCTCGGCGTCCCCCTGGTCTTCGCGACCCTCGCGCTGAACCCGCTGCCGCAGTGGCTGCGGCTGCGCTCGGCCGACGCCGGCTACCACGAGTCGTACCTCGGCTTCCTCCCCCGCTTCTACGACGTGCGCCTGGAGCTCCGGGAGTTCCCCTTCCTCGTCCAGGGCGAGCATTTCGAGACCGGCCATCTTTGGTTCGTCGTGCTCCTGCTGGCCTTCTCCCTGATGCTGGCGCCGTTCCACCGGTGGGTGCCGCACGAGCGCCTGAGCCGCGTCGGCGACCGGGTGGCGGAGGCGGCGCTGCGCCGGCGGGGCCTCGTGTTCCTGCCTGCCCTCGCCTTCGCGGCGATCTGCGCCTTCGCGCGGATGGAGGAGGACTACGCGGGCTGGCACCGCTGGTCGTACCTGCTGTTCTTCGTCGCCGGCTTCGCGCTCGCCGCCGACGACCGCTTCCGCGCCGTGATGCGGCGCAAGGCCCGGGCCGCGGCCTGGCTCGGCGCCCTGCTGTTCGCGGCGGCCGGCCCCGGCTTCGCCCTGGCCGACGAGCCCTTCACGGAGATGACCACCCTGGCCACCGTCTCGCGAGCGCTGTTCGGCGCGGCCGGATGGTGCCTGGTGGTCGCCATCCCAGGCCTCCTCGACCGGCGGCGGCCGGAGCGACCGCGTACGGCGCCGGACCCGGCCCCGTCGACACGCGGGCGGCTGTACGGCTACCTCGCCGCGGCCGTGCTGCCGCTGTACGTCCTGCACCAGCCCGTCGTGGTCGCCGTCGCCTACTTCGTGACCGGCTGGTCCGCGCCGATCGTGGTCGAGTACGCCGTGCTCGTGGTGATCTCGCTCGCCCTGACCCTCGGTCTGTACGAGCTGCTGGTCCGCCGCACGCGGGCGACCCGCTTCCTGTTCGGGATGCGCCCCTAGCTCGTGTCCCGCCACGGGACGGTGCGCACGAAATGTCCCCTTCTGTTGGCTTCCGCGGTGGAACAATGCCGACGACCGTCACCTGCGGAGGAGCGCGCGCCTTGGCCACCCAGCGGATCCCGCTCAACTTCTTCGGCTCGTCCTTCGGCCTGGCGGGCCTCGCCGGCTGCTGGGTGACCGCCGCCGACCAGGGCCACGTCTCCCACCGGGTCGGGGACGCCCTGCTGGCGCTGGCCGCCCTGGTCTGGCTGGTCACCGTGGTGTTCTACCTGCGGTACGTCCTGACGACACGCGGCGCCTTCGCGGCGGACCTGTTCGACGACGTGGCGAGCCCGTTCGCCTCGCTGGCGGTCATCACACCGATGGCCCTCGCGTCCCAGGGCGTCGCCCCGTACGCCCCGACCGCAGGGAAGGTCCTGGTGGACATCTTCCTCGTACTCACCGTGCTGGTCGGGGGGTGGTTCACCGGCCAGTGGATCTACGGACCGCTCGTCCTCGACCGGTTCCACCCCGGATACTTCCTGCCCACGGTGGCCGGCGGATTCGTCGCGTCGGCCAGTGCCGCGACCGTGGGCCAGGAGCGGCTGGCCCAGGCGATGTTCGGGCTCGGGGTCGCCTGCTGGTTCATCCTCGGCTCGATGATCATGGCGCGGTTGTTCTTCCGGCCGCCGCTGCCGCCCCTGCTCATGCCGACCCTGGCGATCGAGGTGGCGCCGCCGACCGTGGGGAGCGTCGCCTACTTCGCCCTCGACGGGAACCGCCTGGACATCGTCGCGGCGGGTCTGGCGGGGTACGCGCTGGTGATGGTGGGGGCGCAGGTCAGGCTGCTCCCGGCGTTCCTGCGGCTCAGCTTCGCCGCCAGCACCTGGTCCTTCGTCTTCTCCTGGGCCGCGGTGGTCACCACCACGCTGCACTGGAACGAGCTGGGGCGGCCGGACGGGCACACCGTCTACACGTACCTGCTGCTGGCCGCGATCACCGCGTTCGTGGGCGGGATCGCGGCCAGGACGGTGCTCGCGCTCGTACGGGGTCAACTGCTGCCGAAAGGTGCCTGACGGCGGGCCGGTCCAGGGCGGGCCGGTCGAGGGCGGCCCGGTCAGCCCTCGAAGCCGTTGGCGTCCAGGATCTGGTCGATCCGGGCGCGGTGTGCCGCCTCCCACGCGTCGAGGGACTCACCGGCCTCCTTGGCCAACTTCGCGCGGGCGTCGAGCAGTACGCGTTCCTGGCGGGCGTGAGGGACGACCACGACGCCCTCCTCGTCGGCCACCACGATGTCACCGGACCGTACGTCCACACCGCCGACGCGCACCGGCTGGTTCAGCGGTGCGACGGCCGCCTTGACCCCGGGGATGGGAATCACACCGCGGGCGAAGACGGGAAAGCCGCTCTCGCGCACCTCGGTGAGGTCGCGGATGACCCCGTCCACCACGAAGGCCGCGATGCCCCGGCGCTGGGCGACGGCGCAGACGTTCCCGCCGGCGACCGCGTAGTCCACGTCACCGGCCTGGACGACGATGACGGACCCGGGCTCGGCGCGGTGGATGGCCGCGTGCAGCATGAGGTTGTCGCCCGGAGGGCAGCGGACGGTGAACGCCGGCCCCGCGACGCGCGGGGGCGAGGGCCACAGGGGGCGGATGCCGATGTCCATGACCTGCTCGCGCCCGAGCACGTCGGCGAGGGTGGTCGGCGGGATGCTCTGGAATCCGGTGGCGTCGTCCATGGCTCTTCCTTCGTCCGGGCGGCCCCTCGCGCGTGGTGGGAGGGGCGTGGTGCACGGCCGTCGAGACTACCGAAGCGCCGAGAGCCCTCAGTAGAGTGCGTCGCCGAAGCTCTTCCGGGACGGATCGCGGCATGTACGAGTACCACGGGTGGATCACGGTCAGGGCGAGCCCGGCCGGGGACGACGAGGCCGAGGACCGGTTGCCGGGGATCGTGGACGGGCTCCGGCTCCACATCGCCGCGATGGCCGACCCGTACCTCCTCGACCTGAGGTGGATGAACGGCGAGCCGTTCGTCCACCTGGGCGGCCACTCCAACCACAGCTCCGCGACGGACGTGGTCGGCCTCTTCACGCGGGTGGCGGTGGTGGCTCCCGGCTCGTACGGGCTCCTCCACATCCGCGACGACGAGGACCCGGAACACGGCGACGAGGTACGCGTGGTGAGGCTCGCCCGGGGCCTGGTCACCCACCACACGGAGAGCTTGCTGTCCCCGTGCGTCCCGACCCTGGAGGACCCGTTCACCGGCCCGGGCACTCTATAGGGCAGCCCCGCCGATCCGGCACCTGACCTGAACTGGCAGGACAGCTCGACGCTGCGCTGGACCGAGCGCCCGGAGGACGTCGACGCCGCGTTCGACCGGGGCGAGCCGCTCGTCGGGGTGGCCGTCATCGCCCTCGCCCTGAACCACGCGGACGCGGACGCGATCCTGCCCCGGGTCAACAGGGCCCTGGAGTCGGAGAACGCGGAGACCCGCCGCCAAGGAGTCATAGCCCTGGCCCACACCGCCCGCCTCCACCGGACCGCCGACCGCCGATCCCTCGATCTCCTGCGCGACTTCCCCCGCGGCAACGAGGCCGACGACGATCTGTGGAGTTTCGTGGCCCACCGCCAACTGCCGTGGTGGCTCTGGCGACACCACTACGCCGACCGCCTGACCTGCCTGTTCCGCAACTGGCGCCACGGCTGACCCCACCACCTGCCGACGCCCTACCCCCGGTGGCAGCGGGCCCGTACGCATAGGGAAGGATGCGGGGCGGAGGGGATTTGAATGTGTTCAAATCTGCTGGAGCCGGTGCACCCGCAGCTGCGGGTGCGGAACAAGTTCGGTGCGGTGCTGACCGCTTCGGTGGCGACGTTCGCCGTCGAGGTCGCGATCGGGATGATCGCGCTCGCGATGTGGCGGCAGACCCAGGAGAGCCCAGGCTTTCCCTACAACGGGTTCACGCTCTTCATCCTGATCATCGTGGCGCCGTTCCTGGCCGTGGTGGGAGCCGCCCTGGGCGCCTTGCTGACGGTGGGACTGGTGATGCCGCTCCTCGTCGGGGCCGGGTGGCTGGGCCGCGGGCTCTCGGGGCGTGAGGCGTGGTGGTGGGTCCCGGCGCTGGCGGCCGCCGGTGCGGCCGCGCTGACCGCGCTCGCGGCCGTACCGACCGGGGACAGCCTCCTGCCGGTCCTCGGCGGTTGGCTCGTGGTGACGGCGGCGCTCTCCGCCCCGGCGCTGGTGGCCCGCAGGCTGTTGCTGCCGGACCGCCCGCCGCTGTCCGGCGGTGTCATGTTCGGGCGCGTGGTGCTGTACGGGACACTCGTGGTGGTCACCGCCGGCTCGCTCGCCGGCATCGGCACGTACGCCGGGATCGTTCACGCGTACGAACCTCCGCGGCTGAACACGCAACGGGCCGCGGGGACATGGACCGACGGGGACGGCGGCACGCTTGTCCTCACGGCGGACGGCCACGCCACCGCGACCCGGATCAAGACGTTCGACATCGTCGACTCCGGAACGGTCACACATCGGTGCACCGGCACCGGCACCTGGAACTTCGACCCGGGCGACGGACCGTGGGCCCAGGAGATCCCGGTGTCCGTGGACAACTGCTCCATGGACAACTGGGCGGTGTCCGGGACCCCCGAGCACCCGAAACTGTTCGTCTACATCGGCGACCCCGACAGCTGGGACCTGTACATCCTCCAACGCCCCCGGCACCGCTGACCGATGAGGAGCTGGCACCTGAGTTACATTCAGGAACAAGGCGCGGAGACATACTCAGGGAGGTAAGCGGCAGCACCGAAGGAGAATTCATGCTGATGAAGCGAACAATCACGTCCGGCACCCTGATCATGATGGTCATGGGTGGACTGGCAATCACCGCGGGGACAGCCGATGCGGCTCCCTCGACGACGCGTGGGGCGGTCACCGCGGCGCGGGACGCGGGTACGGAAGGGGGCGCTTCCACGAATGCCGCCGGCCCGTGGACCGTCGAACCCACCATCTACTACTCCTATTTCGACTGCCTTCAGACAGCCTCGATCATCCAGCAGTCCGCCGCGGACAACGGGCGCCTCATCGAGACGAAATGCCCGACGGTGCTCGTATCCCCGAATCGCTGGATGGTCTACTGGAGGAACATCGGGACGACCACTCCCCCCTGCCGCGTATGCGGAAGGGAAATCGGGGGCGAAGACACCGGCGAGGTCACCCTTGTCGGCCGGCACGAAATCCACGGAGCATGAGGTACACGCGGGTACGCAGAGTTGTCGCGGCCGGCGCGCTGGCGCTGGTGGCCGCCGCCGGAACGGTGACGACGGCCGGTGCGGCCCAGGCCGCTCCCGTGATCCGTAGCACCACGTCGGCGAACGTCTCCCCCGGCGAATCCCGTGCCTCGGAGTGGAGATTCGACAGCGTCTGGCCCACGGTGGCCGCGTGCTCCAACGCCGCCATCAATCTCTACGACTACTACTACTCCGACGGTTACGAGATCGAGGTGCAGTGCAGGGGGGCCGGTACGCAGTGGCAGCTCTGGTTCAGGCGGCTCTTCCCCGGAGACCCTTGCCACGCGTGCAGAACTGAAAGCGTGGAAGATCGGCGAGTCTAACCGGATGACGTGACGATATCGCGATGCGCTCGACCGTCCACCGGTCGAGCGCATCGCTGTGCGGTCAACTCTTCAGGGTTCTCAGGTAGGCCGCCGGAGTCGTGCCGTAAACCGATCTGAAAGTCTTGATGAAGTGGCTCGCGTCGGAGAAGCACCACCGGGCCGCGACATCGGAAATCGCCACCCCGTCGCGTACCTGCGCCAAATCGGCATAAGCCCGTTGCAAGCGGCGCCGGCGCGCGAACGACATGAGGGAGTCGCCCAGCGCCGAGAACTCCCGGTGGAGAGTGCGCAGGGAAACGCCGACGGTTCGGGCGACAAGAGCGGGGGAAAGATCAGGATTGTCCAGATTCATCTCCACGACATTCATCGCCTGCCGCAGAATGTTCGATCGGGAATCATCCGGGTTCATTGCAGTCATGCGTCTTCCTTCGTCCAACAGGCGTATCCACCGACAGTGCGGAGGCATCGCCCCGGCGGGCTGCCCGGTAAAGGCAACCGGTCGGGCGTTCACAGCCGATTCACCGCCGATCCATGGAGCGCCTACGCCTGCCCACCCCCCTCTCGCCGGGCGACACCCGCCGCGTCCGCCGTCGCGGGGCTGCTCGGCCTGTCGAGGTCACGCAATCTCGTGCGGAGACGCTCGGCGAGTCGCTCGACGTCGGTGTGGACGAGCCGCTCCATGATGTGCAGCCCCTCGGTCCACACCGCGCGGGCCGCGGCCGGCTGGCCGGCGCTGAGGTGGGTGTCCCCGAGGCGCATGAGGGTGCCGACCACGAACCAGTCGCTACGGCCCGTCCGTTGGTAGAGGGACAGGGCGTCGCGATAGACGACGAGGGCCTCGTCGTACCGTCCGAGTCGGTGCAGCGCGAAGCCGATGCTGTCCCAGGTGTCCGATGCGCCGACGTCGTGTCCGAGTTCCTGGTAGCGGGCCAGCGCCTGACGGCAATGGTCGAGGGCTTGCCGGGGCTGCCCGAGCAATACGTGGAACCAGCCGACCGCGTTGAGCGCGCTGGCGGTCATGGCCCGGCCCCGCCGGGTGTCGCCTCCGCGGTTCTCATGACTGCGGAAGAGCGCAAGAGACCGCTGCGCCGCGTCGAGCCCGGCTTTCAGGTCGCCCACCCTTTCGGCGATCACGGCCAGAAGGCGATAGCTCTGGGCGCGGCCGCTCATGTCGTGCGCCTCGGCGAACAGTTCGGTCGCCCGCTCCGCGTGAACGCGTGCCTGGTCGAAGCGGCCCAGGTCCAGCGCGACGACACCGAGGGAACGGTGGGCGTGTGCCTGGGCGCTCAGGTCTCCCAGTCGGTGCGCCGCTTCCATGGCCGCACGGTTCACCGCCTCCAGCTCCCGTGCCAGGCCGAGCCGGTGCAACTGGTTGCTCAGGGCCCAGGCGAGTTGCCAGGTGTGGACGTCGTACCGGCCGTTGACCGCCTGTTCGGCAATCGCCAGCAGCGCCGCCTGTTCCGCGTCGAGCCAGGCCTGGGCCCGAGCGGGGTCCCCGGCGAATTCTTCGCCGCGCACGCCCTCCGCCGGGGGCGCGAGCGCGATCAGTACGCGTTCGGAGGTGAGCGCGACGGCCCCGTGAGCGGTGTGCAGGTAGTGGTCGAACATCCGGTGCCGGGCCTCGTGCAGGTGAGAGGGCGTCTCGAGCGTTTCGGCCAGTTC
The DNA here is from genome assembly GCF_011694815.1 of Streptomyces liangshanensis. Lineage (NCBI taxonomy): Bacteria > Bacillati > Actinomycetota > Actinomycetes > Kitasatosporales > Streptomycetaceae > Streptomyces > Streptomyces liangshanensis. The sequence goes on from NZ_CP050177.1 coordinate 870,592, forward strand.
GGTGGCATAGGCGCGCACCAGGTCGTGGGAGGCATAGCGGCCGGGGGCGACCTCGTCCGTGAGGTGGGCCTGTACGAGTTCGCCGAGCAGTTGTCCGGTACGACGTAGGGTGAGCCCGGCCAGGCTGGCGACGGCCGCCGGAGCGATGTCCGGGCCGGGGTGCAGGGCGAGGAGCCGGAACAGCCGGGCGGCGTCGGGGCTGAGCGCCAGGTACGACCAGGAGAAGACGGCACGTACGTCGGCCGTCTCGTCGCCGTCGTGGAACGCGTCGAGGCCCTCGGCGCCGGCGCGCAGCTCGGCCGCGATCGCCGCGAGGGGGAAGGCGGGGCGGACGGCCGCGCGGGCGGCGGTGATCGCCAGGGCCAGCGGCAGCCGCGCGCACCAGGCGACGATCTCCTCGACCGCCTGGGGTTCGGCCGCGACGCGCTGTTCGCCGAGGCGGCGGGCGAGCAGTTCGCGGGCCTCGGCCGGGGAGAGGACGTCGAGGTCCTGGAGGTGGGCACCGTCCAGGGCGATCAGTCCGGAGAGCCGGTTGCGGCTCGTGACGACGACCAGACAGCCGGGCGCCCCGGGCAGCAGGGGCCGCACCTGCGCGGCGTCGCGTGCGTTGTCCAGCAGCACCAGCACCCGTCTGCCGGCGAGCCGGGTGCGGTAGAGGCCGATGAGCACGTCGATGTCCTGGGGCAGGCCGCGCGGGTCGGTGCCCAGCGATTCCAGCAGAACGCGCAGCGCGTGCTCCGGCGGAACGGGCACACCGGCCGGGTCGAAGCCCCGGAGATTCAGGTACAGCTGACCGTCCGGGAAGCGGTCCGCGATCTGCCGCGCCCAGTGCACCGCGAAGGCGGTCTTGCCGACACCCGCCATGCCGGCGATGGCGCTGATCACGACGGTGCCGCCCGAGGGCAGCGCGGAGACCTCGGCCAGCTCGGCGTCACGGCCGACGAACATCGGCATACCGGCGGGCAGTTGAGCCGGAACGCTGATGTCCGGCGCGGGTACGGGTCGGGCCTGGCCGGGTGGACCCAGGAGCTCCGGGTCGGCTCGCAGGACACGCTCGTACATCTGCCGCAAGGCCGGCCCGGGATCCACCCCCAACTCCTCGACGAGCACGGTCCGTGCCTCGCGATACGTTTCCAATGCCGCCGCCTGTCGCCCCGACCGGTACAGGGCGAGCATCAGAAGCTCCCGGAACCGCTCGTCGAGCGGATGCTCGGCGACCAGGCCCGCCAGCTCCGAAGCGGCCTTCGCGTGGGCACCGCAGTCGAGTTCGGCCGTGAGACGGGCCGCTCGCGCCGACAGACGCAGCTCGTCCAGTCGCTGTCGCTGACCCCGCGCGTACTCACCCCGCACACCGGCCAGCGGCGTTCCCTGCCACAGGTCCAGCCCTCGTCGCAGCAGCTCCGCCGCCCCCGCGGCGTCCCCCGCGCACCGCGCCTCGTCGGCCCGGGCAAGGAACTCCCTGAAGGCGTGGAGGTCCAGTCGGCCCGGCGGCACACGAAGCTGGTATCCGTCCCCGGTGTAGCGGATCACCGACGCCGCGATCTCCCCGCCGGGCTCCAGTGCCCTGCGGAGCCCGTGCACGTACGTCCGCAGGATCCCGACGGCGGACGCGGGTGGCCGCGTCCCCCAGACCGCGTCCACCAGCCCGCTCGTCACCACCTGCGACCCTTCCGCCAGCAGAAGCACGGCCAGCACCGCCCGCTGCTGCGCGGGCCCGAGCCCGATCTCCTCCGCACCGCGCCACGCCCTGACCGGCCCCAGCACCGAGAACCGCACCTGCTCCCGCACCCCACATCCCCCTCGGAGCCCTGATCAACGCCCCCTGGCACGCTACTTGACCCGTTGCCGCATGATCGGCCGCCGAAAGGGGCCGGCCGCGGCAGCGCCGGGCTGTCCAGCACCCACACGGGAACGGATACCGCCGGGGCCACACCGCTTCATCACAACTCGGCCACCAATAAAGCGCATTCCTCACATCGGTCCAATCCGGACCGCTACGTTCATGCCTCCACGAAACACCCCTGCTCCACGAAACACCCCTGGGGGACACATGTCGTACAACCAGCCGCCGCAGCCGCAATGGGGGCAGCCGCCCGCCGGGCCCCAGCCGTACACGCCGCCGCCGGTGCCGGGTGGGCGGCCGGGGTGGGCGCGGAAGCGCGTTCTCATCCCGGGCGCGTTCCTGCTCCTCTGTCTCGGCATCGGGATCGGCGGGGCAAGTGACACCACGAAGAACACCGAGGCCGTGGCCGAGTCGAAGGCCGTGCCCGCGGCGACCGTGACCGCGACGGCGACACGGACGGAGACGGCGGCGCCGGCCGCCACGCCCGCGCCCACCGTGACCGCGACGGTGACCGCCAAGGCGAAGCCGGCCCCGACCGTCACCAGGACGAAGACGGTACGGGTCACGGTGGCACCGGCGGCGGGCGGCAGCGGCGGGGGCGACGATTCCGGCGGGGACGACAGCTCGTCGACGTACTACGCGAACTGCACCGCGGTCCGCGCCGCCGGCGCCGACCCCATCCGCCGCGGCGACCCCGGCTACGGCTCCCACCTGGACCGCGACGGTGACGGGGTCGCCTGCGAGTAGACGGACGAGGAGCGGGGCCGGCCGACCGGATCGGGTCCGGGGGTCCCGCGCTGGTAAAATGGGGGGACGCTTCGACGTGGCAGGGGCCCGTACCGCTTGAGGTACGGGCCCCCGCCCGTTCCGGGCGCCACACCGAGGAAGGTTCCCCATGAACGCGAAGTCGTCCGCCTCCGGGCGCTCCGGTGCCGGCAGGTACGACCGTGCCACGGCGCCGCGCGGCGAGCTCGCGGTGCCCGGGACCGTGGTCCCGGGCCGGCCGCCGGCGCGGTCCTTCGCCGAGCTGGACCTGCCCGCGGAGCTGGTCAGGGCGATGACCGGCCTCCAGGTGCGGGAGCCGTTCCCGATCCAGGCGGCCACCCTGCCGGACGCCCTGGCCGGCCGTGACGTGCTCGGCCGCGCACAGACCGGCTCCGGCAAGACGCTCGCCTTCGGGCTCGCGCTCCTCGTCCGCACGGCCGGCCGCCGCGCCGAGTCGAAGCGGCCCCTCGCGCTGGTCCTGGTGCCGACCCGGGAGCTCGCCCAGCAGGTGAGCGACGCGCTCGCCCCGTACGCGAAGGTGCTCGGGCTCCGGCTCACGACCGTCGTCGGCGGGCTGTCGATCTCGCGGCAGGCGGCGGACGTCAAGGCCGGCTCCGAGGTGGTGGTCGCAACCCCCGGCCGGCTCGCCGACCTGGTCGGACGGCGGGACTGCCATCTGGACCGGGTGGCGATCACGGTCCTGGACGAGGCGGACCAGATGTGCGACCTGGGCTTCCTGCCGCAGGTCTCGGAGGTCCTGGAGCAGGTACGGCCCGACGGGCAGCGGATGCTGTTCTCGGCGACGCTCGACCGCAACGTGGATCACCTGGTACGGGAGTACCTGCACGACCCGGTCTTCGCCTCGGTCGACCGGGCGGCGGCCTCGGTCACGACGATGGAGCACCACGTACTGAACGTGCACCCGGCCGACAAGTACGCCACCGCCACCGAGATCGCGGCCCGCGACGGGCGGGTGCTGATGTTCCTGGACACCAAGGTGGGCGTGGACCAGTTCACCCGCCACCTGCGGGGCAGCGGGGTCCGGGCCGCCGCCCTGCACAGCGGCAAGTCACAGCCCCAACGCACGCACACGCTGGCCCAGTTCAAGGACGGTGAGGTCACGGTGCTGGTCGCCACCAACGTCGCGGCCCGCGGCATCCACATCGACCACCTCGACCTCGTCGTCAACGTCGATCCGCCCGCCGACCCGAAGGACTACCTCCACCGGGGCGGGCGCACGGCGCGCGCGGGCGAGTCGGGCCGGGTGGTCACCCTGGTCACCCCCGGTCAGCGGCGGGACGTGAACAAGATGATGTCGGACGCCGGGATCCGGCCGACGATCACGCAGGTGCGGTCCGGCGAGGAGCAGCTGACCAGCATCACCGGCGCCAAGCGGCCGCCTGTGGTCGACCAGGGCAAGACCGGCCGCATCCCCTTCCAGGGCATGGGCAACCGGACGGGCCGTCCCCCGAAGGAGTCCCGCAAGGCCGCCGACGCCCGGCGGACGGCCGAGGCCCGGCGCGCCGCCCAGGTCCGCAAGGCTCGCTGACCGGCCGGGGTGCCGGACCGCCTCCCTCCTCGGAAGCGGCCCGGCACACGGTCCGGCATGAGTCCGCGCGTCACCGTCCCGGCGTCAGTCCGCGCGGGTCGTCGGCGGGCGGCTCACCCCCGGGCCCGTGAACGTGTAGCTGTCCAGGTCCAGGATGGCTCCCGAGCCGCCGGTGAAGACCACGTAGATGTCCCGCGGCCCGTCCACCGCGCCGGTGATCGGCGCGCTGACCTCGGTGTACGTCTCCCAGCCCCCGGTGTTCGGCACCGTCACCCGCGCGAGCACGGGCCCGGTGACGGAGTCGTACCGGAACGTCGCGACGTTGCCCGCCTTGTCCGAGGAGACGCGCGCCCTGACCCCGGTGATGCCCTTGAGGCTCACGGGGTGGTAGCGGACCCATTCGTTGTTCTGTACGTCTCCGAGGCGCTTGCCGCCCTCGGCGCCGGCGGCGGTGATGATCTGCGGTCCTGACAGCTGCGCGAAGTGCTCGGCCTGCCACCGCTTGGGCCACAGGGTCTGCTGGCGTTCGCCGGTCAGCGGGACGGTGCCCGGGGCGCCCTGGTCGGTGTAGGTCGCGCGCACCACGTAGAACTGGGTGGCGTCGAGCCCCGAGTGGAGCGGGCCCGTGTTGAACGTCATCGAGCAGCCCGTGCCCTCCGCGATCTCGTGGGCGTGCTCCTGGTGGCCGAGCGCCACGCGGACGATCACCTTCGAGCAGTCGACGGCCCCGTCCTGCGGGTCCGTCGCGGAGGCGGTCACGGTGACGTTCTCGTTCCACTCGTACGTGGCGCCGTCCGGTGGTGCCCCGATGGTGAGGGTGGGGCGGTTGTTGCCGACCACGACCGGGATCGTGGTGGTGCCGCTGCGCCCGGTTCCGTCGCTGACGGTCAGCCTGGCCTGGAAGCTGCCGTTGGAGGTGTACGTGAACGACGGGTTGGCGGCCGTCGAGTCGGTGCTGCCGTTGTTGGTGAAGTCCCAGGCGTAGCTGAGCGGATTGCCGTCCGGGTCGCTGCTGCCCGCGCTGGAGAACGTGACGGCCAGCGGCGCGAGGCCGTTGTCCCGGTTCACCGAGGCCTTGGCGAGGGGCGAGCGGCCGCCCTGCACGTAATTGATCTTGTAGAGTCCCGCGTCCTCCGCGCCCGAGAAGTAGCCGCTGCCGTATTCGAGCAGGTACAGCGAGCCGTCGGGGCCGAACTCGGAGTCGATGGGGTGGACGAACCGCATGCCGTCGAGGACCGGTTCGATGGCGGTGGGGGTGCCGGTGGCGGGGTTGCCGTTGTTGAACTGCACCTCCTTGATCCAGTTGCGGCAGTACTCGGATATCAGCAGCTTGTTGTCGTAGTACTGCGGCCACTTGACGTCGGAGTTCAGGTTCGGGTCGTAGTGGTAGACCTCGGTGTGGTTGGGCGAGCCGCAGCCTCCCGGGGTGTCCAGCTGGGGCCATTCCCTGCTGCCGCCGTGCTGTTCCCACACGAGGGCGGGCTTGGTCGGCGGGAGCTGCTGGATGCCGGTGTTGCGGGGGGAGTTGTTGACGGGTCCCGCCGAACCGCCGCAGGGGAACCAGCCGCGCGGGGCGTTGGCGGCGAAGTCCCAGTCGTTGTAACTGACGTTGGGGCCGCCGCAGTACGGCCAGCCGTAGTTGCCGGGGCCGGTGGCGCGGTTGAACTCGTCGTACGCGGCGGGGCCCCGGTTGGCGACCGTCGCCCCGGCGTCGGGGCCGACCTCGCCCCAGTACAGGGTGTTGTTGGCCTTCTTGTCGACCCAGACGCGGTACGGGTTGCGCACGCCCATGACGTACACCTCGTTGCGCGTACCGGCGGCGCCCTTGGCGAAGAGGTTGCCGTCGGGGACGGTGTACGTCCCGTTGTCCTCCGGGTGGATCCGGTTGATCTTCCCGCGCAGGTCGTTGGCGTTGCCCGAGGTGCGCTGGGCGTCGTACTGGGCGTTGCGCGAGGTGCGTTCGTCGATGGGGGCCATGCCCGCCGAGTCGCCGCCGGAGTTGGTGTTGTCACCGACCGCGAAGTAGAGGTTCCCCGCGGTGTCCCAGGACATGGATCCGGCGGAGTGGCAGCACAGTTCGCGCTCGGTCCGCCACTCGATGATCATGTCCTCGCTGGCCGGGGCGATCGTGTTGGTGGCGGCGTTGAAGGTGAACCGGGAGATGCGGTTGACCAGCGGGGTGACCTTCGGGGAGTAGAACAGCATGACCCAGCCGGTGGTGGCGAACCTCGGGTGCAGGGTGATGCCGATCAGCCCGTCCTCGAACCGGGCGTCGAGCGGGAGGGTGAGCGCGACCGTGGTCGCCTTGGTGGCGGGGTTGTAGACGCGGACCTGGCCGCCGCCGTCGCTGGTGCCGCGGTTGATGTAGAGGACCTTGCCGTCCGGCAGGACGGCCAGTTCGATCGGCTCCCCCATCGGGAGTCCGCCGTCGAGTTTCACCTTCTCGAAGCCGCTGGTGGGCGGGGGCGCGGCGACGGCCCTCGGCTCCGCGGTCGTCCGGGGAAGCGCCGTCGCCTGGGGCGCGAGGAGGAGTGCGGACAGGGTGAGCAGGGTGGCGAGGAAGGAAAGTGTGCGCGATGACACGGCACCTCCATGGGCCGTTCGCGGGTGGGGGGATCCGGGTCGTGGGCACGGCGGCCCGAGGCGGCTCGCCCCAGGTCGCCGGTGCCGCTCTAGCGTCCGAGTACGGCCAACTCCCAGAGCGAGTAGCCCCATGAGGTGGCGCGGGCGGTGCCCTGGACCCGTACGTACCGGGCCGTGGCACCCACGGGGACGGTGTCGAGCCCGCCGTCGCCCGCCGTGGTGGTGGCGACGGTGCGCCAGGTCGTGTTGTCGGGTGAGATCTCGACCGTGTACGCCCTGGCGTAGGCGGTCTCCCAGGTGAGCCGGACCTGGTCGACGGTACGGACGGAGCCGAGGTCCACCGTGATCGCCTGGGGATCGGCGTAGGCGCTGCCCCAGCGGGTGGCGGGGTCGCCGTCCACGGCGTTGGCGCCGACGTGCGTGCTGCCGGGCTCGACGCTGGTGACCGTGACCGGCCGGCCGCGCGCCAGGTCGGTGCTCTGGGCGCCGTCCTGTCTGATCCTGATGTCGCGGTAGTTGATGTCCATGCCGGCGCCGTCGTTCTGGACGCCGAGGTGGCCGGTCGCGATGTCGCGGGTGCTGGTGTAGTCGTTGATCTTCACGCCGTTGAGATGGATCTCGATCCGCTTGCCGTGCACGGCGATCTCGTAAGTGTTCCAGGTACCGGGCGGGTTGAGCGCGGCGGCGCGGGCCGCGGTGTCCGGGGCCTTGAGGCTGTAGACGCTGCCGGTGGTACGGGAGGCGTCGGCGTCGGTCGCGTCGATCTGGATCTCGTGGCCGAGATCGACCGGCCGCCAGGGGTCGCCCTGGGGATCGGGGAAGCCGATGAAGACACCGCCGTTGTCGTCCCCCGGCATCATCCAGTCGACCTTGAGCGAGTAGTCGGCGAACGGCGTCACCGGGTACCAGAGCAGTCCCATGCCGCCCACGGAGGTGAGGGTGCCGTCGGCCAGGGAGAATCCGCCGGGGCCCGCCTGCCGCCACCGGTCCAGGCTGGCCTGCGTACCGTCGAACAGCCGGGTGTACCCGTTCTCCGGGCGGCAGTCGGCGGGGCTCGCGCCGGCGGCGGTCCGGATGCCGCCGAGCAGCATGGTGGTGAAGGCGGGGTCGGCGTACGACTCCTCGGTGTGGCCGAGACCGGTGTACCAGGACCGGCCGCCACGGTAGTTCTGGCACCAAGTGATCGGATGATCTCCCATGGTGCCGCCGGTGTACGAGGTCTCGTCCAGGCTCGCGAGCACCTTCACGGCGGAACGCGGACTGGCGCGGTAGTTGTACCACTCGTCGGTCCGCGTCCAGCGCTGCGGCAGGTGCGCGGTGGAGGGGGAGGAGCGGTCCTCGACCTTGACGGTGGCCGGCTGGGTCGCCGGGTGGGAGGCGAAGTAGGCGCCGACGAGGCCGCCGTACCAGGGCCAGTCGTACTCGGTGTCGGCGGCGGCGTGCACGCCGACGTAGCCGCCGCCGGAGGCGATGTACGACTCGAACGCCGTCTGCTGGGCGGCGTTCAGCACGTCCCCGGTGGTCGAGAGCCAGACGACGGCCTGGTAGCGGGCCAGGTTGGCGGTGGTGAAGGCGGTGGCGTCCTCGGTGGCGGTGACGGAGAACCCGTTGGCCGTGCCGAGCCGCCGGACGGCGGCGATCCCGGCCGCGATGGCCGAGTGCCGGAATCCGGCGGTCTTGGAGAAGACGAGCACGCTGGTCAGCGGGGCCGCGGGTGCGGCGGCGGGGGCGGCGCGGGGGACGGAGGCGGGAAGGGCGGCGGCGGACCGGTCGGCTCCGGTCGCCTGGGCCGCCTGGGGTAACACGGCGAGGGACAGGACGAGCGGGAGGAGCACGGTCACGACGCGGGACAGGAGGCGCACTGTTTGTCCTCTCTCGGTGCGCCCGGGGGCGCCGACGGAGGTACTAGTACGTGGCCCCCTGAGTGAACATCGGAGGTTTGGGAGGGTCAAGGGGCGGCGTCCAACTATCGCAACTTTGTTGCGCTCATGCCAATATCACCCGTCCCCGACGGTCTCGGATCGCCGGTCACCGACCGCCGGAAGCCGGCGCCCCGTTGGCCGCGACGGCACGTTCCAGCAGATGGGGGTCCGCCAGGGTGAAGGGGTGGCGGAGCATGAACGAGACCTGGTTGAAGGCCTGGGCGACGTCACCGTCGACCACGGTCGCGCCGATCACCTGCTGGAGCGCCCAGCGCTGCTGCCGCACCTCCTCCGGCACCTCGACGCCGTTCTCCGCGTCCAGGCGTGCCGCGTCGCCTCCGGCGGACACGGCCCACGCGGCGTCCACGACCACGTCCTGCAAACGGAAGAACTCCTCGGCGCCCCGGTCGAGTCGAGGGCCGCCCTCAAGGAACTCGGCCAGGCAGGAGGCGTGCAGCGCGGCGGAGGACATGCCCTGCCCGTAGACGGGGTTGAAGGACGCGACGGCGTCCCCCACGCTCACCAGGCGTGCCGGGAACCGCTCCAGACCGCTGAACCCGCGCCGCCGGCTGTCGGCCTGACGGTACGTCACCACCTCACGCACCGCCGCGCCGCGCGCGGCCTCCTGGTAGACCGGCGGAAGCTCCTCGCACACCGCCCGGAAGTCCTCGACCGACCGGCCGGGCCGGTCCTCCCCGAAGCCGACCAGCAGCGCCAGCCACTTGTTGTCCTCGATCGCGTTCACCGCCGCCACGGCGGTCCCGCCGCGCGGGTACGGGGGCGAGTACACCGCCAACGCGCACGCCGCCGACAGGTCTTCGGCCTGTGTGGAGCGCTCGAAGAGGGCGGACGCGTAGTGGATGCCGGAGGCCAGCCGCTCCAGACGGGGCTTGTCGTAGCCGTCGGCGTGCACCCACTCCGCCAGCCTGCTGGAGCGGCCCATCGCGTCCACGACGAAGTCCGCCGCCAGGACCTCTTCCCCGTGGTCGGTGGTGTGCCGGACGCCGCTGACGGCGCCGTCCCGGTACGTCAGACCGGTCGCCCGGCTCCGTACGGCCGAGACGTTGGGCAGCGCCAGGACCCGGGCGCGCAGCCGGGATTCGAGGAACGGGCGGCTCGCGCCGAGCAGCGCGTGTGCCGCGCCGGGGGCCTGCGGACGGCCGTCGAGGCAGGTGAGGGACTGCTCCGGAGTGGCGAGGACGGCGCCCAGGTCCTGTGCCTCCCGGGTGAATCCGGGGAGCCACCGCTCGATCCACAGGCGTCCGCCGGGCAGCAGTGAGTGGACCTGCTGGTCCTGCGGCACACCCGCGCGCGGCCGTCCGTCCGTACCGGTCTCGTCGCGTTCGACGACGATCACCTGGCGCGCGTGGTCGGCGAGCACACGGGCCGCCAGCAGCCCGGCGATGCTGCCGCCGAGCACACAGGCGGTGTCGACGGTCGTGCGCGTGACCCCGGGTGCGGGAGGCCCCGCGTTGACCAGTCGATCGAACACGGATATGGGCGATTCGGCCATCAATGACCCTTTCCTTGCTGCCCGGTTGTCAGGACGCATCGGGTGCGTCCCTCAGGCTCGTGGAGCGTAGTGGCGCGTTCACGGGGACACCAAAGCTCCGGGACGGCACGGCGTGGCGCGCGCCTTCACCTCGGTTTCGGCGCCGGGCCCCCGGCTGTTGTCGCCCCGGCCTCCGTACGCGGCTGGAATGACAGCGCCTCTCCCGGCAGGCGTGCGCGAAGGCCGGGCCGTACCGAGCCACCGATCTGCCGAGGGAATCACATGTACGAGCACGACGGAGAAGTCCCGCGCGGAGTGCGCGCGCCCCGGAGCGCCCTGCGCGGACGCCTCACCGTGGCCGCCGCCTTCGGACTCGCGGCCGCCGTCGCCCTGGCCGTCCCGGGGGTCGCACAGGCCGGCACCCCGAGGGCGCTCACGCGGACGACCGCCCCCGCGTCCGCCTCCCCGCAGGTCCGGTGGAGCACGGAGACCGTGGCGCCCGGCGTCCAGGTGCGGACGGGCGTCCTGCGGAACACCGGTGTCGCGCCGGTCTGGACGATCACCGTCCAGGCCCCGGCCGTCAACCGGCTGACGGGCGCGGCGACATGGGCCCCCCTGGGCGACCGCGCCTGGGCCGACGCCACCGAACAGCGGCTGCGCGCCGCCGGGTTCGAGCCGCGCGCGGAGAAGGTCGTCTGGGACAGGTACGCGGACACCCCGCGCGGCACGATGGGATGGCAGGTACGGGTCGGCTCGTACGACACCCAGGCCGCGGCCCAGTCCGTCAACCCGGCGGTCGCGGCGACCGGCCTCCGTACGGCGGTGGAGTGGACCGGCTACGACGGGAGGCAGCTCGCCGACCGGGAGAGCGTCCATGTCGCGGTGATCGACCCGGCCCGGTTCCGCGGCACCGTGGCGGGCACCCACGACGGCGATGTGGCGGACCGCGAGACGACGTCGTCGGTCGCCGTACGCGACGGCTCCCTGGTCGCCGTCAACGGCGGCTTCTTCATCACCGCCGACGCGGACGGCGTGCAGGGCACGGTGGCCGGGATCGGCGCCTACGACGGCGAGTTGGAGTCGATGGCGGCGGGCTCCCGCGCCGCGCTGATCCTGGCCGACGGCGGCCGGCGTCCCCGGATCGCCGACCTGTCGACAACGGTGACGGCCCGGGCGCGGTCGTCCGCGTACGCCGTGCAGGGCATCAACCGGCTCCCCGGCAAGGTGCGTAACTGCGGACGCCCCGGGGCCACCCCCACCGCGCTCCCCCGGCACGACACCACCTGCGCCCTGCCCGACGACCTGGTGAAGTTCACCCCGCGGTTCGGCGCGGCCCTGCCCGAGGGCGCCGGCGCGCAGGTCGTGCTCGACTCCGGCGACCGCGTGGTCTCGTCCGGCCCGCGCGGCGGTAGGGTCCCGGCCGGCGGCTCCGTCCTGCAGGGGATCGGCGGCGCGGCGGACTGGCTGGCCACGCACAGCCGCGAGGGCGAGCGGATCTCGGTACAGGAAGACATACGGGACTCGGCCGGGCGGCGGGTCGAACTCGGCGCCCACGACAGCATCGTCAGCGCCGCGCCGACCCTGGTGAAGAACGGCCGGACCGCCGTGGACGCCGCGACCGAGGGCACGCTCGACCCGCTGGACCTGTCCTTCGGCTTCGCGTGGTCGAACGTGCGGCAGCCCCGGACCATGGCCGGAATCGACGCGCGCGGCCGGCTGCTCCTCGTCACCGTCGACGGGCGCCAGCCGGGCGTCAGCGAGGGCTTCACCCTGGCGGAGGCCGCGGAGTTCATGCGCTCCCTCGGGGCGGAGCAGGCCCTCAACCTGGACGGTGGCGGTTCGAGCGCGATGGTGGTCGGCGGCACGCTCGTGAACATCACCTCGGACGCGACGGGCGAGCGTGCGGTGGGGGACACGATCCAGGTGATCCCGGCCCCGCGCCGCTGAGGCACGGGGGTGGGAGCGGTCTCCCGCTCCCACCCCCGCTCACCTCTCTCGCCTTTCTCGCCTTTCTCGCCTTTCTCACCCGACGAGTTGCTGACCTCCGTCGATGTCGTACGTGGCGCCGGTCAGCGCCGTGTTCGCCATGATGTGCACGGCGAGCGCCGCGACGTCGTCGGCCCCGACCACCCGGCCGATCGGCAGGGTGGTGCGCAACTCGTCGCGCCGGGCGTCGAGTCCGTCGCCGAGCAGCTCCGCCGACAACGGCGTGTCGACGAAGCCGGCGGCGATCAGGTTGACGCGGATCGGTGCGAGTTCGAGCGCCAGACTCGCCGTGAGCACGGGCATCGCGACGGTGACCGTCGGCAGGATCCCCAGGTCACGCTTGATCCGCCGGCCTCCGGTGCCGCCCATGAACAACAGCGTGCCCCCCGCTTCCACCCGCTCCACGGCATGGCGCGCGACCTCCAGCGGCAGCACCATGTGGTCGGTCATCGCCCGGCGCGCCTGCTCCGCGTCCATGTCGAGGAGCGGCCCGTACGACGGCCGGCCCGCCGTGACCAGCACATGGTCGACGCGCTGGGGCAGCCCCTCGAAGAACCGCGCCAGCTCCGCCGGGTCGTTCGCGTCGAAGGCGGCGCTGCTGACCGCGTCGAGGTCCGCCGCCGCGCTCCGCAGCCGCTGCGGGTTCCGCCCGGTCAGGATCACGCCGGCGCCCTCGGCCCGCGCCTGCCTGGCCGTGGCGAGCCCGATGCCCGCACTGCCGCCGATGATCACCACGGTCTGCCCGAGCAGGGCCGGCTCGCGGTGGCCGGCAGAAACGGTGGTCGCGGTGCCCATGGTGCCTCCACTGGTGTGTGTCCCGCCTCCACCACCGTCGCCCCTTTCGCGGTACGCCGCACCTTCGCGCCTCCTCGGGCCCGCCGCCTCGGCTGATCGACGAGCCGCCACGCCGGGCCGTCGATAGAGTGAAGGCGACCGGACGGGAAGGGTGATCACGCGATGGCGGGATCGTTCAGCTACCGGAGGATCTACGAGGTGAAGCCTCCGCCGCACGGTGGCAAACGGGTGCTCGTGGACCGCCTGTGGCCGCGCGGGATGAGCAAGGAACGCGCCCACCTGGACGAATGGCTCCGCGAGGTGGCACCGTCGGCCGACCTCCGCGAGTGGTACCACCACGATCCTCGGCTCTTCGCCGGCTTCCGGGACCGCTACATCGCCGAACTGGGCGACGCCGACCACCGCCCGGCGGTGGAGCACCTGCGGGACCTCGCCGCCCACGACCGGGTCACCCTGCTCACCGCCACGAAGGACCTGGACCACAGCGAGGCGGCGGTGCTCGCCGAGTGGCTGGACAACGCGGGCAGCGCACCCACCTGACCGCGAACAGCGTCACCCCTCGGTGGGCCGCCCGCCGTCCATCCCGCCGTCGTCCATCCCGCTGTCGCCGGTCCCGCCGGCCGACCTCGCGAGCGCGAGCGCCCGCCGTTCGATGCTCGCCGCGAAGCGCGGGGTCTCCCGGCGGTTGTGGTCGCCGGACGCGGCCTGCCGGTCCGCCGCCGCCCGCTCGAAGCTGATGCCGTGCTCCTCGTTGAAGGCCAGGAACTCCACCGTCGGGTGGCTGACCACCTGATTGGTGTACGTGAGGGTCCCGTCGCCGTTGTCCGTGACGGACAGGTCCCAGATCACCTGAACGGTCGTCCAGCCGTGCGGGGTGAGCACGTCCGAGGTGGAGACCATGTGGCAGTGGTCCCGGTCCAGGATCTCCCCGACGTAGTGCTGGATCACCAGGCCACTGCCGATCATCTCCACATTGATCGACATCGGCCTGCCGTCGTCGGTGGTGGTGTAGCCGGCCGCCTTGTGGTCCGGCGGGGCGCAGCGCCGGTACTCCTCGTCGGGCAGGTTCAGGAGCCAGTTGCCGATGTCCACGGCCTCCAGGGGGGCGTTGATCGTGGCCGTCTCCGTGGAGGACGACAGGAAGAGATCGGAAAGAATCTCGCTCTGCACGGTCATCGGACGTTCTCCCTCTCGGCCGGAACACGCCATACGCGGGCATATCCACCCTAACGCCGCCGCCCCGGAGAGCGCCCGGGCACGGCCGTAACACCAGGACACCACGCCACCCCTCGTACACCGCCGCCGTCAACGCCCTTGCCCCGAAAGGGCGTTACCGGACCCTGCGGGGAACCGGCGCGCTTCGCCGAGGACTTGCGGCACGGGTCTTGCGCCGCCCGAGGGGCGCCCTTACCCTCCCGTTAACTGTTAGGAAGGTTTCCTTTCGGTTGTGCGCGCGCAGTCCTGTCACTCCACGCCACCTCTCCAAGGACACTCATGCCACTTGGACATCGCACCCCCCACCCCGCCACTCCTCCGCCCCGCCCGAGGAACCGCTGGTCAGTGGTCCTCGCGGTCACCCTCGCCGGCGTCACCGCGGCCGCCGGCCTCGCGGGTACGAGCAGCGGCCCCGCCCCCGCGAACCTCACGCCCTCCCTCGCGGCGGCCGCCGCGATCCCGGACCTCAGCAGCGCGAACCGCCGCGCTCCCGTCGCCGGGCTGCCCGACTGGAGCAAGGCCGGGTACCGGGGCGGAGCCCCCCTGCCCGGCCCCTCGGAGGCCAACCCCGACCCGGCGTGCAACGTCACCGCCCAGGAGCTGGCGACGCAGTACAACGTCCGCGCCGACGGCAGCGATGCCACGACCGGCATCCAGGCCGCCGTCGACGCCCTGCGCACCGGCTGCTCGCCCACGGCGGGCTACACCAAGCTGTCCTCGATCACCCTGCCCGCGGGCACTATCAAGGTCACCCGCCAACTCGCCCTGGACGCCGACTACCTGGTGCTGCGCGGTGCCGGCCAGGGGCAGACCACACTGAGCTTCCGCCCGGACGCCAACACCCGCTACGACACCCTCACCGAGGACGGCAGCGACTGGGACGAGGACGGCGCGACCCACGGCGCCGGCAAGGGCGGTTGGACCTGGCCGGGCCGTGGCCTGCTCCGCGTCCAGACCCGTGAGGTGTCGCCCAAGTACGCCGCCGACTTCGCGTCCGCCCCCGCCAACCGCAAGGACCTCTTCGAGGGGAGTGTCAACCAGCACTGGGCCAGTGGTGTCCCGCTGCGCGCGGCGTCCGCCGAGGGAACGACCAGGATCCAGCTCGCCACCAGCGCCGACATGAACCGCTTCAAGGCCGGCGGATACCTGTGGGTGGGCGCGGCCAACACCGCGAAGTTCTACCGGCAGCAGACGGTCACCGACCCGTCGACGTACATGAACCTGCACATGCGCCAGCAGATCTTCCAGATCGCGTCGGTCGACACCGCGGGCAGGAACCTGACCCTCGAAAAACCGCTGGAGTACGACCTGCCGGTCAACTCCACCTCCGACGGCTCGGCGGCGATCGACGGCACGGTCTACCCCAGCCGGGTCACCCCGCTCAAGGTCGTCCAGGGCGTCGGCATCGAGGACCTGACCCTCACCCAGGACATGACCGGGATGCCGAAGCTGGGCGGAGGCACCTACAACCTCGACCCGGCGGACGCCAGGAACAACTACGGCAACATGGCGCCCGAGTACGCGCAGCACGGCATCGTGCTCAAGTGGGCGGCCAACGTGTGGATCAGGCGTGTCGGGACGAGGATGACCGGCTCGCACCCGATCGTCACGGAGAGCGCGAAGAACATCCAGGTCCAGGAATCGACGTTCGACGGCTCCTGGAACAAGGGCAAGGGCGGCAACGGCTACTTCCGCGGCTCGCGCGTGTGGGACTCGTTGTACGCGTACAACACCAGCCGGAATCTCCGGCACTTCACGTTCCAGTGGTCGGCGTCGGACAACGTGGTGCTGGGCAACACCTTCGACTCCGACCTGAACCTGCACGGCGGTTGGGAGCGGCGGAACCTGTTCGAGAACAACAAGGCCACCGTGCCGTACGAGCACTCCTCGAAGAACTGCCGCGCCAACTGCGGTGAGGAGGGTGGCGGCGCGCCCGACGACTCGACCTGGTACCCGATCTGGTGGGCCGCGGGGCCCAAGGCCATCAAGTGGTCCGGTTCCAGCGGCCCGCAGAACGTGTTCTACAACAACGACCTCACCAAGCAGCGTACGCAGGGCGGCGCGTACACGGCGTACTACCCGGACCGCCAGCGGCTCTACCAGTTCGGCAGCTCGGCGACCGACCCCAAGGCCTTCCAGCACCTGGCCGTGAACGGCGCGACGATCCCGGACTGGGCGAGCAGGGAGACGCTGGACTACACCCGCTCCCCCAACTCCGGTGTCAACGCCTCCCGGACCGACAGCTCCGGCTCGCTGTTCCTCAAGTCGGCCGCGGTCGGCGCCAGCGGTGGCACCCGCGTGGCGGCGGCCGCCGACGGCCTGGTCTCCCGGGGCAAGCCCGCCACGGCCTCGTCGACCGAGGGCAGCGGCTTCGAGGCGGCGCAGGCCGTGGACGGAAGCACGACAACCCGCTGGGCGAGCGCCGAGGGAGCGGATCCGCAGTGGATCCGCGTGGACCTCGGTGGTCCGCACACGATCTCCCGGGTGAAGCTGAACTGGGAGGACGCGTACGCCACGTCGTACCGGATCCAGACCTCCGCCGACGGCGTCACCTGGACGGACGTCCACACGACGACCACCGGCGACGGCGCCACCGACGACCTCACGGTCAACGGCACCGGCCGGTACGTCCGGGTGAACGGCACGGCCCGGGGCACCGCGTTCGGCTACTCCCTCTGGGAGTTCGAGGTCTACGGATCCGCCGCCGGCGGCGGGACCGACACCACGGCCCCCTCGACCCCCGGCGGTCTCCGGGCGACCGGCACCACGGCGAACACCGTCTCGCTGGCCTGGAACCCCTCCACCGACAACGTCGGAGTCACCGGCTACCGCGTCTACCGGGGCACACAACTCGTGGCGACCGTGACGGGCACCACGCACACCGACTCCGGCCTCAGCCCCGCGACCTCCTACTCCTACACCGTCCGCGCCGTCGACGCGGCCGGCAACGCCTCCCCCGCCGGCACCGCCCTCACCGCCACCACCCAGCCGGGCGGAGGGGGCGGAACGACGATCGACGTGGCGACCTCGGCCCAGTTGGCCGGCGCGCTCGCCGACGCCCGGCCCGGACAGACGATCCGGCTCGCGGCCGGCGAGTACCACGGGGCGTTCGCCACCCAGCGCGCCGGTACGGCGGCCGCGCCGATCACCCTGACCGGCCCGGAGAGCGCCGTGCTCGTCAACGACGGGCCGTCCGGTGACGCGCCCGACTGCCCGGCGCCGACGGCCGGTTGGGACTCCGGGTACGGTCTGTGGCTCTACGGCGCCCCGTACTGGAAGCTCACCGGCTTCACCGTCAAGGACTCCAAGAAGGGCATCGTCCTCGACAACTCGCCCCACGCAACCCTCGACCGGGTGTACGTGCACCACGTCGACGAGGAGGCCGTGCACTTCCGGCGCTCGTCGTCCGACGGTGTGATCCAGAACTCCCGGATCAGCAACACCGGTCTGGTGCAGAAGGGGTACGGCGAAGGCGTGTACATCGGGTCCGCCGGCTCGAACTGGGGCTGCCACGGCAACACCGGCGGGGTGGACCGGGCGGACCGCGTCCAGGTGCTCGACAACCGGTTCGGCCCGGACATCGCGGCCGAGCACATCGACGTGAAGGAGGGCACGACCGGCGGGGTCATCCGCGGCAACACCTTCAACGGCACCGGCATCAGCGGGGAGAACTCCGCGGACTCGTGGGTGGACGTGAAGGGCATCGGCTACCTCGTCGAGAACAACACCGGCACCTTCTCCTCGCCCGGCACCTTCGCCAACGGCTACGAGACCCACAACCCCTCCACCAGCCCGTCCTTCCGGAACGGCTGCGGCAACGTGTGGCGGGGGAACCGCTCCGACCTCGGCGGGACCGGCGCGTACGCGATCAGGATCACCTCCACGTCCCAGTGCGCGGGCGACCCGAACGTCGTCCACGCGAGCAACACGGTCACCAACGCCACCTCCGGCCTGACCAACATCCCGGTCACCCCCTAGGCGGCCCCTGTCGCGTGGACCGCACCGGCCGGACCCGTGGAGGGTCCGGCCGGTGCTGTGCCGCCCACTCCGGTGCGTGCTGCTGACCGCTCAGCAGCACGCGCCCGCGCGCAGAGGGGGTGGCAAGGCCGCTGTCGATATACTTGGACACATGCCTCGGGGAATCACCGCCAAAGGCCTCGCGACGAGGCAGCGCATCGTCGAAGGCGCGGCGGAAGTGATCCGGACGCGCGGGGTGGCGGCGACGGGCCTGGAGGACATCCGCGAGGCGACCGGGACCAGTGGCGGTCAGATGACCCACTACTTCCCCGGCGGCAAGACGGAACTGCTCCTCGCCGTCGCCCGCCACGAAGGCGAGCAGATCCTTCAGGAGCAGCGCCCTCTGCTGGACGACCTCACCTCGTGGACCGCGTGGCTGGCGTGGGCCGACGATCTGGTGGCACGGCACGAACGGCAGCGTGAGCACTGCGGCCTGAGCACCTTGCTCGGCCAGCTCGAACCGGGTGACCTCGGCGTCCGCCAGGTGTTGCTGGAGCTGTTCGAGAGCTGGGGCAACGCTCTGGAGCAGGGGATCCGGGCGATGCAGCGTGCCGGCGAGATGGACCCGGGCGCGGATCCGCGGGAGTACGCGCGTGCCCTGCTGGCGAGTGTCCAGGGCGGTGTGGTGATGCTGCTGGCGACGGGTTCGTCGGACTACTTCCGGTCCGCCCTGGACACCTGGTTCGCCCGCCTGCGCGTCGGCTGACGGTCGTCGCGGGGCGCCGGCCCGCCGTACACCGGTCACGCGCCCCCGGGCCGCCGCACCCCCGGAACATCCGTCACACCCCTCACACGGCCAGGAATCCGCCGTCGACCGGCAGGGTCGCGCCGTGGATGTGCGCCGCGTCGTCGCCGACGAGGAAGACCACGGCGGCGGCCACCTCCTCGGCGGTCCCGGGCCGGCGCTGCGGGTGGGCCTTGGTGAGGCCTTCCAGCATCTCGCTGTACGCCGCGTTGTGTTCCGTGACCGTGGGGCCGGGCGCGACGGTGTTGACCCTGACGCCCTGGGCCGCCAGTTCCGCCGCCCAGGACTTCGTCAGGGAGTGCAGTGCCGCCTTGCTCGCCCCGTACAGCGCGGCGACGGACATGCCGGTCTCCCCGTTGATCGAGCCCATGTTGACCACCGCGCCGCCGCCGCGCTCCACCATCGACGGCACCAGGGCGGCGGTGAGGAGGAACGGCGCCTTGACGTTGACGGCGAGGGCCCGGTCGACCTCCTCCTCGGTGGCCTCCAGCATGGACTGCGCCGGTATGAGGACGGCGGCGTTGTTGACGAGCACGTCGATCACGCCCACCGCCTCGGTCGCGTCGCGGGCCAGGTCCCGTACCGCCTGACCGCCCGCACTCAGGTCCGCCCGTACGAAGACGGCCTTGCCGCCCTCGTCCTGAACCCGGCGCACGATGTCCTCGCCGCGCTCCGCGTCCCGCCCGGAGACCACGACGGTGGCACCCTCCCGCGCCAGGGCCAGGGCGACGGCCCGTCCGATCCCTCCGGTCGACCCGGTGACCAGTGCGTTACGTCCCTGCATACGGCCTGCTCCAGCCATGGCGCGCCTCCATTATGGGTTGGTGAACCCATAATGTTGGAGCGAAGAATGGGTTGTCAAACCCAGAAGTACCGCGCCCCCACCAGGGCCGGGCGGGCGCCACCCCCGAATGCGATCATGTGCGGATGAACGCTCTCGGTGACGCCAGCACCCATCGCATAGTGATGGGCTTCCTGGCCGTCCTCGCGGCCGACACCCAGGACCAGTTCGCCTGGCTGGGCGGCACCCACCTGGCGACGGAGGCCTTCGTGGAAGAGGTGGAGTTCGCCTGCGCCGTCTCCGACGGTCTCGCGGAGCGCGGCGTGCTCGAACCGGGGCACCTGCCCACCCTCCGGGCCATCGGCCGCCGCGTCGGCGAGATCGATCCGGACCGGCACGCCGACCCCTTGGCCGACGCGCTCGCCACCGACCCCGCGTGGGACGACGTACGGCGGCTCGCCCGCCAACTCCTCGTCGCCGAGCTGGGCGACTGGCGTCAGCCGCTCCCCCGGCGGGCACGCGATATCTGAATGCGCGCCGCCCTTCCGGACTGAGAGACTCCGCTCATGTCGATCGTGGAAGTGTCCCCAGGAGTGTCCCTCGCGTACGAGACGTTCGGCGATCCTTCCGATCCCGCCGTCCTGCTGGTGATGGGCCTCGGCGCGCAGATGATCGCCTGGCACGAGGACTTCTGCCGTGCCCTGGCGGAGCGCGGGCGCTACGTGATCCGGTACGACAACCGCGACTGCGGCCTTTCCACCACGTTCGACGACCACCCCGTCGACGTGGGGCGGCTCATCCACGCCGTGAGCTCGGGCGACATCCCCGCCGCCCTGGCGATGGTGCCGTACACGCTGCGGGACATGGCCGACGACGGCCTGGGCCTGCTCACCGCGCTGGGTGTCGAACGGGCCCATGTGGTCGGATCCTCGATGGGCGGCATGATCGCCCAGACCATGGCCGTCAGCCGGCCGGAGCGGCTGCTGACCCTGACGTCGATGATGTCGTCGACCGGCGAGTCCGAGTACGGCCGCCCGAGCCCCGCGGCCCAGGCGGTGATCTCCGCCCCGAAGCCGGCCGATCGCGAGGGGTACGTCGCGGCGGCGGACGCGGAGCTGGTGTGGGCCTCGAAGCGGTACGGCAGCGCCGCGCCGCTGCGCGAGCTGGCCGCCCGGAGCTACGACCGCGCCTACTACCCGGCGGGCGCCGGACGCCAGCTCGGAGCGATGGTCCTCGGCGGCTCGCGCGCCGACGCGCTCCGCGAACTGCGCGTACCGACGCTGGTGATCCACGGTCTGGACGACACACTGATCGACCCCAGCGGCGGGAAGCGCACGGCCGAACTCGTCCCCGGTGCGGAACTCCTGCTGCTCCCCGACATGGGGCACGACCGCCCGCGTGAACTCTGGCCCGAGATCATCGACGCCCTGGAAGCGCACACACGCTGAGACTCCCGGCTCCGCGCACGGCGGCGTGTCAGGTGATCGAGATCACCTGTCACGCCGTTCAGGCGCCCGCGGGCAAGGGCAGATGACCGGCGAATCCCCGAGTGGGCGTACTCCTGAGGCCCCCGCCCACCCCGCGGGGTGGAGGAAAATGAATCCCACACCACGCGCGACGGAAGTTCGTCCTTAATCGCGGGCAAAACCTTGCCCTCCGCGACCGCACCGCTTAAGGCGATTCTGTGCGCACCGTGATGCATCGGTGTGCAAATCAAGGAGTGTTGACGGGCCGGGAGTTGAGCAGTTCAATCACGGGCGTATAGTCGAACTGCCAGCACAGAGGGCGGGGTATCCCCACCGCCTCGATGCCCGGACATTCCCTTCGGGCAATACCCGCTCGCGGTTTGGCGATCCCCCACAGTCGCCCATCCCATCAGAGGGTAAAGAATGTACCGCAGAATAGTGCCTGGCCTGTGCGGCGTCGCACTCCTCGCCGCAGGCGCGCTCACCCTGCCGAACGTCGACCTCCCCAGCGGGTCCGTCGCAACGGCCGCGAGCCGCACGGCTCTCGCACCGGCGGCGAAGTCCGCGGCGGAGATCACCGCCGCGGCCGGTGCCACCACCCCCTTCGTGACCGTGGAGGCCGAGACCGGAACCCTCGGCGGCGGCGCGCGCGTCCGGGCCATCGCCCCGGGCGCGACGGCTCCGACCGGTCCCACCCTGGAAGGCGAGGCATCGGGTTATTCGCTCGTCGAGTTGAAGGCCAACGGCGATTCGGTGACCCTGCCGAACAACACCGGAAAAGCGGCCAACACCGTTGTCGTCCGCGCCTCGATTCCGGACGCGCCGGCCGGCGGCGGCATCGACGCCTCACTGAATCTTTACGTCAACGGCACCTTCCGCCAGGCAATCCAGCTGAGTTCCCGCCAGGCGTGGAACTACCGCAACTCGACCACAACCCAGGACGACCCCCACGGCGGCGGACAGGCCTACCGCTTTTACAACGAGTTCCCCGTCTGGGTCACGGGTGCCCCCATCCCGGCGGGCAGCACCATCAAGCTCCAGAAGGACTCGGGAAACACGGCCGCCGTCTACGACGTCGATTCCGTGGATCTCGAGAACGTCGGTCCCGCGCTGACCCAGCCGGCCAACTCGATCTCGGTCGTGAGCAACGGCGCCGACCCGAACTTCTCGAAGGATTCGACGGTCGCCATCCAGACGACCGTGGACGCCGCCCGGACGCAGAAGAAGTCCGTGTGGATCCCGGCGGGCAAGTACCTGACGAACAGCCTGGTGTCCAAGGCGCTCGACTTCACCGGGGTCAAGGTGCAGGGCGCCGGCATGTGGTACACCACGCTCTACCGCAAGGCCCCGCTCAAGCCCGGCACCTGGCACTCGCAGCTGACGGTGGGCACGGGCACCACACTGACGGACTTCCAGGTCGACACCAACGCCATCTGGCGGGGCAACGACGGTACGGGCGGCGGGGACTACGGCATCAACTCCGGTGGTACCGGCTGGCTGATCGACCACATCTGGACGCGGCACACCGACGCCAACTGGCTGTCGGGCACCAACGGCGTCGTGCAGAACAGCCGGACGGCGGACAGCTACGGTGACGGCTTCAACATCAACAACGCCAACACACCGAACCCGGAGAAGCTCGGCCAGAACATCACCGTCAAGAACTGCTTCGCCCGCAACACCGGTGACGACGGCTTCGCGACGTACTCCGACGCCGGCGCCAGCGGTACGAACGGCCAGGTGACCGGGGCCAAGATCCTGAACAACACCGCGATCGCGCCCTGGTGGGCCAACGGCATCCGGATCGCCGGCGGCAAGAACGTGGAGGTCAGGAACAACCTGGTGAACAGCGCCTCGTCGAACAACGCCCTGGAGATCAGTGTGTACGGCGACACGGGACGCCCCCTGGAGTCGGCCGCGATCACCGGGAACGTCCTCAACGGCGGTGGCGGCTGGAACGGCCTCCGTACCGGCGTGAACATCGGGTCCCCGGGGCCCACCTCGCTGTACCCGACCGCCCCCACGACCGTCGACATGAGCGACAACGTCATCCACGGGTCCCTCACCTCCGGGCTCAGGATCAGCGGGCCCCGCGTGAACCTGACGTTCACGAACAACACCATCGACCGCCCGGCCAAGCAGGGCGTCTGGGTGGCGAAGGGTGTGACCGGCACCGCGACCTTCACGGGCAACACGGTGAAGAACCTCTTCCCGGGCCAGGTCGCCCAGCAGAACGACTCACCGTCCACCTTCAAGATCACCACCAACTGACGTTTCCGGCTCCACCCCGATCCATCTCGCGGTCGGGTCCGCGTCCCGGTTCTCCCGGGCGCGGGCCCGGCCGCGGTGCGTCGCGCCCCGCCGTACGCGTACCGGATGACGCCCCGCGACTCCCCACCGCCGCCACTCCCCCATCGCTACCACGCCCCCGCCGCACGGCGTCCCTGACATCCGTCAGGACACACGGCGGGCGCCCGCGTCTAGGTTCCTGCACAACGGCCCGCCCAGGGCCGGTCCGGGACCGGGAGGGGAACATGACGGCGCGTGGCGCGGGAGACGGCGGACCGGGTGGCACGGTGGCACGGTCGGCGGCCCTGGCCCTGACGGCGGTGGTGTCCTCGCTGCTCCTGCTCGGCTGCGGCGAACGGCCCGCAGGGGGCGAGCGCGTCCACGTTCCCGACGCCGAGCTGCGGACCGAGGTCAGCCCGCGGGAACGGGACACCCTCTACCTGGCCGAGCAGCGGCTCATCAGCACCTGCATGGACAAGAAGGGCTTCCGCTACTACGTGGTCCCTCCGACCGCGGTCTCCGCGTCCCCGATGGAACGCCCCTTCGGCAGCGACGACGTCGCCTGGGCGGAGGAACACGGGTACGGCATCTCCGACGGCGAACAGGACCGGCGGAACCGGGAGGAGAGCCGCCCGAACCCGAACGGCCGGTACATCTCCTCGCTGAGCGACGCACGCGGCCGGGCGTTCCAACGGGCGCTCGACGGTACGAATCCCGCCGCGATCACCGTACAAGTCCCCTCCATGGGCAGCGTGTTCACCAGCGCGGACGGCTGCCAGGCCGACGCGCGCGCACACCTCTACGGCGACCTCGGACGCTGGACGGCCGCCAAGGCCACCGTGGTGAACCTGCGGGCTCTCGTCCGGCCGCGGCTGGACAAGGACCCGCGCTACGCCGGGGCGTTGGCGTCCTGGCGCCGGTGCATGGCACGCCACGGTTTCCCGTACGACGGCCCCTCCGACGCGGTCATGGCCATGCGGGACGCGCGGTCCGCGCCCGGGACGCCGGCTCCGGAGCAGGGGCCGCGGGCCCCGCACCCGAAGGAGCGGGCCACCGCGGTCGCCGACGCCCGGTGCAACGGCGAAAGCAAGCTGGCCACCGTCGGTGAACAGGTGCTGCGCGGTCAGACCCGGAAGGCCGCCCGGGGGCCGTACCGCGAGGCAGCGGCCGATTACACCACCGCCGTGGCCCGCGCCCTGGTCACGGCGCGGGACATCACCGCGGCGGAGTGACGGGGCGCCGCACCCGGCCCCCACAAGCCGACCACCCGTTTCACCCCCACCGGACAACCACTCCACGAAAGAGGACCCGACCCATGCGACCCATGAGTGTGACCCGACGTGCCCTGGCGGCGGCAGGCCTGGCGTTCGGCCTCGTCGCGCTGTCCTTCTCCCCGGCCCAGGCCTCCACCTGGTTCTTGGGCCCGGCTCCCGCCGGGTGCCAGCTCGGCGCGCTGTGCGTCTACAAGGACATCAACTTCGAGGCCGGGGGCTGGGGTGTCGCCAACTTCCACGCCAGCAACGTGGACTGGACCCAGACCAGCAACGCGTACATCGCGGGGAACGACTCGTCCTGGTACAACAACGGCACACCGGGCGGCAAGACCTCGGTGATCGTGATGACCCGCCCCGACCTCCCCAACTCGGGCAGCCCCGAGTTCTGCCTCGACCGGGGCTGGGGCAACACCTGGGACCTCGCGTCGAACGACGCCGGCCGCTCGAACCGGTGGGTGTTCGGCCCCTGCTGAACCCGGACCTGAACCTCAACCTGAACCCGTACCACTGAGGCACGCCTCGCGCCCGGCCCCCTTCGAGGGGCCGGGCGCTTTACTATGTCGCTCGGCATATAGACGGGCGGGAGCGGCACCGTCGCGACGGCCCGCGCGGACGTACGCCTACGACGGCGTCCGGGCTCCCGCGGTGAGGCTCCGGGCGCGGTCGGTCAGCGCCACCCGCATCGCGTCGAACGGCTGCGGACTCCGCAGCGCCCGCGACGTGACCATGGCGCCTTCCACCCCCGCCATCACGGCGTGCGCCAGCTCCCGCGCGTCGGCGTTCCCCACCCCGTGGACGATCAGCTGGAAGGCCATGCCGTCGACCATCGCCGAGAACGAGCGGCGACTGGCGTCGTGGAGCCCCTCGGACTCCTCGCTCGCCTCGATCACCAGCGGCGCGATGGCGCATCCGCGCTGATAGTTGCTGCCGACCATGCCTTCACGGGCCAGGTCGAAGTAGGTACCCACGAGGTCCTCCGCCGACGACGCGGAGTCCCCCGCCCGGTTGATCACCTCCACTTGGTCCTGGGCGTGCCGGGCGGCCGCCTCCGCGGCCATCTGCCCCTTGCCCTCCGGGAAGTGGTAGTAGACCGATCCGCGCGGTGCCGCGCTCCGGCTCACCACGTCCGACAGCGCCGTGCCGTGGTAGCCCCGCTCACGGATGAGCTGTCGCGCGGCTTCGACCATCCGCTGCCTGCTGTCCGAGTTCCTGCCCATGACCCCAGTCTAGCCGATCCGGGACTTGCTATATATACCGAGCGACATAGTATGAAGTCCTGAGCCTCCCAAAGGCTCCCCACACTCCACGCCGGAAAGGATCGTCATGCCCTTCGTGACCATCGACCTGCTCCGGGGGAAGTCCCCCGCGTACCTGGAATCCGTCTCCGACGCCGTGCACGAGGCGCTGGTCGAGGGGCTGGGGATGTTTCCCGACGACCGCTTCCAGGTCATCCACCAGCTCGCGCCCGGTGAACTGGTCTTCAGCCGCACCTTCCGCGGCGGCCCGCGTTCCGACGACTTCATCGTCTTCACCATCACCGACGGCCTGGATCGCGGCGACGAGGCGAAGAAGGCCTTCTACCTCGCCCTGACCCGCAACCTGGCGGCATCCCCCGGCGTCCGCCCGGCGGATGTGTTCGTCAAGATGCTCGTGACCCCGCCGATCAACTTCTCGTTCGCGGACGGCGAGGCGGCCACGGACACGACCGCCAGGGAAGCGCGGGAACGGGCGGCTCTCGCCTCCACGCCGACACCGGCGACGTAACGGCCGCCGACCGGCCACCACCGTCCCGACAGCACCCTCACCGCGGCAGCTTCCCCCACCGCACCTTCTCCACCGCACCACGAACCGGACAGGAGACTCACATGACCTCCGTACTCATCACCGGCGCCTCCCGGGGCATCGGCCGGGCCGTCGCCACCGAACTCGCCGGCCGCGGCCACCGCGTCGTCGCCACCGCCCGCCGGCCGGAAGACCTCAAGGATCTCCCCGTCGACCAGCGGCTGCGCCTCGACGTGACCGATCAGAAGAGCATCGACGACGCGATACGCGACGCCGGGGAGATCGACGTGCTCGTCAGCAACGCCGGCGACACGATCCGGGCGCCTCTGGAGAGCGTGCCCATGTCCGCGGTCGAAGCGCTGTTCCAGCTCAACACCTTCGGCCCGCTGCGCATGGCCCAGGGCGTGCTGCCCGGCATGCGCGAAAGGGGCACGGGCCGGCTCATCTTCGTCTCCAGCATCCAGGGCCGCATGGTCGTGCCGATCATCGGCCCCTACGCCGCCAGCAAGTGGGCCATGGAGGCCTTCGCCGAGACCATCGCCGCGGAAGCGGGCCACTTCGGCGTCAAGGTGACCATCCTCCAGCCGAGCAGCGTCTCCTCGGGCGGGCCGGAGCGCGCGAAGTCGTACTTCTCCGAGAACGACCCGTACACCCCGCTGTTCCAGCAGTTCGCCCCGCTGCGCGGCACGTCGATCTTCGAGCCCGTCACCCCCGAGGACGTGGCCGTCGCCCTCGCGGACACGCTCGAGAAGCCCGATCCCCCGCTGCGCCTCCCGGTGGGCCGGCCGGCCAGGACCGCCCTCGCGGCCCGCAAGGCGGCGCCCGACGACGCCCCCTTCCTCCCGCTGCCGCTCGACTGGTAAGTCGGCCCGAGAGGGCCCCACAGGGTTCCGGGTGGTCCTTACGGTGTCCCGGTGGTCTCTACGGTGTGACGACGGCGCCGTCGTAAACGTGGTCCGGGGTGGCGACCGCCGTCACCGCGCGCGCGAGCACGGTGGACGGCTCCTGCCCGTCCGCGGTGGTGGTGTCCGTGTTGATCATGATCACCAGGGTGGCCTTCTGCGACGGCAGGTACACGGTCACCGTCTCGTACCCCGGGATGGAGCCGTTGTGCCCGATCCACCCGTTGGTCTCGAAGATCCCGAGGCCGTAGGTGGTGCCCGGGAAGCTGGTCGGCAGTGTCTTGAGGCGCTCCGCCTGGGTCCGCGGGCTGAGGAGCTCCCCGGTGGCGACGACTCCGGCCCACCGCCGCAGGTCGTGGAGGTTCGAGATCATCGCCCCGGCGGCCCAGGCCCAGCTGGGATTCCAGTCCGTGGCGTCGGCGGTCGCTCCGCTCAACGTCTGGTCGGTGTATCCGCGCGGATGCGGTGCGGGGAACTCGTCCCCGTCCGGGAACAGGGTGGAGTGCAGGTGCGCGGGGCGCAGCACCCGGTGCTCGATGACGTCGGCGAGCCGGTGACCGGTGACCTTCTCGATCACCAGGCCGAGGAGCACCAGGTTGGTGTTCGAGTACTCGAACTGCGCACCCGGCGCGAAGGTGTTGGCGTGCCGGAAGCCGTACGCCAGTACCTCGTGCGGGGTGAAGGTGCGGTACGGGTCGCTCAGCAGCGCGTGGGTGAAGTCGGTGTCGGAGGTGTACGGGAACAGGCCGCTGCGCATCTCGGCGAGCTGGCGCAGTGTGATCCGGTGGCCGTCCGGCACACCGCGGACGTACCGGGAGATCGGGTCGTCCAGGCGGACCTTGTGGTCGTCCACGAGCTGGAGCAGCGCGGTGACGGTGAAGGTCTTGGTCTCGCTGCCGATCCGTACGTACGGGTCGACGGTCATCGGCTCGCGGGTGGCGGTGTCGGCGACGCCGGTGGCGCGGACGTAACTTCCCTTGCCGGGCATCCACAGCCCGACCACCACTCCGGGGATGCCGGCCTGTCGCCGGGCGTCCTCGATCGCCCGGTCGAGCCGGGCGGTCAGCTCCGGGCCGAGACCGCTGCCGGGGTGGTCGGTGGTCGTGGTGTGGGGAGCGGTGTGCGATGTCGTGGCCGCGGCGTGGAGTGTTGCGGCGGGCGCCGCCGTGACCGGGACCACCACGGATGCCACGAACAGCGTCGCGGCGAGCAGCCGGCGGCGGCGAGAAGTGCGTCGCATTCCGTGGGACCTCTTCCAGTCAGGGTTCGGGCGGCCACATCACCACCGGAAACCGCCGGCGGGGACCCGCTTCCTGACGTGTTCGGCCGAATCCACCCGTTCGGCGCCCCACGGCCCTGACGGCGGTCGGCGCGGACGACAACAGGGAGGCGCCGTGGAGGCGCCTCCCTGTCGGAGTCGGCGGCGAGGAAAGCGAAGGAACTCGTTTCTTTTGCAGAGAAGTTGAGAAGGAAGCCCCTTCATGGCCTCGCCGTGGGACCACGCTAGCACTCAGCCCGGGATCAGGTCGCGCAGATTTTCGAGGGTGACGACCCGGGAATCGGGGTGCAGGCCCTCGGGCCGTTCGAGGCCGATGTACGTCACGGGCTCGTCCGGGGCCGACCGGCCGTCCCACAGCTCCACGGCGGACGTACCGCCGGACATCAGCTCGACCAGGTTCCACACCGTCAGGTACTCCCGCTCCACGACGGCGCGCACCACCTTGGACACCGACACCTGGTGCTCCTCGACCCGGTTCTCCGAGGAGAGGCCCGTCAGGTAGAGGTGCAGCCACTTGGCGCGCCACCGGCCGTTGTCCTCGCGCCGGAACACCAGGGGCAGCGCGACCCGGCCCGCGCCGCGAAGCTCCGACTTCACGCGGACCGTACGCGGCTCGAAGGGGCGGCCCTTCTGTTCGGCGTCGCGCAGCATGAAACCGAAGAAGGACTCCTCGGCCTCGTCGAAGCCCTCGCCGGCGTAGATGTGGACCTGCGGGACGACAAACGTGCTCCGTACCCGGTCCAGGGACAGGTTGATGAACTCCGAGGCGCCGTCGGGCGCCTCCGTGATGTCTCCCGAGTGCTCACCCCCGACCGCGGTGAGAGAGGTGTACGAGAGCCAGGCGTCGGTGCTGTAGTCGGACCGCAGCAACACCGCCGACAGGTCGTAGTCGGTCCGGTCGCCGGTCTCCTTCCAGTACACGAAGAAGCGGAGCAGGTCGCCGTCGACCACCGAGAGCGACCCGCGCGGGAGCACACCGAGCCCGGCCGCGGTCGCGCGGCCGCTGAGCGGGAGCGCCACGTCGAGGACGTCGGGGTCGAGCAGGAGCCGGCCGGGCGCCGGAAGCCGGCCGCGTATCTCGGCGTCGAGGGCGGCGATCAGGCGGTCACGGTCGGCGGCGGGGACGGGCGGCCGGGCGTCGGGGGCCGCCAGGCCGCGGCCCCGGGCGTCGACGAAGATCCGGGGCGCGCCGGTCTCCCGCTCCCGGTTCTGGAAGTGTTCGCGTACGGAGAGCACGACCCGGCCGGAGACCTCGGGGGCGGCCCGTACCGCGGCGGCCACCACCGCGTCCCGCTGCTCCTGGTCGGCGGCGAGCCGCAGCAGGTGGTCGAGGGCGCGGAACAGCTTGCCGGGGGCGGACGACAGCAGCCGCGCCGCGCCGACGACGTCGCTCGCTTCGAGGAGCTTCTCCACGCGGCTGTCGAAGGTCGGCGCCTCCTTCTCGCCCCGCGCCACGGCGAACACGTCGGCGGCGTCCGGCCACCGGGGGTACTCGTGCGGGTGGAGGCGCTCACCGAGCCGCTTGAAGGGCTCGCGGTGTACGTGCACGTCGGCCAGCTTGGCGGGGCTCGCGGCGATCAGGGCGTCGAGGCCCGCGAGCAGCGCGCGGCGGGCCGGCCGCGACAGGGCGCGGAACCGGGTCGGCTCCCGCAGTGTCACGTCGCCGCCGGACAGCGCGCAGGCCAGCCGCAGTACGTCGGTGACCGTGTCGAGCAGGAGGTCCGCGCCGACCGCGAGGCGGGCGGCGTTGACGACCGCCTTGTTCTCGCGGACCGGGATCGACTCCGGCTGCGGGCCGTGCGCCGCCCACTCGGCGAGGGTGGTCAGGTCGCGCAGGTGCTCCTCCCCCAGCGGCGTCGTACTGCCCGCCAAGGCCAGGTACAGATCGGTGAGTTCGGCGTCCGGGTCCCGCCCGAGGTGCAGGACGGTCACCCGGTCCCCGGCGGCGGCGACCAGTTCGTCCTGTGCCGCCAGCATCTCGTCGTATGTGTGCTGGTAGCGGCCGTAGGCGGGGAGGGTGAGCAGGTCGACCACGCCGTGGGCCAGTTGCCTCAGCACGTTCCCGCGCGCCTCGGGGTCGGCGAGCGCCTTCGTGACACACCGTACCCAGAACTCCTCGGTGTCCGGCACGTTCGCGGGGAAGTCGATGAAGTACGTGTTGTGCCGCACGTGGTCGCCCACCAGCTCGCCCACGGTGCGCAGCGTCCACTCGGCGGTGTGCAGGACCACGTCCCGGGACAGTCCGGACAGCCGGTCGAGCAGCTCCGCGGACAGCTTGAAGCCCGCGGACGCCAGCGCCGCGTCCAACTGCCGTGCGGCGGCGGCTCCGTCGCCCGCCGGGCCCTCGGGAACCGGGACGCGACGGGTGTGCCGGACGACCAGCGATGCGAGAGGGTGCGCCATGGGGCGATGATCGCAGAGGTGTACGAGTCGGCGCACAGGGGTTTCGGGCCGCGGCCCACTGCCCCGCCCCGGCCCGCGCGGTGGGGTGGTCAGGGGGACGCGGGAAGGCTCTGGGTCCCTACCACGGTGAGGAGTTGGAGTTTCTCGTGGTCCTCGGTGCCGGGGGTGGCGGTGAAGACCAGCAGCGCCTGGTCCTGGTCGAGGTCGTACAGCATCTGGCAGTGGACCGCGATGACGCCGAGGTGGGGCGTGGTGATGCGTTTGTGGTGGCCGCGATGGCCGGTGACCTCGTGCTGGGTCCAGAGGCGGGCGAACTCCGGGCTGTCCGCGCGGAGATGGCGGACGAGGGTGGCGGCGCGGCTGCGGGGGCCGTGGCGGGCGGCGAGGGCGCGCAGGTCGGCGGTGAAGTTCCGGCTGAGGCCGTCGTGGTCCTCGGGCGGGTAAGCGTGGCGGGATTCCGGGCGGGTGAACCAGCGGTGGAACATGCTGCGGTCCTGGCCGGTCCAGACGGTCTCGTCGCCGAGGAGGGCGACGGCGGGCGGGGTTTGCAACAGGGTCTCGCCGAGGCTGGTGACCACCTGGGCGGGGGTGTCCTGGAGGCGGTCCAGGACGTGCATGAGACCGGTGTCGACGTGTTCGAGGCGCAGCTCGCGGGTGGGCGTGGGGTGTCCGGCGAGGCGGAAGAGGTGGTCGCGTTCGTCGAGGGACAGGTGCAGGCCGCGGGCGAGAGCGGCGAGCATGGGCTCGGAGGGGCGGGCGCCGCGGTGCTGTTCGATGCGGCTGTAGTAGTCGGTGGACATGCCGCAGAGGGCGGCGACCTCTTCGCGGCGCAGCCCGCCGGTGCGCCGGCGTCTGCCCCGGGGCAGGCCCACGTCCTCGGGTTGCAGGGCTTCGCGGCGGGTGCGCAGGAAGTCGGCGAGCTGGTCGCGGTCCATGTCAGTGGGCGGTCGCGGCCGCCGGGAAGCCGACGCCGGCCAGTCGCTCGGCCTCGGCCCAGATCCGGGCCGCCGCCTCGTGGTCGCCGGCGCTGCGGTAGAGGGGCTCCTCGGCCGGGCCGCCGGTGAGGTGCGCGAACCCGTCGGGGCCGTAGAAGGCGCCGCCCCGGGCGTCGGGGCTGGTCGCGGCGTACAGCGGGGGCAGCGCCCCGCGGTCGGGCCACTGCACCAGGAACGGCACGAAGCGGGGGGCCGCCCGGAAACTCCTCGTGCGCAGGTTGATCCTGTCGGTGCCCATGTTCCACCCCGAGGCCTGGAGGTTGGTCGCCGTCAGCCCCGGGTGGGCCGTGTTGGACACGATGCCCCAGCCCGCCGCGCGGCTGCGCCGGTCCAGCTCCAGCGCGAACAGCATCTGCGCGAGCTTGGACTGCGCGTAGGCCTTCATCGGCGCGTACGAGTCCTGGTACTGGAGGTCGTCCCACCGGAAGGACCCGGCGCGGGCCGCGAGCGCGGACATGGACGTCACCCGGGCGGAGGCCTCGCGCAGCAGCGGAAGGATACGGGCGGTCAGCGCGAAGTGCCCGAGGAAGTTCGTCCCGAACTGGAGCTCGAACCCGTCCTGGGTCTCGTGCCGCGTCGGCGGGGTCATCACGGCCGCGTTGTTGAGGAGGAGGTGGATCGGGCGTCCCTGGGCGAGCAGCCGGTCACCCAGCGCGCCCACCGACTCCAGAGACGCGAGATCGAGGTCGGCGAGGGAGACCGCGGCGCCCGGCGCGGCCTCGCGGATGCGGTCCACGGCGGCGGCGCCCTTGCGCCGGTTGCGTACCGGCAGCACCAGCTCGGCCCCCGCCGAGGCCAGCCGGACGGCGATCTCCAGGCCCAGTCCGTCGCTGGCGCCCGTGACGACCGCCAGCTTCCCGGCCTGATCGGGAATCTCGTACGTGGTTCTGGCCATGTCGATCGGCTCCTTCGCACTACCCGCGCGCACTACCCGCACGGCCGGCTTGCACTACCCGCGAGGACGGATGTCTCTTCGCTCTCTTCCTCCACCCTGCCGGAACGCCGTGACCGGAAACAGGGACACCTTGTCCCTGGATACCAACATCCCCCATGGGGCCAGAACCACAACCGCTCGGGGATCCGCCGCGCGCCGACCCCCGCGTCGAGGGCACCGCCGGGACAGGATATAGTTGCGTGATACACGCAACAGGTTGCTGGTGTGAGGGGAGGTGTGAGCATGGACGATTCGGTTCCGGAAGGGGATCACGGCTCGTCACCCGGGGCGTCCGGCGGTCCCGGGGCGTCCGGCGGTGACGAGACCGTCCGGCAGCTCGCCGAGGGGGTCGACCGCCTCATGCGGATGTTCATCCGTACGCGCGCGCAGTTGCTGGACCGCGCCCGCGACGACGTCGACTGGTCGGTCCAGATCGTGATGGGCGTCCTCGTCAAGAACGGGCCCATGCGCGTCAAGAGGCTGGCGGAGCTGGTCCACTCCGATCCCTCCACCGTCAGCCGTCACGTGGCGCAGCTCGTCCGTGACGGCTTCCTCGAAAGACGCGCGGACGCCGACGACGGCCGCGCCTTCCTCCTGGTGGCCACCGACAAGGCCCGGCGTGCCGTCGCCGACCGGACACGGTCGCGCGACGTGCACTTCGAGAAGATGCTCCACGCATGGAACGACCACGACCGTGAGCGGCTGGCCGCACTGCTGGTGCGATTCATCGACGATTTCGAAACGTACAAGAACGTCCTCGCCGACAAGGACTGGAAGGGCTTCGGTCCGCCGGCGAGCCGAGAGGAGACCACCGCATGAGTTCCACCAGCGCCGCGTCCGCCGACATCGGCCCGGCCGGTACGGCGGACGCGCCAAGAACCGGGTACACCCACCGGCAGATCATGGTCATCCTGTCCGGTCTGCTGCTCGGGATGTTCCTGGCGGCCCTGGACCAGACCGTCGTCTCTACGGCGATCTACAAGATCGGTGAGAGCCTCGACGGGCTGACCGCCCAGGCCTGGGTGACCACGGCGTTCCTCATCACGTCGACGATCGCCACGCCGATGTACGGCAAGCTGTCCGACCAGTACGGGCGCAAGCCGTTCTTCCTCTTCGCCATCGCGGTGTTCATCACCGGCTCGGCGCTCTGCACGCTCTCCACCTCGATGTACATGCTCGCCGGGTTCCGCGCGTTCCAGGGCATAGGCGCCGGCGGCCTGTTCTCCCTCGCCTTCGCGATCATCGGCGACATCATCGCGCCGCGTGAACGCGCGAAGTACCAGGGCTACTTCATGGCCGTCTTCGGCACGTCCAGCGTGCTCGGCCCGGTCGTCGGCGGCGCGCTGGCCGGCCAGAACACCCTGCTGGGCATCGACGGCTGGCGCTGGATCTTCCTCATCAACGTCCCGATCGGCGTCGTGGCGCTGATCGTGGTCGCCAAGGTCCTCCACCTGGAGCACAACCGGCGCGAGCACCGCATCGACTTCGCGGGCGCGATCGCGCTCGTGGTCGCGCTGGTGCCGCTGCTGATCGTCGCGGAGCAGGGCAGGACGTGGGGCTGGGGGTCCGGCTCCTCGCTCGCCTGTTACGTCATCGGCGTGCTCGGCGTCGCCGCCTTCCTGCTCGCCGAGCGCCGGGCCGGGGACGACGCGCTGCTGCCGATGCGGCTCTTCCGCAACGGTGTGTTCGCCGTCGGGGCCGCCCAGTCGACGATCATCGGCATCGGCATGTTCGGCGGCATCACCCTGCTGCCGCTCTACCTCCAGCTCGTCAAGGGCAACTCCCCCACCAAGGCGGGTCTGCTGACCCTCCCGCTGGTGCTCGGCATCATGGCGCTCTCGGTCGTCGCGGGCCAGATCACCTCACGTACCGGCCGTTACAAGATCTTCCCGATCATCGGCGGCGCACTGCTCGTCATCGGCATGCTGATGCTGTGGCGGCTGTCGGCCGACAGCGGCCTCGTCTACACGGACATCTCGATGTTCGTCGTCGGCGCCGGTCTGGGGCTGAACATGCAGACCATCGTCCTCGCCATGCAGAACGCGGTGCCGCCGCGTGACATCGGCGTAGCCACCTCGTCCACCACGTTCTTCCGGCAGATGGGCGGTACGGCGGGGGTCGCCGTGTTCCTGTCGATCGTCTACTCCGTGGTGGGCGGCAAGATCAGCGACGCCTTCGCCGACGCCCGCGGCACAGCGGCCTTCCAGGCCGCCGCGAAGGCCCATCCCGAGCAGCTCAAGACACTGACGGAGGCGTCCTCCGGCTCGGCGGGCACACTCAACAACACATCGTTCCTGAGCCACCTCGACCCGGTCCTCGCCCACCCCTTCAAGGTCGGCTTCACCAACGCGGTCACGGTCGCGTTCCTGGTCGGCGCCGTGGTCCTGGTGTTCGCCTTCGTCCTGGCCTTCTTCATCAAGGAGGTACCGCTGCGCACCACGGCGGCGGCCTTCACGAAGGACCCGGCGGAGAGCGGGGCGAAGCAGGGGTAGCGGGTGCGGGGACGGTTCTCTCCGACGAGTCCACCCGCGAGGGGACCTCGGACCGGACACACCCTGACGGGCTGCCACGCGGGCCGTCAGCCGGACGAGGTCCCCTAGCCCCTCGCCGATGAGCGGGCAACCCTCGGCGCGCCCCGCGATCCCGCCGGGGCCGGCACCGGAGCCGCGTACCGACGGCGGCCGCCCCTGGCCCGACGGGCCGATAGCGACGCTTACCGTGGTCAAGTTGTACGTACGCGATGTTCCCGGCCCGAGTCCGCCCGCAGGGTCCGACGCCGATGTCCTCACCACACCCCCGGAGCAGATCACCGAGTACCCCCATCTCGGGGAACTCGGGGGCTGGAACGGGTGGCGGACGGCCGACTCCGGGGCGGAGGCCACGGACAGCTCGGACGCGCCCTGGCGGCGTGGGCCGACAGTGTGCCGTTCCTCGCGCGCGGACGCGTCGAGGACGAGCGGACCGGGTTGGGCGAGGCCAGGCGCTTCCTTCTCGCGGGACGCCCTGCCCCTCGGTCACTCGTTGTCCGGGTCCTGATCGAGCAGGGCGAGCAGCGCGTCGAGTTCGGACAGGCGCGGGATGTCGAGCGAGCCGAAGAGGTCACTCAGTATCCGCGTACCGGCGCGCTCCCCCGACACCAGTGCCGCACGCCCTTCGGCCGTTACGGAGACCGTCTTGCGGCGGCGGTCCCCGGGGTCGACGGTCCGCGCGATCAGGCCGGCCCGTTCCAGGGCTTCCACTGTCTGGCTGACGGATCGCGGTGCCTGTCCGAGGAGTGCGGCGAGCTCGGCCTGGTGCAGTGCGCCGTGTCCGGCGAGCAGGCGCAGGACCTTGGCGCGCGACAGGGACAAGCCGGCGGCCGACATGTGCTGGTCGACCTTCTCGCGTACCCGGTAGGCGACGGACAGGAAACGCAGGCCCACCTGCTCGGGGGCGATGGCGCCGGGCCTTGCCTCGTACTCACTCATGGTGTCGGGTATCGTCCCACAGGATATTAATGAGGTACCTCACGAATGGAGTGCGTGATGGATCGTCCCGTCGCGGTGATCACCGGCGCCACCTCCGGGCTGGGGCGAGTCGCCGCCCTCGAACTCGCGGGCCGCGGCTACCGCGTCGGCGTGGTGGCCCGCTCCCGGTCCAAGGCGGACGCGCTCCTCGGTGAGCTTCGCGGGAAGGCCGCGGATGTGCGGGCCGACGTCTTCCATGCGGACCTGGGACTCGTCGCGCAGGCGCGCGGGGTGGGCGAGGAGATCGCGGCGCGGTATCCGCGTCTGGACGTGCTGGTCAACAACGCGGGAGTGCACGCGTTCTCCCAGCGCGTCACCGTCGAGGGCTTCGCCGAGATGACCGCGGTCAACTACCTGGGCCCCTTCGTGCTGACGCAGACCCTGACGGACACACTCCTGGCGTCCGGCCCGGCACGGATCGTCAACGTCGCCTCCGAGGCCGCGCGGCAGGCCACGTCCGTGTCGCCAGGACCGGATCTCCGCAGCACCGAGCCCTACACGCGGAGGGAATCCATGGCGCTGTACGGGCGGACGAAGCTGATGACCATCATGTGGACCCAGGAGCTGGCCCGGCGGCTGGCCTCCTCGGAGGTCACGGTGAACTGCTGCGACCCCGGGTTCAACACCACCGGTCTGGGCCGGGACCTGCCCGGTGCGGGGGTGCTGCGGCGTGTACTGGAAGCGCTGAGCGTGGGCGACCCCCGCAAGGGCGCCGGGATCATCGTGCGCCTGGCGACCTCTCCGGCTCTGGCGCACACCACCGGAGGCTACTTCTCCGTACGCGACGCCGCGGTCCTGGCGTGCCCGGAGCCCGGGCGGAGCG
This sequence comes from Streptomyces liangshanensis, assembly GCF_011694815.1. NCBI lineage: Bacteria > Bacillati > Actinomycetota > Actinomycetes > Kitasatosporales > Streptomycetaceae > Streptomyces > Streptomyces liangshanensis. The sequence continues at coordinate 907,938 of NZ_CP050177.1, forward strand.
AGCGCGTACAAGAAGAGTTGTGGGCGGAAACGGTGACACTGCTCTCCGGGCTCGACGCGCGGTAGGCCGGCGGCACGCTTGTCAGCCCCGGCACGAACGCCGCCGGTACGGCCGTACCGGCGACAGGCGGTACCACGGTGCCGGTCCCCCGCCCATGGGGTCCCGTGGTAGCTCCCCCCAGGAGTCTCCGCTTCCTAAGTTCAGTCCAGGGGCTTTCCCGACCCGTCTCGCGCGACCTTTCTTCTCCTGGTGGGAGTACTTCTTCGTGGCCACTTTCCTCTACCGCCTGGGCCGGCTCGCCTTCCGGCGACGCCGCTTCGTCCTGCTGATATGGATCGCCGTCCTCGCGGCCGTCGGTATCGGTGCCGGCAGTGTGTCGGGCAGCACGACGGACAACTTCACCCTGCCGGGCACGCAGTCCCAACAGGCCATCGACCTGCTGGAGAAGGAGTTTCCCCAGGCGTCGGCCTCCGGCGCCACGGCCCGCGTCGTCTTCGAGGCCCCGGACGGGCGGAGCCTCGCCTCCTCACCGCACAAGGCCGCGGTAGACGCCCTGGTCGCCGCCCTGAAGAAGGCGCCGCACGTCGCGACGGTGTCGGACCCCTTCACCAGCGGCCTGGTGAGCGGGTCGGGCACGATCGCCTACGCCCAGGTCACCTACGCCGTGCCGCCGGCCGACGTCACCCCGGCCGTGTCCGACGCCCTGCGTGACATCGCCGAGCGGGGCGAACGCGCCGGGCTGACGGTCAGCCTGGGCGGCAACGCCGTACTGGACGAGGAGGGAAGCCGCGCTGCCGAGCTGATCGGCCTGGTGGTCGCGGCGTTCGTCCTGGTGATCACGTTCGGATCCGTCGTCGCGGCAGGGCTGCCGCTCCTGTCCGCGATATTCGGCGTGGGTGTCGCCCTCAGCGCCATCACCATCGTGTCGTCGTTCGTCGACATGGCGTCCAACGCCCGGACCCTGGCCCTGATGCTCGGCCTGGCGGTAGCCATCGACTACGCCTTGTTCATCGTCTCCCGCTACCGCGGTGAACTGCGGAACGGGCACGCGCCGGAGGAAGCCGCCGGCCGGGCGCTGGGAACCGCCGGCTCGGCGGTGGTCTTCGCCGGCCTGACGGTGATCGTCGCGCTGGCCGGCCTGAGCGTCATCGGCATCCAGATGCTGACCGCGATGGGTCTGGCCGCCGCCTTCGCCGTCACCGTCGCCGTCCTGGTCGCGCTGACCTTGCTCCCCGCCACCCTGGGCTTCACCGGCACCCGCCTGGTGAACGGCCGATTCGGCACCCGCCGGACGAAGGTCGTGGAAGGCGGCCGACGCGTCACCCTGGGGGTGCGGTGGGGGTCGTTCGTCACTCGCCACCCATGGAAGGCACTTCTCGCTTCCGTGGTGAGCCTGGGAGTGCTGGCGATCCCCGCCCTCTCCCTGCGGCTGACACTGCCCGACGACAGCATGGCTTCTCCCGGCAGCACCCAGCGGGTCGCGTACGACACACTCAGCAAGGGATTCGGACCCGGGTTCAGTGGGCCGCTGACCGTTGTCGTCGACGCGCGGACCAGTGACGACCCGGAGGCCGCCGCCGAAGACATCTCCCGCATGCTGGACCGGCTCGACGATGTGGCCGCCGTACGCCCCGCCGTCTTCAACCGGGCCGGCGATGTCGCGCTGATCAGCGTCGTCCCGGACAGTTCGCCCACCAGCGAGGCCACCGTCGACCTGGTCGCCGACATCCGCGACCGCAGCGGCGCGCTGGAGAAGGCCGGTGGTGCCCAGCTGATGGTCACGGGCACGACCGCCGTCAACATCGACGTCTCCGGCAAGCTCGGCGACGCCATGGTCCCCTACCTCGCCGTCGTCGTCGGCCTCGCCCTGCTTCTCCTGCTCCTGGTGTTCCGGTCGGTCCTGATTCCCGTCAAGGCGGCCCTCGGCTTCCTCCTCAGCGTGGCCGCCACCCTCGGCGTCCTGGTCGCCGTCTTCCAATGGGGTTGGCTGAAGGGCCTGTTCGGCGTCGACGAGACCGCCCCCGTCGTCAGCCTCCTGCCGATCCTGCTGATCGGTGTCGTCTTCGGACTCGCCATGGATTACGAGGTCTTCCTCGTTTCCCGGATGAGAGAGGAGTACGTCCACGGCGCCACCCCCACGGAGGCGATCCTCGCCGGCTTCCGGCACAACGCCCGCGTGGTCACGGCCGCCGCCGTCATCATGATCTCCGTGTTCGGGGGCTTCCTCCTCGACGACGTGGCCCTGGTCAAGTCGATCGGCATGGGGCTCGCCTCCGCCGTCCTCTTCGACGCCTTCGTGGTCCGCATGACGATCGTCCCCGCCCTGATGACCCTGCTCGGCCACCGCGCCTGGGCCCTGCCCGCCTGGCTCGACCGCGTCCTGCCCGACGTCGACGTCGAAGGCCAGAAGCTGCGCGACACCCTGGCGGCGCGCGACGAGGACGCGGGTACCCCGGCCCGGAGCCCCCACGAACCCACCGCCACACCGGTCGGATAGGACGGCGCACCACCCGCGCGCATCACCCGCTCGCCTCACGCGCCCACACAACACGCCCATGGCCGACGCCCGCCCGCCGACCCGATTCCCCGCGGCCGGCGGGCGGGCCGGCAGTCCGATGCCCGGAGACGAAGGGCGCCTCACCATGACAACACCGAGCACAGCCACCCCCTCGGAAACCGACGACCCCCGCGCCTCCCGGTTGCCCCGAGCCCTGACGAGCGACCCGGGCCAGCGCGTCACCGTCTCCATCATCACCGGCCTGGTCACCTGGCGCGTGACCGATCAGGCCCACCCCCAGCTGCGCCGGTGGGCCGTACCGGTCTTCTGCGCCGCACTCGGACTGCCCTCGCTGCTCAATCCCACCAACCGCGCCCACCTTCCGGCCGAGCTCGCCCTCACCCTCGCCTTCACGCTGCCACTGCTGTGGCGCGAGAAACGACCCGGGCTCGTGTTCGCCGTCACCACCCTCGCCTCGGTCGCCGCCTTGCAGTTGAACATCCTCAACGGTGCCGATGCCGCGCGCATCGTGGCGCTCTACAACGTGGGCCGGTACGGCACTCCCCGCCAGCTGGCCACGGCCTGCGCGATCACCGCAACCCAACTCGTGCTCTGGGCCTCCGTCTTCTGGAACAGCGGGCACCTCCAGCACGCGAAACGACCGGAGATGGTGACCGTACTGGCGATGCTGGCCGTGACCGCGTGCGCCGGCATCGCCATCACCGGCCGCCTCGCGAAGGCGTACATCGTCGCTCTGGAAACCGAGCGGAACCAACAGGCGCGACTCGCCGCCACGCACGAACGCGCCCGGGTCTCCCGCGAGATGCACGACGTACTGGGCCACACGCTCGCCGTCATCATCGGCCTCGCCGACGGGGCCGCGGCCCTGGCCAGAACCCAACCGGACCGGTCGGCGGACACGTTGCGCATCATCGCCGACAGCGGTCGTGGCGCACTGGCCGAGCTACGGCGCCTGCTCACCGTCATGGACGAGCGGCAGGGACCGCACGACGGCGCCACTCCTCTCACCCCTCAGCCGGGTCTGGCCGACCTCGACAGCCTGCTGGACCGCGTCAGGGCCGCGGGCCCGACCGCCACCCGGCACACCGAGGGAGAACTCGCCCGACTGACCCCGGGACTGCAACTCACCGTCTACCGCATCGTCCAGGAGGCGCTGACCAACACCCTCAAGCACGCCGCGCCGGACACCGTCGTCACCGTCAGCCTCCTCGCCCGCACGGACACCGTACGTGTGACCGTCGAGGACACCGGTCCCCCGCGCTCCGCACCCGCGCGGTTCGAGGGGAGCGGCGGCGGTCAAGGTCTGCTCGGGATGCGGGAACGCGCCGCCCTCTATCAGGGACGCATCACCGCCGGCCCCACCGAGGGCGGCGGTTGGAGCGTCGACACCGTCCTCACCCTGCCCCGCACGATCCCGGCCCCTTCCACGGAGAACCTCCCCGCATGACCACCGTCCTCATCGTCGACGACCAGACACTGCAACGCCTCGGTTTCCGCATGCTGTTGGAGGCCCAGCCCGACATGACCGTCGTCGGTGAAGCGGCGCAGGGTCACGACGCCGTCCGGATGACCGCCGAACTCCGCCCCGATGTCGTCCTCATGGACATCCGCATGCCGGGCATGAACGGCATCGAGGCCACCCGCCACATCGTCGACTCGGGCGGCCGTTCCCGTGTCCTGGTGCTGACCACCTTCGACCTCGACGAGTACGCCTACGAAGCCCTGCGCGCCGGCGCCGCCGGCTTCTTCCTCAAGGACGCCCGCCCCGAGGAACTCGTGGTGGGCATCAAAACGGTGGCCGCTGGGGACTCAGTGGTCTCCCCCGGACTCACCCGCAGGCTCATCGACGCGTTCACCGCACGTCACGCCGAGCTGAACTCGGGGCAGTTGTCCCACCCTCTCGAGCTCACGCCCCGCCAGCGAGACCAGTTGGAGAACCTCACGCACCGCGAACGCGAAGTGCTCTCGGCGGTCGCCACAGGCAGGACGAACCCGGAGATCGCCGTACACCTCCATCTGGCCGAGTCCACCGTCAAGTCCCATGTCAGCCGCGTTCTCGCCAAGATCAACGCCCGCGACCGCGTCCAGGCCGTCATCTTCGCCTACGACGTCGGCCTCGTTCACCCCGCCTGATCCAGGAGATCCCGCTGAACACCGATGCCCTGAGCCTCGAAGGCCCGGACACCCACACCACGGAGGCGGCATGAGCGACACAGCCCAACAGGGCGTCATCGCGGCCGCGAGCCTGCTCATAGCGGCCGTCGCCCACCGGTACCTGTACCTCCGGCTGGTCAGGGACGTCACCGCCTCGGCCCGGTGGCGCGGTGCCGGGCGGGCGACAGGCGTCGTGCTCACCCTGCTCGTTCCCACCGGTGTGGTGGCGGCCCAGTACGCCGATCCCACCACGATCGCCTGGCTCACCTGGCCCGCGTTCGCCTGGGTGGGCTGCGCCGCCTACCTCCTGATGATCCTGGCGGTGCTGGAGATCCCGCGACGCGTCCTCACCCGGACGCTCGGCCGGCGTGCGAGCGGAAACCCGGCCACGTCACAAAGCGCCCGCCGGAACGGGACCGGCGGCGCGGCCCGCCCGGTGCGGTCCGAATCGACTGCGCCGGCCTCCGTCCCCGGCCCGTCGTGGGCCGCCGACCGGCGCACACTGCTGGCCCGTTCGGTGGCGCTGCTCGCCACCGGCACCGCCGTCGCCACGACCGGTTACGGTTTCCGGCGCGGACTAGGACCGCCCGACGTCAGGACCGTACGCGTGGGGCTGCGCCGGCTCCACCCCTCGCTCACCGGCCTGCGCATCACCATGGCGAGCGATCTCCATCTCGGTCCCTTCTTCGGCCGTGACCACACCGCACGCCTGGTCCGCATGATCAATGACACGTCTCCCCACCTGGTCGCGATCGTCGGCGATCTGTCCGACGGCAGGGCCGATGACCTCGGCCCCCACGCAGAGCCACTGGCACGGCTGAACTCCACCCACGGCGCCTACTTCGTCACCGGCAACCACGACTACCGTCACGACGTCGACGCCTGGATCGGCGCGCTCGCCGGCTTCGGCGTGACGACGCTGCGCAACACACGCACACCCATCGAGCACCGCTCCGGTGTCATCGACCTCGCCGGCGTCACGGACGTGGAAGGCGAACGGGAGCACGACGCCCCGGACTACGACCGGGCACTCGGCGGCCGGGACTCCTCCCGTCCTGTTGTCCTCCTGGCCCACCAGCCCGCCCAGGTCCATCAGGCGGCTCGTCACGGGGTGGACCTGCAACTGTCCGGCCACACGCACGGCGGAGCGTTCTTCCCCGGGAACCTCCTGGTCCCCCTCTCGCAGCCGGTCACGGCGGGACTGGCCACCATCGGCGGCACTCAGCTCTACGTGTCCCGGGGAGCGGGAGCCTCGCTACCGCCCATGCGGGTGGGGGCACCGCCAGACATCACCGTGGTCGAACTCCACGCGCGGTGAGGAAAGTGGCCGAATGAGCCGAGTGAGCCGGGTGACTGGACAGGCGACGAAACCCCCGCCGACGCCGGGACGCCGCTGTGCATGTGATCCGCGTCTCACGTGTCAACCGGTTGGATCCCCCGGCGCGTAGAGGTAACAGAAATCGAACTTGCTGCGAGGAGCCACTGTTGACTGAGGAGGAGTTCACCGAGTTCTACGCCCACTCGGTCAATCGGCTCATCGGACAGTTGTACGTGATGACGGGAGATCTGCACGAGGCCCAGGACGTGGTTCACGAGGCTTTCGTACGCGCCTGGGGCGATCACCGGCACCTCTCGGTCGACAAGGCGCCCGAGGCGTGGATACGGACGGTGGCGTGGAGGCTGGCGGTCAGCCGATGGCGACGGGTACGCGGGGGGCGTCACGCCTGGATCAGGCGCGCCGACATGACCACAGTGCCTGAACCCGGGACGGCCGCGGTCGATCTGGCCACCGCCCTTCGCTCGCTCCCGACGCGCCAGCGTCTGTGCGCCGCGCTGTTCTACGTGTGCGACCTGCCGGTCGAGCAGATCGCCGCCGAGACCGGGATGGCCGTCGGGACTGTGAAGACGCATCTTTCGAGAGCTCGGGCAGCGCTCGCCGGCTCGCTCGCCGAACACTCGAACCGGGAGGACCGAAGTGACCGACGCCGATGACGCGGTGGAGAAGTCCCTGCGCGCGGCCGCGAGAGCGGCCGCCCGGCACGCGGCTCCCGCCGACGTGCGGGTGATCATGAAGGCGGGACGCCGTCGCCGTCGGAACAGGGCTGTCGCCGCGGGTGCGAGTGTTCTTGGACTGACCGGTGCCGTAGTGGCTGCGGTCCTCCTGGCGAGCGGTGCTCCCGACCCGGCTGTGCCCGCCACCACGCCCTCTGTCACCTCGCCCTCGGTTCCGGCCGATTCCCTTCCCCCGACGCCGGCCTCACCGCGAAGCGGGACCGCGGGGGACTCGATGTCGACGGAAACACCCAGTCGTGGAAGCTCGGAGGACCCGACGGCCCGAGAACCCTCGCACGTGGGCGGCGCCACCCGAGCCGCCCCGTACACACTCGTCCCGTACGTACGGCGATCGGCGCCGAACCGGTGACTCCGATCAGCACCGAAGAAGCGGAGTCGGTCGCGTGCGGTTCCGCGACGGTGGCGACCGTACCGCTCCCTCGGCAGGCCCAGTTCGTTCGCCGCCTCGCGGACTCAGCCGTCCGTCCGTCCCGCACGCATCTTCGCCGGGCCCGTCGTCACCTCTGGCCCGTGATGGTGGTGTACGCCGGGGCCGCGACGCTTCACCTGGTGGCCCTCGCCGTGATGAGACCGCCCGGCGGTGCGGGAATCCGGGACCGGCTCCTCGCCTGGGACGGGCAGTGGTATTCCATGATCGCGGCCAAGGGCTATCCCGACGCCTTCACCTACACCCCTGACGGCCGCCTGACCGGTAACAACCTGGCGTTCTTCCCCCTGTTTCCGGCGCTGGCCCGCACCGTTCACCGCTTGACCGGCCTGGACCAGGACACCGCCACGATCGTGGCCGCCCACCTCGCCCTGGTCGCGGCCCTCTTCATGGTCCACCTGCTGCTGACCCGGCTCCACGGACAACGTGCGGCCACGATCGCCCTCGTTCTCCTGACCGCGGCACAGCCCATGTCCATCGCTTTCTTCATGGCGTACAGCGAGTCGTTGTTCCTCGCCCTGGCCATCGGCGCACTCCTGGCCGCCCACCGGAAGGCGTGGCTCACGGCGGGTGTTCTGGCCCTGCTCGCGGGCCTCACCCGGCCGGCCGCCGTGGCCGTCGCAGCTGCTTTGGTCACCGCCGCGGTCATGCATCTCGTCCAGGCACGCCGACTGATGTGGCGGCCCGTTGCCGCCGTGGGGCTGGCGTGCGCCGGCACTCCGTCGTACCTGTGGTGGGTAGGACACCGGGTCGGCCGTCCGGACGCGTGGTTCGTGATACAGCGGGCCGGCTGGGGCACGCGCTGGGACGACGGCGCGTCCTTCGGCCGCTACCTCGGGTACGCCCTGAGCAAGGCTGATCAGTGGATAGCCGTCAGCACGGCAGTCCTTCTCCTTTCCCTCACCGCCGCCGCGCTTCTCGCCTGTTGGCAGCACACCACCTGGCCGCCCCTGCTCGTCCACGGAATGGGCGTGCTCGTCCTCACCTTCGGACAGAGCAACTACTACCACTCGAAACTTCGGCTGCTGATTCCCTGCGTGATCTTTCTGCTCCCCATCGCGTCGGGGCTCGCCCGTGCGCGGACGAGCACGGTGGTCACCGTCCTGCTCCTGACTTCGGCTTTCGGCTGCTGGTACGGCGCGTACATGCTCACGACCTGGCATTACGGCGTCTGAGCCGGAGATTCGAGCCCGCCGGTGGGAGCGGACGCCCGACCTGGCGCATCAGGGCCCCCGAAGGACGCGTCCGGGGTGGTCGCGCGGATCGCGTCGATCGTGGTGTGTGGCGTAGACCGTGACGCCGCGGGACCTGCCTGGCGAATACCTTCAGTCGGGCAGTCCCCAGAAGGGCCCGTGCAACCCGACCTCGGCGAAGTAGGCCGCGGCCGAGACGGGGTCGCGGCGGACGTACCCGCGTTCCATGCGTCCGGCGTACCAGCCGCGGGCGAGTCGCCAGAGAGTGGGCAGGTCCATCACGTAACCGCGGGGCCGCCCCGTGGCCTCCAGCCAGGAGTCGACGCAGTCGGGTGAGCAGAACAGGCGCTGGTGGGCGCAGCTGTGGACGACGTCGTCCCAGATATGGGCGGCGGGGGTGAGGAAGTGTGCCACCTGTACGCCCTCCGGCGGTGCTTGGCGGCCGACCACCCAGGCGTGGGGGGTGTCGCAGGCGGGGCAGCGGGTGGCGACCAGGACGTCGGGTTCTCCCGTGAGGAGGTGGGGAAGGGCGAAGGAGTCCCACGCGCACCCTCCCCACCACAGGGTGTCCCGGCCCATGACGGAGAAGCCGAGCGGGACGGTCGCGAAAGGGTGCGCCATGACGACTCGGTCGTGATCCTCGGGGTCGAGGACCACGTCGCGGTGCGCGTGGAGGTCCTCCAGCGCCCGGCGGGCCTCGCCGGGCGTGACACCGGCCGCGCCGGCCAGGTCCTGGGGGGTGGGGGCGGCGCCGGTACGGGCGAAGTGCGCGTAGAGGGCGACCCTCACCTCTTCGGTCCGGGCCGCCCGGGACACGGCGGATCCATTCATGGCGGGTGCTCCTGAGGTACGTACTGACGGGTGCGCGCCCCAGCCTGCGGCCCGGGAGGCTGGAAGTCTTGAACGCTGGTGCGCACACTGGAGACATGTCGTCCGTCCCCGCCGAGCGAGCCGCCTACTGGCGGGTGGACGGCCTGGGGCTGGAGGCGATGGGGGCGCGCTTCCATCACTTCGCGTACCCGACACACTCCCACGACACCTACGCGTTCGGGGTCACCGACCAGGGGGCGCAGTCCTTCCTCTGCCGGGGTGAACGCGCGACGAGTGCCCAGGGGCACGTCATGGCCTTCAACCCCGACGACCCCCACGACGGGTACGCCGCAGCGGACGGCGGCTACCGCTACCGCATGCTGCACATCCCCGAACACCTCGTCCGGGACGTGCTCGCGGACACCGCCGGGGCCAGGGCGGGGCTGCCGCTCTTCTCCCGGCCCGTCGTGAACGATCCCGCCCTGGCACGCACCCTGGTCCGCCTGCACCGGGCGATCGTGGACCGCGAACCCCGGCTCGTCGTCGACGAGCGGCTCACCGCGGCCGTGATCGGCATGACCGGCCACGCCACCGCGGGCCCCGCCCGCCGCGCCCAGGAGCACGGCCGGGCCGGCACTGCCGCCACCCGCGCCCGCGCCCTCCTTGAGGAACGCTTCACCGAGAACGTCGGCGCCGACGAACTCGCCGCGGCCGCGGGATGCAGCCGCTACGCCCTCTACCGCGGCTTCCACGCCGCGTACGGCCTCGCCCCCAGCGACTACCAACGCGACCTGCGGCTGCGCCGCGCCCGAAGCCTGCTGGCGGCGGGTCTGGCACCGTCCGCGGCGGCGGCATCCGCGGGCTTCGCCGACCAGGCCCACCTCTCCAGGTGGTTCACCCGCACCTACGGCATCCCTCCCGGCGCATACCACCGGGCCGACGGCACACCCCGCCCCCCGCCTTGACCGACCAGACGAATCAACACCAGCACAGAACAAGCAGGTTGCGCGGTGCACGGACCTCGGAGCCCTGGTGTGCCTCGCTGTCGGTCGGGCTGAGCGAGGTGTCGTCGAAGGACACGTCGACCGCATCAAGATGCTCAAGAGGCAGATGTTCGGTCGCGCAGCCTCCGGCCTCTGCGGACGCGCGTCTCCTCACCTGACGGACAGTCACAGCGCCACGGCAGTTGGGCCGGAACCGTAACCCGTAAACAACGCCGGCCTCCTGATCCTCACTCACCCATGAGGATCGACGCACCACGTTCGGCGATGGCGTAGACGGTCGCGTTGGTGTTGGCGGAGACGATGGTGGGCATGACGGAGGCGTCGATCACTCGGAGCGCTTCGATGCCGCGGACCCGTAGTGCTGTGTCGACGACGGCCATGTCATCGGTGCCCATACGGCAGGTACCCACCTGGTGGGAGTACGTACGCAGGCTCTTCCGCAGGTAGTCGTGGACGTGTTCCGTGCCCTGCACGCCGGGTCCCGGTAGCGATTCCTCGTAGCGCCAGGGCGCCAGAGCCCGGGACGTCCCGATGGCCCTCGCGACGCGCAGGCCGGCGGTCATCACGGTCAGGTCGTGCGGGTGGCTGTAGTAGTTGGGGTCGAGGAACGGGGGTGTCGTAGGTCCGTTGGTGGCCAGCCGGATCCGGCCTCGGCTGCGCGGGGTGACCACGGAGAAGGCGATGGAGTAGCCCTGGCCGGGGATGGGGAGGTCGGGTGGCAGCGGCGGCGCGAAGTAGGGAATCTCCACCAACTGGACCTGGAGATCCGGTGCTCCCGCGGACTCGTCGCTGTGGATCAGACCGATCACCTCGGCATGGTTCGCGTCCGTCGCCGGAATGGGTGACGCCGCGCTGTAGACCACCGTCGACCGGGGATGGTCCTGAAGGTTCTCGCCGACCCCGGGCAGGTCCAGGACCGGAGTGATACCGACTCCGCGCAGATGGGGTGCGGGTCCGATGCCGGACAGCATCAGCAACTGGGCGGAGCCGACCGTACCCGCGCTGAGTACCACTTCTCCTCGGCACCGGGCCTGGAGGACCTCGGTGCCCACGCCGTACTCGACTCCGGCGCAGCGCTCGCCCTCCAGCAGTACACGCCGCGCCACCGCTCCGGTGACAACCTCCAGATTCGGCCTGTTGAGTGCCGGGAAGAGATACGCGTCCGCGGCGCTCTGCCTACGCCCTTGCACGATGTTCAGGTCCGACCAGCCGAAGCCGGTCTCCAGCCCGCTGTTGATGTCGGCCACCCTCGGGTAGCCGGCCTCCTCGGCGGCGAGGAGCGCCGCTTCGGCCAGCGGAAGATGGGATGGCGCGGGTCCTACGGTCAGAGGTCCCTCTGTGCCCCGTACGGCGGGATCCCGGCCGGTCGTCCGCTCGCTGCGGCGCATGAACGGCAGAAGGTCGTCGAACCCCCAGCCTTCCGCGCCCGCGTCCGGCCAGGCGTCATAGCTGGCGCGGTGTCCCCGGATGAAACACATCCCGTTGATGGCGGAAGAACCCCCGAGGACGCGACCCCGCGGCCAGGGAACGCTGGTGCCTGTCGAGGCCTGGACCACCGTTGAACCAGCCCAGTCGAGGCTGCTCCCCTGCAAGCTCCGAGTCCACGCCGCGGGATCACTCACAGCGTCCGTGGGCTGCCCGCCGGCTTCCAGGAGCAGCACATGCGCCGCGCCGCTCTCGGACAATCGCGCGGCCAGTACACAACCTGCCGTGCCGCCGCCTACGACGATGAAGTCGAAAGTCTTCATATAGGTCATATAGGTCACCTCGACCTCTCCGGGGAGAGGGATGTCTGACATAGCCATGCGGGCTGCGGTTACATGGCGTTTCGCTTGTCTGCGTAGTCCAGCAGGTCCTGGTACAAGTGACATCTTCGGCCAGATTGTGATTCACTCACCTACAAGAACAACGTAAGCACCATGGAAGTGCTTACGTCAAACGGGCGAGGTGCGCGTCTGGGTGGTCCGCCGGGGTCGGCTACAACCACCACCGCGACCACAGCGTATTCCCAGTCCAAGGCGCCCTTAAGGCAGGTCCGGCGCCTTGGCGGAGCGCTTGCGCGCGCGGGAGGCCCGGAGATTGCTGAGGTTTCCGCAGGTCTTGGTGTTGTGCCAGGCGCGGGATCGGTTCGGGGAGGAGTCGTAGAAGCAGGCGCCGCATTCGGGCCGGGCGCACGTCTTGAGACGGCCCCAGGTGCCGGCCGTCTGCGCCAACAGGATCTCCACCGCGATGAGCCCGGCGACGGCAGAGGCGCCGACACCCAGCGGCCGGTACGACACGCGGCCGTCCGAGGCGATGGTGAGCCGGACATCGGCGGCCCGCTCCAGGAAGCCGGGTTCTGCGGACAGGGCGAGGTTTCCGCTGCCGTCGCCCGCGCTGCGGCTGTACGACCTGTCGGTGGTCGCGCCGCCGGCGCTCGTGCTGGTGGCGCTCGCCCGGATGCGTTCGCGCAGTCCCTCGCGTAGTTCTCCGAGCCTCGCGAGATCGGATCTCTCCAGCTCCACCTCGGGGACCGGCGAGCCCGTCGCGTCCGCCCAGTCAGCGAGGGCCCGCCCCAACCAGGCCTGAGCTGCCTCGCTGTCGGCGAGGTGGTCGGAGCCGGGGTCTCCGGCTCTTTCGCGGAGCGTCGTGTTCACCAGGTCCTGGGCCAGCCGCAGCCCGGCGGGGGCAGGTACCAGATTGAAGCGTCCCACCGTTCGGTTCGCCACCTTCATCACGCCTCCGTACTCGCCGCCTCGGTGACGCCATCTTAACCCCAGTACCTCTGTCGATGCGGCGACCATGGCGGCTGCAAGCTCGCATCTCTCTCCAGCGTGACGCAACTAATGGAGCTGGAGCTACGTTGCTGCTGAGCAGTTCCCACGGAGTCGTCCCGGAGCGGCCGGTGTGGCTGGTCCACGCGCACACGGACCCGACGGTCGTGGCGACGCGCAGACGCGGATCGTCGCGCTGGGACTCCTTCTTGAGCGTGCGCAGAAATGGCATGACCGGGGTGGTACGGGAGTTGAGGGAGCCGGTACGCGACATCCGACCCCCGGCCCTGGACGACGGACTCGAAGCCGCGCCGGCCGTGCTTGCCGGTCGGCAACTCCTGGGGCGGCGCACTGGTGGCCCACTACATGGCCGCGCACCCCCAGCACATCGAGAAGGCCGCGGTCGGGTCCCCGGGAGTGATGTGGGCCCCCGCCTACGCCGCGAACGTCGGCGACCTGGTTCCCTGGAGCACTACGCGTTCGCGCCCGACGCGTTCTGCTCGTCCGTATAGGCCAGCAGGTCCTGGTACGCCTGCCCTTCGGGACGGTAGAAGCGGTCGGGGTCCGACTGCGCGCCGATCGCGGACTCGGCGAGCAGGCGGGAGAACGTGAGCGCCGCGGACAGCGGACGGTGGTTCACGACCACCGCGTCGATCTTGCCATCGGCGTTACGGCGCATCGTCGCGGTGGCCTTGATCGGCCGCCCGGCCACCACCGCCTCGTACTCCTCGACGTGATATTCACCCGCGTCGAAGCTGAAGTGGTCGACACGATCGCTGTAGAACTGGCTGACGACCGCCAACTGGGCCAGTACGGCCTCACGACCCTTGAGCACGGCGTTCATGACCGATCCCTCAAGGGTGACGTCCTCCGCCAGGTTGTCCGTGAACGATGACATCGCCTACCCCTCTCCTCGCATGTCCGTGACGCAATCATATTCACCACACCTATGTCGACTGCAAGGCCGACATAGGTCGGAGTCCAGCACATCCCGCCGGTTCCAAGCCCTCCTAGGGCCAGTCGCCTGGATCTCCCCGCGCGCTAACCACTTTACGCCCGCACATACCGACAGGACCATCGGGCGTATGGTTAGGTCACGGAGTACCGACCAACAACGGACCGGGAGTTCCACCATGAGCACTCTGCGTTACGATGTCCATGTGTCGGGCATGGCACCCGTCGCCACAGCGGCGCTGACCCTGCCGGACGGTTCGGAGGGGGCCTGGTCACCGCTGGCCCACACCCTCATCCACGGACCCACCGAGGCCGCGCTGGTCGACCCGCCAATCACACTCGGCCAGGCGGTCGAACTCGGCGACTGGATCGAGAGCTTCGGCAAGCGGCTGACCGCCATCTACCTCACCCACGGACACGCCGACCACTGGCTCGGGACCCAGCCGCTCGTCGACCGTTTCCCCGGCGTCACGGTCTACGCCACACAGACCACGATCGACGCGATCCGCACGACAGCGCCGGACGGGCAGGCGACCGGGATCTGGCCGGCGCTCTTCCCCGGCCAGATCCCGGCCACGACCTTCGAGGCGGTGACCGTGCCGGAGGACGGGTTCCAGGTCGACGGCCACACACTGCACGCGGTCCGGGCAGGCCACAGCGACACGGACAACACCACCGTCCTGCACGTCCCCTCGATCGGGCTGGTCGCCGCCGGCGACGTGGTCTACAACAACGTTCACCTGTACCTCGCGGAAGCTGCGAACGGCGGACTCGACGCCTGGCGGCACGCCTTGAACGTAGTCGAATCACTTGCCCCTGCCAATGTGGTGTCGGGCCATCAGGACAAGTCCCGGGGCAACCACCCGTCCGACATCGCCGAGACCCGCCTCTACCTGGACGCTACGGAAACCGTCCTGGCCGGTCGGCCCAGTCGGCGTGAGTACTTCGACCGGACGGTCGAGCTGTTCCCCGACCGGGTGAACCCCCTGACGGTCTGGCTGTCAGCGATGCGCCTGCTGCCCGAGACCGTTGAATGAGACAGGACCCGTTGTCACCGGGCCATGAGGGCGGCTTCCTCACGCCCCACAAACCCCTCGGCTGGGGAAGAGCGACACCGCTCCGCGAGGAGACGCATGAGCTCCAGCAACGGCTCGTCCCGGTCGACACCCGGGACCGCGTAGACGGCTTTCGCCGACAACATTCACGACTGCCCGACGGCGACCAAGGTTGCCCCGGGGTGTCGGCTGTCGGCCCGCCACCGCACGAGACCGCGGTACGGACGGAGTCCGCCGTCAGTGAGTTCCTGACTCGCATCGCCGGGCCCAAGGCCCCGTGCATGGCACAGCGACTGATCGACGTCATATTCGACGCACTCGACGAGCAGACCGTCGTCGTTCCGGGGCCGGTCCTGTCACCAGTTCCCATCGATGTCGGGACCGGCGCAGTCCTGCTCGTCGCCGTCGGCGACGGCACCAACTTCCCCACCGCCGCCCACCTCGCCCCCGCCAACCCACCGGCGTCCTGATTCGCCGTGCTTCGCGAGGCACCTTGTGTACGAATCTCGGACACAGGAACCTTGACGAAAGACATAGAGGCACCCCCTCCGACTGTGCCGACGAACTATTCTCATGGGGGAACAGGCACGTCTGGGTCGGGGGGACGCATGAGGTTCGTCTTTGTCCATGGGACCGGTGTCCGCCGGGAACGGTTCGAGGAACTGTTCGCGCTGGTCGAGGCCGGACTACTGAGGGAAATCCCGGAGGCCGAGGTCGAACGCTGCTACTGGGGCGCGGAGTTCGGTGCGGAGCTCAGCGCGGGCGGCGCATCGGTTCCCGGCATGAGGCCCCACCCAGGGCCGGAGGCGGATCCCGAGACCGCCGAGTGGCTGCTGCTCCTCACCGATCCGCTGTGCGAGCTGAGGGTTCTGGCCAAACTCGGCACCGAGGCCCAGGACGACGGATTCGGGCTGCTGGGGGCGCCGTCGCCCGGCGAGAACGTGGGCAACGCCCTGCGCGCCCTGCCCGGTGTCCTGGCACCGGACGACGAACTCGCCGTGCTGTTACGGGAGACCGGTCTGGCCGACGGCTACCGGAACGCGCTGCGGACGGCGGAGCGCTCCGACGAGTTCCATGCCGCGTGCCTCGTCGCCGAGGACGACGCGGCCGCCGCCGAACTCAGGGTTCACACCGGCCGGGCCCTGGTGGCCGTGATGCTCGCCGAGGCCCGCGACACCGCCCTGTGCACCGACGCGGAACGGGACCGGCTCGTCGACTTGCTGAGCGGGCGGCTCGGCGGGACCGCCCGGGGCATGCTGACGCGCACGGCGAGCGTCCTGTCCCGGCTGGCACAACGCGTGGCCACCCAATCCTTTCTGGACCGCAAGCGGGGCGAGGTCACCTCCGAGAAGGCATCCGAGATCGGTGACATCCTGCGCTACCAGGCACGAGGGCAGCATCTGCGCGCCCACCTGGAGCGGGTGATCGGCAACAGCCCGGAGCCCCCGGTCGTCATCGGCCACAGCCTCGGCGGTATCGCCCTCGTGGACACCCTCGCCCTGGCCGCCCGACGTCAATCTCCCTTGCCTGTGCGCCTGTTGGTCACCGTCGGCTCCCAGGCCCCCTTCCTGCACGAACTCGGCGCCCTGGCCGGCCTGGAGCCCGGCGACCGGCTGCCCGCCGACTTCCCGCGCTGGCTCAACATCTACGACCGTCGGGATGTCCTCTCGTACCTCGCCGAACCGGTCTTCCCGGGCGACGGCCGGATCACCGACCACGAGGTCCGTAGCGGAATGCCGTTCCCCGTCTCGCACAGTGCCTACTGGAAGCTCCCCTCGGTCTTCGAGCGCATCGCGGAGGCACTGCGGTGACGGACGGCTCCCCAGCTGCCGAGCCGCGGATCACACCGGAACGGACCTTCGCGCTCGTGGTGGGCGTCGAGTCCTACGAGATCAACGCCCGGCTGAATCTCCCCGGCCCGGCCCGCGACGCCGTCCGCTTCGCCGATTGGCTCACCGGCACCGGCGTACCGAAGAGCAACGTACGCCTTCTGCTGTCGCCCCTGGCCGGCGCCGGGGTCGAGGGGCTGGCCAAGCCCGCGACACAGAAGAACGTCGAGGAGGCGCTCTTCACGGACCTCCCCCAGTGCGACGGTGACCTGCTGTGGATCTACTGGGCCGGACACGGCTTCCTGGACCGCCGCCACGATCTGCTGCTGCCGTACGCCGACGCCACCGCTGGTCTCTTCGCTCACCTCAATCTCAGCTCGGCCCTGCGCCGGTGGAAGTCCGACGAGATCGCGGCGGGGCGCTTCCGCCGTACCGTCACCGTGGGTGATGCCTGCCGGCTCGACATCGGACGGCTCACAGGGAAGTTCCCCCAGGTGAACTATCCGGCGGGCGCCCCCACCCGGCGCATGCAGTTCACGCTCTACGCGTCCCGGGTCGGTGAGCCCGCGAAGAACACCGTCCAGGCGGGCCAGTTCACGGATACCCTCCTCAGACGTCTGGAGGGCCGAACGCTCGAACTGGCGACGCTCGAACTGGCCGACATCGCCAGGGACGTGCAGGCTGACTTCACCGTCATGCGCGCGAACGGCACGGCCTGGCAACATCCGCAGTTCGACATCGCTCTGGGCTGGGACGGTTCCTCTCTCCACGGGGACGCCTGGGTGGACGGCGGTAGGGCGAGTGGGCCGACCGGCGGCCTTGTCCTCGACCAGGTGGCCTGGACGGAACTGGGGCAAGTGATATACGAGGGAACGGAGTTACCGCCTGACACCTACGCGGCGTACCGCTGGGCCTTCGAGGTGACGGGCTGCGCCCCGCCGATGGATCACAGGTTGCCGTCGGCGGACCTGGTGGAGATCGTGCGTGATCTCGACGACCGGCAGGGCATCAGCCGTGCCGTTCCGCTCGCTCTGCCGTTCGTCAAGCACCTGGCATCCCGCGCCGCGCCCTCTCCCTGGGTCGTGGCCGCGAACGGATGGGTGGAACGTACGCGTGAACGCCTCGGGGCGGATCCCGTTCCCGCTCCGCCCTCTCGCCCGGTCGAGCCCACCGCGCTGCACGTGCGGTTGACCGAGGAGGACGACAACTCCTACCGACTGCAACTCTGGTCGTTCCAGGGGGGCTGGGACTACGTGGGCGACTTTCCGAACCCCATGGACCTGGAAGCCGTACGGAAGGTACTCACCGATCACCTCCTGACCGAAGCGACAAAGCCTGCGCGGATCGAGTTCCACGTTCCGTTCGACCTGTTGGATGTGCCGTTCGAGACCTGGGCGGTGCCGCGCCCTGCGCGCAAAGGGCGCGGTGAGCGGGCCGTCCAGCTCGGCTGCCGCTACGAGGTCGTGCTGCGCTGCCCCGAGGAACGCGAGGATCTCGAACTCTGGCTGGCCAAGTGGCAGTGGTACGAGACTCACGGCGGCCTGCATCCCGACGCCGTGCGGGACATCACGGACCGCGATGTGTCCGGCAACCTGACGGACGAGCTGCAACTGAACGCGTCCCCGGTCTGCGTGCTGGCCGACGTGACCGAGGAACTGGTCTTAGACGTCCTGGAAGCCGTGGTGGACGGCGGGATACCGATCGCCGTTTGGCGACGCCGCTCCCCCGCGCTCGGCACGGCCATACGTACAGCACTCGACCCCGATCCTCCCCACGCACTCGACGTGGCATCGCTGCCCGCCGGAATCAAGCGGGCCCGGGTGAATCAACACCCGGTCGCACTGCTCTACGACAACCCCGGTCGGGTGCCCCTGAGGCGGTCGCTGTCCTCGTGAACCGTCGTCTACGAGAGGAAGTCCGATGAGCGCCGCCAAGGACTGGTGGATCTACCGGGGCACGGGCACGGTCGCGGACAAGCGCGCCCGGCTTGACGAGAACCGGCCGCCGTGGCGGGAGTTCAGAGGCGTCCCCGACCCGGAGTACGCCCCGCCCGGCACCGCCGGACCTGCTTGGGCCGACACCTGGCAACGCGGCGACGGATACGTACCGGACGACGCGGAGATCAACGCCGTGAACACGGCCATCTACCTGCGCCGCCCGCTCCTCGTCACCGGCAAGCCCGGAGTCGGCAAGTCGACACTGGCGCACAGCATCGCGGCGGACCTGGAACTCGGGCCGGTCCTGCACTGGCCGGTGACCAGCCGCAGTTCCCTGCGGGACGGGCTCTACCAGTACGACGCGATCGGGCGTCTGCACGACGCGAACCTGCGCCACCTGAAGGCCGGCCGGAGCGCGCCGCCCCGGCGGCTGCAAGGCGGGCGCCCCTCCTCGGGCAGCGCCATCGCGCCGTACCTGCGTCTTGGCCCGCTCGGCACAGCGCTGCTGCCGCAGGAGCGCCCCCGTGTGCTGCTCGTCGACGAGATCGACAAGAGCGATATCGACCTGCCCGGCGACCTGCTGACCGTGTTCGAGGAGGGTTCCTTCGAGATCCCGGAGCTGGCACGGATCGCCGCCCGTCAGCCGCGGGTCAGGGTGGGCACGCAGGACGATCCCGAGGTGTGTGCGGGGATCGACCGCGGACTGGTCCAGTGCAACGCGTTCCCCGTCGTCGTACTGACCAGCAACGGCGAGCGCGACTTCCCGCCACCCTTCCTGCGTCGCTGCATTCGCCTGCACGTCGAGCCGCCGTGCGAGGAGAAGCTGAAGAAGATCGTCCGGCAGCGGCTGAGGCTCGACGACACGACCCGGGACGACCGCTACCAGGATCTGATCGTCGACTTCATCGAGCGCCGCACGGAAGGCGACCTGGCGACGGACCAACTACTCAACGCCGTCCAGCTGCGGTTGAGCGGCGCGTGGTCGGGAGCGGGCGAGCGCAAGGACTTCCTGAACGCCGTACTGCAACGGCTGACAGGGCCGTTGGCGTGATCGAGCGGCTGCTGCGGGCACTGGAGGAGTCCGGCGCGAACGCCGGACCGGAGGAGCTGACGGACATCCTCTGGCTGGCGGCGCGCGTCGGTGGCGCCGCGGACCCGGACGCGGTTTCCGCTCGGGACGGCCTCGACGAGCCCGAGGCGACGTCGCCGACCGAGTACCCGGCCGTGGGCCCCGAGGAGGAAGACCCGGCGCCGGAGGAGGAGTTCTACACCGCGGGCGATCTCACGGACGCGCCCGGCCCGGCGCGGCAGGGCATCGAACTGGTCCGCGTCCGCCGAGCCTCGTCCGTCCGGGATCCGCTCGCGGTGATGCGGGCTCTGCGCCCCCTGGGTCGTTCGAAGGACACCTCGGGCGGGAACCCAACCGACTGCGAACTCGACGAGGAGCTGACGGTCCGCAGGACCGTCGAGCAGCGCCTCCCGACGCCGGTGCTGCGGCCGCGCAGGGGCCGCTGGCTGGACCTGGCCCTCGTCGTGGACGCCCACCACTCGATGCTGCTCTGGCACGACCTGGTCGGCGAACTGCGGCGAGTGTTCGTGCAAACAGGCATCTTCCGCGACGTACGCACCTGGCACCTTCTCGGCACCGGCCCGGACGCCGACGAGCCGCTGTCCGTGGCCCGTACTCCCACCGGTGAGCGGCGCAGCGTGCAGGAGGTGTCCGACCCGTCGGGGCACCGTCTGGTCATCGTCGTCACGGACGTGGTGGCGCGCGGCTGGGCCGAGGCGGACGTCGCGCGCATGCTGCGGCAGTGGGCGTCCCACGGTCCGGTGGCACTGCTCAACGTACTGCCGCGCCGGCTGTGGGACCGTGGCGCGGTGCGGCCACGCTCGCTGCCGTTGCGTTCGGTCGGTCCGGCGTCGCCCAACACGTCGTGGCGGGTGGGCGCGCCCGCACGGAGCCGCCGCAGGAGCGTACGGCCGCGGCCCACCGCGCAGTTGCTCGCGATCCCGATGGTGGAGGCCGAACCGGCGTCCGTGCTGCTCCTGGCGAAGCTGGTGGCCGGCAGCGGCCAGTGGACGCGGGTGCCCTGCCTGGCGCTCCCCCGTACGCCGTCGTCGCCGGCGCCGCCGGCGGCCGAGCCCTTCGCTCCCGCCCGCGAGGAGGTTACCGACGTACTGCGCCGCTTCAGGGCAAGTGCGTCCCCCCTCGCCCAACGGCTGGCCGGACATCTGTCCGCCGTACCTTTGAGCCTCCCGGTCATGAACCTCGTCCGCCAGACAATGCTCCCCGCGGCGGAGCACGGCCATCTGGCAGAGGTCGCCCTCGGAGGCCTCTTCACCCCCTGGGGCCAGGAGGCGACGGCCGACCCGGACCGCGTTCCCTTCGACTTCCGCCCCGGGGTCCGGGCAGCACTGCTGGGCGGCCAGCGCCGGGACGACATCACGTCCGTGCAGCAACTGGTACGGCGCGAGATGGGCACGGGGATCAGCGAGTACGGCGCGACCAGCGGCGGCGACTTCCTCGCGGGGCGCGGAGTCGGGGACGGCACCGGTGAGCGGGGGCTCGTGCCGGAGGCTGCGCCGTTCGCGACTCGGGAGGCCGGGGCAGACGCGGCCGCGCCGATTGCCGGGGCGGGAAGCTGGGTCTCGGACCCCCCGCCCGGGCTCCAGCCCATGCCCGAACTCGTCGACCGCTACGTGGACGAACAATTGCGGCGGGTACTGGCTAGGGCAAAGCGCGGGCACAGCTCGTTCACGGTGCTGCTGGGCGATGCGGGGTCGGGGAAGACGACGGCCATCACCCGAGCCATGGCCGGCCTGCCGGACGACTGGACGTGGTGGGCTCCGCGGTCACCGGACGAACTGGTCGATGCGGGACAACGGCTGCGCCCTCGAACGGCTGTGATCGTGCCCGACCTCCACTCCTTCCTACTGGGGTCCGACCGTAGGGCGCCCACGACGACCGCCGATCTCATCAATCTGATGTCCGCACCGGGCCCCGTGCTGGTGCTGAGCGAACTCAGACCCGAGGACTTCCATGTACTGAGAACGGACCACTCGGAGCAAGCCGAGTCCTTTCAATCCGCCCTCGGCCGAATCGACTTGTTACGGGTGTATTCACTGACCGCGGAGGTGGAAACTCTCGCGCGCGTCCGCAATGCTCCCTCCCTCGCCAGGACACTGCTCGTAGCGGCGCTGGACATCCGGCGCCTGGGACACACAGCCAAGATGTCACGCCGGCTGCTGGAGGCAGCGACACTGATCTACCGGTCTCCCGGCTCCGACCGGGACGCCGCTCCGCACGACTGGCTTTCGACAGCGCTGGAATATGCCTGCGCAGAGGTGCCCGACGGCCCGTCGGTGATGGCCGGCGGGGATCACTACGAGCTGAACGACTTCGTGGAGTGGGCCGATCGACAGGACCGACCGGACCTCGCCCCACCCGACGCACTCTGGCCCGTGCTGGCCCGCTTCGCCCAGCCGTCGTCACTGGACGTCCTGGCCCGGACCGCTCGGGAGCGAGGTCTGCCCGAGGCGGCCCGGCTCCTCAGGAACGCGGCGGCATTTCACACCGACACCCACTCCCCCGTGATCCAGAGCCTGACCCGAGCCGCCGAGAACCGGCTGGTGAAGATCAGCCGGGACCGTGAGGAGCTGGGCTCGGGAATCCTTCTCGCAGCCGGGCAGATAGCTGTGCCGGCCGCTCTGCTCCCGGCGGGCAGCGTCGCCCCCCTCCTGCGCCTCGAAGGTCGCCCATGGAAGGACTCGCGCACGTGGCATGCCCAATTGGCGGCCGGGACGGCGCATTCGGTGCTGGCCCTGCTGACGAACGTGGGACCCGAGCGCGCCCCGCAGGAGCCGCCCCTGCCGTCCGCTCCCTCCCCGACAGTGGGGGACTGGGCCCTGGTCTGCGGGCTCAGGCGGGACCGCACCTCTCGACCCACGCTTCCGGTACTGGCCCGCTATCGGGTCACGTCCGTGCGGGGCGACAGCTTCGTACTGGAGTCAGCAGCGGCAGACCCCGTGCCCCCGCCCGGGGCGGCAGTTGTCGACCTGCATGGTGCTGTGATCGGCATGGTGTACCGGAGCACGGGTGACGTCGAGCACCGGCTCCACGCCACACGGATCCCGCCTTCCTCGCAGGCGGCCTCCCGGACCCCTGAGTCCACGTCGAGCCGACTCGTGCTCGAACCGGCGCGTTCACGCGCCGTACTGATCGGAGCCGACAGATACGAGGAGTTCCCGGACCTCCCCGGCTCCCACGAGCAGGCGCTCGTGCTGGCGCGCGCGTTGGGACGGACCCAGGATTCCGGCCCGTTCGACGATGCCAACGTGTCGCTCGTCTGGAACCAGCATTTCCCCCAGCCTCTCGTCCCTTCGCTGGAGAACCTTTTACAGCGGGCCGAGCACACACTTCTCGTCCACTTCACGGGTCACCTGCTGGAAACACCCCACGACACCTTTCTCGCCTTCCCCAATTCCCGTCGCGAGCTGCCCGCTGTCACCGCACTGTCCGTCCGGCGCCTGATTTCGCTGATGGAGGACAGTCCCGCCCGGTTCAAGGTTCTCATCCTCGACGCCTACCTGTCGGACGCAGAGAGAATATGGTCGTGGCTGAACCCCCGACACATGCGGGGGAGCTGGTCGCTGGTCACCGCTCCCCAGGGGCTCGCGCGACCGCGGTTGACACTCACGAACGAGTTCGCCGGCGTGCTCACCGAAGGAATTCCCCAGGCACCGGAGTTCATCAGCCTCAGGGACATGACTGCTCGCATCAGCGACCGCAGTCTTGCCAGTCCTATTCAAATCTTTGAGGCCACCAGCTCCGATTCCCGGGGTCTCCTCCTGCGCAACCCGGCTTCCGCACCACCACTCGAAGGCACCGTCAAATGGTTCAACAAGGATAAGGGTTTCGGATTCATCGCTGTCGACAACGGACATGATGTCTTCGTCCACTACTCGGCCATCCAGATGGCCGGCTTCCGCGGGCTCGAGGTCGGCCAGCGCGTCCAACTCCGGATCGCCCAGGGCGACCGCGGCCCGCAGGCGGAGGGTGTTCGCCCCCTTCCGTCCGACGTGTGACGCGAGCGTGCTGCGTCTGGGTACTACGGAGGCCAGGACTCCATGTCTACAGCGCTCACGACGTCGAGCGCTGGATCGCCCGGCACCGTACGATCCCCGAGCGTGCGGTCCGATGCCCCACGCCGAGACCGTTCTCCTCGGTGGGCATGTGTCCAGTGACATCGAGCACCGCCCCCACCATCCCTCCCCTTGTCGAGCCACCGTCCGCGGGAAAGGCCGGCGCCCGACCGGTCCCCCGGAACGACGGAAAGGCGGTACCGGATTTCTCCGATACCGCCTGCGACCTGCTGATAAGCAAGTCGGGACGACAGGATTTGAACCTGCGACCCCTTGACCCCCAGTCAAGTGCGCTACCAAGCTGCGCCACGTCCCGAGCCTCGCTGACCTGGGGTTTCCCCTGGCCGAACGCGCATGAGAACAATACCGCACTTGAAGCGGTGGTCACGAACCGCTTTTCCGGGGCGCGTCCGGCTTGACCTCAAGTGCGGTTGACGTCGCAGCGTGGACCCATGACCACCAAGACCTCCACGAGCACCCCGGCGCCCGCCCTCGGCCACCAGGATCTGAACCGGCTGCTCGCCATGATGACCGGCGACGAGAAGCACGGCCCCGCCGCGACCTCCACCCTCGACACGCTCTGGGTCCTCTACGACCGCGTCCTGCGGGTGACCCCCGCGACCGTCGACGCGCGCGACCGCGACCGCTTCCTGCTCTCCAAGGGGCACGGGCCGATGGCGTACTACGCGGTGCTCGCCGCGAAGGGGTTCCTGGCCGTGGACCTGCTCCCCGGGTTCGGTTCGTACGACTCCCCCCTCGGCCACCACCCCGACGGGACGCTGCTGCCCGGCGTCGAGATCGGCAGCGGCTCGCTCGGGCACGGGCTGCCGCTCGCCGTGGGGACCGCGCTGGGGCTGCGGGCGCAGGGCCTCGACGGGCCCCGGGTGTGGGTGCTGATCGGTGACGCCGAGCTGGACGAGGGCAGCAACCACGAGGCCCTCGCCTTCGCCGGGCACGCCGGGCTCGGGCAGCTCCACACCGTCGTGATCGACAACGGCTCCGCGAGCCACGGCCGGCCCGGCGGGATCGCGGCGCGCTTCGAGGCCGCCGGCTGGTCGGTCCTGACCGTCGACGGCAGGGACCACGAGGCGCTGTACGGCGCCTTCACCGCGCCGCACGAAGGCGTCCCCCTGGCGGTCGTGGCGCGGGTCGAGCCCAAGTCATGACCGCCGACACCTCCGGCAGCCCCGGCATCCCCGTCATCCCTGGCACCGACGATCCACGCTCATCAGGAGTTACTTCCATGGACACCATGCGGGAACGGTTCATCTCCACCACCTCCCGGCTGCTCGACGACCACCCCCGGCTCGCGGTGGTCCTCGCCGAGATCAGCAGGGACGGCTTCGCCCCGGCCGCGCGCCGCCATCCCGACCGGGTCATCAACGTCGGCATCCGCGAGCAACTGCTGATCGGGGTGGGTGGCGGACTCGCCCTCACCGGGATGCGGCCGGTGGTGCACACCTTCGCGAGCTTCCTGGTCGAGCGGCCGTTCGAGCAGGTGAAGCTGGACTTCGGCCACCAGGGCGTGGGGGGCGTGCTGGTGAGCGCGGGCGGATCGTACGACTGGCCGGCCGGTGGTTTCACCCACATGTCGCCGGGCGACGTGGCGCTCATGGACACCCTCGACGGCTGGCACATCCATGTGCCGGGCCACCCCGACGAGGCCGAGGCGCTGATCCGGCGCGCCGCCGCCGGCGACGGCCGCGACTACGTGCGGCTGTCCGAGCAGAGCAACGCCCGGCCGAGGCCCCTCTCGGGACCCGGGTTCCACACCGTGCGCGAGGGGCGCGGCGGGGTGGTGATCGCCGTCGGGCCGATGCTGGACAACGTACTGGCGGCGACGGAGGGGCTCGACACGACCGTGCTGTACGCGACCACCGTGCGGCCCTTCGACGGCGCGGCGGTGCGCCGGGCGGTGGCGGCCGGGGACGCGGCGGACGTGGTGATCGTGGAGCCGTACCTCGCCGGGACGTCCACCGCCGCCGCGAACGACGCCCTGTCCGACATCCCGCACCGGGTGCTGGGGCTCGGGGTGGCACGCCGTGAGCTGCGGCGGTACGGGCAGCTCCACGAGCACCTGGCCGCCCAGGGGCTCGACCCGGCGTCCCTGCGCGAGCGGATCTCGGCGTTCCTGGGGCGCTGAGGAGGACGGGGCGGGGTGGCAGGGTGCCGGGAATGTCGGGGAGCGTCTTCGGGGCCGCCGGGGGAACCTGTACGGGAGCCGTGTCGCGACGTCGTCACGGACGGCGGACGGATACGGGTACGGATACGCGTACGGGCACAGATAAGGAGTCAGCCATGAACGCCAGCGGGGACCTGCTCATCGACGCCTTCGGCCGTATCCGCGAGGTGGTGCACGACGTCGTCGCCGACCTCACGCCGGAGGAGCTGGCCACCCGGCTGGACGACGGCGCGAACACGATCGCCTGGCTCGTCTGGCACCTGACCCGCATCCAGGACGACCACGTCTCGGACGCCGCCGGGACCGGCCAGGTGTGGACGTCGGGGGGCTGGGCGGAGCGGTTCGAGCTGCCGTTCTCGCACGGGGCGACCGGTTACGGCCACTCCGCCAAGGACGTGGCCAAGGTCGCCGACGTCCCGGCGGAGCTGCTCACCGGCTACCACGACGACGTCCACGACCGGACGGTCGAGTACATCGGCACGCTCAAGGTCTCCGACCTCGACCGGATCGTGGACGACACGTGGATCCCGCACGTCACCCTGGGGGTCCGGCTGGTCAGCGTCGTCTCCGACGACCTCCAGCACGCCGGGCAGGCGGCCTTCATCCGGGGTGCGCTGGGGCGGCGACGCTAGGAGCCGTACGCGGGGCGGGGATGGTGGGGGTGGCGGGGATGGTGGGGGTGGAGCGGGAGGCGGGGAGGGCGGGGCTCGCGAGGGGGTCGGGGCCCTCCGCCTGGCACGTCCCGCCCGGCGGTGTGCTGGGCAGGTACGAGAGCAGCTCGCGCGCCGCCGGGCCCGTGCGCCGGTCGTCCGGTAGCGCCGCCGACACCTCCCAGTAGTGGCCCTCCGCGCCGGTCAGCGGGACGGTGCGCAGGGCGGCCGCCTGCGTCTTACGGGCGACCGGGAGGGGAACGACCGCGATGCCGAGGCCGTGCCCGACCAGCTCGATCAGGCTGTGCACGTCGTTGACCTCCAGGGCGACACGGCGTGCCGTACGGGCGGCGGCGAAGGCCCGGTCGTTGAGGCCCCGGGCTCCCCAGTCCTGGTGGAAGTCGACGAAGACCTCACCGCCGAGGTCCGCCCAGCCGATCCCGGCCGTCCCCGCCAGCGGGTGGTCGGGGTGGCAGAGCAGCACCATCGGTTCGCGCGCCAGGGGTACGAGCCTCACCCCGTCGGGCGCGGGTCCCGACAGGGCGACGAACGCGAGGTCGAGGCGGCCCTCCGCGACGTCGTCCACGAGCGCGGCCGAACCCGCCTGCCGGAGCCGTACCTCCACCTCGGGGTGCTCGGACCGGAACCGGGCCAGCAGTCCCGGTACGTGCACGCCGGTGATGCACTGCTCGGTGCCGACCACCAGCGTGCCCCGCAGCAGGCCCTGGACCGCCGCGACCGCCTCCTTGCCGGCCCGTACGCTGGCGAGCGCCCGGTGTGCCTCCACCAGCAGGGCCCGTCCCTCGCCGGTGAGTTCGACGCGGCGCGTGCTGCGGACGAACAGCGGGGCTCCCAACTCCCGCTCCAGGGCCCGGACCGAGGCGGACAGCCCCGACTGGGAGACCATGAGCCGGTGGGCCGCGCGCGTGAAGTGACGTTCCTCCGCGACGGCGACGAAGTATTCGAGATGCCTGAGTTCCACGATTCAGAAGCGTAGTCGCTGAATGCGTTCGCTTTCTTCTGTTGGACGTGCCGGTGGGGCGCTTGCCAGGCTGGGTAGGCCCCGCCGGAACCGGCGGGACCCGCAGCAGAAGGGTTCCCCCACCATGAAGACTCGCCGCATCGGGACCGTCGACGTCAGCGCGATCGGTCTGGGCGGTATGCCCATGTCCATCGAGGGACGGCCGGACGAGACCCGTTCGGTCGCCACGGTCCACGCGGCACTGGACGCCGGTGTGACGCTGATCGACACGGCCGACGCCTACCACCTGTACGCCGACGAGGTCGGGCACAACGAGTCGCTGATCGCCAAGGCCCTCGCGTCCCACGACCGGGGCGGCGAGGTGCTCGTCGCCACCAAGGGCGGCCACCTGCGGCCGGGCGACGGCTCGTGGACGCTGGACGGCAGGCCCGAGCACATCAAGGCCGCGTGCGAGGCGTCGCTGGGGCGGCTGGGGGTCGAGGCGATCGGGCTGTACCAGTTCCACCGCCCGGACCCGAAGGTCCCGTACGCGGAGTCGGTCGGCGCGATCCGGGACCTGCTCGACGCGGGCAAGATCCAGCAGGCCGGCATCTCGAACGCGGACCCGGACATGATCCGGCTGGCGAACGACATCCTCGGCGGGCGGCTGGTGTCCGTGCAGAACCAGTTCTCCCCCGCTTACCGCTCCAGCGAACCGGAGTTGGAGCTGTGCGCGGAGCTGGGCATCGCGTTCCTGCCGTGGAGTCCGTTCGGCGGCATCACGCGGGCCGGTGAACTGGGGTCGCGGTTCGCCCCGTTCACCCGCGTGGCCGAGGCGCACGGGGTGAGCGCGCACCAGGTCTGCCTGGCGTGGCTCCTCGCCAAGTCCCCTACGGTGGTGCCGATTCCGGGCTCCAGCCGCCCGGCAACGGT
The DNA here is from genome assembly GCF_011694815.1 of Streptomyces liangshanensis. Lineage (NCBI taxonomy): Bacteria > Bacillati > Actinomycetota > Actinomycetes > Kitasatosporales > Streptomycetaceae > Streptomyces > Streptomyces liangshanensis. Next base: position 936,513 of record NZ_CP050177.1, read on the forward strand.
CCGCGACTCGGTCGCGGCGGCCGATCTGACCCTGACGGCCGAGGAGTTGGCGGAGCTCGACGCGGCGTAGCGCCGCGCGGCGGGGTGCCGCGTGGCGGCGTGGCGGGTGCCGCTTGGCGCCGTGGGGCGCGGCGGCGGGGGGCGCGGCGAGCTGGGGCCGGGTGCACCAGGGCGAGGTGTTCCGAGGCCGGGTGCCGGGGCCTGGTGTGCTGGGGCGAGGGGTTCCGGGCCCAGGCGTTCCGGGCCAGGTGGTCCGGGCCCAGGGCTTCCGGCCCAGGCGCTCCAGGCCCAGGTGCTCCGGAGCGAGGGGTTCCGGCGCAGGTACTCCGGGCCCAGGCGTTCCGGGGCGAGGGGTTCCAGGTTCGGGCGTACCGGCCCTGGCGTACAGGGCCGGGCGTACAGGGCCGGGCGTACAGGGCCATGGTGGTCCGGCCCAGGCGTTCCGGGCCCAGGTGCTCCTGCCCAGGCGTTCCGGCCCGGGTGCTCCGGGCCCAGGTGCTCAGGGCCAGGTGGTCCGGGCCCAGGTGGTCCGGGCCCAGGTGTTCCAGGGCGAAGGTTTCCAGGCCCGGGCGTACCGGGCCACGGTGGTCCGAACCCAGCGCGCCGAGCCCAGCGCACCGGGCCTCGCGCCGACGTCAGCGCCCGCCGGGCGGGTCCGAGCGGCCCGGCCGGCGGGCGCCGGCGCCACGAGGTCGCGTAACTCCCCGCCCCGTCCGACCCATTGACCCCCTGTAATCCCGCGACCTACTCTGTGCGACGTACTCCAGAAAGCGCTTTCTAACCCGCCGGCTCCACCAGCACCCGGGAGCGCCCATGAGAACCTCGTCGCCCATTCTTGTGCTCACCGCGCTACTGGCTCTTGTCCTCGGGCTCGGGATGGCCTCGCCGCCCCGGGCCGACGCCGCGCCGTTCCGCGTCCTGGTCTTCTCGAAGGTCACCAACTTCTCGCACGACTCGATCCCCGCCGGGGTCGAGGCCGTCAGGCAGCTGGGCAGTGAGAACGGCTTCGAGGTCGAGGCCACCACCGACGCCACCGCCTTCACGACGGCCAACCTCGCCCGCTTCCAGGCGATCGTCTTCAACAACACCAACTCCACCCCGGAGAGCGGCGATCTGCTCGACGCCCCGCAGCGCGCCGCGCTCCAGGGGTTCGTGCGCGCGGGCGGTGGCTGGGTCGGTCTGCACGCGGCCTCCGCCAGCGAGCGCGACTGGGGCTGGTACGAGGGGCTGGTCGGCGCCATCTTCGACAAGCACCCCGCGATCCAGACCGGCCGCGTCAAGGTCCTCGACCAGGCCCACCCCTCCACCAAGGGGCTTCCCGAGCTGTGGGAGCGCACGGAGGAGTGGTACAACTGGCGCACCAATCCGACCGGCAAGGTCCACACGCTCGCCCAGATCAAGGTGAACGACGGAATCACCGGTCTGGACGAGGGCGTCGACCACCCGTGGTCCTGGTGCCAGAACTACGACGGCGGACGCTCCTGGTTCACCGCCGGCGGCCATGACGCGGCCGCCTTCCAGGAGGCCGCCTTCCGCAAGCACCTCCTCGGTGGCATCCAGTGGGCGGCGGGCAACAAGCCGGGCGACTGCACGGCCACGAAGACAGGTTCGTTCCAGCGGACCGCGCTGGCCACCGAGGACCTGGCCGACCCCTTCGAGCTGGCCGTCGCCCCGGACGGCCGGGTGTTCTTCATCCAGCGCACCGGCAAGCTCAAGGTGATCGACCAGAAGACCCTGAAGGTCTCCACGGCCCTGGACTTCGCCTACACACCGGAGATGACGAGCCAGTCGGACGGTCTCCTCGGCCTGGCGCTCGACCCGGACTTCGCGACAAACAACTGGCTCTATCTGCTGAACTCCGACAAGACCGAGAAGCAACTGAACCTCTCGCGCTTCACGGTCACCGGCAACACCGTCGAACCGGGCTCCGAGAAGCGGCTGTTGACCGTCCCGACCCAGCGCGACGAGGGCCGGGCCAACTCGCACATGGCCGGGTCGATCGCCTTCGACAAGAACGGCGACCTGTACATCGCGACCGGCGACAACACCGACCCGTTCGCCTCCGACGGCTTCACGCCGATCGACGAGCGCGAGGGCCGCCGCGCCTGGGACGCCCAGCGCACCTCGGGCAACACGAACGACCTGCGCGGCAAGATCCTGCGCATCACCCCCGAGGACGACGGTACGTACTCCGTCCCGGAGGGCAACCTCTTCGCGCCCGGTACGGCACAGACGCGGCCCGAGGTCTACGCGATGGGCATGCGCAACCCGTTCCGCATCACCACCGACCCGCGCAGCGGGGCCCTGATGGTGGCCGACTACGGCCCCGACGCCCGGGCGGCCGTCGCCGACCGCGGCCCGGAGGGGACGGTCGAGTACAGCCGCATCACCGAGGCGGGGAACTACGGCTGGCCGTACTGCACGGGCAACAACACCCCGTTCAACGACTACGACTTCGCCACCAGGACCTCGGGCCCGAAGTTCGACTGCGGCAACCTCGTCAACGACTCGCCGTACAACACGGGCCTGCGTGATCTGCCCCCGGCCAAGCCCGCGACGGTCTGGTACGCCTACTCCGCGTCGCCGCGCTTCCCCGAACTGGGCACGGGCGGCGGCGGACCGATGAGCGGACCCGTCTACGACTACGACCCCGCGAACCCCAACCCGGCCAAGTTCCCCGAGTACTTCGAGGGGAAGTGGTTCAACTACGAGCTGACCCGGACCTGGTTCAAGACCTTCTCGTTCCACGAGACGGACCAGACCTTCAAGGACCCGCGGTTCGCCCCGGTCGAGGCGGGCGATCTCCAGTCCATCAACGGCGTGTTCGCCGACATGAAGTGGAACCAGCCCTTCGACGCCGACTTCGGCCCCGACGGCGCGCTGTACGTCATCGACTTCGGACTCGGCAGCGGTACGGGCCGGGGTGGCACCAACGAGGGCTCGGGCATCTACCGCATCGACCACGTCGGTGACAACCGGCTGCCCACGGCCAAGGCCACCGCGACCCCGGACAGCGGCGTCTCCCCGCTGCGGGTGGCGTTCTCCAGCAGCGGTTCCGGCGTGCCCGGCGACCTGCCGGCCACCTACGCCTGGGACTTCGACGGGAACGGCACCATCGACTCCACGCAGGCGAACCCGTCCCATGTCTACCGCGCCGACGGGCAGTTCACCGCGCGGCTGACCGTCACCGGGCCCGGCGGGCTCACCGCGAGCTCGGTGCAGGACATCACCGTGGGCAACACCCGGCCGGTGGTGACCATCCAACAGCCGCCGGACGGGGGGATGTTCAGCTTCGGCGACACCATCCCGTTCCAGGTGAGGGTCAAGGACCAGGAGGACGGGAAGACCGGCGAGGGCGGGACCATCGACTGCTCCAAGGTCGTCGTGCAGTCCCAGCTCGGCCATGACAGCCACCTGCACCCACTGGACAACTACCAGGGCTGCGCGGGCGAGATCGCGACGGACGCCGGGGACAGCCACGGGCCCGGGCAGAACCTGTACTACGGCATCACCGCCACGTACACGGACAGCGGGGCCGGGACCGTGCCCGCGCTGACCGGTTCCTCCGCGCTCACGCTGCGCACGACGTTCCGCGAGGCGGAGCACCGTACCGAGACCGGCGGCGCCAACGGCGGCGCGGTGACGGGTGACCGGGCGGACGCGTCGGGCGGCAAGCGCCTGACCGAGATCGAGCACGGCGACTGGATCGCGTTCTCCCCCGTCAACCTCAAGGGCATCACGTCCGTCACCGTGGGCGCGGCCTCGGGCGGCATCGGCGGGAAGATCGAGTTCCGTAACGGCTCGCCCACCGGGCCGCTGATGGGCACGGTGACCGTCCCGAACACCGGCGGTTGGGGCAACGTCGTCTCGCCGAGCGTCAACCTCCGGCCGGTGGGCACCACCGTGAAGATGTACGCGGTGTTCGTCAACCCCGAGTGGTCGGCGGAGAAGGCGGACCTGTTCGCCGTGGACTGGCTGCACTTCAACGGCCCCGGTGTGGAGGCCAAGCCGGCGACGACGGTCACCGTGACGGCGGCCGCCGTGAGCGCCACCGATCCGCTCACCCGCCAGCTGACCGCCACGGTCGCCCCGGCGGCCGGACGCACGATCGCCTCCTACCACTGGGACTTCGGCGACAACACGAAGCCGACGGGCGTGGAGGGCCCGTCCGCACGTCACACCTACGCACGACCGGGTCCGTACACGGCCCACCTGACCGTCACCGACAACAAGGGTGACACCACGACCGGCGCGGTCCGGATCAACGCAGGCGGAGAGGACAGTTGAGATGACCGGCACGCGACGCTCCTTCCTCGGCAGAGCGGTGGGTACGGCGGTGGGTCTGGCCGCACTGGGGGCCGGCACCGCGGCGAGTACGGGGACGGCCTCGGCGGCCCCCGCCTCGGCCGCCTCCCGCCGCTGCTCACGGCGCATCCCGCCGTCCGGGATCGGCATGCACCTCTACACGATGCGCACCCCCCTCGCGACGGACTTCAAGGGCACGCTGGAACGGCTGGCGCGCATCGGCTACGCGACGGTCGGGGTCAGCGGCAGGCACGGGCACACCGCGGCCGACATCCGGCGGATGCTGGACGAGACGCGGCTCAAGGCCGTCCTCGAACACGTCGGGTACGGCACGGTCGCCGGCAGCGGCCTGCCGCAGGCGATCGAGGACGTCAGGACGCTCGGCGGCAAGTGGGTCGTCGTACCGAGCCTGCCCGCCGAACTGCACTCCCCCGCCGGATACCGGGAAGCGGCACGGCAGTTGAACAAGGCCGGGCTGCTCGCCCGGGAGTCCGGGCTCAAGGTGCTCTTCCACAACCACGACGCCGACCACGTGGTGGTCGACGGCGAGAACCTGTTCGGGATCCTGCTCAAGGAGACCGACCCCGACCTGGTCGGGTTCGAGCTGGACCTGTACTGGGCGGCGAAGGGCGGCGACGACCCGGGCCGGCTGTTCACGGAGCACCCCCGCCGCTTCCCGGCGCTCCATGTGAAGGACATGGCGCCCAACGGTGGTTTCGAGGACGTCGGTTCGGGGGTGCTCGACTTCCCGGCCATGTTCGACACGGCGCGCAGCGGAGGTGTCAAGCAGTGGCTCGTGGAGCACGATTCCCCGCCGGACCCGTTCGTCAGCGCGCTGAACAGCTACCGCTACCTGTCCCGGCTGCGGTACTGAACACACCGCTGGGCCCCTTGTAGAAGAAGGTGGTCGGGCGGAGCGTCCCGCCCGGGTCCTCGGCGTGGCCGGGGACCACACCGAGCACGGTCCACCCCGCCGCGCGGTACAGCCGCTCGGCGGGGCTGTCCGTCTCGGTGTCCAGCATCAGCAGGGTGACCCCGGCCTCGGCCGCCGCCGTCTCGGCGGCGGCCAGCAGGGCCCGGCCGAGGCCGCGGCCGCGTGCGTCGCGGTGGACCATGAGCTTGCGGATCTCGGCGCGGTGGCGGGCGTTGGGCTTGTCGGCGTACGCGACGGTCACCGTACCGAGCACCCGGTCACCGTCCCGGCAGACCCGCACGGACAGCTCCCCCGCCCGGACGGCACCCGCCTGGGCCCGCCACCACGCGACGGCGTCGGTACGGTCCAGCGGGTGCAGGAAGCCCACGGACGCGCCGCCCGCCACGGTGTCGACGAGCAGGTCGGCGAGGGTCCCGGCGAGGGCGAGCAGGTCGTCGGCGCCGAGGATCTCGACGGCGGGGCCCGTGCGGGGGCCGCCGCCCCGGGCGGAGCGGCCGCTCACGGCAGGACCACCACCACTCCGTACCTGACCGGCTCCGTTCCGAGGCACCGGAAGCGGGTCGGGCCCCACAGCCGCGTCCGCAGACAGTCGCCCGCGCGCAGGGTGTGCGCCGTACCGTCCACCGTCATCTCGACGGACCCCTCCAGCACCCAGACGTGCTGCTCCATGCCGGGCACGGGCGGCCTGTCGTACGACACGTCCGCGCCGGGCCGCAGGGTGCCCTCGACCACCTCGGCCCGCAGCCCCGCCTGCGGCGGTGACACCGACCGGCGTACGAAGCCGGAGGCCGCGTCCGTCCAGACGGTCTGGGCACCGGCCCGCACCAGGTGGGCGGGCTCCGTCTCCACCTCGCTGAGGAGCTGCGACAGGGTGCGCCCGTACACCGCGCAGAGCCGGCCGAGCAGCGCGGCCGTGGGACTGATCTCGCGGCGCTCGGCCCGCGACAGGGTGGAGCGGCTGACGCCACTGCGCCGCGCCAACTCCTCCAGGGACCAACCGCGTTCACCCCGCAGCTCGGCGAGCCGCGCGGCCAGCAGCACGTCGACCCGGTCGTCCCCGGGCCCGGCATCCTCGTCTCTCACATCCGGGATGATATCCCGGATCCGGGATCGCCGCGAAGTCACCCGCCCCGCGGTCAGTCCTCGTCGCGGTACGTGACCCGCCCGCCACTCCACGACCACACCCGACGGTGGGAGGACAATCTCCAGGTGTCGTCGGCCGTCGCGGTCCCGAGGACCCACTCCCTGAGTTCCGGGAGGGCGAGGGCCCGCAACACCGCACGGACCCGGGCCCGTTCGGCCGCGCCGACCGTTCCGACACCGATCCAGGCACCCACCGCGTCCGGATGTGGTCCCCGACCGTGGTTCCTGGGCCCCACGGGCGGACATGCCGGAACCATGACAGGGATCGGCCGCCAGGTCCTGCTCATTTCGCCGCGCCCGGCCGTCGCGCACGCCGGAGGGCGCCCCCGCTCAGTCCGCCGCGGAGGCCGCGCCCAGCAGGTCGCGGATCCGGGAGGCCGCTTCGCGGAACTCGGGGCGGCCGAGCGTCTCCGTGTAGTCGCGTTCCGCCGGGAGTCCCACGTCGATGATCTCGGTGACCGTGCCGGGCCGCGGGCTCATCACCACCACCCGGTCCGCGAGATAGACCGCCTCCGAGATGGAGTGGGTCACCAGCAGCACGGTGGTGCCCGTCTCGCGCCAGATCCGGTGCAGTTCCCGGTTCATCTGCTCGCGGGTCAGCGCGTCGAGCGCGCCGAACGGTTCGTCCATCAGCAGGACCGGCGGTTTGTGCAGCAACGCCCGGCACAGCGCCACACGTTGCTGCATCCCGCCCGACAACTCGTGCGGGTACGCGTCCTCGAAGCCCCTCAGCCCGGTCATCTCGATGAGTTCGTCGGCCCGTCGGCGGGCATCGGCGCCCGGCATCCGGCGCATCTCCGCCTGGAGCAGGATGTTGCGCCGGGCGCTGCGCCACTCCAGGAGCGCCGCCCGCTGGAAGACGTACCCGATGTCGGGGCGCGGGCCGTGAACCTCCTCGCCGTGCAGCCGCACGGACCCGGCGGACGCGTCGAGGAGGCCGGCGACCAGCTTGAGCAGCGTGGACTTGCCGCAGCCCGAGGGGCCGACCAGGGCGACGAACTCCCCCGCCGCCACGTCGAGGGAAATGTCGCGCAGGGCGGTGACGTCCCGGTTCTTCGTACGGAAGCGGACGGAGACGTCGGACAGTCCCACGGCCGCCGCACCGGTCACACCGGCCACCGCTCCGGCCCTGCCGGTCCTGCCGGTCGCGCCCGTGTCGCGGAGCTTCGCGTCGGAGGCCATCGTCATCCCTTCAGCGCCGTGCCGCGGTCCCAGTACTCCGTGACCGCCTTCGGGCTCTTCACCAGCCCGGCCTCGGCGAAGACGTCGATCGTCTGCTGCCAGTCGGCCTCGGTGTTCACCCCCGGCGCCTTGCCGTTCGTCGCGTCGGTGTGGAGCAGGGTCAGCGTCGTCGTGAACTGCTCCGACAGGACGCCGTGCGGCGGCAGTTGCTCCGACGCGCCGTGCATCGCGGCGACGGCGGGCCCGGGCGCCTTCTCCGCCGCCGTCCACGCCTCGCTCACCGCCCGGGCCATCCGCCCGGCGAGTTCGCTCCTGCCCGAGAGGATCTTCTGCCCCGCGATGAGGCCGTTGGAGTAGAAGTTGAGACCGTGTTCCGAGAAGCGGAGGTACGACACCGGCTTCTTGGCCTTGTCCTGCATGGTCGGGCCCTGGTCGCTGGCGTACCCGAGCAGCGCGTCCGTCTTCCCGGAGATCACCGCCGCGATCTTGCCCGCCGGATCGGTGTTCTGGATCTTGACGTCCGACGCGGCCAGGCCGTTCTTCTCCAGGAAGATCGGGAAGGTCTTGCTGAGCGCGTCACCGGCCGTGCCCGCGATCGTCTTGCCCTTGAGGTCGGCCGGTGCGGTCACCTTCTGGTCCGCGAAGTACTGCACGGACGACGGTGTGGTCTGGAGGAACACCCCGAGGCTCTTCACTTTGACGCCGCTGTCGACCCCGCTGAGCAGCGCCGGGGTGTCGGCCCAGCCGAAGTCCGTCTGGCCCGCGCCGGTCGCCTGGACCGTCTTCTGCGAGCCCTGCCCGGCCCTGATGGTGAGATCGATGCCGTGCTTCTCGAAGATCTTCTGCTGCTTCCCGTAGTAGAACGGCGCGTGTTCGCCGTACGGGTACCAGTTGAGCGTCAGCGTCACCTTGTCGAGCTTCTTGCCGGAGTCGCTGGTCGAGGTCGCGGGTCCGTCGTCGCCGCAGGCGGAGACGGTCGCGACGAGGAGCAGCGGTACGAGGCCGGTCAGGAGTCTGCGCGCGTGCATGGCGAGAGGCCCTTCGCTGGACGGGGTCGGGCGGATCGGAATCGGGGTACGGCGGTGAGGGGGTACGGCTCCGGATGTCGGAAAGGTGCTCGGAAAGGGCGTCAGAACGCCGTCGTGGCGCCCACGTCCCGGCGGCTCGCGTGCCAGGGCAGCAGCAGCTTCTCGGCGATCTCGACCAGGACGAAGAGCACCACGCCGATCAGTGACATGACAAGCAGCCCCGCGAAGAGCATCGGGGTGTCGAGGTTCCCGTTCGCCTGGAGGATCACATAGCCGAGGCCTTCGTTGGCCCCGACGAACTCGCCGACGACCGCACCCGTCACGGCCAGGGTCACGGCGACCTTGAGGCCGGAGAACAGGTGCGGCAGCGAGGCCGGGAACCGGATCTTGACGAAGGTCTGCCAGGGCTTCGCCCCCATGGTCGCGGAGAGTTGGAGCATCTCCGGGTCCACGGCCTTGAGCCCGGTGACCATCGAGATCACCACGGGGAAGAACGCGATGAGCACGGCGATCAGGATCTTCGGTGTGATGCCGAAGCCGAGCCACACCACGAACAGCGGCGCGACGGCGATCTTCGGCACCACCTGGGCGAAGAGCAGAATCGGGTACAGCGTCTTCTCGACGGTCGAGGAGTAGACCATCACCACCGCCGCCAGCACCCCCACCGCGACGGCGATGGCAAAGCCGAGCAGGGTCTCGTAGGTCGTCACCCAGGTGTGCTGCCACAGGTAACTCGTCTTGCCGGTGAGGACGTCCAGCGTGGCACCGGGGGACGGGACGAGGTACGGCTCCACCAGCTCGGCCGCCGCGACGATCCACCAGGCGGCGAAGCAGGCGATCAGCAGGACGGCGGGCCGCCATCCCGCGTCCACGACCCGGGCCAGCCGCTCGCCCGCCCCCGGCCGGTCGCGCGCCGACACACCGGACACACCCGGGGTGCCGCTCGGCACTTCGCTCTGTGTCCCGCTCTGTACCTGGCTCGGGCTCGCGCTGGGAGACTGGCTCGGGCTCACAGTGAACTCCTCGGGTGATCCGGGCAGTTACAAGAGCTAAGCGCTTTCAGAAAGCGCTTTCTGGTACGGTGATCGCCACGCTAATGACTGCGCGTCCATACGGTCAATAGGTCGTCCCTAAATTCCGGGGGTCGAGTTGAGTGAACGGGAAGCACGCAGACCGGAACCGCTCGCCGCGCACGCCCATGTCACCCTCGACGCCGTCGCCCGCCGCGCCGGGGTCTCCCTGGCGACCGCCTCGCGGGCCCTGAACGGCACCACCCGGGTCCGCGAGGAACTGCGCCTGCGGGTACGGGCCGCCGCCGACCTGCTGGGCTACATCCCCAACGCCCACGCCCAGGCACTGGCCGGAGCCGCGGGCAACACCGTCGGGGTGATCTGCCACGACGTCGGCGACCCCTACTTCGCCGCGATCGCCGGCGGGGTGATGCGGGCCGCCGCCGAGCAGGACGTGCTGGTGATGCTCGCCAGCACCTTCCGGGAACCGGCCAGGGAGATCGCGTACGTCTCCATGCTCCGCGCCCAACGGGCCCGCGCCATCCTGCTGATCGGCTCGGGCTTCGAGGACCGCGCCTGGGAACGCACCCTGGACGCCGAACTCGCCCCGTACGTCCGGGCGGGCGGCCGGGTCGCGGTCGTCAGCCGGCACCGGAGCCTGCGCGCCGACGCCGTACTGCCGGAGAACAGGGGCGGCGCCGCGGCGCTGGCCCGCGCGCTCCTGGCCCTGGGACACCGGGACTTCGGCGTTCTCAGCGGGCCGCCCGCGCTCACCACGGTCGCCGACCGGCTGGCCGGGTTCCGCGAGGGGCTCGCGGAGGCCGGCGTAGCCCTGCGCCCCGGCGCCGTCGTGCACGGCGCGTTCACCCGGGACGGCGGATACGCCGCCGCCCGGGAGCTGTTGGCCGGGCACCCGCTCCCCACCTGCGTCTTCGCGGTGACCGACGTCATGGCGGTGGGCGCGCTCGCGGCCTTCCGCGAGGCGGGGGTACGGGTCCCGCACGACCTCTCGCTCGCGGGCTTCGACGACATCCCGCTCGTACGGGAGTTGACGCCCGCGCTCACCACCGTGGCCCTGCCGCTCACCGAGATGGGCCAGCACGTCATCTCGCTCGCCCTGCGCGAGCCGCGCGGGACCCGGGCACGGGTGCTGCGCGTGGGCGGTGACGTGGTCCTGCGGGGCAGCACCGCACCGCCCCGGCCGGCCGGTCTCACACCGTCATGACCACTTTCCCGCGCGCGTGGCCCCGCTTGACATGGCGGATCGCCTCGGGCAACTCGCCCAGTGGGTAGGTCCGGTCGAGGACGGGGACCACCGTGCCCGCCGCGACGAGGCCCCTCAGGAACTCGAGGTCCTCCGCACGCTGGGTGCCGACAAGACAGCGGAGGTTCTGCCGCAGCCACGGGGACAGCAGGAGCGCGCGGATCTGACGGTCCGTCCCTTGCAGCCACCGGCCGCCGAGTTCCCCGCCCACGATGACCAACGTGCCGCGTGGCGTGAGTACTTGGCGCAGCCGGGTCAGGGACCGGTTGCCCGCGGTGTCGAGCACGAGATCGTACGGGCGGCCGCCCGCCGTGATGTCCTCGCGGGTGTAGTCGACCACCTCGTCCGCGCCGATCGACCGGACCAGCTCCCCCTTGTCCGGGCCGCACACCCCGGTCACGTGCGCGCCGAACACCTTCGCCAACTGCACCGCGAACGCGCCGACCCCGCCCGCCGCGCCGATCACCAGGACCCGCTGCCCCTCCCGTATCCGCCCCGCGTCACGCAGCCCTTGGAGCGCGGTCTGCGCGGAGAGCGGGACGCACGCCGCCTGTTCGAAGGTGAGGTTCGCCGGCTTGGGCGCGAGGCGGTCCTGCCGGGCGCGGGTGTACTCGGCGAAGGAGCCCTCCGCCGTACCGAACACCTCGTCACCGGGCCGGAACCGGGTGACGTCCGCGCCGATGGCCTCCACCCGCCCCGCGACGTCCATGCCCCGGACGCGGGCCTTGGGGGTACGGAGTCCGTAGCCGCCGAGGCGTACCACGTACGGGAGACCGGCGACGAGGTGCCAGACCCCGGGGTCGACGGCCGCCGCGTGGACCCGTACCAGCACCTCGTCCGGCCGGGGCTCGGGCCGGTCGATGTCCCGCAGTTCGAGCACGTCGGGCGGGCCGTACGCGTCCTGGACCATGGCCTTCACGGCGTTTCCTCCTCGCTGTCGGGGTACTGGAACACGGCGTCGAGCGGGGCCCCGAACACCCGGGCGATCTGGAACGCCATCTCCAACGACGGGGAGTAGCGGCCCTGTTCGATCGCGATGACGGTCTGGCGGGTGACGCCGACGCGGCGCGCCAGTTCGGCCTGGGTCATCTCCCCGTGGGCGAAGCGGAGCGACCGGATCGTGTTGGTGACCCGGGTCGGCTTCACCACGGCTGGAAGCCCCGGCGGTAGGCGACGAGCTTCGCCGCGGATCCGAGGATCGAGGACAGGACGAAGGCGAGGTAGACGGCGTTGGCGATCCAGAAGTAGTCCAGTTCCGCCATCGCCATGACCAGCGCCGCCACCCCTCCGACGACGAGGAAGGACTGGCCGACGTATTCGCCGAACCGGTTGATCTCGCGGTCGCGTTGGTCCTTGCGGCCCGCGTCCTCGGGCGAGGCGAGCGCGACCGCGATGTTCAGGACGATCGACAGCAGGATCGCGGCGCCGACGGTCCAGAGCAGGGCCGGTACGTACGACACGTCGGCGAGCGGGCCGCCGCCCGCCCGCCCTCCTATGACGGCCAGGTAGACCCCGTAGGCGGCGACCGTGACCACCGCCATGATCCAGGCGCGTTTCTCTTCGGATGACATGCTCCGAAGGTAAAGAATCTCAGACATGAAGTCAAGAATTACTGACATCACCTCGCCGATCCGGGAAGCCCGGGAGCAGGCCGTCCTCCCGGCGCCGGATCTGTGACATCAGCTCCGCCGAGAACGACTTGATGGTGTCGAGGCCGGTACGCCCCCACCGCCGCGGCTCGGTGTCGACCACGCACACCGTGCCGAGCGCCAGGCCCGTACGGTCGATGAGCGGGGCCCCCAGGTAGGAGCGGATGCCGATCTCGTCGACGAGGGGGTTGCCCGCGAAACGGGGGAAGTCCCGGACGTCCTCCAGGACGAGCGCCTTGCGGCGGACGACGACGTACGGGCAGTAGCCGTGGTCACGGGCCATGAACCGTTCGTCGCCCGTCCCCCGTGTGGTGTGCAGCCCCGCGAAGAACTGCCGGTTCTCGTCGATGAAGTTGACCATCGCGTACGGAGCGCCCGTCATCTGCCCCAACTGCCGCGCGAAGGCGTCGAAGGCGGGCTCCGACCGCTCCCCCAGACCGAGACGCCGCAGTCGCCGCACGCGGTCGGGCGCCTCCTGGTCGACGGGCGTGAGCAGCAGGCGGGCGATCGGGTCGTACCTCATACGGGTGCTCCGTCGCTCGGGGACATCGGGGGCGGCGGCGTCATTCGGCGTGCTCGGGGGCGGGGCCCGGGGACGGGACGGGGATCGGGGTGAGGCTCAGCCCCGCGACGCCCCCCGGAGCCGTGCGCTGACCCGGGGCGGAACCCTGCTGGGGCACCGTTCCCTCGCCCGGGGCCGTTCCCTCGCCCGGCACGGCGCCCGGGGACGGTCCCGGCCCCGCGTCCGGCACGGGACTCGCGTCCGCCGCCGGACCCGCGCCCCCCACCGTCGTCAGCAGGTGCTGGACGAGCGTGACCAGCGTCTGGATCCCGGAGCTGGCGATGCGCGCGTCGCACATCACGATCGGCACGTCGGGCCTGAGGTCCATCGCCGCCCGCACCTCCTCGGGGCCGTAGCGGTACGAACCGTCGAACTCGTTGACGGCGACCACGAACCCGATCCCCCGCTGCTCGAAGAAGTCGACCGCGGAGAACGAGTATTCGAGCCGCCGCGTGTCCGCGATGACGATCGCGCCGAGCGCACCGCGCGACAACTCGTCCCACATGAACCAGAAACGCTCCTGGCCCGGCGTCCCGAAGAGGTAGAGCACGTGCCGCTCGTCGAGGGTCAGCCGCCCGAAGTCCATCGCGACCGTCGTGGACGTCTTGGCCTCCACGCCCGTCAAGTCGTCCGTCGCCGCGCTGACTTGTGTGAGTAACTCCTCCGTGCTCAGCGGCGCGATCTCGCTCACCGCGCCCACGAAGGTGGTCTTGCCGACCCCGAACCCACCCGCGACCAGGATCTTGAGAGCGGTGGGGAAGGATTCGGAGCTGAAGGATTCAGAGCTGTCGTCGTAGGCCATCGAGCACTGCCTCCAGCAGGAAAACGTCAGTGGGATTGTCGAAACTGTCCGGTGGCCGCGCGGTGACAGCCCCGCAGTCCACCAGGTCGGAGAGCAGCACCTTGGTGACGGTCACGGGCAACCGCAGGTGCGCCGCGATCTCCGCCACGGAGGTCGGCCCCTGGCAGAGACCGACGGCCTGGGCGTGCTCGGGCCCCAGGTGCGCGTCCGGCACCGAGCCCGTGGACATCACCAGCGTCAACAGGTCGAGGGCCGTCGAGGGCCGCGTCCTGCCCCCGCTCACGGTGTACGGACGGATGAGCCGGCCGGCTGCCTCGTCCAGCCAGGGCCCGTCCGTCGTGGCCGACACCCTCACAGCCCCGTGGCACTCTGCGTCGTCCCCGCCACCTGTCTCAGCGGGGTGATCAGGTACGGCCGGACGCTCTTGACCAGCATCGCCATCTCGTATCCGAGGACGGCGGCGTCGGCGTCCCGGCCGGCCAGCACGGCGAGGCAGGTGCCCGAGCCGGCCGTCGAGACGAAGAGCAGGGTGGAGTCCAGCTCCACCACGACCTGGCGGACCTCACCGCCGTCGCCGAACCGGATCCCGGCACTCCGGCCGAGGGAGTAGAGGCCGGAGGCGAGGGCGGCCATGTGGTCGGCGCTGTCGGCGTCCATGCCGTGCATGGACCTCACCAGGCCGTCGGAGGAGAGCAGCACCGCGCTGCGGGTGTACGGGACACGCTGGACCAGACCGCTCAGCAGCCAGTCGAGGTCGGAGACATGGCCGGTCGGCACATCGCTCGCCATGGTGCATCTACTCCTTGGAGGTGGTGTCGTGGCGCTGCGGTTCCGGCTGTTCCGGGAGCGGGTCCGACAAAGGGTCGGGCCGGGAGGCCGGCAGAGGCTCCGGCAGGCGCTCCGGCAGGGGTACGGACAACGGATCCGGCAGCGGGTCGGACAGGAGGCCTGGCAGGGGGGTCCGACAGGGGATCCACCGGCGCGGCGGACGAGGGGCCGGGCAGCGAAGCCGCCGGTCCCTCGGTCCGGGGGGCGGTGACGGTCGGCTCGGCCGCCTCGGCGAGGCCGATGCCGCGCTGGAAGGCCGCCATGAGACCCGGATCGTGGAGGACCGGTTCCGCGGCGGGGGGCGGGGCCGGGCGATCCCGCAGCTGCGGGACGAGGTGCTCCTGCCCCCGGCGTCTCGGCAGTTGCGGCCTGCTGGCCGTGGACCGCAGGGTGCCGTCGGCGGCCGGTTCGGGCGACGGGTACGTGAGCGCCGGGACCCTGTTCCCGGTGCGGGTCGCGGACGGGTCCGCGCCACCGTCGGCCGGGGGCCGCGGCCGGGGATGCGTGACGCCGGGGCGCGCGGCGGCCGGTGTGGGGCGGTCGGGCCGCTCGCCACGGACGGGCAGCGGGGCGGGGCCGCCGGTTCCGGGCGCGCGGTGCGAGGGGCGCGGCGGTGCCTCCTGCGTCCGGTGCCGCGCCTGGTGCTGGGGCAGGGGCGGGCGGCCCGGCGCGGCGGCGGGAGGCGGGGGTACGGCGGCGGACGGGGCGCCGGGGACCGTACCGGCGCCAGGGACCGTACCGGTGGCCGGGGCCGCCGCGCCCGTACCCGTACTCGTACCGACGAGGTGACCGGCGCCCGCGCGCGCGTCGGCGGCTCCGGGGCGGTCGTCGAGGCCCGACGGGTCGGCGCCGAGCAACGCCTGCGGCAGCACGAGCACCGCCTGGGTGCCGCCGTAGATGTTGGACTGCAACCGGACCGCGATACCGTGCCGGCGTGCCAGCGCGGAGACCACGAACAGTCCGATGCGGCCGTCCTGGAGCAGGTGCGCGACGTTGACCTGGTCGGGGTCGGCGAGCAGCCCGTTCATCTTCTTCCGCTCGTCGGACGCCATCCCCAGCCCGCGGTCCTCGACCTCGATGGCCAGACCGGCCGTCACGTACTGCACGCGCAGCAGGACCTGGGTGTGCGGGGCGGAAAACAGGGTCGCGTTCTCGACCAGTTCGGCGAGCAGGTGGATCACGTCGGCGACGGCGTGGCCGCGCAGCGTGCCGTCGATCGGCGGCACCAGTTTGATGCGGGGGTACTGCTCCACCTCGGCGATCGCGGACCGCAGCACCTCGGTCATGGTGACCGGCTTACTCCACTGCCTGCGCGAGATCGCGCCGCCGAGGACGGCGAGGTTCTCCGCGTGCCGGCGGATACGGGTCGCCAGGTGGTCGACGTGGAAAAGCCCCTTGAGCAGCTCGGGGTCCTCGACCTCGTTCTCCAGGTCGTCCAGCAGCTGGATCTCGCGGTGCACGAGGGACTGGAGACGCCGCGCGAGGTTGACGAAGACCTCGACCTTCTGCTCGTTGCCGACGCTGCTGGACAGCCGGGAGGCCTGCACGACGGAGGTGACGGCGGTCTCCTGGGACCGCCTCAGTTCCTCGGCGAGCAGGTCGAACTCGTCCCCGCCGGCGGGGGCTGGCGGCGGCGTACGGCGCGGGGGCACCCGCTCGCCGCGCCTGAGCTGCTCCACGACGGCGCGCAGGTCGGCCTGTCCGCGCGCGCTGGAGCGGCGCAGGGCGTTGCAGCGGCCGATGAGCGACCTCGCCGTGCGTTCCGCGCCGAGGGCGGCCGCCGCGACGGCGGCGAAGGCGACCAGGGCCGTGCCGAACAGGGCGGCCCAGACCTCGGCGGTCGGCTCGGCCCCGGTGGAGCGGAAGGTCAGGGCCACGGCGGCCGCGCCGCTCAGCGCCGCGACTATCGCGGGCAGGACGGCGGTGCGCAGGAGTTGGGGACGTATACGGGTGTCCGGCGGGGCGGGCCTGTTCTGCCTGCCCGGAGAGGGCAGCGAACGGGCGCCCGGCCGGCCGTGCCGCCCGCCTTCGCGGCGGTCCGGCCGCGCGGCGGGTGCGCGAAGTTGAGACATCAGTGTCAGTGTCCTCGGTACGTGGGGCCCCAGGAATCGGCGTTGCTGGTGGTCGGGTGCGATGCCGACGACGGGTCCCGCGCATGCCGCAGGAGCCCTCCGTTGATCACCGCGCACTCACAGTAGTTGCCAAGAGTTCGGGCGCGGTGGACAGTTGACGAAGTTGCCCACAGAGCATCCCGCTCTGGTATGAGGCATCGCACACCAGCACGAAATGCCACGCGCCCCGAAGGGGGTACCGATGAGCGCCCGCCCTACCGGCCGGGACCGGCGGGCAGGATCACCGAGCGGGTCAGGTGGCGGGGCCGGTCGGGGTCGAGGCCGCGCCGGTCCGCGAGGGCGAGGGCGAGCCGCTGGATCCGTACCAGCTCGGCCAGCGGGTCGAGCGCGCCCGCCACCCACAGTCCGCCGGTGGCGGCGACCTGCTCGGCGAGGCCGTCGGGGGGCGGCCCGATCATCCAGGTGGCGGTGCCGGCGGTGGTGACGCTGATGGGGCCGTGGCGGTACTCCATGGCCGGGTACGCCTCGGTCCACGCGAGGGCCGCCTCCCGCATCTTGAGCGCCCCCTCCTCCGCGAGGCCGACGGTCCAGCCGCGGCCGAGGAAGGTGAACTGGGTGCTGTCGACGATCCCGGCGGGGAGCGGCTCGGCGAGAGCCGTCCTCGCGTCCGCAACGGCGGCCTCGGTGTGCAGGCCGAGGTGGGCGCGGAGCAGTGTCAGGGCGGTGGTGGCGAACCGGGTCTGGACGACGGACCGTTCGTCGGCGAAGTCGAGCACGACGAGGTCGTCCGCGGCGGTACGGATCGGGGTGCGGGGGTCCGCGGTGACGGCGGTGGTACGGGTGGAGCCGCGGACGTCCGCGAGCAGGCGCAGCACCTCGCTGGTGGTACCGGAGCGGGTGAGGGCGACGATCCGGTCGTAGGAGCGGCCCGCGGGGAACTCGGAGGCGGGATACGCGTCGGTCTCCCCCAGCCCGGCCCCCTCCCGGAGGGCGGCGTACGCGCGCGCCATGAAGAACGAGGTGCCGCAGCCGACGACGGCGGTGCGCTCCCCGGGCGCGGGCAGTTGTGCTGCGAGGCCGTCGGCCAGCGCGGCCGCCCGGGTCCAGGATTCGGGCTGGTCGGCCAGTTCCGTCGCGACGAAGCTCATCCGGATCTCCACTCCACTAATCCACTATGATTGTTTCCGCATGCTAGTGGACACTTTCGATCAGAACCACGCATGAATCAGGTCCGAAACCTACGCGCGAAGAGGATGCGGTGAACCGGCACGAACGGCACACGGCCCTGCTCGACCTCCTGGCCGCCCGGCACCGGCTGGAGGTGGAGGCGGTCGCCGCCGAGCTGGGCGTGTCCGTGGCGACGGTCCGCCGCGACCTCGACCACCTGGGCGAGCAGCAGTTGCTGACGCGCACGCGCGGCGGGGCCGTGGCGCACTCGGTGTCGTACGAACTGCCCCTGCGCTACCGGGCGGTGCGGCACGCCTCCGAGAAGGAGCGCATCGCGCGGGCCGCGGCGGCGCTGGTGGACCGGGGCATGGTGATCGGCCTCAACGGCGGGACGACCACGACGGAGGTGGCCAGAACGCTGGCGACCCGGGGCGACCTGACGGGTGACGCCGCCGACCCGGCCTTCACGATCGTCACGAACGCGCTGAACATCGCCCACGAGTTGGCGGTGCGGCCGCACATCAAGATCGTGACGACGGGCGGCGTGGCGATGCCTCAGTCGTACGAACTGGTGGGCCCGCTGGCCCGTCACCTGCTGGACGAGGTCCACCTGGACCTGGTGTTCCTGGGCGTGGACGCGGTGGACGCGACCACGGGTGCCACCGCGCACGACGAACGCGAGGCTCAGGTGAACGCCCTGCTGGCGGCCCGGGCCCGGCACGTCGTCGTGGTGGCGGACCACTCGAAACTCGGCACCCGGGCCTTCACCAGGATCTGCCCGCCGGAAACGATCGGCACCCTGATCACCGGCACCGAGGCGGAAGGCCTGACGGCGCCGTTCTCAGCACACGGGACAACAGTGACCCACGCCTGACCCCGCACGCGCCTCGTACTCGGAAGCCCCGCCGGAACCAACCTGACGGGGCTTCCGAACCGAACCCGAACTCACTCACCCTCGCCGGACGTTGGCGCGCCCTCTCAACTCTTCCCCGACGACGCGACGTCGGCCGTCTCCGCTCCCGCGGAGGAGGTCTCCACGCCGCCCCCGCCCGCGGACGCCCCCGCGGGCAGCGCGGGCCAGCCGTCCGCCGGGGTCACCGCGACCGGACGCCACCAGGGGTCGGTCGGCACGGCCTCGCCGCCCGGCTCGAAGGGCTCGCCCGGCCGTGGGAGCGCGATCGCGGCGCCCGCGTCGGCCGCCGCGGCGATCGTGCCCTCGCCCGGCTCGGACCACGGGTGGGGGGCCAGGTTGAAGGTGCCCCAGTGGATCGGCAGCATCACGCCCGTGGGGCTGCCGCCCTGGAGGTCCAGGTGGGCCTGGATGCCCTCGGCCGGGGTCATGTGGATGTCCGGCCAGTACTCGCTGTACGCGCCGATCTGGATCATCGTCGCGTCGAACGGGCCGTGTTCGGCGCCGATCTCCTGGAAGCCGGGGAAGTACCCCGTGTCGCCGCTGTGGTAGACCCGGTGCTCCGGGCCGGCCGCGACCCAGGACGCCCAGAGGGTGACCTGCTGGTTGCGCAGGCCCCGGCCGCAGAAGTGCCGGGCCGGGGTGGCGGTGAGGTTGATCCCGGCGACCTCGGTGGTCTCGTTCCAGTCCAGCTCCCGCAGGCGCGACGGGGGCACGCCCCACTTCTCCAGGTGCGCGCCGACGCCGAGCGGGACGGCGAAGACGGTGTCCGTGGAGGCCAGCGCCTTGATCGTGGGCAGGTCGAGGTGGTCGTAGTGGTCGTGCGAGATCACGATGACGTCGACGGGTCCGAGCGAGGCGAGCGGTACGGGCACGGGGTGCAGCCGCTTGGGGCCCGCGAACGCGAACGGCGAGCACCGGTCGCCCCAGACCGGGTCGAAGAGCACCCGCCGCCCGTCGATCTCGGCGAGCACGCTCGAATGGCCCATCCAGGTGAGCCGCAGCCCGGAGGCCGGGGGTGTGGCCAGCTCGGCGAGCGTCGTGGGATAGACGGGAATGGTGCCGGCGGGGGACCGCAGGGCCCGCGCCTCCTTCTCCAGATACGTCTTCGCCAGTTCCTTGCCGACGCCGGACGGCCTGATCCGGGCACCCACCGGGTTCTGGAAGACGCCGTCGGCGAAGTTGGGCGAGCCGAGGATCCGCTCCAGCCGCTTCCCCGCCGAATCGGCCCCGAAGGCCGCGGGTCGCAGCGAGCGCAGTCGGGAACGCAACGTGGGGGGAGAACCAGCGCCTGTCACAGCACCTCCTGGAGGTCGGTGTCGTCCCCATTATGGCCGGGGACGTGCGTCTGTGCCGGGGCGAGCGGGACAGGACATCCCGCGCCCCGGACACGCGTGTGCAACGTCCACCGTGCCCCTGGGATTCCCCGGCACGCCTCGGATCGGAAATCAGAACGATCTCTTTGACGAACCCCGAAGGGACAACCCCACGCACCGCCGGGCACGACCCGGTCGTACTGTGACCGCGAACGGACATCCGGAACCGGAAAGGCAGACGGTGGCCCAGCAGCAGACCGACCAGACCGATCAGTCCGATCAACCCCCACAGCCCGTGTCCGCGGGAGCGGACCGGGCGGCGGGCGCGTCCGAACCGCCCCCGCTCGACGTGCTGGTCATCGGGGGCGGCGGGGTGGACACGGTCGTCCGCGTCAACTCGCTGCCCGTGCCGCTCGCGGACTCCGTCGGTGTGGGTCCGATCCACGAATGGCCGGGGCACACCGGCGGGAACGTGGCGCTCGGCCTGCGGACCCTCGGACTGGGCGTGAAGTTCCTCGACTTCCTCGGGGACGACTGGCCCGGCGAGCAGGTCCGCACCCGGCTCACCGACGGGGACGTCGACTTCGAGACGCTGGCCTCGCCCGCGGGCACCCGGCGTGCCGTGAACCTGGTCGACAAGACGGGCCGCCGGATGTCGTTCTTCGACGCCAGGGATCCGGACGACCTCCGGATGCCGCGTGACTTCTACCTGCCGCACCTGCGGCGCGCCCGTCATGTCCACCTGTCGCTCAGCCACTTCACCCGGTTCCTCTTCGAGGACGTCGAGGCGCTGGGGGTGCCGGTGTCGACCGATCTCCAGGACTGGAACGGATTGGACGACTACCACCGGGAGTTCGCCTTCCGCGCCGACCTGGTGTTCCTCAGTGCCGCGGGAGCCCGCGAACGCATAGCGTCCGTGATGCGGGAGATCCTGCGTGAGGGCCGGGCCGAGGCGGTCGTCGCGACGGCCGGTGCGGGTGGTTCGTACCTGATGACCCGGGAGGGCAGCCGGACCCCGCGCCCGGTGCGGGCCACCGCCCCGCCCGGACCGGTGGTGGACTCCAACGGCGCGGGGGACGCGTACCTCTCCGGTTTCCTCTACGGCCGGCTGGCCGGGCGGGACCTCGAGGCCTGCGCCGCGCTCGGCGCGGTGGCGGGTGCCTACGCCTGTACGGGGCAGGGCGACGCGGGCCTGATCGGACTGGACGAACTGCTGGCGGCGAGAGTCTGACCACGCGGCGCCGGTGCGGCGGCTCAGGTCTGCCGCACCGGTTCGTACGCGTCGGACGACAGCCCGAAGGTCCACGCGACCCCCTCCTTGGCGGTCCTGGTGGTGGGTGGGACACGCAGCCAGTACGTCCGGCTCGTGCCGTCGGGCTCCGGTGTCGAGTTGACGACCTCGACCGTCACGACGTCCTCGTCGTCGGCGAGCGCTATCCGCCACAGGATGCCCGTCTCGTCGCGGTGCACCGGCTTCGCGCCCGAGTCGGCGAGGAAGCGGTCGTAGCCGTAGTGCTCCAGCATGACGCGGCGCAGCTCGGCGTTGCTCTCGCCGCGGATCCGCTCGGGCGTCAGGGACGCCAGTTCGTCGAGGAATTCGGCCGGAACGGGCATGCCCCGCCACGCGTACAGGGCGAAGCCGTCCGGGTAGGCGAGGGCGGGGCCGTCGGAGCGGTCGAGGCGGCCCGCCTCGTCGCGGTGGAGCGCCGTGGGGCGTTCGCAGATCACCACCGCGTTCTCGTACGGCCACCACCAGCCCGCGTGCCTCGCCACCGCGGCGAGTCCTTCGAGCGGCTCGCTGCGTCCGTCGAAGGCGGCGAGCCAGGCCGCGTCGTGCTGTCCGAGGACGGCGTCGAGCAGCACCGGGCGCAGCTCCGCCGCCTCCTCCGGCTTGCCGGCGAGCGAGTCCAGCACACCGCCCCGTATCCGCTCGGCGAGCGCCCGGGTGGTGTCCCAGAGGCGGGCCCCGGTGGTGTTCCAGTGCGCGGCCCAGCCCGCGGGGCCCAGCGCGTCGTGCATCCGGCGCCGTTCGGCCGCCCAGGGCCGGGTGCGCACCGCGTCGCGCACGGACCGTCCGCCGCCGTCGAGCGACCGGGCGGCCGTCACCCCGGCGAGCGGCGAGTCGGCCCAGATGATCCGCTCGGGCTCGGCCAGCCCCGCCGTGCGGTACGCCAGCCGTACGCCCCGCTCGGCCGCCGCCCGGTCCGCCGCGCCCGTCGCCGCCGCGACGCCCCGCCATGTGTTCACGTCATTCATGTCCGCTGCCCCATCCGTCCATCTGTCCGTGTGCCGTGTGCCCGTGCTGTCCCCGCCGCGCCGCGCGGCCCTGCCCACCGTGACGCTTCCCGCCGTGCTCAGTCGGCGACGATCCGCACCGAGCCCGGCAGGTACTCCCGCTGGCGCACCACGCGGAACCATCCGCGCGGCAGCGGTATCGCCGCGTGCTCCTCGTGCACCACCCGCCCGCCCTCCGGGAGGTGGAGCAGCATCGGCCCGTCCGCCGGGCCCGGTTCGCGGATCAGCCGGCCGCGGCCGGTCACGGCGTGGGCGTGGCCGGTGACTTCGCCGAGCGCCAGGATCAACCGGCCCCGGGCGTCCCGCGGTTCGCCCGCCGCTTCCGCGATGCCCGCCGGAACCGACTCCTCCGCCACGGGCATGATCAGGACATCTCCCTGCCGGAACATGGCTCTCCCCTCCGCCGTCGGCACCGAGTGCGCCGACCTGGGAACGACGCTAGAGGCAGGGTCTGACAATCGGCTCCCGGCGGCGGCGGACCCGCACACTCCGGTGCCCCGGCGACGGGTGTTGTCAGTGGGAGTTGGTAGAACTGCTCGCACACGCCTACCGACCAACGCCGCACGGTGTCTGGAGCCTTCATCATGGCCATTTCCACCCACATGCAGGAGCTGTACGGCCTGCCCGCCCACGACTTTCCCACCGGGGAGCCGGCCGGCGGGCTCCCGGACGCGGCGTCCGTGGCCTGGCGCGTCTCGGTCGACGCGTACGAGTCGGACGAGGCGTGGGAGGAGGCCTTCGCCCGCTTCACCGCGGCCGTGGATCCCGGCGCGGTCACCGCACTGGTCGTCGGGGCCTGGAGCGACGTCTACGACTCCGCCCCCGACGAGGTCGTCGAGGCCCTCGTGGCGTCAAGTCGCCAATTCCCCCGGCTGCGCGCCCTGTTCCTCGGGGACATCACCTTCGACGAGTGCGAGATCTCCTGGATCCACCAGGGCCTCGTGACACCGCTGCTCGACGCCTTCCCCGATCTGCACGAGTTCGGGGTCCGCGGCGGGCAGGATCTGCGGTTCCCCGCCGTCCGGCACGAGCACTTGCGCTCCCTCACCATCGAGACGGGCGGCCTGGACGCCGAAGTGGTGCGGGGGGTGGCGGCGAGCGACTTCCCCGCCCTGGAGCGGCTGGACCTCTGGCTCGGTACGTCGTGGTACGGCGGGACGGCGGAGCCGGCCGACCTCGCGCCGATCCTCGCCGGGGCCCGGCTGCCCCGGCTGCGGTACCTGGCCCTGCGCAACAGCCAGATCCAGGACGAGATAGCGACCGCCCTGGCGGGCGCCCCGGTCGTCGCGGGACTGGAGACGCTCGACCTGTCGATGGGCGCGCTCGGCGACGACGGTGTGGAGGCGCTGCTCGCGGGCCAGCCGCTCACGCATCTCAAGAAGCTCGACCTGCACCACCACTTCGTGGGCGAGGCGTTGCGTGAGCGGTTGCGCGCCACGCTCGGCGCGGCGGGCGTGGAGATCGACCTGTCGGACGTTCAGGAAGAGGAGGACCGCGAGGACCGCTACACCGCGGTCGCGGAGTGACCATGCCCCCCGACTCCCCGCGCTCGCCGCGTCTGGTTGTCGTCGGCAATCCGGCCAACCGCCGCGTCACGCTGTTCCAGGACGCGGTACGGGCCGCCGCGCTGCCGCCCGCCCGGGTGGTGGCCTGGCGCGACGTGCTGCGCGCGGACGGCGTGGCGCGGGCCGGGTTCGCGGCGGGAGAGACCGTACGGATCGATTCGCCGGGTGAGGACCTGGAGGTGGAGTCGCTGCTGCGCGGCGCGGACGACCCCACCCGGGTGGAGGGCACGGCCCGTTGGTACGGGCGCTTCACGGCCGCCGCGGGCTCGCTGGCGCGCGCGGCGGCGGCCGCCGGTGCCACCGTGCTGGACGATCCGGGCGAGCTGGCGGTCCTCTTCGACAAGCGGCTCTGCCACGGTGTGCTGGACCGCGCCGACGTGCCCGTCCCGCTCTCCCCCACCTCGGGGGCCGCCTCGGGGGCCACCTCCGGGCCCGCCACCCCCGCCGTGTCCGGCTGGGCCGACGTACGTGCCCGGATGGCGGACGCCGGGCTGCGGCGGGCCTTCGTCAAGCTCGCGCACGGCTCGTCGGCGTCCGGGGTCCTGGCCGTCGAGACGGCAGGACCGGGCCGGGTCCGCGCCACCACCTCCGTCGAACGCGATGCCGAGGGGCGGCTGTTCAACTCGCTCCGCGTGCGGACCTACGGGACCGAGAAGGAGGTGGCGGCGATCGTCGACACCCTCGCGCCCGACGGTCTGCACATCGAGCGGTGGCTCCCCAAGGCCGGGCAGGACGGCCGGATGGCCGACCTGCGGGTCGTCGTGGTCGCGGGCCGCGCCACCCACGCCGTCGTCCGGACCAGCCGCTCGCCCATGACCAATCTGCACCTCGGCGGGGCCAGGGGGGATCTCGACGCGGCCCGCGCCGCGATGGCCGCGGCGGGCACCGGCCTCGACGAGGCGCTCTCGGTCTGTGAGCGGGCGGCGGCCTGCTTCCCCGGCACCCACTGCGTCGGCGTCGACCTGCTGCCCTACGCGAACTGGCGGCGCTTCGCGGTCGGCGAAGTGAACGCCTTCGGCGACCTCCTGCCGCGCCTGACCGGGCTGCCGGGCAGCGGGGCCGAGGGCCTGGACACGTACGGGGCGCAGGTCGCCGCACTGGCGGACGCCCCCGGAGCACAAGGAGGGCGGGCCCGTGTCGGCGCCTGACATCAGCACGGACACCGGGCCTGCCACGGCCCCCGGCGCGGACCGGGCCACGGACCCCGACATGAACGACGTCGTGGGCCGGGACGACCTGCTCCTCGTCACCCTGGACACCCTGCGCTTCGACGTGGCGCGGGAGCTGGCCGAGGCGGGCCGGATCCCCCACCTGGCCCGGCACCTGCCGGGCGGACGCTGGGAGAAGAGGCACGCGCCGGGCAGTTTCACCTACGCCTCGCACCAGGCGATGTTCGCCGGGTTCCTGCCCACCCCCGCGTCCCCGGGCCCGCACCCGCGGCTGTTCGCCGCGCGTTTCGCGGGCAGCGAGTCCACCGCGGGCCGCACCTTCGTGTTCGACACCCCGGACCTGGTGTCGGGCCTGGCCGCCGCCGGCTACCGCACGGTGTGCGTGGGCGGGGTCGGGTTCTTCAACCGGCGGGGCGCGCTCGGCTCGGTCCTCCCCGGCCTGTTCCAGGAGAGCCACTGGGAGCCGGAGTTCGGGGTGCCCTCGCCCACCTCGTTCGAGGCTCAGGTCACCCGGGCCGAGGAGGTCGTCGCGGCCCTGCCCGCCGAGCGACGGCTGTTCCTCTTCGTCAACGTGGCGGCGCTGCACCAGCCCAACTGGTTCCACCTGCCGGGCGCCACGCGCGAGGCGGGTGACTCGCGGGCCACGCACGCGGCCGCCCTCGAATACGTCGACCGGCACATCGGGCGGCTCTTCGCCGCCGCGAGCAGCCGCCGTCGCTGCTTCACGATCGTCTGTTCCGACCACGGCACGGCGTACGGGGACGACGGCTGGACCGGTCACCGGCTGGGCCACGACAGCGTCTGGACCGTGCCGTACGCACACTTCTTCCTGGAACCGGGGGCCCTCTCATGACCGATCAGCACCGACCACGCCCCTACGAGAGCTACGTGTACGCCTACCCGCACAAGACGGCGTACCGTCCGCTCCCCGACCGGCCCGTCCTGGCCGACGAGTGGGCGGGCGAGAGCAAGGACGCGCTCTCCCTCTACGTCCACATCCCGTTCTGCGAGGTGCGGTGCGGCTTCTGCAATCTCTTCACCCGGATCGGCGCGCCGGACGAACTGACCACCCGTTACCTCGACGCGCTGGACCGGCAGGCGAGCGCCGTACGGGACGCGCTCGGTGACGCCGAACCGGTGCGGTTCGCCGCGGCGGCGTTCGGCGGCGGCACGCCCACCTTCCTCGACGCGGGCGAGCTGGAGCGGCTGTGCGACATCGCCGAGAAGCGGACGGGCGCCGATCTGCGGGCCGTTCCCCTCTCGGTCGAGACGTCCCCCTCGACGGCCACCGCCGACCGGCTCGCGGTCCTCGCCGACCGGGGCGCGACCCGGCTGAGCATCGGCGTCCAGAGCTTCGTCGACGCGGAGGCGAGGGCGGCGGTACGCCCGCAGCGCCGCGCCGAGGTCGAGGCGGCCCTCGGCCGGATCCGCGACGCCCGCGTCCCGGTCCTCAACATCGACCTGATCTACGGCATCGACGGCCAGACCGAGCGGTCCTGGCGTCATTCCCTGGACGCGGCGCTCGCCTGGCTCCCCGAGGAGCTGTACCTGTACCCGCTGTACGTCCGCCCGCTCACCGGCCTCGGCAGGACGGGCGGCGACGGCGACCGCGCGGAGGACGACGGCGCGTGGGACGCGCGGCGGCTGCGCCTCTACCGGCAGGGCCGTGACCACCTTCTCGCCGAGGGGTACGAGCAGGTGTCGATGCGGATGTTCCGCCGCCCGGGATCCCCCGCCGAGGGGCCCGGCGACCACGCCTGCCAGACGGACGGCATGATCGGCCTGGGCTGCGGCGCCCGTTCGTACACCTCGCGCCTGCACTACTCGTTCGACTACGCGGTCGAGATGCGCGAGATACGGACCATCATCGACGCCTACACAGGGACCCGGGACTTCTCCCGCGCCGAGGTGGGCCACCGGATGGACGGGGACGGCGACGAGGCCCGCCGCCGTCACCTGCTCCAGTCGCTTCTCCAGGCGCGGGGCATGGAGACGGCCGACTACGTGGCGCGGTTCGGCACCGGTCCCGCCGATGACTTCCCCGCCGAGCTGGCCCGGTTCGAGGCGTACGGCTGGCTCGACGCGGGCGCGGGCCCCGGCCTGCTGCGGCTCTCCCCCGAGGGCCTCGCGCACTCCGACGCGCTGGGCCCGGCGCTCTTCTCCCCCGCCGTACGGGCCGCCATGGCCGCGTACGCGCTGAAATGAGTCCCGCGATGGACCTGACGATCCTCTACCGCGGTCCGCTCGCGTCCTGCGACTACGACTGCCCGTACTGCCCGTTCGCCAAGCGGCGGGACAGCAGGGCCCAGTTGCTCGCCGACCGGACCGCCCTCGACCGGTTCGCCTCCTGGGCCGCGGAGTCCACGGACGACCGGCTGTCGGTGCTTTTCACCCCGTGGGGCGAGAGCCTGGTCCGGTCCTGGTACCGGCGCACGCTCACCGAGCTGTCGCACCTGCCGCACATCCGCCGGGTGGCCGTCCAGACGAACCTGAGCTGCCGCACCGACTGGCTCGCGGACGCCGATCCGGGGAAGCTGGCCCTGTGGTGCACGTACCACCCGGGACAGACGCCCTACGACCGGTTCCTCGCCAAGTGCCACGACCTGGCGGCCCTCGGCGTGCGGTTCAGCGTCGGTGTCGTCGGCCTGCCCGAGCACCTGGAGCACGCGCGCCGGCTCCGGGCGGAGCTGCCGGAGCACGTCTACCTCTGGATCAACGCGGCCGAGGGGCACACGTACGGCGACGACGAGGCCGCCCGCTGGACGGAGCTGGACGCGCTGTTCCCGTACAGCCGCCATCCGCACCGCTCGGCCGGACTGCCGTGCCGCACGGGCGAGTCGGTGATCTCCGTGGACGGCGACGGTACGGTACGGCGCTGCCACTTCGTCCGCGCCGAACTGGGCAACCTGTACGACGGTTCGTACCGCGCGGCCCTCGGCCCCCGGGGCTGTCCGCTCGCCGTGTGCGACTGCCACATCGGCTATGTGCACCTGGAGACGCTGCCGTTGTACGACGTGTTCGCGGGCGGCGTCCTGGAGCGGATCCCGGCCGTTCAGCACTTGAGCGGCAGCAGGTCCGGACGCTTGGCCGCCACATGATCACCGGACGACTCGCCGCGCAGCCGCCGCCCGATCCACGGCACGAGGTGCTCCCTGGCCCAGTGGATGTCGTCGCGCCGCACCTCGAACGTGCCACGCGGCGGCTGCGGCGGCCACGGCTGGTCCGGGTCGGCGGGCACGTCCAGGCCGAGCACCTGCCCGGCGCGCAGCGCGACCCGGGTGTGGCCCTCGGGCGAGAGGTGGAGGCGGTCGCTGTCCCAGGCCCGCCGGTCCTGGACGGACCTGAGCGACCACAGGTCGAGGACGGGGCAGTCGTACCGGTCGGCGATGGACCTGACGTGCGCGGTGTAGGTGGCGATCTTGCCGCGCAGATGCCGCAGCACCGGTACGTTCCGGGTGTCGAAGCCGGTGGTCACCATGACCGTGCCGACCGCGCCGGTCAGGTCGGCGACGGCCCGCTCGAAGCGCTCGGCCACGTCGTCGGGGTCGGAGCCCGGCCGGATGATGTCGTTGCCGCCCGCGCAGAAGGTCACCAGGTCCGGGGCGAGTTCACGGGCCCGCGGAATCTGTTCCGCGACGATGTGGTCGAGCAGCCGGCCCCGTATCGCGAGATTCGCGTACCTGAAATCGCCGTGGACGGTGTCCGCGTCCTTTTCCGGCCCGCCCGCGGCGGGGAGTTGGTCGGCGAGCAGAACGGCCAGCCGGTCCGCCCAGCCCACATAGGTCCCGTCCGGTCCCGGATCCCCCACGCCCTCCGTGAAACTGTCACCGAGCGCTGCGTACGACCCGAATGTGCCACGTCTTCTTGTTCTCGAATCGTCTCCCACAGGAGGACATGATTCACCCGGGGATGTGACCTACGCGACCGTAAGAAGTGGTTGACGCGGGGTGAGATACCCCATCGGTCAAGTTTGGCCCAAACGGGAATAGCCCCGCTCCGGTGAAAGGGAATCACCGGAGCGGGGCGGAAGGAACCCGGAGGGGATCAGACGGTGACGCCCTGGTCCCGCAGGAAGGCCAGCGGGTCGACGTCCGAGCCGTAGTCGGGACCGGTGCGGATCTCGAAGTGCAGGTGCGGGCCGGTCACGTTGCCGGTGGCGCCGGAGAGCCCCAGCTGCTGGCCCTCGCTGACGGTCTGTCCGGCGGAGACGGCGATCGAGGACAGGTGGGCGTACTGCGAGTACATGCCGTCCGCGTGCCGGACGACCACCTGGTTGCCGTACGAGCCGCCGTCACCGGCGGTCACGACGGTGCCCGCGCCGACGGCCTTCACCACGGTGCCCGAGGGCGCCAGGAAGTCCACACCGGTGTGGTAGCCGCTGGACCAGTTGCTGCCCGAGGCGTGGTACGGCGTGCCGATGGCGATGCCGTCGACCGGCAGCGTGAAGGCGGAGGACGCCTTCTCGGCGACCGGGGCGGCCTTCGCCGCGGGCGCGGCCTCCTTCTTGGGCGCGGTGCGCTCGGCGGAGCGGGAGGCCGTGGTGGGGGCCTCGGCGCGGTCGTCCGCGCGGGCCTGGGTGCGGAGGGTCAGCTTGAGGCCGGGGTGGATCAGCGACGGGTCGGAGCCGACGGCGCGCTTGTTGTCCGCGTAGAGCTTCTTCCAGCCTCCCGCGATCTTTTTCTTCCTGGAGATCTTCGCCAGGGAGTCGCCGGGGACGACGGAGTAGGTCGCGGCGGTCCCGGAGGCGCCGGAGGTCCCGGCGGCCCGGACGAGGGACACGGGGGCGGCCTGGGCGGCGGACGCGGTGACGGATCCGGCGGCGGCCGGTGCGGCGTTGGCCCCGGTGGCGCCGACGAGCGGAAGCACGACCGCGGCTCCGCCCGTCCCGGCCAGGACAAATCCTCGGGTGATCGGGTTCTTCTTGGGACGGCGGTGCTTACCCTTCGCGGGCATGGTGAATTCCTCTCCGGCGCCTACGAGGTGAGCTGTCGGGTTCGGGCTGGAGATGCCCGGTCGCGGTTGCTCCGCGACTTCACCCCTAGCCGTCCGCGGAAACGGAACGGCGTACTACCTGGGTCCCCCGCTCCTGCCACGCGTGGATGGTGGGTGGGTGCGAATTCCGGGCGGCGGCAGGATTAGGCGTTCCGCTCGGATTGAGGGTGAACGTAAGCCGCCGCGGACGGCCGGTACAAGCCGCCGGCTCCCCTCTCCCGTGCACGCTCCGATATCTTCCGGCCTTTCCGGTCACCCTGCGTGGATATGCGATCTTCGCTTTCCTTCTGACGTCGTAATTCCGTTTCCGCTGACCGCCACGCACCGTCACGGATATGATCCTGCTCACGGATAGGAGCCCATCTCCCCCTTGACCGGGGCAGGTTGGTTGCAATCCCTCAATACGGACAGATGCGATCAATTGCCCGGGCGGCCATGTCGTAAGGTCGCAGTCGACATCGTCGGCGAGCCGCGCCGACGGCAGACACGGAGGAGCAGCCCGTGACCCAGAATCTGCCGCACGTGCCGCCGGTCGAGCCGGAGCTGACCGGCGTACGCAACTTCCGCGACGTGGGCGGGCTGCCGACCACGGACGGCAGGAAGGTGCGGTACGGGCGGCTCTACCGCAGCGGGCACCTCGCGGGGGCCACCCCGGCCGACGCCGCCTTCCTCACGTCGCTGGGTCTGCACACCGTCTTCGACTTCCGCAACGCGGCCGATGTGCGTCTCGACGGGGAGGACGTCGAGCTGCCCGGGGTACGGAACGTGAACATCCCGCTGACCGACCCGGCGGACGGCGCCGAGTTCTGGCGGATGGTGCGGGACGGCGACCTCGGCCAGCTGCGGTCGCTCCTCGCCGACGGGAAGGCGGCGGCCCGGATGGTCGATTCGTACCGCACGATCATCCGGGAGCGTACGGCCGAGCACAGCAGGGTCCTGCACGCGCTCGCCGACAACAACGTGCCCGCGCTGATGCACTGCGCGGCGGGCAAGGACCGCGCGGGCCTGTCGGTCGCGGTGTCGCTGCTCGCGGTCGGTGTGGAGCGCGACGCGATCGAGGAGGACTACCTCAAGTCGAACGAGCCGAGCCGCCGTTACAAGGTCCGCCGCAGTGACACCTCACCCGCCGGGATGTCCGCGGAGGTGATGGAGCTGCTCGGCCCGCTCTTCGACGCGCGCGCCGCGTACCTGGAGGCGGCCTTCGACACGATCACGACCACCTGGGGCTCCACCGACCGCTACCTGTCCGAGGGCCTCGGACTCGCCCCGGAGACGCGGGAGCGGCTGCGCGAGGGCCTGCTCGACGCGTCCTAGGACCCGACGCTGAACAGCAGGTAGAGGAAGCCGGCGAAGAGGTGTCCGGCGATCAGGTAGGCGAAGAGGCGGATGACCAGCCCTCGGGGCAGCGTCCAGTTCCTCTTGTTCTGCGGCACATTGTTCTCCGGCATGGTGTCGAACCTTTCTCGAAGGCCGTCAGTGGAGATCGGCGGTGGGGCTCTGGAGCAGGGTGTGGACGAACAGCAGCTCGGTCCCGCCGGGGTCGGCGGCGGCGAGGCGGTGCGGGGTGAGCGAGTCGAAGTGCGCGCTGTCCCCGGGGCCGAGGACGTGCACCGCGTCCCCGAGGCCGAGCCGCAGCCGCCCGCCGAGGACGTACAGCCACTCCTCCCCGGGGTGCACGCGCACGAGGTCGCCCTGCGCGCCGTACGGCACCACGACCCGCAGCGGCTGCATGGCCCGGCCCGAGCCGCCCGCGCGGTGGTACGTCCAGCCGTCGGCCTCGACCGGTTCCTGGCGTCCGGCGCGGACGACGGGATCGCGTTCGGCGGGCGCCTCGCCGAGCAGGTCGGAGACCGTCGTACCGTAGATGCGGGCGAGGGCCAGCAGCATCGGCAGCGAGGGCTGGCGCCGGCCGGTCTCCAGCCGGGAGAGGTGGGCGGGTGACAGACCCGCCCGCGCGGCGACGGTCTCCAGCGTGAGGCGGCGGTCGCGCCGCAGCTCGCGCAGGCGGGGGGCGACATCGGGGAGCACTTCCGGCAGGATGGTCGGCGGCGCGTCGGACCGGCCGGGAGCCGCGCCCTCAGGCGTGTTCATGCCTCCATTGCGCCAGGAACGTGCCCCGGAGGCAACTTTTTTGCCTCCGAGGCAAAAGCATCCAGGCAGCAGCCGGAGTCCGGGCCCCTACCGGTTCGCGACGGCCTGCTTCACCAGCGTCCTGCCGAAGTCCCACATGAGCCCGCCGCCCCCGTGCGCGTCGTCCATGACGGCGGTGAAGGCATCCACGAAGCGCTCGACCTCCGGTTCACCGATGGTCAGCGGCGGGATCAGCTTGATCACTTCGAGGTGGTCGCCGGAGACCTGCGTGAGGATCCGGTGCTTCTGGAGCAGCGGGACGACCACCATCTGGGCGAAGAGACCCTTGCGGGCGGCCTGGAGCATCGTCCAGCGTCCCCGCAGCTTGATCGAGCTGGGCCGGCCGAACTCGATCCCGATCATCAGCCCGCGCCCGCGCACGTCGTGGAGCAGTTCGTAGCGGTCCACGAGCGCGGACAGCCGCGTCCTGAGGAGGTCGCCGGTGGCCCGGGCGTTGGCCACGATCTGCTCGTCCTCGATCACCGACAGGACCGCCAGGCCCGCCGCCATGGCCTGCGCGTTGGAGCCGAAGCTCGCCGAGTGGACGAGGACCCGGTCCATGGACGAGTAGACCTTCTTGAAGATCCAGTCCCGGCCGAGGGTCGCGCCGACGGGCACGTACCCGCCGGACAGCGCCTTGGCCACACAGATGAGGTCGGGCTCGACGCCGTCCTCGTGCTGGTACGCGTAGAAGTCGCCGGTCCTGCCGAGGCCGGTCTGCACCTCGTCCACGATGAGCAGGCTCTTGTACCGGCGCAGCAGCTCCTGCGCGCCCCGGAGGAAGCCGGGCGGGGCCGCGTACACGCCCTTGCCCTGGATGGGTTCGACGACGAACCCGGCCACGTCGCCGCGCTTCAGCTCGCGCTCCAGCGCGTCGAGGTCGCCCATCTCGATCGCCGTGTCGGGCAGCAGCGGCGCGAAGCCGTCCCGGAAGCCGTCCTCGCCGTTGACGGACAGCGAGCCGGTGGTGAGCCCGTGGAAGGCGTGGGAGCAGTACAGGATCCTGGGGCGCCCGGTGGCGTACCGCGCGAACTTGAGCGCGGTCTCGACCGCTTCCGTACCGCTGTTACCGAAGAACACCCGGTCCAGGTGCGGGCTGTGGGCGAGCAGCTTCTCGGCGAGCAGCCCGGGCAGCGGCTGGCAGTCGAAGCGGGTGAGGTCGGCGAGCGAGGCGTCGAGGACGTCGTGGAGCGCCTTCCGTACGACGGGGTGGTGGCGTCCGAGCCCCATCACCCCGAATCCGGCGAGCATGTCCAGGTAGTCGTTGCCGTCCGCGTCCCAGAAGTAGGCGCCCTCGGCGCGTTCGTAGACCCGGTCGAAGCCGATGGTGTGGAGCATGCGCGGGAGTTGGTGGTTGAGGTGCTTCGTGTGCAGGTCGTACCGCTCGGCGCCGCGCTCCGCGAGCAGCCGTGTCAGGTCGAAGCCCTTGGTCATGCGTTGGTCTCCTTGTGTGCCAGGACGGCGCTGATCCGTCCTGCGATCTCCACCGGTGTGAGGCCGATGTCGGCCGGCACCTCACTGCGCTTGGCGTGGGAGAGGAACTGTTCCGGGATGCCGAACGTCCGCAGCGGTACGTCGACGGGCTTCACCCAGCGGGCGTCGACGACGGTGCTGGGGATGCCGCGTTCCGCGAGGTACACCGGCGCGAGGGCCCCGAGGGAGACGAGCAGCACGTCGGCGTCGTCCGCGTGGCGCAGGACGTCCATGCCGCCGACGCGCGCCACCGCGGGCACCGGCTCGCCGGCGGACTCCTTGGGAAAGCGGACGACGGTCGGCGCGTCGTCCACGGCGACGGCCTGGCGCAGCTGGGCCCGCAGTTGGCCGGCGTCGCGCGGGGCGGCGATGTTGTTCAGCGCCTCCCAGGCCACGCCACCGGTGAGCGCCCCGTCGCCGATGACGGCGACGACGTGGTCGTCCTTCCCCCGCACCTCGTTGGCCTTGGCGAGTCCGTCCGCCCAGCCCAGCACGGTGAACGCGTGCGAGTTCTCGATGACGTCGTGGTCGGACTCCGCGCGGGAGGGGTAGCCGGACAGCCCGCCCTTGCCGCGCAGCTTGGAGAAGTCCTGACGGCCCGTCAGGAGCTTGTGCACGTAGCTCTGGTGGCCGGCGTCGTGCGGCCCCCGGATTCCCTCCAAGATCGACACGATCGAGCCCCCTCTCCCCTGCTTCTCGGCCCACCACACCCTCACCCCGGCGAGGGCGCCCCGGCCCACCGCCGCCGGACGGGCCGGCGGCGGTGGGCGGAGCGTTCCGTCAGTGTGCTCCCGCCTGGGTCAGCGTGTTCCGCCGACCGTCTCGCGGACCGCCCGCAGGGACTCCTTGAGGGATCCCATGGTGGCGAGGACGGCCGTCGGCTCGTAGCCGCAGTGCGCCATGCAGTTGGCGCACCGGGGGTCCTTGCCGCGCCCGTACTTGTCCCAGTCGGTCTCCTCGATGAGCTGCCGGTACGTCGGGACGTACCCGTCGCTCATCAGGTAGCAGGGGCGCTGCCAGCCGAAGAGCGAGTAGTTCGGGATGGCCCAGGCCGTGCAGGGGAAGTCGGCCTTGCCTTCGAGGAAGTCCAGGAACAGCGGCGAGTGGTTGAGACGCCACCGCTTGCGGTTGCCGCCGGAGAACGCCTTCTTGAACAGCTCCCGGGTCTGTTCGACACCCAGGAAGTGTTCCTGGTCGGGGGCCTTCTCGTAGGCGTACGCGGGCGAGATCATCATCTCGTCGACCTTCAGGTCGTCGTTGAGGTAGTTGAGCACCTCGATGATGGTCTGCGGGGTGTCGGTGTTGAAGAAGGTCGAGTTGGTGGTCACCCGGAAACCGGCGGCCTTGGCCGCCTTGATGGCCTCCACCGCCTCGTCGAACACCCCCTCCTTCGCGACGGACTCGTCGTGCCGCTCCCGCAGCCCGTCGATGTGCACCGCGAACGCGAAGTAGGGCGAGGGAGTGAACTTGTCGAGCTTCTTGCGCATCAGCATCGCGTTGGTGCACAGGAAGACGTACTTCTTCTTGGCGACCAGCTGCCGGACGATCTCGTCGATCTGTGGGTGCATCAGCGGCTCGCCGCCGGCGATGGACACCATCGGCGCCCCTGACTCCAGCACCGCGCCGACCGCCTGGGCAACGGGCATCCGCTGCTTGAGCACGCCGGCCGGGTGCTGGATCTTGCCGCAGCCCTCACAGGCCAGGTTGCAGGCGAACAAGGGTTCGAGCTCGACGATCAGCGGGAACTTCTCCCGCTTCCTGAGCTTCTGTTCGGCCAGATAAGTCCCGACCCTGATGGTCTGGCGAAGCGGCATGGCCATCTAGCTCACCTCCTGGGGAGCAGCAAAGAACGGTGCCATTCGTAAAAAGCTGGAAGGACGGCACGAAGAACGCGGAAAGCTGATATTCCACCGCGCACCGTGCCGATACGGACGAGCTCGTGCTCCGGGGCGTCCACGACCACCCGGACGGCCGCAACCGGACGGGGTCCGGCACGCAGAGCGGTACGGAGTGTCGTGGCGGACTCCATGTCCACCGCGACCGCCCCGGTGGTGCGCAGCGCGACACGTTCCTCGCCGCGCACCACGTGATCGGAGCCGGTCAGCGGTCCGGTGTGGACCGCGTGTCCCGGTACTGCGCGGGTCAGCGCCTCGACGAGCAGCTCGGTGGCCGTGCAGGGCGTGGAGCCACCGGCTCCCCGGGTCTCGTCGGCGACGATCAGGTCCCCGGGGTTCATCCCCGGGGCGAGGCCGGCACAGAAGCCGGACGCGATGACGGCCGCGTCCCTGTGCCGGGCCTCGCCGAGCGCGCGGGCCACCGCGTGCTCGGCGTTCTTGGGCCCCATGCCCGTCCGCAGGACGGTCACCGGACCGGGCGCGTCGGCGCGTCCGCCGCTGCGCAGGGCGAGCCGCTCGATGCCCAGGGCGCAGGCGATCAGCAGCCCGGAGGAGCGTTCCATCAGCTCCCCTTGCGGCTGATCGCGCCGCTGGCCAGGGGCTCTCCGTTGACGTACCGGCCGAGAGCCGTGAGCGGGAAGACCTGCCGGTACAGGTGGTAGTTGATGGAGAAGTCCCACGGGAAGCCGGTGCCGGTGAAGTACGGCTCGTCCCACGAACCGTCCTCGCGCTGGGTCTCGGCGAGCCAGGCGACGCCCCGCTCGACGGACCGGCTCTCCCGGCCGCCGGCCGCGAGCAGCGCCAGCAGCGCCCACGCGGTCTGGGAGGCGGTGGAGGCCCCGTGCCCGATCCACTTCTCCTCACGGTACGAGCGCAGGTCCTCGCCCCAGCCGCCGTCGTCGTTCTGCACGGATTCGAGCCACCGGACGGCCCGGCGGATCGCGGGGTGGGTGACCGGCAGCCCGGCGGCGGTCAGCGCGGGGACCACCGAGCCGGTGCCGTACACGTAGTTGACGCCCCAGCGGCCGAACCAGGCGCCGGAGGCCTCCTGTTCCGCGAGGAGCCACTCGATGCCCCGGCGGGTGTCCGGGTGTTGGGCCATGCCCTCGTACGCCAGCATCTCCACGACGTGCGCGGTGACGTCGGCGGACGGCGGGTCGATGACCTCACCGAAGTCGCAGAACGGCATCCGGTTCGGGAACGGGCTGGTGTTGTCGGCGTCGAACGCCGCCCACGCCCCGTTCCTGGACTGCATGCCGAGCGTCCACCGGGCACCGCGCTCGACGGCGGCGTCGAGCCGCGCCGGGACCGGGTGCCTGACCCGGCGCAGCGCGAGGATCACCTCGGCGGTGTCGTCGATGTCCGGGTAGTTGTCGTTGTGGAACTCGAAGGCCCAGCCGCCGGGGGCCAGTTCGGGTCTGCGTACGGCCCAGTCCCCCGGCCGGGAGATCTCCTCGGCGATCATCCAGTCGGCCGCCTTCACCAGCGCCGGGTGGTCCGGGCTCAGGCCCGCGTCGGCGAGGGCGATGGTGGCCAGGCAGGTGTCCCACACCGGGGACTGGCAGGCCTCGATCATCCGGGCGCCGTCCTCGCGCCACACGGCGAACCGGTCGAGCGATTCGAGGCCCGCCCGCATGATCGGGTGGTCCAGGTCGTAGCCGAGGAGGTGCAGGGCGATCACCGAGTAGACGGCGGGCGGCTGGATCCCGCCCCAGGCACCGTCGTTCTCCTGCCGCTCGATGATCCAGCGGGCGGCCGCGTTCATCGCGATGCGGCGCACCCGGCGCGGCGCCACCTTGTGGTAGGCGTGCAGGACCTTGTCGAGACGCTGGAACATGCCGTCCCAACTGGCCACCGGCGCCAGCGGCTTGACCGGGTTGGGGGCGTCGGCGTCGGTGTGCAGCTCGTCCAGGGCGAAGGGGGCGGGCCGCACGGGCCGCTTCGCCGAGACGATGGTGAGCGGCACGATCGTCTGCCGGGCCCAACAGCCGAAGTCGTAGATGTTGAGGGGGAACCACTTGGGGAAGAAGATCAGTTCGGGTGGCAGCTCGGGGAGGTCGTCCCACTTCCACCAGCCGAAGAGGGCCAGCCAGATCCGGGTGAAGACGCGGGCGGCGGCGATGCCGCCCTGCTCCCGTACCCAGGTGGCGGCGCGTTTCATGTGCGGGTCGTCCGGGCTGTCCCCGGCGAGCCGCAGGGCCACGTACGCCTCGATGGTGGCGGAGAGTTCGCCCGGGCCCCCGTAGAAGGTGGCCCACGTGCCGTCGGCGCGCTGCTCGCCCCGGATGAACAGACCCGCCGCCTCGGTGGTGCGCGGGTCCAGGACCCCGAGGAACTGACGGAGCAGCAGGTCCTCGGCGTCCATGGTGACGTTCGTTTCCAGGTCGCCCTTCCACCAGCCCTGGGCGTCCTGCCGGCCGAGCAGGTGCTCGACCGATCGTGCGGTGGCCCGCCGGGCGGCGACCAGGAGGTCGCCCGCCGCGGCGGTGGTCGTGTCGGTCGGTTCACTGGCCGCGGCTGCGCGGGGTCCCACGGCCCCGGTGCTTCCGTCGGTCGTCGCTGTCATGGCTTCCCCTTCGTGCAGTGGTGCTTCTGCTGTGCTGGGGTCTCCGTCGTCCACGCCCTGACGGGCTGTGCCCTAGGGGCCGTGGACGGCGACTGCGAGGCATATGGGAATAATGATCATCTCTTTCGTACGACGACGAAGTCGGCGAGCGCGGTGAGCTGCGCCCTGACCTGTTCCGGCATGTCCACGCCGTCCAGGGCGTCGATGGCGACGGTGTGCTGCCTGCGGGCCTCCTGCGAGGTCCACTCCCGGCCGCCCGCCTCCTCGATCAGTGCCGCCCTGGTGGCGAACTCCTTCTCCGAGAAACGCTCGAAGTCGTTGCTCTTGGCATCGGCGGCGAGCAGTTCGCCGAGTCGTTCCGACGCCGGACCGCCCGCCGCTAGCGCGGCGACGACCGGCAGGGACTTCTTGCGCTGGCGCAGGTCGCTCCAGGTCTGCTTGCCGGTGGCGTCCGGGTCGCCCCAGATGCCCAACAGGTCGTCCACGGCCTGGAAGGCGAGGCCGAGGTGGTGGCCGTACGCCTCCAGGGTGTCGGCGGTCCGGTCGTCGGCGCCGCCGAGGACGGCGCCGATGGAGGCGGCGCAGGCCAGCAGCGCGCCGGTCTTGTTGCCCTCCATCTCCAGACACTCCGCGACGGTGACCCGCTCGCGGTGCTCGTACGAGATGTCCTGGGCCTGGCCGTCGATCAGTTTGCGGCTCGCGGCGGTCAGCCGGCGGGTCGCCCGGCCCGCCTCGACGGTGCCGAGCTCCAGCAGCACCTCGTTGGCGAGGGCGAAGAGCGCGTCGCCGACGAGGATCGCCTGGGCGGGGCCGTGCACCTTCCAGACGGTGTCGCGGTGGCGGCGCTGCTCGTCGCCGTCCATGAGGTCGTCGTGCAGCAGCGAGAAGTTGTGGACCAGCTCCACGGCGACGGCGCCGGGGATGCCCGTGCGCGGGTCGGCGCCCGCCGCCTCGGCGGAGAGCAGCGCGAGCGCCGGGCGCACGGCCTTGCCGCCGTCGCCGTCGGCGGGCCGACCCTCGGCGTCGATCCAGCCGAAGTGGTAGGCGGCGACGGTGTCCATGGGCGGGGCCAGCCGGTCGACCGCGGCGCGCAGCACGGGGGTCGACATGCTCCGTCCGCGCTCCAGCAGTGCGTAGACGTCGGCGGTGTCGACAGCCGGGTTCGCCGGGGGCACGGTCGGCACGGTCTCTCCTCTTGTTCCAATACTCGTGGGGGCGGTACTCGGGCTCATGCCGCCTCCTCCAGCGGGTGTGCGTGGCGGACGCCGAACCCGGCCAGGACCGCGCCCGCGGCGCTGAAGCCGCTCCTGACCGCGCTTTCCATGGTCGCGGGCCATCCGGTGGCGGTCCACGCGCCGGCCAGGAAGAGGCCGGGGGCCTGCGTACGGGCTCCCGGGCGCAGCCGTCCCACGCCCGGGGTGGGGGCGAAGGTGGCGGTCCGCTCGCGGGTGACGAAGAAGTCCCGTACCTCCGCGCCCCTGGCCGCAGGGAGCAGTCGCTCCAGCTCGGGCAGGTAGCGCGCGCGCAGCTCGGAGACGGGTGTGTCGATCTCGTCCTCGGCCGCGGACTGGGACAGGGCCAGGTACTGGCCCTCCTTGAGTCCGGAGGCGGCCGTACGGTCGAAGACCCACTGGACCGGGCTGCCCAGCGCGGCGAAGAACGGCCGGCGGAGCACCGTGCGGTCGTAGACGACGTGGACGTTCAGGATCGGCGCGGTGCCGATGTCGAGCAGCCGGTCGGCGTCGTCGAGGGCGCCCTCGGGCAGCAGCGCGTGGGTCTCCCGCTGCGGTACGGCGAGGACGACGGCGTCCGCGTCGAGCCGCTCGCCGTCCACCTCGACGTGCCAGCCGCCGTTCCCGTCGCGGGTGACGGAGTGGACGCGGGTACGCAGCCGCGTGTCCACGCCCGCGGAGTCCAGGGCCTTGCGGGCCAGCGTGTCGTGCAGCTCGCCGAGGGGGACGTGCGCCCAGCCGATGTCGGCGGCGCCGGGCTCGGAGAGCAGGCCGGTCTTGAAGACCATCGCGGCGAGCCCGAGGGAGGCGTTCGGCGCGGTGGCGTTGAGGGTCGCGACGCCCACCAGGTCCCAGAGGGCCTCGATCGTCCGGTCCGACTGGCCGTGCCGGCCGAGCCAGGTGGCGAAGTCGACACCGTCCAGCGCCGGGTCGGTGGGGTCGAGCCGCTTGAGGGCGAGCGCGGCGCGTCCTACGGAGGCGCGCTCGGCGAGCGAGAGGTGCGGGTACGTCGCGAGTCCCGCGGCGAGGTGCAGCGGTACGGGCAGGCCGTTGCGGCGGATCCGGCCGAGGCGCGGCCTGCCGGGCGTGCCGATGTCGAGCACGGGCACGTCCAGGCGGTCCTGGAGGGGGGCCAGCGCGGCGCCGTCCACCCGGTCGAGGAGCCACCGGTAGGCGGTGCAGCAGCGCAGGTAGACGTGCTGGCCGTTGTCGACGTCGAGGTCGCCCCGGCGGAAGGAGAAGGCGAGGCCGCCGAGCCGGGGGCGGCCCTCGACCAGGGTCACGGACAGTCCGGCGTCGGCGAGCTGGAGCGCGGCGGTGGTCCCGGCGAGTCCCGCGCCGACCACGACCGCGTGCCGGGGCCGCGTGCCGTCGGCTGTGGTCATGCCTGCTCCCCTCGGAGTGTCGCAGTCAGGGACGCGTGGGCCCGGCGGATGGTTGACAGTGCCGAGCGGCTCGGCGGGGCGGGCACGGCGCCCGGGGGCGTCCGGACCCCGGCGGCGGTGGCGCGCCACGTCATGCGCGCCTCCTGACCGTCTGGCGGGTGACGTTCCTGGCGTCGAGGCCCGAGAGGCCGCGCACCGCCACGTACGCCTTCTCGCGTCCCGGGAGCGAGACCCGCCCGCGCAGGACGGCCTCGGGGTCGCGCTCGATGCGGTCGAGGAGCCTGCGGTAGATCCCGGCCATGGCGGCGACACACGCGCCGCTGCGCCGGTCGAGCATGGGCAGCAGCCGGTAGCCCTCGGCGAACAGGGCGCGTGCGCGGCGGACCTCGAAGTGCACGAGTCCGGCGAAGTCGGCGCCGGGGGCGGGGGTGTTGCTGTGGAAGCCGTCGGAGCAGCCGAACTTGGCGAGGTCGTCGGCCGGGAGATACGTACGGCCGTTGCCCGCGTCCTCCCGTACGTCCCGGAGGATGTTCGTGAGCTGGAGGGCGAGGCCCAGTGTGTCCGCGTACTCGGACGCGCGCTCGGCGCCGGGGGCGCCGGGTGACGTGCCGAACACGCCGAGCGAGAGGCGGCCGATGGCGCCCGCGACACACCGGCAGTACACCTTGAGCCCGTCCCAGGTCTCGTACGTCTCGCCGCGGACGTCCATCAGGACGCCGTCGATCAGCTCGTCGAGGCCGCCGACGGGGATGGGGAAACGGCGGGCCGCGTCGGCGAGCGCGACGGCCACCGGGTCGGTGTCGTCCTCGTCGACGGTGCCTTCCCTGATCCGGTCGAGGAGGACACGGGTGTCCTCCAGTCTGGCCTGCTTGGCCGCCGGCTCCAGTGTGCCGTCGCCGATGTCGTCCACCCGCCGGGAAAGGGCGTACAGCGCGGACATGGCCTGCCGCTTGTCGGTCGGCAGCAGCCTGATGCCGTAGGCGAAATTCCGGGCCTGCTGGCCTGTGACGGCCTCGCAGTAGCTGTAGGCCGCCAATACCGGCGCGGACATCGGCGTCTGTCCCTCCACGTTCCGGCTCACCCCTCTCTGTGCGCTCGTCGCAAGACAGCTCCCACTTCGCGCAGCAGGCGCGCTTTGGTGGGCTTGGGCGGTCCGGGGAGCACATCGTGCCCGGCGGCCGCGATCGAAGCGAGGGCGGCGCGCCCTCCGGCCACAAATCCCGCGAGCAGCAGACGGAGCCTGCCGTGGACGCTACCCACCAACAGGGTGCCTTCATTCAACAGCTGCCCCGCGCGTTCGGCCTCGTACGCCACCAGCTGGCGCACCGCGGCGCCCGCGCTGGGGACGGCGAGGTCCGCCTCGGTGACACAGAACCGCTTCATGTCCTCGGCGGGCAGGTAGATCCGGTCGCGCCCGAGGTCCTCGGTCACGTCCTGGAGATGTTCGATGATCTGGAGTGCGGTGCAGACGGCGTCGGAGAGGCGGATCCGCTCCGGGGTCGCGGTGCCGCTGATGCCGAGGACGAGCCGGCCGACCGGGTTCGCGGACAGTTCGCAGTACGCGAGGAGGTCGTCGTACGTCTCGTAGCGCCGGACCAGCTGGTCCTGGCGGTTGGCGCCGATCAGGCCGAGGAACGGCTCGGGTGTCAGCGAGCTGTTCCGTACGGTCGGGCCGAGCGCTCTCAGCAGGGGGTGACCGGGGACGGGGCCCGCCGGATCGAAGACGCGCCGCAGGTCGGCCTCGAACGCGTCGAGCATCACGAGCCGGTCCTCGGCCTGCCCGGGGTCGACACCCAGGTACCGTGCGTCGCCGCCGCCGGGGGCCAGGTCCCCGTCTCCGATGTCGTCGACGAGCCGGGCGAATCCGTAGACCGCCATCAGGTCGTCGCGCCAGGCGCGGGGCAGGAAGAACGGCGCCACGGGGAAGTTCTCGTCCGCGGCCTTGTCCAGCGTGTTCCGCGCGGTGGCGTCGGCGCGCACCTCTGGGGTGCCCGTCACAGCGAGCTTCCCGGTGCAAGGACGGCGAAACCCTCGCGGAGCTGGAGATTTTCCGTCATTGCCGTCACATCTCCCGTTCTACACTGCTGACCCAATACATCCCATTTCGGACACGCCGCCCGCTCGGCCCAGTCCCCCCGCGCCGCCGCGCACCTGGGCGCTCCCGCGCCCGGAGGTCACCGGCGGGCAGGAAGCCCCCGGGGGAATCGCCCCACATGCCACGAATCAGCACCCGCACAGCTTACGTTGTACAACGAAGAGGAACACGCGGGGGTGTTGAGCGCATAACAAGAACATCGCAATGCCGGTCAACCTTCCCCCGACCCGGCCGACTTGACCGACGTTTGACGAACACGGCCGCCGGCCGCGCCCGGCCGTCCCGGTCCCGCCCCGGTGAGAGCCCCGTACGCCATGATGCTCCCGGCCGGCCGGGGATCGCCGGGGGCGCGCCGGGCCGCCGTCACGGCGCGGCCCCCGCCGCGGTGTTCCGGCGGGGGCCGCGTCACGCCCGGGGGCGCGGTGGCGACGGACTACTTGCCCGTCTCCTTCTCGTACGCCTTGATGACCTCGTCGGTCGGGCCGTCCATGAGCAGCTCGCCCTTCTCCAGCCACAGCACGCGGTCACAGGTGTCCCTGATCGACTTGTTGCTGTGACTGACCAGGAAGACCGTGCCCGCCTCCTTGCGCAGCTCGCGGATCCGCTCCTCGGAGCGGATCTGGAACTTGCGGTCGCCGGTCGCCAGCGCCTCGTCGATCATCAGGACGTCGTGGTTCTTGGCGGCGGCGATGGAGAACCGCAGCCGCGCCGCCATGCCGGAGGAGTACGTCCGCATGGGAAGGGTGATGAAGTCGCCCTTCTCGTTGATGCCGGAGAAGTCGACGATCTGCTGGTACCGCTCGCGGACCTCCTCGCGCGACATGCCCATGGCCAGTCCGCCGAGGATCACGTTGCGTTCGCCGGTCAGGTCGTTCATCAGCGCCGCGTTCACACCCAGTAGCGAGGGCTGGCCGTCGGTGTAGACCTTGCCCTGCTCGGTCGGCAGCAGGCCGGCGATGGCTCGCAGCAGGGTCGACTTCCCCGAGCCGTTGGTGCCGATCAGGCCGATCGCCTCGCCGCGGTACGCGGTGAACGTGACGCCCCGGACGGCGTGGACCTTGCGGACCCCGCGGGCCTCGCCCTTCTCCTTCGTCCGGCGCACGATCCGGCTCAGCGCGGCCGTGGCGGTGCCCCGGCCGCCGCCACCGGCGTTGACGCGGTAGACGATGTGCACGTCGTCGGCGATGACGGTGGGCGTGCGTCCCTTGTCGATGTCAGCCACGGCCGTACTGCTCCTCAGCCTTCCAGAAGTACACGAAGCCCCCGACGCCCAGGATCAGGGCCCAGAGCAGGGCGACCGACCAGACGTGCGCGGGCAGATTCTCCCGGCCGTAGCCGTCGATCAGCCCGAACCGGACCAGATCCATGTAGATCGCGGCCGGGTTGTACTGGAGGATGTCCCCGATCCAGCCCGGCTTGTCCTTGAGCATGATCGGGATGGAGAAC
Source organism: Streptomyces liangshanensis (assembly GCF_011694815.1). Lineage (NCBI taxonomy): Bacteria > Bacillati > Actinomycetota > Actinomycetes > Kitasatosporales > Streptomycetaceae > Streptomyces > Streptomyces liangshanensis. Next base: position 980,928 of record NZ_CP050177.1, read on the forward strand.
ATCACACCGGACGCGTACATCCACGTACGCATCACGAACGGCATCAGCTGGGCGAGGTCCGGGGTCTTGCTGCCCAGCCTCGCCATGATCAGCGCGAGGCCGGTGTTGAACACGAACTGGAGCACCAGCGCGGGCAGGATCAGCAGCCAGCTCAGCGCCGGGTAGCTGCCGAAGGCCACCGCCACGACCACCAGCACGATCATGGAGAACATCAACTGCTGGAGCTGCTGGAGCGCGAAGGACACCGGCAGGGCGGCCCGCGGGAAGTGCAGGGCCCTGACCAGGCCCAGGTTGCCGGAGATGGCACGCACACCGGCCATCACCGAACTCTGGGTGAACGTGAAGACGAACACACCCGTCACCAGGAACGGGATGAAGACCTCCGACGGGATGCCCCGGTTGCTCTGGAGGATCAGGCCGAAGATCAGGTAGTACACGGCCGCGTTGAGCAGCGGCGTCGCCACCTGCCACAGCTGGCCGAGCTTGGCCTGGCTGTACTGGGCCGTCAGCTTGGCACTGGAGAAGGCCAGGACGAAGTGCCGGCGACCCCACAACTGCCGCACGTACTCGGCCAGTCCGGGGCGCGCCCCACTCACCGCCAGGCCGTACTTGGCGGCGACCTCCGCCGGGGAGAGTCGGTCGTCGGGAGACGGCGGGGCGCTCATCGCGATCGCACCGTCATGGGTTGTCTCACTCACAAGTTGAAACTTTCGTGTTCAAGATGCGCAGACGAACAGGCGCCGGCACGAACGGCCGGGCCTCAGGGACAGGGGGATGAGCTGTTCTCGGACCCCGGATGTTCGCGGACCCCAGATGCTCCGAGAGCCCGAGCATCTCAGACGACTGGTGGACGGCCCAACCGGGTCAGTCGCCAGACCGTACGCCATTTCATCGGCCGTCGTGGCCCGCACGGCGTCGACCAGCCCTCCCTGAAGCCGCCCCACCACGCCTTGAGGGCCGGCGCCGACGGCCGCCTGACCAGCGTCAGCAGCGTCCAGACCCCGAGATAGACCGGTACGACCGGGGCGGGGAGGTTACGGCGGGCCAGCCACACCCGGTTGCGCGCCACCATCCGGTGGTACACCGCGTGCCGGGACGGCGGCATCGTCGGGTGGTGCAGCACCATGTCCGCGCGGTAGTCGATCATCCAGCCGGCGTCCAGCGCCCGCCACGCGAGGTCGGTCTCCTCGTGCGCGTAGAAGAAGTCGTCCGGCAGGGGCCCGACCTCCGCGAGGACCCTGGTCCGTACGGCGTTGGCGCCGCCGAGGAAGGTCGTCACCCGGGAGGACCGCAGCGGGTCGGAGGCGCGCAGGCGCGGGACGTGCCGGCGCTGCGTCAGGCCGGTCTCCGGGTCGGCGATCCGGAAGCTGACGATGCCGAGGGCGGGATCCTCCGTGAAGGCCTCCCGTACCAGCCGGGCCGTGTCGTTGAGGGGAAGCGAACCGTCGTCGTCCAGGAAGAGCAGCGCGTCGACCTCCGAGCCGGCCGCGCCGAAGGCCTCGATGCCGACGTTGCGGCCGCCCGGGATGCCCAGGTTCTCGGGCAGCTCCACCGTCCGTACCCCGTCGGGAACGGGTCCCACCGGGGCGCCGTTCCCGACGACGACCACCTCGACCGGGTCGCCCTCCTGGCGGGCGACCGAGTCGAGGAGCGCACGCAGTTCGGCGGGGCGTTCACCCATCGTGATGATCACCGCGCCGAGCCGCATGTCGCTCACTTCAGCCTGCTGGACGCCAGGATGGAGACCAGGTGGAGCAGTGTCTGGACGAGGGCGATCCCGGCGAGGATCGCGATGCCGAGGCGGGTGAAGAAGAGGTCGCCCTGGACCTGGTCGATGATCGCGACGACCAGGATGAAGAGGCTGGCCTCGATGCCGCCGACGAGCCGGTGGAACTTGAGCATGGCCGCCGCGCGGCGGGCCAGCGCCAGACCGGACGAACGGGGCACGGACGCCTCGTCCTTGACGGCGGGCAGGCCGCTGCGCTGGCGGGCCACGTCGACCAGGTCGGTCTCGGCCTTGATCAGGATCGCGCCGAGCGCGGCGAGCGTACCGAGGAACGCCCACAGCCAGTTGGTGGTCGGGCCGTTGTCGTGGAAGACGTCGGCGCCGCGGATCCCGAAGCCGACCAACAGGGCCGCCTCGCACAGGTAGTGGCCCACCCGGTCGAGGTAGACGCCGGTGATCGAGGTCTGCTTGCGCCAGCGGGCCACCTCGCCGTCGACGCAGTCGAGGAGCAGGTAGACCTGGAAGAGGACCACCGCGAGGATCGCGCCGGTCAGTCCGGGCACGAGGAGCGTGGCGCCGCCTATGACACCCACGACCACCATGAGGTACGTGAGCTGGTTGGGCGAGATCCGGGTGTTCACCAGGAACGGGTCGATGTGCAGCGAGATCTCCCGCATGTACATGCGCCCGGCCCAGTGCTCCCCGCTGCGCCGGTCCTTCACTCCGTCGGGGTGTACGACGGGACGGAGTTCAGCTACTGATGGTCTTGGCATAGTCGGCGTACGCGTCCCTGATCTGATCGGTGGACAGGTCGAGGTGTTCGAGGATCGTGAAGCGGCCCGGGCGGGTCTGCGGCGCGTACGCCACGGCCCGTACGAACTCGTCGACGGTGAAGCCGATCTGCTCGGGCAGGACGGGCAGTCCGTGCCGGTGCAGGACCTCGACGAGCAGGCCCGACTCCTCGTGGGCACCGCGCAGGTGCATGGCGAACGCGGCTCCGAGGCCGACCTGTTCGCCGTGGAGCGCGGAGCGCTTGGGGTGGAGCAGGTCGAAGGCGTGGCTGATCTCGTGGCACGCGCCGGACGAGGGGCGGGTGTCCCCGCTGATCGACATGGCGATGCCGGTGAGGACCAGCGCCTCGGCCAGGACCGTCAGGAACTCGTCGTCGCCGACCCCGCCGGGGTGGCGCAGCACCGCCTCGCCGGCCGTGCGGGCCATGGCGGCGGCCAGGCCGTCGACGGGCTCGCCGTTGGTCCGGTGCGAGAGCTCCCAGTCCGCGATGGCGGAGATGTTGGAGACCGCGTCGCCGATGCCGGAGCGGACGAAGCGGACGGGCGCGTCCCGGATGACGTCGAGGTCGATGACGACGGCGATGGGGGTCGGCACGCCGTACGAGCCGCGGCCGTTGTCGTTGTCGAGCGTGGCCACCGGTGAACAGATGCCGTCGTGCGCCAGGTTGGTGGCGACGGCCACCATCGGCAGGCCGAGGCGGGCCGCCGCGTACTTCGTCACGTCGATGATCTTGCCGCCGCCGAGGCCGACGACCGCGTCGTACCGCTTGCCCTTGATCCCGTCGGCGAGCCGGACGGCGGAGTCGATGGTGCCGTCGGCGACGGCGAACCAGTCGGCGTCCGGCAGGACCGGCGCCAGCTTCTCGCGCAGCGCCGTCCCCGATCCCCCGCTGATGGCGAACGCGAGCCGTCCCGAGCTGGAGATCCGCTGGTCGGCGAGGAGTCCGGCCAGGTCGTCCATCGCGCCGCGGCGGATGTCGACGGAGACCGGGGAGGGGATCAGCCGGGTCAGTACTGGCACGCGATCTCACGGCCCTTCGCGAGGTCGGCGTGGTTGTCGATCTCGACCCAGGGGACGTCGCCGATGGGGGCCACGTCGAGCGTGAAGCCGCGGTCGACCAGTTCCTGGTAGCCGTCCTCGTAGTACAGGTCGGGGTCGCGCTCGAAGGTGGTCCGCAGGGCGTCCGCGAGGTCCGCCGCGGCCTCGGCCTCGATCAGGGTGACGCCGATGTACTCGCCGGTGGCGGTGGCCGGGTCCATGAGCTTGGTGATGCGGCGCACCCCCTTGGCGCCCTCGGTGATGACCTTCATCTCCTCGTCGGCGAGCTGCTTGACCGTGTCGAGGGCGAGGATGATCCGCCGGCCCTCGCCGCGCGCGGCGAGCAGGGTCTTCTCGACGGAGACGGGGTGCACGGTGTCGCCGTTGGCGAGGATCACGCCCTTCGCCAGCACGTCACGGGCGCACCAGAGGGAGTAGGCGTTGTTCCACTCCTCGGCCTTGTCGTTGTCGATGAGGGTGAGGCGGATGCCGTACGTCTCCTCCAGGGCGGCCTTGCGCGCGTAGACGGCCTCCTTGCGGTAGCCGACGACGACGGCCGCCTCGGTCAGGCCGACCTCGGCGAAGTTGGCGAGGGTCAGGTCGAGGACCGTGAGGGTCCCCTCCCCGGCCGCGTCCACGGGCACGAGGGCCTTCGGGAGCGTGTCGGTGTAGGGGCGCAGACGCCGTCCGGCACCGGCGGCCAGTACGAGGCCGATCATGCGGGTTCTCCTTCGTCGTGTACGGCGGGGGCTCCGGAGGACACCCAGAAGCGGACGGACTCCACGAGCGCGACCAGCGCCACGGCGGACGCGAGCACGGTCAGGGCCACGGTGAGGTCCGTGCCGCGCGTCGCGAGGACGGCGGCGAGGGCGGTGACCACCAGCGTGCGGCCCTCGTGTCCGAGGATGGTCCTGACCAGCCAGCGGGGCGGGGCGCCGGTGCCTCCGCGGATGCGGTACACCGTGTCGTAGTGATGGTAGGCGACGGCCGCCACCAGCCCGAAAGCCGCCGGCAACGCGCCGTTCACGTCGGAGCGCGCGGCGAGGACGAGGACGGTGGAGTACTCGGCGGCCCGGAGCACCGGCGGGACGAGCCAGTCGAGCGCGCCGGTGAGCGGCCCGGTGACGGCCGCGCCGGCGAGCACCGCGTACAGCGCGGCCGCCAGGACGACCCAGGAGCTGCCGAACGGCTCGAAGCACGCGGCGGCCACCAGCAGGGCCCCGCCGGCGAACGCGACGAACGGGCGCAGGCCGAAGGGCGGGTAGGCCTTGAGGCGGCCCAGGAGACGGGAGACGGTCTCGGCGACCGGGCCGGAGTCGGCGAGGTCGGCGAGGGCCCGCGCGGCGCGTTCGGTGCGGACGGCCCTGCGGGTCACCGAGCGCAGAATGCGGCCGGCGCTGGTGTAGCAGGCGGCGAATCCGCACCCGATGAGCAGCGCGTAGAAGACGACGCGCGGGGTGGTCACGGCGGTCAGGACGGCGATCATCGCCCAGCGCTCGCCGATGGGGAGGACGATCATCCGGCGCACCCAGACGGTCCAGCCGACGCTGTCGAGCTTGCTGGAGAGCGCGGCGGTGGGGGTTCCGACGACGGCCTTGCCGGTGGAGGTGGCGGCCGTGGCGTCGACATTCGCCTCGTTGAAGGAGAAGTCGACCACATGGCGGCAGGTCTGGAGGATCATCGCGCCGAGCGCGAGGGCCCACACGTCGTCGCCGTTCCTGGCGGCGCCGAGGGCGAGGCCCGCGTAGTAGGCGTACTCCTTGGCCCGGTCGAAGGTGGCGTCGAGCCAGGCGCCCATCGTCGAGTACTGGAGCGAGTAGCGGGCGAGCTGTCCGTCGGTGCAGTCGAGCACGAAGGAGAAGAGCAGCAGCACGCCGGCGGCGACGTAGCCGCCCCGGGTGCCGGTGGCCGCGCAGGCCGCCGCGATCAGCGCGGTGACCAGGGACGCGGTGGTGACCTGGTTGGGCGTCAGGCCGCGGCGGGCGCACCAGCGGGCGAGGTAGCGGGAGTAGGGGCTGATGCAGTAGGTCGTGAAGAACCCGTCGCGGGCCTTCACGGCGGAGCGCAGCCGTACGGCCTCGTCGTCGACGGCCGCGACGGCGGCGGCGGCCTCCTGCCGGGAGGCAGTGTCGAGGGGGACGGTGGCGACGAGCGAGCCCAGCTCGGGCCGCTGTACGCCGGCGCCCTCGGCGTCGAGCGCGGCGGCGGCCCGGTCGGCGAGGGAGGCGCCGTCGGCCAGGACGGCGGAGGCGGCCTGGGTGGTGCCGGTGGTCCCGGCCGGGTGGTCCGCGGTGGCCGGGGAGAGCGCGGCGCTTCGTTCGACGGCGCCGACGGCGCGTACCAGCGCGGTGCGGGCCTCGGGCTGCGCGGTGAGCGCGCCAGGCACGGCGGCGAGCGGGAAGCGGGGGTCGGTCAGCGCGAGGCGCAGGGCGTGGAGGTGGCCGACGAAGCGGGGGTCGACGAGCGCGACACGCTCGGCCGGCGGGACGTCGGCGAGCAGGCCGGCCGTCTCGGCGGTGCTGGTGGCGGTGCGTACGTCGAATCCCAGCGACCGCAGATCGTGCGCGAGCGACGATCCGGGTACCGGGAGACCGGTGAGGATGGCGGTCGACAGACGAACTCACTCCTTGGCACTGATCAGGGTTGGGTGCGCGGCGACTTGGCCCGGGATTCCGGGCGGCGGCACGTCGGCAGAGGCTATCGGATGAACGGAAGCCTGAGTTCACCGGGCGTTTACGCCCAGGACGCCATGGTCTGAACGCGGTCCCGGGCCGAGATCATCATTGTCGATCACCGCCCCGCCCACAAACCGCCCCCGGCCGTTCCTCGGTCCGGCCCGGCGGATCGGACAGGCCCTAGGGTGGCGGGCATGACGTGGCTGATCACAGGTGGGGCGGGTTACATCGGGGCGCACGTGGCGCGGGCCATGAGCGCGGCGGGCGAGCGGGTGGTGGTGCTCGACGACCTGTCGACGGGCGTCGCCGGGCGGCTGCCGGCGGAGATCCCGCTGGTACGGGGCTCGCTGCTGGACCGGGAGGCCGTGGACGCGGTCCTGGCCGGGCACGAGGTCACCGGTGTGGTGCATCTGGCGGCGAAGAAGCAGGTCGGCGAGTCCGTCGAGCAGCCGCTGCGGTACTACCGGGAGAACCTGCACGGGCTGACGGTGCTGCTCGACGCGGTGGTCGCGGCCGGGGTGGGGCGCTTCCTCTTCTCCTCGTCCGCCGCCGTGTACGGCGTACCGGATGTGGACTTGATCACGGAGGGGACGCCGACCGTTCCGATCAACCCGTACGGCGAGACGAAGCTCGCGGGCGAGTGGCTGGTGCGGGCGACCGGCAGGGCCCACTCGATCGCCACCGGCTGCCTGCGCTACTTCAACGTCGCGGGCGCCGCGCGGCCCGAGCTGGCCGACACCGGGGTGTTCAACATCATCCCGATGTTCTTCGACCGGATCAGCCGGGGGGAGGCGCCCCGTATCTTCGGCGACGACTACCCGACGCCGGACGGCACAGGTGTGCGGGACTACATCCATGTGGCGGATCTCGCCGACGCGCATCTGGCGGCGGCCCGGCGGCTGGCCGGCGGGCCGGGGGCGGGTGACCTGACCCTGAACATCGGCCGGGGGGTCGGCGTCTCGGTCCGGGAGCTCGCCGACCTGGTCGCGGACGTCACCGGCCACCGGATCCCGCCGGTGATCGAGGCGCGGCGGCCCGGGGACGCGGCGAAGGCCGTGGCGTCGGTGGAGCGGATCGGGCGCGAGCTGGGGTGGACGGCGACCCGCGACGTACGGGAGATGGTCACGTCGGCGTGGGAGGGCTGGGAGTCGCAGCACCGGCCGGCGCCGGTCGCGTAATCCCGTCGGTATCCCGTCGGCGCTCCGGGCGGTGGGCTCCCGGGGCGCCCCGGGGATCACTCGGACGGGCGTCGGGCGGGCGTTTCCGCAGGTCGCTCCCACGGGCCGTTTCCGCAGGTCAGAGCATATGACAACGGTGTTCAGTCCCGTGTTGTCGGATACCCCCCGTCCGTAGTTCACTGACGTGGTCGGCAGTTCACCGAGACGACCGGGAGGCGTCCCCATGGGGGCAGGGCACGACCACGGCCACACGCACGGAGGACCACCACCGACGGGGACGGCCGCGGCCGCGTACAAGGGCAGGCTGCGGATCGCGCTCGGCATCACGCTGTCCGTGATGGTCGTGGAGATCATCGGTGGCATCGCGGCCGACTCGCTCGCCCTGGTCGCCGACGCCGCGCACATGGCGACCGACGCCGTCGGCCTCGGCATGGCCCTGCTGGCCATCCACTTCGCGGCCCGGCCCGCCGACACGAACCGCACCTACGGCTACGCGCGCGCCGAGATCCTCGCCGCGCTGGCCAACTGCCTCCTGCTGCTGGGGGTGGGCGGTTACCTGCTGTACGAGGCGATCGAGCGGTTCGTCTCGCCGCCCGACACGCGGGGCGGGCTCGCGATCGTCTTCGCGCTGATCGGCATGACCGCCAACCTGGTCTCCCTCACCCTGCTGATGCGCGGGCAGAAGGAGAGCCTCAACGTGCGCGGCGCCTACCTGGAGGTGCTCGCCGACACGCTCGGCTCGTTCACCGTGCTCGTCTCCTCCGTGATCATCCTGACCACCGGGTGGCAGACGGCGGACCCGATCGCGGGCCTGCTGATCGGTCTGATGATCGTCCCGCGTACGGTGAAACTCCTCAGGGAGACGCTCAACGTGTTGCTGGAGGCGGCGCCGAAGGATGTCGACATGGCGGAGGTACGGGCCCACATGCTCGCGCTGCCCGGCGTGGCCGACGTCCACGACCTGCACGTCTGGACGATCACCTCGGGCATGCCGGTGCTCTCCGCGCACGTGGTGGTGGACCAGGACGCCCTGGACTCGGTGGGGCACGAGAAGATGCTGCACGACCTGCAAGGATGCCTCGGGACCCACTTCGACGTGGAGCACTGCACGTTCCAGCTGGAGCCCCGGGGGCACGCCGAGCACGAGGCGAAACTCTGCCACTGAGGCGCACGGCCGACCGGCCCGCCGAACAGACATGCCCACACGTTCGAAGTGCGGACACGAGGCTTTTGTACGGCAGACTTGGGGCTCGAGGCCCGAAGCGAAGGATGGTTATGCCGACCACACCAGTCACTGCGGCGAGCAGCTCGCCGAACGGGGTACCGGACTCGTCGAACGGGGGACCAGAACCAATCCTGCTGGAGCTGGTCGACGAGCTCGGCAACACCATCGGCACCGCCGAGAAGCTCTCGGCCCACCAGGCGCCCGGGAAGTTGCACCGGGCGTTCTCCGTGTTCCTCTTCGACGAGCAGGGCCGGCTGCTCATCCAGCGCCGCGCGCTCGGCAAGTACCACTCCCCCGGCGTCTGGTCGAACACCTGCTGCGGGCACCCGTACCCGGGCGAGGCGCCGTTCGCCGCCGCCGCCCGGCGGACCCACGAGGAGCTGGGCATCTCGCCGTCGCTGCTCGCCGAGGCCGGTACGGTGCGCTACAACCACCCGGACCCGGCGTCCGGGCTGGTGGAGCAGGAGTTCAACCACCTCTTCGTCGGCATGGCGCAGGCGCCGCCGGCACCCGACCCGGAAGAGGTCGGCGAGACGGTGTTCGTCACCCCCTCGGAGTTGACGAAGCGTCACGAGGAAGTGCCGTTCTCGGCGTGGTTCATGACCGTGCTGGACGCGGCGCGCCCGGCGATCAGAGAGCTCACAGGGCCGGCCGGGGGCTGGTGACACCTCCCCGGAGCGGGGGATCGTCGAGCGGCGACCTGAGGGGAAGCGCCGCCCAGATGATCTTCCCGCCGCCGGCGGTGTGTTCCACGTCGCAGCTCCCGCCGGCCTCACGGACGATCTCCCGTACGAGGAGCAGTCCGCGCCCGCCGGTCTGCGCGTAGTCGGCCTCCAGCGCCTTCGGCCGGTACGGGTGGTTGTCCTCCACCGACACCCGGATCCACTCCGCCTCGATGGCCACCTCGACGGCGACCTCCGGCGAGAGCAGGGCCGCGTGCCGCACGGCGTTGGTGACCAGCTCGGAGACGATCAGCAACACCCCCTGGACGACGTCGTCCCTGACCGGCACGCCCTGGCGCTTCAGCAGGTCACGTACGGCATGCCTGGCCTGCGGCACGGAGACGTCGACGGTGGGCGCGGTGAACCGCCACACTCCTTCGTACGACAGCGGCCGGGCCGGAACACTCCCGCGGCTCTCCACCATCCTGCGGCACCCACCCTCGGCTTGACCGGCTGTTTCCGCCGGCGACGTCCATCGGACACCGAGTCTTGGGAACGGGCGGTGCCCGCCCGGCCTACTGAACAGAAGTCAGCCGTTATTGGTGATCTGCGATCGCCTTGTTACGGACGCCTCGGACACCTGACCGGTCCTGACCGTGCGGTGTCGTTCCGTGTCCGTACGGCGGCGCCGGACCGCGGGGCGGTGCCCGAGGGCGCTCCCCCGCGCCCCCGCGCCCCCGCGCCCCGGATCCCTCCGGCTCCAGTCCGGATCCCGTCCGGATACGGCCCGGCTACCATCCGGCGCATGGAGCCCCAGCTGCTGCACAGCGTCGCGGACGGCATCGCGACCGTCGTCATCCACCATCCGGCCAAGCGCAACGCGATGACGACGCGGATGTGGCGGGACCTGCCGCCGCTGCTCGGGCGGCTCGCCCCGGATCCCGCCGTACGGGCGCTGGTGCTGACCGGCGAGGGCGCGCACTTCTGCGCGGGCGCGGACATCTCCACGCTGCGGGAGCCGGGTGAGGACCCGCGGTCGCTCGCGGTGGCGGCGGAGGACGCGCTGGCGGCCTTCCCCAAGCCGACGCTGGCCGCCGTGCGGGGGGCGTGCGTGGGCGGGGGCTGCCAGTTGGCCGCCGCGTGCGATCTGCGGTTCGCCGAGGAGGGCGCGCGGTTCGGGGTGACGCCGGCGCGGCTCGGGATCGTCTACGCGGCCTCCTCCACGCGGCGGTTGGCGTCGCTGGTGGGTCCGGCGACCGCCAAGTACCTGCTCTTCTCGGCCGAGTTGATCGACACGGAACGGGCGCTGCGGACCGGGCTCGTGGACGAGGTGCTGCCGGTGGGCGAACTGGACGCGCGGGTGGGGCGTTTCGCCCGGGTGCTGGTGGCGCGCTCGCAGTTGACGCAGGCGGCGGCGAAGGAGTTCGCCGCCGGTCTGGAGGGGCGGGACGCGTACTGGACGGAGCAGGCGCGCGGCAGCGGCGACACCGCGGAGGGGGTCGCCGCCTTCCTGGAACGCCGTGAGCCGCGGTTCAGCTGGACGGCGCCGTGACGGTGGCGGGCGGCCGGCCTGCCCGGAACTCCGCCACGAGGTCGGCGGGCGCCTTCTCGGGCGACCCCGCGTCGTAGGGCGGGCGCGGGTCGTACTCCGTCAGCAGCTGTACGGACTGGGCGACCCGGTCGCCCGCGATCCGCCCGAGCAGGCCGAGGCCCATGTCGATGCCGGACGAGACGCCGGCGGCGGTGACGTACTTGCCGTCGAAGACGAAGCGCTCGCCGGTCGGTTCGGCCCCGAGGGCCGCGAGGCGGTCGAGCGACAGCCAGTGCGAGGTGGCGCGCCGCCCCGTGAGCAGCCCGGCTGCGGCGAGCAGGAGGGAGCCGGTGCAGACCGAGGTGGTCCACGTGGTGGTGGCGTCCACGGCCCGCAGCCAGCCGAGGACGGCCTCGTTCTCCATCTGCGCGCCCTGCCCGGGCCCGCCGGGCACCACGACGATGTCGGGGCGCGTCACCTCGGCGAGCGTGCGCTCGGCGACGAGCGAGAGGCTCCCCAGGTCGTTGGCCACGGGCCCGACCCGCTCGGCAACGAACTCGGTGCGCGCGCCGGGGGTGCGGCAGAGGATCTCGTAGGGCCCTACGGCGTCGAGGGCGGTGAACCGGTCGAAGAGCAGGATCGCGATCTGCATGGGGGTTCGCCTTTCGGTGGCGGTCCGCGGTTTGCGGCCGGGCGGGGGTGTTGCGCGGGGCGGGGGTCAGGTGGGTCGCGGTCGGGCGGGGGTCGCCGTTGAGCGGCGGGCGCGGTCGGGCGGGGTCGGCGTTGCGCCGGGTCGCCGGCGAGGGGCGGTCGGGGCTGAGCGGGGGCGCGGTCAGGGGGCGGGCGCGGTCAGGCCGGGGTCGCCGTTGAGTGGCGGTCAGGGTTAGGCCGGGTTGGCGTTGCGCCAGGTCCCGGTTAACCGGCGGTCGGGCCGGGATCACGGTCGGGCGGCAGTCGGGGGCAGGCGGGGTCGCGGGCAGGTCGGGCCGGCATCGCGCCGGGTCGATGTTGCGCGGGTCGCGGTTGAGCGGCGGGGGCGGGCGGGTCGGGTTGGCGTTGCGCCGGGTCGCGGTTATGTGGCGGCCAGGCCGGGATCACGGTTAGGCGGGGGTCGCGGGCCGGGGGGCGCGGGCAGGGCAGGTCGGCATCGTGCCGGGTGGGCGTTGCGGCGGGCGCGGGCAGGTGGGGCGGTGGTGAGGGGCGGGTGGGGTGAGGGGGCGTTGGGGTCAGGGGTGGGTGGGGTGGAAGCGGTGGCGGTACTCCGCGGGGGACGTGCCCAGGGTTTTTACGAAGGCACGGCGCATTGCCTCCGGGGTGCCGTAGCCGCTCGCGCGGGAGATCTCCTCGACGCCGTCGGCGCTGTCCTCCAGCAGCATGCGGGCGTGTTCGAGGCGAACGCGGTCCACGTACCGGCCCGGCGTGGTGCCGGTCTCCGCGCGGAAGGCGCGGGCGAAGTGACGGGGCGACAGCCGTGCGCGCTCCGCCAGCGACTCGACGGACAGATCGCCGCCGGGGTGTTCCCCGATCCACGTCTGCACGTCCCGCAGCGGGCCGCGCTGGGCCGTCTGGGCCGCGAGCCGGACGCTGAACTGCGCCTGGTTGCCCGGGCGCCGGAGGAACACCACCAGGTGGCGGGCGACGGTGAGCGCCGCCTCCCGGCCCAGGTCCTCCTCCACGAGCGCCAGGGCCAGGTCGATGCCCGACGTCACCCCCGCGGAGGTGGAGACCCGGCCGTCCCGTACGAAGATCGGGTCCGGCGCGACGTCCACCGCCGGGTACATCCGGGACAGCCGGTCCGCCGCCGCCCAGTGCGTGGTCGCCCGCCGCCCGTCGAGCAGCCCCGCCTCGGCCAGCAGCAGGGCGCCGGTGCAGACCGACACCAGCCGCCCGGCGCGATCCGCGTTCTCCCGCAGCCAGGCGATCAACCTGGGATCGGGGCTGCGGGTGCCCGCTCCCCCCGGTACGAGCAGGGTGTGCGGCGCCGCGGCCGCGTCGAGCGTCGTGTCGGGGACGAGCGTCAGCCCGCTGGAGGTGCGGACGGGGCCGCCGTCCAAGGAGGCCGTACGGATGCGGTACGCGTCGGGGTCACCGGTGAAGCGCGCGGCGCCGGAAAACACCTCCACCGGACCGGTCACGTCGAGACTCTGCACGTCGTCGAAGAGGACGACCAGCACGGATCGCTCTGTCATGCCCGCCATCCTTCGCGCTCCCGGCGATGGCCGCAATGACGGATACCCCTCCTTTCCTGCCATCTCCGCCACCCCCTCCTCGCCGTACCGACCGGTCAGTAATGTAGGGGCATGACGACTCTGCCCGAGCGGGCCGCGCGACGCTGCTACTCCGCGATGAACCCGATCCACTCGACCCTGTACTTCTCCCCCGACCTCGGGCGGGAGTTCGGCGAGAAGGGCGTCCGGGACTCCGACGCCGTCTACTTCGCCGCGCGGGCGGCGCCCCTCGGCCCGGTCGGCGCGGGGGTCGTCGCCGCGACCTTCTACAACTTCAACCACGAGCTGATCGCCCGGCACGTGCCCGCCGTCTGGGACACCGTCTCCCCGCAGGCCGCCCTGGACGCCCGGCTGCGGGCCGTGGACACCCTGCTGCGCCGGCTCCTCGGCGACGAGGCCGTGGCCTCCCCGGAGATGGCCGAGGCGGCCGGGCTGGCGCTGCGTGCCGCCGAGGGGTGCGCCCGCCACGCCCGCCCGCTCTACGCGGCCAACGCCGACCTGCCCGTACCGGACGCCCCGCACCTGGCGTACTGGCACGCCACCACCCTCCTGCGGGAACACCGCGGCGACGGGCACCTGACCGCCCTGCTCGCGGCCGGCCTGGACCCCGTGGAGGCGCTGGTCAGCCACACCGCCAGCGGGCGGGGCATGACGCCGAAGTGGGCCACCACCAGCCGGGGCTGGTCCGCCGGCCAGTGGGAGGCGGCCGGGGAGCGGCTGCGCGAGCGCGGACTGCTGGCGGCCGACGGGGAGCTGACCCCGGCGGGCGAGGACCTGCGCAAGGCCCTGGAGGACGAGACGAACCGGCTGGACGTGGCGCCCTACGCGTGGCTGGGCGAGGCGGGGGTGGCCCGCCTCACCGAGCTGGCCGGCGGCTTCACCGGTACGGCGCTCGTGGCCGGCGCGTTCCCGGCGGACCTCATAGGCAAGCGCTGACGGGCCGAGCGGTCGTCCAGGGCGCGCGAAGGAGGACACTGGAGGAGAAAGGGGCCGACCGCGCACCGCCCGGTCCCCGCAGTCGCCGGCCCCGCGACCGAATCCTGGAGGCCCCCGTGTTCCGTGCCATCGCAGACGTACTCAGCGCGATCGGATCGACGCTCGCCTCCGTGGTGACGCTGCCCTTCCGGGCCCTCGCCCGCCTCTTCGGCGGCGCGTCCCGTCACGCCTGACGCCCACGCCCGACATCCAGGCCCGGCGTCCACGCCGGACGTCCGCGCCTGACGACCTCCCGACCCGCCGGCCCGGTCCCGATCCGCTCTCGGGACCGGGCCGGCGGCTGTCCGCACCGCCGGTCGCGCCCTCCGGTGTCACAGCCACCTGCCACAATGCAGGCGGCGGACCACAGAACAGCGGAGCGTGATCGTGACGACGTCCATCGAAGGCAGGATCGCCGAGGAAATCGGCGTACGGGAACGACAGGTGAGGGCGGCCGTCGAGCTGCTCGACGGCGGGTCGACCGTGCCGTTCATCGCTCGCTACCGCAAGGAAGCGACCGAGATGCTCGACGACACGCAGCTGCGCACCCTGGAGGAGCGGCTGCGCTACCTGCGCGAGCTGGAGGAGCGGCGGACGGCGATCCTGGAGTCCGTACGGGACCAGGGGAAGCTGGACGCGGCCCTGGAGGCGCAGATCCGGGGCGCCGACACCAAGGCGCGCCTGGAGGACATCTACCTGCCGTTCAAGCCCAAGCGGCGCACGAAGGCGCAGATCGCCCGGGAGGCCGGGCTCGGGCCGCTGGCCGAGGGCCTGCTGTCCGACCCGTCGGTGGATCCCCTGGCGGCGGCAGCGGCGTTCGTGGACGCCGACAAGGGCGTCGCCGATCCGGCCGCCGCGCTGGAGGGCGCGCGCTCGATCCTCACCGAGCGGTTCTCCGAGAACGCCGACCTGATCGGCGAGGCGCGCGAGCGGATGTGGAGCAAGGGGCGGCTGACCGCGAAGGTGCGGGCGGGCAAGGAGGAGGCGGGCGCGAAGTTCGCCGACTACTTCGACTTCGCCGAGCCGTTCACCGCGCTGCCCTCGCACCGCGTGCTGGCGATGCTCCGGGGCGAGAAGGAGGACGTCCTCGACCTGTCCCTGGAGCCCGAGGAGCCCTCGGACCTGCCGGGGCCGACGCTGTACGAGAGCATGATCGCGCGCCGCTTCGGCATCGCCGACCGGGGGCGCCCCGGTGACAAGTGGCTGGCGGACACGGTGCGGTGGGCGTGGCGCACCCGGATCCTCGTGCACCTCGGGATCGACCTGCGGCTCCGGTTGCGGACGGCCGCCGAGGACGAGGCGGTACGGGTCTTCGCGTCGAACCTGCGCGACCTGCTCCTCGCGGCGCCGGCGGGGACGCGCGCGACGCTGGGCCTGGACCCCGGGTTCCGTACGGGCGTGAAGGTCGCCGTGGTGGACGCGACGGGCAAGGTCGTCGCCATCGACACGATCTACCCCCACGTCCCGGCGAACAAGTGGGACGAGTCCCTGGCGAAGCTCGCGCGGCTCGCGAAGGACCACGCGGTGGACCTGGTCGCCATCGGCAACGGCACGGCGTCCCGCGAGACCGACAAGCTCGCGGGCGAGCTGATCGCGGCGCACCCGGAGCTGAAGCTCACGAAGGTGATGGTCTCGGAGGCGGGCGCCTCCGTGTACTCGGCGTCGGCGTTCGCCTCGCAGGAGCTGCCCGACCTGGACGTGTCGATCCGCGGCGCCGTCTCGATCGCGCGGCGGCTCCAGGACCCGCTGGCCGAGCTGGTGAAGATCGACCCCAAGTCCATCGGCGTCGGCCAGTACCAGCACGACCTGTCCGAGGTGAAGCTGTCCCGCTCGCTCGATACGGTGGTCGAGGACTGTGTGAACGGAGTGGGGGTCGACGTCAACACGGCGTCCACGCCGCTCCTCGCCCGGGTCTCCGGCATCAGCGCGGGCCTCGCGGAGAACATCGTGGCCCACCGCGACGCCCACGGGCCCTTCCGGTCCCGGCGGGCGCTCAAGGACGTGGCCAGGCTCGGCCCGAAGGCGTACGAGCAGTGCGCGGGGTTCCTCCGGATCCGCGACGGGGAGGACCCGCTCGACGCGTCGTCGGTCCACCCGGAGGCGTACCCGGTGGTCCGCGCCATGGTGAAGTCGGCGGGCAGCGGGGTGGCGACGCTCATCGGCAACACGTCGGTGCTGCGGTCGCTGAAGCCGGCGGACTTCGTGAACGACTCGTTCGGGCTGCCGACCGTGACGGACATCCTGCGCGAGCTGGAGAAGCCGGGGCGGGATCCGCGTCCCGCGTTCCGGACGGCGACGTTCAAGGACGGCGTCGAGAAGCTGGCGGACCTGGAGCCGGGCATGATCCTGGAGGGCGTCGTGACGAACGTGGCGGCGTTCGGGGCGTTCGTGGACGTGGGGGTGCATCAGGACGGGCTCGTGCACGTGTCGGCGATGTCGCGGACGTTCGTGAAGGATCCCCGGGACGTGGTGAAGCCGGGGGACGTGGTGCGGGTGAAGGTGCAGGAGGTCGACCTGCCGCGGAAGCGGATCTCGTTGACGCTGCGGCTGGAGGACGAGGCGTCCGGGTCCGCGTCGGGGCCGGGGCGGCCGGAGCGGAAGTCCGCGTCCCCGTCGACACCGCGCCAGCGCGGTGGCCGCTCCAGCACGCCTCCGCCCGCGGCGCGGGGAGGCCGCCAGGGCGGGGCCGCGTCGGCGCCGGCGCCTTCGAACAGTGCGATGGCGGATGCGTTGCGGAGGGCGGGGTTGGGGTAGCGGGGGCGTTGTTCAGGGCTTGGTTTTGGCTCGGGCCCGTTGACCGTGCGGGTCAAAGACGTCCTCAAACGCCGGACGGGCTTGGGTTGTCGTGGTGACGGGGGGCGGGGCCTGCGGAGGCACGTATGTCCGGACTGCATGTTTTACGTCGCGCGCAACCGGTTGTCGGCGGCAACGCCCGTCACGCGACACAAAACACGCTCTACGTCCGGACACACGCACCTCCTCCGACCCCACCCCCCTCACACCGCCGGGGAGCCGCCTCGGCGGTCGGCGATCTCTACGGACAGGTGCGGCCAGGGTGTGACGAGCTGCGACAGCTCGTCCACCAGGGGGCGGGCCACCGCGCGTACGGGGTCGTCCGGGCGGAAGTGGACGGTGGTACCTGTCGTGCCGTCGGCAGCGATCGGTGTCAGGTCCGTCGTGGGGATGCCGGACTCGTAGCGTTGGGTCCAGGCTCCTTCCGCGCGGCGGTTGGTGTGGACGAGCCATTCGCTGAGCGCGGCGACGACGGACATGCCGCGGCGTGGATGGCCGTCGGGAAGCGACTGGGCCTCGGGGTGGTCGAAGAATCGAAGGTCCTTGGACGCCATCACGGGCTTCTTCACGGCTCGGCCGTGGTCGTCGGCGCGGGTGTCAGTGCCTCGGCCGTTGTCCGTGATCGAGACCGATCCGTCGGCGTGGAGGGTGATCACGCAGGCTCCGGCACCCCGCGCCTCCGCCTCGTCGGCCGCGTAGGCGACAACTTCGAGGATGAGGTGCCTCGTACCGCCCGGTGCGAACGTGGGTCGGTCGTCGCGGATACGCGTGAGGTGCGGGGCGTCCACGGTGCTCGTCCAGTCATGCGTCGTGTTGCGCCACGGAGCTGTTGGTCTGTCCATTCGGGAAGTATCCCGGCCACGGCCGTCCTGAACGCTTGAGTCTCCCGTGGGGGGAGACCGCAAGGTGGAGCACATGAACGGTGACGCGCTCTACGCGATCGGTGACCTTGCTCGGCGTACCGGGCTGACGGTGAAGACCATTCGGTTCTACTCCGACGCGGGAATCGTGCCGCCGACCGACCGGAGCCCGGCCGGCTACCGGCTCTACGACATCGACGCCGTCGCACGACTGGACCTCGTACGCACCCTGCGCGACCTCGGGCTCGACCTCTCCGCCATCAGGAAGGTCCTCGACCGGGAGGTCTCCGTCCCGGAGGTGGCCTCGGCGCACGCCGATGCCCTGGACGTGCAGATTCGTACGCTGCGTCTGCGGCGGGCGGTGCTGAGGGCGGTGGCCAAGCGTGGTCCCACACCTGAGGAGTTGAATCTCATGCACAGACTCGCCAAGCTCTCCGACAGCGAACGGCAGCGGCTCGTCAACGACTTCATCGACGACACCTTCGGCGGGCTCGATGCCAGCCCGGAGTTCGTGGCCATGATGCGTGCGGCCATGCCGCAACTCCCGGACGATCCCTCACCCGAACAGGTCGAGGCGTGGGTCGAGCTCGGAGAACTCTGCCAGGACACGGACTTCCGCGCCGCCGTCCGGCGCATGGCCGAGCACCAGGCGGCGGAGCGGGCGGAGGGGGACACGACCGGTCTGCATCACGATCTGACCGCGGCGGTGCGGGAGCGGGTGGAGGGGGCTCTCGCGGCGGGGATCGCGCCTGCGTCCGAGGGGGCGGCGCCCGTGGTGGATGCGCTTGTCGGGCTCTACGCGGAGGCGTTCGGGCGGGCTGATGGTGCCGAGATGCGGGGGTGGTTGGTCACTCGGCTGGAGACGGGTGCGGATCCTAGGGCTGAGCGCTACTGGCAGCTTCTGTCGACCATCAACGGTTGGCCGCCGGCGCCCAGTCTCGCCCCCATCTTCGCCTGGTTCACCACCGCGCTGCGCGCGGCCCACCCGTGTCCTCAAGCGCCGGACGGGCTGGAGGGGGTTGCGCCCGGGCTGTGACCGTTGCGGTGGCCCGGGCCCGTTGCCCGTGCGGGTCAAGGATGTCCTCAAACGCCGGACGGGCTTAAAAACAAGCCCGGGGCGGGCCCCATTGTTTGGACGCGCGCCTGGAAGGGGGGCGGGCAGGGGTCGTGTCCGGAACGTAGAGCGTGTTTTGTGTCGCGTGATGGGGGTTGCCGTTGGCAAGTGGTTGCGCGCGACGTAAAACATGCAGTGCAGGACGCGGCCCCTGGCCGACCCCCGGCGACGAGCCGAGGGTCGGATCCGGGCCGCAGCGGGCACCATCAAGCCCGTCCGGCGATTGAGGACAGTTGGTAAGCCGCGGCCGGTCAGGACAGGGACCACTTGTGGGTGCGGGACGCCCACGTGCGGGCCCTTCGGCGGGCCCCGCGCGGCAAACTCCGCCCCACCCGAAGCGCCACGCGACGCCCCCCGGGGTGGGATGCCGTCGCCGCGAGGGTGCGGCGTACCAGGGTCAGCGGGCGGGCCCCGACACCCCCTGCCGTCAGGCGGAGTTGGGCGTGCGGGCCCGCCCAGCGAGGCGCCACCACCTGGCCGCCCGCCCGCCCCACCGCCACGTGGGGGCGGGAGTGGGACGCCACCCGGGCCCGGCGGCCGACGCCGAGCATCTGGGAGTTCAGCCACACCTCGTGGTGGCCGGGCGCCAGCGGCTCCCCGCCCGACAGCAGCGCCGGGTCGATCAGGGTCTCCCCCTCCATGACCACCTGGTGGCGCCCGTCCCCCAGCGCCCGCAGCGACGGCGTCAGTTCGGCGTCCGGGTACCACCAGTGCCCGGTGGTGGTGTCCTGGAGGAGCAGTTCGCCCGCCGCGTACGCGAAGGGGTCCTCGACCTTCCAGTCCTCCGCGCCCTCGATCCCGCGCAGCAGCTCCGGGTCCAGGTACCAGTCGCCGTCGCGGCGCACGAGGCCGAGGGGTTCGCCGTCGCCGCGCACGTGGTGGACGACGACCCGTACCGCCAGCTTGCCGTCCCGCCACACCGGCGGCTCCACCGCGACCCTGGGCTTGATCCGGCGCGTCCTGGTGGCCAGCTCGACCAGCGAGTCCAGGCGGCCTTCCTCCAGGAGGGCCGCGCGCAGCCCGGTGACGGCCGGCAGGCCCTGCCGGACGCCCGGCGGGTAGCACTCCAGCGCCATGCGGCGGACCACGTCGAAGTACTCGGCCAGGTGCTTGCCCTTGCGCTGGAGGACACGCGGCTCGGTCACCGGCCGCAGCAGCTCCACCCGGTAGGAGCGCCGCAGCAGGTGGTCGCGCAGTTCGCCGGGCTCGGTGCCCTCGTGGATGGCCCGGACGACGGCGCGCAGGTGCCCGTAGTAGTCCGTGGCGGTCGTGGCGCCCCCGCTGTTGTTCCCGCCGTCCTCCCGGCGCACCCACTGGTAGGCCGGGTAGTCCCCGAGGATGGACACCGTCCTGGCCCGTACGTAGGCACGCGCCATGAACAGCTGGTCCTCCAGCCGCACCCGGCCCTCGGGGAACGTGATGCCGTGTTCCCGCAGGAAGGACGTACGGAACATCTTGTGCGGGGTGAGGCTCTCCATCAGCGGGGCGTCCTTGACGGTGCAGCGTTCAACTGTCCGTTTGAAGACGTTGCTCGGTCCCGCCATGGTGCCGAACACCTTGCCCAGCACGATGTCCGACTGGTTGCGCTCCGCGAGCGCGAGAAGGCGTTCGAGGGATTCCGGCGCCAGTTCGTCGTCCTGGTCGACGAACTGCACGTAGGCGCCGCGGGCCAGCGCGACCCCCACGTTGCGGGGTTTGCCGGGCCAGCCGGAGTTCTCCTGGTGGTGCACGCGTACATGGGCGTGCTCGGAGGCGATCCTGTGCAGCCGGTCCGCCGAGTCGTCGGTCGACCCGTCGTTCACGAAGAGGATCTCGTAGCTGTCGGGCGACAGGGTCTGGGTGGTCAGGGACGCGGCACACCGGTCGAGGTGTTCTCCCGCGTTGTACACCGGAACGACAACACTCGCTCTGAGCATCGGACCTCCCTCAGCGATCCGGCCGCCGGGGGGAACCGGCGACCGGGCAGGGCTGTGGCGGGCGTCATGTCATTCCGATGATCGTATCCGCAGGGCGCCGGGTCCGCATGCGGGGCGGATACGGGCCGTACGGGGACGTACGCGCACGTCCCCGTTACATCCCCGTACGTCCGCTCAGGATTCCGTGACCCGGCCCCCCGCCACCGTCAGGCGGCGCGTCGTGCGGACCGCGTTCAGCATGCGGCGGTCGTGGGTGACCAGGAGGAGCGTGCCGTCGTAGGAGTCCATCGCGGATTCGAGCTGCTCGATCGCGGGGAGATCGAGGTGGTTGGTCGGTTCGTCCAGGACGAGGAGGTTCACTCCGCGGCCCTGGAGGAGGGCGAGCGCCGAGCGGGTCCGCTCCCCCGGCGACAGCGTCGTGGCCGGCCGGGACAGGTGGTGCGACTTGAGGCCGAACTTGGCGAGGAGGGTGCGGATCTCCGCCGGTTCCGTGTCGGGGACGGCCGCCCGGAAGGCGTCCAGCAGGGTGTCCTGGCCGTGGAACAGCGCGCGGGCCTGGTCGACCTCGCCGACCACCACACCGGAGCCGAGCGTCGCGTGCCCCGCGTCCAGCGGCAGACGGCCCAACAGCGCGGCCAGGAGCGTGGACTTGCCGGAGCCGTTGACGCCGGTGATGGCGACCCGGTCGCCCCGGTCGACCTGGAGCGTGACGGGCCCGAAGCGGAAGTCGCCGCGGGCGACCTGCGCGGAGTTCAGGGTCGCCACCACGGCGCCCGAGCGGTCCGCGGAGGCGATCTCCATCCGGAGTTCCCACTCCTTGCGGGGTTCCTCGACCACGTCGAGGCGCTCGATCATGCGCTGGGTCTGGCGGGCCTTCGCGGCCTGCTTCTCGGTGGACTCGGTCCGGAGGTTGCGGCCGATCTTGTCGTTGTCCGTGGCCTTGCGCCGGGCGTTCTTGACGCCCTTCTCCATCCACGACCGCTGGGTGTGGGCGCGGGCCTCCAGGGACGACTTCTTGTCCGCGTACTCCTCGAACTCCTCGCGGGCGTGGCGCCGCGCGGTCTCGCGCTCCTCCAGGTACGCCTCGTACCCGCCGCCGAAGAGGGTGATCTTCTGCTGGACGAGGTCGAGTTCGAGCACCTTGGTGACCGTACGGACGAGGAACTCGCGGTCGTGGCTGACCACGACGACACCGGCGCGCAGTCCGGAGACGAAGGATTCGAGACGTTCGAGCCCGTCGAGGTCCAGGTCGTTCGTCGGCTCGTCCAGCAGGAAGACGTCGTAGCGGGAGAGCAGCAGGGACGCGAGGCCGGCCCGGGCGGCCTGGCCGCCGGACAGGGTGGTCATGGGCTGGTCGAGGTCGACGGTGAGGCCGAGGGAGGCGGCGACCTCCTCCGCGCGTTCGTCGAGGTCGGCGCCGCCGAGGGCGAGCCAGGTGTCCAGGCCCGTGGCGTACGCGTCGTCCGCGCCGGGGGCACCGTCCACCAGCGCCTGGGTGGCTTCGTCGAGCGCGGTCTGCGCGGCGGTGACACCGGTGCGGCGGCCCAGGAAGGCCCGTACCGTCTCGCCGCCGCGCCGTTCCGGCTCCTGCGGGAGGTGGCCGACGGCGGCGGTCGGCGGGGAGAGCCTCAGCTCCCCCTCCTCGGGGGTGTCGAGTCCGGCGAGCAGCCGGAGCAGGGTCGACTTCCCGGCGCCGTTGGCACCGACGAGCCCGATCACGTCTCCCGGGGCGACCACGAGGTCGAGTCCGGAGAAGAGCGAGCGGTCGCCGTGTCCCGCGGCGAGGTCCTTGGCTACGAGCGTGGCAGTCATCAGACCGTTGATCCTAACGGGGTGGTACGGGAGGGCGTCCAGGACGGCCACCCGTACCACCCTCCCGGCGGATTTCGGCTACGGTCCCGGCATGAACGGCGATGTGATCGTGGTCGGGGGCGGGGTCATCGGACTGACCACCGCGCTGGTGCTCGCGGAGAACGGCCGCCGGGTCCGGCTGTGGACGCGCGACCCGGTCGCGCGGACCACGTCGGCGGTGGCCGGCGCGCTGTTCTGGCCGTACCGCATCGAGCCCGAGCGGCTCGTGGGCGCGTGGCTGGAGCAGTCGCTGACCCGGTACGAGGAGATGGCGCGGCGGCCGGACGAGACGGGGGTCCGGGTGGTCCCCGGGGTGATGGCGGACACCTCGCCGGACGGCCTCGGGTCCTGGGCGTCCCGGCTCGGGGAGTTGCGCGAGGCCCGCGAGGACGAGCTGCCCGACGGCTACCGGCAGGGGCTGCGGGCGGCCGTTCCGCTGATCGACATGCCGACCCATCTGCGGTACCTGAAGGGGCGGTTGAGGGCGGCGGGCGGCACGGTCGAGGTGCGGACGGCCACGGCGTTGCGCGAACCGGCCGCCGAGGCGCCGGTGGTGGTCAACTGCTCCGGTCTCGGGGCGCGCGAGCTGGCGGCGGACGCGTCCGTGCGGCCGGTGCGCGGGCAGTTGGTGGTGGTGGCGAACCCGGGCATCGACGAGTGGTTCGTCTCCGCCGTCGCGGGCGCCGCGGAGACGACGTACATGCTGCCGCAGCCGTACGGGGTCCTCCTCGGCGGTACGTCGACCGACAACGCCTGGGACCTGAGCGCCCATCCGGCCGACGCGGCGGCGATCGTCGCGCGCTGCGCGCGGATACGCCCCGACCTGGCGGGCGCACGGGTCCTGGAACACCGGGTGGGCCTGCGCCCGGCCCGGCCACGGGTCCGCCTGGAGGCGGTCCCGCTGCCGGGCGGCGGACGGCTGGTGCACAACTACGGCCACGGCGGCGCGGGCGTCACGGTGGCCTGGGGCTGCGCCGAGGACGCGGCACGGCTCGTGGCGGGTCCTGGCCCGGCCGGTCCGGTCAGCACTTCTCCACCGGCTGGGCGGGCGTGAGGTGGTAGGTGGCTCGGGCGTCCAGGAGGAGGGGGACCAGGGCGCGTCGTGACTGGCGGAGGGGGACGAAGGCGCCGGTAGTGGTCGGGGTGAAGTGGACGCCGTGCAGGGTCAGTTCGTCCTTGACGTCGTGGTACTGCGCCGCGTCCAGGCGGTAGCCGCAGGGTGGGTCCTGGAGGATCGCCGCGGGGGGCGCGGGTTCGTTGTCCGCGCCGCCGAGGTAGACGGGGCCGCGGTCGGCGAGGCCGGCGGCCCTGGCGGTGGCCGTGGCGGTCGCGATGCGGGTGCGGCGCCGGTCCGTGAAGTCGAACAGGCCGGTCAGGGCGGTGAGTTGGCTCTGCACCCGGCGGCGGTTGTTCAGCGCGGGGTCGGCCTTCTCGGCGTCGGTCACCGGGTCGGTGCGGCTCTCGATGAGCAGGCCGAGGGCGTGCTTGATCCCGGCCGCGTTGCGCAGGATGCGTTCCTGGCCGTCGCCCGCGGTCTGGCGGATCGGATCGTCGGTGACGGGGTCGGTCCAGATGCCGTACGTACCGATGGAGAAGCCCCCGGCGCGCGCGGCGGGGCGGACGTACGCCTCGGAGAGGGTCTTCGACTCGTCGTGGACCCGGGCGTCGGTGTTGAGGTTGCGCGGCCAGAGGTCGAAGAGGTCCTTGTCGTAGTACGGCGGGGTGGCGCCGTACTCGTGCAGGTCGTAGATCACGTCGGGGCGCCGGTCGCGGATGACGGCGGCCAGCGCGCGGGCCTCGGCGGTCTTCAGCGCGATGTGGTCGCGATTGACGTCGACCCCGTCGGAGTTGCCCCGGGTGTCGGCGGCCCGCCCGTCGGGGTTGGCGGTGGGGACGACGAGCACGGTCGTACGGTCCAGGAAGCGCCGGGTGTCGCGGTCCCGCGTGTAGGCGAGGTCGCGGACCTCGGTGAGGCAGGCCTCGCGGCCCGCCGGTTCGTCGCCGTGCTGGCTGCACACCAACAGGACGGTGGTGGGGGCCCGTTCGGCGCCCACCCGGACGAGCTGGAGCGGGCGGCCCTGCGCGGTCGTCCCGATCGTGGTGAGCGAGGCGCGGTCGCTCCCCCGGTCGACGGCGGCGAGGAAGTCCTGTTCCTCGGCCTGGCCGGTCCAGCGGGCCCCGCCGCCGGTCTCGAACGGGGTGCGGGGCGGGGTGTGGGCGGCCTGGGCCGGGACGGTCGCGGTCAGGGGCATGACCAGGGCGGCCGCGGTGGCGGCGAGGGCGAGGGTACGGAAGCCGGGGACCATCAGGAGCGCTCTCCGGGGATCGGGGGTGTACGGCGGAGCTCGGCCACGCCGTCGGGGCGGGACCGGCCGGGGGCGAGGTCCGTGGGGGCCGCGCCGGTCGTGGCCCGGGTGAACGCCCGCGCGCCGCCGACGAGCGGGAGGTGCGCGGAGGTGCGGGCCAGGTCGAGGGTGAGGGTGGGCGTGGTGGACGGCGGGTCGATGAGGCCGCGGTCCGTACCGGCAACGATCAGGGCGAGCCGGTGGCCGGCCGGTACGACGTGATCGGTCGCGGCGAGGTCGACGGTGAGGGTGTACCGCTTGCCGGGGGTGAGGGGGCGGCCGTGGCCGGCCGACGCGTAGGTGCCGAGGTCGGCCCAGCCGCGGCTGAACACCGTGTGGCCGACGTCGGCGGTGCGGGGCGCGGTCTCGCGGTAGCAGGAGCTGTCGGCGGGGGTGCTCGGGCCCCAGCAGGTGCGTGCGGTGAGGGTGGTGATGCCTTCGCCCGGCGCGTTGTAGTCGCGGATCGTGTCGGGGCCGAGGTCCACGAGGACCGCCGAGAGGTGGGCGGTCGCGGTGGACGGGGTGGCGGTGACCGTGACGGTGGAGGAGCCGGAGAGCCGCAGGTCGTGGCTGAGGGGGCGGGTCACGAACCCGGCCTTGGCGGGGGTGTCCAGGTCGATGTCCCGCGCCCAGTCGTCCTCGTCCAGGGCGGGGTCGTCGGTGAACGCCGCGGTCGCGCCGGGCCGCGCGGGGGCGCGGCCGAGGGTGCCGGCCCCGGCGGACGGGCCCGGGGCGGGGCGCAGGGTCGTGGTGTCCGTGGTGCGGGGCGGCCACACCCGGTCGGTGGTCCACTGTCCGGGGGCGCGCTCGATGTCCGCCATGGGCGCGCGCTCGACGCCGTTGTCGTAACCGAGCAGGTAGTGGTCGAACCACCGGTGGAGGGTGTCGACCCACTCGGTGCGGCGGAAGTCGAACGGGTCGACGTGGCCGGTCTGGGAGAGCCAGATCTTGCGCTCGACGCCCGCGTCGCCGAGGGCGTCCCACCACTGGCCGAGGTGCTTCGTACGGACGTTGAGGTCCTGCATGCCGTGGACGGCGAAGACGCTGGCGGTGACGCGGTCGGCGTGCTTGACGTAGTCGCGCTCGTCCCACAGCGGGGTGAGGTCGCCGGTACGGGGGGCCTCGTCCACCAGGCGTTGCTGGACGGCCTGGCAGCGGGTGCGGGCCTCGGGGCTCTCCACGTAGTCGGAGAGCCATTCGGGGCCGGAGTCGTAGAGGGGGGCGCCCTGTTGGAAGTAGTAGTCGTACCACGAGCTGATGGCGCTGATCGGGACGATGGTCTCCAGGCCGCGGACGCCGGTGGCGGCGACGCCGTTGGCGATCGTGCCGTCGTAGCTCTTCCCGATCATGCCGGTCCTGCCGTTGGTCCAGCCGGCCGTGACGCGGGTGGTGCCGGTGCGGGTGGCGTAGGCGCGGGCGCGGCCGTTCAGCCAGTCCACGACGGCTTTGGCGGACTGGATGTCGGAGCGCCCGCCGACGTCGACGCAGCCGTCGGAGCGGTTGGTGCCGGCGAGGTCGACGGCGACGAAGGCGTAGCCGCGCGGGACGAAGTAGTTGTCGTAGTGGAGGGGGAAGGAGAGGGGGTTGCCCTCGGCGTCGTACGTCTTGCGCTGGCTCTCGTTGCCGCGTCCGCAGCAGGAGTAGTACGGGCTGGCGTCCATGATCACGGGGACCTCGCGGCCCTGCCGGGCCGGTTCCGCGGGCCGGACGATGTCGACCGCGACGCGGTCGGACACGCCGTCGGCGTCGCCGTCGAGCCCGGTGTCCACCCAGACGGACTCGCGGACGGCGTCCGCGTAGGAGTGGACGGGCTGACTCACCTTCACCGCGTCGTGGGCCGGGCGTGGTGCGCCCTGGGCCCCGGCCGGGGTGAGCAGGACCCCCAGCAGCGCGGCGGAGGCAGCCGCGACCAGTGTTCTGTACGACCAGCGGGCTCCCCGCGCACGGATCTCCATGGGGCTGCAAGGTACCCGGGTCAACTCCCGTGCGACAGGGGGCAGTCGGGGGGTGAAGGGATGTGCCGTGTCCGTCGGATGGCAATCGTGTGACGGAGGGAGCCATGAGCATGACCACGCGGGAGGCGCTGCCTACAGTCGGAGGGATCTTCGACCCCCACACCTTGGAGCTCTTCGTGCACCGCAGACTCATCGTCCCCGGCGTCCTGGCGGCCTCCCTCCTGCTGGCCGTCCCCGCGTCGGCCGCGGACTTCGCCCCGGGCGCGCCGGGCATCGGCGACGCCTACTACCCGGCCAGTGGCAACGGCGGGTACGACGTGTCCCACTACGACCTCCGGCTCACCTACCAGCCCGCCACGGACCTGCTCCAGGGCACGGCGACCCTGCTCACCACCGCGACGCAGAACCTCTCCCGGTTCAACCTCGACTTCGGCTTGTCAGTCGACGAGGTGCTGGTGAACGGAAAGAAGGCGGCGTTCGCGAAGAGCGGGAGCCAGGAGCTGGAGATCACCCCGGCGACCCCGCTGAAGCAGGGCCAGTCGGCCACGGTGGTCGTACGGTACGCGGGCAAGCCCTCGTCGTTCTCGGTCGACGGCTACACCGCGTGGCAGCGCACCCCGGACGGCGGGGTCGCGGCGCAGGAGCCGGATTCCGCGGCGTGGTGGTTCCCGTCCAACGACCACCCGCTCGACAAGGCGACGTTCGACGTGTCGGTGTCGGTGCCGGACGGTACCCAGGCGATCAGCAACGGGGTGCTCCAGTCGCAGACGTCGAAGCTGGGCTGGACCCGCTACAGCTGGCGCTCGAACAAGCCGCAGGCGACGTACCTGACCACCCTCGCGGTCGGCAGGTTCGACATCACGACGGACACGACGGCGAACGGGCTGCCGATCGTCAACGCGTACAGCAAGGACCTGGGCGACAACGCGGGCGCGGCGCGGGCGAGTGTGGAGCGCACCGGTGAGGTCGTGGACTGGTTGAGCGGTGTGTTCGGCCCGTACCCCTTCAACGCGGTGGGCGGGTACGTGCCCAACGTGCCCAGCGGGTTCGCCCTGGAGACGCAGACCCGGGTCTTCTACAGCCCGCGGCAGTTCGCGCGCGGCTCGAACGTCTCGGTCGTCGTGCACGAGCTGGCACACCAGTGGTACGGGGACAGTGTGTCGGTCAAGGGCTGGAAGGACATCTGGCTCAACGAGGGCTTCGCCAGCTACAGCCAGTGGCTGTGGTCGGAGAAGGAGGGCGAGGGTACGGCGCAGGAGCTGGCCGACTACGTGTACGCGGTGCACCCGGCCGACGACCCGTTCTGGACGGTGAAGCCGGGCGACCCGGGGCCGGAGAACCAGTTCGCGGGCGCGGTGTACGACCGGGGCGCGCTGGCGCTCCAGGCGCTGCGGAACCGGATCGGTGACGAGGACTTCTTCGCGATCCTCAAGGGCTGGCCGGCGGAGCGGGCGTACGGGAACGCGTCGGTGGCGGACTTCGTGGCGTACGCCGAGCGGGTGTCCGGCGAGCGGCTCGGCCCGCTGTTCGACACGTGGCTGTTCCAGCCGTCGAAGCCGGCGGCGGGATCGGCGCCCGCGTCCGCCGCGTCCGCCTCCGCCTCCGCGCGGGATGCCGGGGCCGCCGCCGTCCCCGTCCCTCCCAAGTCCTGGAAGCGGATCGCCGCGACCCACTCGGTCCACGGCGGCTGACGCCCGTCACTCCTCCCCGCCCCCGCCACCCGCGGGGGCGGGGAGAAAGCGCTCTCACGCGCGGGCGGGCCGGATACCCTGGCGTCGTACGACGGCGGGTCGAACCCGCCATGTCCGCCGACGAGGAGCACGCCTTGCCCGAGTCGCTCGCAGGCGCCCGGCCCACCCTGGAAGCCGTCGCCGCCCGAGCCGGTGTCTCGCGGGCCACGGCCTCGCGGGTGGTCAACGGGGGCGCGGGCGTACGCCCGCCCCTCGTGGAGAAGGTGACCAGGGCCGTCGAGGAGCTGGGTTACGTACCGAACCACGCGGCGCGCACCCTGGTCACCCGGCGGACCGGCGCGGTCGCGGTGATCATCGCCGAGCCGGAGATCCGGATCTTCTCCGACCCCTTCTTCTCCCAGCAGATCCGCGGCATCAGCAAGGAACTGACCGCGCACGACACGCAGTTGGTGCTGCTCCTGCTGGAAGGTCCGGGCGACTACGACCGGATCGCGCGCTATCTGGCGGGCGGGCACGTGGACGGCGCGCTCGCCTTCTCGCTGCACACCGACGACCCGATCCCCGCGATCACCCGGCGCGCCGGGATCCCGGCGGTGTACGGCGGCCGGCCCAACTGGAGTGAGCCCGCCGAGCACCGGACCGTGCCGTACGTCGACGCCGACAACCGCGGGGGCGCGCGGGCCGCCGTGCGGTACCTGGAGGACCTGGGGCGGCGGCGGATCGCGCACATCGCGGGGCCGCGGGACCAGACGTCGGCCACCGACCGCCTCGACGGCTACCGGGACGTGCTGCCCGACGCCGATCCGGCGCTGATCGCCGAGGGCGCGTTCACGGCGGCGAGCGGGGAGCGGGCGATGGCGGAGCTGCTGGAGCGGTGCCCGGACCTGGACGCGGTGTTCGCGGCCAACGACCTGATGGCGTCGGGCGCGCTGCGGGTGCTCAAGGAGCGTGGGCGGGCGGTGCCCGGGGACGTGGCGCTGGTGGGTTTCGACGACATGGACGCGATCGCGGAGGGCACGGACCCGCCGCTGACCACCGTCCGGCAGGACATCGAGGGCCAGGGCCGGCTGATGGCGCGGCTGCTGCTGCGCGGCCTGGACCACGAGCGGGCGGGGGCCCCGGCGCCGGATCCGGTGATCACCGCGACGACGCTGGTACGGCGGGCCTCGGCCTAGACATCGGCCGGGACCCGCCGTCGGGGGGGGGTGAACTCCTGCCTACCTGCTGGCCGTCGAGCGGGCCGGGACCGTCAGGGTGGCCCCGTCCGAGAAGGTGACGGTCCTGGCCACCGACTCGAAGTTGTGCGCCGCGTAGGTCCGTACCCCGCCCTTCGAGAAGACGGCGGACGTCGGGATCGATCCGGTGACCGTGAGGTCCGGGGCGCCCACCGCGGCCAGGGTGTTGATCCAGTGGTACGTGTGCGCCCTGGACTCGCCCGCCTCGGGGCCGTACCCGGCGTTGCCCGCGTCCCACTTGGTCTTCGCGGTGGCGGGGGTGGAGAGCGCCTCGAACTCCCAGAGGATGTCGCGCCATTCGACGGCCGGGCCGCCGTTCTCCCGTTGCAGCTCGGCGAGGTTGCGGGTGATCGCGTCCTTCCTGCGGGCCAGGTGGAGCGAACCGCCCGTCACCGGGAGGACGTTGATGCCGTGGATCTCCTCGGGGTTGGCGGTCCACCAGGTGGAGTACGCGCCGCCGCTGCCCCACACCATGCCGACGGTGTCGTGCCCGAAGGAGCCGGGGAAGACCTGCTGGTCGGCGTCGAACCAGTACTGGGCGATCGCCTCCGACTCGGTGGCGAGGAGGTAACTGCCCAGGTCACGCAGCTCGTTGTTGCCGGTGGCCGAGCCCCACAGCACCAGCGCGGCGCTGAGGTTGGTGGACTCCGACGACGACTCCTGGTTGTTGCCCGCGGCGAAGCCCTGGTGGCCGGAGGCCCAGCTGTGGCCCGCGTACACGTCGAAGCCGCGCAGGAACGGGAAGTCGGCGTCCGTACGGCTCGGGTTGGCCGCGTCCCGTACCAGCGCCCTGACCATGCCGCCCCAGGCCGGGTCGGCGGCCCACTGCTGGTCGTACTGCGCGACGATCGCCGCCGCGTACACGTAGTAGCTGTAGTGGAAGTGGTGGTCGTTGAGCTCGGTGTCGCTGCCGTACGACGCCGGGTAGCCGATCAGCGTCTTCCACGTCCGGTCGTACGAGAACTCGCTCGCGCCGCCGGCCGTGAACCACTCCTGGAGCCTGCCCTTGAGCAGCCCGAGGAGCTTGTCACGGGTGGCGGTCTCGCCGATCTGGTCGGCCATGGGGACCAGTTGGGCGAGCTTGCCGAGCGCCTTGCCCGTCCAGTACGTGTCCCGCGCGCCGGAGAACGGGTCGGCCGCGTTCGCCACCTCGTCCAGGTAGCCCTTGAGGCGGGCCCGGTCGACGCCGGTCGAACGCGGCAGGGTGGGCAGCACCCCGGAGCCCTGCTGGCTCGTGGTGAACGAGGCGCCTTCCCTGACCTTCATCGTGCCGCGCGGCGAGACGTAGGTGTACGGCGTCAGCGCGTCGGTGGTGTGCAGCCACTGGTGGCGGTAGAGGGCCTGGAGCGTGCCCGTCTCGGTGCCTTCCTGCGGCGCGGTGGTGAGGCTGTAGGTGGCCCTGACCGTGCCGCCCGTGTTGCTCCACGTCACCTTGGAGCCGGTGACGAAGCTGTACGCGTACTTCCGGTACGTGGCCAGGGCGTCGGTGGAGGGCAGGACGGCGACCGAGAAGTAGTCCTTGGTGCCGAGGCCGGCCGTGACGGTGGAACCGGAGACCGTCCAGTCGGCGCCGGTCGGCGCGAACAGCGCGTAGTGGTGGCCCGCGACGGTGATGCCGAGGACGTTGCCCTGGTCGGCGAAGACGGCGGGGGCCGCGGCGGTGGTGATCCGGGCGTCGCCGCCGGTGCCCTTCGCGTATACGAACGGCAGGCCGTGGCCGATGGTGGCGCGCAGGGTGCGGGCGCCGTCGGACCAGTAGGGCGTGACCGTCCAGTCGGACCAGGCGTCGGCCTTGGTGTCGGCGGAGTTGAGCCCGGTCAGCCCGAGGGTGAGGTCGCGTTTGTGCGCGTACTCGTACTGCCGGCCGTCGCCGCTGACGGTCGGCGTGGTCGGGTACCCGACCTCCAGTCCGCCGGCCACCGCCTGGTACGTGAGCGGATGACCGTACATCGGGGTGGACCAGGGGTTGTCGGCGTAGCGCTGGAAGGCCAGCGAGGACCACCAGTCGTTGGTGGGCAGCGGCTTGTTCCGCGCGGCCGTGGTCACCTTGGGCGTGACCGGGGTCCCGGTGCCGGTGGTGGGACCGGAGGTCCCCGCGGGGCGCGCGTCGGAGTAACTGCCGGATCCGACGGGGATGGTGGCCGCCGCCGCGGGCGTGGCCGCGGGGACCAGGCCGACGGCGGCGAGCGCGGTGACGACCACGAGCGCGGAGACGGGCCGGGCACGGGAGAAGGACATGGGACGGCACCTCGAAGACGTGGGGGGAAGGGTCGTCGGAGAGCGCTCTCTTGAGTACAAGGAACGTAAAACTCTGGAAACAGGAGTGTCAATACAGCTGACGCACAAGGCCGTTGTGGTTCATGGACGCGCTGGGCCATGGACATGCCCGCCCCGGCGACCGGGCTCAGGCATCGAGGTCGTACACCGTCACGGGTATCCCCTCCGCCACCAGGCGCGCCGTCACGAGCGGCTCGATCCTGGACCACTTCCCGCCCGCCAGCCCGCAGCCGATGCGCGGCATGTGGACGGAGGCGCCCCGCTCCGCCGCGCGGGCGGCCACCGCCCCCAGGGCCGTGTCGACGGCTTCGTAGCGCACCGGCACCCCCTTGCTGCCCGTCCGCATCCCTCGCTGGCCGATCATGTTCGCCACCTCGACGTACGGCCCCACCGGGACGAACTGCACCGCGCCCAGGCCGAAGTCGTTCCGGGCGCGGTCGCGGTGCCAGCGGCGGTACTCCCTCTCCGGCTCGGGCCAGCGGCGGGACACCGCGACGACGAAGCCCTTCCCCCAGCCGCCCAGGTCGTTGCAGACGTGCGCGATCAGCTTGAGGCCCTTGCCCTGGGGCGTGGTCGCGTCCCCTCGTACATACGTGATCCCCGACATGTCACCACCGTACGAGGCACCACTGACACCGCTGCCCGTCCGTGCTAGCCGTCCGTGAACGTCTCCCCGTTCGCCGCCTTGTCCACCAGCAGGGCGGGCGGGGTGAAGCGGTCGCCGTAGCGGTCCGCCAACTCCCGGGCCCTGGCGGCGAATCCGGCCGGGCCGCCCTCGTACCCGTTGATGTACTGGAGCACCCCGCCCGTCCAGGCCGGGAAGCCGATGCCCATGATCGAGCCGATGTTGGCGTCGGCCACGGACGTCAGGACGTTCTCCTCCAGGCAGCGGACGGCGTCCAGTGCCTCGGAGAACAGCATCCGCTCCTGGAGATCGGCGAACGGGATGTCGGAGGAGGGTGAGGTGCCGGCGGGCGGGGTGTCGGCGGGCGGGCGGGCGAAGTGCTCGCTCAGGCCCGGCCAGAGGCGGGTACGGGTGCCGTCCTCGGCGTACTCGTAGAAGCCGGCGCCTCCCCCGCGTCCCGTCCGGCCGAACTCGTCGACCATCCGGTCGATCACCGCGTCCGCGGGATGGCCGGTCCACGTACCGCCCGCCTCCTCCACCGCGCGCCGCGACTCCTCGCGGATGCGGCGGGCCAGGGTCAGGGTCAGCTCGTCCATCAGGGAGAGCACCTTGGCCGGGTAGCCGGCCTGCGCGGCCGCCTGCTCGATCGACGCGGGCGCGATGCCCTCACCGACCAGGGCGACACCCTCGTTGAGGAACTGACCGATCACCCGCGAGGTGAAGAAGCCCCGCGCGTCGTTGACGACGATGGGGGTCTTCTTGATCCGGCGGACCAGGTCGAACGCCCGGGCCAGGGCCTCGTCGCTCGTCCGGCCGCCCCGGACGATCTCGACCAGGGGCATCTTGTCGACGGGCGAGAAGAAGTGCAGCCCGATGAAGTCGGCGGGGCGCGCGACGCCTTCGGCGAGGGCCGTGATGGGCAGCGTGGAGGTGTTGGAACAGAGCAGCGCGTCGGGCGCGACGATCTCCTGGACCTCTTGGAACACCTTGTGCTTGAGCGCCGAGTCCTCGAAGACCGCCTCGATCACCGTGTCGCAGTCCGCCAGGTCGGCGGGGTCGGCGGTCGGGGTGATGCGGGCGAGCACCCGGTCCCGCTCGGCCTCGGTCGTACGGCCCCGGGCGACCGCCTTCGCGAGGAGCTTCGCGGAGTGCGCCTTGCCGCGTTCCGCCGCGTCCGGGGTGACGTCCTTCAGCAGCACGTCGAGCCCGGCGCGGGCGCACGCGTACGCGATGCCCGCGCCCATCGCGCCGGCGCCGAGGACCGCGACCTTGCGGACCTCGCGCGGCGGGACCCCGCGCGGGCGGCTGCCGCCGGAGTTGACGGTCCTGAGGTCGAAGAAGAACGCCTGGATCATGTTTTTCGCGGTCTGGCCCGTGACCAGCTCGGTGAAGTAACGGGACTCCACGGTCTGCGCGGTCGCGAAGTCGACCTGCGAGCCCTCGACGGCCGCCGCGAGGATGTTGCGCGGGGCGGGGAAGGGGGCGCCGGCGAGCTGCTTGCTCAGACTGGCCGGGAACGCGGGGAGGTTGGCGGCGAACCGCGGGCTGGACGGGGTGCCGCCGGGGATGCGGTAGCCCTTCTCGTCCCACGGCTGGCGGGACTCGGGGTGGGCGTCGATGAACGCGCGCGCCCGGTCGAGCATCTCCTCGCGGGTGGCGGCGACCTCGTGGACGAGACCCTGGTCGAGGGCGGCGCGCGGGGTGTACTGCGTGCCCTGGAGAAGCACCTTGAGCAGGGCGTCCGCGACGCCCAGGAGCCGTACGGTACGGGTCACCCCGCCGCCGCCCGGGAGCAGTCCGAGCGTGACCTCGGGCAGGCCGATCCGGGAGCCCGGCGCGTCGAGCGCGATGCGGTGGTGGCAAGCGAGGGCGATCTCGTAACCGCCGCCCAGGGCCGCGCCGTTGAGGGCGGCGACGACGGGTTTGCCGAGGGTCTCCAGGCGGCGCAGGGCGTCCTTCATGACCAGGCCGCCCTCGAAGATCCGCCGGGCGTCGCCGGGGCCCGCCTTCATCATGTCCTTGAGGTCGCCGCCCGCGAAGAAGGTCTTCTTCGCGGAGGTGAGGATGAAACCGCGGACCTGGTCCTTCTCGGCCTCGGCGCGGTCGGCGGTCGCGACGAGGGAGCGGCGGAAGGCCTCGTTCATGGTGTTGGCGGACTGGCTCGGGTCGTCCAGGACGAGGGTGACCACACCGGTGTTGTCCTGCTCCCAGCGGATGGTGGGGGACGCGGACTCGTTCATGCTGCTGCTCCGTTGCTCCGTAGGGGTCTGGACGGGCCGGACGGAAAGTAGGGGGCGGGGCGATGGGGACGCGGCGGGGCGGAGGGGGCGGGACCGCCGGGTCAGAGGCGTTCCAGCACGGTCGCCACGCCCATGCCGCCGCCGACGCAGAGGGTGACGAGGCCGTACCGCTTGTCCTGGCGTTCCAGTTCGTCGACGAGCGTGCCGACGAGCATCGCGCCGGTCGCGCCGAGGGGGTGGCCGAGGGCGATGGCTCCGCCGTTGACGTTGACCTTGTCGAGGGGGATGCCCATCTCCCCCACGAACCGCAGGACGACCGCCGCGAAGGCCTCGTTGATCTCGACGAGGTCGATGTCGTCGATGGTGAGCCCGGCCTTGGCGAGGGCCTTGCGGCTGGCGGGGGCGGGTCCGGTGAGCATGATGGTCGGCTCGGACCCGGAGACGGCGGCGGAGACGATCCGGGCGCGGGGCGTGAGCCCGTACCGCTCCCCGATCTCCCGGGAGCCGATGGTGACGAGGGCGGCGCCGTCCACGATGCCGGAGGAGTTGCCCGCGTGGTGGACGTGGTCGATCGCCTCGACCCAGTGGTACTTCTGGAGGACGACGGCGTCGAAGCCGCCCGCCTCGCCGATCCCGGCGAACGACGGCTTGAGCGCGGCCAGGGTGTCGGCGGTGGTGCCGGGGCGCAGGTGCTCGTCGTGGTCGAGGACGGTGAGTCCGTTGCGGTCGAGGACCGGTACGACGGAGCGCCGGAAGCGGCCTTCCTTCCAGGCGGTGGCGGCTCGCTCCTGGGAGAGCGCGGCGAATTCGTCCACGTCGCGGCGGGTGAAGCCGCCGAGGGTGGCGATCAGGTCCGCGCCGATGCCCTGCGGGGCGAAGCCGGTGGCCAGGTTGGTCATCGGGTCCATGGCCCACGCGCCGCCGTCGGAGCCCATCGGGACGCGGGACATGGACTCGACGCCGCCGGCGAGGACCAGGTTCTCCCAGCCGGAACGGACCTTGGCGGCGGCGAGGTTGACGGCTTCGAGACCGGAGGCGCAGAAGCGGTTCTCCTGTACGCCCGCGACGGTGTCGGGGAGTCCGGCGGCGACGGCGGCGATGCGGGCGATGTCGGAGCCCTGGTCGCCGAGCGGGCTCACGACGCCGAGCACGATGTCGTCGATCGCGGCGGGGTCGAGGCCGGGGAAGCGGGCGCGCGTCTCGTGGATGAGCCCGACGACGAGGTCGATCGGCTTGGTCCCGTGCAGGGCGCCGTTGGCCTTGCCGCGGCCGCGCGGGGTGCGGATCGCGTCGTACACATACGCTTCGGTACTCACGGCAACTGCCTTTCCGTGGACGGTCACTGGGGCGGGGCGGGCGGGGTTGCGGGGTTGCGGACCGCGGGGGTGCCTGCGGGGCGCGGCGGGCCGTTCAGCGGGTGGGCAGGTCCCAGTCGCGTGCCACCTCGGCGGTGTCGGCGCCGGGCAGCGCGGGCCCCGTGCGGACCGATCCCGGTGTGGCGGAGAAGCGGGGCGCGGGCGCGGGCTGGACGACACCCGCGTGCTCGGTGAAGGTGCCGCGTACCGCGAGGTGCGGATGCGCGGGGGCCTCACGCAGGGTCAGTACGGGTGTGACACACGCGTCCGTCCCCTCGAAGACCCGGGTCCACTCGGCGCGGGTCCGCTCCTTGAAGCGGGCGGCGACGGCGGCGCGCAGCTCGTCCCAGCGTCCGAAGTCCTTGCGGGCCGGGACGTCGTCCTCGATGCCGAGCAGCTCGATGAACCGGTCGTAGAAGCGGGTCTCCAGGGCGCCGACCGCCATGTACGCGCCGTCGGCGGTCTCGTACGACCCGTAGAAGGGGGCGGCGCCGTCCAGCAGGTTGGCTCCGCGCCGGTCCTGCCAGCCGCCGGCGGACATCATGGCGTGGATCATGGTGGTGAGGTGGGCGGTGCCGTCGACCACGGCCGCGTCGACCACCTGGCCCGTACCGTCCGGCGTCCTGGCGTGCTGGAGGGCGGCGAGCAGCCCGATGACGAGGTAGAGGGCGCCGCCCGCGTAGTCGCCGAGGAGGTTGGCGGGCAGGGCGGGCGGCTCGTCGGCCTCGCCGATCATGGAGAGGGCGCCGGAGAGGGCGATGTAGTCGATGTCGTGCCCGGCGCTCTGGGCGAGCGGGCCGTCCTGGCCCCAGCCGGTCATCCGGCCGTACACCAGGCGGGGGTTGCGGGCGAGGCACTCCTCGGGGCCGATGCCGAGGCGCTCGGCGACGCCGGGCCTGTTGCCCTCGATCAGGAGGTCGGCCCGTTCGACGAGGTCGAGGACGCGGGCGGCGCCGTCGGGGGTCTTGAGGTCGATGAGGACGGAGCGCTTGTTGCGGTTGGTGAGGTCGGCGGCGGGGTCGATGCCGAGGCCGGTGCCGCCGGGACGGTCGACCCGTACGACATCGGCGCCGAGGTCGGCGAGCGTCATGGCGGCGAACGGTCCGGGACCGATGCCGGCCAGCTCGACCACGCGTACCCCGGCCAGCGGACCGATCCCGGGCGCGGCCCTGTGGACGCTGTGATCCCTGTGGTCCGTGCGGTCCATGTGGCTCTCCTCAGCACTGGGGCACAGCCGCTGGAACAGCCGTGATGGTAGGAACGGGTCTCGCGACGCCCGAGCCTCCCGGCCCGAGCAAGCGCTTAGCCTTCCCGATAGTACGAGGGGTACGCCACCGATCCGGCCCCCGCCTCCCGGTCGGCGCGGTTCCAGCCATGATCCACCGCCGGGAAGCGCCCCCGACACGCCGTCAGCAGTCCTGCCGCGCGCCGAACGATTCCGCGGGGACGCGCCCGGCGCTCACTGCACTACGTCGAGCAACTCCAGAACCAGCTCAGCGACCGCCTCCGGGCGGCCGACGAACGGGGAGTGCCCGGTCGGCCACTCGCGGACGGAGTCGCAGCGCGCGGCCATGGCGCGTTGGAGCGCGGGCGCGATCGCCCGGTCCGCCGCGCACACGACGACCGTGGACGGGGTGCGCTTCCAGCCCTGGCGCTCCGGGACGCCCCGCCCGCAGCCGGGTGCCTGGGCGCGCAGCAGTGCCACGGCCCGGGCGGCCAGGTGCTGGGGGCAGTCCGCGTACAGCGCGTCAGCGGCCCGGCTGGGTTCGAGGCGTGTGGAACCGTCGTCCTGCGGCTCGATCGCCGACCGCAACTGATCGGACGCACCGCCCAGGCTGGCCGCGCTCTCCCCCGTGTCCGGTACGAAGGCCGCCAGGTAGACCAGCCGCGCGGCTCCGCGCAGACCGGTGATGACGGATCCTCCGTAGGAGCAGACCGGTGATGACGGATCCTCCGTAGGAGTGGCCCAGGACCAGGGGAGGTTCCGCGAACGCGTCGACGGCGGCCTGCACCGCCACGGTGTCGGCGGCCAGCGAGCCCCGGTGGAGTTCGGGGGTCACCACGCCACGCCGGCCGCCCGCAGGCGCTCGGCGGTGGGGGCGAAGTGCTCTGGCCATGCCGTTGGAGGGGGCTGAGTCAGAATCAGGGAATGGACGTACCTGGTGAAACGCCGTTCCTGATGTACGTCGAGGACGTCTTTTGGCGTGACCGGGGCCGGGGGGTGCTGGTGGCCGGGCGGGTCGGGCGGGGGTGGGTTCGTAGGGGGGATGTGGTGGAGCTCGTCGGCTTCGGGGGTCAGGTGGTTGTCACCGTCGTGGAGGTCGAGGACTGTGGTCGGGCCGTCGACGGGGCGGGTGCGGGCATGAACGTGGGTCTGGTGGTACGGGGGGTGGGAGTCGGCGTGGTCGAGCGGGGGCAGGTGCTCGTGGCGCCGGGGTCCGTCCGCCAGTGCACCCGTTTCGCGGCGACCCTCGCCCTGCTGTCCGAGGAGGACGGCGGTGCCGAGGTGCGTACCGGTGCGCGACTCCGCTTCCACATCGGTGCCGCCGTGGTGGCGGGTGAGGTGACGCTCGCCGGGGACATGGACGTGCTGCGTCCGCTCCACGTGGGCGACGTGACTGTCGCTCTCGAACGGCCCGTCGTCCTGGAGAACGGCCTGCCGTTCGCTTTCCGGTACCTCGGGCGGGCGGCCGGTACGG
The DNA here is from genome assembly GCF_011694815.1 of Streptomyces liangshanensis. NCBI lineage: Bacteria > Bacillati > Actinomycetota > Actinomycetes > Kitasatosporales > Streptomycetaceae > Streptomyces > Streptomyces liangshanensis. The sequence continues at coordinate 1,019,914 of NZ_CP050177.1, forward strand.
GGGTCGTGACGCTCAGGCGCTAGTTCACGCCGTAGGACAGGAGGGCGACGACGGCTATCGCCGCGATGGTGCCCACCAGCATCAGAACGCCCGCGACGACGGTCACCACGGTGAGGACGCGCGTGACCTTGCTGGGTTCCACCGATCCGGCGCAGATCTGCTCGTTGGTCATCCGCCCAGGTTGCCGGGCGCCGACGCGGTGCGATATCCGTACACATACTCAGGTTGTTTTTCCCCCGGCTCCCTTGCGGCGGTTTCGGTGGCGCGGCCGGTGCGGAGTGCCGAGTGCGGAAGGACGTGTACGTGTACGACCTCGCCGGGCGGCTCCTCGCCGAGCAGTTCCCGCAGTGGGCGGGCCTCCCCCTCACCTTGCTCGATCCGGCCGGTTCCGATCACGTGATCTTTCGCCTCGGCGCCGACATGGCGGTGCGGCTGCCCCGGGGCGACTGGGCGGCCGGGCAGGCCGAGAAGGAGCATCGCTGGCTGCCGCTCCTCGCGCCCGGGCTGCCGCTGGCCCTCCCCGTACCGCTGGGTCTGGGGAAGCCGTCGCCGGAGACCGGGTACCCGTGGAACTGGTCGGTGGCCCGATGGCTGGACGGTACGGTGCCCGACGCCGGCACCCTCGATGGGCCCGGACGCACGCGACTCCGGTCCGTCGCATACCAGTTGGCGGGCTTCCTCACCGCCCTCCACCACCTCCCCCCGGCGAACGCGCTCCTTCCCGGCCCGCACCCCGACCTCGTCGGCGAGTCCCTCCACGCGCGTGACGCGGGGACCCGCTCGGCCATCGCCGCCACCGCGGACGTCTTCGACGCCCCCGCCATGACCGCCGCGTGGGACGCGGCCCTCGGCGCCCCGCCGTGGTCCGGTCAACCGCTCTGGTTCCACGGTGACTTCCACACCGGGAACCTGCTCGCCGGACCGGACGGCCGCCTGAGCGCGGTCATCGACTTCGGCGGCCTCGGCCTGGGCGACCCGGCCTGCGACCTCACGATCGCCTACACCCTTCTGGGCGCCGACGCGCGAGCGGCGTTCCGTACCGCGCGGGCCACCGACGACGCCACCTGGGCCCGCGGCCTCGGCTGGGCGCTCTCCACCGGGCTCAACGCGTACACGACCTACGCCGCGACCCACCCCCTGGTGGCCGCCCGGACCACCCGGCAGGTCACCCAGGCGCTGACCGAGTTCCGCCGCACGGCGTGACAGCCGCCGTCGGCCGACGAACGGCCGGGCGGCGGACGGCCGGGCGGTGTGTCGGGTCAGGGTGCCGTTTCAGGTCGCGGTGCCGAGGATCTCTCCGATGACGTACCGGGCGTTGGCCGAGATGATCGGGTTGGTGGTCCGGTAGTAGGGCAGTTGGATGACCGCCATGGACAGCGCCCAGCCCCGGCTGCGGGCCCAGGTCGCGTCGTCGGCGTCCACGGCGTCGCGGTACGCCGCGCGCGCCAAGGCGGGCAGCAGGTTCCAGGCCGGGATGAGGTCGGTGGCCGGTTCCCCCATGCCCAGGGTGCCGAAGTCGATGACGGCGGCGACCCGGTCACCGGCCAGCAGCAGGTTGCCCGGCATCAGGTCGCAGTGGGTCCAGCAGGCCGGGCCGGTCCACGGGGGCGCGCTCAGTGCCTCCTCCCAGGCCGCGGTGATCGCGTCGGCGTCGAAGGGTTCGTCGGTACGGCGCAGGGCCTCGATCGCCTGGCGCGTCTCCCGGTCCTCGGTGATCAGCGGCCCGCCGCGGTGGGCGGGCGGGCCGCAGGGGAGGTCGATCCCGCGCAGGGCGACGGCGAACCCGGCGAGGTCACGGGCCACGCGCTCGGAAACGTCGCCCTCGACCGGGGTGCGCCCCCCGATCCACCGGTGCACCGACCAGGCCAGCGGGTAGCCCTCGCCGGGGGCGCCGGTCGCCACCACCTCGGGGACCGGCAGCGGCAGCAGCGGGGCCAGCCGGGGCAGGAGCGCCGCCTCCCTGGCGACGGCCTCGGCGCCGCCGGGGCGCAGCGGGAGCCGGACGGTCAGGTCCTCGCCGAGCCGGTAGATCGCGTTGACCGTTCCCCCGGAGGCGAGCCGGGTGACCGGCAGGTCGGCCCACCGGGGGAACTGGGCCCGTAGCAGCCTCCGGACCAGCGCGGCATCGGTCTCCGCCTCGTCGGCGTGCATCTTCCCCATGTGCCCCTCGGCCCTCTCGATCGCTGCCGGGATCGTGGCATGCGCCGCCCCGCGCCCGGTTGTTCAGGTGGTCGCCTCGCGCAGGGCGCGGCGGCAGAGGGCGTCCGCCCTGCGGGTGGATTCGGGGAGGCGGTAGTCGGCGGCCAGGCGCAGGGTGTGGGCGCAGGCGGTGGCCAGGTCGACGCGGTGGCCCACGGAGACGAAGACGGGTTTGACGCCTTCCTGGGTACGGAGGGCGCGGCCGACCTCCTCGCCGTCGTCGGCCAGGAGCGGGGTGAAGTCGCCGCGCCGGGGGCCCGGTTCGTCGTACGTGAAGAGGAACGGGTTCTTCGCGACACCGATCGCCGGCAGCCCCGTGACGACGCCGAGGTGGCTGGCGAGCCCGAACCGGCGCGGGTGGGCGCGGCCGTAGCCGTCGCAGACGACGAGCCCGGGGGGCGAGGTGAGCGCGGCGAGGGCGGCCAGCACGGTCGGGATCTCGCGGAACGCCAACAGCCCGGGTACATAGGGGAAGGTGACGCGGCCGACGGCGGTCGCCTCGTCCACCACGGCGAGGGTCGCGGCGTCCAGCACCACGGCCGCCGCCGCGACGACGTCCCGTTCGTCGTCGTACGCCACGTCGACGCCCGTCACCAGGCCGGTGCCGGGCTCCGGTCCCGGCTCGTCCAGGACGACCCTCCCGCGCAGTTCGTCCTGGACGGCGCGGGCTGCCGTCTCGTCGGCGGGCATCTCGAACGGTGTCATGATCCGCCAGTTTAGGCCGCTCCGCGGAACGCGGTTCGATAGTCTGGTGATCATGTTCGTACTGGAAGTGACCTATACCGTCCCCCTCGAACAGGTGGACCCGCTGCTGGCGGCCCACGTGTCGTGGCTCGACGCCTCGTACGACTCCGGCGTCTTCCTCGCCTCCGGCCGCAAGAACCCCCGCGACGGCGGGGTGATCCTGGCGGTGGGCGGCGACCGCGCTGAGATGGAACGGCTCGTCGCGACGGACCCGTTCGTGACCGGCGGGGTGTGCGACTACCGGATCACCGAGTTCACCGCGACGAAGACCGCCCCGGCCCTCGCCTCGTACCGGGAGGAGTTGCCCGGCTAGAGCGTGTCCGGCGAAGATCCGCCGGACACCTTTTTCAGGGCGCGCCCGGCACCGACCGGGCCACCCGGCCCTTCTCGCCCGCCGCCCAGCAGCCCCGGTCCGGGGCGCAGTCGACGGTGTCGTACGAACCGGTGTCGATCGTGCGCCAGGTGCGGCCGCCGTCGGTCGTCAGGTCCGTCCCGGTCGGGCCGACGGCCAGGGCCGAGGAGCGGCTGTACGGCAGCCACGCGACGCCCGAACGGTAGGCGGGCGGCGGGGTCGTGGCCTGCCGCCAGGTCCGCCCGCCGTTCCCGGTGACCGACGCGGCGCGCGGTGACGCCTGGTCGGCGCGGTAGTCGCCGCCGACGGCCAGGCCGTGCGTACGGTCGCGGAAGGCGAGGCCGAACACGCCGCGCGCGGGGTCGCCGGCCGGGATCGTGGAGTCGGTGACGGTCCAGTGCAGCCCGCGGTCGGCGGAGTGCAGCACCCGCGCGGTCGCCGCGCCGCCGGTGGCCAGCCAGACGTCCTTCGGCCCCGACGTGACCAGGCACTGACCGCTCGCCGCGAAACCGGCCTCGCCGGGGAGGGCGGCCGGCATGCCCGCGTCCGGCAGGACCTTCCAGGACGCGCCGCCGTCCCGGGTGGAGAGGATCCGGAACTTGCCGTCGACCGGGTCGCTCATGGCCAGCCCGTTCCGGCTGTCGAAGAAGGTGACGCAGTCGTAGAAGGCACGCGCGTCGGTGTTGCGGAACGACTCGGTCCAGCTCCTGCCGCCGTCCTCCGTACGGAAGATGCGGGACGCCTCACCCTCGCCGATCGCCAGCGCCACCGCGCGCCGCCCGTCGAACGCCTCGATGTCCCGGAACTCCAGCGCCGCTTCCGCCGCGCCCGCGGGCGACACGTCACGCCACGTACGGCCTCCGTCGGAGGTGCGCAGCACGGTGCCCTTCGAGCCGGCGACCCAGGCGCTCGTACGGCTGACGGCGGCCAGGCCGCGGAACCGGGCGTCGGTGCCGGTGCCGGTCGGGCGCCAGCCGAGCCCCGCGCCTCCGGTCCGCTCCCCCGGCCCGCCCGTTCGGTCCGCGCGTGACGCACCGTCCCGTGCGGCGGAGCCCCGTGACGCACCGTCCTGTGACGCGCCGGCCGCGTGGGCCGGTACGGCGAGCGCGGCGGCGAGCGCCGTACCGCTCACCCCGACTGCCAGTCCCGCCAGCACCGTTCGCCGCAACTTCCCCATGGGTCTCATGGCGCTGGAAGCTAGCCCACCCGCCCCGCGCCGTCCAGAGCGCTCCGTTCGCGCCACGACACCCGGCACCGCGCCGGAGGTGACGTAGGTCACTCCCGATTTCGAGCACGGATCGGGCCTCCCGGCCGTCTTCCAAGTAGCAGTCGACCGCTCGCGGTCCATGTCAGATCCGTCGAAGGGGAGCACGCCGTGTCACCCGTCATCGAACAGGCCGTGCAGGCCCGGCTGGTCGCGTCCGTGCCCCGGATGGAGACCGTCCCCGCGACGCTGCACTACGACCAGGGGGACCCCTTCGCCGTGCGCATGGCGTTCCCCCCACCGGCGACACTCGAAGGCACCGACGTCACCTGGGAGTTCTCGCGCGAGCTGCTGGCGCGCGGGATGACAGAGGCGTGCGGGGTGGGGGACGTGCGCGTGCGCCCCTTCGGGTACGGGCGGACGGTCGTGGAGTTCCACGCCCCGGAGGGGACCGCGATGGTCCACCTGCGGACGTCCGAGCTGCGCCGCTTCCTCGACCGCACCCAGGGGCTGGTGCCCGTGGGCCGCGAACACCTCTACCTGGACCTGGACCACGACCTCAAGGTCCTGCTGCGCGACGCCTGCTGAGGCGTCGTCGCGGAGGGGGGCCGCCCGTCGTCGGCGGTCGGCACGATCCGGCGCGCCCCGACTGCGGCGGCGGCGTGCCCGGCGGTCGCGCCTGAAGTGAGCGCGGCACGTGGGGAGTTCGCCGACGGGACTCGCGTACGCCCCTGCGCCTCCCGTACCCCCGTACCCCCGTACCCCTTCCATGATCAGGCACCACGTCGTGCACGGACACAGGCATGGGCATGGGCATGGGCATGGGCATGGGCACAGGCTTGGGCAGAGGCACGCGGGTGCGTCCGCGCGGGCACGCGCGGAGGGTCGCCCGGCGGCGTCCGGGGGGCCGTGGAGCGGCCGCGGGGCCCGGGCGTCCGGAGCGGCGTCGGTCACTCCCTGAGAGCGGCGGGAGGGCGCGGAACGGCGAAACAGGGGTGATTTCGCCCCCTGCGCACACATTCGTCCACCGGTTCGTCCTCGCAGGTCAGCACGTACGGGACGGTCCGTGGTTCCCGAGGCTTGGCCTGCGGCTTACCGTGGCTTTAACCTACGGTCTCGTAACCTACGAATCCGTAGGTAATATCTCCCGTCCCCAGGAGCACCCGTGACGATCACCTCTCCCCACCTCGGCAGTTCGGACGCGTGGACCGACGCGCGGCTGTTGTACGCGCTGGAAGAGGTCGTGGAGAAGGAGCTCAACCGTCACCTGAAGGTGGCGAAGGACTGGATGCCGCACGAGTACGTCCCCTTCTCGGACGGCCGCAACTTCACCGGGATCTTCGAGGACGGTGAGGCCTGGGACCCCGCTCAGTCCAAGGTCACCGACATCGGCAAGATCGCGCTCGTGGTGAACCTCCTGACCGAGGACAACCTCCCCAGCTACCACCACGAGATCGCCTCCCTCTTCGGCCGCGACGGAGCGTGGGGCACCTGGGTGCACCGCTGGACCGCGGAGGAGGGCCGGCACGGCATCGTGATGCGCGACTACCTGCTCACGTCGCGCGCCGTCGACCCGGACAAGCTGGAGCAGTTCCGGATGACGCACATGTCGGAGGGCTTCACGTCCGACAACCGCCACTCGATGCTGCACTCGGTGGCGTACGTGGCGTTCCAGGAGCTGGCGACCCGCGTCTCGCACCGCAACACCGGCCACCAGTCGGGCGATCCGGTGTGCGACCGGATGCTGGCGCGCATCGCCACCGACGAGAACCTGCACATGGTCTTCTACCGGAACCTGCTGGGCGCCGCCTTCGAGATCGCCCCCGACATGACCATGCAGGCCGTGCGGGACGTGGTCGTGGACTTCCGGATGCCGGGACACGGCATGCCCGGCTTCGAGCGCGCGGCCGCGCAGATGGCCATAGGTGAGATCTACAACATGCGGATCCACCACGACGACGTGCTCCAGCCGGTGCTGCGCTACCTCAAGGTCCTGGACATCGACGGGCTCGGCCCCGAGGGTCTCAAGGCGCAGGAGGAGCTGGGGTTGTACATGGGCGGGCTGGACAGCGAGGCGCGCAAGTTCGACGAGAAGCTCGCCGCCCGCAAGGCGCGGATGGCGGCGCGCGCCGCCGGCTGATCAGGGCGCGCCTGTTCCGGGGCCGCCCTCACTCCCCCGTACGGCACCACCGGCCGCCTCGCGGCCGGTGGTGCGGTCAGGCGCGGTTCCTGCGCAGGCGCAGGCGCTCCTTCTCGGAGAGTCCGCCCCACACCCCGAACCGCTCGTCGTTGTCGAGCGCGTACGACAGGCACGCCTCACGGCCCTCGCAGGCGCCGCAGAGCTGCTTGGCCTCGCGGGTGGAGGAGCCGGGGGCGGGGAAGAAGAAGTCCGCTCCGGTCTGGGCGCACAACGCGCTTTCCTGCCAGGAGAGTTCACGTTCCGGGCCGGGGGCGCCGGCCGTGGCGGTACGGGTCCCGATGGTGTTGATCGACATGCCGCCCAGGCTGCCGCAGGGCGATAAACGTCTGATGGACGAAAGATCGCCGACCGGGCGGACCGGTCGGCTCGGCGGGCCGGGCGGGCGCCGTCACATCGCCTGAGCGACACCTTGCATGATCGCGAAGGAAGCCCCGGAGGGGTCGGTGAGCTTCGCGAACCTGCCCACCCCCTCCACGTCGGCCGGCGCCGTCAGGACCGTACCGCCGAGGGTGCGTGTCCTCGTGACGGTAGCGTCGCAGTCCGTGACCGCGAAGTAAAGAAGCCAGTGCGGATCACTTCCCGCCTCGGGCGGGTCGGAGCCGAGCGGTACGAAGCCGCCGAACATGGCGTCCGGGCCCCGGCCGGCCGGATTGACCATGCGGTACGTGCCCCGGCCGCCCGGGATCGGGGTGCTGAGGGCCTCCCAGCCGAAGACAGCGCTGTAGAAACCGAACGCGGCGTCCTCGTCCGGGGTGTACAGCTCGACCCAGGTGAGACCGCCGGGCACGTCGACCAGGTCGAGGCCCTCGCCGGTGCCGGGCTCCCAGACCACGAAGGCCGCTCCGGCCCCGTCCGCGAGGGTCGCCGTCCTGCCGAGGTCCAGGACGTCCGCCGGGGGACGCACGACGGACCCGCCCGCGGCCTCGGCGGCCTTCGCCGTGGCGTCGGCGTCCGGCGTCAGGAAGGACACCGACCAGACCGGCGGCGCCTGGCCGCCCCCGGCGGGCAGCACACCCGCGACGGTGCCGCCGCCCAGCCGGAACAGGCCGTAGCCGCCGGTGCCGGGGCCCGCGGACGCGTACTCCCACCCGAAGACGCCCCGGTAGAAGTCGCCCGCCCCCGCCGGGTCGGGCGTGGCGAGCTCGGTCCAGTTGGGGGAGCCGGCGGCGAACGGGGTGGTGAGCATGGCGTGCGCTCCTTCGTGGGTCCCCTCGTCGGGCCCCTCGGATCCCCCTGCCTTTCCGAGTCTCCCCCTGATCCCGGGCGGCCGCACCGCGCCCGCGCCCGAAGAACGCACGATCGTGCGTTCAGTAGACTGGACGGATGAGCGGCGCACGGACGGAGAAGCAGACGGAGAGACAGGCCGGGAGAACAGCGGCCGGGAGCGGCGCCGGGCGGGCCCGGCGGACCGGACCCGCGGACGGGCGCGTCGAGCGCGGGAACCGGACGCGCCGGCTGGTGCTCGACCACACGATGGACGTGGCGTCGGTGGAGGGGCTCGAAGGCCTCTCCCTGGGCCGCATCGCGACCGAGCTGCGCCTGAGCAAGAGCGGTGTGTTCGCCCTCTTCGGCTCCAAGGAGGAACTCCAGCTGGCGACGGTACGGGCGGCGGTGGACGTCTACGTCGCGCATGTCGTGCGGCCGGCCCGCGAACTGCCGCCCGGACCGGAGCGGGTGTGGGCGCTGTGCCGCAACTGGCTCGCGTACTCGGCGAACCGGGTCTTCCGCGGGGGCTGCTTCTTCCACGGTGTCTCGGCGGAGTTCGACGCGCGCGGCGGCCCGGTGCACGACGCGATCGCCGAGGCCCGTACGGAATGGGTGAGTTACGTGGAGCGCGCCCTGAACGCCGCCCGGCGGGCGGGGGGTCTCGCGGCGGACACGGACGTACCGCAAGTGGCCTTCGAGATCATCGCGTTGATGGAGGCGGCGAACGCGCGGTCGGTGCTGCACGGCGAGGCGGTCGCGTACGAGCGGGCGGGCCGGGCCGTCCTGCGCCGCCTGCGCGAGGTGGCGACCGATCCGGGGGCGCTGCCGGAGGAGCCCGGGGAGATCGGGGGGCCGGGAACGGCCTGATCCGTACGGTCCCCGCCTGCCCCGCGTGCCACGAGCGCCGGTACGCGATGGGTGCGCCCCGCACGAAAGAGTGAATCGCTCCCCGGACACGGCGTGTTCGGCTGCCGGAGGCAGCACTGTGCAGGGGCGGGCGACCGACTCCGCGCCCGCCGCACCGGCAGGGGAAGGGGTGGGAGTGGGACGCACCGAGGGGCCGGGTCCGGCCTCGCTGCGGGACCGGGCACGCTACCGGTTCGACCGTACGCTGGCCCGCAGCACCGGCACCCTGATGGGCTGGCTGATGCTCACCTGCCTGGCCGTCGTCGTGCCGGTGAGCGTACTGCTGGTGTGGACGGACCCCGAATCACCGCATTCGCTGTCGGGCCGGCTGACGGCGGCGTGGCGGACGAGCGCGGAAACACTGCGGCTGGGCGCGATCTCCGGAACACCGCTGCGCATGGTCCTGTCGGCGCTGCTCGGACTGGTCGCCCTGCTGTGCGTGTCGACCCTGATCGGAGTGATCACCAACAGCCTGGCCGAACGGATGGCGGAGTTGAGCCGCGGGCGGTCGACGGTTCTGGAGCACGGCCATGTGGTGGTGCTCGGCTGGTCCGACCAAGTGGCCACCGTCGTAGGAGAGTTGGTGGCGGCCCAGGCCTCCCCCCGGTCCCGGGCCATCGTCGTGCTGGCCGACCGGGACAAGACCGGGATGGAGCAGGCCCTGGCCGCCCGGGCCGGCCGCGCCCGGCTCATCTGCCGCAGCGGGCCGCCGAGCGACCCCGCCGTGCTGGCCCTGGTCAGCCCGCGGACGGCGAGCACCGTGCTGGTGCTGCCCCCGGGCGGTCCGGCGTCCGACCCCGAGGTGCTGCGGGTCCTGCTCGCGCTGCGGGCGGTCGCCGGCGAGGGGCCGGACGGCCCGCCGGTGCTGGCGGCGGTACGGGACGACCGCTACCGCGCGTCGGCCCGGCTGGCCGGGGGGCCGCGCGCCACGATCCTGGAGACGGACGCGGTCACGGCCCGGCTCGTCGCGCAGTGTGTCGGCCGCCCCGGTCTGTCGCTCGTCCTGCGCGACCTCCTCGACTTCGCCGGTGACGAGTTCCACGTCACCGACGCCACCGCGTTCTCGGGCGCCCCGTTCGGTACGGCGGTGCTGGGCCACGCCGACGCGTGTGTGATCGGGCTGCTCACCCCGGGGGGCCACACTCTGCTGAACCCGCCCGCCGACACGACCGTCGCGCCGGGGAGCCGGCTGATCGTCCTGGCCCGCGACGAGGCCGGGACGCGCCCCGAGGACTGTGCGCACCTGGTCGACGCGGCGGCGTTCGCCGGGGACCGGCCGCCGCCGGAGCGGCCCGCGCGCCTGCTGATGCTCGGCTGGAATCGCCGGGCTCCGCTCGTCGTGGAGCAGCTCCGGCTGACGGCCCGGCCCGGTTCGGTCCTCGATGTCGTGACGGACCGGACCCTGCCGGGGCCACGGGAGCCGGAGCCGGTGGTGGCGACGGCCCCGGAGGCGGGGACGGGGACCGAGGCGGGGAGCGGCGCGGGGGCCGAGCGGGCGCGGGACGTGGACCGGCTGGCCGTACGGTTCCGGTCGGCCGCGCTGTCGCGGCCCGAGACCCTGCTCGGCCTCGACCTCGCCCCGTACGACGGTCTGGTGGTCCTGGGACCCGACCCGGGCGACGGGCCGGACCGCCCCGACGACTGGACGCTGGTCGCCCTGCTGGCGCTGCGGCTGCTGGAGGAGCGGGCCGGGGGGCGGGAGTTACGGGTCGTCAGCGAGCTGACCGACGACCGCAACCGTCCTCTGGCCCCCGTGGACCCCGGCTCGGACGTGATCGTCAGCGGCGAACTGACCGGACTGCTCATGGCGCAGATCGCGCAGAACCACCATCTGGCGCCCGTGTTCGACGAGTTGTTCTCGGCGGAAGGCAGTCTGCTGTGCCTGCGTCCGGCCGGGGCGTACGTCCGCGCGGGGTGCGAGGCGACCTTCGCGACGGTCGTGGCCGCCGCCCGCGACCGCGGCGAATGCGCCATCGGCTACCGCCGTCACGACCGGAGGGCGTCGGCGCCCGACTACGGGGTCCGGCTGAACCCGCACAAGGGGGAACGGCGTGTGTGGGCCGCCGGGGACCTCGTGGTGGTCGTCACGACCGACCCGACCGTGCCCGCCCGTGGGACCGGGACGGCCGGGGCCCACGCGGCGGCCGACACCACCGCGCGGGCCCGAGGAGAGGAGGAGGACGGGGCGGGCGGGGAAGGGCGTTCACCGGAGCGCATCCACCCCGGACCCGGGGCCCGGTGACCCGCCCCGACTCCAGGCCCCGGTCCCGCGCCGGCCCGGTGGGCCGGCGCGGACCGGGTGCCTCAGTGGCCCGTGTGGTCCCCGTCCGCCGGGGTTCCGGGGTGGTGCGGCTCGTACCCGGGGATCGTGCCGTCCGGTTTCGACACCAGGAGGAGTCCCGCCATGCCCATGTCCGAGTGGCTCTGGACGTGGCAGTGGTACATCCACGCGCCCGCGCCCACGTGTTCGCCCGCGATGATCTGGAAGCCGAACGAGTCCGCCGGCCCGGTGATCTTGTTGTCGACCACCCGGCTCGGGTCGTCAGGACCGGTGAGCAGGCCCGTCCTGTTGTCGGCCCAGCGGTGACCGTGGATGTGGAACGTGTGGTAGTACTCGCCGTGCGTGATCATGATGATCTCGACCCGGTCGCCCACGGTGGCCGCGAAGTTGGGCGTGGCGGCGCCGGTCTTGTTGTTGATCGTCATGTCGTTGAAGACGATCGTGAACTGCTTGTCGGGCAGGATGTCGCCCTTCCTGCGGACGACGACGGGACCGTACAGGCCCTTGCGGATCCCGCCGGTGCCGTGGTCGGTGCCCACCACGTGGTCGTGGTAGTGCCAGTAGCCCGCGCTGCCCGGCCGCCAGGTGCCGTCCGCGCGCTTGCCGGGCGTGTGCGTGCGCCAGGTGTACGTCCGGGTCGCGCCCGGCTCGACATGGCTGCGGTTCATCCGGGTGCCGTCGCTGGCGATGTCGTAGTCCACGCCGTGGACGTGGAGGCTCGCCGCCACGTCCGTCGTGTTCTCGAACTCGATGTGGAGGGTGTCGCCCTCGGTCAGCTCGATCAGCGGGCCGGGAATGCTGGCCTTGCCCTTCTCGAAGCCGTAGCCCAGCTGGCCGTCCGCCAGCTTCTCCGCGTACAGCTTGAGATGGCGCACCTGGCCCCCGGCGGGCGCGGTGGGCGGCGGGGGCTCCGCCGAACTCGCCGGGGGCGCGGACGCCACCGACAACGAGGCCGCCCCGGTGGCGGCGACCGCACCGCCCGCCAACAGGCGCCGGCTGAAGCTCCTTCTGTCCATGGCCATGACGAACTCCCCTGTGCCGTAAGGAGATGGACGGGGCGCAGGAGTCCCCGGGGACGGCCACACGGTAGAGCAGTGATCTTCGTTTATCCACACTCAGGACAAAGTTGGTGGGATTCCGTCCATACCTATTGGCGGGCCGCCGAAAGCCGTCTAGCTTCAAGCGCTGTTGCTGTGACCAAAGTTGGGTGGGTGAACAATGCAGCGCGCACCACATCACCGGTCAAGATCCAGGCGCGGGGCGGCCGCGGTCCTGGTCGCCGGCACCATGGCGGCGTCCCTGCTGGGCGGCACCGCCGCCACGGCGAGACCCCCGGAAGCATCACCGACGGCGTTGGCGCTCCCGTCGCCGCCCGGCGGCCAGAACGTCAAGGTCCTCGTGTTCCACGCCTCGGCGACCGAGGAATCCCCGATCGTGAACGCCGGAATCGAGGCCATCGAGGCCATCGGCCTCGCGGGACCGGCGGCCGGACGCTTCAAGACCGAGGCCACGGACGACGGTTCGGTCTTCACCAATGCCAAGAAGCTCGGCAAGTACAACGCCGTCGTCTTCCTGACGGGCGGCGGCGACGTGCTCGACCCGGAGCAGGAGGCCGGGCTCGAGTCGTACGTGGAGGCCGGCGGCGGCTTCCTCGGCATCCATGACGCGGCCCGTACCGAGCCGTACTCCGACTGGTTCACCGGTCTGATCGGCGCGCGGCCCGCGGCCACCAGCCCGACCACCGTCCAGCGCGCGACCGTCGAGGTCGCCGACCGGGTGAATCCGGCCACGAAGAGCCTTCCCGTGGAGTGGAAGCGGCCCGACAAGTGGATCAACTGGGCCACGAACCCGACCGGCAAGGTGCACACGGTCGCCAAGGTCCGGGAGAGCAGCTACCGGCCGGGCACCGGCGCCAACGGCGTCGACCACCCGGTCTCCTGGTGCCGTGACTACGACGGCGGCCGGTCCTTCTACACCGGCATGGGCGGTACGCCCGAGTCGTACGCGGAGACCGACTTCCGCGAGCACCTGCGGGGCGCCCTCCAGTGGACGACGCGCCTCTCGCGCGCCGACTGCAAGGCGACCATCGACGCCAACTACACGGCGGCGAAGGTGACCCAGCCCAACCAGGCGGGTCAGCAGGACCAGATCGGCGAACCGCACGGCCTGGTCGTCGCGCCCGACGGACGGGTGCTGTACATCGGCCGCGGCGGCGGCGTGAACGGCGCCCCGGTCGTCACCGACTGGAACAGCCCGGAGATGGGCAAGGGCCTCGGCCAGGTCCACATCTACGACCCCGCGACCAAGAAGGTCACCCTCGCGGGCGCGCTGACCGTCTTCGGGAACAAGGGCGGCGGCGACGAACTGACCAAGGTCGAGGAGGGGTTGCTCGGCATCGAGCTGGACCCGGCCTTCGAGACCAACGGCTGGGTGTACCTGCACTACACGCCGCACTCCGGGCTCGACCGTGACAAGCGGATCGCCGAACGGCGCGTCTCGCGCTTCACGTTGGACCCGGCGACGAACAAGCTGGACCTGGCGTCCGAGAAGGTCCTGCTCAAGTGGCCCGTCCAGGTGCACAGCTGCTGCCACGCCGGCGGCGGGATGGCCTGGGACTCGAAGGGCAACCTCTACATCGCGACCGGCGACAACAACTCGTCCGGGTTCAGCGACGGTTACTCGGGCAACAACCCGCAGCCGAACTACAAGGGCCTGTCCTTCGCGGACGCCCGGCGGACCGCGGGCAACACGAACAACCTCAACGGCAAGATCCTGCGCATCCACCCGGAGGCCGACGGCACGTACACCCTGCCGGCCGGGAACCTCTTCACGGGCGAGGAGCAGGACGAGGGCGGCGACAAGACCCGCGGCGAGATCTACGTGATGGGCGTGCGCAACCCGGCGCGCATCTCGGTCGACCAGAAGACCGACATCCTGTACGCGGGCTGGGTCGGCCCCGACGCGGGCGCCCCGAGCACGACGTGGGGTCCGGCGAAGTACGACACGTTCGCGGCGATCACCAAGTCGGGCAACCACGGCTGGCCGTTCTGCATGGGCAACAAGCAGCCCTACCGGGACCGCAACCTGCCCGACCCGACGAAGCCGTTGGGCTGGTACAACTGCGACGCCCCGAAGAACGAGTCCCCCAACAACGACGGCCTGGTGAACCTGCCGCCCGTCACGGGCAACACCATCTGGTACTCCCCGCAGGGCGGCGGACCCGACTTCCCCCGGGACGCCAACGGGGTGCCCAGCTACAAGGCCGCGGAAGGCACCTTCCTGCTGCCGTGGCTCAAGGGCGGCGGCCAGGCCACCATGGACGGCCCGGTCTACCGCTACAACGCGGCGACCGCGGGCGCCGAGGCGTGGCCGGAGTACTGGGACGGCAAGTGGTTCGTCGGTGACTTCTACGACGCCGACAACCCGCGCCACGCGGTGCTGACCGATCCCAAGACCGTCGGCAAGGGCGGACTGCCCATCACCGCCGAGTCGTTGAAGAAGATCATCCCGGTCGGCAACGGCGGCATCCGCAACCTCATGGACTGGAAGTTCGCGCCGGACGGCTCGCTCTACGTCCTGGACTACGGGCGCGGGTTCTTCACCTCCGACTCCCAGTCCGCGCTGTGGCGTGTGACGTACAAGGGCGGCGAGGCGACGCCCGCCGCCACGGATCTGGCCAGGAAGGCGACTCAGTGAGACACCCATCAGTGAGACACCGACCTCTGCGCCTGTGGACGGCCCTGGTGGGCGCGTTGCTGATGGTGCTGGGGCTGACGTCGACGACCGCGTACGGGCGGACCGCCGACCGTACGGCCGGCAGCACGGCCGCGGCGGCGCAGGTGCTCACCTGGACGACCAGCGGCCGCACCGACCGGTACGTCACCTTCCCGACCACCGCGGTGGCGGGGCCGACGACCCTCGTCTTCGAGAACAGCGCGGCGACCGGCAACGACATCGGGATGCCGCACACGCTGACCTTCGACGTGTCGGACCCCGAGTACAACCACGACGTGCCGATCAACATCCTCGCCAATCCGAGTGACGACAACGGCGGCAAGTACACCGTCGACGTCACCCTGACCCCGGGGCGCTACCGCTTCTTCTGCACCATCCCGGGCCACGGCCAGATGCAGGGCATCCTGACGGTGACCGAGGCGGGCGGCGGTGACGACACCACCGCGCCCACCACGTCGGCGGCGGTCACCGGCCAGCAGAACACGGAGGGTGCGTACGTCGGCTCCGCCACGGTCACCGTGTCGGCGACCGACGAGGGCTCCGGCGTCGCGGCGACGGAGTTCGCGCTCGGCGCGGACGGCGCGTGGCAGCCGTACACCGCACCGGTGGTGGTCGACACGGTCGGGTCGCACACCGTGCGGTACCGGGCGACCGACCAGGCCGGCAACGCGGCGGCGGAGAAGTCCGTGTCATTCGCCGTGGTGGCGCCACCGAGCGGTGACTCCACCGCGCCGGAGACCTCGGCGACGGTGAGCGGGGACAAGAACCCGGCCGGCGAGTACCTGACGATGGCCACGGTCACCGTCACCGCCTCGGACACCGGCTCGGGCGTCAACACCATCGAGTACGCGCTCGGGGCGGGCGCGGCGTGGCAGCCGTACACCGGGCCGGTGATGGTCCACCAGACCGGCGCGCACACCGTGCGCTACCGGGCGACCGACAAGGCGGGGAACGTGGCGGCCGAGAAGTCGGTCTCCTTCACCGTCGTGGCGCCGCCCCCGCAGGACACGACCGCGCCGGTGTCCACGGCGGCCGTCAGCGGCACCCTGAACTCCAGCGGTGCCTACGTGACGAGCGCCAAGGTCACCCTGTCGGCGACCGACGCCGGGTCCGGGGTGGACCGGACCGAGTACTCGCTGGACGGCGGCCCGTACCTCGCGTACACCACCCCCGTCATCGTCGACGCGCTCGGCTACCACACGCTCGCGCACCGGGCGACGGACAAGGCCGGCAACACCTCGGCGGCCAAGCAGCTGTCCTTCACCATCGCGCAGGGCGGCGGCGTCCCGGCGCCCAACTGCCCCGAGTTCGACGAGCGGTTGACGGTCATCGTGGGCGCGGTCGACACCGGGGTGCCGAACCGGCTGACCCGGAGCCGCTGCACGATCAACGAGCTGATCGAGGACGAGAAGGACTGGTCCTCGGCGGCGCTGTTCCTCAAGCACGTGGACGGTGTGCTCGACAAGCTGCTGGCCGACAACGTCATCGACCAGCGCGAGTTCAACAAGATCACCAAGGCTGCCAAGCAGTCGAAGATCGGCAAGCCCGGCCAGACCGAGGGCTACCGCGACCTCTTCGACGGTACGGCGGCGTCCCTGGCCAAGTGGGAGCAGGTCGGCGGCGGCAAGTTCGCGCTGTCCGGCGAGGGTGCCATCACCAGCAGCACGACGGTGAACGGCATGGGCATGCTGTGGTTCCCGGAGCGCAAGTACGGCGACTTCTCGCTCAAGCTCCAGTTCCGCGACGACGCCCCGGGCACGGGCAACGCCAACGGCGGTGTGTTCGTCCGCTTCCCGAACGTCCACAACCACCCCGAGGAGTCCCGGCCCGAGTGGGTCGCCATCAACTACGGGCACGAGATGCAGATCCTCGACAACCCCGTCGGCGACATGTACAAGACCGGCTCGGTCTACGGCTTCGACCGCGTGGGCCTGGGCGGCGCGGGGGTCACCCCGAAGGGCACCTGGAACGACTACGAGATCCGCGCGGAGGGTCAGCACTTCACGATCCTGCGCAACGGTGTGGTCATCAACGAGTTCGACAACGTCGGCGGACAGGCGTTCACGCCGCCGCGCGCCGGTGACCCGGGGACGGACGGCCGGCGGTACGCCACCGGTTACGTCGGCCTCCAGGTGCACAGCACGACGGACGTGATCTCGTACCGCAACATCCGGATCAAGGAGCTGTAGCACGAGGCGTCGCGCACCGAGGCCCTCACCGCACCCGGCGGTGGGGGCCTTCGCCGTGCCGCGGGCACGTCCCCGGTCAGCCCTCGTCCTCCGGCCGCGCCCGGCTCGGCTGGACCCGCTTCGGCTCCCCCGGCATCTTCGGGTAGTCCGGCGGGTACGGCAGGTCGCCGAGGCCCTGGTCCCGCTCGTGCCGGTCGGCCAGCTCCAGCAGTCCTTCCAGGCTGTACGCGTGCTCCTCCATGTCCGCGTGCACGTCGCCCTGTTCGGCGAAGCGCACCGGCATCGTCGCGATGTCGAAGTCACGCGGGGCCACGTCGTCCAGCTCCTCCCAGCGCAGCGGTGCCGAGACCGGGGCGTGCGGACGGGGCCGTACGGAGTAGGCGCAGGCGATCGTGCGGTCCCGGGCCGTCTGGTTGTAGTCGACGAAGATCTTCTCGCCGCGCTCCTCCTTCCACCACGCGGTGGTCACCCGGCCCGGGTTCCGGCGCTCCAAGTGCCGGCCGATCGTGATCGCGGCCCGCCTGACCTCGGTGAACGTCCAGCGCGGCTCGATCGGGACGAACACGTGGAGGCCGCGTCCGCCCGACGTCTTGGGCCAGCCGCGCATCCCCAGGTCGTCGAGGAAGGCGCGCAGCTCGTGCGCGGTCCTGACGGCGTCCTTGAAGTCCGTGCCGGGCTGCGGATCGAGGTCGATCCGCAGTTCGTCGGGGTGATCGACGCGCCCGCGCCGTACCGGCCAGGGATGGAAGGTGAGCGCGCCGAGGTTCGCCGCCCAGAGGACGGCCGCCACCTCGGTCGGGCAGATCTCGTCGGCCGACCGGCCGCTCGGGAACTCGATCCGGGCGGTGGGGATCCAGTCGGGCAGGTTCTTCGGGGCCCGCTTCTGGTAGAAGAACTCGCCCTCGACCCCCTCGGGGTACCGCTCCAGGGTGGTCGGCCGGTCCCGCAGCGCCCGCAGGATCCCCGGGCCCACGGCCAGGTAGTAGCGCGCCACGTCGAGCTTCGTGAAGCCGCGCTCGGGAAAATAGACCTTGGCCGGGCTGGACAGCCGTACCGCCCGGCCGCCCGCCTCCAGCTCCACCGCCGCACCCGCTGCACCCATGAGCGCCACCGTAGGCCGGGCGGCGCGGGAGCGCATATCGGGCGGAGCGGACGGTTCCCGCGCACAATCGGGACATGGACCTGCCGGTGATGCCTCCCGTGAAACCCATGCTCGCCAAGTCCGTGTCCGCGATCCCGCCCGGGATGCAGTACGAGGCCAAGTGGGACGGCTTCCGGGCGATCATCCACCGCGACGGCGACGAGGTGGTGATCGGCAGCAGGACCGGGAAGCCGCTGACCCGCTACTTTCCCGAGCTGGTGACGGCGGTACGGGAGCGGCTGCCCGAGCGGTGCGTGGTCGACGGGGAGATCGTGATCGTCCACGAGGGGCGGCTCGACTTCGACCGGCTCACGGAGCGCATCCACCCGGCGAAGTCGCGCGTGGACACGCTGGCCGGGCGCACCCCGGCGAGCTTCGTCGCCTTCGACCTGCTGGCCCTCGGGGACGGCACGCTGGTCGACATCGAGCAGGCGCAGCGCAGGGAGGCGCTGGAGGCGGCCCTGATCGGCGTGGAGGCGCCGGTGTACCTCGCGCCCGCCACGACGGACATCGAGCGGGCGCGGGAGTGGTTCGAGCAGTACGAGGGCGCCGGGCTCGACGGGGTGATCGCCAAGCCGCTGGACCTGCCGTACCGGCCGGACTTCCGGGCGATGTACAAGATCAAGCACGAGCGGACGGCGGACGCGGTGGTCGCCGGGTACCGCCTGCACAAGAGTGGTCCGGTGGTGGGCTCGCTGCTGCTCGGCCTGCACGACGCGCGGGGTGTGCTCCAGCACGTTGGGGTGTGCGCGGCGTTCCCGATGCGGCGCAGGGCGGAGCTGGTCGAGGAGCTGGCGCCGCTGCGGATGGAGACGGCGGAGGGCCATCCGTGGGCCGCGTGGGCCGAGGAGGCGGCGCACGAGGGGGCGCGGCTGCCGGGGGCGCCGAGCCGCTGGTCCGGCACGAAGGACCTGTCGTGGATCGCGCTGCGGCCGGAGCGGGTGTGCGAGGTGGCGTACGACCACATGGAGGGCGACCGGTTCCGGCACACGGCGCAGTTCCGGCGGTGGCGTCCGGACAGGACGCCGGAGAGCTGCACGTACGCGCAGCTGGAGGAGCCGGTGGGGTACGACCTGGCGTCGGTGCTGAGCGGGCTGGCGTAAGGGGCGGAAGGCGGGGAGGGCGAGGCGCGGGCCGGGGGTGGGGGCGGTCCGGGGGCCGGGGCGGGTGGTGCGGACGGGGCGCGGGAGGGGCGCGCGTCCGGCGGGGCGCGATCTTACGGACCGGTGACGCACCGGCGTGCGTCGGCGCCGTGGGGCCGTTCGGCGCATAGCGTCACCGGCATGCGTGTACTCGTCACCGGAGGAGCCGGCTTCATCGGCTCCCACATCGTCTCGGCCCTCAGGGCGCACGGCCACGAGGCCGTCGTCCTGGACGCCCTGCTGCCGTCGGCGCATCCCGTGCCGCCCGCGCGCCCCCCGGAGGTGGAGTGGATCCACGCCGACGTACGGGACCGGGCGGCCGTCGACGCCGCGCTGCGCGGGGTGGACGCGGTGTGCCACCAGGCGGCGATGGTCGGCCTCGGCAAGGACTTCGCCGACGCGCCGGACTACGTCGGGTGCAACGACCTGGGGACCGCCACCCTGCTGGCCGCGATGGCGGGCGCGGGGGTACGGGACCTGACGCTGGCCGGGTCGATGGTCGTGTACGGGGAGGGCCGGTACGACTGCCCCGCGCACGGCCGCGTGGCGCCGGGCCCCCGGGCCGGGGCCGATCTCGCGGCGGGCCGGTTCGAACCCGGATGCCCCGTGTGCGGGGCGGAGTTGACGCCGGGTCTGATCGACGAGGACGCGCGCACCGACCCGCGCAACGTGTACGCGGTGACGAAGCTGGCCCAGGAGCACCTGGCGGCGTCCTGGGCGCGGGCGACCGGCGGCCGGGCGCTGTCGCTCCGCTACCACAACGTGTACGGGCCGGGGATGCCGCGCGACACCCCGTACGCGGGGGTCGCTTCGTTCTTCCGCTCGTCGCTGGCCAGGGGCGAGGCGCCGCGGGTCTTCGAGGACGGCGGGCAGCGGCGGGACTTCGTGCACGTACGGGACGTGGCGTCGGCGAACGCGCTGGCGCTGGCGTTCGTCCGGACGAGGGAGCCCGGCACGCTGGCCGCGTACAACACCGGCAGCGGTGAACCGCACACCGTCGGCGAGATGGCCGGGGCGCTGGCGGCGGCGCACGGGGGCCCGGACCCGGTGGTCACCGGGGAGTATCGGCTCGGGGACGTACGGCACATCACCGCGTCGTCGCTGCGGCTGCGGACGGACCTGGGGTGGCGGCCCGAGGTCGGGTTCGCGGCCGGGATGGCGGAGTTCGCCCGGTCGGGTCAGCGGGCGGCGGCGGTGCCGTGAGCGGGACATGAGCGGCACGTGAGCAGCACGTGAGCGGGCGCACGGCGTCCGGCGCTCCGGCCCGTACCACCCGTCCGGGTCAAGGTCGGTCCGGGCGTGATCCGTCCTGCTCGCGCGGCGGGTTGGGCCGAACGGGCCGGGCGGCTCGCACCCGTGGCGCTGTCCGTGTTTCGTAAGACCTCTCATCCTTTATGTCGGTTTCTGAATCCCTACGGTGATGGACGTGACGCACTCGATCCCCACGACGGTTGACGTCGTACTTCCCTGTCTCGACGAGGCCCGGGCGCTGCCCTGGGTGCTGGACCGGCTGCCCGCGGGCTGGCGGGCGATCGTCGTCGACAACGGCTCGGCCGACGGCTCGGCGGAGATCGCCGCGCGGCTCGGCGCGACCGTCGTGCACGAGCCGCGGCGCGGCTTCGGCGCCGCCTGCCATGCCGGACTGCTCGCCGCCGAGGCGGAGTTCGTCTGCTTCTGCGACTGCGACGCGTCGCTCGACCCGGGGCTGCTGCCCGCGTTCGTGGCGGAGGTGGCGGCCGGCCGGGCGGACCTGGTGCTGGGGCGCCGCCGGCCGCGGGCGCGCGGGGCGTGGCCGGCGCACGCCAGGGCCGCGAACCTCGCGCTGTCCCTGCTGCTGCGCCGCAGGACCGGCCTGCGGCTGCGTGACCTGGGCCCGATGCGGGCGGCCCGCCGGGAGGCGCTGCTCGACCTGGCGCTCACGGACCGGCGCAGCGGCTATCCGCTCCAGATGGTCGTCCGCGCCGCCGACGCGGGGTGGCGGGTGACGGAGCGGGACGTGCCGTACCTGCCGCGTGCGGGGAAGTCGAAGGTGACGGGTACCTGGCGCGGGACGTGGCAGGCGGTGCACGACATGCGGGCCGTGCTGGCGCAGGAGCCGGTGGCCGGGGTGCCCGGGCCCTCCGGGGACGGTCGGGATGTACGGGACGTACAGGACGTACGGGACGAGCGGGCGGGTGTGCGGTGACCACGATCCTGGTGCTGGCCAAGGCCCCCGTACCCGGGCGGGTCAAGACGCGGCTGACCCCGCCCTTCCGGCCCGAGGAGGCCGCCGCGCTGGCGGAGGCCTCGTTGCGGGACACGCTGGCGGCCGTCCTGGCGGCGCCCGCGCGGCGGCGCGTGCTGGTGCTCGACGGGGCGCCCGGCGTGTGGCTGCCGGACGGGATCGAGGTGGTCGGGCAGGTGGCCGGGGGGCTGGACGAACGGCTCGCCGCCGCGTTCGCGGGGTGTACCGGTCCCGCCGTCCTGCTCGGCATGGACACCCCTCAGGTCACCCCCGAGCTGCTGGAACCGGCGCTGGCGCCGGACGCGTGGCTGGGGTGCGACGCGTGGTTCGGTCCGGCCGTGGACGGCGGCTTCTGGGCGCTCGGGCTCGCCGTACCGGATCCCTCGCTCCTGCTGGGCGTGCCGATGTCCGTACCCGAGACCGGTGCGGTGCAGCGGGCGCGGCTGACGGACGCGGGTCTCGCGGTACGGGACCTGCCGCTCCTGCGGGACGTCGACACCGCGGAGGACGCGAAGCTGGTGGCGGCGGAGGTGCCGGAGAGCCGGTTCGCGGAGGCGCTCGGACGGTTCCGGGGCGCGGGTACCGACGGCGCGGCGGCGCCGGTCCGGGACGCGGCCCGTACCGACGGCGACGCGCGGGCCCGGGTGACGCGGGCCGGGGTGCGGTGACCATGGGCCTCGCCAAGATCCGTACGGTGTCCCCGGCGGCGGTGCCTCGGCCGGCCGGGCCGCGGGGCCGGCGGCGTACCCCCGACGCGCCCTGGCACGCCGACCCGTACACGGACGCGCTGCGCGCGGGGCGCGGCCCGCTCTTCCTGCGCCGCTCGGACGGGTGGTTGCTGCCGCTGGAGGTGGAACGCTGGTGCGGGGGTCCCGACAGCGCCGACCTGACCGTGCTGGAGCGGTGCCGGGGAACGGTCCTCGACATCGGCTGCGGCCCGGGCCGGCTGGTCACGGCGCTGGCCGCGCGGGGACGTACCGCGCTGGGCATCGACATCAGCCCGGCGGCCGTGGCGCACACCGTGCGCGGCGGCGGGAGCGCGCTGCTCAGGTCGGTGTTCGATCCGCTGCCCCGGGAGGGGAGTTGGGACACGGCGCTCCTGATCGACGGCAACATCGGCATCGGCGGCGACCCGTCGGCGCTGCTGCTGCGGCTCGCCGGGATCGTCGGGCCGGGCGGCTCGCTGATCGTAGAGACGGCGGCCACCGGGATCGACGCGGATCTCGACGAGCGGGTCAGGGTCCGGGTGGACAACGGCAACGGCGCGCCCGGGGAGGCGTTCTACTGGTCCCGCCTCGGGGCGCACGCGCTGGTGCGCCGGGGCCGTACCGCCGGCTGGGTCCCGTCGGAGCAGTGGACGGCGGAGGGGCGGCGGTTCGTGACGCTGCGTCGGGAAGGTTCCGGGGGAAGGCCGTAGGGAGGCCGGTGGGGAATCCGGTGTCGGCGGGGAGGGTTACCGCCCGGGCCGGGGCAGGCGGACGACCGCGGTGCGCCCGTCCAGGTCGACCGTGGTCCGGTGCGGCGGCGCCCCGTCCTCCTCGTCGTCCCGCAGGACGAGCGCCGACCGGCGCTCCTTCAACTCGTTCTGCTTGCCCGGCGAGAAGGTCGCGTGGAGCTGCTCGAAGCCGGTCGCCGATATCTGCCCCTGCCGGACGCTGTTCCGCCACGGCAGCAGACCGGCCCGCCCCACGCGCAGGAGCAGTTGGTCGGCGAAGGCGGCGGCGGTCAGCAGGATGACCAGTCCGGGCAAGGTCATGAAGACGAGGAATGCCATACGCCAGTATCCGGGCGGACCGTCTTCCTAGTCCAGGTACGTGCCGTCCGCGTACACCCACGCGCCGTCGTGGCGGGTGAAGCGGCTGCGTTCGTGGAGGGCGCCCGGGTGGCCCTGCTGGGTGTACGAGGCGCGGAAGGTGACCGTGCCCGTGGTGTGGAACGCGGTGCCTTCCGTGGTGCCCAGGATCTCCAGACCGGTCCAGCGGGTGGTGGGGTCCAGTTCGAGGCCGTCCGGGCGGGTGGCCGGGTCCCACGTCCTGAGCAGGTACGACGCGTCCAGCACCACGAACGCGCTGTAGCGGGACCGCATCAGCGCCTCGGCCGTCGGCGCGGTGGCCGGGCCCACGTGGTAGCGCCCGCAGCACTCCCCGTACGGCGCGGGCCGGCCGCACGGGCAGGGCGAGGCGGCCGAGGGCGAGACCGGGGAAGGGGCGGGGGCGGGCGGGGAGTGGGGGGTGCGCGCGGGGCGCGCCGGGCGGTGGGGGCGTCGGGCCATGGGGCCATTCTGCCTCGCGGGCGGGCCTGTCCGGGCCGGGCGCGTCCCCGGGCCGGGCGCGTCCCGAGCCGTGCGCGGCGACCCGGGACGCGCGCCGACCGGGACGGGCCGCGCGCCGACCGCCGGGTCCCGGGCCGTCAGCCCGGGCCGAAGCGGCGGCGGTACGCGGTGGGCGGCAGGCCCGTGCGGCGTTTCAGCTGGGATCTCAGGTTGGTGGCCGTGCCGAGGCCGCTCAGGCGCGCCACTCGGTCCAGGCGCACTTCGCCCTCCTCCATCAGGCGGCACGCCAGGGCCACGCGCTGCGCCGTGAGCCAGGCCAGCGGGGTCGTGCCCAGTTGGGTGCGGAAGCGGCGGTGCAGGGTGGCCTGGCTGATCGTGGCGTGGGCGGCCAGGGCCTGTCCGGCGGATCTTCGTGGATCAGCCCGCGGCGTCTGGTGCCGTGCCTCGCAAGGCGGAGGACCGACCACGTACTGGATGTACTTGGTCGGTCCGACAACGCCGCGAGGTGCGGTGCCAGGCGTC
Organism: Streptomyces liangshanensis; assembly: GCF_011694815.1. Lineage (NCBI taxonomy): Bacteria > Bacillati > Actinomycetota > Actinomycetes > Kitasatosporales > Streptomycetaceae > Streptomyces > Streptomyces liangshanensis. The sequence continues at coordinate 1,044,231 of NZ_CP050177.1, forward strand.
GCGGGCCCACGAAGATCCGCCGGACAGGCCCTGGGTCGGCGGTGGTGAGCGCGGTCGCCAGGCGGGTGGCCGCCCAGGTCAGGAGGGGGGACAGTGAGGTGTCGGGGACCTCGGGGAGCGGCTGCTCGACGAACTGCCGCTGGCCCCCGTCGCGGTGCGGCGCGAAGACCAGGCGGCGGCTGACCGCGGCGGCCGTCCGCGCCCCGTGGTCGTGGCGGATCAGCTGGAGGCACGCGTCGAGCGCGGCCGCGCTGCCCGCCGCCGTGACGATGTCCCCGTCGTCCACGAAGAGCACGTCCGGGTCGAGCCGTACGGCGGGAAACCGCTCCGCGAACAGGTCGGCCCACCGCCAGTGGGTCGTCGCCCGGCGCCCGTCGAGCACGCCCGCCGCCGCGAGGACGAAGGAGCCGGTGCAGAAGCTCGCCAGCCGGGCGCCACGCGCCGCCGCGCCGCGTACCGCGTCCAGGACCGCCGGGGAGGGGTCGTTGCCGGGGTCGGGGCGGTTCGGGACGATCACGGTGTCGGCCCGGTCGACCGCGTCGAGACCGGACACCCCCGAGAGCCGGAAGAACCCGGCGTGCATCGTCACGGACGGGTTCTCGGCGCAGAGCTCGAAGTCGTACCAGGGGGTGTCGAGCTCCGGCCGGGCCAGGCCGAACAGCTCGGTCGCCACCCCCATCTCGAAGGGGTTCGAGCCCTCCGCGACGATCATGACCACCCGGTGCGAGAAATCTTGCGGCATGTGCGATTCCTAGCACTGTTCCCGTGCCCGGCGCCACGGCGAGGATGGGGTCATGACCACAGAACCCGCCGAGCCCATCGGTCTGACCTCCGCCCTTTCCTCCTTCGACGCCCTCTGGAGTCCGCGCATCGTGACGCGGGTCAACGACTACGACGTGCGCGTCGCGAAGGTCGCGGGCGAGCACGTGTGGCACGTCCACGAGAACACCGACGAGTTCTTCCAGGTCCTCGACGGCGAGCTGCTCATCGCGCTGCGCGAGAGCGGCGCCGAGCGGACCGTCACCCTCCCCCGCGGCTCGGTGTTCGTCGTGCCGCGCGGTGTCTGGCACAAGCCGTCCTCGGCGGCCGGCGCGTCGATCCTGCTGTTCGAGCCGAGCGGCACGCTGTCGGTGGGTGATCAGCACGAGGAGGTGCCGGACCACGTGGACGTGACGGTGGGACACGTCCTCCCCTGACCCTGACGGCGCCCTCGACGGCGCCCTTGACGCTCCGACCGTCCGGGCCTAGCCTCCCTCACCGTCGTACTTCATACGTCATATATGAGGCGCCCATGGTCTTCACGCCGGTCCCGATCCCCTCCCGCACACAGTTCGTGCTGGAGGCCGTCCGCCACCAGATCCTGACCGGCGGGCTGCCGCCGGGGCAGCCGCTCGTCGAGGCCGACCTGGCCGCGCGGTTCGGCGTGTCGAAGACCCCCGTGCGCGAGGCGCTCAAGACGCTCGCGGGCAGCGGTCTGGTCGTGATGAGCCAGTACAAGGGCGTCACGGTCCGTGCGGTCGACGCGGCGATGGCCCGGGAGGTGTACGACGTACGGCTGCTGCTGGAGCCGGAGGCCCTGCGCCGCTCGGTCGCCGCGGCTGCCCCGTTCGACGCGGCGGCGGACGCGCTGGTACGGGCCGGGGCCGCCGCCGACGCGGCCGAACGGTCCCTCGCCAACCGGGACTTCCACCGCGCGCTGTACCTCTCGTGCGGGAATCCCCTGCTGGTACGGATGCTGGACGAGGTCAGCGACCAGGCCGCGCTGGTGGCCACGGTCGCCTGGTCCGCCGACGCGACCTGGGAGCGCGAGGCGGCCGAGCACCACGACGTCCTGCGGCGGGCGCGCGCGGGCGACGCGGAGGGCGCGGCGGGGGCGCTGCACGACCACATCGCCCGCTTCGTCCGGGGAGCGTTCCCGGACGAGGCGGGGGACATACCCTCGCCGTCGCGGGGGGAGGCGTGAGCGACCTCTCCCGGGCGCGGGCCGCGCTCGCCGACGTCGTGGCCATCCCCGTGACCCCGTTCGCCGCCGACGGGAGCGTCGACACCGCCGCGTACCGCCTGCTCCTGCGCCGGCTGCTGGACGCGGGGGTACGGACCGTCACGCCCAACGGGAACACCGGCGAGTTCTACGCCCTCTCCCCCGAAGAACGGCTGCTGGTCACGGAGTTGACGGTGGCGGAGGTGGGCGGCCGCGCCGAGGTGGTGGCCGGGGTGGGCCACGACCTGGCCACGGCGGTCGCCGCCGCCCGGCACGCCAGGGACGCCGGGGCGGCCATGGTCATGGTGCATCAGCCGGTGCACCCGTACATCTCGCAGGAGGGCTGGATCGCCTACCAGCGGACCGTCGCCGACTCCGTCCCGGGCCTCGGGGTCGTCCCGTACCTCCGCGACCCGCTGATCACGGCCGGAACCCTGTCCCGGCTCGGGGAGCTGTGCCCGAACGTCATCGGTGTGAAGTACGCCGTCCCGGACGCGACGCGCTTCGCGGCCTTCGCCCGGGACGCGAGCGGTCCGGGCGGCCCCGGCCGCTTCGTGTGGGTCGCGGGTCTCGCCGAGCTCCACGCGCCCGCCCACTGGACCGGGGGCGCGACCGGCTTCACCTCCGGGCTCGTCAACGTGGCGCCGCGGCTCTCCCTCACCCTGCTCGCCGCCCTCCGCGCGGGGGACGCGGAGGCCGCGCGGGACGTGTGGGAGCGGGTCCGCCCGTTCGAGGAACTGCGCGCCGCCCGGCATTCGGCCGACAACGTGTCCGTCGTCAAGGAGGCCCTCGCCGTGCTCGGCCTCTGCCGCCGCGACGTACGCCCGCCGAGCAGCCCGCTGCCCGCCGCGACCCGCGCCGAGGTCGCGGCGCTCGTGACGGCGTGGGGGGTGTGAGGGCGTGGGGGGTGTGAAGGACCCGCGCGACCTGCGCAGCCACCAGTGGTACGGGACGGACGGGCTGCGGTCGTTCAGCCACCGCGCCCGGACCCGGCAGCTCGGCTACCTCCCCGAGGAGCATCTCGGCAAGCCGGTCGTCGCGATCCTCAACACCTGGAGCGACATCAACCCCTGCCACGTCCACCTGCGCGAGCGGGCGCAGGCGGTGAAGCGGGGCGTGTGGCAGGCCGGCGGCTTCCCGCTGGAGTTCCCGGTGTCGACCCTGTCGGAGACGTTCCAGAAGCCGACGCCCATGCTCTACCGCAACCTTCTCGCCCTGGAGACCGAGGAGTTGCTGCGCTCGTACCCGGTGGACGGCGCGGTCCTGATGGGCGGCTGCGACAAGACGACCCCCGCCCTGCTGATGGGAGCGGCGAGTGTGGACCTCCCGGCGGTGTTCGTACCGGCCGGGCCCATGCTCCCGGGGCACTGGCGCGACAAGGTGCTCGGCTCGGGGACCGACATGTGGAAGTACTGGGACGAGCGGCGGGCCGGCCTGATCGGGGACCGTGAACTCGCCGAGCTGGAGAACGGCCTCGCGCGCTCCCCCGGCCACTGCATGACGATGGGCACCGCCTCCACCCTGACGGCGGCGGCCGAGGCGCTGGGGGTGACCGTGCCCGGCGCGTCGTCCGTACCGGCGGTGGACTCGGGGCACGAGCGGATGGCGGCGGCGTCGGGCCGGCTGATCGTGGATCTCGTCGGGCGGGACCTCACCCTGTCGCGGGTGATGACGCGGGAGGCGTACGAGGACGCCGTAACGACCGTACTGGCCCTGGGGGGTTCGACCAACGCCGTCATCCACCTGATCGCCATGGCGGGGCGCAGCGGGGTACGGCTGACGCTGGACGACTTCGACCGGATCGCCCGGACGGTTCCGGTGCTGGCCGATCTGCGCCCCGGCGGGCGGTACTTGATGGAGGACTTCCACTTCGCGGGCGGACTCCCGGCGTTCCTCGGGCAGTTGACGGACCTGCTGCACCTGGACCGGCCGACGGTCGCGCACCCCACCCTGCGCGCGCAGCTGGCCGGCGCGGTGGTGCACGACGCGGAGGTGATCCGGCCGCGCGAGCGGCCGCTCGCGGCGGAGGGCGGGGTGGCGGTGCTGCGCGGCAACCTGTGCCCCGACGGGGCGGTGATCAAGCACATCGCCGCCGATCCGGCGCTGCTCCGGCACACCGGCCCCGCGGTGGTCTTCGACGACTACCGCGCGATGCAGCGGACCATCGACGATCCCGCGCTCGGCATCACGGCCGACCATGTGCTGGTGCTGCGCGGCGCGGGCCCCAAGGGCGGGCCCGGCATGCCCGAGTACGGGATGCTGCCGATCCCGGACCACCTGCTGAAGCGGGGGGTGCGGGACATGGTGCGGATCTCCGACGCCCGGATGAGCGGGACGAGTTACGGCGCGTGTGTGCTGCACGTCGCGCCCGAGTCGTACGTCGGGGGCCCGCTCGCCCTCGTCCGGACGGGCGACCTGATCACACTGGACGTGGCGGGCCGCTCGCTGCGGCTGGAGGTGCCGGACGAGGAGCTGGCCCGGCGGCGCGCGGCGTGGGTCGCGCCGGCGCCGCGGTACGGGCGGGGGTACGGCGCGCTCTACACCGAGCACATCACGCAGGCGGACACCGGGTGTGACTTCGAGTTCCTGTCGCGGGAGGGGGCGGTGCCGGATCCGTACGCGGGGTGAGGCGTCGGGGACGGTGGTCCGGTAGGGGCGTCCGGGCTGTCAGCCCGCGAAGGGGGTGGCCGGCAGTCCCTGACCCGCGTCGGGGAGGACCAGCAGGGAGCCCGACAACGGGTGCGGGCGGGCGAGGCCGACGCGGGCCGAGGTGATGTAGAGGTCGCGCAGGCCGGGACCGCCGAAGGCGCACGACGTCGGGCGGCGTACGGGGAGTTCGAGCACGCGGTCGAGGGTGCCGGACGGGGTGTAGCGGCGGATCTGGCCGCCGTCCCAGAGGGCGGCCCAGACGCAGCCGTCCGCGTCGACGGTCAGCCCGTCGAAGACACCGGCCCCGTCCTCGGCGACGGCGAAGGTGCGGCGGCCGGTGAGGCGGGGGCCGTCCGGCGCGGCGCCGCCCGGTCCGGAGCCGCCGCCGCCCGGGCCGTCCTCGACGCGGAAGGCGTCGATGCGGTGGGTGAGGCTGTCGATGTAGAACATCGTGCCGCCGTCGGGGCTCCACCCCGTGCCGTTGCCGACCCCGACCGTGAGCTGCCCGGTCGCCGTGCCGTCCGGCGCCACCCGGATCAGGCTGCCGCCGCCCGGGGCCTCGTCGTCGCGCATGCTCCCCGCCCAGAGCGCCCCGTCGGGCGCGACCGCCGCGTCGTTGCCCCTGCGGCCCGGCACGGGGTCGTGGACCAGCCAGGAGAACGAGGCGTCGGGACCGTACAGCCCGACGCCGTCCCGGAGGTTGACGACCAGGCCGCCGCCCGCCCGGGGCGCGGCGGCGCCGACGTGCTGCCCGGTGGCCATGACCGTGCGCGTGCCGTCGGCCGGGGTGTGGGTGTGGACGCGGGAGCCGAGGATGTCGACCCAGATCAGGCGGCCGGTCGCCGGGTCCCAGGTGGGTCCCTCGCCGAGGACCGCGCGTTCCCGTACGGCGACCTCGACGCGGGTGCGCCGGCGGGCGCGCGCCGTCATCGCCGGCCCCGGTGGCCGAGGCGTACGGAGAGCGCGTCCGCGCCCTCGACGGCCAGGCGGGCCAGTTCCTCCTCGCGCCCGTCGCTCCAGCGGATCATCGGGACGGAGATGGACAGGGCGGCGACGACCCGGCCCGCGCTGTCGCGGACGGGCGCCGCCACGCAGCTGACGTCCGGGTTGGACTCGCGGTGCTCGACGGCGACGCCGCGCTCCCGGGTCCTCGCCAGCTCGGCCCGCAGCACCGCGGGGTCGGTGATGCTGTCGGGGGTCATCGCGGTCAGGGTCAGCGTCGTCTCCGCCGACATCGCCGTCGAGCCGTCGTCCGCGAAGCGCCGCGCCAACTCGTCCTCGGGGAGGGACGCGAGGAGCATCTTGCCGACGGACGTGCAGTGGGCGGGCAGCCGGCGGCCGGCCGCCGAGACCATCCGGACGGCGTGCGTGGAGTCCACCTTCGCGATGTAGATGACGTCCGTGTCCTCCAGGACGGCCACGTGCACGGTCTCGTCGCAGGTCTCGGCGACCTCGCGCGCGACCCGCTGCCCCTCGGCCGCGAGGTCGAGCTGTTCCGCGTACCGGCTGCCCAGTTGGTACGTACGGACCCCGAGGCGGTAGCGGCCGGGCTGGCCGGGGAGGGGGTCCAGGTAGGCGCGGGCGGCGAGGGTGGTGAGCAGTTCGTGGACGGTGGTGCGCGGGAGTTGGAGTCTGCGGATCACGTCCGGCGCGGAGAGCGGCCCCTCGCTCTCCAGGAACAGTTCGAGCACGTCCAGGGCCCGCGTGACCGCGGGGACCAAGCGTCCCATGACGGACCACCCATCCCTTCGTTTCCGGTAGTCCGGCCGTCGGCTGTTCGATCCCTCGGTCGTCGGCCGGAATGACGAACACAGGCTAGCCGCCGCGCGACCCATTGACACCCTCACGTGCCCTGAATACGGTCACGCCACGATTTCGAACGACTGACGAAATCTCGAACATCTCCATCGGCCGGACGAGGGGTAACCGCAGTGCGCATCACGGGAATCAGTACTCATGTCGTCGGCACTCCCTGGCGCAACCTCACCTACGTCCTCGTCCACACCGACGAGGGGCTGACGGGGGTCGGCGAGACCCGGATGCTCGGCAGGACCGACGCGTTGATCGGCTATCTGCGCGAGGCCGAGGCCAACCACATCGCGGGATCGGACCCGTTCGCGGTGGAGGATCTCGTACGGCGCATGAAGTACGGCGACTTCGGGCGGGCCGGCGAGATCGTGATGTCGGGCATCGCCGTGGTGGAAATGGCCTGTTGGGACATCAAGGGCAAGGCGCTCGGCGTGCCGGTGTGGCAGTTGCTCGGCGGCAAGGTCACCGACCGGGTGAAGGCGTACGCGAACGGCTGGTACACCACCGAGCGCACCCCGGACGCCTACCACAAGGCGGCGCGCGCGGTGGTCGAGCGTGGCTACCGGGCCCTGAAGATCGACCCGTTCGGGACCGGGCACTTCGAGCTTGACCGGCCCGCGACCCGCGACGCGGTGGCGCTGATCGAGGCGGTCCGGGACGCGATCGGGCCCGACACCGAGCTGATGCTGGAGATGCACGGCCGGTTCAGCCCGGCGACGGCGGTACGGCTGGCGCGCGAACTCGCCCCGTACGACCCGGCCTGGCTGGAGGAGCCCGTACCGCCGGAGAACGTCGACGCGCTGCGCAAGGTCGCCGAGAAGGTGGACATGCCGATCGCGACCGGCGAACGCGTCCACGACCGCATCGAGTTCCGCGAGCTCTTCGCGTCGCGGGCCGTCGACATCATCCAGCCGGACGTGGGGCACATCGGCGGCATCCTGGAGGCGAGGAAGCTCGCCGCCACCGCCGAGACCCACTACGTCCTGGTCGCCCCGCACAACGTCGGCGGGTCGGTGCTCACGGCGGCGAGCCTGCAACTGGCCGCCTGCACACCGAACTTCAAGATCCTCGAACACTTCAACGACTTCGCCGACGCGGAGATCAAGAAGGTGGTGAAGGGCGCGCCCCAGGTCGACCCCGTGGACGGGTGCTTCCCGGTCTCGCACGCGCCGGGACTCGGCGTGGAGTTCGACGTGGAGGCGGCGGCCGAATTCCCCCAGCAGCGGGCGCGGTTCGACCTGTGGGCCGAGGGCTGGGAGAAGCGCGCGCCGAAGGACTCCCGGTGACCCCGCCCGGGCCGGCGACGACCCCTCCCGCGCGGGGCAGCCGGGCGATCGTCGTGGACCGGCCCGGCGTCCACCGCCTGCTGACCGGCGAGGTGCCCGGGCCGGGTCCGGGCGAGGTGCGGGTACGGGTGGCCGCCGCCGGGGTGTGCCTGAGCGACCGCGAGGTGTACGAGGGCCGGCGCGACGCGGCCTACGTCCGCTACCCGGTGACCCCCGGCCACGAGTGGTCGGGCACGGTCGACGCGGTGGGCGCGGGCGTCGGGGCGGAGCTGGTCGGCCGGCGGACCGTGGCGGAGGGCTTCCGCGCGTGCGGGGTCTGCGTCCGGTGCCGGTGCGGCGAGACGTCGCTCTGCTCGGCCGGGTACGACGAGACGGGCTTCACCCGCCCCGGCGGCTTCGCGGACCATGTGGTCGTCCCCGTACGGCTGTTGCACCTCCTCCCCGACGACGCCGACCTGCGGGCCGCCGCGCTGCTGGAGCCGGCCGCCGTGGTCGCCGCCGCCGTGCGGGCCGGGGCCCCGGAACCGGGTGCGCGGGTCGCGGTGGTGGGCGCGGGGACCCTGGGGCTGCTCGCCGTCCAGTTGCTCGCCGCCCACTCCCCCGGCGAGCTGACCGTCATCGACCCCCGGGCCGAACGGGCCCGCCTGGCGGCGGACTTCGGGGCGACCGAGGTGCGCGGCCCGGAGGAGGCGGAGAAGCTCCACGGGCACTTCGACCTCGTCCTGGAGACGGCGGGGGCGCCCACCACCGCCGCCTCGTCGTGCCTGCTCGCCCGGCGCGGCGGCCGGGTGGTGCTGACCGGCATGTTCGCGGCGGGCGCCGCCGGCATCGACCCCGTGCACCTCTCGCTGAGCCAGCTGACGGTCCGCAGTGTGTTCGGCGCGCCGTCGAGCGCCTGGACCTTCGCGGTCCGGGCCTTCACCACCGGGCTGCTGGACCCGGGACCGCTGATCACCCACACGTACCCGCTGGAGCGGTACGCGGAGGCGATCGCCCGCGTCGGCGGCGGCGATCCCGCCACGGGGAAGGTGCTGCTACGGCCCTGACGACCGGTCCGCCGGGCGGAGAAGCCCGTCAGGCGGACCCCGGACCCACCCACGCCCGACTTCCCGAACCATGTTCGGTATCTCGAACGACCATGTAAGGACGTGTCCGTGATCGACGCCCCCTCCCCCGGCCCCCGGCGCCCCGGCGACCGGGCGCTCGCCACCCTCGGCCTGGCCGCGCCCCCCGACCACCCCCGGGACGCCTCCCCCCATTCCTTCCCCGACGGCGGCCTCTGGCGCACCGAGATCCCGTCCGTAGAAGGCCCCGAGGCGCTCGCCGAGGTCTTCAAGGAGGCCTCCCGGCTCGACGTGCCGGTCCACCGCGTCAGCCAGGGCAGCGGCATCTGGATGCTCTCGGACGCCGACATCACCGAGATGGTGGACGCCTGCGCGGCAAGGGACGTGGAGCTGTGCCTGTTCACCGGACCGCGCGGCACCTGGGACATCGGCGGCTCCACCCGTACCGGATCGGGCGGGGCCGGACTGCGCGCCCGCGGCCACGACGGAGTGGCGGGCTGCGTCGAGGACGCCCTGCGCGCCGCCGAACTCGGCGTCCGCTGCCTGCTCGTGGCCGACGAGGGCGTCCTGTGGTCGCTGCACCGGCTGCGCGCCCGGGGCGTCCTGCCCGCCGACACCACGCTCAAGGTCTCGGCGCTGATCGGCCCCGTCAACCCGGCGTCGTACGCCGTGTTCGAGCGGCTCGGCGCGGACTCCGTCAACGTCCCCTCCGACCTCTCGCTCGCGCACCTCACCGAGATCCGCCGGGTCAGCCGCGCCCCCATGGACCTGTACATCGAGGCGCCCGACGACCTCGGGGGCTACGTGCGGATGTACGAGACGGCGGAGCTGATCCGGCGCGGCGCCCCGCTCTACCTCAAGTTCGGCCTCTCGAAGGCGCCCTCCATCTACCCGTACGGCGCGCACCTGCGCGACACCGCCCTCAGCGGCGCCCGGGAACGGGTGCGCCGCGGCCGGCTGGTCCTCGATCTGCTCGGCCGGCACGGCGCGGACGGCGCGATGTCGCCGCTCGGCTCCCGCCTCCCGGGCCCGCTCACCCGCTTCCCCGCCACCGAAGAACCCGTCACCGAAGAACCCGCCACCGAAGACCCCGCCACCGAAGACCGCCCCACCGAAGACAAGGACTGATGCCCTCATGCGTATCCGCCGAGCCGTGCTCACCGCCACCGCCGCGTCCCTCGTCCTGTCCCTCGCCGCCTGCGGGCAGAGCGGCGAGGGCGGCGGCAAGGAGAAGAAGGAGGGCGGCGAGGGGGCGACCATCGGCATCGCGATGCCCACCAAGTCGTCCGAACGCTGGATCGCCGACGGCAACAACATGGTCGCCCAGTTCAAGAAGCTGGGGTACCGGACGGACCTCCAGTACGGCGAGGACGACGTCGACCAGCAGGTGTCCCAGGTCGAGAACATGATCACCAAGGGCGTCGACGTGCTGGTGATCGCCGCCATCGACGGCCGGGCGCTCGGGGACGTCCTCCAGCAGGCCGCCGACCAGGACATCAAGGTGATCTCCTACGACCGGCTGATCCTCGGCAGCCCGAATGTGGACTACTACGCGTCCTTCGACAACGAGAAGGTCGGCGTCCTCCAGGCCTCGTACCTCGTCGACAAGCTCGGCCTCAAGGACGGCTCCGAGAAGGGCCCGTTCTCCATCGAGCTGTTCGCGGGCTCGCCCGACGACAACAACACGCGCTACTTCTTCCAGGGCGCGTGGAAGACCCTCAAGCCGTATCTCGACGCGAAGCAACTGGTCGTCAGAAGCGGCCAGACCGCGCTGGACCAGGTCACCACTCTGCGCTGGGACGGCGGTACGGCCCAGAAGCGGATGGACGACCTGCTGACCAAGGCGTACGGCTCGGTGGACGTGGACGCGGTGCTCTCGCCGTACGACGGCATCTCGATCGGCATCCTGTCGGCCCTGAAGTCCGACGGGTACGGGACGGCCGCGAAGCCGTACCCGCTGGTCACCGGGCAGGACGCCGAGGTGGCCTCGGTGAAGTCGATCATCGCGGGCCGGCAGACGATGACCGTCTACAAGGACACCAGGGCGCTGGCCAAGCAGGCCGTGCAGATGGCGGACGCCGTACTGAACGGCAAGAAGCCCGAGGTCAACGACGAGAAGACGTACGACAACGAGAAGAAGGTCGTGCCGGCCTTCCTGCTGGACCCGGTCAGCGTCGACAAGTCCAACTACCAGGCCGAGCTGGTCGACTCCGGTTACCTCAAGGCGAGTGACCTGAAGTGACCTCCCCCGTACTGGAGATGCGCTCCATCGTGAAGACCTTCCCCGGGGTCAGGGCGCTCTCCGACGTCAGCCTCACGGTCGCGCCCGGGGAGGTGCACGCCGTCTGCGGGGAGAACGGCGCGGGCAAGTCCACCCTGATGAAGGTGCTCAGCGGCGTTCATCCGCACGGGAGTTACGAGGGCGAGATCCTCTTCGAGGGAGCCCCCTGCGCCTTCAAGGACATCGGTGCCAGCGAGGCCCGCGGCATCGTGATCATCCATCAGGAACTGGCCCTGATCCCGTACCTGTCGATCGCGGAGAACCTCTTCCTCGGCAACGAGCACGCCACCCGGGGGGTCATCGACTGGAACAGGACACTCCTGCACGCCACTTCCCTGCTGCGGCGGGTGGGGCTGGCCGAGCATCCGCAGACCCGGGTCGCGGACCTCGGGGTCGGCAAGCAGCAGCTCGTGGAGATCGCGAAGGCGCTCGCGAAGAAGGTGAAGCTGCTGATCCTGGACGAGCCGACCGCCGCGCTCAACGACCGCGACAGCGCTCATCTCCTGCTCCTCATCAGGGAGTTGAAGGCGCAGGGCATCACCTCGATCATCATCTCGCACAAACTGAACGAGATCGCGGAGGTGGCCGACTCCGTGACCGTCCTACGGGACGGCAGGACGGTCGAGACCCTCGACGTGCGGGCGGAGTCGTTCACCGAGGACCGGATCATCCGGGGCATGGTCGGCCGCGACCTCGACCACCGCTTCCCCGAACGCACCCCGTACGAAGGTGATCCGGCGGCGCGGCCGGCGCTGGAGATCCGGGACTGGACCGTGCACCACCCCCTCGACCGGCAGCGCAAGGTCGTCGACGGGGTGTCGGTGCGCGTGCGCCGGGGGGAGATCGTCGGCATCGCCGGACTGATGGGCGCGGGCCGCACCGAGTTGGCGATGAGTGTGTTCGGGCGCAGCTACGGCCGCGACATCAGCGGGACGGTCCTCAAGGACGGCCGGGAGATCCGGACGCGGACGGTGCCCGAGGCGGTCGCGCACGGCATCGCGTACGTCACCGAGGACCGCAAGAAGTACGGCCTCAACCTCATCGACACCATCGGCAGGAACATCACCCTGGGCGCGCTGTCCAAGGTGGCCCGGCGCGGTGTGGTCGACGAGCACGAGGAGACCCGCGTCGCCGAGTCGTACCGCAGGCGCATGAACATCAAGGCGCCGACCGTCTTCGAGCAGGTGGGCCGGCTGTCGGGCGGCAACCAGCAGAAGGTCGTCCTCAGCAAATGGATCTTCGCCGGTCCGGACGTGCTGATCCTGGACGAGCCGACACGCGGGATCGACGTCGGGGCGAAGTACGAGATCTACACCGTCATCGACCGGCTCGCCGCCGAGGGCCGGGCCGTGGTCCTCATCTCCTCCGAACTCCCCGAGCTTCTCGGGATGTGCGACCGCGTCTACACGATGGCGGCCGGCCGGCTCACCGGCGAGATCGCCCGGGCGGACGCCACCCAGGAAGTCCTGATGCGCCACATGACCAAGAACACGAGGTAGTCGACATGGGTCCGGTCACCACCGACACACCGAGCGGCACACCACCGAAGGGCACGCCCCCCGCCGCGCCCGCCGCCGGGCGCGCCACGACCGGCGCGCTTCTGCTGGACGCCGCCCGGCGCAACATGCGGCAGTACGGGATGCTCGTCGCGCTCGGGCTGATCGTCGTGCTGTTCCAGATATGGACCGACGGGGTGCTGCTCAAGCCGAACAACGTCACCAACCTGGTCCTCCAGAACAGCTACATCCTGGTCCTCGCGATCGGGATGATGATCGTCATCATCGCGGGCCACATCGACCTGTCGGTCGGCTCACTGGCCGCGTTCGTGTCCGCCGCGTGCGCGGTGATGATGGTCGAGCACCGGATGCCCTGGGTGCTCGCCCTGGTCCTCGGGCTGCTCATCGGGGCGGTCGCGGGGGCCTGGCAGGGCTTCTGGATCGCGTACCTCGGCATCCCGTCGTTCATCGTCACGCTCGCCGGCATGCTGCTCTTCCGGGGCGCCACCCAGATCTTCCTGGGCTCCCGCTCCCTCGGCCCGTTCCCCGAGGGCTTCCAGAAGATCTCCACGGGGTACCTCCCCGAGGTCGGGCCGGCCACGGACTACCACAACCTGACCCTCCTGCTGGGGCTGGCGCTGCTCGCGTTCGCGCTGTTCCAGGAGGTCAGGGACCGGCGGCGGCAGCGGACGTACGACCTGGAGGTGCTGCCCCGCAACCTGTTCCTGATCAAGTGCGTGGCGCTGACGGCCGCCGTGGCCGCCTTCACGATGACGCTGGCCAGCTACCGCGGTGTGCCGGTCGTGCTGCTCCTGCTCGCTGCGCTGCTCCTCGGCTTCGGCTTCGTGATGCGCAACGCGGTGATCGGCCGTCATGTGTACGCGCTGGGCGGCAACCAGGCGGCGGCGAAGCTCTCCGGGGTCAAGGACCGGCGGGTCACCTTCCTGGTCTTCGTCACCATGGGCGTGCTCGCCGCCCTGGCCGGCATCGTCTACGCGGCCCGCCTCGACGCGGGGGTGCCGCAGGCGGGGGTGAACTTCGAACTGGAGGCCATCGCGGCCGCCTTCATCGGCGGGGCGTCGATGAGCGGCGGGGTCGGCACGGTGTTCGGGGCGGTCATCGGCGGGCTGGTGCTGGGCGTGCTCAACAATGGCATGTCGCTGGTGGGCGTCGGCACGGACTACCAGCAGGTCATCAAGGGCCTGGTGCTGCTCGCGGCCGTCGGCTTCGACGTCTGGAACAAGCGCCGGGTGGGTGCCTGACGCGCCGGGCCTCCGGACGGTCCCGCGGTCGTTTCGTGGATGATCGGTCCATGCAGGCGACCGAGGTGGAGGCGGACCGGGTATGAGGCTGACGATTCTGGGCGGGGGCGGTTTCCGGGTGCCGCTGGTGTACGGGGCGCTGCTCCGCGACCGGGCGGCGGGCCGGGTCACGCACGTCACGCTGTACGACGTGGACGCGGCCCGGCTCGGGGCCGTCGCGCGGGTGCTGGCCGAGCAGGCCGACGGGGTGGCGGACGCGCCGGAGGTCACCGTCACCACGGACCTGGACGACGCGCTGCGCGGCACGGACTTCGTCTTCTCCGCGATCCGGGTGGGCGGTCTGGAGGGGCGGGCCGCCGACGAGCGGGTGGCGCTGGCGGAGGGGGTGCTCGGCCAGGAGACCGTGGGGGCGGGCGGGATCGCGTACGGGCTGCGGACCGTGCCGGTCGCGGTGGACATCGCGCGGCGGGTGGCGGCGCTGGCCCCGGACGCGTGGGTCATCAACTTCACCAATCCGGCCGGGCTGGTGACGGAGGCGATGTCCCGGGTGCTGGGCGACCGGGTCATCGGCATCTGCGACTCCCCCGTCGGCCTGGGCCGCCGGGTCGCCCGGGTGCTGGGGGTGGATCCGGACCGGGCGTGGTTCGACTACGTGGGGCTGAACCACCTGGGCTGGCTGCGCGGGCTGTGGGCGGGCGGCCGTGACCAGTTGCCGCGCCTGTTCGCCGATCCGGAGCTGCTGGGCTCCTTCGAGGAGGGCAAGCTCTTCGGTCCCGAGTGGCTGAGGTTGATCGGCGCGGTCCCCAACGAGTACCTGCACTACTACTACTTCAACCGCGAGGCCGTGCGCGCCTACCAGGGCGCCGAGCGGACGCGCGGCGCGTACCTGAGGGACCAGCAGGCGGGGTTCTACGCGGAGTTGGCGGGCGGCGGAGGCGGTGGCGGCTCCGCGCTCGGCGCGTGGAACCGTACCCTCGCCGATCGTGAGGCGACGTACATGGCGGCCAACCGGGACGCCGCCGGGGTGGGCGAACGCGACGACGAGGACCTGGGGTCGGGCGGGTACGAACAGGTAGCACTCGCCCTGATGCGGGCCGTCGCGCGCGACGAGAGCGCGACGCTGATCCTGAACGTCCGCAACCGCACCACCCTGGCGGTCCTGGACGCGGACGCCGTGATCGAGGTGCCGTGCCTGGTCGACGCGAACGGCGCGCACCCGGTGTCGGTCGAGCCGCTGCCGTACCACGCGGTGGGTCTGGTGACGTCGGTCAAGGCGGTGGAACGCGCGGTGCTGGCGGCGGCGGGGAGCGGATCACGCGAGGACGCGGTACGGGCGTTCGCCCTGCATCCCCTGGTCGACTCGGTGGCCGTGGCCCGGCGGCTGCTGGACGCCTACACGGACGTCCACCCCGGGCTGGCGTACCTGCGGAACTGAACGGAAGCACACCCGCGTACCCACGGAACTGAGCGGGACCGGCGCCGGCCCCCCAAGACCGGCGCCGGTCCCCTGCGGACGGGAGGGGACGCGCGAGGCGCCGCAGCGCACCTGAAAAGTGCTGCGGCGCCACCCGCCCGTACCCCACCCACTTACGGTTTGCGTGCCACGCCCGCGTATCCGGGGATGGGCCCGTCGCCGGAGAGAGGGACGACCTCACCCAGCTCGGGACGCCAGTCCGTGGCAAGGGAGACACCCGGGCCGACCAGGTCGAGTCCTTCGAAGAAGGCCGCGAACTCGTCACGGGTGCGCGGGACCAGGGTGAGGCCCCGCTGCTTGTACAGCTCGCGCGCCCGCTCCGACGTGTCCGGATCGAAGTCGCCGGTGACGTGCGACAGGACCAGGTAGCTGCCGGGCGCCAGCGGGGCGAGGAGCGCGCGCACCAGCTCGTGCGCGCCGTCGTCGTCCGAGACGAAGTGGAGCAGCGCGATCAGCGAGAGCGCCACCGGCCTGTCCAGGTCGAGGGTCTTGCCGGCCGCCTCGATGATGGCGCCGGGCTCCCGCGCGTCGGCCTGGACGTACTCCGTCACGCCCTCCGGGGTACTGCGGAGCAGGGCTTCCGCGTGCCTGAGGACGATCGGGTCGTTGTCCGTGTAGACGATCCGGGAGTCGGGGGCGACCTGCTGGGCGATCTGGTGGAGGTTGGGCTCGGTCGGGATGCCCGTACCGATGTCGAGGTACTGCCGCACCCCGCCCGTCATGCCGAGCCAGCGGGTGGCGCGGTGCATGAAGGCCCGGTTGACGCGCGCCATCTCCGGGGCCCTGGAGTCCAGCGCGAGCAACTGCCGCGCCATCTGCTCGTCGACCGGATAGTTGTCCTTGCCGCCGAGAAGCCAGTCGTACACCCGGGCCGGATGGGGCCTGCTGGTGTCGATGGCGTCGTGCCCGGTCATGTGCGCTCCATGAGTCTCAGGGTCTGTGAGCGAGAACTACGGTCGGTGAGCGGGGACTTCGGTGCTTCGGTCGGTGTGCGGTGTCGCGGTGTCGGGGTGTTGCGGTGATCAGGTCAGGAGGAAGTCCGCCTGGCCCGACTTGGCGCCCTGGATGAAAGCGGCGATCTCTCCGGTGGTGTAGATCAGTGCGGGGCCGTCAGGGTCGGCGGACTGGCGCACCGCGACCCTGCCGTCGGCCAGCTTCATGGCCTCGATGCAGTTGCCGCCGTTGCCGCCGCTCCACGGCTTGTGCCAGCCTTCGGCGCCGAGGTCGGCGGCCGGCATGCCGTTGTATATGGGATCCATTCACAGCTCCTTGCGGACATCCCGGAGGATCTCCTTCGTGCGTGGTGCAGTGGCGGCCTGGGCCGCCATCCGGTCCATGACCTCCAGGTGAGTGGCCACCTCGGGGCGCGCGTCGAGGTAGACGGCGCCGGTCAGGTACTCGCTGTAGACCATGTCGGGCAACTCCGGTACCGCGAAACGGAAGATCACGAACGGCCCGTACGTACCGGGATGGTGTCCGCTCGAGAACTCCGCGATCTGGAGGGTCACGTTGGGCAGGGCGGACGTCTCCAGCAGCCGGTCGATCTGCTCGCGCATGATCTCCGGACTGTCACCCACCGGGCGCCGCAGGACCGTCTCGTCCATGATGACCCAGAATCTGGGCGCGTCGGGACGGGTGAGCAGCGACTGGCGTTCCATGCGGAGCGCCACGTGCCGTTCGATGTCGTCGGGCCTGGCCTGCCCCACGGCACCGGCCCGCATGACGGATCGCGCGTAGTCCTCGGTCTGGAGCAGTCCGGGGACGAAGTGCGGTTCGTACGCCCTCAGGAGGGCCGCGGCGCCCTCCAGGCTGACGTACATGCTGAACCAGTCCGGCAGGATGTCGTGGAACCGCTGCCACCAGCCGGGCTTGTTCGCCTCCTCCGTGAGCTCGACGAACGCCTCGGCCTCCGCCTCGGCGATCCCGTACGCCCTGAGCAGCACCTGCACATAGGGGATCTTGAGCGTGACCTCGGCGGTCTCCATCCTGCGTATCGTGGCCGGGGCCACGCGCAGAAGCTTGGCGGCTTCCTCGCGTTTCAGGCCGGCCCGCTCACGCAGGTCCTGCAGACGTCTGCCGAGGACGACCTGACCCACGGTCGGGGCTGACCGCGGTTCACTCACTTGGGACCTCCCCCGTACACGGATGCCAGCAGTCTGCCACGTCCGGAGCACGAAGAACACGGCACTCTGGAAAATTCAGAGTGCTACTTGCCAAGTGTCCCCGACGGGTGGAGAGTGGTCGAGTGAACCAGTTCACACGGTCGCCGCGCCCTGCCACGGGAGAGGTTTTGTGCGCGTCTGCCGGCTCCCCACCGTTAGGAATCGGTCGTGGCACCTGGTAACGCGCCCACCCCCCAGCTCATCACCCAGCGTCCTGGCAACGTTGTCCGGCGGTACGGATTCGAATTGCCGGCCCGCGCCGAGTCGGTCGGCCGGGCCAGGAAACTGACCGAGGAGCGGCTCGTACGCTGGGGGATGGACGAGGACACCCGCCAGACCGCGGTCCTCGTGGTGTCGGAACTGGTGACCAACGCGATCGTGCACGCCGCCGGGAACCACGTCATCTGCGAGATACGCGAGGGCGAGGGCCACCTGCGCATAGCGGTGGAGGACCAGGGGTACGGCCCGACCGGGCCCCAGATGCACCGGGCGTCGGACGACGAGGGCGGCCGCGGACTCTTCCTGATCGACTCCCTGTGCACGGGCTGGGGGGCCCATGACACATCGGGATACGGCCCCGGGCGTGTCGTCTGGGCCGAGCTGCCGCACGGAGCACGTCAGGCCCTGCCCGCCCGCGCGTCGGAGCCGGTGTGCTGAGGACGGCGCTGCACCGCCTCTCCCGTGGGCTGCGCGGCGAAGACCTCCGGCGTTCCGGACGGATCGAGCTGGCGCTGCCGGCCGCGCTGCCCGCCTCGCTGGGCTGTGACGCGGTGGGCGTCCCGGCGCGGCACGGCTTCCGGCTGCTCTCCCGGCTGCCCCGGTCCGGCTGCGTCTTCGCCGACACCGACTGGTGGTGGTGGATCGTGCCGTCCGGCTCGGACCTGGACCTGGCGTGGCCCGCCCCGGCGCGGTACGTGGTGGGGACGAACGTACCGGCGGAGCATCCCCGGCTGATCCACTGGCCGGACTCGCCCTCGCCGTACACGCCGCCGATCCCGTTCTACCTGATGGTGTGCCAGCTGGCCGGCACGGCTCCCGCGTGGGGGCCCGAGGCGCGGGCGCAGGACACCGGGACGGTCGCGGCGCAGTAGGGCCTGTTACGGGGCGACCGCCGCCCGTCGCGTCACGGGTGGCCGCCGCCCGCGGGCCGGCGTCACGGGGTCGCCGCCGCCCAGGTGTTGTCGTCCGCCGCCAGCAGGTGGCGCACGCGGGCCGCGGACGGCAGGGGGCCGTGGTCCGAGGAGACCTGGAGCGCGGACGCCGCGGTGAGGTGGCCCAGGCGCAGGGCCCGTACCGGATCGCCCGCGTCCCGCAGCCCCGCCAGGAAGCCCGCCGCGAAGGCGTCCCCCGCGCCGACCGGTTCGACGACCGCGACCTTCAGGGCCGGCACGGTGTACGGCACGGGGCCGAGGAACGCCGTGGCCGCGCGGGAGCCGTCCTTGACCACCAGGGTGTGCGGGCCGGGCAGCAGCGCGCGGACCGCCGCCGCGTCCGTGACGGCCGCGCCCCACAGCGCCTGCGCCTCGTCCAGGCCGACGAGGACGAGGTCCGCGCGGTCGGCGAGCGCGCGCAGGATCTCCGGTGCGGGCCGGTCCTTCCAGAGCGCGGGGCGGTGGTTGACGTCGAAACTGACGGGGTACGGCCGGTCCGGCGCGAGCGCCGCCTCCACCAGGGCCAGGCAACTGGCCGACAGGGCCGGGGTGATGCCGCTGAGGTGGACAAGTCCCGCTCCCTGGAGCGCTGTTGAGTCCAGCACCTCGGGTCCGAGCGCGGCGGCGGCCGAGCCGCTCCGGTAGTAGTGGACGTAAGTCCCTTCCGCTCCGGGGTTCTTGACGAGCAGTCCGGTCGGGCGCGTCGCGTTGGTGCGTACCCCGGAGACGTCCACGCCGAAGGCCGCGACCCGGCGCCGTATCCGCCGGCCGAACGGGTCGTCCCCGACCGCCGACACCCAGCGGGCGGGCACGCCGTGGTCGGCCAGGTAGGTCGCGACGTTGGACTCGGCGCCCGCGATGTCGAGGCGCAGGAGGTCGGCGTCGTCGAGCGGGGCCACCGGCTCGGGGGCCAGGGCGGCCATCGTCTCGCCGACGCACACGACGGGGCCGGGGCCGAAGGGGCGGGGCGTGTGCCGCGCGGGGCTCATGAGGCGCTCGCCGGGCGGTAGGACGCGGTCGGCTGGCCCGGGACCTCGACCCGTACGGCGAACACCGCGCCGTCCAGGGGGCCGGGGCGCGCGAGTCCGACGCGCGCGCTGGTGACGTAGAGCGTGCGGCCGTCGTCCCCGCCCAGGCACACCCCGGCGGGCTGCGCGGCAGGCAGGGCGACGACGCGGTCGAGCGTGCCGTCCGCGCGGTAGCGGTGGACGGCGCCCTCGCCCCAGACGGCGGTCCACAGCCCGCCCTCGCGGTCGACGGCCAGGCCGTCGGGGCTGCCCCGGCCGAGTGTGGTGAGGACGGACGGCTCGCCCAGACCGCCGGTGGCCGGGTCGACGGGGTAGGTCCTGATGACGCCGCGCGCGCTGTCCGCGAGGAAGAGGACCGTCCCGTCGGCGGAGAACGCGGGGCCGTTCGGGACGGTGATGCCCGTCAGGACGCGGGTGAGCGTCCCGTCGCGGTCGAGCCGGTACAGCGATCCCGCGCCGTCCACGGCGTCGTACGCCATGCTCCCGGCCCAGAACCGGCCCTGCGGGTCCGCGGCTCCGTCGTTCATCCGGGCGGCCGGGGACGCGCCGTCCTCCGGCCTGCCCCGCCACGCGGTCGAACCGTCCGCCCCGAGCAGGCAGACACCGGTGCCGGCCGCCGCGACCCAGCTGCCGGGGCGCCCCTCCACGGGGGCGACCGCGCCGAGGGGGACCGGCAGGTGGGCCAGCACGTCCAGGGAGCCCGTTCCGCCGGGGTCGCCGGGCGGGGCGGCGAGCAGGCGGCCGGTGAGGATGTCGGTCAGGACGATCCGCCCGTCGACCCAGCGGATCCCCTCGCCCAGTTCCAGGCGGTCGGACCAGCGGGAGACCGGGGCGTAAGCCGGGGGGTGCGGGTCCGCGCTCATCGGGGGTCCTCCCCCGCATCCCGGACGACGGCGAGGAAGGCGCGCGCCCGCTCGCGCAGCGCGTCCTGGCTCCCGCCGTCCGCCGCGTCCCCGATCAGCGGCGAGCCGACGCCGACCGCCGTCGCGCCGTACGCCAGGTAGGCGCGGGCCGCCGCCGCGTCCACGCCCCCGACGGGGACGAACGGCAGCTGGGGGAAGGGGCCGCGCAGTGCCTTGAGGTACTCGGGCCCGCCCGCCTGCGCGGCCGGGAAGATCTTGAGCGCGTCGGCGCCGAGGCGCCGGGCGGCCAGGACGTCCGTCGGGGTCATCACGCCGGCGAGGACCGGCAGGCCCAGCTCCTTGGCGGCGGTGACGCCGTCGCCGAGCGCCGGGGTGACGACGAAGTCCGCCCCCGCCTCGTGCGCGGCCCACGCGTCCTCGGGGGTGAGGACCGTGCCCGCGCCGAGCGGGGCGCCGGGGCCGAGCGCCGCGCGGGCGCCCTTGATGACGTCGAGGGCGTCGCGCCCGGACAGGGAGACCTCGACCAGCTCGACGCCTTCCTCGACCAGGGTCAGTACGGTCCGCAGCGCGGCCTCGGGGTCCCAGCCGCGCACGATGGCGACCAGGCGGTGGGCGCGGAGCGCGCTCAGCAGATCCACGGGGTGGTTCCTCTCTCGTTCTGGTTCAGGGGCGGACCGAGCCGGCGGACCAGCGGTGGCGGGTCGGCTGTCACCGTGGCGGGTGGCCGTCACCGTCAGCCGCCAGCGGACCTCGCCGGACGGCCCGACGCGGGCCGCGTCCGCCTCGCCGGCCGCGGCGAGGTCGAAGACCCGGCCGAGCATGGGCTCGACGCCGATCGAGCGGTACGGCGTGTCCTCGGGGAAGCCGCCCAGGTTGCGCCACAGCGCGACGGAGACCGGCTGGTCCCCCGCGTCCAGGGCGAAGCGCAGGGTGTCGGCGCCGTCCCGTACGGACACCTCGCGCGCGTCGACCACCGCGCCGAGCGCCGTGCCGTCGTCGGGGCCGAGGCGGTCGAGCCGTACCCCCGCGGCC
The DNA here is from genome assembly GCF_011694815.1 of Streptomyces liangshanensis. Lineage (NCBI taxonomy): Bacteria > Bacillati > Actinomycetota > Actinomycetes > Kitasatosporales > Streptomycetaceae > Streptomyces > Streptomyces liangshanensis. The sequence goes on from NZ_CP050177.1 coordinate 1,065,769, forward strand.
TCCGGCCAGTGGCCCGGCAGCCACCGCGCGCCCCCGTCGGGGTAGAGGCGGACGCCCGCTCCCCCCGGCATCACGGCCCGCGCCTGCCCGGAGACCTCCAGGAGCGCGTGCGCCGCCCAGAGGAAGCGGTAGCCGGGCGCGGCGGTCAGCCGGTAGTCGGCGACGGTCCCGCCCGCCCCGGCGGTGACGCGCCGGGTGAGGCGGAAGTCGGAGCAGTCGACGGACTCGGACCCGTCGTCGTCGCGCCGCCAGGGGCGGGACCAGGCGTCCCCGTGGTCGGGCGTCCCGCGGACGGTGGGGACACACTCCTCCAGTCCCCCGGCGTCGGCGAACGGGTCCCCCGGCCTGACCACCGCCCGGCGCGGCTCGTCACGGTGCCAGAGCCATTCGCGGCCGCCGGCGGTCAGCGAGGTCCAACGGCCGCCGTGGGCAGGGTCGGTGACCACCCGGGGCGCGGGGAGGGCGCCCGGTACGGACGCGGGCAGGCCGCCGGGTACGGACGCGGGCACGGCGCCGGACGGGGGCACGGCGCTCACCATTCCGCGAACGAGCCGTCCGCGTGGCGCCACACCGGGTTGCGCCAGGCGTGCCCCGTGCGGTCCGCGGCCCGTACGGCGGCCTCGTCCACGGTGATGCCGAGCCCGGGCAGGTCGGAACGCCGGGCCTGGCCGCCGACGAAGCGGAACGGCTCGGGGTCGACGACGTACGACAGCAGGTCGGCGTCCTTGTTGTAGTGGATGCCCCTGCTCTGCTCCTGGATGAGGAAGTTCGGTGTGCAGAAGGCCACTTGGAGGCTGGCGGCGAGCGCGATCGGGCCGAGCGGGCAGTGCGGGGCGACCTGCGCGCCGTACGCGTCCGCGAGGGAGGCGATGCGGTGCACCTCCGAGATGCCGCCCGCGTGCGAGAGGTCGGGCTGCGCGACGGCGATGCCCGCGGCGAGCGCGGGCAGGAACTCCGCCCGCCCGTAGAGCCGTTCGCCGGTGGCTATCGGCACCTCGGTGGCGGCGACCAGGGCCGGCAGCAGGTGGCCGTGCTCGGGCAGCAGCGGTTCCTCGGCGAACAGCGGGTGCAGCGGGCCGATCTCGTGCAGGACGCGGCGCGCGCTCGCCGGGGTGAACCTGCCGTGGAAGTCCACGGCGACGTCGCGGTGCGGGCCGAGGACGGCGCGGGCGGCGGCCACCCGGTCCACCACCGCCGCGGTCTCGGCGGGGGTGGTGAGGCGGGAGGTGCGGCCGGCCGCGTTCATCTTCACGGCGGTGAACCCGGCCTCGACCTGCTCGGTGATCTCCTCGGTGAGCCGGGCCGGTTCGTCGCCGCCGACCCACGCGTACACCCGGACGGAGTCCCGTACCGGCCCTCCGAGCAGCGCGTGCACGGGCGCGCCGTACGTCTTGCCCGCGATGTCCCACAGGGCCTGGTCGATGCCCGCGACGGCGCTGGAGAGCACCGGGCCGCCCCGGTAGAAGCCGGCCTTGCTGAGCACCTGCCAGTGGTCCTCGATCCGCAGCGGGTCCTGGCCGATCAGGTACTCGGCGAGGACGTCGACCGCGGCCCGTACGACCTCGGCGCGGCCCTCGACCACCGGCTCCCCCCAGCCGACCACCCCCTCGTCGGTCTCGATACGGCAGAACAGCCAGCGGGGCGGGACGAGGAACGTCTCGACGCGAACGATCTTCACTTCGCCTCGGCGCCTTTCGTGTCGGTGGTGGTGTCCCCCGGCGTCCCGTGGACCTTGTCGAGGTCGCGTACCGCCTGGTCGAGCAGGGCGCGCATGGCCGCCTCGGCCGCGTCCTGGTCCCGGGCCCGTACCGCGTCGAGGACGGCGCGGTGGCTCGGTACGGGGTCCTCGCCGTGCGGGGAGCTGTGCACGATCTGGTCGCGGTGGGCGAGCCCGGACTCGATGACCATCTCCATGCGTTCGAGCAGCTCGTTGTGGGTGGCGGCGAGCAGCGCCCGGTGGAAGGCGAGGTCGGCCTCGACCGCGTGGGCGGCCTCGCCCCCGCCGTCGCCCATCGCGGCCAGCGCCGCTTCCAGCTCGGCGAGGTCGGCGTCGGTGCGGCGGCAGGCCGCCAGCCGTACGGCGGCCGGTTCGACGATCCCGCGCACCTCGCCCAGGTTGCGCAGCAGGCCGAGGTCGGCGTCCGAGCTGGTGCCGCCCGCGAACTGCCAGCGCAGCACGTCCGCGTCGAGCAGGTTCCAGTCGGCGCGCGGCCTGACGAACGTCCCCCGTTTCTGGCGCGCGTCGACCATCCCCTTGGCGGCGAGCACCTTCAGCGATTCGCGCAGCGCGGTCAGACTGACGTCCAACTCGCCCTGCAACGCCACGAGATCGAGTGTCGCCCCCTCGGGAATCTCCCCGCTGAGCACCCGGCGCGCAAGAGTCTCCACGGTCTGGCCGTGCACTCCGCGGCGCGCGTATGGCGTCATGTCGTTATGCCTTTCTGCTGGTCGGTCGGGTCCGGCGGTGGGGTGGTGTGCTGGCGGGCGGCGGCGGTCAGGCCGACGCCTTCACGACACTCCAGCCGCCGTCCACGAGCAGGCTCGATCCGGTGATGTACGAGGCTTCCCCGGCGGCCAGGAACGCGATCGCGGCGGCCACCTCCTCCGGTCTGCCGAAGCGGCGGGCGGCGGTCTCGGCGACGCTGCGCTCCCGGTCCTCGGGCGGCACCCGGTCCCAGGCGGCGGTGAGGACCGGGCCCGGCAGGACCGCGTTGACCCGCACCTCGGGGCCGTACTCCACGGCGAGCTGTCCGCACAGCGAGAGCAGCGCGCCCTTGGAGGCGGCGTACGCGGGGTGTCCCGGGATGCCCTTGTGGGCGTGGACGGACGAGGTCAGGACCACCGCGCCATCGTGTGCGCGCAGGTCGGGCAGGACGGCGCGGAAGCCGAGGAACGCGCCGGTGAGGTTGACGGCGAGCTGCCGCTCCCAGGAGGCGACGGTCATCGTGTGGGCGGGCGTGACCTCGACGGTGTAGGCGTTGCTGACGAGCACGCCGACCGGGCCGAAGGTGTGCGCGGCGGCCACGATCCGGTCCCAGCCGGCCGGGTCCGAGACGTCGGCCGTGACGGAGGCGGCGCGTCCGCCGGCGGTACGGATGCCGGCCGCGACGGCCTCGCCGCGTTCGGTGGCGACGTCTGCGAGGACGACGGCGGCGCCTTCGGCGGCGAGCCGTTCCGCGGTGGCGGCGCCGATGCCCGAGGCGGCTCCGGTGACCACGGCGACGCGGTCGGTGAAGCGGGCGGTTCCGTTCATGGGGCGGGTCGACTCCTTGGGGTGCGGTGGGGCGACGTGAAGACTTTAGTGATCGGGGGTCCGGGACCGGTCACTCTTCGGTGAGCACGACCAGCTCGGCGTCGTAGCGCTCGGTCCACGCGAACGGGAGGCCGGAATGGACCAGATGGGCGCCGCTGTAGGCGACGCCTGACGCCGTGTCGACGTAACGGGCCGTCGGTTCCAGTCCGCGCAGCCGAAGCCGGGCCGGGCGCCCGGGGACCAGCGGCGCCCCGTCGAGGCGGCCCGTGTTCCAGGCGGTGACGACCACCCGGGCGCCGCCCGGTTCGTCGTACTGGATGCCGCAGGTCGCGTCGGCCGGGGTGTTCAGGAGGCGGACCTCCCCGTGGTGGACGACGTCCCGGATCTCCTTGTAGCGGGCGATCCACCCGGCCGCCTCGGCGCGCCGCTCGGGCGGCCAGGTGCGGATGTCGGCGCCGATGCCGAGGACGCCCGCCATGGAGTTGACGAAGCGGAAGCCGAGGGAGCGGGGCCGCGGGTCGAAGACGCCGGGCGAGTCGGTGACCCAGGAGCTCATGGTGTGCGGGGCGTGCGCGTGCAGGTAGCCGTACTGGATGGCGAGCCGGTCGAGCGGCGCGGTGTTGTCGCTGGGCCACACGACGTCCGTACGGGCGAGGGTGGCGTGCTCGATGCGGGCGCCGCCGCCCGCGCAGCCCTCGACGGTGACGTGGGGGTGGCGGGTACGGAGGTGGTCGAGGACCCGGAGGTAGCCGGCGACGTGCGCGGCGTCGAGGTCCTGCTCCTCGACGGGGCCGCCGCCGGGCCTGCCGCGTTCGGTCGGCGGGCGGTTCATGTCCCACTTGAGGTAGCTGATGTCGTGGTCGCCGAGCAGCCGGTCGAAGGTGGCGAGGACGAAGTCCTGGACGTCCTCGCGGCCGAGGTCCAGGAGGAGTTGGTTGCGTACGAGGGTGGCGGGGCGGCCGTCGATCCGGTAGACCCACTCGGGGTGGGCCGCGTACAGCGCGGACCGGGGGCTGATGGCCTCGGGTTCGACCCAGAGCCCGAAGTCCATTCCCAGGGCGCGGACTTCGCCGATGAAGTGGTCGAACCCGTCCGGGAACGAGGCCGGTTCTGGGGTCCAGTCGCCTAGGCCGCCGGTGTCGTCGTCCCGGCCGGGGAACCATCCGTCGTCGACGACGAACAGTTCCGCGCCCATCTCGGCGGCGATCCCGGCCAGTTCGAGCTGGGTCGCGGCGTCCACGTCGAAGCCGGTGGCCTCCCACGAGTTGTAGAGCACCTTGCGGGGGCGGTCCATCCGCTCGCCGGTCAGGACGCGTTCGTACCGGTGCCAGACCCGGGCGAGGCCGTCGAGCCCGTCGGGGCTGAACGCGCAGGCGAGCCGCGGGGTGGTGAGGGTGGCGCCGGGCGCGAGCCGTACGGCGCCCTCGTGGGGCACGCGTCCGGCGCGGACCCGGACGGCCCCGCCGGGCTCGGCGTCGGTGGTGAGGTGCCAGTTGCCGGACCACTCCAGGGCGACCCCGTAGGTGGGGGTGGCGCCTTCGGCGGGCGACGCGAGGTCCTGGACGGCGAGCCAGGGGGCGTAGGCGTGTCCCGGCACCCCCTGGGTGGAGGCCATCTCGAAGCGGCCGCGTGTCAGGTCGAGTTGGGTCCGCCGGAACTCCTGCGACCACTGGCCGGTGAGGTACGTGAGCCGGGCGCCGCCCGACACGGGGATGTTCACGGCGGCGGAGTCGAAGCGCTCCAGGCGCAGTGCGGTGTCACCGGTGCAGGTCAGCTCGGTCCAGCGGAGGATCACGTCGGTGCCGGGCACGGCCTCGTAGTGGAGGGCCGCCGTCAGGCCGAGGGTGTCGTCGGCGAAGACCAGCCGGAGCGTGCGGTCGCCGTCCTGGGCGGCCCCGGTGAACCGCCACCACACCCCGCGCTCCTCGCCGGGCCGCTGGGCTACCAGGTCCGCGCCGGTGAACGGCCGCAGCCCGTACGGGATGTACTCGGCGGGGGCCGCGTCGGCGGGGGTGATGAAGTGGGTGCGGCGCGACCAGTCCAGCGGTGAGGGCCCGGTCTCGGCGCCGTGCGGCCCCCAGGCGGTCAGCTCGGCCCACCGGCCGTCACCGGCGAGGGCGACCGCGTAGGTGGTGTGCTCGGTGCGCAGCAGCCACGGGTCGTCCGGCAGCCCCGTACCGGCCGGCGCGGTGCCGGTGGTGTCGGTCGTGCCGGTGGTGTCGTGCGGGCTCACTTGACTGCTCCCAGATTGAGTCCGGCCACGAAGTGGCGCTGGAACCGCAGGAATACGACGACGGTGGGGGCGGCGGCGATGACCGAGCCGGCCGCGATGACGTTCCACATCGACACGAACTGGCCCTGGAGCCCGATCAGTGAGGCGGTGATGGGCATCTTGGTGTCGGTCCGCAGCACGGTGATCGCCCACAGCAGGTCGTTGAAGATCCAGGTGAAGGAGAGCGCCCCGAGCGCGGCGAGGGCGGGGGTGGTCAGCGGCATGATGATGCGCCGGTAGATCTGCCAGGGTCCCGCGCCGTCGATGACGGCGGCCTGCTGGATCTCGGGCGGGATGGACCGCATGAAGCCGTGGAGCACGAAGACGTAGAAGCCGACGCCGAAGCCGACCTGGACGCCGATGAGCGCGTACAGCGAGTCGTACAGGCCGAGCGCCTCGCTGATCTTGGAGACGGGGATGAGCAGGATCTGCGGCGGCAGGAGGTTGCCGCCGAGCATCACCAGGAGCAGGGTGCGGCGGAACGGCAGGTCGTAGCGGGCCAGTCCGAAGGCGGCCATGGAGGCGAGCGCGAGGGACAGCAGCACGGTCGGTATCGACACGATCAGGCTGTTGAGGAGGGCACGGCCCTGTCCGCCGTCGACCCACGCCTGGTGGAAACCGCCGAGAGTGAAGGAGTGCGGCAGGCTGCCGAGGCCGTTGGCGGCGATGTCGTCGAACGACCGGGTGCTGGTGACCAGGACGAGCGCGATCGGCACCAGCCACAGGAGGGACAGCGCGCCGGCTCCGGCGTGGAAGCCCGCGGTGGCCCAGGCGCGGCGCCTGGCCTGCCGGTTCATGGCGGTCATCAGTCGGCCTCCCGGAAGGCGCGGACGAGATAGGACACGATGACCCCGAAGGCCAGCACGAAGATCACGACCGCGAGGGCGGAGCCGTATCCCAGCCGCAGGGACTGGAAGGCGGTGGAGTACATGTAGGTGGAGAGCAGTTCGGAGGAGTGGTACGGGCCGCCGCGGGTGAGCGCCCAGACGACGTCGAACGAGCGCAGCGAGTCGATGACGATGACCGACAGGACCACCGCGTTGACCCCGCGCAGCTGGGGGATGGTGATGTGCCGGAACTGCTGCCAGCGGGTGGCGCCGTCGACCTTCGCGGCTTCGTAGAGCACCGGGTCGATGCCCTTGAGGCCGGCGAGGTAGAGCACCATCACGTAGCCGATCTGGCGCCACAGCGCGGGCACGATCACGGCGTACAGGGCGGTGTCCTGGTCGGCGAGCCAGGCGTGCCGGAGGCTGCCGAGCCCGAAGAAGTCCAGTGTGTTGTTGATGAGTCCGTCGGGCTGGTACATCGCCTGCCACACCAGGGCGGTGGCGGTCAGCGAGAAGACCACGGGCAGGAAGAGCGCGGCCCGGTAGAAGCCGACCCCGCGCCGCTCCTGCTGGAGAAGGAGGGCGGCGCCGAGGCCGAGGAGCGCGGAGAGCCCGCCGAAGAGCAGGAGCCACAGGACGGTGTCGAGCAGCGCGGTGCGGAACACGCTGTCGCCGAACATCTCGTGGTAGTTGCCCACTCCGACGAACTTCGGCGCCGAGACGCCGTCCCAGTCCGTGAGGGAGAGGTAGAAACCCTGGACGGCGGGCCAGAACACCCAGAAGGCCTCGGCCAGGAGTGGTACGAGGACGAAGGCGAGGACCACGGGCGGGACCCGCGTCGCTCCCCGCCTCCGCCGCCGTGCCGCGGTCAGGACCGCCATGTCACTGTCCCCAGATCTTCTGGGCGTCCCGCTGCCAGGTGGTGAGGATGGAGTTGATCTCCTTGGGCTTGGCGAGGAAGCGGGTGAGCGCGGTGTCCGCCGACGGCTGGAGGGCGTCGCTGGAGTCGCGGTTGAAGAACTGGGTGACGTCCGCGGCGCCCTCGATGAGCGCGCGGCCCTTCTTCACCAGCGGCGTCCCGGTGTCCTTGGCCTCGGGGTTGGTGGGCAGCGCGGTGCCGGAGGAGCCCTTGAGGTAGATCTCCTGGGCCTCGACGGTGGCCATGTAGGTCATCAGTTCCTTGACCTCGTCCTTGCGGCCGGTGTGGGCGCTGGCGAAGTAGCCGTCGGTGGGGCCCTCCTCGGCGAGCGGGACCTTCGGGTCGATGACCGGGAAGCGGAAGAAGTCGATGTCGTCGAGCATGTCCTTGGGGGCGGAGTCGGCGAAGAAGGTGCCGATCAGCATCATTCCCGTACGGCCCTGGAGCAGGGAGGTGGTCGCGTCCTGGAAGGCCAGGGCGGTGCCGTTGGGGTCGAAGTACGGGAGGGCCTCGGCCCAGCGGTCGAAGACCTTGTGGACCTCGGGGTCGTCGAAGCGGTGCTTCCCGGCGAGCAGGTCGCGGTGGTACTGGGCCCCGTTGATCCGGATGTTGAGGTAGTCGAACCAGGAGGACGCCACCCAGGCGGTGTTGCCGCCGGCGCCTATCCCGATCGGGGCGACGCCCTTCTTCTTGAGCTTGTCGCACAGGTCGAGGAACTCGTCCCAGGTGGTGGGCTCCTGGACGCCCCACTTGGCGAAGTTCGACTTCCGGTAGAAGCAGCCCCACCAGTAGTAGGTGGCGGGGACGAAGACCTTCTTGCCGTCGGACGAGGTGCAGAGCTTCTTGAGCGCCTCGCTGTAGCCCGACAGTTCGGGCTTGGTCCAGATGTCGCTGACGTCGAGCAGGAGGCCCTTCTTCGCGTACGAGTCCGCGACCGAGCCGGGGTACCAGGTGAGCAGGTCCGGCGGCTGGGAGGAGGTCAGGTACGTGGGCAGCTGGGTGCGGAAGGTCTCCGAGGCGACGGTGTTGAGCGTGGCCTTGGCGCCGCCGCGCTTGTTGAAGCCCGCCACGAGGTCCTGCATCGCCTTCTTCGCCTGCGGCGAGGAGAGGTTGGACTGGAGGGTGACGGGGCCGCCGCCGGACGAGGTCTTGGTGCTCGGGCCGGAGGTGACGCAGCCGCTCATCAGCGCGGCGGCGCCGACGGCGCCGGTGCCCGCGAGGAACCGCCGGCGACTGGGGACTGAGTTGATCATGGAGGAACTCCCTGGCTAAGGCCCACGGAACGGGGCCGGGCCCCCTGACGGCCGGGCCCTCGTTCGGCGGGTACAGATTGACGCGGCGCGGATGCCGGCGTCAAGATTAATTACTAATTTATTCCTGACGGGCCGGAAGATCCCCGAGGGATCCCCCGGCCCGCCCCGTGAAGGGTCAGAGCCTGCTCTGATGGACGGCTCCGGCCACCCCGCGATAGGCGATCAGCACGGTGTTGTCGGGCGCCGCGACCCCGCCGAGGGATCCGTCGAACACCCCGCTGACGAACTGCGAGCGGGGGAACCAGCCGCCCCACGCACCGTCACCGCCGGCGTCGCCGGCCGAGTAGTTGCGCTGCCAGAGCGTGTAGTCACTGGCCCGCGCGAAGAGGTAGACGCTGCTGCCCGCGGCCACCAGCGTCGGGCTGCCGCTGACCGTACCGCCGAGGGAGGTCCAGTCCGACCAGGCCCCGGAGGCCGAACGCACGCGCTCCCAGACCGAGTCGTCGGCCGCCCGTACGGCGACGTGGGTCCGGCCCGCCGCGTCGGTGACGGCCGAGGGCCGCCCGTACACCGGCGCGTCAGCGGGCGCGCCCACCGCGGTCCAGCCGCCGGACGGGCCGCGCGAGGTGATGCGCCCGTCGGCGCCGCGCGCGAACAGGGTCCAGTCGTCGGGGCCCCGGAAGGCGACCCCCGGCGCGTCCGTGATCCGGCCGCCGAGGCTGCGCCAGGCGCCCCACTTCCCGTGGGCGCCGCCGCTGAACGTACGGTGATACGCGGCGTCGTCCGTACCCCGTACGAACACGTCGATCCGGCCGCCTGCCGAGCCGTACGCGGCCGGCTGGCCGAGGATCCGCCCCTGCGTGGGACCGCCCAGGCGGACGGACTTGCCGTTCCACGCTCCGTCCCGGCCGGTCTGCTGGACCAGCGCGCCGTCGGTGGCGCGGGTGAAGGCCGTCAGCGTGTCGCCGTCCGCCACCAGCGCGGGGCTGGCCGAGGACGTCGTACCGAGCGCGGCGCCCGGAGCGGCGTCCGTACCCGACAGCTTGAGGAAGGCCGTGCCGTGCGCCGGGACCGTGACGGTGTACGAACCGGTGTGCGTGCCCCGGTCCTGGCGGGCCCGCAGGTCGCGGACGGTGATGTCGCCGGTCAGCCCGGCGTCGGCGAAGGTCACCGTGCGCTGCGCCGGCTGGTCCGAGCGGTTGAGCAGCGCGACCGCGCGCTTGCCGGCGCCCTGGAGGACCTTGCTGTAGACGTCGCCCGTGGCGTCGGAGGCGACCCGGACGCCCTGGATGGCCAGCGGGTCCTGGTCGACGGCGAGGATCTCGGGGTTGCGCAGGGTGTCGATCATCGACTGGGGCAGGGTGCGCGGGTCGGAGCCGATGACCAGCGGGGCGCCCATGACCGACCAGAGGACGAGCTGCGAGGTGGACTCCTCCTCGTTCAGCTCGTACGAGCCGTCCGCGGTCTTCCGCATGGGCAGCAGGTAGTCCGGGTCGTTGTAGTGGCCGGGGCCCTGGGCCTCGGGGTGCGCGGCGTTGGCGTCCGCGCTGCGCAGGATGTTGGGCCAGTTCCCCGGGTACGGCGTACCGAAGGCGAGGTCGGTCCCGGTGCGCCAGGAGTCACCCGTCGTCGGGCCGTAGGTGTACGCGTTGTGGGCGTCCTGGGCCGGGGTGTGCGGCAGGCCCCAGTCGTCGGTGAGCGGGTTGCAGAGGTTCAGCAGCATGGGCCGGCCCGCCTTGGCGAGGGCGTCGCTGAACTCCTTGAACGCGGGGCCCGGATCGAGCTTCGCGGAGATCCCGCACAGGAAGTCGATCTTCACCGCGTCGAACTTCCACCGCGCGAACTGCTGGGCGTCCTGCTCGTAGTACCCGCGGCTGCCGAGCCCGCAGCTCTTGCCGCCGTCGTAGGTGCCGGCGTCGGTGTAGATCCCGGCCTTGAGGCCGCGCTGGTGGAGGTACGTCACCAGCGACGGCAGCCCGGACGGGAAGCGGGTGGGGTTGGCGGTCAGCCGCCCCTGGCTGTCGCGCGGGTTGTCGGCCTGCCAGCCGCCGTCCAGCCAGACGATGTTGTAACCGCTGTCCCTGAGGCCGCTGCTGACCAGGTGGTCGGCGACGGACTTGACCGCGCTCTCCGTCGGGGCGCCCAGGCCGTAGTACGTGTTCCAGCCCATGTAGGGCGTCGGGGCCAGACCGCTGTTGTAGTAGCGCGGCGCGCCCTGGTCGACGGCGCCCTGGTCGACGGCCCCCCGCGCGGTCTGCGCGGCGGCGGGTGCGGCCGGAGCTGCGGCGTGTGCCCCCGGCGCGGACACCCCTACCAGCGTGGCGGCCCCCAGGGCCGCCGCGGCCCGCCGGGCACGCACCATCCCTGCACGATGCGAAGTCACTGTGTCTCCCGAGAGTTGGGGAATCGTCGGCGCCCCGCCCAACGGGGAGTCCCCCGGGATCACGGCGGCGGCGCCACGACGAAGACTGTGGCCGGGCGCCCGAACCCTGTCAACGTTTATTACTAATTAACTTAAACAAGTCGGCGAGCGGCAGGGGCCCGCCGATCACATAGGCTCGTCGGCGAGATGAACAGCAATCACACTTCCCTCGGCCCCAAGGCCGACAAGGAGACGGTGCGCCGGCACAACCTGAGCCTGGTGCTGCGCGCGGTACGGGACGAGGGAGAAGCGACCAGGGCCGGCGTGGCGGCGCGGGTCGGCCTGACCCGGGCGGCCGTGTCCTCGCTGGTCGAACAGCTGCTGGACAGCGGCTTCCTCTCCGAGTCCGGCAAGACCTTCAGCGGGCAGGCCGGGCGTCCCGGCACGGTCCTCAAGGTGACCCGCGCGGGTCCCGCCGGCATCGGCGTCGAGATCAACATCGACTACGTGTCGGTGTGTGTCGTCGACCTGTCGGGCACCGACCGCGTCCGGCTCACCGAACACATCGACAACCGCGGCGCGCTGCCCGCCGAGGTGCTGGCCCGGGGCGCCCGGATCGCCGCCCGCACCCTGGAGTCGGCGGCCGAGCAGGAGCTGCTGCCCGTCGGGGTCCAACTGGCGCTGCCGGGACTGGTGTCGGGCGGTACGGTGCGCCAGGCGCCGAACCTGGGGTGGAACCGCGTCCCGGCCGAGGACCTGTTCGCGAAGGCCCTCGCCGAACTGCGACCCGACCTGCCCCTGCTGCCGGTGAGTTCGGAGAACGAGGCCAACCTCGCGGCGCTGGCCGAGCTGTGGTTCGGCGGCCTCGGCCCGTTGCGCACGTTCCTCTACCTGACCGGTGAGATCGGCGTGGGCGGCGCTCTGGTGCTGGACGGCGAACTGCTGCGCGGGGCGCACGGGTTCGCCGGCGAGATCGGCCATGTCGTCGTCGACGCCGAGGGGCCGCTGTGCCGGTGCGGGTCCCGGGGCTGCCTGGAGCAGTACGCGGGGCAGTCGGCGCTGCTGCGGTCCGCCGGGATCGACGAGAACGCGGGCGTGCCGGGGGTCGCGGAGCTGGAGCGCCGGGCGCGTCGCGGTGACGCGCGGGCGGTGGCCGCCGTCGAGCAGGCCGGGGTGATGCTGGGCCGGGTGCTGTCGGGCGCGGTGAACCTCTTCGACCCGGACGCGGTCGTGCTGGGCGGGATCTACCGGGACCTGATGCCCTGGCTGTCGCCGGCCGCCGACCGGGAGCTGACCGCCCGGGTGGTGTCGGGCCTGTGGCCGCGGGACAGCGGGCGGCTGCGGGGGTCCTCGTCGGCGGGGGACGCGGCGCGCGGCGCGGCGGCCCTGGTGGTCCGGGCGGTGCTGGCCGACCCGGTGGCGTACGTACAGCGCACGGCGCACTGACGGGCGGCGGACGCAGCGCCCGTACGGCACATCACGTCGCCGCGGGCAGACGCACTGCGCGGGGCGGGCTGACAACAGCCCGCCCCGCGCGCGTTCCGTACGGCGTCCCTCCGTACGGGGTCCGACAGGTGGTGCGGTGACCGGTGGTGCGGTGTGCGGTGCTCGCCGCTCAGCGGGCGCCGAGGAGGTGGTCCATGGCGAGCTGGTCCAGGTGCTCGAACGCCATGCCGCGCGCTGCGGCGGCCTCGACGTCGAACTCCTCGTACGCGCCCGCGTCACCGAGCAGCCCGGCCAGGCCGTCGGCGGCCGTGGGCAGGGCCAGCTCGTCCAGGCGCGCGGCGCGCAGCGCCTCCTGGACCTGCGGGTCGGCGCGGAAGGCCGCGGCGCGCTCCTTGAGGATCAGGTAGTTGCGCATGCAGCCGGCGGCGGAGGCCCACACGCCGTGGAAGTCCTCGGTCCGCGGCGGCTTGAAGTCGAAGTGCCGCGCGCCGTCCCAGCCCGCGGTCTCCAGCAGGTCGACGAGCCAGAAGGCGGCGCGCAGGTCGCCGGCGCCGAAGCGCAGGTCCTGGTCGTACTTGATGCCGTTCTGGCCGTTGAGGTCGATGTGGAAGAGCTTGCCCGACCAGAGGGCCTGGGCGATGGCGTGCGGGAAGTTCAGCCCGGCCATCTGCTCGTGGCCGACCTCCGGGTTGACGCCGAACAGCTCGGGCCGGTCGAGGCGCTCGATGAACGCGAGGGCGTGGCCGACGGTGGGCAGCAGGATGTCGCCGCGCGGCTCGTTCGGCTTGGGCTCGATGGCGAACTTGAGGTCGTAACCCTTCTCGGTGACGTAGTCGCCGAGCAGGTCGAAGGCTTCCTTCATCCGGTCCAGCGCGAGCCGCACGTCCTTCGCGGCGCCCGACTCGGCGCCCTCACGGCCGCCCCAGGCGACGTAGACCTTGGCGCCCAGCTCGGCCGCGAGGTCGATGTTGCGGATGGTCTTGCGCAGCGCGTACCGGCGGATGTCGCGGTCGTTCGCGGTGAAGCCGCCGTCCTTGAAGACGGGGTGGGTGAAGAGGTTGGTGGTGGCCATCTCGACCACGAGCCCGGTGGTGTCCAGCGCCTGCCGGAACCGCTTGATGTGCGACTCGCGCTCCGCGTCGGACGAGCCGAAGGGGATCAGGTCGTCGTCGTGGAACGTCACGGCGTACGCGCCCAGCTCCGCGAGGCGCTGGACGGACTCGGCGGGGTCCAGGGCCCGGCGGGTCGCGTCACCGAACGGGTCCCTGCCCTGCCAGCCCACCGTCCACAGGCCGAAGCTGAACTTGTCCTCGGGGGTGGGCGTGTAGCGTTCCGTCATTCTCTGGCCGCCTTCGATACCTCAGGTCCGGCACGTGCCGACCTTTTTGTTTCCTGACATGACTAATAAAGCATGCCGCTGCCGGTGCGCAAAAGCCCCTGGCTCCGCTCATCCGTGTCCGCCGCTGTTCGAGGCTCCGAACACGCACGAGCGAGGGGTGCCGGACAGGATGATCCGACCGCCCGTTCCCGTCGGGCGCCCGATCGCGTAATTTGTTCCTCCGACGTTCAAAACCGCGCCGGACGGCCGCACCGACCGGTCCAGGGAAGAGGTACGCGCATGCCGCAGAGCCCGGTCGTCATCGGCGTGGACAGCTCCACCCAGTCCACGAAGGCGGCTTTCACGGACGCCACCACCGGCCGGCTGCTCGCCGTGGGGCGCGCGCCGCACCGGGTGACCGGTGAGGGCGGCGCCCGCGAGAGCGACCCCGAGGTGTGGTGGAACGCGCTGCGCGACGCCGTCGCCGCGGGCCTGAAGGAATCCGGGGTCGAACCCTCCGCGGTCGTCGGCATCGCGGTCGCGGGCCAGCAGCACGGGCTGGTGGTCCTGGACCGTACGGGCCGGCCGCTGCGCCCGGCGCTGCTGTGGAACGACACCCGGTCCGCGCCGCAGGCCGTCGCGCTGACCGACGAGCTGGGCGGCCCCGACGCGTGGACGGCGCGCACCGGGTCCGTACCGGTGGCGTCGATGACCGCGACGAAGTGGCGGTGGCTGCGCGAGAACGACCCGGCCCTCGCGGACGCCACGGCCGCGGTCCGGCTCCCCCACGACTTCCTTACCGAACGCCTCGCGGGCACGGCGGCCACCGACCCGGGCGACGCGTCGGGCACCTGCTGGTACTCGACCGCCACCGGCGCGTACGACCCCGAGCTGCTCGACCTCCTCGGCCTGGACGTCTCGCTGCTGCCGCCCGTCGCGGAGACCGGGGCGACCAGGATCGGCTCGCTCACCGCGGGCTCCGCGGCCGAGCTGGGACTGCCGGCCGGGATCGCCGTCGCGGCGGGCACCGGCGACAACATGAGCGCGGCCGTGGGGCTGGGCTTCGGCGGGGCCGGGCTGCTGGACCACCCGGTGCTCAGCCTCGGCACGTCGGGCACGGTGTTCGCCGCGACCCGCACCCGCCCGGCGTCCGCCGCGCTCGCCGGGTTCGCGGCGGCCGACGGTACGTACCTGCCGCTGGCCTGCACGCTCAACTGCACGCTCGCCGTGGACAAGGTCGCGGACCTGCTGCGGCTCGACCGCGAGGACGCGGCGCCCGGCGGCGAGGCCGTCCTCCTGCCGTACCTCGACGGTGAACGGACCCCGGACCTGCCCGCCGCCTCGGGTCTGCTGACCGGCCTGCGCCACGACACCACGCCGCAGCAACTGCTGGGCGCCGCCTACGAGGGCGCGGCGGTCACGGTCCTGCGGGCGCTGGACGAGGTGCTGCGGGCCGGCGGCCTGGACCCGGCCGATCCCGAGGTGGCGCGGCGCCCGCTGCGGCTGATCGGGGGCGGGGCGCAGGGGCGGACGTGGGTGGAGACCGTACGGCGCCTGTCGGGCCGTGCCCTGATCGTGCCCGCGAGCGGCGAGCTGGTCGCCCTGGGCGCGGCGGCCCTCGCGGCGAGCGCCGCGACGGGCGACGACCCGGTGGCGATCGCGTCGTCGTGGGGCACGGGCGCGGGACCGGAACTGGAGGCGGTGGAGCGCGACGTGGAGACGTGGGAGCGCGTGGGCGCGGTCCTGGACCGGGCGGCGCCGTCGCTGCTGTCTTAGGCAGGTGCGGTGGCGGGGCCGGGCGGATCACCGTCCTCGAACGGACTGACAGCCGGCCCCGCCACCGGGGGGAATCGCGCCGCACGACGGCGGGTGCGACGGCGGCAGGTCCGACGAACCGCGGAACCCTG
The DNA here is from genome assembly GCF_011694815.1 of Streptomyces liangshanensis. NCBI lineage: Bacteria > Bacillati > Actinomycetota > Actinomycetes > Kitasatosporales > Streptomycetaceae > Streptomyces > Streptomyces liangshanensis. Next base: position 1,081,326 of record NZ_CP050177.1, read on the forward strand.
GTTGCCCCCGGATTCCCTGGCCCCACCGGCCCGGCGGCCGTGGAGCACGCGTCGGGGAGCGGCCGTGGCTCTTCCGCGCGTACCACGGAGGCTCCCTAGGGGGCGAGTTGCGCGGCCGAGACCAGGTACCCCGGCGTCCCCGCCGCGTACGGCGGCCGCGACGGTCGGCGCGGTACGCCGTCGGACTCGCGGGCCTGGTGCCGGAGAGTGCGCTCCGGGCGGGGTACGTCACCGGCCGCGACCGAGTCGCCCGCTGCCCCGTCGTGGCCCGCGAGCAGGGGCGCCGGGGGAAGCGGACCCCGAGGCGCCACGTTGAGCGCGGCCCGGTGCGGGTGTCCTACTCGTGGAGTTCGGCGCGGACGCGGCGGGAGGGGTTGAAGGTGTAGAGGTCGAGGATGCCGGGTGGCTCGGCGATGCCGGGGCCGCCGCTCTCGACCCAGGCGGCGATGTCGGCGGTGGCGTCGCGGTCGTTGACCAGGCCGAGCCAGACGGGCCGGCCGCCGGCCGCGCGCCCGGCCGCGGAGGGCTGGACGACAACGACGTCGGCGCGCTCGCAGGCGTCGAGGCAGCCGGTGACGCGAACGGTCGCGGTGCCGTCCAAGGCCTCCCGCAGGTCGCGGAGTTGGGCGGCGTGGTCGACGCCGGGGACCTTCGGTGTGCCGCAGCAGCAGCCGCGGCACACCGTGACCGTGGGCCGGGCCGGACCCGCCCCGGTGCCCGGCGCGGCAGCGGCGCGGCGGGAGCGTCGGCTCATGCGGCACCTCGCCGGACGGCGTTCTTCCAGGCGGTTTCGCGCAGCAGGCGCAGGCCGTTGAGGCCGACGACGACGGTGGAGCCTTCGTGTCCGGCGACACCGAGCGGCAGCGGGAGGGTGCCGACGAGGTCCCAGGCCACCAGGGCGGTGATGAAGACACCGGCGACGGCGAGGTTCTGGACGACGAGGCGGCGTGCGGCGCGGGAGAGGGCGACCACGGCGGGGATGGCGGCGAGTTCGTCCCGGACCACGACGGCGTCGGCGGTCTCCAGGGCCAGGTCGGAGCCGGCCTTGCCCATCGCGACGCCGGTGTGCGCGGCGGCCAGCGCCGGGGCGTCGTTGACGCCGTCGCCGACCACCAGCACCTTCCGGCCCTCGGCCTCCCACGCCCGTACCGCCGCGACCTTGTCCTGCGGGAGCAGTCCGGCGCGCACGTCGGTGATGCCGACCTGGGCGGCCAGGTGGCGGGCGGCGCGTTCGTTGTCGCCGGTCAGCAGGACCGGGGTGCGGCCGGTCAGCGCGGTCAGGGCCGCCACGGTGGCGGCGGCGTCCGGCCGCGGCCGGTCGGCGATGCCGATCACCCCGACCGCGTCGGCGTCGCGCAGGACGAGGACCGCGGTCTGCCCGGCCTCCTCCAGCTCCGCCACCGCCGCGGCCGCGGTCCCGGTGGCGGCCGGAAGGCGGGCGGGGGACCCGACCCGGACGGTACGGCCTTCGACGCCGGCGCTCACGCCCTGCCCGGGCACGGACGTGAAGCCGAGGGCATCGGGCGGCGACAGGCGGCGTTCGCGGGCGGCCCGTACGACCGCGCGGGCGAGCGGGTGCTCGCTGGGGTGCTCGACCGCGGCCGCCAGCGCGAGCAGACCGTCCTCGTCCAGCCCGGAGCCGGGCAGCGGCCGGATCCCGGTGACCCGGGGCGTGCCCTCGGTCAGGGTGCCGGTCTTGTCCAGGGCGACCGCGTCGACCTGGCCCAGGCGTTCCATCACGACGGCGGACTTGGCCAGGACACCGTGGCGGCCGGCGTTGGCGATGGCGGACAGCAGCGGCGGCATCGTGGACAGCACGACCGCGCACGGCGAGGCCACGATCATGAACGTCATCGCGCGGAGCAGGGCGGGCTGGAGGGCGGAGCCGAAGGCGAGCGGGACCGCGAAGACGCCGAGGGTGGCGACGACCATGCCGATCGAGTACCGCTGCTCGATCTTCTCGATGAACAGCTGGGTGGGGGCCTTCGTCCCGGACGCCTCCTCGACCATCCTCACGATCCGCGCGATCACCGAGTCGGCCGGATCCCGCTCGACGCGCACCCGCAGGGCGCCGGTGCCGTTGACGGTCCCGGCGAACACCGTGTCCCCGGCCTGTCGGGCCACGGGCAGGGGCTCGCCGGTGATGGTGGCCTGGTCGACGTCGCTCGCCCCGTCCAGGACGTGCCCGTCGGCGCCGATCCGCTCGCCGGGCCGCACCAGGACGAGGTCGCCGACCTTCAGGTCCCCGGCGGCGACCGTCTCCTCGCCGCCGCCGGGCAGCGACCGGGTCGCCGTCGGCGGCGCGAGGTCGAGCAGCCCGCGTACGGAGTCCGCCGTACGAGCGGTCGCCACCGCCTCCAGGGCCCCGGAGGTCGCGAAGATGACGATCAGCAGCGCCCCGTCCAGGACCTGTCCGACGGCCGCGGCGCCGAGGGCGGCCACCACCATCAGCAGGTCCACGTCCAGGGTCCTGGCCTTCAGCGCCTTCAGGCCCTCCCAGCCCGGCTGCCAACCGCCCGTGACGTAGGTGGCGGCGAACAGCGGACCCCACGCCCACGCCGGGGCGCCGAGCAGGTCGAGCGGGAGAGCCACCAGGAACAGGACCAGCGCGGCGAGCGCCCAGCGCGCCTCCGGCAGGGCCAGCGTCCGAGTACGCCGCCGGGGCGGAGCGGGCCGCGGACCGGCCACGGCCGGGGCGGGCCGCTGATCCAGGACAGAAGACATGACAAAACAACCCTTCACGGGCGGACGGGGGCAGCGCGCCCACCTTACAGGAATACCTGAACAGGTCTTCATGTGTGATCGGTATGATGGCGCAATGGGCCATGGAACGGACACCGCAGGCAGCGCCACCACCCGCGAGCGCCTCGACACCGTCGGCACCGCCGACGTCGCCGCCACCCTCCAGGCCCTCGCCACGCCCTCGCGGCTCTACATCCTGGCCCGGCTCCAGGAGGGCGCCTGCTCGGTGAGGGACCTCGCGGAGGCCGTCGGCATGGAGGCCTCCGCCTGCTCCCACCAGCTGCGCCTGCTGCGCAACCTCGGGCTGGTCACCGGCGAGCGGCACGGGCGCTCGATCGTCTACGCCCTGTACGACAACCACGTCGCCGAGCTCCTCGACCAGGCGCTGTACCACGTCGAGCACCTGCGCCTGGGCGTCCACGACGGCCGGGGCGAGCCGGCCTCCGCTCAGGCCTGAGCGCCGGGCGCTTCCGGGCGCGGGCCGCTCAGGCCTGAGCGCCCGGCGCCTCGGGACGCGGGCCCTCGGCGGGGCCCGCGCTGTGGAGCCAGCCGCGCAGCGGGGCCTTGAGCACCTTGCCGATGGAGTTGCGCGGGAGGGACCCGATGAGTTCCAGGCGGCTCGGCTGGTACCACTCGGTCATGCCCCGGTCCGTGAGGAACTCCCGCAGCTCCCCCAGGGTCAGCGTCGGTGACTTCGGGACGACCACGGCGCAGGCCAGCTCGCCGCCCTCGCCGTCGGGGTAGCCGATCAGGGCCACCTCGGCGACGCCGGGGTGGTTGAGGAGCTCGGTCTCGACGTCGTTCACGGGGATCATGAACGTACCGCCGATCCGGTCCACCTCTCGGCTGATGATGCGCAGTCCGCCCCGCCCGTCGGGGATGGCCAGGTCCCCGGTGTCGTACCACCCGTCGTCGTGCTCGGCGACCACCCGGAGCCGGCCGCTGTCCCGGCCCAGCGTGGCGAGCGCGACCCCACCGCCGCGTACGAACAGCCGGGCGGGCTGCTCGGGGCTCCACGACCCGTGCGGCGACGGCGGCACGTCCGGCACGGTCTCCGGCGTCTCAGCCGCCCCGGACGCGGTCGGCCTGAAGTCGATCTCCAGCCCGGACCCCGGCCTCCCGTCGCTGTGCGCGCCCCAGAGCGGCGGGTCGTCGGCGCGTGTCCAGGTGTGGCCCGGTACTTCCGTCATCCCCCACAGCGTCCGCAGCGGCACACCCCAGATCCGCGGCACCGCCGAGACGAGCTGGCCGGGGACGCTGGTCGCGCCGCTGAACACGAGCCGCAGCGGCGCCTTCTCGCGCGCGTTCCCGGTCGCGTCCTCGGTCGCGCTCCCTGTCCCGCTCTCGGTGGCCGCGACCAGGGCCGCGAGATACGACGGCGCACCGGCGAAGACCGTGGCCTCGCTGTCGACCAGCATCTCCGGGACGTCGTGCGGTCTCCATACGTCGGACACCACGGACGTGCCGCCCGCCAGCAGCGGGATGAGCACTCCGTAGATCATCCCGAAGACGTGCGGCTGGGCCTGCGGGGTGAAGATCCGGTCGTGCGTGTCGAGCCCTTCGGCCTCCACGACCGGGAAGGCGCCCGCGTGGAGGGTGTTGAAGCTGTGCAGCACACCCTTGGGCTCACCGGAGTTGCCCGAGGTGAAGAGCACGACGGCGCCGCGGTCGGGGTCCTCGTTCGACTCGCTCACGACCATCGGGTGGCGGCGCTCCCACGGCGTCTCCTCGAAGTGGCGGACGAAGTCCACCTCGCTCCCCGGGGCGCTGGTGCCCAGCACCACACGGTGACGCAGGCGCGGCAGGCGGGCCGCGATCTTGGACAGCGCCTCGGCGTGGTCGGTGCCGGCCCAGCGGTCGACCGTGACGCAGACGCTCGCGCCCACCCGGGCGAGGGTCCGCTCCAGCTCACGCGGGCCGATCGTGGGCATGACCGGGGCCACCACCGCGCCGACCCGGACGCAGGCCAGCATCAGCGCGCTGAGCTGCCACCAGTTGGGCAGCTGGATCGCGACCACGTGGCCCGGCCGCACCCCCAGCTCGTACAGGGCGCCCGCGAAGCGCTCGACGTAACGGTCGTACTCGCTGTACGTGAGCCTGCGCATCCCCGCGCCGGAGCGGTAGGCGATCACGGCGGGCGCGTCGGGGATCAGCTCCCGCCAGCGGCGCAGGTCGTCCAGCGGACCGACGTCACGCCAGACGCCGTCCGCGCGGTACTTCCGCACCAGCTCGTCGGCAGGTCGCAGGCCGAAGATCGCCGGTCCGTGAATCTCGTCGCTCACGACTGGTTTCGCCATATAGGTGTAAACGTGAAGAACTCGCTCAATGGATCACATCTTGGCGGTGACAAAAGTCACAGCCACTCCAAAATTAGAGCAACCGCGACCATTCGCGCAATCGACCTCACCCTGTGGTGAGGCCGGCGGCCGCGCGGGCCAGCGAGTCCAGTACGGGACGGATCAGCGGATGGTCCTCGGCGCCCCGCCGGACCGCGGCGAAGACCCTGCGCGTCGCGGCGGGGCCCTCCACGGGGCGGACGACGGTGCCCTTCAGGTCCATGCCGCGCAGCGCGGACCGCGGCACCAGCGCCACCCCGGCGCCCGCGCCCGCCAGGGCCACGACGGCGTGGAAGTCGTCCGAGGAGTGCACCTGGCGCGGCTGGAACCCGGCCAGCTCGCAGGCCAGCTGCATCACGTCGTGGCAGGGGTTGCCCGGGTACGGGCCGATCCAGTCGCTGTCCGCGAGCCCGGCGAGCACCACGCGCTCGCCGAGGCCGAGGGGGTGCGCGGCGGGCAGGACCGCGTCGAACGGCTCCGCGTACAGGGGGACGCGGGACAGCCGCAGGTCGTCCTCCCGGGGGGCGCCCCGGTACTCGACGGCGACCGCGACGTCGGCCTGGCCGTCCAGCACCATGGGCAGGCTCTCGTCGCCCTCGGCGTCCCGTACCCGTACGCGTATGTCGGGGTGCACGCCCGCCAGCTCCCGGAGCGCGGGGGCCAGCACCTCGGCGATCCCGGTCGCGAACGCGGCGACGGTCACCTCACCGGCGGCCCCGCCCGCGTACGCCGCGAGCTCGGCCTCGGCACGCTCCAGCTGCGCGAGGACGGCGTGCGCGTGGGCCAGCAGGATCTCCCCGGCGGCGGTCAGCCGTACGCCGCGGCCGCTGCGGGTCAGGAGCGTGTGGCCGGTCTCCTGCTCCAGGGCGGCGAGCTGCTGGGAGACGGCGGAGGGGGTGAGGTACAGGGCGGCGGCCGCGGCGGTCACCGTGCGGTGGTACGCCACGGCGCGAAGAATGCGGAGACGCCGGGGGTCGATCACGCCCCCAGGTTACGTCCGCCCCACCCGCGCCGTAGCCCCCGCCCGACGCCGCGCGCCTCCCCGATGTCCTCAATCGCCGGACGGGCTGATTTTGGCTCGGGCCCGATGACCGTGCGGGTCAAAGACGTCCTCAAACGCCGGACGGGCTGAAAGCAAGCCCCCGGAGGGGGCGGGTTGTTTGGGCCCGCCCCCCGGCGACAACCCGCAGGTAGGCACCGGCCCGCAGCGGGCACCATCAAGCCCGTCCGGCGATTGAGGACAACAACGGCAACGCCGTCAGAGCGACGACCTCGCGTCCACGAACGCCCCCACCGCCGCCAACACATCCCCCGCGGAATGCGCCGCCGACAACTGCACCCTGATCCGCGCCGCCCCCATCGGCACCACCGGATACGAGAAGCCGATCACATACACCCCCCGCTCCAGCAACAACTCCGCCATCCGCCCCGCCTCCGCCGCGTCCCCGATCATCACCGGCGCAATCGCGTGGTCCCCGGGCAGCACGTCGAAGCCGGCCTCGGTCATCTTCGTACGGAACAGCGCGGTGTTCGCGTGGAGCCGCTCCCGCAGTTCGTCCGCGCTCTCCAGCAGGTCCAGCACCTTGATGGACGCCGCCGCGATGACCGGCGCGAGCGAGTTGGAGAAGAGGTACGGACGCGACCGCTGCCGCAGCAGGGCGACGATCTCCGCGCGCGCCGCCACATACCCGCCGGACGCCCCGCCCAGCGCCTTCCCCAGCGTGCCCGTGATGATGTCGACGCGGTCCATCACGCCGTGCAGTTCGGGCGTGCCGCGCCCCGACGGACCCACGAAGCCCACCGCGTGCGAGTCGTCCACCATGACCATCGCGTCGTAGCGGTCGGCCAGGTCGCAGATCTCGGCGAGCGGCGCGACGTACCCGTCCATCGAGAACACGCCGTCCGTGACGATCAGCCGCCGCCGCGCGTCCTGGGACTCCTTGAGCCTGGCCTCCAGCTCGGCGAGGTCGCGGTTGGCGTAGCGCAGGCGGCGCGCCTTGGAGAGCCGGATGCCGTCGATGATGCTGGCGTGGTTGAGCGCGTCGGAGATGACCGCGTCCTCCGCGCCGAGGAGGGTCTCGAAGACTCCGCCGTTGGCGTCGAAACAGGAGGAGTAGAGGATCGTGTCCTCCTGGCCCAGGAACGAGGAGAGGCGCTGCTCCAGCTCCTTGTGGACCTCCTGGGTGCCGCAGATGAAGCGCACGGACGCCATCCCGTAGCCCCACCGGTCGAGCGCGTCCTTCGCGGCGGCGACGACCTCGGGGTGGTCGGCGAGGCCGAGGTAGTTGTTGGCGCAGAAGTTGAGGACGTCCCCGCCGGCGGGGGCGCCGCCGGCCGTGACGGCGACGGAGGAGTTCTGCGGGGTCGAGATCACCCGCTCGGGCTTGAAGAGGCCCGCGTCGCGGATCTCGTCGAGGGTGGCACGGAGGTCGTCCCGTACGGACGTGAACATGGCTTTCTCCAAGGAGGCGAGGCGTACCGGCTGCCGGAGGACCGGCTACGGAGGACCGACACCGGACGACCGGCTACCGGAGAACCGGCTACGGACGACCGGAACCGATCAGATGGTCCAGTCGAGAATGATCTTGCCGCTGCGGGCGGTCGCGGCCTCGTCGAAGGCCGCGTCGAAGTCCTGGTAGTCGTAGCTGCCGGTGATGACGGGGCTCAGGTCCAGGCCGCCCTCCAGGAGGACGGTCATGGCGTACCACGTCTCGTACATCTCCCGGCCGTAGATCCCCTTGATCGTGATCATGGACGTGACGATCTTCGACCAGTCGACGGCGAACTCGTCGGCGGGGAGACCCAGCATCGCGATCCGGCCGCCGTGCGTCATGTTGTCGACCATGTCCCGCATGGCCTCGGGGCGTCCCGACATCTCCAGGCCGACGTCGAAGCCCTCCTTGAGGCCGAGCCTGCGCTGCGCCTCGGCGATGCCGTGCGACGAGACGTCGAGGGCGAGGGTGGCGCCGACCTTGCGGGCGAGGTCGAGGCGGGCGGGGCTGACGTCGGTGATCACGACGTTGCGCGCCCCGGCGTGCCGGGCGACGGCGGCGGCCATGATCCCGATGGGGCCGGCGCCGGTGATGAGGACGTCCTCGCCGACGAGGGGGAAGGAGAGCGCGGTGTGCACGGCGTTGCCGAACGGGTCGAAGATCGCGGCGACGTCGAGGTCGACGGGGGCGCGGTGGACCCAGACGTTCGAGGCGGGCAGGGCGACGTACTCGGCGAACGCGCCGTCGCGCCCGACGCCCAGGCCCACGGTGCTGCGGCAGAGGTGGCGGCGGCCGGCGAGACAGTTGCGGCACCGGCCGCAGACGAGGTGGCCCTCGCCGCTGACGAGGTCACCGACCGCGATGTCCTGGACGTCGGCGCCGAGGGCGGCCACCTCGCCGACGAACTCGTGGCCGAGGACGCGCGGGGTGGTGACGGCGTGCTGGGCCCAGCCGTCCCAGGAGCGGATGTGCAGGTCCGTACCGCAGATGCCGGTACGGAGCACCTTGATCAGTACGTCACCGGGGCCGGTGACCGGCTCCGGCACGTCCATGAGCCACAGCCCCGGCTCGGCCTTCTGCTTCACAAGTGCCTTCATGGGGGTGGCTCCCGGGGGTGAGGGTGGTACCGATCGGTGATCGCTGGTCGGCGCTCACGCCCCCAATCTGCCGAGCGCGGGTCCTCCAGTCCATCGAGGATTTCTTAACCGGCCCAACAGCGCACCTTCACGCCCCCGCGCGGCACCGCCTCCGCCGCGGCGGCGGGGCCTCGCCGGGGGCGGCGGCGGTGTCCTCGTGCCCCGGCACGTTCTCGTGCCCCGGCGACTCGGCGGAACCGAACTCGTCGGCCATCAGCACCACGGGCATGGGCACGGCCCACACCGCGAGCCCGGCCACGGCGAACCGGGCGACACGCCGCCCCGTCACGGGACGGGATTCTCCGCCACCGCCCGCCGGCGCGGTCCGTGCCCGCACGCCGGACACCTCCGCCGCCCGCCGGAAGGGGGCGTCCGGCGCGGCGGCCGACGCCACCGTCTGCCGCACCGCCGGGAGGTCGGCGGGCGGGGCCGCCATGGACGTGTCCGGCCCGGGGGCGGGGAGGGGGGCGGGCGGTGTCCGGTCCTGGGGCGTCCGGGTGTGCGGGCCGTCCTGACCGGCCGCGTGCAGGCGTCGCAGCGGTACGACGGAGATCTGCGCGGATCTGGCGGGCGGGACCTCGCCGGCCTCGCCGGACCTGGTCGCGGTGTCCCGGGGACGTACGGCGGGACGTGCCGCTGTCGTACGGGGCGACGGCGGCTCCGCGGAAGCGGGTGCGGCGGCAGGCGACGGGGCCGCCCGCGTCTCGGTACCGGCGCGCGCGGAACGCGTCGCCGACGCCGGTACGTCCCTGATCCCCGCGTGCAGGAGCCTGAGCGGCACCACGGTCATGCGTCCCGCGGACGCCGGCGACGAGGCAGCGGTGACGGAGCCGGGCGGCTCGGAAGCCGCCCCGGGCCGTACGGCCATCCGTGCGTCGGCCGTCGGGGCGGACGGCCGACGCACGGTGGTTCGGACCGGGAGCGAAGACGCCGACGACGGCGCCGTCCCGGTGGTTCGGGAGTCGGTCCGCGCGGCAGCGGGCGCGGGCACCGCGGGCAGGAACAGATCCGGTACGCGAACGTCGCGCCCCTCAGGCGCAGCAGCCGCAAGAGCGTCGCCCGAGCCACCCGTGGCGCCCGCCCCCACGCCCTCGGCCGCCACACGCCGACCGACGGACGCCTCCGTCCCACCCCGAACATCAAAGTCCACCCGGGACATCCGGTCCCCCGCCCCCACCGCCACCTCGTCCAGGGCATCCACCACCCGCTCGGAAGCATCCCCCGACGACACGGCGAACCGGCCCGAGGCATCCGCGCCCCCCGCATCCGCGGCACCGGACATCCCTGCCCCCGACCGCACCGCCGGTTCCGCCCCGGCATCCACCGAACTCACGGCACCCCGCTCGGAAGCATCCGCCGACGCCCCCCGCACAGCCGACACCCGAGAAGCCACCCCCGCCGGCACGGCGACCCGGCCCGGAGCATCCGCGTCCTCGGCGTCCACGACACGGGCCACCACGCCGCCCGACCGCACCACCGCCCCATCCGGAGCGCCCGCCGCAGGCACCCCGGGAGCCGTGCGTGTCAGCAGGACCACCCCGCGGGCCGCGATCACCGCGCCGAGCGCCGCCGCGACCACGCCGAGCGTGCCGCCCTGGAGGCGTTCGCCCAGGAGGGTCAGGCCTATGACGGCCGCCGCCACCGGGTTCGCCAGTGTCAGGACCGCGAGCGGGGCGCCCAGGCCGCCGCGGTAGGCCTTCTGCGAGAGGAGCAGGCCCCCGGCGGCGAACGCCGCCACCAGCAGCGCCACCCCCGCCGCCTGCCACAACGGCAGCGGGTTCGTCCCGCGCGCCGCCGCGGCCACCGTCACCGTCTGGGTCAGGGCGGAGGCCACCCCCGACGTGACCCCCGACGCCGCCGCGTTCCGCAGGCCGGGCTGCGCGCCCGCCGACCTGGTCAGCAGGGCCACCAGCGCCATCGCGACCGCCGCGACGGCCAACGCCTGGGGCAGGGTGAGCGTGTCGTCCGGAGTGGTCCCCGCCGCCGTCGTCAGGATGACCGCCAGGCCGACCAGCGTGAACGCCGTACCGCGCCATTCGCCCCTGCTGACCTGCCGGCCCGCGCGGCGCGCCCCCAGCGGCACCGCCGCGACCAGGGTGAGCGCGCCCAGCGGCTGGACCACGGTGAGCGATCCGTACGTAAGGGCCGCGACGTGCAGCAGCGCGCCGGTCGCGTTCAGTCCGACCGACGACCACCACGTGCTGCGCCGCAGCAGCGTGAACAGTCCGGTGCCCGGTTCCGTGCGTGCCGCCAGCCGCTCCTGCGCCACGGCCGCCGAGGCGTACGCGACGGCGGAGACGAGTGACAGCGCCACCGCGACGAGCGTGCCGCCGTTCATCGTGTGCCCCCTGACGAAACGAGTGGAACGGTCCGGTCCGGCGCCGAGGAGGGCGAACGGGGTTCGGGGTCCGCCGGTTCCGAGTCGCCGCGTACGTGTACCTCTGCCTCGCTCCGTACCTTTGCTTCAGGCTCGCCCCGCACCTCGGTCGCGTCCGGCGCCGACGCCACCACCGCGTCCTTCGACGACCGCACGATCAGCGACCCCCGCCTCGGCAGCCGGATGAACGCCAGCGCGACGCCCAGCAGCGCGACCGCCACGATCGCGTCGAGCCAGTAGTGGTTCGCGGTCGACACCACAACGAACAGCGTCAGCAGCGGGTGCAGCAACCACAGCCAGCGCCACCGCGAACGTGTCGCCACGATCAGGCCGACCGCCACCATCAGCGCCCAGCCGACGTGCAGCGACGGCATCGCGGCGTACTGGTTCGACAGCTGGTCGCTCGCGGGGCTCGCGCCGTACACCGACGGCCCGAACACCCGGCCGGTGTCGATCAGGCCCGTCGAGGCCAGCATCCGCGGCGGAGCCAGCGGCACCGTCAGGTGCAGGACGAGCGCGGCGCCGGTCAGCGCGGTGAGGACCCGGCGGGACCAGACGTAGTGGACGGGCCGCCGCCAGTACAGCCACGCCAGGAACAGCACCGTGGCCGGGAAGTGCACGGTCGCGTAGTAGGTGTTCGCGACGTGGACGAGCGTGTCGCTGTGGAGCAGGGCCCCCTGCACCGCGGTCTCACTCGGCAGGTGAACGGCGCGCTCGAAGTCCCAGACGTGCCGGGCGTTGCCGAACGCCTCCCCCGTACGGCCGTCGGCGAGCTGCCTGCCGATCTTGTAGACGAGGAACAGTCCGACGACGAGCAACAGCTCGCGGACGAGGGGCGGTCGGGCGGAAGATCCCTGCTTCCGTTCGGCGGGCCCAATTCGGGCGTTCATTCACCCGACCCCTTTGCGTGGACGACACGGCGTGGTGTTCACGGCGCGTTGAAGCGGTGACGCGGTCGTGCCACGCCCTATCGATACGCCACTGTACCGATACGGATCCGTATCGGTACAGTGGCGTATCGGTACACTGCCGTATCGACCCCCGGATCGATATCTGACCCGGCATCCAGAAGGAGAGACGATGACGCCGCAGCAGCGCCGCTCCAAGATCACGCCGGAAAGGGAGCTGGAGTTCTACGAGGCCGCTCTCGACCTGCTCAGGGAAGGCGGATACGACGCGCTGACCATGGAGGGCGTCGCCGCGCGCACCCGCTGCGGGAAGTCCACGCTCTACCGCCAGTGGCGTACGAAGCCGCAGCTCGTCGCGGCGGCGCTGCGGGGCACCCGCTGCCTCGCGCTGGCGAGCGTGGACACCGGCACCCTGGAGGGCGACCTGCGCGCGGCGGCCTGCACGGCGGGGGCGGGCTCGGGGCGTGACACGACGCTGATGCACGCGCTCAGCCACGCCGCCCTCCAGAACCCGGATCTGCTGCGGGCGTTGCGCGAGGCGCTGATCGAGCCGGAGATCGCGGCGATCGACGCGATGATCCGGCGCGCCGTGGAGCGCGGGGAGATCGCCGCCGACAACCCGGCGGCGGAGTTCGTGGCGGCCCAGCTGATCGGTGTCGTACGGGCCCGGCCGATGCTGGAGGGCCGGCACGCGGACGACGACTACCTCACGCGCTTCCTGGAGGCCGCGATCTTCCCGGCGCTCGGACTGCGGGTGGGGCCGTGCGCCACGAAGGCCACTACGAAGGCCGCTCAGGACACCGTCACCCGGATCACCCGCGAGGGCGCGAGCACCCCTGTCCGGGAGAGCACACCCGTCCGGGAGGGCGTACTGGCCGGAGTCGTCCGGCCCTCATGACCGGTGGACCGTCGTCCGGGAGCGGATGACTACGGTCCACCCGCGCCGCACCGTGGGGACGGGGGCGGCGCGCCCCGGGCCGGTGGCCCCTCCTCCGGGAGGGGCCACCGGCGCGCGGGGCCGAAAACACACCACGCGCGCACACCGCGAGCACCCACCACGGGCACGTACCACCGGCACACACCTCACTCCCGCAAGGGCCCCCACGACAGCCTCCGAACGCCCCTCGAATCGCCGCCGTGTGGCATATGCCAGGCGGGTTGGCCTGCGGTTCTTCCCTCCGGACCGTCATCCGTCCGCCCACCCGGGGAGGTAGGCGGACCGCGTGCATCCGTCTCTCCGTACGACCGGTCAAAGACGTATTCCGTAGTGATCCGGACGTTGTCCTGACCGATACAGGTCGGCCATGAACACTTCGGAAGCCGTCGCCCCGGGCCGTGAGCGCGACGGCGGGCAGGCGGGAGAGGCCGCCCGAGCCCGGGCGACGCGCCCCCGCCGCGACACACCGACGCTCACGATCAGTCAATTTCGGCCAAGCGGTGGCCAATTGATATGTAGTTGACGATCCGACCCGGGCATATACGCTCCATCAGTCACCCCCACAGCACGGCAGCGCTCCGGCGCACACCCCGGCACACACCTGGCACATACCGCCCCTCTCGTCGCAAGGAGGCCGATCATGACCTGTGTATCGGAACAGACCTCGGCCCAACAGCTGCCCGCTGTGCCGTTCTACTGTCCCGTCCCGCCCGCCAGGCACCCGTCCGTCGACACCATCAACCAGGTGACCGTGGAGTGGATGCTGCGACAGCGGCTCGACACCGACGAGCACCAGATCGAACGGCTGGCCGTCTGCGACTTCGGCGGTCTCACGGCGTCGACGATGCCCTACGGGCAGTGGGAACCACTGCTGCTGATGTCGAAGTTCCACGCGGTGTTGTTCTCGCTCGACGACAGTGTGTGCGACGAGTCCGGTGCCACCGCCGACCTGCTCGCCCAGGAGACCTCGCGCATCCTGCGCGCGCTGGAGGCCCCCGCCTCCCACTCCCCCGGCGACTCGCCGCACACCACCGCCCTGCGCGCGCTGCGCAAGGACCTGGAACGCTTCGCGTCACCACGGCAGTTGCGGCGCTGGACGGACGCGATGCGGGTGTACACCTCGGGAGTGGTGTGGGAGGCCTCCTGGCGGCGGAGTCTCGAACTGCCCACGCTGGACGACTACGTGACGCTCTGGATGCGGTCCATCGGCATGGCGCCGTCCACCGCCATGATCGAGATCGTCGGCGGCTTCTCCGTACCGGACCGGGACATGGAGGACCCGCGCGTCCGCGCCCTGACGGAGATCACCTGGACGCTGGTGAGCTGGGACAACGACCTGTACTCCCGCAACAAGGAGCTGCAACGGGCCGACGACAACCTCAACCTGATCGACGTCCTGTGCCGGGAACACGACTGCGATCCCGCCCGCGCACTGGTGCGGGCGGTGGCGATGCGGGACCGCGTCATGGTGCTCTTCGAGCGGCTGTCGGCGCAGGTGGCCAAGGAGGCGGACGCCCCGCTGCACCAGTACGTCGACGGGCTGGGCCAGTTCGTGCGCGGGCACCTCGACTGGGCGTCGGCGTGCCCGCGCTACCGTGTGCCGTCGGGGCCGAAGGCGACCCCCGGCGGATGGTGGAAGCAGCACCCGGCCGACGACAGCGCGAAGCCGCTCCCGATCCCCACGATCGCCTGGTGGTGGGACCAGTTGGAGCCGGCCCACTGACCCCGACGCCGGGAGCGGCGGCCCGGCAACCGCGCGCGCTCAGTACCCGCGCCACCAGCGGGCCACGGCCCGCCATGCCCGGCGGGGCGCCGACTCCCCGCGTTGCGCGGGGATCATCCCCGACACCGGCGCGTGGCCGGCGTCCGGCGCGGATCCGGCGTCCGGCGCGGGGCCCGGCCCAGGGGCCGGTTCGTGCGCCGCCGGCGCTGCCACCGCGGCTGCCGCCGGGACCTCGGTACGGCCCGGCGGGAAGGACGGCGCCTGGCGCGGTACGGGAATCGGCCTCGGCGACTCCACCTGCCACTGCGGTCGCGTCACGTGCGGGGATGCCGTCGGCGGTCCCGTGACGTCCTGCGGCGGCCGGGGCGCGAACGTCACCGGCAGCTCCTGCAACTGACGGGACATCAGCGCAGCAGTCCACCGCAACTCGTGCTCCTCCAAAGCGAGTTGGATGTCCGGCAGCCGCAACAGCAGCGCGTCGATCCCGGTGTCGGCGATGGCCCGGCCGATGTCCTGCCCCGGGCACTCGTGGGGCCCGCCGCTGAACGCCAGGTGGGAGCGGTTGCCCTGCATCGAGGCGTCGAGGTCGGGCCGTACCACCGGGTCGACGTTGGCCGCGGCGATCCCCACCACCAGGGCGTCGCCCGCCTTGATGCGCTGACCGCCCAACTCGGTGTCACCGACGGCCCAGCGGCCGAAGATGGTGGTGAACGGCGGCTCGTCCCACAGCGTCTGCTCGACCGCCTCGGGCAGTGTCATGTGCCCGCCGCTCAACTGGGCCCGGAACCGCGGGTCGGTGAGCACCATGCGCAGGACGTTGGCGATGAGGTTCGCGGTCGTCTCGTACGCCGCGATGAGCACCAGCCGCAGGTGCTGGCCGACCTCGTCGTCGGTGAGGCCCGCCGGGTGCTCGGTGAGCCAGGTCGCGAAGTCCTCCTCGGGCGCGACACGACGGCGGGCCACCAGCCTGTTCAGGGCGGCCATCACGTACGCGTTGGACTCGATGGCCGTCTCGGTGCCCTTGATCATGTCGCGCGCGGCCTCGACGAGCCGGTCGTTGTACTCCTCCGGCATGCCGATGATCTGTGCCATCACCATCATCGGGAGGTGCTCGGCGAACCGGCTGACGAGGTCGGCCCTGCCGTCCTGGCAGAACTCGTTGACCAGGCGGTTGCTGTACCGGTTGATGTAACGCCTGACCCCCCGGTGGTCGATCCGGGCGATGGAGTCGGTGACCGCGCCGCGCAGCCGCTCGTGGTCGGCGCCGTCGGCGAAGACGCAGATGGGCTGCCAGGTGAAGACCGGGGCCAGCGGGTGGTCGGCGGTCACGGACCCGTCGTGCAGGGCGCGCCAGCGCCGGGCGTCGCGGGAGAACTGCGAGGGCGTACGGGTCATGTGGAGGTTCTCGCTGTGGCCGAGGACCAGCCAGGCGGGCACGTCGCCCTGGAGCAACACGGGGGCCACCGTGCCGTGTTCGGCGCGCAGCTTCTCGTACAGGCCCATCGGGTCGTTCTCGGCCTCGGGCCCGTACAGCCGCCGCAGCCCGTTGGGCGTGAGGGTGTCCGGGGTGAAGGTCAGGCCGTGGGCGGGGCAGCCGGGGGGCGGCGCCCCGTGGTCGTCCGTGCCGGGTCGGTCGGCGAAGGGGGTGGTCACGGTCACTCCAGGAATCGGGCCGGAAGGTCCGGAAGGTCGGGGGGACGCGCGGCGTCGGGACGCGCGCGGGGGGGGATATACGAGGGGTGGGTGCGGGGACGACAGGGGTAGCGGGGTCGGTACGGAGGTGAGGGCGCCGGTCAGCCGGGCGGGAGGGCCAGCGAGTGCAGGTAGCGCATCAGCGTCAGCAGCACGTCCCGGCTCGACGCCCGGAGCCGCGCGTCGCAGTCGACCATCGGCACCTCCTCGGGCAGGTCGAGCGCGGTACGCAGCACCTCGACGGGGTGGTGCGGCGCGTCCGGGAACGTGTTGACCGCCACGACGAACGGCACCCCGCGCTCCTCCAGCCGCCCGATCACGTCGAAGCTGACCTCCAGGCGCCGGGTGTCGACCAGGACGACCGCCCCGAGCGCCCCTTCGAAGAGGCCGTTCCACAGGAACCAGAACCGCTCCTGCCCCGGGGTGCCGAAGAGGTACAGCACGAGGTGTTCCGTGATGCTGATGCGGCCGAAGTCCATGGCGACGGTGGTGGCGGTCTTGCTCTCCACCCCCTTGTTGTCGTCGACCCCCACCCCGGCCTGCGTCATGGTCTCCTCGGTGGTGAGCGGTCTGATCTCGCTGACCGAGCCGACCATCGTCGTCTTGCCGACGCCGAATCCACCCACGATCACGACCTTCACCGCGGAGGTGGCCGTGGTGGGCAGGACGTCCTCGCTGCGGGGGCCGGCGACGGTGCCCGCGGCCGGGTCAGAGCTTCTGAAGTCCATGCATCACCGCTTCGAGGAGGGACCGGTCGGGGAGCGCCGCGCGGACGATCGGCGCGCGCGACTCGACCAGTTCGGTCGCGAGGAGTTCGGTCAGCAGGGCGGTCACCACGCTGAACGGGAGGGTCAGGTACGCGGACAACTCGGCGACGGACAGGGGCGCCCGGCAGAGCCGGAGGATGGCCGCCTGTTCCGGCTGAACCGTCGGTGACGGTTCGTCACGTGCCACGATCATGGTCACCAGGTCGAGTTCGGCGCGCTCGGCGCCGTCGGGACCACCGGTGATCACGTACAGCCGTTCCGGATCCCCTACGTCCGCCTCGGGACGACGGCGTTCTCGTTGGGGAGTGGTCATACGGCCCGCCCGTCGTGGCGCGGCGGCGAGGTCAGGTGGGCGCCGATCCGGACGACCATGTCCCGCATCCTGGCGCCCACCAGGCCGGCGTCGACCGTCTCGTCGGCGAGGACCGCGAGGTACGCGCCGGTCCCGGCCTCCATCAGGTAGAAGAAGCCGCCCCCGACCTCGATGACGACGAGCCGCATCCGGCCGTCGCTGAGGGGGATCTCGGCCGCGACGGCGGCGGCCAGGCTCTGGAGTCCGGCGCAGGCCGCCGCGAGGCGGTCGGCGACGTCGGGGTCGCCGCCGTGCCGGGCGATGCGGAGTCCGTCCGCCGACAGGACCACGATCTGCTGGATCTGCGGTACACCGTCGGCCAGTTCCTTGAGCATCCAGTCCATGTTCGCCCTCTGCTGGATCACTTCAGGTCTCCCTTGCCCCACGCGTCGTCTGATTCGTCCAGGTCACCGGGTCGGCCCGGTGCCTCCCCCGGGTCGGCGGACGGCTCCTGCCCGGTGCCGTTGACCGCCTTGGTGAACGCTTCGAGCCAGATGCCGGGCCCCGGTTTCTGCGCGGGCGCGCCACCGGAGCCGCCGTCGGTCGCGGTGGCGGCGCCGGGCGCGGCGCCGTTGCCGTTGGGGGCATGGCCGTTGCCGTTGCCGCGCCGCTCGGAGGCCTGCGCTCCCACGGTGGCGCGGCCGAGGTTGTGCGAGCCGAGGGGGGCCCGGCCGCGGCTGCGCCGCTGCGGGAGACCGTTCTCCGTCCACTCGGTGACGACGGGCGCGTCGTCCTCCAGGGCGGCGGTGACCGGGGCGGGCCGCTGCGGGCCGGTGACCGGGCGGGGCGCCTGCTCGCCGGCGGGCGCCTGCTCACCGGGGCGCACCCGGTCGCCGGGGCGCAGCGCGTCGACCATGGGCAGTTCCGCGCCGGCGCCGCGGGGCAGCGCCGAGGCGCCGATGCCGTGGGCGATGCCGGGCGCGGGGCCGGTGGTGATGACGTCGCGGGGTACGACGAGGACGGCGCGGACACCGCCGTACGCGGACTGCCGCAGCGAGACCTGGAGGTTGTACATCTGGCAGAGGCGGCCGACGACGGCCATGCCGAGGCGGGGTGTCTCGCCGAGGTCGTTGAGGTCGATACCGGCCTGGGCCTGGGCGAGCATGCGTTCGGCCCGGGTCCTGGCCTCCTCGCTGAGGCTGACGCCGCCGTCCTCGATCTCGATCGCGATGCCGGTCTGGACCTCGACGGCGGTGACGTGGACGCGGGTCTGCGGCGGCGAGTAGCGGGTGGCGTTGTCGAGGAGTTCGGCGCAGGCGTGGATGAGCGGTTCGACGGCGGTGCCGATGATCGCGACCTTGGCGATCGAGTGCAGGTCGACCCGCTGGTACTCCAGGATCCGGGACATCGCGCCGCGCAGCACGCTGAACAGCGGGACGGGCTTGGGCCATTGGCGGCCGGGGCGGGCCTTGCCGAGCACGGCGATGCTGTCGGCGAGGCGGCCGATCAGCGCGGTGCCGTGGTCGATCCGCAGCAGGTCGTCGAAGACGTCCGGGTTGCGGCCGTGGTGCTCCTCCATCTCCCGCAGCTCGCTCGCC
Organism: Streptomyces liangshanensis; assembly: GCF_011694815.1. NCBI lineage: Bacteria > Bacillati > Actinomycetota > Actinomycetes > Kitasatosporales > Streptomycetaceae > Streptomyces > Streptomyces liangshanensis. The sequence continues at coordinate 1,100,326 of NZ_CP050177.1, forward strand.
TGTTGGTGCACGATCGCCTGCACGCGGCGGGCGATGTTCACGAAGGAGCGCTGCGCGGACTCGCGCATGGCTTCCTCGTTGTCGACGATGTCCAGCACCGAGCGCAGCAGGGCGCGTTGGGCCGGGGAGAGGTCGCGGTAGTTCTCGTCGCCGTCCACGACGACGCGGATCACCTCCATGGGTGACTCGCCCTGGCGCAGCCGGTAGATCGCGGCGGGCATCAGTTCCTTGCCGAGCCGTACGGTCTCCTCGTCGTGCTGGGCGAGATACCGCTCCAGCAGGGCGACCCGGTGGGCGTAGTGCTCGTGGAGCGTTCGGACCGCCCTGCCGCGCCGGGCCAGTTCGGCCGCGTACCAGGTGACGACGACGGTCGCGACCGCGCCGTACAGCACGACCGGTATCCGGGCGGCGGCGGGGACGGCGGCCAGGGCGGCCGCCGCGGCCGCGACCATCAGGGCGGCGGGGAGCGCCAACGCCCGGACGACGGGGGGCGCTTGATCAGTCGGGGGTGCTTCAACACGAACCATGTAAGCCCTCTGGCGGTCGATTCAGTCGGATCATTCGAATGATTCAGACAGGTACGAACAAATGCCTGATTTCATCTCAACTCGGCGCGCTCGGCGAGAGCTTAGCCCGACCGGATCACCACATCGGCATATTCGTTCAACCTCCTGCACGGTCCGGCCATGCAGGCATAGACTCGCGCGTTTGCACACTGCGCGTCCGCCGCACCACGAAGAGTGACCACATCGGTGCGACTATCGAACGCGTGACCGATTACGGCGCGCGAGCCGTGCACGCCCCCGGCGCACCCGGCGTCCGGCGCCGGGCAGGGTTGCGCATACCACCTGATACTGGACGCATGAGCCGACACGGAGAGCTGGGCACGGCCCTGCACCGCTGGCGTGACCGGATCACCCCGGCCGAGGCCGGGCTGCCCGCCGACGAGTCCCGCAGGCCTCCTGGCCTCCGCCGGGAGGAGCTGGCTGAGCTGACCGGACTGTCGGTGGAGTACATCGTCCGCCTGGAACAGGGGCGGGCGACCTCGCCGTCCGTCCAGGTCCTCACCACCCTGGCCCGCGCCCTGCGGCTGTCCGACGGGGAGCACCGGCACCTGTTCCTCCTCGCCGGCCAGTCCCCGCCCGCGACCGGACACGTCTCGGACCACGTCCCGCCGAGCGTGCGGCGCCTCCTCGGCCAGCTGAGCGGCTCCCCGTGCGCGGTGTACGACGCCGCCTGGAACCTGATCACCTGGAACCCGTTGTGGGCCGCCCTCCTCGGCGACCCGTCCATGCAGCAGGGACGCGGGCGCAACGCCGCCTGGCAGCACTTCGCCGGACTGCCCAGCCGCGTCAGCCACACGCTGGAGCAGGAGGCGCGGTACGAGGCGGCCGTCGTCGCCGACCTGCGGGCGGCCACCGCCCGCTACCCCACCGACGAGCACCTGCGGTTCCTGATCGGCGACCTGCGCCGTGTCAGCGCCCGCTTCGGGCAGCTGTGGAACTCCCGTATCGCCGGCTTCCACGACAGCGACACCAAGACCGTCCATCACCCGGATGTCGGACCGCTGGCCCTGGACCACGACACGTTCGTCACGCCGGGCAACGACCTGCGGATCGTCACCTGCTCGGCCGCGCCCGGCACACCGGAGGCCGACCGGCTCAAGCTGCTGGACGTCATCGGGCCGGAGCGGATGGCGGAGGCCGACCCGACCCAGGTCCCGGACCCGGCCCTGTCGGCCGCCCCGACCGGCCCGGTCACCTCGCCCACTCCGGTCACCCCGGTCACCTCGCCCGCCCCGACGTCGGCCGCCGATCACTGACCACGCGCCGCCGACCCCGTACCACCGCCCACGGACCACCGGCCGAGGTGGCCCGCGCATCACCCGATCGGGTGCGCGGGTCACCTCGGCCACTTCCGTCGCACGCGGCGTACGGACGTACGAGAGGCGGACGCCCGTACCTCCGGACGGCGCAGGCGGCGGTGCGAGGAGCGCCGCCCGTTCCTACCGTGGCTGAATGATCATCAGATCCGTGACGCGCTCCGCGCTCTGCGGGACGGTGGCCCTCGCCACCGGCCTGCTGGTCCTCCTGCCCGCGCCCTCGCCGGCCGCCGCCCGCGCCCGGACCGAACCCGTCCCGCCGGCCGCCGGTCCGACCGGCGGCGCCGACCGCGCGCTGCTGTACGAACCGGGGACGCGGGTGCGCCCCGCGCCCGGCGCGCCGTCGCTCCCCGGCGACGTCTCCGCCCTGTCCTGGCTGGTCGCCGACGCCGTGACGGGCGATGTCCTGGCCGCGCGCGACGCCCACCGCCGGCTGCCGCCCGCCAGCACCCTCAAGACCCTCTTCGCCGTGACGGCCCTGCCCCACCTGTCCGAGCACGCCCGGCACACGGTGACCGAGGACGACCTCGCCGGGATCGGCGAGGGCAGCAGCCTGGTGGGGGTGATCCCCGGGCAGTCGTACAAGGTCGCCGACCTGTGGCGCGGTGTCTTCCTCAGCTCGGGCAACGACGCGGTACGGGTCCTCGCCGCGATGAACGGCGGCTGGGACTCGACGGTGACGCAGATGCGGGAGAAGGCGCGGCGGCTGGGCGCGCTCGACACCCATGTCGTGTCCCCCGACGGGTACGACGAGCCGGGTCAGGTGTCCTCGGCGTACGACCTCGCGGTGTTCGGCCGGACGGGCCTGGCCTCGGCGGAGTTCGTACGGTACAGCTCGACCGCCGAGGCGCAGTTCCCCGGCGACAAGGGGACGTACGGCATCCAGAACACCAACCGGCTGCTCAGCGGGGCGGGCGGGGTGGAGCGTTACCCGGGGCTGATCGGCGTCAAGAACGGCTACACCTCCCGGGCGGGCAACACCCTGATCGCCGCCGCCCGGCGCGGGGACAGGACGCTGCTGGTGACGGTGATGAACCCGCAGTCGGGCGCGTCGCAGGCGGTGTACGAGGAGGCCAGGTCGCTGCTCGACTGGGGCTTCGACGCCGCGGGCCAGGTCACCCCGGTGGGTTCACTCCGGCCGGCACCGGTGAACCGGGTGGCATCGCCGCGCGCGGCCGCAAAGGCGGTACGGGACGGGGCGCGGAGCCGTCCGGAGGGGCGCGCGGACGGCGACCGGGGCCCGCGGACGGAGCGGCGCGATCAAACAGGGGCGGAGGAGACGGGCGGGGCTGAGGGGGCTGACGGGGTGGCGTCCGGCGTCGTGGGCGAGCCCATGTCCGGGGCGATCGGCGGGGCGCACGGGCCCCAGGCCAGGACCGACGGGGACGAGACGGGGTCCGGGGGCCGGGAGAGCGGGACGGCCGCGGGCGGGAGCGGGGCCTCGTACCTCATGCCGACGCTGGTGATCGGCGCGGCGGCGCTCGCGGCGACGGCCCTCTTCGTCGTCCGCGCGGCGCGCCGCCGGCCCGGCCGGCGCTGAGCCGCTACCAGTGCGCGGGGCGCGCCAGCGCGGGCGGGACGACGGTCGCGGAGTCGCCCTTCGCGGCGTTCACCTGGCTCTGGGTGAGGAAGACGCAGCCGGTCAGGTCGGCGCCGTGCAGATCGGCGTCCCGCAGGTCGGCGCCGATCAGATCGGCCAGCCGCAGGTCGGCGCCGCGCAGGTCGGCGGCGATCAGGTACGCGCCCCGCAGGTCCGCCCCGCGGAGGTCAGCGCCCTTGAGGTTCGCCCCGAACAGGTCGGCGCCCCTGCGGTTCTTCTTCTTGCCGCGGACCTGGGCCCGTACCAGCTCACTCGTCCGCAGCAGCAGGGGATTGACCCGCGCCCGCCGGTCCGCGACGTCGATCTCCAGCAGGGCGTCGGGCGCGCTGCGGGTCAGGCGCTCGGTCTCGGCCAGGGCGGCGCGGATCTCGGCGTGCAGGGGCCGGGCGGGTGCGAGGGTGAGGGCCTCGGTCAGGTACCAGAGGAGTTCCTGGAGCTGGCGCATCACGGGCAGCGCGGCGAACATCCGCCCGGCGGACTCGGGCGCCTGGCGCCAGTCCTGGCCGCCGAAGGTGACCTGGGAGACCTTCTGCCCGGCGCCGAAACAGTCGTACACCGTGCAGCCCTGGTAGCCCTGGGTCCGCAGGCGGTCGTGGATGCCGCAGCGGGAGTCGTCGCGGAGGTGGCGGCAGGGGTCGCCCGCCTTCTTGTCGACGGGGAAGTCCGCGGAGACGGAGAAGGTCAGGGCGACGCAGCACAGCCCGAAGCAGTTGCCGCAGTCGGCCCGCAGGGTGGCGGGTCCGGTGGGGCCGGTCGTCTCGGACAACGTCGCTGGTCTCCTGGTCTGGGCGCGCACGGGTGCCATGGAGCCTACCGGCCGGGATCCGTGCGCGGGATCCTGCCCGGGTCCGTGAGTGGGCTCCCGCCCGGGTCCGGGCTCAGGGTCATGCCCGGGACCGGGCACGGGGTCGAGCCCGGGTCCGGGCCCAGGGTCAGAGGATCGTCGCCATCGCCTGTTCCGCCCGGGCCACCAGCCCGTCGGCGCCGCAGCTCTTCGCGAGATCCAGGCCCCGGCCCAGTTCGTCGGGGAGTCCGGCGGCGATGCCGTACTCGACGCGGGCGACCGCCCGTTCGTACGCGCAGGGCGAGGCGTCGAGACGGGTGACGGCCTGGGCGAGGAGGCCGACCGCCGCCGGGCCCTTCGTCACCGAGGCCTCGCAGCACAGGGCGACACCGATGGCGGTGTCCGTACCGAAGCGTTCGGCGCGGTCGCGGGCGTACCGGGCGAGCTCCGCCGCGCGGGCCGGGTCGGTGTCGGCGAGCGCCCGCGCGAGGTCGCACGCCCAAGGCGCCATGACGATGTTGTGCCGGCCGCGAGCCGTCAACGCCCGCCCCGCCGCTTCCAGTTCGGCGACCGCCTCGTCGTGCCGGCCCTGGGCGAGGAGCAGCCGGCCCCGGACGGACTGGGCGTCGGGGATGACGATGGAGGAGGAGTACGGGGGCGCGAACGCGTGGCGCTCCGCCGCCTCCTGGGCCGCTTCGACGTGGCCGCGGGCGAGGAGGGTGTCGATGAGCATGCAGGCCGCGTCCCAGTGCATCGGCAGGCCGTCGCCGACGCGGTCGGCCAGGCGCAGGCTCTCGCGCAGGTACATCTCGGCCTCGTCGAGACGGCCGCGCCTGCGGTGGACGTACCCGACGAGGGCGTGGGCGAAGGCGAGATGGCCGCCGCTCCAGCCGGAGATCTCGAAGGCGCGCAGCGCTTCGGTGAACAGGCTCTCGGCCCGGTCGAGCCGGTCGGCGAACGCGTAGGACAGGCCGAGCAGGGCCGGGGCCTCGAAGCCCCACGCGGCGTCGGCCCAGCCGACGCCGGGCGCCAGCCGCCCGTCGACCAGGGCCCGTTCACCGATCTGGACGATCTCCTCGGCGCTCTCGCCCCGGGCTGTGCCGTCGAAGGCGCGCAGCATCAGCAGGACACGCTCGGAGTTGTCGTGGCCGGTGAGCGTACGGGCCACCTCGCGCAGCCGCCCGGAGCGGGCGGGGCCGTTGTCCTCCGCGGCCCGGACGCCCTCCCAGAGGAAGTGCGCGGCCTGCAACCGCAGCCGGTCCTGGCCCGGTTCGGCGCGGGCCACCTCCTCGGCGACGACCCGCGCGGCCTCTCCGGTCTGGTTGTTGTGCGTGAGGGCCTGGGCGAGCCGGAACACCACGTCGACCCGGAGCGCGGTGTCAAGGTCGGGGCTGTCGAGCGCGGCGCGCAGGTGGCCGGGGAGGTGAGCAGGGTGGCGCAGCCCAGTTCGTAGAGGACCTGGGCGCGGACGGCGGGCAACGGTGGTTCGGCGAGGGCGCGTTCGAGGCAGCGCCGGGCGGCGTCGGGCGCGCCGACGGCGAGGTTCTCGGCCGCGGCCTCGCGTAACTGGCCGACGAGTTCGGCGTCGTTGTCCGGGTGGACCTCCAGGAGGTGGGGCGCCGCGGCGGCGGCTCCCCGGCCGCTGCGGGTGACGGCCCAGGCGGCGCGGCCGTGGAGCGCGGTCCTGATGCCGGGCGGGATGGCCCGGTAGACGGCTCCCGCGATGAGCGGGTGGACGAACTCCAGCGGGTCGGTGCCCTCCAGGATGCGGGCGGCGCGCAGCCGTTCGGCGCACTCGGCGGCCTCGTCCCAGCCGAGTCCGGACAGGGAGATGGCCAGGTCGAGGGAGATGTCCGTACCGAGGACGGCCGCCGCCCAGGCGAACTTGGTGGTGTCCGTGCCCAGTTCCTCCAGCCGGGCGATGAGTCCCTTGCCGCGCGCGGAGGCGCCGAGGGCGCGCAGGGCGCTCGCCGAGTCCTCGACGGGGGCCAGTTCGCTGTCCTGGACCTTGGCGAGCAGTTCGACGGTTTCGTACGCGTTGCCGCCGGTGACGGCCCAGACCTCCCGGCAGAACGGGTCGTCGGCGTCCTCGCCCAGAGTGGCGCGGGTCAGGTCGGCGGTGGCCTCGGGGGTGAGCGCGCGCAGGCTGACCCGCAGCCTGGCGGCGGTGCCGAGCGTCCGGAGGTGCCGTGCGGTCTCGCCGACGGCTTCTTCCGTGCGGTAGGCGATGACGACGAGGACGGGTGGTCCTCCGCTGGGCCGCCGGGCGAAGGACGCGAGCCAGGCGAGGGTCTCCAGGTCGGCCCAGTGGGCGTCGTCGACCACGAGCAGGAGCGGTCCGTGCACCTCGGCGAGCCGCCCGACCAGGAGGTCGAGTCCGTCCCTGACACCCTGCGGGTCGGCGTGCTGGGTGCCGGGCGGGGTTATCCCGAGGGCGGGGCCGACGATCTCGTACCGGTCACCGAGCAGTTCCCGCGCGTCGAGGGTCTCCCCCGCCGTCGCGCCCCCGGACTCACCGGCGATCAGGGCGGGTTGGAGGAGCTGCCGAACTCCGTGGAACGGTACGGACGTGACGGTCTCGCCGCCGCGCGCGGACCACACGGCACACCGCCCCGCGGCGAACCGCCGCACCTCGTTGAGCAACGCCGTCTTCCCGAGCCCGGCGGCACCGCGGTAGACGAGCAGCCCACCGGCGGGAGCGGTCCCGCAGAGCGCGTCCACGGCCCGTGTCGCCGCGGCCAGCTCCGATTCGCGTTCGAGCAAAGGAAGAACGACCGGCCGCTCGGCCCCGGGCACCATCCACGCTCCCCTCTTCGAACAGTGCGCTGGTCAGGTGTCGAGGGTAGCCGCGAACCCCCGACGGCGGACGGCATTCGCCAGGATTCCACCCGACACACACCACCGCGCGCCCGGATACCGGGCGGGGACGCCACCCGTCCGGGCGAACTCGATCCGGGATCCGCCGAGGTCACTGCCGAATCGGGCGCTTTCGCGGTCGGGGGCGGGGAAGATTCCCGGCCATACTGGGGCGCTCTAACGGCATGTGGGCCGGTAGGTCGGTGGAGGGGGAGCGATGCCCGAGGTGGAACTGGTGGCCCAGGCCTTGGCCGCGGGGGCGACGGCCGGGATGACGCAGACGGTCCAGCAGGCCGCGCGGGACGCCGGGGAGCGACTGGTCTCCCTGGTACGCCGTGATCGGGGCGCCCCGGCCGCCGAGGAGCACCCTGCCACGGAGCCCGGCGAGGCGGGCGGGTCCGCGGGCGCTCCGGTGAGCGGTCACCGGGTGGGCAGGTACACCCTCTTCGCGAACGAGATCAAGGGTGTCGTCATGGGCGACAACGCCCGCCAGGACAACCACTTCCACTGACCGGTGACAAGAAAGCGTTCCGGCGAGACCCCGGGCAGCCAGTACACCGTTCACCTGAACGACGCCAAGGGTGTGGTGTTCGGGGACCACGCCGTGCAGCACAACAGGCTTTCGGGGAGGGCGACGGGCCTCGTGGCGGCGGCGTTGGCGCTCGTCCTCCTGAGCGACAACAACACCTTGGTGGAGTCGGCTCGTCCCGCGCCGCCGACCCCGGCCGCGTTACCGGGACCGACGGCGACCCCGTCAGTCACCAAGACCCCCACGCCGGGTCCGTCGCCGACCCTGTCACCGAGCAGTTCACCGACACGACCGGCTCCTCCGCCCGCGCCTCCGCCCACGGTCCGGGCCCCGAGTCCGCCCGCCTCGTCCACCCCACCCGCGGATCCCCCACCGAAGCCGTCACCGACGCGTGCCTGCCGGTCGCGACAGCAATACCGGCTGAACAACAGGGCCCAGGTCTGGGACGCCGAGGGGGCACGGATCGGCGAGGCCACGTCGGGAACCCTTTTCTTCCGGCAGGAGTCCGCGAGCTACCCCACGCCGGTCGACGACCGTTATTACGGCACCGTCGACGAGGTCATCTCGGGAAGCGCGACCGGCTACGTCCTGAGGAAGAAACTGGACTACGTCGGCACGGTGGAGATCTGCGACTAAGGGTGGTGTCCCTCCGGCATCAAGCGGCTCGGCCGAGTCCGTAGAGGGTCAGGAAGCCGAGACCGACGACGTGGGCGTCGTCGCCCGCCATGGACAGGGGATGCTCGCCGTGGCGGCGGCCGGGAGCGGCTTCGTCGCGATCGGGTCCGCCCGGTCGCCGGACAACTCCGCTGTCGGGGCCGTGTGGTTCTCCGCCGACGGTACGAAATGGGTTAAGCAGCCGACCCGCCGATCCGGCCCACGCCCGGATCTGGGTCGGCGACATCGCCCCGGGTCCCCGCCGGCCTCCCCCGCCCGCCGGCAACGCGCCGCTGGCGCGGTTCGTCGGGACCTGGAGCTGGTCGGGCGCCAACCTCACCATCGCCTCCGACGGCACGTTCGTCTACCGCTACCTCACCCTCGTGCCCTGCTCGGACTCGCCCCCTCCCTGCGACGAGGGCGGCGAAATGGGTGGCAGGGCCACGGGGACACTCCACCAGGGCCGTACCCCCGACGAAGCGGTCGGCACGGTGAACGACGCGCTCACGAACGACCCGGCGGGATCCCCCATCAGGATCACCCGTGAGCCCTACATGGCCATCGACATCACGATCAACACGAACGGGTACGGGCTGTTCTGCGAGCCCGGCTCCACTCGCTGCGCCGGCCATGTGGGATCGGGATGACGCTCGGCCTCGTCGCGCCGGCCCCGCACCACGTGCGTGCAAGCGGGCCTACGCCTATGCGGACAGCGCGGGGAACACGACCACCGAGCCGTCCTTGTCGCGGGCAATCTCGATCGCCACGTCTCTCGTGCGGCTGTCGACCATGACGCCGTCGCCCAGCTTGCGGATCCGGTTCGCCGCGCGCATCAGGCGATCGACTTCACCGGTCGTGAAGACGGGACGCAGACCTTGCGGACCTGTCAGCTCCAGCGCCGACAGGCGTTCCAGGACGCCGGCAATGCTCGACTCCAGCTCGTCGAGGCGCTGCTGGTCGCGCTTGAGCTCGCGGGCGAAGTTCTCGAACAAGTTGTCAGGTTGGTCCTGAGCATGCTCGACGGCCTGCAGGACGACGACCCGCCGCTTCAGGGCGATGGCCAGGGCGGCGAGTTCGAGGTGGGCGCGGAACACGCCGCCATGCTCGTCGACGCCGGGGAATGACTTGGCCAGCGCGCTGATCTCGACGGACTTGTCCTCGGGCAGCTTGTCGAGTGCGCTCCGCCACCGGGCAAGGCGGCGGTCGGCGGCGCCCAGCGCCGTGTTGATGGCGTGCACTGCCGAGTCCAGCCCCAGGGAGGCTCCGAGCTTGCCCTGGTCGAGCAGAATGGCGGTGGCCTTGTCGATGGCATCGCGGCAGCCGTCGAGTTCGCTGTGCTCCTCTTCGAGCTTCTGCTCGCGCAGCTGCTCCAGCAGTTCTGTGATGTGTTCGACAGCCTGCTGGCGCTTGTAGTCGGCATGCGCGCTCACGCCCACCGCTACGGCCATGAGCACGAGCGGCGCGGCCACGGTGAGCGCCGCGCTACCGGCGGCCACGACGCCGGCTGTCGCGCCGGCTCCGCCGACCGCGCCTGCTGCCGCCGCTTTGCCGATCGGCACGAACGTCGCGTTGGCGGCGATGCCCGTCGAGTTCATCAGTGCACTGTGGATGCCGCCGGCCGCCGCCTTCGACGCCATCGGGCGAACGATGCCCTGGCCGAACTGGGCGGCAACCTTCGCCGGAACCACCATGCGGTACAGGTTCTCGCCGGTAGCCGTCGCCCTGGCCGCCGTGAGGGAACTTCGCGTCGATTGCGTGATGAACTGTGACAGGTGCTGCGCCAGGGGACTCGCGGCGTCGAGCGGGATACCTCGGCTGCGTTCGAGCTTGTCGGGCAGCGGATGCACCTCAAGCGTGGCGATCGGCGCGTCGGCCAGGGCGGCCAGCACGCCGCGCAGTTCCGCGAGGCGCTCGGCCGTCATCAGCCCGTCCCCGGCCAAAGCCGGCACCCGGACGTCGTCGGTCGCCAGCGTCCACACCGGAACCGCTGCCTTGCGATGGTCAGTCATCGTCTCCCCCAAGTCTGTCAACGGCAGCGTACGGCTGACGTCCGACAAGAACGCCGTGAACCTCGGATATGCGGCTACGGGCTCTGTCCTCGGAGCCGCCCTGACCACAACGCTCGAAGTAAGCACCTACCCTGAGGCAGAGTCAGGTAGCTCCTGCCGATGCAACGCTTCGGCAGCCGACAAGGGGTGGCGAGTGACAGCGGATGTCCACGGGCCGGCATGGGCACTCGAGGGATTGGGTGTGCGGTCCGGGCGTTATCCCCTGGCGGTTGAGGGCCCCGTGATGCGGGCGGTGGACACGTTGGTTCCCGGCGTGTCCACGGTGACCCGCTACATCCGTTACCACTCGCTGTATGCGGCAATCGCGGCGCACGCGGAAAGCAACGCTTGGGACACCACCGCGTGCCGCCGGGCGGTCCGCCGCGGCGAGGTCCTGCTGGCGGCGCTCCAATACCACACAGAGGCAGATCCGGCGTGGCTTGCCCACGGGGTCGATGGGGTGCGGCGTTTCTGCACAGAGGAACTGGAACTCGCGTCAGCGGCCGACGAGGAGCGGCTGAATCAGTCGTACTCACCCCGCCGCTGGGGGTTTTGGGACCAGTACGGCGGGCCTGCCACGGTGCTGGGCACCGTGAGCGTCCGGGACGGAGTGCTCAGACCCGGCCGGCACCCGTGCCCTCTCGCGGTCAAGAAGCTCTTCGCACCTCTGCTGTCTCTCGCGGAGCGGGACGTCGTGCCCTTCGCCGACCTGGAGACATTGGGGCAGGCGGCTCTTGGTGTCCCTTGTCCGGCCGAGCGGGAATGGCTGACGGACGTGCTGACCGCAACTCGCGGAGGAGGAACCCACGCAGACGGGGACTGGGAGGCGTCCGACCGCACTCGGCGTGCGACCCTCCGTATCCTCGGCCGGGCGATCCATCTCCGCGGTCCTGAGGGCGGCGGGTATCAGGAGACGCTGCGCTCCGCGGTGGCGTTCGGTGACGAGGCGACGACAGATCCCGTTCTGGCGGCGATTCCCGAGACGGCCGGTTGGCGGGGAGTATTGCTGCGCCAATACTCCGTCGGCGCCTGGCGCCGGCTGTGGGCGGCGCTGGTGGCCGGTGTCGGCTCCAAGGACGGCGAGGCGGACCGGTCGCCCGGGGAACTGCGCGACTGGCTGGCGCAACAGGCCCCGGACGCGAAGGTACGGCGTGTCCTGGACGATCTGCCTCCGCTCGAGAACGCGGCAGGTCAGTTGTTGCCTGCCGAACGGCAACTCCTGACGCAGGGTGCCGGTGCCCCGATGACCAATGTGCTGCTGCTGATGGTGGGTGCGCTGCGCTCCCGAGAGGGTCATCTGCCGGACGACGTACGGGCCGTCTTCCTGGGCCGTCAGCGACACCGGGCCGAGTTCCTCGACCCGACGTGGGTCGACGGCCTCCTCGACGACTACGCCGACCGGCCGGTCCGCGACCTGGCCGCCCGGCTGGTGGACGACATGCTCGCCCAGTCCCGAAGAGTCGCCCTCGCGAAGCTGCGCACCGACCCCGCGACCGGCGGGCTGAAGATCTTCTCCCGTCTGCACCTTCGCAACGAGCGCTATTTCAAGACCGGTGACGAAGGCGACTCCGACATCGGCACCCGCATCCCCCAACTGGGCTCCTTGGCGGCGCAGCTGGGGCTTTTCGCCCTCAGCGACAACTGCCACAGCGTCACCGAGGAGGGGTTGCGAATCCTGGAGACAAACCCATGAGCGCGGCACACCACACTCGGTTCGCATCCCCCGTCACGCTGCTGAGAGAGTGGAGCGAACGCAGCGATCAGCAAGCACTGCACGAAGTGCTCTTCCTCGGTTTCACCGTTGATCTTCCCTTCCTGGAGAAGGTCGCCATACCCGTCGCCCGCGGCCTGGGTGCCCGCACCGCGGTGATCGGCGATGCGGCCCAAGGGCTGTACGACCCGGTCGATGTGCGCCTGGCCGGCCGCAGTTATCTGCACGGCCTGGCCTCCTGCCGGCGTGCGTTCCACCCCAAGGTCGTCCTTCTGGTCGGAGAACACGCCTGCCGGCTCGCGGTGGGTTCGGGGAACCCGACGCTGTCCGGCTGGGGCGCCAACGACGAACTGTGGACGCTGGTGGAGACCGAGGACGACGATTCCCACGCGCTCCTGGCCGACCTCGCCGACTGGCTTGAGACACTGCCCTCCGCCGTGGAACTGGCCCCTTGGTCGACGAGTCATCTGGCGGAACTGGCCGCGCTTCTGACCGAACGGCATGTCAACGCCCCGGCCGGACCGGAATCAGGTGCCCGGCTTCTGCACAACCTCCAGCAGAGTCTGCTGGACCAACTGCCGCTCGGTCCTGTGGACGAACTGCACGCGTACGCCCCGTTCGTCGACGAGGCCGGTCATGCCCTCGGCGCGCTGGTCGACCGTCTGACACCCCGCCGCACCATCCTCGGGCTCCAGCCTCGCTGGTCCAGCTACGACGCCGGAGCGATCAAGAGGGCACTCGGCGGCTTCGACGCGCAGATCCGATTCCTTGAAGAGACTCGGATGCGGCACGGCAAATTCGTCGAATGGCAGGCCGGCGGCAGCCGATACGCTCTCACCGGGAGCCCGAACCTCACCCGCGCCGCGCTGTGCACGAGCACCCGGGACGGCGGCAACTGCGAGCTCGCCGTACTCGCCGCCGGCACAGCGCCGCTACTTCCCGAACAGGGGCGCATCACCTCACTCGCGAGCCTGACGGGTCGCACCATCCGGCCCTTCCAGTCCACCCGTTACACGCTCGTCCTCCTCGGCGCGAAGACGGACAGCGAAGGCCTGCACGTCTCTCTGGCGCACCCCCAGCCCCTGCCCGTGGTGATCAGCACGTCTCCGGACGGTTCACCGGGTTCCTGGACGCAGACCGGAACCATTCCGGCGGGGGCCGCGGGCTGGTCCTTCCCGCTGACCGAGGTTCCTGGTGCGGCGGTTCGCGCCACGTGCGACCGTCCTGACGGCACCACCGCCGAATCCGCCGTGGTCTTCGTCTACAGCCCCGTGCACTGCGCACGACACCACAGCGCCGACAGCGGTCCCCGGCTGAGATACGACTACACGGCGCAGACCCTGTTCGCCGACGAGCGTGCCGCACGCCGTTTCGAAGCCGATCTGCTGCGCCTTCGCGAGCTCACCGCCGGAACGTCCGGTCCCCGGGTGAGCCCCGTGGGAGACACGGCAGCGGGCTCGGTGACATCAAGCGGCGTCGACCGCTGGGACGCCTACCTCGCCGACTGCCGCCGGATGATCGGGGCGCCGTTGGCGGATCTGGCGTTCGGCACCTCGCAGCTCGACCTGCCGCAGGCACCGTCGTCGCGCTGGATCGTGTCGACGGTCACCGTTGGCGTGCGGGAGGAGGACGACGAAACGCACGGGGACGAGACGGAGGAGGAGAACTTCCCCGCCACCAGCGAGCCGCTCGTCCCGTACGTCGCGCCAGAGCAGCGTGCCCGTTGTCGCACCTGGGCCAAGCGTTGGGTCACGGCGCTCACAGGCGCTGACGATTCGACCGCGGCACCGGTTCCGGTCAGGCTGCTCGTGGCCGGCCTGTACATCCAGCTCCTGGCCGCCGGAGTCTGGGACGAACAGGACCAGAGCTGGCGCGACGGACTCAGCCGCCTCCTCGAAGCACTCCGTTCCGAAGACCCAGCGGCCGGGGCGGTCCACGATGCTCCGCCCGAGACCCTGCGCCGGTTGGACGCGGTGGCAGCCGTGGCGATGACACTGCTCGTCCAGGACGCCACCTTCACCGGCGGCGGGGAGCACGACGTACTCGCGGCCCGTGCCTGGCACGGCAGCAAGGCGATGATCGCGCGTGCCGAGCCGGCCGAGGCGGAGGACCTGATGATCGCGCCGGAGCGGGCGCTCGCCCGCGTCGCGCCCTGGAGCGAGGTGGACAGACTCATCGCTCTGGCGCAGGGAGACGACCCCTACGCGGAGGTGATCGAGGGGCTCACCGCAGCCGGCTGGTCGGTCGTGTGCGAGGACGGGCTCTGGGAGATCACGGGCTCCTTCGGCAATCCGCTTCCGGTCGTGGCCAAGGCGGCCGAACGACTCGGGCGGCACCACGCCGACGGCGTGCTTGTACGAGCCCGTGGCAAGAACCGCTGGGCCTTCATGGCGTGGGCGGACCCCTACCTGGTCCTGCTGAATCCCCCGGCACGCGTCTGGCGCACCTACCAGGTACGACTCCCTGCCACACCGGAATCACGGTTCAGCGGCGGCGACCTTTCCGCGGTACCCGGCCGCATCGGTTCTCCGACCTCCCTGCAGATGGGCCCGCCGGAAGCTCTCAGGAAGATTCTCGGCGAAGCAGGCCTCAGCTACCCGGAGTTGATCAGTCGCCTGTTCCCACTCGACACGTGACGGCTCGTCTCACCGTCACGCCGCCACTCAAGGCGGGCAGGCACGATGCCGGTGGGGGCCCGTCCCGGAGCCAGGGTCCAACGGCCGTACCGCTCGGACGGAGTGCTGTGCTGGTACATCCGGAGGCGCAGGAACGACGAAATACCGGTGAGTCACATGACTCCACCGGTTATTCGTGAACGCTTCAGGACGATCTTGTGAACGTCCCCTCTGAGTGTCCGAGGGGGGACTTGAACCCCCACGCCCGATAAAGGGCACTAGCACCTCAAGCTAGCGCGTCTGCCATTCCGCCACCCGGACGAGTGGTCTGACCGCGGTTGTGCTCGCGGCGACGGGGTCAACGATACCAGGGGATCGGGGTGCTCCTCACCCGTATATCCGGTGGTCAAGGGCGCGCGGGTGCGTTGGAGCGGCACCGGGCGCTCCGCGGGGTGGCCGGGGGGCGGCCCGGTGCCGGGACCTGCCGGGCGGGCGTCTGTTTCCAGCCCGGACGGCAGGGGATCCGAGGCGGTCGGGGGCGGGGCCCCCGACCGCGGGCGGGTCAGGTCAGGGCATCAGGTGGTAGTCGGGGAAGTTGCCCGGCGAGCGTTCGCCCTCGGGGCCGTCCGTCACCGACTTGACCAGCAGTTCTCCGCCGACGAAGGCTCCTCGCCAGGAGTGGCCGAAGCCGCCGAACAGCTCCTCGCGGTCGCCCCGGGAGCGGGGCTTCCCGTGGCCGACCTTGAAGGCGCGGATCTGCGGGGAGAGCCGGGCGTACGTCGCCGGGTCGTCGGTGGAGAGGGTGGCGACGAGCGCGCCGTTCGAGGCGTTCATCGCGGCCAGCAGCTCCGCCTCCGTGTCGACCAGGACGATGGTGTCGACCGGGCCGAACGGTTCCGCGTGGTGCAGCGGGGACGAGGGGGGCGGCCCCAGCAGGGTGACGGGCGCGAGGTACGCGCTGGTGTCCTGGCCGGGGAGGAAGCGCGCCTCGTCGAGGACGCCCTGGTGCAGCGGGACGGCCCCGCGCTCGATGGCCACGGAGACCAGGTCGCCCAGCTCCTTGGCCTTGGCCGCGTTGATGAGCGGGCCGAAGTCCAGCTCGGGCAGCGGGTCGTCCGGGTGGGCGACGGCGAGCGGGTGGCCCACCTTGATGGAGCGGACTGCGGGGAGGTACGCCCCGAGGAAGTCCGCGAACTGCGAGCGCTGGACGACGAACCGGGGGTAGGCCGTGCAGCGCTGCTTCCCGTAGTCGAACAGCTTGGGGATGACGGCGCCGAGCGCGTCCCAGTCGCTGTTGTTCCAGACGCCCCAGGTGTTGAGGCCCTCCTGTTCGAGGACGTGCCGCTTGCCCAGGTCGGCGACGGCGGTCGCGATGTCGGCGCCGGTGTCCCGGCCGCCGACGAAGGAGACACAGCCGATCTCCGGCGAGCGGACGAGCGCCTCGGAGAGGTCGCGGCCGCTGCCGCTGACCAGGGTGACGGGGATGCCCTCCCGCACGGCGAGCGCGCTCGCCAGGGTCAGGCAGGCGACCCCGCCGTCGGTCGGGGCCTTGGCGATCACCGCGTTGCCGGCCAGCGCCTGCGTGAGCATGGCGTGCACGAGGACGGACATCGGGTAGTTCCAGCTCGCGATGTTGGAGACGGGGCCCGCCAGCGGGGTCCTGCCCTCCAGCATCCGGTCGACGTTGTCGACGTACCAGCGCACGCCGTCGATCGCACGGTCGACGTCGGCCTGGGCGAGGCGCCAGGGCTTGCCTATCTCCCAGACCAGGAGAAGGGCGAGCAGTTCGCGGTGTTCGGTGAGCGCGTCGAGTGTGGCGGTGACGCGCGCCTTGCGCTCCGGCAGCGGCACGTGCCGCCAGGCGCGGTGCTCGTCCAGCGAGGCCCGCACGGCCTGCTGGGCGGTGGTGGCGTCCAGCCGCGGCGGGCCCGCGATGGGGCTGCCGTCGACGGGACTGGTGGCGGGCAGGGCCCGTCCTTCGGTCTGCCAGGCCGACGCCCACAGGTTGAGCACGCGGTCGTCGCGGAAGGCCTCGGGGGCGACGGCGAGGCTGCGGCGCCACGCGTCGGACCAGGCTGTTCCGGGCTTGAGTTGGAGGTTGGACGTAGGTGCCATGGTGAGTCTCCGCTCGAGGGAGGCGGGATGTGCGTGGCTCGGCACGAATGCCGCGGGTATACGGGTACGAGCACGAGTGACGTGTACGGGTATGGGTACCGCGGGGTGGTCGGGTGACCCGACGGTGTCGGGCGGTGGTACCGGGCCGGTGGGAGGTGGTGGGCCGCCGGGCCGCCTGCGTGTGAGTGGTGCGGTGTGATGGTGCCGTGTGGCGGTGGTGCTGTGTGGCGGTGGTGCCGTGTGGGGAGCGGTGCTCCCCGAGGTGGTGCTGTTCAGTTGTACGGT
This sequence comes from Streptomyces liangshanensis, assembly GCF_011694815.1. Taxonomy (NCBI): domain Bacteria; kingdom Bacillati; phylum Actinomycetota; class Actinomycetes; order Kitasatosporales; family Streptomycetaceae; genus Streptomyces; species Streptomyces liangshanensis. The sequence continues at coordinate 1,117,405 of NZ_CP050177.1, forward strand.
GGCGCGTTCACCGCGTGATGACGCGCGCACGCTCCGTCAGTGGAGCACGGCCAGCCGGTCCAGGACCAGCCTCGCCGTCTCCGACGGGGTCGAGCCGACCCGTACCCCCACCGCTTCCAGCGCCTTCTTCTTCGCCTCCGCGGTGCCCGCGGAACCGGAGACGATCGCGCCGGCGTGGCCCATGGTCTTGCCCTCGGGCGCGGTGAAGCCGGCAATGTAGCCGATGACCGGCTTGGTCACGTGGTCGGCGATGTAGGCCGCCGCGCGCTCCTCGGCGTCTCCGCCGATCTCACCGATGAGCACGATGAGTTCGGTGTCGGGGTCGGCCTCGAACGCGGCGAGGCAGTCGATGTGCGTCGTGCCGACGACGGGGTCGCCGCCGATGCCGACGGCCGACGAGAAGCCGATCTCGCGCAGCTCGTACATCAACTGGTAGGTCAGGGTGCCGGACTTGGAGACGAGCCCGATCCGGCCCGGCTTGGCGGCGATGTCGGCGGGGATGATGCCGGCGTTGGACTGCCCGGGGCTGATCAGGCCGGGACAGTTGGGGCCGATGATCCGGGTGCCGTGCTTCTTGGCGTACGCGTGGAAGGCGACCGAGTCGTGCACGGGGATGCCCTCGGTGATGACCACGGCCAGCTCGATGCCCGCGTCCACCGCCTCGATGACGGCGGCCTTGGCGAAGGGCGGCGGGACGAACACGACGGTGACGTTCGCGCCGGTGGCCTCGATGCCCTCGCGGACGGATCCGAAGACGGGGACGGAGAAGGGGGTGGCGCCGAGGCCCTCGACGTCCTGGGGGACGTCGAAGTCGACGGTCCGGCCGGCCTTGCGCGGGTTGACGCCGCCGACGACGTCGGTGCCGGCGGCGAGCATGCGGCGGGTGTGCTTCATGCCCTCCCCGCCGGTCATGCCCTGGACGAGGACCTTGCTCTCCTTGGTCAGGAAGATCGCCATGGTGTCTCTCCTTATCCGGCGTTCGCCAGTACGGCGGCCTGTCGGGCCGCCCCGTCCATGGTGGTGACCTGCTGTACGAGCGGGTGCGCGCGGTCCTCCAGGATCTCGCGCCCCCTGGCGGCGCTGTTCCCGTCGAGCCGGACGACGAGCGGCTTGGTCAGCTGTACGGACTCCAGGGCCTGGACGATGCCCTCGGCGACGGCGTCGCACGCGGTGATGCCGCCGAAGACGTTGACGAACACGGACTTCACGTCCGGGTCGGAGAGGATGACGGACAGGCCGTCCGCCATCACCTGGGCGGACGCCCCTCCCCCGATGTCGAGGAAGTTCGCCGGCTCGGCCCCGCAGCCGGCGACCACGTCCAGGGTGGACATGACGAGGCCCGCGCCGTTGCCGATGACGCCGACCCCGCCGTCGAGCTTGACGTAGTTGAGGCCCTTGGCGGCGGCGGCCACCTCCAGGGGATCGTCGCCCGGGTCGGTCTCGGTGTCGCCCCAGCGCGCCTGCCTGAAGCGCGCGTTGTCGTCAAGAGTGATCTTGCCGTCGAGGGCGATAATCAGCCCATCTGTTGTACGTACCAATGGGTTTACTTCGACCAGAACGGCGTCCTCCCGTACCAAGACCTGGTAAAGAGCTTGGATCACCGGGGCGGTCGCGGCGGGCAGCCCGGCCGCCTCCGCGATCTCCGCGGCCTTGGCCGGCGTGACCCCTTCGGCGGGGTCGACGAGGATCCGGGCGACCGCCTCGGGGCGGGTGGCGGCGACCTCCTCGATCTCCATCCCGCCCTCCGCGGAGGCGATGGCGAGGAAGGCTCCGGCCGCCCGGTCGAGCACGAACGACACGTAGTACTCGGCCTCGATGTCGACCGGCCGGGCCAGCATGACCTTGCGAACCGTGTGGCCCTTGATGTCCATCCCGAGGATCTGGCGGGCGGTCAACTGCGCCGCCGCCGCGTCCGCCGCGAACTTCACGCCGCCCGCCTTGCCCCGGCCCCCGGTCTTCACCTGCGCCTTGACGACGACCCGGCCCCCGAGGCGCTCGGCCGCCGGGCCCGCCTCCTTCGCCAGCGAGACCACCTCGGCCTCCGGCACCGCGATCCCGTGGTCCGCGAACAACTCTCTTGCCTCGTGCTCATACAGATCCATGTCGGCTCCCATTTTTGGCGAAAGTGCTGTTCGCCCTCTGGACATGACCCACCGAATGCGAGATAACAAGCTTCATACAGTATTCGTAGACTGTATGCAATGTACCGGGAGCGCAGTGGCTCCCCCCTATGAAGGGACTGGACTGCCCGTGGCCGACACCCGCCAGGCACGCATCTCCGGTGGTCATTCGCCGATCGAGACCCTCCTGCCCACCGGCACGGAGGTCCTCGCGGGAGCCGGCGGCCGGACCGCCGCGACCGGGCCGGACGCGTCACGCGCCGCCACGGTGTCGACGGCGTTCCGGCAGTGCTACGACGGCGCGCCGGACACCACGTCTCCCGCACGGCTCTACGAATCGCCCGTGACCGGGGCAGCGTCGAGCGCCCCAGGAACCACGACCCAGACGATGGCAAGCAGAGGAGCCCCCCGATGACCCAGGCTCTTGAGACACCGCCAGGAACGAAAGCCCTGTCAGGCATCCGGGTACTGGACATGACCCACGTCCAGTCCGGCCCCTCCGCCACCCAGCTGCTCGGCTGGCTCGGCGCGGACGTGGTGAAGGTGGAGGCGCCCACCGGCGACATCACCCGCAAGCAGCTGCGCGACATCCCCGACGTCGACTCGCTGTACTTCACCATGCTCAACTGCAACAAGCGCAGCATCACCCTCAACACCAAGACCCCGCGCGGCAAGGAGATCCTCACGGAACTCATCCGCCGCTCCGACATCATGGTCGAGAACTTCGGTCCCGGCGCGATCGACCGCATGGGCTTCACCTGGGAGAAGATCCAGGAGATCAACCCGCGGATCATCTACGCCTCGATCAAGGGCTTCGGCGAAGGCCCGTACACCAACTTCAAGGCGTACGAGGTGGTCGCCCAGGCCATGGGCGGGTCCATGTCCACCACCGGGTTCGAGGACGGTCCGCCGCTGGCGACCGGCGCCCAGATCGGCGACTCGGGCACCGGCATCCACGCCGTCGCCGGCATCCTGGCCGCGCTCTACCAGCGCGAGGCCACCGGCCGCGGCCAGCGCGTCAACGTCGCGATGCAGCACGCCGTGCTCAACCTGTGCCGGGTGAAGCTCCGCGACCAGCAGCGGCTCGCGAGCGGACCGCTCGCCGAGTACCCGAACGAGGACTTCGCCGACGACGTCCCCCGCAGCGGCAACGCGAGCGGCGGCGGACAGCCCGGCTGGGCGGTCAGGACCGCGCCCGGCGGTCCCAACGACTGGGTGTACGTGATCGTGCAGCCGGTCGGCTGGAAGCCCCTCACCGCGATGATCGGGCGGCCCGAGCTGGCGGACGACCCCGAGTGGGCGACCCCCGAGGCCCGGCTGCCCAAGCTGAGCAAGATGTTCCAGCTCATCGAGGAGTGGACCTCCACCATCCCCAAGTGGGAGGTGCTGGAGAAGCTCAACGCCCACAACATCCCGTGCGGCCCGATCCTCTCCACCAAGGAGATCATCGAGGACGCCTCCCTGGCGGCCAACGACATGGTCGTCGAGGTCCCGCACCCGGAGCGCGGCTCGTTCACGACGGTCGGGAGCCCGCTGAAGCTGTCGGACTCCCCCGTCGACATGGTCACCTCGCCGCTCCTCGGCGAACACAACGACGAGGTGTACGCCGGCGAGCTGGGCCTGGACGCCGAGGAACTGCTCCTGCTGAAGACGAGCGGGGTCATCTAGCGATGGGCACGACACCACCGATCCAGGAGGCCGTACGCGCCCTCCTGGACGCCGCCCCCGCCGGGGACACCCCGGACGCCGACGACGCCTCGGACGCGGTCAGAGCCGTCGGAACCGGTGACATTCTCGTCCATAAGGCGTACAAGAGCGTCATGGATGTTCCGGGTGTGCCGGATGTGGCGATCTCCGCGATCCCCTCGAAGCCCGTCGCGGCGGCGCGCGGCCTGGGTGAGCCGCCGTGCACCGACGAGCCGGCGATCATGCCCGGCCTGGAGGACCCGCGTACCCACGCGCCGGTCCCCGGCCACGGGCGGACGATCGTCGTCTCCCCCCATACCACCGAGAAGCCGGTCGAGGCGCTCGGGGCGAAACACCAGTGGGCGCGAGCAGCGGGACTGCTCACCGGCGCCGACGACCGGGAAACGTGGGGAGGCCGATTCATGACCTGATCAGCCCGAGCGAGCAACGAAAGTTTTTGGACAGGGGGCGCTGGCCAGCTCTTTCGACGCAAGGGGAAGCAACACAATGACAACCACTCAGATCACTACAGCCGTACCCTTCAAGGAGGTGACGGATCACAACGGCCGGGTGTACCGGATCGGTGAGACCGACCGGGACATCATGGGCCGTCCACGATGGACGATGGTGCTCTTCCCGTGGTTGGGAATGATGGGCATCAGTTCGTCGGAGTACGCGTTCACCTCCGCGGAGGACACCCTCCACGAGGCGCACCTCTGGAACAGCGGGCACATCTTCTGGCTCATGGGTGTCTGGATCTTCTTCCAGGCGGCCGTGGCCTTCCCGGCGGGACAGCTCCGTGAGAGCGGCAAGCTCCCCGCCAGGTACGCGATGATGCTCGGTGCCCTCGGTACGCTGCTGGGCTACCTCTCCCTGGCCTACGCGCCGCACGTGATCGTGGCGTACATCGGCTTCGGGATGTTCAGCGGTATCGGAGCCGGACTTGTCTACGCGACCTGCGTGAACATGGTCGGCAAGTGGTACCCGGAGCGGAAGGGTGGCAAGACCGGCCTCGTCAACGGCGGTTTCGCCTACGGCTCCGTGCCGTTCGTCTTCCTCTTCACCTCGTACATGGACCTGACGAACTACAAGACGGTCCTCGTCAGTGTCGGTGTGATCTGCTGCCTGGTCGTCGCCTCCGCGGGTTGGTTCTTCAAGGACCCGCCCAAGTTCTGGTGGCCGAAGGGCGCGGACCCGCTCAAGACGTCGGAGGACCCCCGGGTCCGCCGCGCCATGGAGAAGAACCCGCCGGCCGTCAAGCAGTACACGCCGCGTGAAGCCGCACGCGTTCCTGTGCTGTGGATGATGTGGTTCTGCCTGCTCTGCACCGCCGGGATCAACATCTTCGGAATCGCGTTCCAGGTGCCCTTCGGGAAGGACATGGGGTTCGCGGGCGGGATCGTGGCCACCGCGATGTCGCTCAAGGCAATAGTCAACGGCACGGGTCGTGGTGTGATCGGCTGGATCTCCGACAAGTACGGACGCCGTAACACCCTGATCATCGTGTGTCTGGTCCTCGGCAGCGCGCAGTTCGGCGTGCTGATCTCCGGAACCATGGGCAGCATGCCCTTCTTCCTGTTCTGCTCGATGGTCTCCGGCTTCGGCGGTGGCGCGATCTTCCCGCTCTTCGCGGCGATGACGGCGGACTACTTCGGGGAGAACAACAACGCTTCCAACTACGGCATGGTCTACAGCTCCAAGCTCATCTCGGGCCTCGTCGGCTCGGGCATGGGAGCGGTGGTGGTGGCCGCCTGGGACTACGAGGGCGCCTTCATCATCGCCGGAAGCATTGGCCTGGCCTCGGCCGTACTCGCGACCTTCCTGAAGGCGCCGGGACGGTCGGACACCGCACCACTCGACAAGACACCCCCCATAGGCCGGGAGATAGCCTAAATGACAGAGGAACCACTCTCTGGTACGTCCGCGTCGGCCACCAAGGCCGACGCGGGCGGGCCGGGGTACCGCAACGTCACTGACGCCAAGGGCCGCGTGTACCGCATCGGCGAGACCGACCGCGAGATTCTCGGTCACTCGCGCAAGTTCATGGTGTACCTGCCGTGGGCCGCGATGATGGCCATCAGCGTCTTCGAGTACGCCTACGGATCTGCCGAGGACACTCTCTCGGCGGCCCATGGCTGGAGTCAGAGCAACACCTTCTGGATCCTCAGCGTCTGGACCTTCTTCCAGGCCGGGGTCTCCTTCCCGACCGGATGGATGCGGGAGAAGGGAATCCTGAAAGCGCGTCAGGCCATGTTCATCGGGTCGGTCCTCGCGCTCCTGGGCTTCCTGTCGATCTCCCACGTGAACAGCGTCTTCGGCGCCATCCTGGGATTCGGTGTGCTCGGCGGCATCGGCTCCGGATTCGTGTACTCCACCTGCATCAACATGGTGGGCAAGTGGTACCCGGAACGACGCGGTGGGAAGACGGGCTTCGTCAACGGCGGATTCGCCTACGGCGCCGTCCCGTTCATCTTCATCTTCAACTTCGCGTTCGACACGAGCAACTTCCACACGGTGCTCGACCTGATCGGGATCTACGTCCTGATCGTGGTGGCCGCCTGCGCCTGGTTCTTCAAGGACCCGCCGCAGAACTGGTGGCCTGCCGAGATCGATCCGCTGAAGATCACCGCGGGTAGCAAGACCGCTCAGAGCCTGCTCAAGAACCCGCCGGCCACCAAGCAGTACCGGCCGGTGGAAGCCCTGAAGACCGGCATGCTCCCGCTCATCTGGGTGCTGCTGGTGATCACCGCCGGAGTCTCCATCTTCGGTATCTCCTTCCAGGTGCCGTTCGCCAAGGAGGTGGGCTTCGGTCCGCTCGTCGCCGCCTCGTCGGCCGGTGTGCTGTCCGTGGTCAACGGCATCGGGCGAGGAGTGGTGGGATGGCTCTCCGACATCTGGGGCCGCAAGAACGCGCTGATCTTCGTGATCCTCGTGCTCGGGTTCTCCCAGTTCGGTGTGCTGTGGGCCGGTAACAGCAAGAACGAGTTCTTCTTCCTGCTGTTCGCCTTCATCTCCGGATTCGGCGGCGGTGCGTTCTACCCGATGTTCGCGGCACTCACGCCGGACTACTTCGGGGAGAACTACAACGCCACCAACTACGGGATCGCCTACAGCGGCAAGGTCATCAGTGGTCTCTTCGGAGGCGGCCTCGGCTCGATGGCCGTGGACCACTGGGGCTACGACGGGGCGTACATCCTCGCCGGGGTGTTGTCCCTGATAGCGGCGGGCCTGGCGCTCTTCCTGCGCAACCCCGGTTATCCGAAGGGTAAACCGGTGTTGCAGGACGCCCAGCCCGTCAGCGGGTAAGGGCGCGAGAACAACCAACGTCGGAGGGCGGTGCCGTGCGTGGCACCGCCCTCCGCGGGTTTTCCGGGGCTGTCCCCCGGTACGGTCAGCGCCTTTCGCGCAGGCCGTGCAGGTGCGCGGACGACTTGCGGGCGAACGCGATCGAGTCCACCGGCTGGTCGTGCTCGACCTGCCAGTGGTGGTCACGGCGCCCGCCGCGGGTCTTGTTCACCGCCGAGATGAACCGCTTGTAGTCGATGTCGCCGTCGCCGACGTCCACCATCCGGTACCCGTCGCGGGCCGCGATGTCCTCGATGCCGTCCTTGACGTGGAAGAGCGGGTAGCGGTCCGGCTGCTGGAGGACGTACCGCAGCGGGTCGAAGGGACGCGGCTTCCCGGTGACCGTCCTGCTGAACCGGAACTGGCCGGCGTAGGCCCAGTAGATGTCCATCTCCAGGAAGACCAGGTCGGGGTCGGTCTCGGCGAGCAGGACGTCGTAGAGCCGGACGTCGGGCTGGTCGGTGGCGAAGGAGAACTCCTCGGCGTGGTTGTGCTGGTAGAACTTCAGCCCGCGCCTCTTCGCCGCGGCCCCGTAGGTGTTGAAGTCCTCGGCGGCGCGCTTCCAGGCGTCGACGGTGGAGCCGTAGCGGAACGGCCCCGACGCCGTGCCGACGTGCGGCAGGCCCAGGGCCTGGGCGTCGTCCAGCACCTTCGTGAGGTTCTGGGCGAAGCTGTACGCGTTGGGGTTGTTGTCGTCGTAGTAGTTGACGTGGCTGCCGATGCCCTTGAGCCCGTGGTCCCTGGCCAGCTTCCTCAGTTCGGGCAGGGAGATGGCGCCGGTGCCCTGGGTGTAGCCCGCGTACTCGATCTCGTCGTAGCCGAACCGCTCCAGCTCGTCGAAGACCTTGGCGAAGCCGAGCGAGGAGACCTTGTCGCGCAGCGAGTAGAGCTGGATGCCGAGCCGGCCGGGCGGCAGGACGGGCGTGCCCTTGCCATGGCCGTGCTCATGCCCGTGGCCGTGCCCGTGGCCCTGGGCCGCCGCGGGAGTGGCGGCGGCGGCGCCCAGGACGGCGGCGGCGGTGGCGCCGGCCGCGACACCCAGCATGTTGCGTCTGCTGAGGGTACGGGCGAGGTCGGCGTCGGCTGTCTTCTTGCGGCTCATCGCGGAACTCCTTCTGATTCTCCGTGCTGTGTGATCAGTACGGTCCGGTGGTCGTGGGGCCCGGCGGTCGTGGGGTCCGGTGTCAGTCCAGTCCGGCGAGGTGGAGGAGCAGGGACTTCACCTCGGTGGCCGCCACCCGGTCGCCGAGGGAACGGGGCGTGGAACACAGGACGAGCGGGCCCTCGTCGTCGCTGTCCGGCAGCCGCCCGTGGCTGCCGCGGATGGGCGAGGGGTCCAGGGGCACCACCGCGAGCCGGTAGCGCATGCCCAGCTTCTTGCGGGCGATGGCCTTGGCCGCCTTGAGCCGTACGTACGGGTCGAGCGGGTCCATGAACAGCTCGACCGGGTCGTAGCCCGGCTTGCGGTGGATCTCGACGAGCTGCGCGAAGTCGGGCGCCCGCTCGTCGTCGAGCCAGTAGTAGTACGTGAACCACGCGTCCGGCTCGGCGATCGCGACGAGCTCGCCGGAGCGCGGGTGGTCCAGGCCGTGGTTCTTCTTGCCCTGGTCGTCCAGGATCTCGTCGATGCCGGCGAGGTCCCGGAGGGCCTCGCGGGTGGCGTCGAGGTCCTCGGGGCGGCGCACGTAGATGTGCGCGATCTGGTGGTCGGAGACGGCGAACGCCCGGGAGGTCATGGGGTCCAGGTACTCCATGCCGTCCTGGGTGTGGACCTCCAGCAGCCCGGCGCGGCGCAGCGCGCGGTTGATGTCGACCGGCCGGGAGACCTTGGTGATGCCGTACTCGGACAGGGCGACGACCGTACGGCCCTCGGTGGCCGCGTCCGCGAGCAACGGGGCCATGGCGGCATCGAGTTCGGCGGCGGCCCGGTGCGAGCGGGGGTCGTCGGGGCCGAACCGCTGGAGGTCGTAGTCCAGGTGCGGGAGGTAGCACAGGGCCAGGTCCGGCTTGCGGGTGCGGACGATGTGCCGGGTGGCGTCGATGATCCACTGGGAGGAGACCAGGTCGGCCCCGGGGCCCCAGAAGTGGAAGAGGGGGAACGTGCCCAGTTCCTCGGTGAGTTCGTCGTGGAGGGCCGGCGGCCGGGTGTAGCAGTCGGGCTCCTTGCGGCCGTCGGCGTAGTAGACGGGCCGGGGCGTGACGGTGAAGTCGGTGTCCGCGCCCATCGCGTACCACCAGCAGATGTTGGCGACGGTGTAGCCGGGGTGGGCGCGGCGGGCCGCGTCCCAGAGTTTGTCGCCGGAGACGAGGCCGTTGTGCTGGCGCCACAGGAGGACGTCGCCCAGTTCGCGGAAGTACCAGCCGTTGCCGACGATGCCGTGCTCGGTGGGGAGGGTGCCGGTGAGGAACGTGGACTGCGCGCTGCACGTGACGGCGGGCAGGACGGTGGTCAGGGGGGCCTGGGCGCCGGCCGCGGCGAGCTTCGTCAAGTGGGGCATGTGGCGCAGGAGTTGCGGGGTGAGGCCGACGACGTCCAGGACGAGGAGCGGGGTGGGGTCCGGGGCGTTGTCGGGGGTCGCTGGGGGTGTCGCGCTTTCCGTCATGGCAGCTCCTTGAGGCCGAGGTCGACCAGCAGGTCGCGGGCCAGGGTGAGTTCGGCCGCGATGCCGACGGCGAGCCGGCCGCGGGAGCGGGGGCGCAGTTCCGGCGGGAGCGCCTGCCACGTGTACGTCTCGACCTCCAGGTGGCGGGTCCGCGGCTCGGGGCCGCCGACGAGCCGGGCCAGGGTGTCCTGGAGGACGTGGAGGGTGGAGGTCAGCGGCGGGGCCGGCGGGGCGTGCAGGGGGACGTGGAAGTGGGAGCGCCAGGGGGCTCCGTCGGGCAGGACGTCTCCCCCGAGTGCCTCGGCGAGGTCGTCGGTGCCGTGCAGTCCGGTGGCGGTGCGGGTGCGGGTCTGGTGGAGGAAGCGGGGTTCGGCGAACGCGGCGAGGGCTTCGCGTACCTCGGGCAGGTGCGGGTGTTCGGCGTGCAGGGCGGCGGAGAGCTGGGCCTTGGGGATGGGGATGTGGGCCGCTTCCAGCGCGTCCAGTGCGGTGGCCGGGTCCTCGAAGGACGTGGCGAGGTGGCAGGTGTCGACGCAGATGCCGATGCGGTGGCTGGCGATGTCGGCCAGCGGGCGGATCGCGTCGGCGGTGGTCTCGACGGTGCAGCCCGGTTCGGGTTCCAGGGCGATCCTGATGGACTTGCCGGTCAGCTCCTCCAGGCCGTCGAGGCGTTCGGCGAGGGTGGTCAGCGCGGTGTGGGCGGTACGGGCCGCCGCCTCGTCGAAGGTGGTGCGCCAGGCCAGCGGGAGCGTGGAGACCGAGCCCTCGGTGACGTCGTCGGGCAGTAAGGCGGCGAGGAGCCTGGCCAGGTCGCTCGTGTGCGCGAGGCGTTCGGGGTCGGCCCAGTCGGGCTTGTACACGCGGTACTTGACCTCTTCGGCGCCGAACCCTTCGTACGGGAACCCGTTCAGGGTGACGACCTCCAGGCCGCGCCGGTCCAGCTCGGCCCGCAGGCCGCGCAGTTGGGCGGGGTCGGTGATCAGGGCGCGGGCGGCGTCCTTGGCGAGCCAGAGGCCGATGCCGAGGCGGTCGCGGCCGAGCAGTTTCCGTACGGGCTCGCAGTGGTCGCGCAGTTGGGCGAGGACACCGTCGAGGTGTTCGGCGGGGTGGACGTTGGTGCAGTAGGAGAGGTGGACGGTGGAGCCGTCGGGGTGGCGGAAGCGCATGGCCTCACTCCCCGCCGCGGAGGATGGAGTTGCCCTCGTGCAGGGCTTCCGGGGCCGGTACGTCGAGCTGGAGCCGGCCGCTGAGGCCGTAGAAGGCGACGGGGTTGCGCCACAGGACCTGGTCCACGTCGTCCTCGGTGAACCCGGCGGCGAGCATCGCGTCGGCGACCTTGCGGGTCTTCAGCGGGTCGCTCTTCCCCCAGTCGGCGGCGGAGTTGACGAGGACCTTCTCGGTGCCGTGGTCCTTGAGGACGGCGACCATGCGGTCCTCGTCCATCTTGGTGTCGGGGTAGATGGAGAAGCCGAGCCAACTGCCGCTCTCCGCTGCCTCCTTGACCGTCGTCTCGTTGAGGTGGTCGAGCAGGACGCGGTCCGGGGCGAGCGCGGACTCACGGACGGCGTCGACGGTGCGGCGCAGGCCGGCGAGCTTGTCGCGGTGGGGGGTGTGGACGAGCGCGGGCAGGCCGTGGTCGGCGGCGAGCTGCAACTGCGCGGCCAGGGCGTGGTCCTCGGCCGGGGTCATCGAGTCGTAGCCGATCTCGCCGACGGCGACGACGCCGTCCTTGACGAGGTAGCGCGGCAGTTGGTCCAGGACCGGGGTGCAGCGCGGGTCGTTGGCCTCTTTGGGGTTGAGGGCCAGGGTGCAGTGGTGGGCGATGCCGTACTGGGCGGCGCGGAAGGGCTCCCAGCCGAGGAGGGCGTCGAAGTAGTCGTAGAAGCTGGTGGGTGAGGTACGGGGCTGGCCGAGCCAGAAGGAGGGCTCGACGAGGGCGCGTACCCCGGAGGCGTACATCGCCTGGTAGTCGTCCGTCGTGCGGGAGGTCATGTGGATGTGGGGGTCGAAGATGCGCATCAGGACTCCTCGCCGGTCAGGTGCAGCGCGTGGGGCAGGTCGGCGGGCACGGAGCGGCCGGCGGCGGTGCGTTCGGCCGCGAAGTCGGCGAGCATCCGGGCGAGTTCGGCGTCCCCGGGGGCTCGCCGGGCGAGGCCGTCGACCGCGGTGAGGGGGACGCCGGTGAAGAGGCACTTGAGGATGGCGTGCCGCCAGGCGTGGGGGTCGAGGTGCGCGGTGGCGTACGGTCCGACGGCGGCGGCGACGAGCCGGGTGTCGTTGGTCCGCAGGGCGTCCTCGACGAGGGGAAGGGCGTCCGGCCCGTCGACGCGCTCGGGCAGGGCGAGCAGGACGGCCCGGCGTTCGGCGGCGCTGCCCTGGTGGTAGAGGCGGGTGAGGGTGGCGAGGTCGGCGCGGGCGGTGTGCAGGAGCAGGACGCGTACGGAGTCGGCGTGGTCCTGGCCGCAGTGGCGCCCGGCGGCGGCGAAGCTCAGCTCCCACGGGGCGAAGGCAACGTTGTCGCCGTCATCGGGGCGGGCGGCGGCCTGTTCCGCGAGGGCCAGCGACGCGTCGAGCCACGGGCGGGCGGCCGCGTCGAGCCGGGGGGCGAGCTGGTCGCGGAGCTGGGTCATGCCGGTACCCCGTTCTTCAGGACCGCGCGGAGGAACTCGATGGAGGTGCGGGCCAGTTCGGGCCCGGCGTGGGAGTGGCGGGGCAGCTCGACCACGGTGAGGCCCTGGTAGCCGGTGGCGTCGAGGGCGTCGAGCACGGGCGGGAAGTCGATCTCGCCGTCGCCGAAGGGGAGGTGTTCGTGCACCCCGCGCCGCATGTCCTCGATCTGGACGTGGCGGAGCCAGGGCGCGGCGGCGCGGACGCAGTCGGCGGGCGGGTCGCTCTCCAGGCACTGGCAGTGGCCGATGTCCAGGGTCAGGCCGAGCGGCCCGGGGTCGCCGAGGCGGTGTCTGAGCCGGTGGAACCCGGCGAGGTCGGCGACGAGGTGGCCGGGCTCGGGCTCCAGGGCGAGCGGGATCCCGGCCGCGTCGGCGGCGGCCACGACGGGGGTGAGGGACTCTTCGAGGCGGTCCCAGGCGATGTCGGTGGCGGTGCCCTCGGGGACGACGCCGGTGAAGCAGTGGGCGGCGTGCGCGCCGAGGTCGGCGGCGACCTGGACGGCGGTGACGAGCAGGGCGGTACGGGCCCGGCGGCCGTCGGGGTCCGGGTCGAGGAGGGTCGGCCCGTGCTTGCGCCGCGCGTCGAGGACGTACCGCGCCCCCGTCTCGACGGTGACACCGAGCCCCAGCTCGGCCAGGCGTCCGGCGACGCGCCGGGTGCGGGCGGCGAGGTCGGGGGCGAGGGGGTCGAGGTGCATGTGGTCGAGGGTCAGGCCGACGCCGTCGTACCCGAGGTCGGCGAGGAGCCCGAGGCCGTCGTCGAGCCGGAGGTCGGTGAGCCCGTTGGTGCCGTATCCGAGGCGGATGCTCATGTGGGGCTCACTTTCCGGGCGAGTGCGCGGGCGATCGGGACGAGCGCCATGACGCCGAGGCCCACCCCGACGGCCCCGCCGCGCGCGGCGAGGGCGCCCTGCAACGGGATCATGGCCCGGATCCCCCCGCCGACGGCCCGCTGGGTGAGGGGCGGGGAGGGGTTGAGCGCGGCGTGGAGGAGGGGGTGGGCGGCGGTGGCGGCGTAGGCGGTGGCGAGGGCGGCGGTGACGATGCGGGGGGTGTTCTCCGCGTCGGTGAACGACTGCGGGCCGTCGCGGCGACCCGGCCTCCGGCCGGAGGTGTCCTCAATCGCCGGACGGGCTTGAGTGGCCCGCCCCGTGCGCCTCGCGGCGACCGCCGCCAGCCCCAGCGTCGCCGCCAGCGCGGCCAGTGGCGCGGCCGCCGATCCGCCCTCTGCCTCGCGTCGCGACACCGTCGTGACCGCGGCGGTGTGGGTGCCGAGGATCGCGGCCGAGGGGAGGGCGGCGCGCAGCGAGGGCCCCGGCGTGCCCGGCGCCGTGGCGACCGCCCCGAGGACCAGGTCGAGGGCGCGCGCCGCGCCCATCGCCACCGGTCCCGCGACGGTGTGCTTCAGCTTCAGGTCGTACGCCCAGACCGTCGCCGCCAGCGCCGAGGACACCACCAGCGCCGGCCGCCCCGCGCGGGACGCCAGGGCCAGGCCCGCCGCCGTCAGGGCGCCCGCCGCGGCGAGGGCCGCCCGGGGGGAGATCCGGCCCGAGGGGATCGGGCGGTGCGGGCGGTCCCGCGCGTCCTCCTCGCGGTCCGCCCAGTCGTTGAGCGCCATGCCCGCCTCGTACAGGCAGAGCGAGGCGCCCACCGCCAGCGCGGTCCCGCGCCGCGGCCGTACGCCGAGGGCGGCCGCGCCCGCGAGGGCGTCGCCCGGAACCGTGAACAGGGCGGACACGCGCAGCAGTTCGGCCCAGGCGCGGAGCCTCACGCGGTCTCCTTCAGCCGGTCGGCGAAGGAGAGCAGCTCGGTGAACTGCTCGGCCAGGGCGGCGGGCCCGCCGTCCGGGTCCTTGAAGTAGAAGCCGAGTTCCGGGAGGGGCCCGGTGAGTCCGGTCTCGTGGGCGCGGGCCACCAGCCGGGCCAGGTCGAGGACCAGGGGCGCGGCGAGCGCCGAGTCGCAGCCCTGCCAGATGGTCTGGAGGATCATGCGGGAGCCGAGGAAGCCGTCGAACGCGATGTGGTCCCAGGCGGTCTTCCAATCGCCGAGCGCCGGCACGTCGTCGATGTGGACCTCGCCCTCGGGGGCCGCGCCCAGGGTGTCGGCGAGGACGCGTTCCTTGCCGGCGTTCTTGGCCGCCGCGGCGGCCGGATCGGCCAGCGCCGCCCCGTCCCCGCCGCCCAGGAGGTTCGTACCGGACCAGGCCCGTACGGTCAGGGCGCGCTGGACGAACATGGGGGCGAGTACGGAACGGAGCAGCGTCTGGCCGGTCTTGCCGTCGCGGCCGGCGTGGGGAAGTCCGGCGACCGCGGCGGCGGCGGTGAGGGCGGGCGTGCGCAGTCCGGTGGACGGGGTGAAGTTCACGTAGCCGCAGCCGGCCCGGACCGCGGCCGCCGCGTACAGCGAACTGACGGGCAGGCGGGGGTCGTCGGGGTCGGGGGCGGCCTCGGTGGAGGACACGTTGACGACCACCGTCCTGGCCACGCCGGTGCGTTGGGCGAAGGCGGTGATGTCCGCGGCGAACGCGGAGATGATCTCGTCGTCGGCGCGGGTGTCGCCGGGGTGCGGCCCGCCCGGGCGTATCTCCGCGTCGGCGGCGGCGAGTTCGGCGTGGAGGGCGGAGGGCAGCCCGTGCGGGAGCACGCCCGCCGCCGTGAGCGCCTCGGCGCGTTTGGGCAGCGGGCAGCTGGCGGTGTCGTGGCCGCCGAAGACGAGGGAGGAGAGCGGGGGCAGGCCCGTCCCCGCGAAGGGCGGGGTCTCGGTGACCATGCCCGTCGCGGGGTGCAGTCCGGCGGTGACCGCCGCGCATCCCGCGACGGCGGTCGTGGCGACGGAGCCTCGCGCTCCGACGAACCAGACTCCGGTGCGCTGTGCGGTCGATGCTGTTCGGTTCGTCGTCACGGGATGCCTCCTGCCGGTGGTGTGGTGGTGGACGGCGGGCGGGGGGTACGGCGCCTCCCCGCCCGCCGCCGGTCGGCGGTCCAGCCGTGCGGAACGGTCGGGCCCCTACGGGGTCGGCAGTTCCTTGAGCTGGATGTTGCGGAAGGACGCCTGGTCGTCGGCCCCGTGGTTCTGGAGACCGATGTAGCCGTCCTTCAGGCTGCGTGCCGGATCTGTGTTGGTGAAGTCGTTGATCTTCACGCCGTTCAGGAAGATCTGGAGACGTTCACCCTGCACGCGGATCTCGTAGTTGTTCCACTGCCCGGGCGGGCGCAGAACCTGGTCCCTGGCCTTGATGTTGGCCGACTTGAAGGTGTAGACGGAGCCGGTGGTGCGGTCCGGGGCGTCGGTGGCGTCGATCTGCACCTCGTACCCGTTGTTCACCGCCGACCAGGGGTCGTCGGAGGCCGGGAAGCCCACGAACACACCGGAGTTGTCGTCCCCGTCGAGCTTCCAGTCGAGCTTGAGCGAGTAGGACTTGAGCTCCTTGGCCTGGTACGTCAGGAGGCCCATGCCGCCCTCGGAGCGCAGCTCGCCGTTGACGACGTTGAACTTGCCGGGGCCGCCCTGCTTCCAGCCGGCGAGGGTCTTGCCGTTGAAGATGTCCCGGTAGCCCGTGTCCGGCTTGCAGTTGGCCTTGACCTGCCCGGCGGCGTAGCGCAGTCCGCCCAGCAGGTGCTGGCGGAACGGCTCGTCCGCGTAGGACTCCTTGGTGTGGCCGCCGCCGGTGTAGAACGCCCGGCCGCCCTCGTACGTCTGGCACCAGGCGATCGGGTGGTCGCCCTTCATGGTGCCGCCCTGGTAGGTGGTCTCGTCCAGGGTGGCGAGGACCTTGGCCTGGTCCCGCGGGTTGGTGCGGTAGTTGTACCACTCGTCGGTGCGCTGCCACTCGTCACCGAGGTGGGCGGTCGCCGGGTGGTCGTGGTCCTCGACGCGGACCGTGGCGGACTGGATCTGGGGGTGGCCCGAGAAGTAGGCGCCCACCAGGCCTCCGTAGAAGGACCAGTCGTACTCGGTGTCGGCCGCGGCGTGGACGCCCATGTACCCGCCGCCGGTGGCGACGTAGTTCTCGAACGCCTTCTGCTGGTCGGCGTTGAGGACGTCACCGGTGGTGGAGAGGAAGACGACCGCGTCGTACCGGGCCAGGTTGTTGGTGGTGAACTGCCCCGGTGTCTCGGTGGAGTCGACCGTGATGCCGGTGGTCTTCCCGAGCTCCTTGAGCGCGGCGATGCCCTCCGGGATGGAGTCGTGGCGGAAGCCCGCGGTCCGGGAGAAGACGAGGACGCGCTTCTCGGTCTTGCCGGGCACGGCGGTGCTGATCTGGAAGTCGTCCAGGTCGAAGAGCGCGCCCTGGCCGGTGGCGCCCTTGAAGACGAGGAACAGTTCGGTGGTCTTGGCGGGGACGGACCTCAGGGGTACGTCGATGTCCTGGAAGACGTCCCAGCTGCCGGTGACCGGGATGGGCGCGGAGCCCAGCAGGTTGCCGGTGGCGGAACCGGTGCGTACTTCGAGGTATCCGCCGGCGCCGCCGGAGGAGACCCGGGCCGTGAGGGTCTTGGACCCGGCCAGGTGGTACGGCTTGAAGGAGATCCAGTCGTCGTTGTCGACGTCGCCGACGGTCTTGCCGCCGTTGGCGCTGGCCTTGTCGTACGTCTTGATGCCGGACGAGCCGTTGAAGTGCTCGGCCTGCCGGTGACGCGGCTGGAGCTGCGCCTGGTCGTGGCTGGTCAGGGCCTCCTGGCCGCCGGCCCCGCCGTCGGTGTACTCGGCGTCGATGACACCGAAGATGTTGGCGTTGGGGTCGTGCTCGGCGTCGGCGGGCGCGGTGATGGTGCCTTCGCAGCCGTTGGCCGAGGTGATCGGGTGGCCGTGGTTGTCGTGGCCGAGGATGTAGCGGACGGTGACCTTGGAGCAGTCGATCGGGCCGTCCTCGGGGTCGGTGACGGTGACCTTGAAGGGCAGCTTGTCACCGAAGTTGAACAGCGTTCCCTCGGCGGGCAGTTCGAGCGTCACCTTGGGCGCGGTGTTGCCGACGACGACGCGTACGGACGCGCTGCCGTGGCGGCCCGTGCCGTCGGAGACGGTGAGGGTCGCGGTGTAGGTGCCGTTCTTCTTGTACGTGTAGGCGGGGTTGGCGTCGGTCGAGGTGCCGCCGTCGCCGAAGTCCCAGGCGTACGTGAGCGGATCGCCGTCCGGGTCCTGGGTGCCCGCGGAGGAGAAGGTCGCCTTCAGCGGGGCCTTGCCGGAGGTCTTGTTCGCGGTGGCCACGGCGACGGGTGAGCGGCCGCCGGTGATGTTCTCGATGCGGTAGACGGCGGAGTGCTCGTCGCCGCCGAACCAGGACAGGCCGTAGTCGAGGACGTAGAGGGCGCCGTCGGGGCCGAACTCCATGTCCATGACCTGGGTGCCGGTCCAGGGGAACGGGTTGATCGAGCCGATCGTGCCGTTCTCGTCCTGCTCGATCCGCTTGATCCACTGGCGGCCGAACTCACCGGCGAAGAAGTCGCCGTCGTAGGACTCGGGGAACTTGACCGGGGAGTCGAGGTCGGCGTCGTACCGGTAGACCGGACCGCCCATCGGGGACTCGGAGCCGGAGCCCAGCTCGGGGACGCTGTTCCCGTCGTAGGGCAGCCAGGCCGCCTCGGCGGGCGGCAGGTCGGTGAGCCCGGTGTTGTGCGGCGAGTTGTTCTTCGGCGCGGAGCAGTCGAAGGCGGCGCCGGAGACCTTCGTCGCGAAGTCGTAGTCGATGAAGGCGTCGTTGTCGCCGGTGCAGTACGGCCAGCCGAAGTTGCCGGCCTTGGTCACCCGGGCGAACTCGACCTGTCCGGACGGGCCGCGGGTCGGGGAGGCGGCGCCCGCGTCGGGGCCGTAGTCACCGACGTAGACGATGCCGGTCTTCTGGTCGACGTTGATGCGGAACGGGTTGCGGAACCCCATCGCGTAGATCTCGGGCCGCGCCTTCTCCGTACCCGGCGCGAAGAGGTTGCCCTCCGGGATCGTGTACGAGCCGTCCGCGGCGACCTTGATACGGAGCACCTTGCCGCGCAGGTCGTTGGTGTTGCCCGAGCTGCGCTGGGCGTCGAACGCCGGGTTGCGGTCGGCCCGTTCGTCGATCGGGGTGTAGCCGTCGGAGGCGAACGGGTTGGTGTCGTCGCCGGTCGACAGGTAGAGGTTCCCGTCGGCGTCGAAGGCGATGTCACCGCCGACGTGGCAGCAGGTGCCGCGGGAGGTGGCGACGTCGAGGACCTTCTTCTCGCTCGCCTTGTCGAGGGTGCCGTCCGCGTTCAGGGTGAAGCGGGAGAGGCGGTTGTACCCGTCGAAGGGGGCGAAGTCGGCGGCGGTGCCGTTCTCGGGGGCGTCGCCGGCCGGGGTGTTGAGCTTGGGCGCGTAGAACAGGTAGATGGCCCGGTTCTCGGCGAAGTCCGGGTCCACGCCGACGCCTTGGAGGCCTTCCTCGTCGTGGCTGTAGACCTCCAGCGAACCGGAGACCGTGGTGTTGCCGTCGGCGTCGGTGATGCGCAGCGTGCCGTCACGCGAGGTGTGGAGCACCCGCCGGTCCGGCAGGACGGCGAGCGACATCGGCTCGCCGACTTCCGCGGCGCCCTTGGCGAGGGTCACCTGCTGGAAGCTTTCCGCGGCGGCCGGCGGCTCCGGCTCGTGCGCGGTGGCCGGTACGGCCCCGAGGCTCGACCCGGCGAGCAGGGCGCCGGTCAGCAGGGCGAGGAGAGATCTGGCTCTGGGGCGTTTTCTGTGCACGAAAGTCCTCCACGAGTGGGCTGTTCGTACGTGCTGGTCGAAGCGACGCGGAGGTCCGCGTCCGCTTCGCGGGGGCGGTGCTCGTCCCGCACCGGTCCCCCGGACAGCGGCCTCTTCCTCGATGTGCGCCGTCACACCGGAAGCTCGCTGTCCTGTACACCTCAGTGGACGGTAGCGGGGTTCGTCCGGAACGGAAAGGCCTTGCGCAGAGGTGAAGTTCTACTTTTTCCAGCCTCAGGACAAAGCGGGAATCGGGCATGCCTCAACCTCAATCGCCGGGCGGACCGGGCCCGCCCGGCGATTGAGGACTAATCGGGACAGTGCGGGACGTCTCGCTACTCGCCGCCGCCGAAGGCCGCGTCGAAGGACGCCGTCGGCCGGTCGAAGTCGAAGCGCTTGAGGTCCTTGAGGGCCTCGGGCGCGCCGGCCAGCCGGTCCATGCCGGCGTCCTCCCACTCGACCGAGATGGGGCCCTCGTACCCGATCGACCCCAGCATCCGGAAGACGTCCTCCCACGGCACGTCACCGTGGCCGGCCGAGACGAAGTCCCAGCCGCGCCGCGGGTCGCCCCAGGGCAGGTGCGAGCCCAGCCGGCCGTTGCGGCCGTCGAGCCGCTTGCGCGCCTCCTTGCAGTCCACGTGGTAGATCCGGTCGCGGAAGTCGTAGAGGAACCCGACCGGGTCCAGGTCCTGCCAGACGAAGTGGCTCGGGTCGAAGTTCAGGCCGAACGCGGGCCGGTGGCCGACGGCCTCCAGCGCGCGGTGCGTCGTCCAGTAGTCGTACGCGATCTCGCCCGGGTGCACCTCGTGCGCGTACCGGACGCCCTCCGCGTCGAAGACGTCGAGGATCGGGTTCCAGCGCTCCGCGAAGTCCTCGTACCCCCGCTCGATCATGGCGGGCGGCACCGGCGGGAACATCGCCAGCAGGTGCCAGATGGACGAGCCGGTGAAGCCGATGACCGTGTTCACCCCGAACGCGGCCGCGGCCCGCGCGGTGTCCTTGATCTCGGCGGCGGCCCGCTGCCTGACCCCCTCGGGCTCCCCGTCGCCCCAGATCCGGGACGGCAGGATGCCCTGGTGGCGCTCGTCGATGATGCTGTCGCACACCGCCTGGCTCACCAAGTGGTTTGAGATCGCGAAGCACTTGAGCCCGTACTTGTCGAGCAGCTGGTGCCGCCCGGGCAGGTAGCCCGGATCGGCGAGCGCCTTGTCGACCTCGAAGTGGTCGCCCCAGCAGGCGAGTTCCAGACCGTCGTACCCGAAGTCCCGGGCGAGGCTGCAGACTTCTTCCAGGGGCAGATCGGCCCACTGGCCGGTGAAGAGTGTGAACGGGCGTGGCATGCGCTACCTCCTAGGCGTGCTGCTGCGGTACGGGGGTGTAGACGGCGTTCTTGGCGGCACTGTCCTCGACCGCGGCGAGCACCCGCTGCACCTGGAGCCCGTCGGCGAACGACGGCGCCGGATCCTTGCCCGCCGCCACGGCCTCCACCAGGTCACGGGCCTGGTGCACGAACGTGTGCTCGTAGCCGAGCGCGTGGCCCGGCGGCCACCACGCCTCCAGGTACGGATGCGCGGACTCGGTCACGAGGATCCGGCGGAAGCCGGAGGACACCGCGGGCTCGGTGTGGTCGTGGAACGACAGCTCGTTCAGCCGCTCCAGGTCGAAGGCGAGCGAGCCCAGCTCGCCGTTGATCTCCAGGTGCAGCGCGTTCTTGCGGCCCGCCGCCATCCGGGTCGCCTCGAAGGACGCCAGCGCCCCCGAGGCGAGCCGCCCGGTGAACAGCGCCGCGTCGTCCACCGTCACCGGACCCGTCTCGCCGCCACCGGTGGCCGACAGCCCGGCCGACGCCCCGGAGAGGATCGGCCGTTCCTTCACGAAGGTCTCGGCCAGCGCCGACACCCCCACCAGCGGCTCCCCCGTCAGGAACTGCGCCAGGTCGATGATGTGCGCCCCCAGGTCGCCCAGCGCCCCGGACCCGGCGTGCTCGCGCTTGAGCCGCCAGGTCAGCGGGAACGCCGGGTCGACGAGCCAGTCCTGGAGGTAGGTGACCCGGACGTGCCGCAGCGTGCCGAGCCGCCCCTCGGCGATCAGGGTCCGGGCGTACGCGATGGCGGGCACCCGGCGGTAGTTGAACCCGACCATGGCCAACTGGCCCCGCTCACGCGCCGCTTCCGCCGCGCGCACCATGGCCTCCGCCTCGGCCACCGAGTTGGCCAGCGGCTTCTCGCACAGGACGTGCTTCCCCGCCTCCAGCGCGGCGATGGCGATCTCCGCGTGACTGTCCCCGGGAGTGCAGATGTCGACCACCTGCACGTCGTCGCGCGCGATCAGCGCGCGCCAGTCGGTCTCGGTGGCGGCCCAGCCGTGCTTGCGCGCGGCGGCCTCCACGGAGCTCGCGTCCCGGCCGCAGATCGCGGCGAGCGCGGGCCGCAACGGCAGGTCGAACACATGCCCCGCGGTACGCCACCCCTGCGAGTGGGCGGCGCCCATGAACGCGTACCCGACCATGCCGATACCGAGCACCGGCGGTGCGCCGGCCTCCTTCTCCGACGCTTCCCTGGGGGTCATACGGAGTACTCCTCGTCTCTTTCGCTGGTGGGGGCGGCCTAAGGCCGGGGCGGGCCCGGCCCCGGGCCCGGTCAGCTGAAGCCCGTCGGCAGGTACTGGTCCACGTTCGTCTTGTCGACCACGGCCGAGAAGAGGGTCACGGACGCCGGGATCTCCAGCTCCGCCAGGCCGCCGATGCCCTTGGCCTGGCCCAGCGCGCGCGCCAGGTCGATGGCCGAGGCCGCCATGGTGGGCGGGTAGAGCACGGTCGCCTTGACGACGCTGTTGTCGGCCTTGATCGCGTCCATCGCCGACTTGGCACCGGCGCCGCCGACCATCAGGAAGTCCTTGCGGCCCGCCTGCTGGATGGCGCGCAGCGCGCCCACCCCCTGGTCGTCGTCGTGGTTCCACAGGGCGTCGAAGCTGGACTGCGCCTGGAGCAGCTGCGCCATCTTGGCCTGGCCGGACTCGACGGTGAAGTCAGCGGCCTGGCGGGCGACGAGCTCGATGTTCGGGTAGTTCTTGAGGGCGTCCTTGAAGCCCTGGCTGCGCTGCTGCGTCAGCTCCAGGGCGTCGATCCCGGCCAGCTCGATGACCTTGGCGTTCGCCTTGCCCTTGAGCTTCTCGCCGATGTAGTTACCGGCGCTGACGCCCATGCCGTAGTTGTCGCCGCCGATGTAGCAGCGGTACGCCTGCGGGCTGGCGAAGATCCGGTCGAGGTTGATGACCGGGATGCCGGCGCGCATCGCCTTCAGGCCGACCTGGGTGAGCGCCTTGCCGTCGGTCGGCAGGATCACCAGGACGTCGACCTTCTTGTTGATCAGCGTCTCGACCTGGCCGATCTGGGCCGCGGTGTCGTTGGATCCCTCGGTGATGTCGAGCGTCACCTCGGAGTACTTCTCGGCACGCGACTTGGCGTTGGAGTTGATCGCGGCGAGCCAGCCGTGGTCGGCCTGCGGGCCGGCGAAGCCGATGGTGACGGGCTTGCCGGGCTTGTCGTCCGCGGCGGCCGGCTGGTTGTTGGCCGCGGGGGTTTCCTTCTTGGCGGGCTCGTTGCTCGTGCAGGCGGTGAGGAGGGCACCCGCGGAGATCGCTGCGGTGCCGAAGAGCATTCCTCTACGGCTGGTTTCTGGCATGGCGGTTCAACCCTTCGGACGGTGCGGGACGTTCGGGAGCGGATACGAGACCGGGAGTCAGGCCTCGCCGTGGCGCGAAGTGCGGCGCTGGACCAGTACGGCGGCGACGATGATGGCGCCCTTGGCGATCTGCTGGACGTCGCTCTGGAGGTTGTTGAGGGCGAAGATGTTGGTGATCGTGGTGAAGACCAGGACACCGAGGACGGAGCCGACGATGGTGCCGCGCCCGCCGCTGAGCAGGGTGCCGCCGATGATCGCCGCGGCGATGGCGTCCAGCTCGTACAGGTTGCCGTTGGTGTTCTGCCCCGAGCCGGCCAGGACGATCAGCAGGAAGGCCGCGATGCCGCAGCAGAGCCCGGAGAGCAGGTAGAGGTAGAGCCGCTGCCTGCGGACGTCGATGCCCGCCAGGCGGGCGGCCTCCGCGTTGCCGCCGACGGCGACGGTGCGCCGGCCGAAGGTCGTACGGTTCAGCACGAGCCAGCCGATGATCGTGACCGCCGCGAAGACCAGGACGAGCGGCGGGATCCCGAGGACGTACGAGTCGGGGATGCCCAGGTCGAGCACCGAGTTCACGGTGACGATCTGCGTCTTGCCGTCGGTGATCTGGAGGGCCAGGCCGCGGGCGGAGGCGAGCATCGCGAGCGTGGCGATGAACGGCACCATCCCGCCGTACGCGATGAGCAGTCCGTTCACCAGGCCGCAGGCGAGCCCCACCACCATCGCGGTGAAGAGGATCCCGACGAAGCCGAACTCCTGGGTGGCGAGCGTGGTCGCCCACACCGAGGCGAGGGCCACGATCGCGCCGACCGAGAGGTCGATGCCCCCGCTGGTGATCACGAAAGTCATCCCGACGGTGACCACACCGATGATCGACGCCTGGGTGAGGATCAGTTGGAGGTTGTTGGTGTCCAGGAACTGGTCCGGCTTGGTGATACCACCGACGACGACCAGCGCCAGGAGCACACCGAGCAGCGAGAGGCTGCGGACGTCGAGCCGCAGCCCCAACGCGGGCCGGTTCCCCTTCGGCTCCCGGTCCTTGGCGGTGTCGGCGGAGGTCACGGTCGAGGGCGGTTGCGAGGCGGCCGCGGCATCCGGCCCGCCCTGCCGCGCCTCGGAGGCGGGCTGTTTCATGGCGTCGGGCTCCCTTCCATCACGAGATCGAGTACACGGTGCTCGTCGAGCTCCTGGGCCGGCGCCCGGTGGACGACCTGCCCTTCGCGGAGCACCAGCACCCGGTCGGCGAGGCCCAGGACTTCGGGGACCTCGCTGGAGACGAGCAGGACGGCGAGGCCTTCGTCGGCCAGTCGCCGGATCACGGCGTAGAGCTCGGCGCGCGCGCCGACGTCGACACCGCGGGTCGGTTCGTCCAGGAGCAGGACCCGGCAGCCGCGCAGCAACCAGCGGGCGAGGACCGCCTTCTGCTGGTTTCCTCCGGAGAGGGTACGGATGGGGACCTCGGGGTTGTCGGGGCGCAGGGACAGTTCCCTGACGGCCTCCCTCGCCGCGGTGCGCTCGGCCGCGTGGTCGAGCCAGCCGGCCCGCGAGAAGCGGGAGAGGGAGGAGACCGACACGTTGCGGGTGACGGACTCCAGCATCAACAGGCCCTGGGCCTTGCGCTCCTCGGGCGCGAGCCCGAGCCCGGCGCGGACCGCGGCGCGCACACTGCCGGGCCGCAGCGCGACACCGTTGACCAGCACACGTCCGGCGGTGGGTTTGCGCGCGCCGTAGATCGTCTCCAGGATCTCGGAGCGCCCGGAGCCGACGAGCCCCGCGAGGCCGACGATCTCACCGGGCCTCAGTTCGAGGTCGACGGGCGCGAACTCCCCTTCCCTGGCGAGCCCCTCGACCCGCAGGACGGGTTCGACGCCGGGTTGCGCGGCGGGCGCGTCGACCGTGGCGCGGCGCTCGGGGAAGACGTACTCGACGTTACGTCCCGTCATCAGCGCGACCACCTCGCGCGTCGGTGTGTCCTTCGCGGGGAGGCCGACGGCGACGGTCCTGCCGTCCTTGATGACCGTCACACGGTCGCCGATGCGGCGGATCTCCTCCAGCCGGTGGGAGATGTAGACGACGGCGACGCCGTCGGCGGTGAGGGTGGCGACGATCCGGAAGAGGTTGTTGACCTCGTCGGGGTCGAGCGCGGCGGACGGCTCGTCCATCACGATGAGCCGTACCTCGTGGGAGAGGGCGCGGGCCATGGACACGATCTGCTGCTGGGCGGCGGAGAGCGAGCCGACCGGCCGGTGCGCCTGGATCTCCGGGTGCCCGAGCCGCTTGAGCAGCGCGGTCGCCCGCGTCCTGGCCTCGCGGCCCTTGACGACGAAGCCGGCGGTGGTCGGTTCGTGGCCGAGGAAGATGTTCTCGGCGACCGACAGGCCCTCGACCAGGTCGAGTTCCTGGTAGATGGTCGCGATGCCGAGCCGCATGGCGGCGATCGGGGACTTGAGCGTGACGGCCTCGCCCTGCCAGGTGATCACACCGCCGTCGGGCTGGTGGGCGCCGGCGAGCACCTTGATGAGCGTGGACTTGCCCGCGCCGTTCTGGCCGAGCAGACAGTGGACCTCACCCGCCTGGACCTCGAGGTCGACGCCGTCGAGGGCCCGGACACCGGGGAACAGTTTGGTGATGCCGGACATGGTGAGCAGAACGGATTCCGGTGGAGCTGGTGCCATGGCGTATCCCCTCGGCGGATGCGGCCGTTGCGCGAGCAGGGCGGCGCGCTGCGGGCAGCGCGGAGCGCGTACGGGCGGGTGCGGGTGGTGCGGTGTCGCTGTCGTACGGCGCGGTGGTGAGGTGGTGGGTATCGGTGCGGTGTGCGGATACGTGTACCGGTGCGGTGTGCGTACGGTGCGGGTAGTACCAGTGGTGCGGCTCGTACAGTGGTACGGGTCGTGCGGGTGACGCGGTGGTACTCACCGGCCGTCGGGCCGGGTCGCGCGGTGGTGCTCACCGGCCTGTCGGGCCGGGTGCCACGGTGGTGCCTACCGGCCCGTCAGGCCGGCGAGAACAGGTGGTCGCTGATGAGCCGGGCGGCGCCGGTGACGCCGGCGACCTGTCCCAACTCCCCCAGGACGATGGGGAGATTGCCGGTGGCCAGCGGCAGCGACTGCCGGTAGACCTGGGTGCGGACGCTGGCCAGCAGCGTGTGACCGAGCCCGGTCACCCCGCCGCCGATCACCACGAGCCCCGGGTTGAAGAAGCTGACGAGCCCGGCGATCACCTGGCCCAGCCTGTTTCCGCCCTCACGGATCAGGTCGAGCGCGGTGGGATCACCGGCGGCGGCCGCCGCGGCGACGTCGACGGCGGTGAGCCGCCCCGCCGCGCCCAGCCGTGCGGCGAGTTCGGGCGAGCGTCCGGTACGGGCGGCGTCCTCGGCGTCACGGGCGAGCGCGGCGCCACCGAAGTGGGCCTCCAGGCACCCCTTGTTGCCGCAGGCGCACGCCCGGCCGTCCGGTTCGACCTGGATGTGCCCGATGTCGCCGGCACTACCGGTCGTCCCCCGGTAGACCTCACCACCGACCACGATCCCGCAGCCGATACCCGTACCGATCTTGATGCAGAGGAAGTCACCCACGGAACGTGCCACGCCCGCGTGCTGCTCCCCCATCGCCATCAGGTTCACGTCGTTGTCGACCATGACCGGGCAGCCCAGTTCCTGGCTGAGCGCCTCCCGTACCGGGAAGCCGTCCCAGCCGGGCATGATCGGCGGCGCGACGGGCACCCCCTCGGGGAAGCGGACAGGACCCGGCACCCCGATGCCGGCCCCGTCGAACTCCTCGGCCAGACCGGAGACCTTGAGCTTGGCCGCCATCGCGAGCACCTGCTCGAAGACGGCGACAGGTCCCTCGCGGACGTCCATGGGGTGGTTGAGATGCCCCAGGACCTCCAACTCGGCGTTGGTCACGGCCACATCGATCGAGGTGGCGCCGATGTCGACGCCGAGGAAGCGCAGGGCGGGAGCGAGCCGTATGTTGTGCGACCGCCGCCCGCCGCGCGAGGCGGCCAGCCCGTCCGCGACCACGAGCCCGGTCTCCAGCAGCCGGTCGACCTCGACGGCGAGCTTGGAGCGGGAGAGATCCACCTGATCGCCGAGCTGCGCACGGGAGTTGGGCCCACCGTCACGCAACAGCCTGAGCAGTCGCGCCTGGTGCGCGTTCGCGGGTCGTGCCGTCATACGTCTCACGCGCCCCTCCCCGCCGTGTCGGCTGTCCGTCGTGCTTTCGAGGGGAACGTAGCAGTGGTTGCCCGCAGTGGGAAGAAGTTGCGCGGGAATCTACGCCAACTTTCTCCACACCCAGGACAAAGGTCGGTGCGGGGGCGGTACGGGGAGGGGGCGGCGGCGCCGTCGGGCTGCCCGGGCCACCCTCGGGCCGCCACCCCCTCGTCGTATCGCCCCTCTCCCCCGGAGGACAAACAATTGCAGAGGGCAACCTTTTCCCCCACCGACTGGAGTTAGCGTGGAGTGATGGGGAGGGGCAGGCCGTAGGTCGCGGCGAAGGCAGCGGTGAACGGAACTCACATGAAAAAGATCTCTCTCGGAAAGCTCGACGTGTCCCGGATCGGGCTCGGGTGCATGTCGATGTCCGGCGTATACACGGGCGGGGGCACGGACGACGCCGAATCCATCCGTACCATCCACCGGGCCCTGGACCTGGGCGTCACCTTTATCGACACCGCGGAGGTCTACGGACCGTACAAGAACGAGGAACTGGTGGGCCGCGCCCTCGCCGGGCGACGGGACCAGGTGGTATTGGCGACGAAGTTCGGCTATCTCTCCCACGGATCGGACGGCCAGTACATCCGCCAGTTCGACAGCTCGCCGGCGAATATCCGCATCTGCGTCGAGGGCTCCCTCAAGCGGCTGCGCACCGACCACATCGACCTCTACTACCAGCACCGCATGGACCCGCGGACCCCGGTCGAGGACGTGGTGGGCACCATGAGCGACCTGGTCACAGAGGGCAAGATCCGGCACATCGGCCTGTCGGAGTCCAGCCCGGAGGCAATCCGGCGGGCCCAGGCGGTCCACCCGATCACGGCGCTCCAGAGCGAGTACTCCTTGTGGTCGCGGGAGCCGGAGGCGGAAATACTCCCCTTGCTCCGGGAACTGGGCATCGGCTTTGTCGCGTACTCACCCCTGGGCCGCGGATTCCTGACCGGAACCATCCGCTCCACCGGCACGATGGACAGCGACGACTTCCGCGCGAAGAATCCCCGTTTCACCGGCGACAACTTCAAGAAGAACCTGGGAATCGTGGACGAGGTGGGATCAATAGCCCGGGATGTCGGAGCGACCCCGGCGCAGGTGGCGATCGCCTGGCTACTGGCACAGGGAAATGACATAGCCCCCATCCCCGGCACGAAGCGGGTGTCCCGCCTGGAGGAGAATGCGGCGGCGGACGGGCTGACACTGACGGCGGAGCAGCTGAGCCGCCTGTCGGAGATATCCCCGGCGGCGGGCGACCGCTACACGGACATGCAACACCTGACGGCTTGAGCGAGGCCCGCGCGGGGGCGTAGTCGGGGTCGGCGTTCTTGTTCTGATTGACGTGGGGGCCGCCCCTTGCTGTTGAGTGTCGCGGTTTCGGGTCGGGCGTCAAGGGCGCTCCTTCGTCGCGTCGGCTGCGCCGATTGCGCTTCGCTCCACCCTTGACCCCCGCCCCGAAACCGCAAGTGAAGGCCGAGGGGGGCGGCCCGGGGGAGGGGTCCCCCGGGGGGGCCCTGTTTGTTGTCGGGGTTTCGTTGCGGTCTGCGGCTCCGGTTGGGGGTTTGCGCACCACTTAAATGGGGTTGTGCGACTCGGCTCAGCGGCTGGCCGGCCGTCCGTTGGCGGGTGTACAAGCACCGTGTCTGAGCTGGATGGGTGGAAGGGAGGGGGCGGGCAATACTCCCCCTACCGGCCGGTGATGTGCCCTGGATATGCACTAACGGAACACAGCACGCAAGACCGGGGAGGAAGGCCGTCAGAGGGCTCCTGCGCCTGGGCAAACAGGGCATATGGCCTGGCTGGAGCGGGTCTATGTGCCGCCCGCCGTTGGGTGGGTTACGCGGTGGTGGAGGTGGACTACGCCTGAGTTGAACGTGCGGGTTTCGACCAGTTCGAGGTTCACCAGGCGTTCGTGGTGGGGGTAGAAGGGGATGCCTCCGCCGACCAGTACCGGGTGGACCCGGGCCCGGTACTCGTCGATCAGGCCCAGCCGGGCCGCCTCGGCGGCCAGGGTCGCGCCGCCGATGGCGATGTCGCCCTCGCCCGAGGTCCGCAGGCGCTCGATCTCCTCCGCCAGCCCGCCGGACAGCAGGCGGGCGTTGCCCTGCACGCTGGAGAGCGTGGTGGAGAAGACCACCTTGGGGAGGGGCTTCCAGAGCGCGGTCCACTCCCGCATCGACTCGTCCAGCGACGGATCCTGGTCGGCGGTCTCCCAGTACAACATCGTCTCGTACAGCCGCCGCCCCATGAGGTGCACGCCGACACCCCGGATCTCGTCGGTGACGAAGCGAAAGACCTCCTCGTCCGGCGCCGACCAGCCGAACGTGCCGTCCGGCCCGACGATGTAACCGTCGAGAGAGACACCCATCGAGTAGGTGACACTGCGCATCAGGAGTCCTCCAGGCCACTGATCAGTCGAGTTGGTAGTCGAACCAGATGCGGTGCGTACCGTCCGCATCAACAGCCATCCCTCCGCCACCGGAGATTCCGGCCAGCTCCCGGGTGCCGCTCGAAGGCACGATGGTAAAGAACTCCGCCGTGCGGTCGTTGCCGGATGTCGTCGCCGAGTGCACGAAGTTGAAGGCGCCCTCCCGCCCCTGGAGCGAGCCTTCGAACGACTCCATGGCGACATAGGTGCCGACGCCGGTCGACTGGTCGAAGGCCGCAGTGAAGAGCGTCGCCGAATGCCCTGCGGCCTCTCCCGCGAAGTGCTTCTCCATTGTCGCGACACCCACCGGCAGGCCGGTGGGCACAGCCGGGACGGGTTGCAGCTCAGTCGGGACGAACTCTTTGACGGTGAAGGTTGCCGTAGCTCTCATACGCCGACCGTACCGATGGGGTCTGACAACCCACTCACCTCAGACACGGTGCTTGTGTATCCGCCGGCGGACGGTGGTCAGTCGCTGAGCCGAGTCGCACTGCCCCATTCAGGTGGTGCGCAAATCCACGGCCGGAGCCGCAGCCCGGGGTGATAGCCCAGCAACTCCCCTGCCGTCCCGGGGGACCCTCCCCCGGGCCGCCCCCCTCGCCTTCACTTGCGGTTTCGGGGCGGGAGTCAAGGGTGGAGCGAAGCGGAATCGGCTTGCCGACGCGACGAAGGAGCGCCCTTGACGCCCGACCCGAAACCGCGACACTCAACAGCAAGGGGCGGCCCCCACGTCACACAGAACAAGAACCTTGAGCCCGACTACGCCCCCCGAGGTCCCCCCGCACAGCCCCCGGTGGCAGCGGCAGCACACAGCGCCCACCATGGGCCTCGTGCCCGGCGGCCGGGCCGACTCCCCCTATCCGGAGGTCACGCATGATCCTCGTGACAGGAGCCACCGGTCACGTCGGTTCGGAAGTGGTGCGGGCGCTCGTCGGGGCCGGTGAGACAGTGCGGGCCTTCAGCCGCTCCGGCGGACGGACCGCCGGCACCGGGACGGAGCACGCCGGTCACGACACCACCGGCGCCGGCACGGGCAGCACCCCCACCCCCGGCACCGCCGAAACCGTCCTCGGCGACCTCAACGACCCCGCCTCCCTCGCCCCCGCCCTCCACGGCGTCCGTGCCGTGTTCCTCATGCCCGGGTACGAGCGCATGGGCGAGACGCTCCGCGTTCTGCGTCGGGCCGGGGTGGAGCGGGTCGTGATGCTGTCCGGGAGTTCGGTCGGGAGCGGCAACCCCGGCAACGTCGTCTCCGCCTACATGGTCGCGTCGGAGGCGGCCGTGCGGGAATCGGGGTTGTCCTGGACGTTCCTGCGGCCCGTGGCCTTCATGTCCAACGCGCTCGAGTGGCGGGAGCAGGTCGCCGCCGGGGACACCGTACGGGTGCCGTTCGCCGGCGTACGCGTCGCGGTCGTGGATCCGTACGACATCGGGGTGTGTGCCGCGGTCGCCCTCACCGACGAGGACGGGACGCACGACGGGCGGGTGCACGCCCTGTCAGGGCCCGAGTCGCTGTTGCCCGCCGAGCGGGTGCGGATCCTCGGGGAGGTCCTCGGCCGGGAGCTTCGTCTGGTGGCGGAGCCCGATGCCGAGGCCAGGGCGCGGATGAGCGCCCTCATGCCGACGGAGTATGTCGACGCGTTCTTCGACTTCTACGTGCGAGGCAGCATCGACGAGTCCGCCGTACTGCCGACCGTGCGCGAACTGACCGGACGTCCGCCGCGCACCTTCCGGGAGTGGGCCCGGGCACACGCCGCTTCGTTCCGACCCTGAGCGGCCGACAAAGAGGAGTGACCGTCAGCGCCCGCGACAACCGTCGGGCCTGCGCCTCAGACGTCGTGGCGCTGGTCCGCCCTGTGGTGGTACGTCGAGCGGGTGTGTTCCGTGTGGGCCTTCATGACTTCCGTCGCGCGCTGTTCGTCGCGGGCCGCGATGGCCGCGATCAGTTCGCGGTGTTCGATCCAGGACTGCTTGCCGCGCTGGCGGGCCACCGGGGTGTAGTACCAGCGGACCCTGCGGTCCACCTGGGCGGCCAGTTCGGCCAGGACGACGTTTCCGGCCAGGGACATGACTTTGGCGTGAAACGCGGCGTTGGTGGCGACCGTCAGGTCCACGTCGTCGTCCGCCACGGACTGCTCGCCCTGGGCGCAGAGCGCTTCCAGCGCGGCGATGCCCGCCTTGCCGGAGTGGGCGGCGGCGAGCCGGGCGGCCTCCGCCTCCAGGAGGGTACGGACGGACAGCAGCTGGTCCGCCTCCTCCTCGGTCGGTTCGTGGACGAACGCGCCCTGTGCGGGGCGCAGGTCGACCCAGCCCTCGGTGTTGAGCCGCTGGAGCGCTTCCCGTACCGGCTGGCGCGACACGCCGAGGTGACCTGCGAGTTCGCTTTCGACGAGGTGCTGGCCCGGTTGGAGCGCGCGGGTGGTGATGAGTTCGAGGAGAGCGCCGTAGACACGCTCGCGCAGCGGACCCGGTCGTTCGAGCTTGGGCACGGCGCCCTGCGCCAATCTTGCGGACAACATCGCGGTCCCCCTCCTGGCCGGCAGAGTCACATGACTGTTTCGATGAGATCTGGACATTGGCTATCGTCTACAGTCTACCGAGAACATCGGAGATCATGGGCATCATGGGCAACGGATGACCTGACCCGCGTAGGACAGGTTGCCGCCGAAGCCGAAAAGCAGGACCGGAGCGCCGGACTGCACCTCTCCCCGGGCGACCAACTTGGACAAAGCCATGGGAATCGACGCGGCCGAGGTGTTGCCCGACTCGATCACGTCGCGGGCGATGACCGCGTTGATCGCGCCAATCTTCTGAGCCACCGGCTCGATGATCCGCAGATTCGCCTGGTGCAGGACCACCGCGGCCAGCTCCTCCGGGGTGACGCCGCCCCGCTCGCAGACCTTGCGGGCGATCGGCGGCAGCTGGGTGGTGGCCCACCGGTAGACGGACTGGCCCTCCTGGGCGAAGCGGGGCGGGGTGCCCTCGATCCGTACGGCGTTCCCCATCTCCGGCACCGAGCCCCAGAGCACCGGTCCGATGCCCGGCTCCTCGTCGGCCCCGGTCGCCACGACCACCGCCGCGCCCGCGCCGTCGCCGACCAGGACGCACGTCGTGCGGTCGGTCCAGTCGGCGACGCCGGCCATGCTGTCCGCGCCGATGACCAGCACCCGGGTCGCGGAGCCCGCCCGTACCGTGTGGTCGGCCATGGCCAGCGCGTGGGTGAACCCGGCGCAGACCACGTTGAGGTCCATCACGGCCGGCGAGCCCATGCCCAGCCGGGCCGCGACCCGGGCCGCCGTGTTGGGCGAGCGGTCGATCGCGGTGGACGTGGCGACCAGCACCATGTCGATGTCGGCCGGGGTGAGGCCGGCCGCGGCGAGCGCCTTGGCGCCCGCGTGCGCGGCCAGCTCGTCGACCGGTTCGTCGGGTCCCGCGACATGCCGGGTCCGGATGCCGACCCGGCTGGTGATCCATTCGTCGCTGGTGTCGACCAGGGCCGCCAGGTCGTCGTTGGTGAGCACCTTGGCGGGCTGATAGTGCCCGAGCGCGGCGATACGAGTGCCGGTCATGCCCGGGACCCCCTCTGCTGTCGACGTCAGGAGTCCTCAAGTCTCGTCAGCGACCCACCCGTACGAGTACAGGTGAACCAACAGGATTCACCGTCTCCGCTTGGAGAGTTCGGATCATCGTCGGAATAGTTCCCGATTCGGCCGATGAACAGAATCACCCCATGAACAGGATCAGTCGGTGAACAACTGGGCGGCCTTGAGGACCAGCTCATACACACCGTAAGCCAGAGGGATCCCCACCCAGAGCCAGGCGAGGACGATCAGGCCCGTACGGCGTGGCTCAGGCGCCGTGCCGCTGCTCGCTGGTGACGTGGTCATCGAGTGCCTCCCTGGGGGCCGGGACGTGGTGGCGGGGGTGGACGGGCCGGATGAGTTCGTTGGCCACGAAGCCGACGACGAGCAGGCCGATCATGATGGTGAGCGAGACCCCGTAGAGCCCGGATCCGCTCTTGCCGGCCTTCTCCTGGCTGTCGGCGACCCAGTTCACGATGAGCGGGCCGAGGACGCCGGCGGTGGACCAGGCGGTCAGCAGGCGGCCGTGGATGGCGCCCACCTGGTAGGTGCCGAAGAGGTCCTTGAGGTACGCGGGGGCCGTGGCGAAGCCGCCTCCGTAGAACGACAGGATGACCAGCGCGCAGACGACGAAGAGCGGCTTGGAGGAGTCGCCGAACCGGGCGATCAGGAGGTACATCACGGCGCCGACGCCGAGGTAGACGCGGTAGACGTTCTTGCGGCCGAGCAGGTCGGAGGCGGAGGACCAGCCGATGCGGCCCGCCATGTTGGCGGCGGACAGCAGCGCGACGAAGCCGGCCGACGCGGAGATCGAGACGGGGGTGCTCGTCCCGGCGAAAAAGTCGGTGATCATCGGGGCGGCCTTCTCCAGGATCCCGATGCCGGCGGTGACGTTCATGCAGAGCACGACCCACAGGCACCAGAACTGGGGCGTCCGTACGGCGGATCTCGCCGAGACCTGGGCGGTGGAGATCAGGGATCCGGCCGGGCGCGCCTTGGTGTCCGCAGCTTCCGCGGCGGCCGCAGCGTCCGGCGTCGGCTGCCGGTAGCCCTGCGGTGGTACGCGGATGAGCAGGACGCCCAGCGACATGAAGACGGCGTAGACGAGGCCGTGCACGAGGAAGGCGTACGCGATGCCCGTGCTGTCGGCGCCGAAGGACTCCAGCATCTGCGCGGACCAGGGCGAGGCGATGAGCGCGCCGCCGCCGAATCCCATGATCGCTATGCCGGTGGCCATGCCGGGCCGGTCGGGGAACCACTTGATGAGCGTCGAGACAGGCGATATATACCCGATACCGAGTCCGATGCCGCCGACGAACCCGTATCCGAAGACGATCAGCCAGTACTGCTGGG
This sequence comes from Streptomyces liangshanensis, assembly GCF_011694815.1. Lineage (NCBI taxonomy): Bacteria > Bacillati > Actinomycetota > Actinomycetes > Kitasatosporales > Streptomycetaceae > Streptomyces > Streptomyces liangshanensis. The sequence continues at coordinate 1,151,776 of NZ_CP050177.1, forward strand.
TGGCCGCGCCGAGCGCGGCGAGCAGGAAGCCCGACGAGAAACAGCTCAGGGCGACGGTCATCGCCCAGCGGGGGCCGTTGCGCTCGACGAGGGTGCCGCCGAAGGCCGCCGACAGGCCGAGCATGACGATGCCGAGCTGGAAGGGGAGCGCGCTCTGGGTGCCGGAGAGGTCCAGGGCGGACTCGAGTGGGGGTTTGAAGACGCTCCAGGCGTAGGCCTGGCCGATCGAGAGGTGCACCGACAGCGCCGCTGGTGGGACCAGCCAACGGCTCCAGCCGGCGGGTGCGAGAGGTGGGGTCATGGTCGCGAACTCTAAGAACGGCCCGACCCATTGGGAAGATCGAAGCCGGAGTTCACGCAAGATCCACGCAGGAGTTTGCCTACTGCATACCGAAGCGGAGCCTTGTAGGCCAGGACTCCATACTGTAGACAATATATCGTCGACACGAAAGTAAGTGTGACCCTTCCCTCGGTCCCCCCTCAAACCGAACGGAGAGCCCCACAGTGAAAGTCGCAGTTGTCGGAGCCGGAGCGATCGGCGCCTACGTGGGAGCCGCGCTCGATCGAGCCGGCGCCGAAGTTCACCTCATAGCCCGTGGACCGCACCTCGCGGCCATGCGGCAGGACGGAGTCAGGGTGTTGAGCCCGCGCGGGGATTGGACCGCACGGGTGCACGCCACCGAACGACCGGAGGACATCGGTCCGGTCGACTATGTGTTCCTGGGGCTCAAGGCCAACTCCTACGCGGCGTGCGGGCCGCTGGTGAAGCCTCTGCTCCATGACGGGACGGCGGTCATCGCCGCCCAGAACGGGATCCCCTGGTGGTACTTCCACGGGCACGGGGGTCCGCACGACGGCACTCGGATCGAGAGCGTCGATCCGGGCGGCTCGGTCAGCGCCGTACTGCCACCCGAACGTGCGATCGGGTGCGTGGTCTACGCCGCTACGGAGCTGGAGGGGCCCGGCGTCGTCCGGCACCTCGAAGGCACCCGGTTCTCCATCGGGGAGCCGGACCGCTCGGTGTCGAAGCGCTGTCTCGAATTCAGCGAGGCGATGCAGGCGGGCGGACTCAAATGTCCCGTCGAGCCCGAGTTGCGTGACGACATCTGGATCAAGCTCCTCGGAAACATCTCGTTCAACCCCATCAGCGCACTGACCCGCGCCACCATGCGGGAGATGTGCCTGCACCGCAGCACACGCCAGGTCATCGAGATGATGATGGCCGAAACCCTGAGCGTCGCTGAGGCATTGGGCTGCCACCCCGACATCTCCATCGAGCGGAGGCTGGCCGGCGCGGAACGCGTCGGCGACCACCGGACGTCGACCCTCCAGGATCTGGAGAAGGGCAAACCGCTCGAGCTCGACGTCCTGCTCGCCGCCGTCGTGGAACTCGCCGAGATCACCGGCGTTCCGGTGCCCACCCTCCGTACGGTGGACGCCATTTCGGATCTGCTGGCCCAGGGCGCGGCGGCCTGACCCCCCTCGGAATCCGGGCCGGCTGACACGGAACACACCGTCGTCCGCCCCGGAACCACCCCGGCCGACGGCCGCGCTCATTCATCCAAGGTCAATTCCGGGCCAGTTCTGTCCGTGGGGTTCCCTTTACCTACGCGACTACAGAATACTGTATGCAATGGGCGCGGCCGTCGGTCACCACTCACAGGAGCGCAGCGTGAAGAAGCGAGAGCGCACACCGAAAACCTATGCCCGCATCACCCATCCGATGGTGCGGGACGAGAAGGGCGGACCCCTCCGCCGCGCCAGCTGGGACGAGGCCCTGGACCGGGCCGCCGAGGGCCTGGGCGCCGCACGCGGCTCCTTCGGGATGCTCTCCTGCGCCCGGGCCACCAACGAGATGAACTACGTCGCGCAGAAGTTCACCCGCGTGGTGATGGGCACCAACAACGTGGACTCTTGCAACCGGACCTGTCACGCGCCCAGTGTGGCCGGGCTGTCCGCGGTCTTCGGCTCCGGTGGCGGCACCTCGTCGTACGGCGAGGTCGACCACACCGACCTGATCCTGATGTGGGGCTCCAACGCCCGCTTCGCGCACCCCATCTTCTTCCAGCACGTGCTCCGGGGCATCAGGAACGGCGCGCGCATGTACGCCGTCGACCCCCGCCGCACCTCCACCGCCGAGTGGGCCGAGAGCTGGCTCGGGCTGAACGTCGGTACGGACATCCCGCTGGCCCACGCGGTCGGCCGCGAGATCATCCACGCGGGCCTGCACAACACGTCGTTCATCGAGCGCGCGACCACCGGCTTCGAGGAGTACGCGGCCGAGGTCGAGCCGTGGACGCTCGCGGTGGCGGAGAAGGTCACCGGCGTGCCGGCCGAGGCGATCCGCGACCTCGCCCACGCCTACGCCCGCGCCGAACGCGCCCAGTTGTGCTGGACGCTCGGGATCACCGAGCACCACAACGGCACGGACAACGTCCGCGCGCTGATCAACCTGTCGCTGCTCACCGGACACGTCGGGCGCTACGGCTCCGGCGTGCAGCCGCTCCGCGGCCAGAACAACGTGCAGGGCGGTGGTGACATGGGGGCCATCCCCAACCGACTGCCCGGCTTCCAGGACATCCTGGAGCCCGCGATCAGGACCAAGTTCGAGACCGCCTGGGACACCGTCATCCAGCCCGAGTACGGGATGACGCTGACCCAGATGTTCGAGGCGATGGAGACGGGTGAGCTGAAGGCCGTCTACTGCATCGGCGAGAACCCGGCCCAGTCCGAGGCCGACAGCGAGCAGGCCGTCGAGCGCATGAAGAAGCTCGACTGCCTCGTGGTGCAGGACATCTTCCTCACCGCGACCGCCGAGCTGGCCGACGTGATCCTGCCCGCCACCGCCGCCTGGGCGGAGACGGACGGCACCACCACCAACAGCGAGCGCCGCGTCCAGCGGGTCCGCAAGGCGGTCGAGCCGCCGGGCGAGGCACGCGAGGACATCGACATCATCTGCGACCTGGCGGGCCGCCTCGGGCACCCCTGGAAGTACGCGGACGCCGAATCGGTCTGGAACGAGCTGCGTTCGGTGTCACCCGACCACTACGGCATGACGTACGAGCGGCTCGCGGAGCACCAGGGCATCCAGTGGCCCTGCCCCGACACCGACAAGATCGAGCCCACGTACCTGCACGGCCGGCTCTGGGACGAGGACCCCGCCAAGCGCGGGCGGCTCGCGCCCTTCGGCATCGTCAAGCACGACCCGCCGGTCGACCTGACGGACGATCAGTACCCGATCAGGCTCACCACGGGCCGCCGCCTCGACTCGTACAACACCGGTGTGCAGACCGGGAGTTTCGCCTCCCCGCTGCGCCGCGGCGAGTACGTGGAGCTGTGCCCCGAGGACGCCGAGCGGTACGGCGTGTCGGTCGGCGAGGAGGTACGGATCTCGTCGCGGCGCGGCACGGTCCAGGCCCCCGTGTGGGTGGATCCCGGGCTGCGCCCCGGACTTGCCTTCATGACCATGCACTTCCCGGACGAGGTGGACACCAACCAGCTGACCATCGAGGCCAACTGCCCGATCGCGGGGACCGCCGAGTTCAAGGCGTCCGCGATCCGCATCGAGAAGCTGCCCGTGTCCGGACCCGCCTCCGGGCTCGTGTCCGCGCCGGCCGTGAGGAGCTGAAGGATCAGTGGATCTGCACTTCGGTGACAGCAAGCCCACCGACGAGGAGCGGGCGGCGGTCGACTCGCTGCTCGGCCTGCCCACCTCGGCGTGGGAGGGCGCGGACGACCGTACCGACTCGGACCTGCGCTGGGCACGGGGCGGCCGCGAGGCACGGGAGCGGCGGGACCTGCTGCTGCCGGGGCTGCACGCCATCAACGACCGGATCGGCTGGATCAGCGAGGGCGCCCTCGACTACCTGTGCCGGCGGCTGACCGTGCCGCCGGCGGAGGCGTACGGGGTCGCCACGTTCTACGCGATGTTCGCGGTCAAGCCGCGCCCGGCGAAGGTCCTGCACGTCTGTACGGACCTGGCCTGCGCGAGCAAGGGCTCGGCGGCGGTCTGCGCCGGGCTCGAAGAGCGCCTGGGCGCGGCCGGTTCGGCGGCGGGCGGCCTCGTCTGGCAGCCGAGCCCCTGTCTGGGCCTGTGCGAGCGGGCCCCGGCGGCGCTGGTCATCCAGGCCGGCGTCCCGTCCGACGAGGGCTCCGCGCCCCAGCCCCCGGCGGCCCCCGGGGCCACCGAGAGGGTCCAGCTCGGCGGCGCCCGGCCGTCCTGGCCGGCCGGCGCGAACCCGGCGGGCCCGGCCCGCGCGGCCAACGGCGTCTCCGTCACGGCCCCCCTGCCGTCGAGCCCGGCGGGCCTCCCGGTCGGCGGACAGGCCGCCGAGGCGGCCCCCCGCCGTTACGCCACCGCCGTCATCGCCCCCGCCACCCCCGAGGCCCTCGTCCTCGCGGGGGCGGAACCCGCGGCGGCCCCGGCGGAGCCCGCCGCGGCCCTCGCCGTACCGCAGGCGGGGCAGCCGGGCCTGTCGCTGCTCTCCCGGGTCGGCGTGGTCGACCCGTACAGCCTCGACGACTACCGCGCGCACGACGGCTACCGCGCCCTGCGCCGGGCCTTCGACCTCGGCCCCGCCGGGGTCATCCGGGAGGTCACGGACGCCGGCCTGGTGGGCCGCGGCGGCGCCGCGTTCCCCACGGGCCGCAAGTGGCAGGCCACCGCCTCGCAGCCGGTGCGCCAGCACTACCTGGTCTGCAACGCCGACGAATCCGAGCCGGGCACCTTCAAGGACCGCGTGGTCATGGAGGGCGACCCGTACGCGCTGATCGAGTCCATGACGATCGCCGGGTACGCGGTCGGCGCCGACCGGGGCTACCTCTACCTGCGCGGCGAGTACCCGCGCGCGCTGCGGCTGCTCCAGCACGCGATCGACCAGGCGCGCGCCCGGGGCTTCCTCGGGGACGACATCCTCGGCCAGGGGTACGCCTTCGACATCGAGATCCGGCGCGGCGCCGGGGCGTACATCTGCGGTGAGGAGACCGCGCTGTTCAACTCCATCGAGGGCTACCGCGGCGAGCCGCGGTCCAAGCCGCCCTTCCCGGTGGAGAGCGGCCTGTTCGGCAAGCCGACGGCCGAGAACAACGTCGAGACGCTGATCAACGTGCTGCCCATCCTGAACCAGGGCGCGGCCGCGTACGCCGCGATCGGCACGGGCCAGTCCACCGGGCCGAAGCTGTTCTGCGTCTCGGGCAACGTCGGCAAGCCGGGCATCTACGAGCTGCCGTTCGGCGCCACGCTCGGGGAGCTGCTGGAGCTGGCCGAGGCCCCCGACACCATGCGGGCCATCCTGCTGGGCGGCGCGGCGGGCGGTTTCGTACGCCCCGACGAGCTGGACATCCCACTCACCTTCGAGGGGACGAGGGCGGCCGGTACGACCCTGGGATCCGGCGTGGTGCTGGTCCTGGACGACACCGTGCCGCTGCCGAAGATGCTGGTGCGGGTCGCGGAGTTCTTCCGCGACGAGTCCTGCGGCCAGTGCGTGCCGTGCCGGGTCGGCACGGTGCGCCAGGAGGAGGCGCTGCACCGGATCGTGGACAAGACCGGTGAGGATGCCGCCGAGGACATCGCGCTGCTGCGCGAGGTCGGCGCGGCCATGAAGGACGCCTCGATCTGCGGTCTGGGACAGACCGCCTGGAGTGCCGTCGAGTCAGCCATCGATCGACTGGGGGCCTACAAGTGACCGCGATACCTCTGCAACTGCCGCGCCGGCTGCTCGAGTTCACGCTCGACGGCCAGGAGACGCGGGTCCCCGAGGGCTCCACCCTCCTCGACGCCTGCCGGGCGGCGGGGAAGGACATCCCGACGCTGTGCGAGGGCGACACGCTCGCGCCGAAGAACGCCTGCCGGGTGTGCGTGGTGGAGGTGGAGGGCGCGCGGGTCCTGGCGCCCGCCTGCTCGCGCAAGGCCGAGGCGGGCATGACCGTCCTCACGGACAGCCCGCGGGCCCGGCACAGCCGGAAGATCGTCCTGGAACTCCTGGCCTCGTCCACGGACCTCTCGACCACGCCGAGGGCCGCCGAGTGGATCAAGGAGTACAAGGCGAAGCCCGAGCGCTTCGGTCCGGACGCGGCCCGGCTCGACGAGGAACCGAAGATCGACAACGATCTCTACGTCCGCGACTACGACAAGTGCATCCAGTGCTACAAGTGTGTCGACGCGTGCGGGGAGCAGTGGCAGAATTCGTTCGCGATCTCGGTGGCGGGGCGCGGCTTCGACGCCCGTATCTCCACCGAGCACGACGCACCGCTCACCGACTCGGCCTGCGTCTACTGCGGCAACTGCATCGAGGTCTGCCCGACCGGAGCGCTCAGCTTCAAGTCGGAGTTCGACATGCGGGAGGCCGGGACGTGGAACGAAGAGATCCAGACGGAGACCACCACCATCTGCGCGTACTGCGGTGTCGGCTGCAACCTGACGCTGCACGTGCAGGAGAATGAGATCGTCAAGGTCACGTCTCCGCACGACAATCCCGTGACGCACGGGAACCTCTGCATCAAGGGCCGCTTCGGCTTCCAGCACGTACAGGAGCGCTGACCGGGGCACAGTCCTGGCCGGCCGCCGAGCACCAGCACACCGATACGAGTAGGACTGATCATCATGGGACGGGTCACCGAGCGCCGCCGCACCATCCGTATCCGGGACGGAATCGTCACGACCCGCCCCGACACCCTGGTGGCCGAGGAGCCGCTGGAGATCCGGCTGAACGGCAGATCCCTCGCCATCACGATGCGCACCCCGGGCGACGACTTCGCCCTGGCGGCGGGCTTCCTGGTGAGCGAGGGGGTGCTGGCGTCCGCGTCCGACGTGCAGTCGATCGTGTACTGCGCGGGGGCGAAGGACGACGGGTCGAACACGTACAACGTGGTCGACGTCCGGCTCGCGCCCGGGGTCCCGGTCCCCGACATCACGCTGGAGCGCAACGTCTACACCACTTCGTCGTGCGGGCTGTGCGGCAAGGCGAGCCTCGACGCCGTGCGGACCACAGCCCGGTTCACGATCGACGACACTCCCCCGGTCCGGCTGGAGCCGACCCTGCTCGCCGGCCTCCCCGACCGGTTGCGGGCGGCGCAGGAGGTCTTCGACCGGACCGGGGGCCTGCACGCGGCGGCGCTCTTCAGCGAGCACGGGGAGCTGCTGGACATCCGCGAGGACGTCGGCCGGCACAACGCGGTGGACAAGCTGATCGGCCGCGCGCTGCGGCAGGACCTGCTGCCGCTGTCCCGGTCGATCCTGCTGGTGTCCAGCCGGGCTTCCTTCGAACTGGCCCAGAAGGCCGTGATGGCGGGCATTCCGGTGCTCGCGGCGGTGTCGGCGCCGTCCTCCCTCGCCGTCGACCTGGCCATGGAGACGGGGCTGACCCTGGTCGGCTTCCTCCGTGGCCCCTCCATGAACGTGTACGCGGGCGACGAGCGCATCGCCCTGCACACCGGGGTGTGACAGTCCCCGCTGCACGGGATAAGGGCCCGGCCGGCGGGGAGCGCCCCCTGCGTCGGCCGGGTACCTCCGGCAGCCACACCCGCTCACCGGGGTACGGGCATCCGCCCGCGCCCGTGTGAGTCCTCGCAGTTCACCGCCCCTGTCGGCGCCTCGCGTCCGACGGGGGCGGAATCATGTGCAGTTCCAGGGTCTCGGGCGGCGCGGCCACGCCGGGGCCACCCGCCCGGGTCCATGCGAGCAGGTCGTCCGTGCCGTCCCGGTCGAGCACCCAGCCCACCCAGGTGGCCCGGCCGCCGGCCCGGCGCCCTTCGGCGGAGGGCTGGACCACGACGACGTTCGCCTGTCCGCACGGACCGAGACAGTCGGTCGTACGGACGGCCAGCCGCCCTCCCGACGCGTCGGCGGCCTCCCGGAGCCGGGCGAGCTGGCCCGCGTGGTCGGTGCCCGGGTTCTTGGCCGCGTCACCGCAGCAACAGCCCCGGCAGACGACGAGGGTGCAGGGGCGGGGTCCGAAGCGGCGTATGCCAGGCGGCGGGGGCGAGGGCGAGGAAGGCTCTGTCACCGGAGGATCTTGTCAGTTCCGTACGGCTCCGGTCAGCGCGCCCGTACGGACCACCTCCTCCGCCCCGGTCTCCGCCGCCCCGGTCTCCGTCCCCCGGGCCACGACCCGCGGCAGCGGGTCCTTCGCGCGGCGTTTGGCGATCACCGTGCAGACCATCAGCTGCATCTGGTGGAACAGCATCAGCGGCAGGACGGCGAGGCTCGCGTGGGCGCCGAACAGGACGCTCGCCATGGGCAGTCCGGCCGCCAGGCTCTTCTTCGACCCGGCGAACTGGATCGCGATCCGGTCGCCCCGCGCGAAGCCCAGCCGGCCGGCGCCGAACCAGGTCAGCGAGAGCATCGCGGCGAGGAGTACGGCCTCCACGGCCAGCAGGCCGGCCAGCCGGGCCGGGGTCACCTGGTGCCAGACGCCGGCGACCATGCCCTCGCTGAACGCGGTGTAGACGACCAGCAGGATCGAGCCGCGGTCGACCAGGCCCAGCACCTTCTTGTGGCGGGCGAGGAAGCCGCCGATCCAGCGGCGCACCAACTGGCCCGCGAGGAACGGCAGCAGCAGTTGCGCCACGATCCTGACGAACGCGTCCGCCGAGACACCGGCGGATCCGCCGATCAGCAGCGCCACCAGCAGCGGTGTCACCACGATGCCCGCGAGGCTGGAGAAGGAGCCCGCGACGATCGCGGCCGGGACGTTGCCCCGGGCGATCGAGGTGAAGGCGATGGACGACTGGACCGTCGAGGGCACCAGGCACAGGAACAGGAGGCCGGTCTGCAGCTGGGGTGTCAGGAGGTACGGGACGAGGCCCCCGGCCGCCAGGCCGAGCAGCGGGAAGACCGCGAACGTACAGAGGACGACCGTGCCGTGCAGACGCCAGTGCTTGAGTCCGTCGACCGCCTCCCGGGTGGAGAGCTTCGCCCCGTAGAGGAAGAACAGGAGCGCCACCGCGCCGGTCGAGGCGCCGCCCGCGGCCCGGGCCGCGTGGCCCGAGGCGGGCAGGAGGGCGGCGAGGCCCACCGTACCGAGAATGGCCAGAATGTAGGGGTCGACCGGCAGCCGGGAGGGCAGGCGCGGGGTGAGGCGGCGGTTCATGTGCTCCACTCGGAGTCGGCGGCGGATCGCGGTACGGGTCGTGCCCTCTCCATCGTCCGCCTCCGCCCGGTTGTCCGGAATCCCATGGACGGCTCTCACTGTTATTGCGTTTCGCGATGATTCGTTAACCTGGCGGTATGTACGACCCGGCGCAGCTGCGCACGTTCCTGGCCGTGGCCCGGACGCTGAGTTTCACGCGGGCGGCCGAGCGGCTGGGGGTGCGTCAGCCGACCGTGAGCCAGCACGTGCGCCGGCTGGAGAAGGCCACCGGACGGCTGCTTTTCGTCCGTGACACGCACAGCGTGGAGCTGACGGAGGACGGCGAGGCGATGCTCGGGTTCGCGAGCACGATCCTGGAGGCGCACGAGCGCGCGGAGACGTTCTTCTCCGCCGTACGGCTCCGCGGGCGGCTGCGCTTCGGGGTCTCGGAGGACTTCGTGCTGACCCGGCTGCCGGAGATCCTGGAGTCCTTCCGGCGGGAGAACCCGGAGATCGACCTGGAGTTGAGCGTCGAGCTGTCCGGCACCCTGCACCGGCGGCTGGCGGCCGGGCAGCTCGACCTGGTGCTGGCGAAGCGCCGGGCCGGCGACACCCAGGGCGAGCTGGTCTGGCGGTCGGCCCTCACCTGGATCGGGCCGCCGCGCCTGCGGGTCGACCCCGGGCGCCCGGTGCCGCTGATCCTCTTCCCGCCGCCCGCGCTCACCCGGGCCCGTGCGCTGGAGGCGCTGGAGGGGCAGGGCCGGGCGTGGCGGATCGTGTGCACGAGCGGCAGCCTGAGCGGGCTGGTCGCGGCGGCCCGGGCGGGCCTGGGCGTGATGGTGCACACGCGCGGGCTGGTCCCGGAGGGGCTCGTCCCGGTGCACGCCGGGGCCGGGCTGCCGGAGCTCGGCGGGGTGGACTTCGTCCTGCTGCACGGGCGGGGGCACGGCCGGGGGCGGGAGCGGACGGCGACCCAGGAGGCGGCGCACGCGCTGGCGGCGGCGATCCTGGCGGGCGGGGACCGGTTGCACGGCGCGCAGCCGGTAGAGCGCCCGTGAGTGCGGCGTACGGATTCGGTGGAGATTGCGCCGGGGTGGCCCGCCCTTCGGTAGGAAGGACGTACGGCCCCTGTCCTGTCGGCCCGGTCCCGCGCCCTGACCTGTGGCGATACGAGTTCGCTCCGGAGACGCGCACGCTCTCCCGCCCGACTCCGCGGTGGGGTACCGTCACCGGCGCTGTGCGGCAGACGGCGGTTCGACGACGGGTCCTAGGAGCAGGTCATTGCGCGAGTTCACCGTTCCTCCCCTGGCGGCCGCGCCCCACGTGGGCGGACTCGCGGACGCCGTGTTCGAGCACGCCCTCGACGATCCGTACCGGGTCGCCCTCGGCCGCAAGGACGAGGAGGGCCGGTGGCGGGACGTGACCGCCGCCGCCTTCCGTGACGAGGTGCTGGCCCTGGCGAAGGGGCTGCTCGCGCAAGGGGTGCGGTTCGGCGACCGCATCGCCCTGATGTGCCGTACGCGCTACGAGTGGACGCTCTTCGACTTCGCGCTCTGGTCCGTCGGCGCCCAGTCCGTACCGATCTACCCGACGTCGTCGGCCGAGCAGGTCCACTGGATGCTGCACGACGCGGAGGTCACGGCGTGCATGGTCGAGCACGAGGACCACGCGATGACGGTCGGGTCCGTGATCGACCGGCTGCCGCTGCTCAAGCGGCTGTGGCAACTGGACGCCGGGGCGGTGGACGAGCTGTTCGCGGCGGGCGCGGCCCTGGACGACGAGGTCGTGCACCGGCACCGCAAGGCGGTGACGCCGGACTCCGTGGCCACCGTCGTCTACACCTCGGGCACCACCGGGCGCCCCAAGGGCTGTGTGCTGACGCACGCCCACTTCATGTACGAGACGGACACGGTGATCAGCCGGTGGGAGCCGGTGTTCCACTCCCGGCGCGGCGACGAGGCGTCCACGCTGCTCTTCCTGCCGCTCGCGCACGTCTTCGGGCGGATGGTGGAGATCGCGGCGATCCGGGGGCGGGTGAAGCTCGGGCACCAGCCGGAGCTGCGGGCGTCCGCCCTGCTGCCCGACCTCGCCGCGTTCCGCCCCTCGTTCGTCCTGGCCGTGCCGTACGTCTTCGAGAAGGTGTACGACGCGGCCCGCCGCAAGGCCGAGTCGGAGGGGAGGGCCGCACCCTTCGACAAGGCGATCGAGGTGGCGGTGCGGTACGCGGAGGCGCGCGAGCAGCAGGCGTTCGGGGTCGGCCCCGGGCCGTCCGCCGCGCTCCGCGTCCAGCACCAGTTCTTCGAGAAGGCCGTGTACGGCAAGGTGCGGGAGGCGATGGGCGGCCGGGTGCGGCACGCCTTCTCCGGGGGCTCTGCGATGGACCGGCGGCTCGGGCTGTTCTTCGAGGGCGCCGGTGTCACGATCTTCGAGGGGTACGGGCTGACCGAGTCGTGCGCGGCGGCCACGGTCAACCCGCCGGAACGTACCCGCTTCGGCACGGTCGGGCAGCCGATCCCCGGGACCACCGTCCACATCGCCGACGACGGCGAGATATGGCTGCACGGCGGCCTGCTCTTCTCCGGGTACCTCAACAACAGGCGGGCGACGGAGGAGGTCCTGCGCGGCGGCTGGCTCGCCACCGGCGACCTGGGGTCCCTGGACGAGGACGGCTACCTCACCATCACCGGCCGGAAGAAGGAGATCCTGGTCACGTCGGGCGGCAAGAGCGTGTCGCCCGGGGCGCTGGAGGAACGGGTCAGGGCACATCCGCTGGTCGCGCAGTGCATCGTGGTCGGCAACGACCGGCCGTACATCGCGGCGCTGGTCACGGTGGACCACGAGGCGATCGAGCACTGGCTGACGATGCGGGGCAAACCGCCCCTCGCGGACCGGGAGCTGGTCCGGGACAAGGACCTGGAGCTGGAGATCCGGCGGGCGGTGGTGGCCGCCAACACGGCGGTGTCGCAGGCGGAGTCGATCCGTACGTTCCGGATCCTGGCCCATCCGTTCAGCGAGGAGCGGGGGTTGCTGACGCCGTCGCTCAAGCTGAAGCGGAAGGCGATCGAGGCGGCGTACGCGACGGAGGTCGAGGCGCTCTACCGGTAGCGCGGCGGGGCGGCCGGGAATCTGTCCGCCCCCGCGATCGTTGAAGGGCCGAGAACCCATCGACGACGTTAGGATCGACCGCTCGTGAGCAAGGTCCCCACCGTTACCCTCAACAACGGCATCGAAATGCCCCAGCTCGGCTTCGGCGTCTGGCAGGTGCCGGACGACGAGGCGGTCCGGGCCGTCGGCACCGCGCTGGAGGTCGGCTACCGGAGCATCGACACCGCGGCCATCTACCGCAACGAAGAGGGCACCGGGAAGGCTCTCGCCGCGTCCGGCATCCCCCGCGCCGAGCTGTTCGTCACCACGAAGCTGTGGAACACGGACCAGGGGTACGACTCGACCCTGCGCGCCTTCGACACGTCGCTGGCCAAGCTCGGCCTCGACTACGTCGACCTGTACCTGATCCACTGGCCGACGCCGGAGAAGGGCCTGTACGTGGACACGTACAAGGCCTTCGAGAAGATCCTCGCGGACGGCCGCGCCCGGTCCATCGGTGTCTCGAACTTCCTGCCCGAGCACCTGGAGCGGCTGGCCGCCGAGACCTCGGTGGTCCCGGCCCTCAACCAGATCGAGCTGCACCCGCGGCACCAGCAGGCCGCGTCCCGCGCCTACCACGCGGCGCACGGCATCGTGACCGAGGCCTGGTCGCCGCTCGCCCAGGGCAAGAACCTGCTGGACGTCCCGACGGTGGTGGCGATCGCCAGGAAGCACGACAGGACCCCGGCGCAGGTCGTGCTGCGCTGGCACCTCCAGCTGGGCAACGTGGTGATCCCCAAGTCGGTGACCCCGTCGCGGATCCAGGAGAACTTCGACACGGTGACGGCCGGCTTCGAGCTGGACGCGGACGACCTGGCGGCGTTCGCGGCGCTCGACGAGGACTGACGGCCGGGCGCACCACCGGCATGCGCGCGGGCGCGGCACTCCCGGCCGGGGGTGCCGCGCCCGCGCGCGTCCGTCGCGGGGTCAGACCTTGCGGGCGGTGTGGACCGTGCGGACCTCCAGCAGGAAGACGTCCGGGCGCCTGAGCAGGCCCCGCGGGTCCTCCGGGTCGAGCAGCCGGTCCAGGATCTCCTGGTCGTCCGCCGCCCCCTCCGCCAGGTTCTTGTCCCGCAACCGGCTGAAGGTCCGGACGAGTTGCTCCCGTACGAGCGGGGGCGCCGGGGCCGGGACGTCGAGCAGGAAGGAGCGGGTGCCGCTCGGTTCGAGGCCGGCGGCGGCCAGCAGGGCCGGCCAGTCCTCCGTCTCCCGTACGGCACCGGGCTGTTCGGACCGCATCGCGGTGAACCACTCCGCCAGCCGGGCCTCGAAGCGCGCTTCGAGCCCCGGCCTCCCCATGTCGGCGCCCAGGTCCCGGGGAAGGTGGCGGGCGCTCAGGCCGCCCTCCAGGAGGGCGAGCACCCCGCCGGGGCGCAACCGTCCCGCGAAGCCTTCGAGCGCGGCGCGCTGGTCGCCCAGGTGGTGGAGGGAGTTGCCGGCCCAGATGACGTCGGCCTCGCCCAAGGTGGGGATGGCGTCGGGGAGTTCGGCGAGGCGGGTGCTCACCCGGCCGCCCAGGCCCAGGCGTTCGGCGCGGGCGGTGGTGTGCTCCAGCAGTTCGGGGGTGGAGTCGACGGCGACCACCTCGGCGGCGGGGAAGACGTCCGCCAGGAGCGCGGCGACGACACCGGGGCCGCTGCCGATGTCCAGGACCCGGCGCGCGCCGGGCGCCGGGAGGAGGCCGTTGATCCACTCGGCGGCCTGCCGGTAGACCGGACCCCGGATCTCGGCCTCCTGTTCGAGCTGGGTGCTGAGGACCCCCCAGTCGAAGTCGAAGGACTCGTCGCCGTGGGTGTGCCCCTGGGAGTGGCCGTGCGTGTGGCCGTGGGACCGGCCGTGGGACTGGTCGTGCGTGTGGGAGTTGCCGTGAGGACTCATGGCCCCAGGCTGCCCGCCCGGTGCCGCTAGCGCGAACTGTGTTGCGGTTCCGGCAAAGAATCCGGCTTCGGGGCCTGGTGCCCGCCCGCGCGGTACTCCTGCGGGCTGACGCCCCGTACCCGCTTGAAGGCCGTGCTCAGCGCGAACGACCCGCTGTAGCCGACCTTCCGCGCCACCGCCTCGACCGTCGCGTCCGACCCGCGCAACAGGTCGGCGGCGAGCGCGAGACGCCAGCCGGTCAGGTACGCCATCGGGGGCTCCCCCACCAGGTCGGTGAAGCGGCGGGCGAGCCCGGCGCGCGAGACGCCGCACGCCGTGGCGAGCGAGGCGACCGTCCAGGGCTGGGCGGGGTCGTTCTGCAGCAGCCGCAGGGCGTGGCCGACCGACGGGTCGGCCATGGCCCGGTACCAGCCGGGCGCCTCCGCGCCGGGCCGCGAGAACCACGCGCGGAGCACGGCGATCAGCACCAGGTCGAGCACCCGGTCCAGGACCACGCTCTGGCCCGGTTCGTCGCGGGAGATCTCGTCGTCGAGGACGGGCATCAGCGGGCCGTTCCACGCCCCGGCGGGCAGGTGCAGGAGGCCGGGCAGGGCGTCCAGCAGCCTGCGGCTGACCTCGCCGTCCATCTGGTACGTGCCGATGAGCATCGTCGTCGCCCCGTCGGAGGCGTTGCCCCACGTCCGTACGCCCAGCCGCATCGACTGCGCGAGCGGCTCGCCCTCCAGCGTGTGGCAGACCCCGCCGGGGCCGATGAGGGCGCGGGGCGCGGTCGCCGGGTCGCCGGCGGCGGTGTACGGGTCGGGGCCGCGCGCGATCGCCACGTCGCCGGGGCGCAGGTGGATCGCCTCACCGCCGTCGCCGGGGACGATCCAGGCCTCGCCGCGCGTGACGCACATCAGGCAGAGGGGGGCGCGGTCCTCGATCCGGACGGACCACGGCGGTTCCATCACCATGCGGAGCAGGAAGGCCCCCCTGGCGCGCGGTCCGTCGAGGAGTCCGGCGAGTACGTCCATGTCACCAGCGTAAATGCAGCGGCCACGGAACCGGGCGCGGCACCGGTCAGTTCGCGCCGTGCGCGGGCGCGATCTCCGCCACCCGGCGCGCGAGGGTGAGGTCCAGGTCGGTGACCGCGTCGCCCGCGTCGTGCGTACTGACCGTGAGGGAAAGGGTGTTGTAGCCCAGGGTCAGGTCGGAGTGGTGGTTCAGCTCGTCCTGGATCGCCGCGACGTGCGCGACCATCGCGGCGGCGGCGCGGTGCGAGCCGAGGTGGTACGTGCGAGTGATCCGGCCGTTCTCCAGGGACCAGCCGGGGAGTCCCGTCAGCCGGTCCTGGGTCTCCTGGGGTGACAGCGGCTCAGCGGGCATGACCGGGACTCCTCGGCTCGGAGGGGGCGTGCGGGGCGGGTCTCCTCCCCCGGCCGACGATACGTCGTTCCGCCGGGTCCCTCCTGTCGAGCCGCCCGGTCTCCTGCCGGGCCCCGGGCCGTTGTCGGGCGGGGACGGCCCCGTGTCGGCGGGGCGGTGCATTACCGTCCCCGTATGGCTGCCACCGCTCCCGCGTCGTCCTTCGGCCCCCTGTTGCGTGACTGGCGCCGGCGGCGCCGGATCAGCCAGCTCGATCTGGCCCTGCGCGCCGATTCGTCGGCCCGGCACATCAGCTTCGTCGAGACGGGCCGGGCGCGCCCCAGCGAGGAGATGGTGCTGCGGCTGGCCGAGCACCTCGACGTACCGGTGAGGGAGCGCAACGCCCTTCTGCTGGCGGCCGGTTACGCGCCTCGCTACACGGAGACGACGCTGGACGACCCGGCCATGGACGTCCTGCGCGCGGGACTCTCCGCGCTGCTCCGGGGGTACGAGCCGTATCCCGCCGTGGTCGTGGACGGGACGTACGGGGTGGTCGCGGCCAACCGGGGGATCGCCCTGCTGATGGAGGGCCTGCCCGAGCACCTGCTCGTCCCGCCGCTGAACGTCATGCGGATCACCCTCCATCCGGAGGGGCTCGCCCCGCGCATCCTCAACCTGCCCGAGTGGCGCGGGCATCTGCTGGACCAGATGGGGCGTCAGCTGGCCCTCACCCGCTCCCCCGCCCTGCGGGAGCTGTACGACGAGGTGGCGGCGTACCCCGTACCCCCGGCGGGGAGCGGGGGTACGCCGGACGGGTCGTCGGAGGAGGGGCCGGCGCTTCCGGGCTTCGCGCTGCCGCTGCGGATCCGGCACGACGGCCACGCACTGTCGTTCCTCTCGTCGATCGCGACGTTCAACACCCCGATGGACGTGACCGTCGCCGAACTGGCCCTGGAGACCTTCCTGCCGGCCGATCCCGCGACGGCCAAGTACCTTGCGTCAGCTGTCATGTGACGGTCGGTCATGGCGCCCGGGCCGGGGCCGGGTCGCCCAGGCCACGCAGGCCGTGGCGAGGGCGGTGAGGGCCAGCGCCAGGGCCCAGTCGACGGGGTAGTCGAGCGGCAGCACGGTGGGGTTGTTCGGCTTTCCCGGGCGGAGGATCAGGGGCAGGGCGAGCAGTGTCAGGCAACCGGCCGTCAGCAGGCCGCCGCGCAACGCCCGGTGGGAGCGTGAGCGGCCGACGAACAGTCCGGCGCCGAGGACGAGGGGTACGACCAGCCCGTCGTGCAGGGCGACCGCGCCCGCGAGCCACAGCGCCACCTTCAGCGGGTCGCCGGAGTGGGTGCGGGTGAAGAGCTCGTACGCGCCGAAGCCGAGCGCGGCCACGCCGAGCGAACCGAGGGCGACGCGGGCGGAGCTGGCGAGCCGGGTGGTACGGGCGGCCGTGGACGCGGGGTGGGGCGTGGAGGCGGGGTGGGGCGCGGACATGGGGTGGGGCGTGGACATCGTCTTCTTCTCTTCCTTCGGCATCACAGCACCTCCAGTCGGGTGACCCACTTCGTCTGGAGCACGCCGGGGCGGTTCGGCGCGATGATGCGGGCCGGGTAGCCGTGGTCGGGCGCCAGGATCTCGCCGTTGAGGCGCAGCGCCAGCAGGGTGAGTCCGTCGCGGGTGTAGGCGCGGTCCATCTCGGTGACGCCGTACCCGCCGTGCCGCTGCATCGAGACGATCCGCAGAGACGCGCCGTCCGGGAGGCCCGCGCGGGCCAGCAGGTCCTTGATCCGGACGCCTTCCCAGTGCGCCGACTTGGACCAGCCCTCGACGCAGGCCATGGGCAGTTCGACGCGGGTCTGCGGCATGGCGCGCAGCTCCGCGAGGGTCAGTTCGTACGGTTGGGGGCCGCCGACCCGCAGCCGCCACCCGTCCAGGTCGTCACGGGTGATGCCGGCGGCCCTGGCCGTGCGGTTGACCGGCAGGCCCTGCGGACCGACGTCGGGGTCCCGCGGGGCGAGGAGCACCAGCTTCCGCAGCGGGGTGACGGACTGTCCGGCCGAGACGAGCGTGACCGCGCCGACGGACGCGGCGAGGCCGAGCATCAGCGAGCGCCGCTCGGCACGGTCCGCGTCCGCCGTGTCCCGCGCGCCGGGCGGGGGCGTTCGGCGCCAGTGCGCCGCGATCACGGGCGCCTTCACGGCGAGGTGGACCAGCAGCGCGCCGACGATGACGAAGGCCAGCGCCCAGTGGACGGCACGGAAGGGAAAGGGCCAGGGATACCACTGAATGGTGTTGAGGAGTCCCATGAACAGTTCGAGCAGGGTGGCGGCGACCAGGACGGCGATCGAGAGCCGTTCCAGCGCGTGTGCGACGGAACGGATCGGGGGCCATTCGAAAAGCCTCGGATAAACCGTCCAGAGTTTCACCAGGAGCAGCGGGACGGCGGCGATACCGGTGATGACGTGCAGCCCCTGCGTCACGCGATATCCGGAGACGGGCCTGGTGGGAAGGTGTCCGGCGGCCCAGCCCGGCGGCTCCTGGAGGTAATGGCTGGTGACGCCGGTGACAAAGCAGACCAGGATAGCCAGCCCGAGCCACCGGCCCACCGCCGTCGCCGTGCGCGGGTCGTGCAATCGGCCCCTGAACCGGGGAAGGAAAGGCGGGGTTCGCATTTCCCCATTCCACGGTGTTTCCGGTGCGGGGTGAAGGGGTCCGGCGATTACGGAAAGCTGACGTCCGCACTTGGGCTTTCCATGCTTTGCATGGCCTTCGCGCGGAATCCGGACCGGCTCACCAGAACGTCAGCAGCAGGTGGTTGACGGCCAGTCCGACAGCCGCCTGGGCCAGCAGCCAGCGCCGGTGGTCCCGGGCGGGCAGCAGGGCGGCCGTCACCGGCAGCCAGAGGGTGAAGGGCAGCCAGATGCGCTCCGTCTCGGCCTTGCTCATCCCGGACAGGTCGGCGGCGGCCACCGCCAGCAGGAGGGCGACGACCAGCAGGACGACCGCGCCGTCGCCGGTGACCACCCCGCCCCGCCGCGGCCGCAGCCGCCCGAGCGCGTCCGGCGTGGCGGCGAACGCCCGGCGGATCCCGGCGGCGGAGGCGAGCCCGGCGGCGATCACCACGTTCGCGAGGTTGCCCCAGACCCAGTAGGCGTAGGGGCGTTCCTTCGCCACGCCCTGGTAGTAGCGCTGGACGAGCAGTTCGTACGCGTCCCACCAGCGGAACCCGGCCAGGGTGAACGTGACGGCCACGGCGAGGAACCCCAGCGCCACCAGGGGCAGCGGCCGTGCGGTGCGGGTCAGCAGCAGGATCGCCGCGACCGGGACCACCATCAGGGTGAGCCCGTACGACAGGTAGACGATCCAGCCGAGGAGCAGCCCCGCGGCCAGGGCCGCCGTGCGCGGGGCGCGGGTGGCGCGGGTCGCGGACAGGGTCAGCAGGGCGAGCGCCCAGGCGCCGACGGCGGCGAAGTAGGCGTCGGCGGAGGCGCCGACCCAGACGGCGGCCGGGGTGAGGACGAGGAAGGGGGCGGCGGCGCGGGCGGCCCGCTCGGCGTCCAGGGCGCGCAGCGTGACCAGGACGGCGACCACGGTGGAGGTGCCGGTCAGGATGCAGAACGTGGCGGCCCACGCCCCGCCGCCGAGGCCCACGCGGTCGAGGCCGACGAAGGTGAGGACGGCGGCCGGCGGGTGGCCGGCGATGTGGGTCGGCCAGTTGTCGGGCGAGTCGAGGAGGATGTGGGCGGTGTAGCCGCGCAGGGCGGCGTGGATGTCGTGGAAGCGGTCGACCCCGCGCAGGTATTCGTGGACGGTGTCGAGCCGGCCCGCCACGCCCCGCTGCCAGCCGTCCACCAGGGCGAGCGACCAGGTCCAGGCGAGGGCCGCCGCCCAGCTCGTGGCGAGGAGCCGCCGCCAGGACAGCCGGGCCGCGAGGGCGGGCCCGTACAGGACCACCAGCACCGCGACCACGAAGGCGGGGAGGGTGCCGGGGCCGGTGTGCGGCATCCACTCGGCGAGGAGCGGGGGCCACTGGACGTGCAGGGTCCCGTACCGGTCCTCGATCACGGTGCCGATCACAGCGGCGGCGGTGACGAGGAGGGCGGCGGCCCCGGCGGCGAGCAGGTCCGCGCGGCGGCCGCCGGGGGCGGCGGGGAGCGCGGCGGGCACGGCGGGCGCGGCCCGGGGGCCGGGCGGGGCTTCGCCGGGCGCGGGCCGCACGGGGTGCGGGTCGGAGTGGGGTAGCGGGGTCACGCCGGTCACGTTAGGGCCGGAAGCGGGCGAATCGGGGGGGTGCGGCGGGTCGCGTCACCGATCCGTCAGATCTCCGGGGACGTCCGCCGCCGGGCGTTCCCGTGGGGCGTCCGCCGCCGGGCCCTTCCCGTGAGGCGTCCGGCGGGCGTCAGCCTTTTGTCATGAGTCGCAACCGGGCCCGGCGCTCCCCGGCACCTACGGTCGCTGCCATGGACGTCCCTCTCCCGTCGTGGCCCAGCCCCCTGCGCGGGCCGTGGCTGACCTCGGTGTTCGCGGTGGTGCTGCTGGCCGGTGTCCCGGTGCTGTGGGTCACCGGGCTGCTCTCGTACGCCGCGTACAACCCGGACCTGGCGCCGGTCAACGACAAGACGCCGGGCAAGGGCCTGCTCGGCTTCTACCTCTTCTCCTGGCCGACCGACCCGTACTGGCTGTACCGCGTGACGCAGGGCGTCCATGTAACGCTCGGGGTCGTGCTCGTGCCGGTGGTGCTCGCCAAGCTGTGGTCGGTCGTGCCCAAGCTGTTCGCGCTGCCGCCGGTCCGGTCGGTAGGCCACGCGCTCGACCGGCTGTCGCTGCTCCTGCTCGTGGGCGGCGGGCTGTTCACGTTCGCCACGGGCGTCCTCAACATCCAGCTGGAGTACATCTTCCCGGGGTCGTTCTATCCGCTGCACTTCTACGGGTCGTGGGTGTTCTTCGGTGCCTTCCTCGCCCACGCGGCGCTCCGGCTGCCGCGTACGGTACGGGCGCTGCGGGGCCGCGACCTGCGCGCGGAGCTGCGGACCCCGGTGTCCCGCACGGTGGCGGAGCCGCCCGATCCGGGCAGCGGCCTGGTCTCCCGTGACCCGGCGCCGCCGACGCTCTCGCGGCGGGGCGCGCTGGGGCTGGTGGGCCTGGGGTCGCTGGCGCTGTTCGTAGTGACGGCGGGGCAGAGCATCGGGGGGTCGCTGCGGGGGACGGCGCTGCTCGCCCCGCACGGCCGCGATCCGGGGCCGGGTCCCAACGGCTTCCAGATCAACAAGACGGCCGCGTCGGTGCGGTTGAGGGCGCGGGACATCGGGGAGGACTGGCGTCTTGTCGTACGGGGCGGCGGCCGCACGACCGTCCTGACGCGGGAGCGGCTGGAGCGACTGCCCCGGCACCGCTCGCTGTTGCCGATCGCGTGTGTCGAGGGGTGGTCGACGTCGGACCAACGGTGGGAGGGGGTACGGCTGGTGGACCTCGCGGCGCTGGTCGGCCTGGACCACGACCCGCCGGGCGTCTTCGTGGAGTCGGCGCAGCCGCACGGTTCGTTCCGCTCGGCGGCGCTGCGGGACAACCAGGTCCGCGACACCCGCTCGCTGCTCGCGCTGCGGGTCAACGGGGCGCGGCTGTCGGTGGACCACGGTTATCCGGCGCGGATCATCGTGCCGGGCGCGCCGGGCGTGATGAACACCAAGTGGGTCACGCGGCTGACCTTCGGGGAGGCGGCGTGGCCGGCGTGAGGGGGACGGCGCGGGAGGCGGCTTCGGCCGCCGGGGCGCGGGTCCGGCGGTGGTACGGGGAGTCGCCGTTCCACCTGGTCGTGCTGCTGACCTCGTTCGTGATCTGCTGCTACGCGGGGGTGCGGCTGCTGGGCGAGGACGACTGGGGCGGGATCCTGCTCTGGTTCGTGGGCGCGGCCGTGCTGCACGACCTGGTGCTGCTGCCGCTGTACTCGCTCCTCGACCGCGTGGTGCGCGCGGCGCTGGGACGGCGGCCGTCCCTGCCGCGTACGGCGGTGAACCTCATCCGCGTCCCGGCCGCCGTCTCCCTGCTGTTGCTGCTCGTGTACTGGCCGTTGGTGACCCGGGCCTCGGAGCCCTACGAGAAGGCGACCGGGCTGGACATCGGGGTGTTCCTGGGGCGTTGGCTGCTGATCACGGCGGCGCTGTTCGCGGCGTCGGCGCTGTGGCTCGGGTGGCGGACGTGGCGCGGGCGCGCCCGGGGGCGTTGAGGAGCCGTACCCCGGGCGCGCCCGCCCGCGTTCAGGGCCGGCCGGTGTCGTCGGGCGCGGGCAGCCGTACGGTGTCGCGCGTCCCGTCGGGCCAGGTCACGACGGCGGTGGCGGGGGCGGCGGGCTCCTCGAAGCGGGTGGTGACGTCGGGGAGGGCAGCCGGGTCCGGCACCTCGCCGCCGAGGTGTACGGCGGCGGCGTAGAGGACACCGGGCCGGGCGGGCCCGTCGGTCCACAGCACGGGCGTGGCGGACCGGGCGCCGAAGGCGTTGCTGTCGTGGGAGCGATGGGTACGGGCGAGGCCGAACCCATGCAGCCCGAGGACGCCGGAGAAGAGGCCATCGGCACCGGCGACGGTGGCGGCGGGCGGGTTGTCGGGGTCGGGCGCGACCGGCACTTCCGGCCCGTTCGATGGCGGAGGTTCGGTCCCGACGCCGTGCTCCTCCGTGCCGCCCTCGTCGGGGCCGTCCACCGCGAGTGCCCAGCCCCCCAGCCTCAGCCGCCACGGGCCGCCGTCCGCGTCGGCGTCCGGGTCGACCGGGTCGACCGGGTCGACCGGGTCGACCGGGTCGACCGGGTCCACCCGTACCAGACGGATCTCCACCGGCCCGCGCAGCACCGACCCCACCGTGATCCACGGCCCCGCCCGGTACGCGGTGTCCGGGCCGCCGAACGGGTCCCAGCGCTCGTCCCCGGGCCAGTGCGCCCGGCTGCGGGAGACGCCCGTGGCGCCCTCGACCGAGATCCGCTCCAGCGGGCGCCGGTGCGCCGCCCGGCCCGCCGCGTCCACCAGCGTGGCGGTGGCGTCGACCGGGCCGCCCGCCGGGTCCGCGGGCATCTCGGGGGCGGTGTGCGTGGAGTACGTGAGGCGCGCGTAGCAGGGGTCGTCGGAGTGGAGGCGGGCCGGGTCCGCGTGGTCGGAGCCGTGGTTGACGACCCGTACGACCCCGTCCGACGCCGTCCCCGACACCAGCCAGCCCGGCGCCTTCAACGGGCGGGCGAAGTCATGCTGTTCGACGGCGAGGGGGCTCTCCTCCGCCGTCCACACCGGGTGCGTGGGGGGCAGCAGCAGGCCGATGAACCCCTTCGAGGCCCAGTACGGCGAGGCCGGTCCCGAGTACGTCTGGAGCAGGCCGCGGAAGGGGCGGTGCCAGCCGAGGGTGAGGAGCCCCGCGTCGTCCGCGGCGCCGTGCGCCATGAAGTGGTCGAGCATCCGGGAGGCGAGCCGCCGGGTCTCGCCGGGGACGAGCGGCGTGGCGTCGAAGAGCGCGCCGGTCCAGACGGGCGCGAGCGCGGCGAAGCGGTAGGTCATCGAGCGGCCCTGCACGAGCGGGGAGCCGTTGGCGCCGACCAGCAGCCGCTGGTCCTCCAGGAAGCGCCGGAGCCGGGCGCGGTAGCGGTCGAGCAGCCCGGGGGGTGTCGCGTCGCCCGTCATCCGGCAGAACCAGAGCGGGTAGAGGTGCATGGCCCAGCCGTTGTAGTGGTCGAAGTTGCGGTGCGCGCCGCCGGTGAGGCCGTCGGAGTACCACCCCTCGTCCGCGTACCAGGCGTCGGTGAGCGCGATCGTGCGGTCCAGGTCGTCCTGGCGCCAGTCGCCGCCCACGCCGCGGGCGAAGGCCTCGGTGACGGCCTGGAACCAGATCCAGTTGTTGGGCGGCATGTCCGTGCCGACCATCGCGCCCAGCCACGCCAGGGTCTGTTCCTGGACCCGGCCGGGCAGCCGGTCCCAGATCCAGGGCCGCGTCTCGTGCAGCGCCAGCGCGACGGAGGCCGCCTCGACCTTCGCCTGGTTGCTCTCCTCGAACGTGGGCCAGCGGTCGGGGTGCCCGGGGTCGACCCCGGCGGTGAGGCCGGCCGCGTACCACTCGGCGAGACCGTGCGGGTCCTCGCCGCGCGCCCCGGCGAGGCGGAAGGCGGCCAGCAGGAAGGAGCGGGCGAAGCCTTCGAGCCCGTCGCTCCAGGTGCCGTTGTGGCTGGCGGGACCCGGCAGCCGGACGAGGGAGTGGTCGGGGGCGGCGTAGGGGCGTACGGCCAGGAGCAGCCGGTCGGCGGTCCGTTCCCAGTGGGCGCGGTCGGCGGCGGGCGTGCGGCCGGCGGAGGTGGGGGCAGGGGGGACGGAGGTCATCGCTGGCGGCTCTCCCGGTTGACGGTGCATCCTCGGGCGGCGGCGCGACCGTGGGAGAAAGCCCTTTCTGCGAGCCCCCCGCACCGTACGCCCGCTGCCCGGTGTGACGGTGCCATGTAAATCCAGGGCCTGGCCTCACGTCAATGTCTTGAGGGAGAGCGGGCAGAAAGCGCGTTCCTCGGCAAGCCCCGTACGGCCCGGCGGGGCGGGGGATCACGGGCTCCGGGGCGGAGGCGGCGACTCCGCGATCGAGCTCCGGACAATTGTTCGCCATCGGCGGGGAATGACTCGGCGAGTACGGGGCACTAGCGCAACCTGTACGGTCCGCTGCTGTGGAGGGTGAATGTGATGACAACCGGAACTGTGCGTGCTGTCGGGGTGGAGAGGACGACCGAGCGGTCGGAGGACGTACTGCCGCGGATCGACGACCCCAGCAAGGTCGCTCCCAAGGACGCCCGCGCGTTGTCCAAGCTCTTCTTCGACCAGCTCCAGGTTCTGGAAGAGGGCACGCACGAGTACCAGTACGCGCGTAACACCCTCATCGAGATGAACCGTTCGCTCGTCCGCTTCGCCGCGGGCCGCTTCCGCAACCGGGGCGGCGGCGACATGGAGGACATCATCCAGGTCGGCACGATCGGCCTGATCAAGGCGATCGACCGGTTCGACCTGTCCCGCGAGGTCGAGTTCACGTCCTTCGCGGTGCCGTACATCGTGGGCGAGATCAAGCGGTTCTTCCGTGACACCAGCTGGGCCGTGCACGTACCCCGGCGTCTCCAGGAGCTGCGGGTCGAGCTGGCGAAGGCCAAGGAGCACCTGGCCACGAGCCTGGACCGGGACCCGACGGTCAAGGAGCTCGCGGAGCTGCTCGACATCGACGAGGAAGAGGTCATCGAGGGCCTCGTCGCGACGAACGGCTACACCGCCGGGTCGCTGGACATGCCGACCGGTGACGAGGGCCAGAGCGGCAGCGGCCGGACCTTCGCCGACGTGCTGGGCGAGCCGGACCCCGCGATGGAGAAGGTCGAGAACCTGCACGCCCTGGCGCCGCTGCTGGAGCAGTTGGACGAGCGGGAGCGCAGCATCGTGGAGATGCGCTTCGGCCGGGAGATGACGCAGTCGCAGATCGGTACGGAGCTGGGCGTGTCCCAGATGCACGTGTCGCGGCTGCTGAACCGCATCATCTCGCAGCTCCGCGCGGGGATGCTCGTCGAGGAGTGACCCGGCCGGGGCCTCCGCGAGGAGGCCGCCGGCGGCGGCCGGACCGGATTGTCAGACCCATGGATCAGACTGGAGGACCTGAGAGTCCGACAGATTCCTGGGGAGGAAGCCGAGATGCCCGCCACCACCTCCACTCCGTCCGCCACACCGGGTGACCGCACCGCGGCCCAGGCCTATCTGCGCCTGCTGGCCGCGGTGCGCGCCGTTCTGGACGACCCGTCGCGGGCGCCCCTGGCCGTGCCGCTACTGGCGGCCCCGATCGCCGAGGCGGACGAGGCGCTGGACGCGGCGGGCCTGGCGGGCAACGAGAGGGAGTTCCTCGATCTGGTCGCCCTCCAGGCGGTGGGCGGCCGTGCTCCGCGCCCCGCGGACAGGCCCTGAGTCCGTCCGGCGGCCCGCGCCGCCGGACGGATTCCGTGCCTCAGACCCGCGTGAGCCGCAGCGTGACCAGTTCGAACGGGCGCAGCGACAGGTGGACGGACCCGTCCGTCACCCGGGGCCGTTCCGCGTCCGCGAGGGGCCGCTCCAGCAGGTCCGTCACGGCGAGTCCGCCGATCGCGGTCCCGAGGGTGACGGTGGCCTTGGCCCGGCCGCCGGCCGACTCGTAGAGGCGTACGACCAGGTCGCCGCTCCGGTCGTCGGCGAGCTTGACCGCGCTGACGACGACCGCGTCGTTGTCGACGGACACCAGCGGCGCGACCTCGGCCGCGGCTCCCTCGACGACGCGCTCGGGGAGATTGATCCGGTAGCCCTCCCTGACGGCGTCGCCGATCGCCGCGCCCGGGGCGAGCGCGTGCCGGAAGCGGTGGACGCCCTGGTCGGTCTCGGGGTCCGGGAAGCGCGGGGCGCGCAGCAGCGAGACCCGCACGGTCGTGGTGGTGCCGCCGTCGGACGCCCGGACGGTACGGGTCACGTCGTGGCCGTACGTGGAGTCGTTGACGAGCGCGACGCCCCAGCCGGGCTCCTCCAGGTGGACGAAGCGGTGGTTGCAGGCCTCGAACTTGGCCGCTTCCCAGGAGGTGTTGGTGTGGGTGGCCCGGTAGACGTGGCCGAACTGCGTCTCGGAGGCGTACCGGTCGGCGTGCACGTCCAGCGGGAAGGCCGCCTTGAGGAACTTCTCCGTCTCGTGCCAGTCGACCTCGGTGTCGATGTCGAGCCGCTTGCTGCCCGCCGCGAGGGTGAGCAGCTGGGTCACGGTGGACGCACCGAAGGAGCGTACGACCCGGACCGCCGCCGCGCCGTCCCCGTCCCGCACGGAGGTGACCTCGTCGGCGTCCGTCAGGTCGGTGACGGTGTTGCGGTAGAACTCGTCGACGTCCCAGGCGTCCCACTGGTTGGGGAAGTCGGGGTGGATCTGGAGGAGGTTGGCGGCCTCGCCGGGGGCGACGGTCTCCCGCTCGGCGGCGATGTCGTACGCCGACACGACCAGTCCGCGGCCGTCGACCACGACCTCCAGCAGCCCGTTGCCCAGGACGAACCCGCCGTCCTCGCGGGGCGACACCTCCACCTGGCCCGCTCCCCCGGCCGGCCCGGCCGCGCCCGCCGGGACGCCGTGGCGCGGGTGGGGCGCGGAGTTGAAGACCAGGGCCGTCCCGCCGGAGGGGTCGCCGGCCAGGGCGCGCTGCGCGTCGTCGATGATGCCGTCGAGCTCCGCGGCCAGCGCGGCGTAGGTCCTCTCGGCCTCGCGGTGCACCCAGGCGATGGAGGAGCCGGGCAGGATGTCGTGGAACTGGTGGAGCAGCACGGTCTTCCAGATCCGGTCCAGCGCTTCGTACGGGTAGCTGTACGGAGCCCCGGCCGGCGACCCGGCCCGTACGGCGGCGGTGGCCGCCCACAGCTCGGCCTCGCGCAGGAGGTGCTCGCTGCGCCGGTTGCCCTGCTTGGTCTTCGCCTGGCTGGTGAGGGTCGCGCGGTGCAGTTCCAGGTACAGCTCACCGACCCACACGGGCGGGTTCGGGTATTCCGCCTCGGCCTTCTCGAAGAACGCGGCGGGGGACTCCCACTCGACGGTGGCGGAGCCCTCCAGGCTGCGCATCCGCGCGGCCTTGCCGATCATCTCGCGCGTGGTGCCGCCGCCGCCGTCGCCCCAGCCGGTGGGGGCGAGGGAGTGCCGGGCGACGCCCTTCTCCTTGAAGTTGCGGGCCGCGTGGGCGATCTGTTCGCCGGTCATCGAGCAGTTGTAGGAGTCGACGGGCGGGAAGTGCGTGAAGATCCGGGTGCCGTCGATGCCCTCCCAGTCGAAGGTGTGGTGGGGGAACTTGTTGATCGTGCTCCAGGAGATCTTCTGGGTGAGGAGCCACTTGGACCCGGCGGCCTTGATGATCTGGGGCAGTCCGGCCGCGAAGCCGAACGTGTCGGGCAGCCACGCCTCGTCGTTCTCGATGCCGAACTCGTCGAGGAAGAAGCGCTTGCCGTGCACGAACTGCCGGGCCATGGCCTCGGACCCGGGCATGTTCGTGTCGGACTCGACCCACATGCCGCCCGCGGGCACGAAGCGGCCCTCGGCGACGGCCTTCTTGACCTTGGCGTAGACCTCGGGCCGGTGCTCCTTGATCCAGGCGAACTGCTGCGCCTGCGACATCGCGAAGACGAAGTCGGGCTCGTCCTCCAGCAGCGCGGTCATGTTCGCCGTGGTGCGGGCGACCTTGCGGACGGTCTCGCGCAGCGGCCACAGCCACGCGGAGTCGATGTGGGCGTGGCCGACGGCGCTGATGTGGTGGGCGGTCGCCGGGGCCGGGGTGGCCAGGACGTCGGCGAGCCGCTCGCGGGCGGCCGCGGCGGTGCCGTTGACGTCCTGGAGGTCGACGGCGTCCAGCGCGCGGCCGACGGCGCGCAGGATCTCCCAGCGGCGGGCGCCCTCGACGGGCAGCTCGGCCATCAGCTCCCCGAGCACCTCCAGGTCCAGGACGAGCTGCCACACGTTCTCGTCGAAGACGGCGAGGTCCATGCGGGCGAGGCGGTACTGCGGCTCCGTACCGGCCGTCTCCTTGTCGCCGAGGGTGGTGGGCACGAAGGGCTGGTAGTCGAGGATGACCGGGTTGGAGGCCGCCTCGATGTGGAGCACCACCTCTTCGCCGCCCGCCACAGGGGCGCCGATCCGCACCCACTGGTTGCGCGGGTTGAGGCCCTTCACGGGCGAGCCGTCGGGCCGGTAGACGAGGCCCTCGCACTGGAATCCGGGCATGTTCTCGTCGAAGCCGAGGTCGAGGATCGCCTCCACGGTCCGGCCCGCCCAGTGCTGGGGGACGGTGCCGGACACGCGGAACCAGCTGGTGGCCCAGGGCGCGCCCCACCGGTCGCCGACGGCGGCCGGCCTCGTCGGTCCCGCGAGCCCCTCCTCGACCGGCACCGGTTCGCCCGGCGCGTCCCAGACGGCGACCTCCAGCGGGGTCGATTCGGGGTAGACGGCAGGACGGATGCGCTCGTCGAGAACGCGCTTGAGGCGTGCTTCGACCAGGCTGCGGTCGTCATGCATGAGGGGAGGCTCCTGTAGGACGTGAGAGTGCGGGGTACGGACGTACGGGTACGGGTCGGACGGGTCGGGACTACCAGGGGCGTTCCGTCCCGACAGCCGACGAGACCTGGTACGCCTCCGAAACACTACGCACCTCGAAACGGACCGCGCTCTCACCCTGTTCCGCCTGGACAGCGGGGACATGGTAGGCGGTGCCCGGGGTCCCGCCCAAGAAGCGCCGGGAGCCGTCGGGCAGCACCCGGTGCAGCTCGTAGTGGCGGACCGCGCCCGGGGCCCGGTCCCAGGCGAGGCGGAAGGCGGTGCCGGTGGTGTCGGGCGCGGTGGAGGTGATGCGCGGGGCGGCCGGGGCGGCGGGCGCGGTCGTCGCGTTGTGGACCGAGAGCGCGCCGAGCCGGAAGCGTACGGACGTGGCGCCTGTGCCCGCCGTGAGGCGTAGGCCGAGGGCGTGGACGGTGCCCGAGGGCTGTCCGGCGAGCAGGCCGGACAGCCGCAGCGTGGCGGTGCTCCAGCCGGTGCCGGGCCGCAGTGTGCCGGCGGGCAGGTAGGTGTACGGGACGGCCGCGCCGGGTGTCGCCGGCTCACGGGTGGCGACGGCCAGCTCCACGACCACGGGGCCGGCGTCCGCGCGGTAGGTGAGGTCCACGACCGTGTCGGCGGTGAGGGGCAGCCGGGTGCTGTAGAGGTCGACGGTGGCGGGCGCGGTGAGGGCGCCGTCCACCAGCAGGCTGCTGCCGCCGCGCCAGGCGTCGGCGAAGTCGAAGGTGACGGCCGGCCGGACGCCGGTGGTGCGCACGACCCAGCGGCGGTTGGGCAGCCGGTCCTGGAGGCCGAGGTGGTTCCAGGCCGTGGTGGAGGTGACCGTGCCGCGGTCGTACCAGCGCAGGCCGTGGCCGGTGTTGAAGGTCGACGCGAAGGGCAGGGCCCGTACGGTCGACCGGTCGGCGACGGTGACGGCGGGCGCCCGCCAGCTGCCCGCGGTGTCGGGGCTCGACGGGTCGAGGGACTGGCCCGTCCAGAAGCGGTCGTCGGCGGCGTGGAACTGGCCCGGGGTGCGGCCGGCCGGGAGCTGGTTGCGGGTCCACTCGGGGCGGTAGAAGCCGAGGGACACGACGTGCGGGCGGTCGAGGGGGACGATGGCGTTCCAGTTGACGGACCTGTTCCAGCCGCTCGCCTCGACGTCCACGCCGGCCCACAGTTCGTAGCGGTCGCGGCCGAGGTTCTGGGCGAGGGTGCCGGAGGAGGCGAGGGTGGCCGCGCTCCACCGGAAGTCCAGGAACATCGAGTCGCTGACCTTGCCGCTCGCGTCCTGGAAGAAGGTCTGGTTGGCGGAGTTGAGGGCGCCCTGCCAGGAGACGCCGCCGCCGGTGGTCATCGAGTCGTACCAGGTGACCTTGAGGCCCCTGGCCTGGCTGAGCGCGCGCAGCCGGCGCAGGAAGCCGTTCATGTCGGTGGCGAGGGCCGCGTTGCCGCCGCCGGTCTCGGCGTTGATGAACCACCCGTCGAAGCCGTACGCGACGGCCACCTCGACCAGCTTGTCGGCGAGCGGGTAGCCGCCCGCCGGGTCGCGCTGGACGAGGTCGCGGGTCCACTGGAGCTGGCCGCCGTAGGCGGCGGGCGGCAGGAAGACGTTGCCGAGGACGGGGACGCCGTTGCGGTGGGCGGCGTCCACGACGGGGGCGTTGGGGGCGAGGATCAGGCCCTCGCCGGAGGAGCCGCCCCAGAAGACCAGTTCGTCGATGTACTGCCAGTGGGCGAGGGCGTAGTAGTCGGCGGTGGCGGAGCCCTGGGAGGGGTTCTGGGCCGTGGGGCCGAAGGAGACGAGCGAGGAGACGCGGGCCTGGCCGGCGCGGGCGGTGGTGTTGACGGGCACGGGGGTGAAGCGCGGGGCGAGGGGGACGGACGCCCGGTTGAAGGCGAGGTCCGGGTCGTCGTCGGCGCGCCAGGTCTTCAGGCCGCGCCAGGTGATGCCGGCGCCGGGGGTCCCCGCGGGGAGGGAGTCCGGGTACCAGTAGGAGGCGTACGGGGCGTTCGCTGCCGCCGCCGCGGGGGTGGCCGCTTCGGGGGCCGCGCCGGTCGCCGCGGCGGCGGGGCCCGCGAGGGCGGTGGCGGCCGTGGCGGCGCCCGCGAGGACGACGGTACGGCGGGTGGGGCGGGTGGCTCTCGGTGTCTCCGACGGGTTCACTTGGCTCTCCGTATCGTTGGGGGGCGATTCCGGTGCTGAGCTGAACTGGTCAGTGCCGTAAGGCACTTGGGGGCGCCGTTCATCGGACGTCGTGCGGGCGGAGGACCTCGGTGATCCCTCGGGCCGCCAGATGCATCTTGTCCCTCGCGAGGCTCTCCAGAACCACCGCGGGCCGGTGACCTTCCTCCGTCAGCCGGGCGAAGGCCTCGAAGAACTCCCCGCCGGGCCCGCAGGTCGCGCGGCGCGGCGAGGTCGTGTCGTCGCCGGTGTCGAGGGCGAGGGCGGTGGTGCGGACGGCGGGCCGGTACTCCTGGCCGCGCCGTTCCCGTACGATCCGGGCGATCGTCTCCCCGGCGGGCTTCACCTTCCGGTCGTTGGTCAACAGACCGAGGCTGTATTCGAGTTCGGGGAAGTCGGCGAGGTCCCGGGACACGTCGTGGGAGCACCACCAGGTGACGCCCCAGACGTCCGCGCAGTCCAGCGCGTTGGCCACGGTGGCCTCGGTGAAGGCGGCGGCGTGCTCGGCGGGGATCAGCGGGGCGGGGGCGCCGACCTCCTGGAGCCAGACGGGCCGGTGCGGGTCGAGCGCCCAGGCCTTGGACAGCTCGATCAGGTACGCGGCGTGGTGCTCGGTGGCGCTGCCGGTCCGGCCGTGGCGCTGGGCGGTGCCGTTGAACACCCAGGAGTGCACGGCGGTGACGGCGCCGAGGCGGGCCGCGTGGGCGGGCGTGAAGGGGTGGTCGTCCACGTACCAGGCGGCGTCGTACTCGGCGTGGAGGTGGAGCTTGCCGGGGGCGCCCTCCTCGCACGCGTCGAGCAGCTGGGTCAGCCATGTGCCCGCCTGTTCGGGCGTGATGGGGTCCGGGTCGGGGTGCGGGGGTCCGGAGAACTGGTTGATCTCGTTGCCGATGGTCATGCCGATGAAGTTCGGCAGGCCGGCGAGCGCGGCGGCGAGTGTCCGCAGGTACGCGGCCTGTCCGGCGACCACGTCGGGGTCGGTGAAGAGGTTGCGCCGGTGCCAGGTCTGCGTCCAGGCGGGCAGGAAGTCGAAGCTGGACAGGTGCCCCTGGAGCCCGTCGACGTTGACGTCCAGGCCGCGTTCGGCGGCGGCCTCGGCGAGCTGGACGAGCTGCTCGACGGCACGGGGCCTGATCAGGGTGCGGTTGGGCTGGAAGAGCGGCCACAGCGGGAAGACCCGGATGTGGTCGAGTCCGAGTCCGGCGAGGGAGTCCAGGTCGGCCCGCACGGCGTCGAGGTCGAAGTCCAGCCAGTGGTGGAACCACCCCTGGCTGGGCGTGTAGTTGGCGCCGAAGCGCGGCACGGAAGGTCTCCTACGGGCAGAGGTGCTCATACGGTGGACGGTTCCTGGTTCTCGGTCGGCCGGAGCCGGGCGGTCGGGGGGCCGGGACGGTCGGGGGAAGCCGGACGGGTGTGCGGGTCGGTCAGCCCTTGACGGCGCCTTCGCCGACGCCCCGGAAGAAGTACCGCTGGAGGCAGGCGAAGAGGGCGATCAGCGGGGCCACGGCGATGATCGTGCCCGCCGCGACGAGCCGTTCGTCGTTGGCGAAGGTGCCGTGGAGGTAGTTCAGCCCGATGGTGAGGGTGAACTTGTCCGGGTCGCTCAGCACGATGAGCGGCCAGAGGAAGTCGTCCCAGGCACCCATGAAGGCGAAGATCGCGACGACGGCGAGAGTGCCCTTGACGGACGGCAGGGCGATCCTGAGGAACCGCTGCCACACGTTCGCGCCGTCCACGAAGGCCGCCTCCTCCACCTCCAGCGGGAGGTTGAGGAACGCGTTGCGCATCAGCAGGACGTTGATCGCGCTGATGGAGCCGGGCAGGAGCACCCCGATCAGGGTGTTGTTCAGCCCCAGCTCCCGCATGGTGGTGAACTGGGCGATGATCAGGCCCTCGACGGGGACGAGCATCGCGAGGATGAACGCCAGGGTCGCGGCCCGCCGCCCCCGGTAGCGCATCCGGGCCAGCGCGTAGCCGGCCAGCGCGGCGCCGACGCAGTTGGTGACGACGTTGGCGGCGGCGACCTTGAGCGAGTTGAAGGCGTAGTCCCACACCGGGATGGTGTCGGCGACCCGGCCGTAGTTGCCCAGGGTCGGATCGCCCGGCAGGAACGACGGCGGGGAGCTGAAGATGTCCTCGTGCGGGCCCTTGAGCGAGGTGGACAGCTGCCAGAGGAACGGGCCCACCGTCAGCGCCAGTACGGCGATCAGCAGGACGTACCGCAGGACGAGCTGCCAGGGCGCGACGCGCCGCCCCTCGGCGTCGGTGACGGTCGGCGCGTTCACGCGTCCTCCTTGCGGTCGGCGCGGAGCACCAGCAGCATCAGGGCGACCACCACGACGAAGACGACGACGGAGAGGGCGGAGGCGTACCCGACCCGTCCGCTCAGGCCGGTGCCGACGCGCTGGACGAGCATCACGAGGGTGGTGTCCTCCCCGGCGGGGCCGCCGTTGGGGCCCGCCATCAGGTAGACCTCGGAGAAGACCTTGAAGGCGGCGACCGAGGAGAGGGCGGCCACGAGGACCATGGTGGAGCGGACCGCCGGGACGGTGACGGTGACGAACCGCCGTACGGCCCCCGCCCCGTCCACGGCCGCGGCCTCGTGCAGTTCGCGCGGCACGTTCGCCAGCGCGGCGAGATAGATGATCATGTAGTAGCCGAGGCCCTTCCAGACCGTGACGGCCATGGAGCTGACCAGCAGCAGCCACTGGTCGCTGAGGAAGCCCACCTTCCCGATCCCGACGGTCTCCAGCAGCGCGTTGATCAGGCCCCGGTCGTCGAGCATCCACACCCAGATCAGCCCGACGACGACGATCGAGGCGACGACCGGCGTGTAGAAGGCGGCGCGGAAGAAGGCGATGCCGGGGATGTGTCGCTGGACCAGCAGGGCCAGCAGCAGGGGCAGGATCACCAGCGCGGGGACGACGCCGAGGACGTACAGCGTGCTGTTGCGCAGGCCGATCCAGAACATGTCGTCGTGGAGCAGCTCGCGGAAGTTGGCGAGCCCGACGAAGTGTCCGGGCAGGAGCGTCCGCCGGTCCGTGAAGGAGTTGATCACGGTGCTGACGAACGGGTAGAGGCTGAAGACGGCGACGATCAGCAGCCCGGGGGCGGCGAACAGCCAGGGGCTGTACGCCAGATGGCGCCGGATGCCGCGGGCGGCCCCGGGGGCGGGGCGGGCCGCCGCGGCGGCGGTGGGTGCGGTGGCGGGCACGGTCATGGGGGCTCGGCTCAGCTCTGCTGGAGCAGGCGGTCGCACGCCTTGACGGCGTTGTCGAGTGCTTCCTTGGGACTCTGCTTGCCCTGGAGCGCCTTGGCCACCTCGTTGCCCAGCGCGGTCTTCATCTGGTCGCTGAACTGGACCGGGGTGTAGTTGACCGCGTTCTTCAGGGACTTGGCGGCGGCTATCCGTACCCGCGTCTCGTCGGTGCCGTCCTCCTTGGTGAAGTACGGGTCGTCGAGGGATCCGGCGGTGCTCGGGAAGATGGCGACCTGCTTGGCGAACGCCATCTGCCGGGTCGCGTCCGTCACGAAGTGGCCGAACGCCACGGCCGCGGGCTTCCGCTTGCTCTGGGAGTTGACCATCACCCCCATGACGTACATGTTCACCTTGCCGGTGTTGGTGATCTGGTCGGTGATCCCGATGTTCTTGTAGAGGTTCGGCGCCTGCTTCTTGAAGTTGCCGAGGTCCAGGGCGCTGCCGGGGTTCATCGCCACCGACTCGGTGAGGAACTTGTGGCCCGCCGACTCGGGGGTGGCGGTGAGCGCCTGGGGGTCGAGCGCCTTGGCGTCGTACAACTCCTTGTAGCGGGTGAGGAGTTGTACGCCCTTGGCGTCGTTGAAGGCGAAGCCCGTACCGGCCTTGTTGGTCAACTGCGCGCCGTAGCGGCCGAAGTCCTCGATGGTGGGCACGTTGGCGAGGGTCGCGATCTTCCCGCCGCTCTGCTTCGCGATCCGCAGTCCGGCGTCGAAGACCTGGTCGTACGTGGTCGGCGGCTTCTCGGGGTCGAGACCCGCGTCCTTGAAGAGGCGCTTGTTGTAGAAAAGCGGGCCGGTGTTCAGGTACCAGGGGAAGGCGTACGTCCCCTCGACGCCCGGCACCTGGTCGCCCGCCCAGGCGCCCGGCAGGTACTCCTTGCGGTACTGGGCCGCGGACTTGTCGAGGTCCAGCGCGAGTCCGGCCTTCACCAGCGGGGCCAGCAGGTCCGGCGAGACGTTGACGACGTCGGGGAGCGTGCCGCCGGCGGCGTCGGCGCTGATCTTGTCGGCGTAGCCGTCGGCCGGCCGGTCGACCCACTTCACCTCCGTGCCCGGGTACTTCTTCTCGAAGTCGGCGATGACCCCGTTGAAGTAGTCCTTGAAGTTGGCCTGGAGGTTCCAGGTCTGGAAGGTGATCTTGCCTTCGATCTTGCCGGAGGCGTCGGAGGACGAGCCCGCGTCGGACCCTCCCCCGCAGGCGCTGAGGGGCAGGACGGTGGCGAGGACAACGGCGGCGGTGACGGTTCTGCGGGAGATGCGGCGGGCGATACGCACGGTGAACGGCTCCTTTGCTCGGACCAGGCGTGCGCGGGCGGGCCGGAGCTGAGGACATCCGGGCCGCCCGCGCCTCGCAGACATTGCAATGCGCCGGGGGGAAAGTCAACAGATCGGTCACAGGGAATCCGTCCGGAAGCCGTGGATAAGTCAAAGGGCAGGCAATAATGCCAGCTCAGCGCGTTGTAACGACCGAATCACGATGAATCGCTAATGCGCTTTAGCCGATACGACTCAAGCGCATTAGTGCGCGGGAGGACTTCGCTCGCCCACGGCGGCGGGAAGGCATACGATGCCGACGTCGTACATCGGGCGAAACGCGAGGATCGGGGCATCGGGTGGGAGCGAAGGGGACGTCGTCCGGAGGGGCCCCGCAGGCCAGGCGCGGCCCCGCCCGCCGTCCGACGATGAAGGACATCGCCCAGCGCGCGGGGGTGTCGGAGAGCGCCGTGTCCTTCGCGCTCAACGACCGGCCCGGCGTCTCGGAGGTCACCCGCGACCGGGTCAGGCGGGTCGCCGAGCAGTTGGGCTGGCGGCCCAGCACCGCCGCCCGCGCGCTGTCCGGGGAGGGGTCGGCCACGGTCGGCCTGGTGCTCGCCAGGCCGGCCGCGACCCTCGGGGTGGACTCGTTCTTCCTCCAGTTGATCTCCGGCATCCAGGAGGTGCTGGCGCGACGCCAACTCGGCCTGCTCTTCCAGGTGGTGGAGGACGTCGACGCCGAGTGCGCGGTCTACCGGCGGTGGTGGGCGGAGCACCGGGTCGACGGGGTGCTCGTCGTGGACCCGAGGACCGACGACCCCCGGCCCGACCTGCTGGACGAACTGGGCCTGCCCGGTGTGGTGATCGGCGCGCTGCCCGGCGACGACGCGGGCCCGCACCCCGGCCTCTCGCAGGTGCGGGCCGACGACACCGGGGCCATGGCGTCGATCGTGGGCCGGCTGCACGAGCTGGGGCACCGGCGGATCGTGCACATCGCGGGCCTGCCCTCCTTCGCCCATACCGAGCGCCGCATCGAGTCGCTGCGGATCGAGGCCGCGCGGCGCGGCCTCGACGGGGTCCGCTCGCTCACCACGGACTACTCCGACACCGAGGGCGCCGCGGTGACCCGCCGCGTCCTGGAGGGGGGCACCCCGCCGACCGCGCTGATCTACGACAACGACGTGATGGCCGCGGCCGGGGCGGCGGTCACGGCGGGCCTGGGCCTCTCCGTGCCGCGCGACGTCTCCGTCGTGTCGTGGGAGGACTCGGCGCTCTGCCGGCTCGTCCACCCCTGGCTGACCGCCCTCTCCCGGGACACGATCGCCTTCGGGCGGATCGCCGCGGGGGAGCTGGCCGCGCTGCTCGACGGGGGCGCGGCCCGCTCCGTACAGGTGCCGCTCCCCCGGTTGATCGAGCGCGAGAGCACGGGAGAAGCACGGAAGTAGGACGGAAGTAGCCCGGAAGCAGGGCGGAAGCAGACCGGAGGTAGGGCGGAGGTAAGGCGGGTCGAATCGATGCTGTCGCGACCATTGACACCCCAAGAGATCAAGTGATCTATTCACTTCCATGAGTCGCAGTGAGGTGTCACTGTCCGAGCATCTGGCGGACAGCATCGTTGAGATCATCCGAACCGAACGGCTGGTTCCCGGGGACGTCCTGGCGTCCTCCCGGGACCTGGCCCGACGGTTCGACGTCACCACGCCCACGGTCCGCGAGGCGTTGCGCAGGCTCGAGGCCACGGGCGTGGTGGAGTTCCGGCACGGCTCGGGTACGTACGTGGGTCCCGGCAGCGAGCGGCGGCTGCTCGCCAATCCCCATCTGCCGCGCAGCAGCCGCGAGTCGGTCCTCGAACTGGTCGAGGCACGGCTCGTGCTGGAGCCCGCCGTCGCGGCCGCGGCGGCGCGGGTCCGCGAGTCCGACGCGGTGGGCCGGCTGGAGGCGGCGGCGGTCAACGCCCTGCACCCGCCGGAGGATTCACCGCTCACGTCGACGCACTTCCACGTGGCCCTCGCCGCGGCCAGCGGCAACGCGCTGCTGCGGGAGGCCGTGGAGGCGCTGCTCCAGGTCAGGGCCAGGGAACAGGTCGAGATCCGGCACCGCTACAACGACCGGGCGCGGGACCACGCCGAGCACGTGGAGATCTTCGAGGCGGTACGGGACGGCGACGCGGACGCGGCCGAGCGGCTGACCCGGGACCACCTCGGGGCCATCCGCGAGGCCGTCCTCGCCGCCGACTTCCCGGGGGGCGAGCGATGAGCACCCACGCTCCGGCGTCACCCTCCCCGGCCGCGACCCGGCCGCCGCTGCGACTGGCGGAGATGACCACGATCGAGGCGGCCGCCGCCGTCACGGCGAGCCCGGTGGTGATCCTCCCGGCGGGCGCGTTCGAACAGCACGGCCCCGGCATGCCGTTGGCCACGGACACCATCCGGGCCGAGGGGGTCGCCGAGCGGGTGGCCGCCGGACTGGGCGGGCGCGTGGTGATCGGCCCGCCCGTACCGGTCGGGGTGTCCCCGCACCACCTCGCCTTCGCCGGCACGGTCACACTGACCACCACCACCCTGGCGGCGGTGATCCGTGAGTACGTGGAGAGCCTCTACCGGCACGGCTGGCGCAAGATCCTCGTGGTGACCGGTCACGGCGGCAACAACGCCACCCTGACCACGGTGGCGCAGGACCTGCTCACCACCCACCCCGACCTCCAGTTCGCCTGGACGCCCGTCACCCCGCTGGCCTCCGACGTCGTGTCGGGAATGGGCGTCAGCGAGGTGCACGGGCACAGCGGGGAGGCGGAGACCGCCCAGATGCTGCACCTGGCACCGCACTTGGTGCACGGTGACCGGCTGGTCCCCGGGACGACGGCGACCGACCAGCTCGATCCGCTCTCCCGGCTCGCCCGGCACGGCAGCCACCCCGCGCTCGCCGTGCGCTACGACCGGCTCAGTGAGAACGGGGTGCTCGGCGACCCGCGGTCGGCGACCCCCGCGGACGGCGAGGCGATCGTGGACGCGGTCGTCGCCCGCGTGACCGCGTTCGTCAAGGAGTGGCTGGACGTCTGATCCCGTACCACTCGCCTCACCCGCGCCACCCATGACGGCGGGTGCGGTGCCGTAGCCCCGGCCTGCCCGGAGCACCGCGGCGGCACCGCACGGCCCGCACCACCGCACGGCCCGTACCACCGCTCCACACGCACCACCGCTGTACGCACCACCGCTTGAGCCGCACCACACGCACCACCGCTTGAACCGCACCACCGCTCACACGCACCACCCCGCCCGCCACGCCGGGCCCGCACTCCCCGTCACGCGTCCGCGCGTCCCCGTACGCACCCGCGTCCCCGCCCCGCCATGCCCGGGGCACCCCCTGCCCAGAACCCCACCGCCGTCCGCCCCCGGGCGTCCGGCAGAAGGAGCCTGCCATGAGCAACGTCCAGAGAAGCAGAAGCGCCCTCTCCCTCCGGCGGCTGGTCACCGCCGCGTCCGGCCTCGCGCTGTGTCTCGCGGCGACCGCCACCACGGCGTCCGCCTCCGCGACCACCACCGCCGTACCGCAGAAGGCGCAGTCCAAGGCCGCCTGCCGGCTGCCCGCGCCCCAACTGCCCGGCACCAGCGCGGCGCACACGATCAACAGCGGCGGCCGCGAGCGCGCCTACCGGCTGCACCTGCCGGCCGACTACACGAAGAAGCGGGACTGGCCGGTCGTGATGGCCTTCCACGGACGCGGCAACACCGGTATCGGTACGGAGGAGTTCTCCAAGCTGTCGACCCTCCCGGCCGTCGTCGTCTACCCCGAGGGCGTCATCGGCACCGGCGACGGCGACCGGCAGGCCTGGCAGGGCGCGCCCTACGCGGCGGCCGGCGTCGACGACGTCGCGTTCACCGGCCACCTGCTCGACAAGCTCGAAGCCACCCTGTGCGTCGACGAACGGCGCGTGTACGCCACCGGCAAGTCCAACGGCGCCGGCTTCGTCAGTACGCTCCTCGCCTGCCGGATGGCCGACCGGATCGCCGCCGTGGCCCCCGTCGCCGCCGCGCTCTACCCGACCGGTCAGCCGTGCCGCCCGTCCCGCCCGGTGCCCATGATCGAGTTCCACGGCACCGGCGACGTGACCATCCCGTACGCGGGTGACGCCGACCGCGGCCTGCCCGCGATCGACACCT
Source organism: Streptomyces liangshanensis (assembly GCF_011694815.1). Lineage (NCBI taxonomy): Bacteria > Bacillati > Actinomycetota > Actinomycetes > Kitasatosporales > Streptomycetaceae > Streptomyces > Streptomyces liangshanensis. The sequence goes on from NZ_CP050177.1 coordinate 1,191,117, forward strand.
GGGCGGCGGACTGGGCCGCCCGCAACGGCTGCCACACCCGGCCCCAGGTGCGGGTGACCGCGCCCGACATCACCACGACCCGCTGGAAGGGCTGCGACCGCGGCGCCGAGGTGCGGCACGTCGCCGTGACGGACGGCGGGCACACCTGGCCCGGCGCCGACAGCTACAGCGGCGGCGGCTACACCACCCAGACCATCGAGGCGCACGACGTGCTGTGGGCGTTCCTGAAGGACTTCCGCACGCCCAAGCCGCGCACCCACTGACCCCTCCCCCGTCCCACTGAGCCCCCACACCGCAGGTCCCCCGCCCCCCACCGCCGAGCCCACCGCCTACCCTCAGGTCCGAGCAAGGAGCCGCTCCCCATGACCACACCGACCCCGCCCGCACCCCCCGGCAGATCGTCCCCGCCGACCGGCGACCCCGCGGACCCGCGCGGCGCGGCCGCCGCCGAGGGGGCGCAACTGCCCCGCATCGTCCGCGCGATGGCGGTCATCGAACGGGCGGGCAACGCGCTGCCGCATCCGTTCTGGCTGTTCTGGATCCTCTCCGGCGTGCTCGCCGTCGTGAGCGCGTTCCTGGCCGCCGCCGACGTCTCCGTCGTCTCCCCGAGCGACCACAAGACGGTCGTCGTCCAGAACCTGCTGAGCGGTGACGGCCTGGCGATGGCCGTCTCCACCATGATCGAGAACTTCGCCACCTTCCCGCCGATGGCCACGATCGTCGTCGTCATCATGGGCGTCGCGGTGGCCGAGCGGACCGGCTTCCTCGCCGCGCTGATGCGGGTCAGCGTCTCGCGCGTGCCGGCCGCCTGGGTCGTGTTCGCCGTCGCCTTCGCCGGGACCGTGGCGCACGTCGCCTCGGCCGCCGCGTACATCATCCTCGTCCCCCTGGGCGGGCTGGCCTTCCGGGCCGTCGGGCGCTCCCCGATCCTCGGCATCGTCGTCGCCTACACGGCGATCGCGTCCGGCTACGACGCGAGTCCGGTGCCGACGCCCAACGACGCGATCTTCGCGGGCATCACCACCGCCGCCGCGAAGATCGTCGGCGGGGACGACGCGTACGTCTCGCCGCTGAGCAACTGGTTCTTCAACATCGCCTCGTCGCTGCTGCTGGCGGCCGTCATCACCCTCGTGGTGCGGTTCGTGCTGAGCAAGCGGCCGGACCTCGACGCCGACCCGGACGCCGAGCTGGAGGACCTGGGCGCGCTCACCCTCAGCCCGAAGGAGCGCTCCGCGCTGCGCGCCGCCGTGCTGACGCTGGTCGGCACGCTGGTCGTGCTCGTCGCGGTGATGGTCCCGGCGTCGTCCCCGCTGCGGGGCGAGGGCGGCAGCATCGTCGAGTCGCCGTTCCTGGACGGCATCGCGGCGGTGGTCGCGTTCGTCTTCGGCCTGGTGGGGATCGTGTACGGGTACCGCTCCGGGTCGATCACCTCGGCGGGCGACGTGCCGAAGCTGATGGGCCAGGGCATCAAGCAGATGGCGCCGGTGCTGGTGCTGTTCTTCGCGATCGCCCAGTTCCTCGCGTACTTCGACTGGACCCGGATCGGCGACGTGCTCGCCGTACGGGCGGCGGAGGCGCTGGAGCGCAGCGGGATGCCGATCGTGCTGGTGTTCCTGCTGATCCTGCTGCTGCTGACCCTCGTCAACGTGATGGTGACGAGCGGGTCCGCGATGTGGGCGCTGGCCGCGCCCGTCCTGGTGCCGATGCTGATGCTCGTCAGCGTCCCGGCCGAGACGACCCAGGCGCTGTTCCGGATCGCGGACTCCGGGTCGACCGCGATCACGCCGATGAGTCCGTACTTCCTGATGGCTCTCGGCTTCCTCCAGCGGTACCGCAAGAACGCCGGCATCGGCACGCTCGCGTCGTACACCCTGCCGCTGGCGGTCGCGATGACGGTGGCGTGGACCGCGCTGTTCCTGATCTGGTGGGCGGTCGGCATTCCGCTCGGACCGGGGGCGCCGGTGCGCTAGGGACCCCAGGTGGCACCGGGCCGGGGCGGCCCGTGTTGCGGCCGGATGAAATCACCGGCGAGCACCGGCCCCCGGCGGTGGGGATCCCACCGCCGGGGGCCGGTGCTCGCGCCGCAGGTGGGAGGCGCGCCGGGCGCGGGGGCCGGGCGCGTACGGGGGCGGCGCGGCGCCCCGGGAGGGCGGTTGACGTGCCCGGACGCCGCTGCCACGCTCCGGGGCAGCGCCCCCCGCCGGGCCCGCTCCCCCGCTCCCTCGTGCCCCCACCTCCGCCCCGCCGTGACCTCCCAGGAGTGCCGATGTCACCCGTACCGCCGACCGAGACCGCGTACGACCGGCGGCGGCTGCGCCAGTGGCGTGACGGCGAGGCGGTGTCTCCCGGGGTGGAGCGGCGCGACCTGTTGAGGCTGCTCGCGGCGGCCTCGGTCGCGGGACCGGTGGCGGGATCCTTCCTCGCCGGTGCCGGGAGCGCGGCCGCCGCCACCGTGCCCGCCGCGCCGGGCGCCGCGCCCGGCATCGTGAAGCCGCTGCCCACCGACGTGTTCACCGTCCGGGGCACCAACGCGGAGACCAACTTCGCGGCGCTGCGCTCCACCGGCCTGCACACTCCCGCGAGCCACTTCTTCGTCCGCAACCACACCGTGACGCCCCGGATCGCCGCCGAGGACTGGTCGTTGACGGTGTGGGGCAGCGGACTGCGCGGCCCCGCCGTCGAGTTCGGCTACGAGCAGTTGCGCGCGCTGCCGTCGGTGACCCGCACCGCGTTCGTCGAGTGCGCGGGGAACGGCCGCAGTTACTACACGACCCAGCAGCGGGAGACCGTGAGCGGTACGGCCTGGACGCTGGGCGCGATCGGCGTCGCCCGCTGGCGCGGCGTACGGCTCTCCGACGTCCTGCGGCGCGCGGGCATCACGTCCCGCGCGGTCGACGTCCTGCCGCGCGGCCTGGACGACGAGGTCGTCAGCGCCGGGGTGAACCTCGGCCGGGTCCGCCGGCCGCTGCCCGTCGCGAAGGCGCTGGACGACGTGCTGCTCGCGTACGAGATGAACGGCGAGCCGCTGCCGCCCGACCACGGCTTCCCCGTCCGGCTGGTCGTGCCGTCCTGGATCGGCGTGGCGAACATCAAGTGGCTCGGCGACATCGAGGTCAGCGACCAGCCGCTGTACAGCCCGTGGAACACGGACCTCTACCGGCTGTTCGGCCCCGCCTACCCGCCCGAGGGCAGCGCGCCGCTGACCCGGCAGACGCTCAAGAGCGCGTTCGAGCTGGCGCCGGGCGCGTCCGTGCCCGCGCACCGGCGGCAGGTGCTGACGGGCCGGTCCTGGTCGGGCGGCGCGCCCGTGCGCACGGTGGAGGTCAGCACCGACGGGGGCTCGACGTGGCGCCGCGCGCGGCTGCGGGACACACCCGAGCGGCACAGCTGGGTCCGCTGGTCGGCGGAGTGGGTGCCGCGCGACCGGGGCCCCGCCGTGCTGCTCGCCCGCGCGACGGACCGCTCGGGCCGCACCCAGCCGGACGTGGCGGTGCCGAACACGCAGGGCTATCTGTTCGACGCGGTGGTACGGCACGAGGTGACGGTCGTCTGAGGGAGCGAGCGGGGCGCCGGTCCCCGTAGGGGGCCGGACCCGTGCGGGAACGTACGGGCCCGGCCGCAACGCCGCGGTCTACGCGGGTGTGGTGCTCTCGTCGTGCCGGGTTTCCGCGGCCGCCTGGTCGGCGGGCGCGGTGGAGTCGGTCGCGGCCTGGGTCTGCGTCGTGGCCGGGGCCGGGCGGCGGCGGATCTCGGGGGCGTCGGCGCGAGCGGCCTCGGCGCGCAGCAGGGCGTTCAGGGCGGCGAAGGGGTCGATGGGCATGGCGGTGTCCTCACGGTCGTGGGCGGTGCTGGGTCGACTGCTGCGGGGCGACGGGCACAGGGGTGCCCCCGCCTGTCAGCAGCGCAGCACGGCCCCCGAGGCGGCGGACGGCACGCGTGAGGTGTCCTGAGGGGTGAACGACCGGACGTACGGGGGCGGTTGCACCGCCCGCCCGGTGACTCCCGCGCGGGGTACGGCGGGAGCGCCACCGGCTCGTACCGCCCGGCCCACGGCGGTCCGTTCGTTCTCGGCGGGGTCCTGCTGCCCCTCGCCCGCCGGTTCGGGCACGGCGGAGGCCGGCGGCCTGGGCTCCGCGGCCGAGGCGGGGTCGTGGCCGCTGTCCAGCGACATGCCGAGGAACGCGAGGAGGACCAGCAGCGTCATCAGTGCGATCCGGCGCGCGCGAGCGGCGCGGGCCGCCGCGACGGGGCGGTGGGTGACGGGCGCGGCACAGTACATGGCGGGACCTCCTGGACACGCCACCTCTGCCCGTCAGCGCCCGCGATCCCCCCTCCGCCGCCCCGGATTACCCCGTACGCCGACGCAAACCCCCTGTCCGAAGGACATCCGCCACCCCCGTTCGAACCCGGACCCGTCCGGCGGCGTCAGCCGCTCTGCCGCCACGCCCCTTCCGGCGGGACGCCGTCCTGGGCCGGCCGGGGGTCCGCCGCCGCCGGGACGTCGTCGGCCGGCGCCTCCGCCTGCCGGGGTACGCCGCCCGCGGCCACCGCCGACAGCCCCACCGGCACCTGAGGCCCGCTGCCCTCGCGGAGCCAGCGGCGCAGCACCCGGTGGACCGCTTCCGCGCCGGCCAGCTCCGCCGGGTGCCCGGCCTCCGCCTCCGGGGAGTGCGGGATGTGCGGGACCGGCGGGGACAGCACCAGCGGGGACAGCAGGAACGGGTACGACTGCTGGCCGCCGAGGCCGCCGTGCGAACCGATCTGTTCCTCGAAGGCGTGCACCCGCCCCGTCCCCGGGTCGAACGTCGAGTTCACCATGATGTCCGCGACGTGCGGGAACGTGTCGGTGCGCCGTACGGCGTCGGCCGCGCCGGCCCCCATCCCGGCCAGCGGCCCCTCCCCGTCGCGCAGTTCGGCGACCGGGACCTCCACCCCGCCCCGGCCGAGCACCACCGAGCCGTGCGCCTCGCCGCGTACCAGCAGGAAGCCGATCCCCGGATGGTCGGCGAGCGTCGGCAGCAGCGCGGGGTGGCGCGCGTCCATCTGTTCGCGGCTCATCCGGCCCGGCACGTCGGGGAAGGAGATCAGCGCGAGGTTGCCCGACGCGAGGACGACGGGGTCGGAGCCCTGCGCGGGCTTGTCCTCCGCGCCGTCCCGTACCGGCCGGTGCAGCGCGTGCCGTACCGCGTGCCGGGCCGCCGAGCGGGCCTCCGCGCCGCTCCTCGTCCGCTCGGCCCGGCGCGACACGGGCAGCCCGCACCCCGCCCTGACCAGGTCCTTGAGGGTGAGCCCGTAGAGGCCCTCGAAGGTCTCGCCGGGGCTCTGCCCGTGGTCGGAGAGCAGCACGATCCGGTACTCGCGCGGCGCGTGGTCCGCGACCTTCACGAGCAGGCCGACCGAGCGGTCCAGGCGGGCGAGGACCTGCTGCGCGTCCCGGCTGTGCGGCCCGGAGTGGTGGGCCACCTCGTCGTACGCGACGAGGTCCGCGTACACCGCCGTGCGCCCCGCCAGCATGTCGCCGATGACCGCCGCGACGACGACGTCCCGTTCGAGGACGGTCGCGAACGCCCTGATGAACGGGTAGAGGCCGCCCCGGCTCACGCGGGGCCGGTCGCCCCGGGCCCGCGCGCGCAGCGACTGTCCCGTCTCGCGGGCGACCTCCGCGGCGAAGGAGACGACCGTGCGGACCGCGTTGGCCGGGTCGCTGAAGTAGGCGAAGTACCCGGCGCGCGAGCGGTTGGACCGGCCGCGCCGGGCCGCGATGGAGAGTACGAAGGCGAGTTCGTCGGCGCCGCCGCTGAACAGGTTGCCGCGGCTGGCGCCGTCGAGGGTGAGCAGCCCGCCGTCGCCGGTGCGTTCGATGGCGCGGCGCTGGAGTTCGGCGGCGCTCGCGGGCCGGTTGCTGACCATGGTCCTGCCGCTGTCCTTCTCGTACCAGCGGAAGGCGGGGACGTCGTGGTTCGAGCCGTGCAGGATGCCCAGTTGGCTGGCGCCGGTCTGGCTGGACCAGTCGGTGCGCCAGCGGGTGAGCCGGTGGGTCGGGGTGTCACCGAGCCACGCGGCGACGTTCGGCATCACGCCGTTGGCGAGGGCGTCCAGCAGGACCTGGTGGCCCACGCCGTCGAGTTGGAGGAAGACGGTGCCGGGCGGGCCGCCCATGCCGCCGTCCTCGCCGCTCCGGCGCCGGCGCCGGTCGGCCAGCCGGGAGAGCCGGCGCCGGTACGCGTCGTCGTCGCCGACCGCGAGCGCGGTGGAGGTGGCGGAGGCGACCGCCGACATCACGGCGGCGACCACCACCGCCGTCTCCGGGTTGGCGGCGCCCCGGCCGTCGGGGATGAGCCAGAGGGCGATGAGCAGCAGCGAACCGTTGAGGAAGAACACGAGGGCGCCGAGGACCAGCGCGGGCACCAGCAGCAGGGCCCGTACCAGCAGCGGCCAGACCAGCGCGCTGAGCAGGCCGAACGCACCCGCGCCCCAGCCGGCCGTGACGGCCGTCCTGGTGATGGTGTCCCCGTCGTCCGACTGGAGCTGGAAGTCGGGCAGGATGCCGGCGAGCGCCAGCAGCGTCAGGCTGGACACCAGCCACACGATGATCACCCGGAGTACGGCCCTGCCTGTCGTACGCCATCGCCCGCGCAGCACGTCGTTCTCCACCTCATGGTCCGGGCCCGCTTCCGCTCAGGGGCTCGGCCCCAGCGTGACACAGGGCGGCGCGGAGGCGGGGGCCGTGCGGGTCGGCGGCCGTCCCGGCGGGTCAGCAGCCGTCGTACCCGGCGGTGGGCATGGAGAGCCTGCGGTGGACGTCGGCCTTCATCGCCGCGTCGTACGACGGTTCGTCCAGGCCGACCGTCTCCAGCCGTACGCCCCGGCGCGCGCACTCGGCGGAGAAGGCGGGGGCGGAGGTGAACGCCCGGTCGAGCACCCGTTCGTTGGGGGCGACGAACACGTCGAGCAGGCCGGCCTCGACGTCGACCCACAGCCCGTGGTGGTCGGTGCGCAGCCCGTAGAGGAGGAGTTGGCGGGTGACGACGTACCCCTGGTCGGCCGCCCAGCGCGCGCACATCGCCTGCTGGCCGCGGGTGTCCACGAGGAAGGGGGTGCGGTCGAGTTCCTCCAGGGGGGTCAGGCTGGCGATCACGCCGACCCGTACCGCGCCCGTACCGGCTGTCCCGCCTGTACCGGCTGTGCCGCCCGTAGCCGCTGTCCCGCCCGTCCCGACTGCCCTGTCCGCCTCGGCCATGTCGTGTCCCCACCCCTTGTCCGGACGGCAGACCTTACCGCGCCCGCCCCGCCCGAGGGAGGCGTGAACCGGGCACGGGGGCGCGCGATCCGCGCCACCGGGGGCGCGCGGGGAGGGCACCCGGGAGGGGCCGGCGCCGGGTTCGCGGGCCCGTCCCGGGGTACCCCCCGTACGCTGAGTGCGGAGATCGTGCCCGGGGCGGGCTCACCGGCGCCCGGGCGGACGGAGTTGAGGTCGGGTTGGGAACTGTCATCACCTGGTGGGGTCACGCCACCTGCACGGTCGAGGACTCCGGGGTACGGGTGCTGACGGACCCCCTCTTCGTCCGCAGGCTCGCCCACCTGCGCCGCCGGCTGGGCGCCGTCCCCACCCCCGAGGCCGCGATCGCGGACGCCGTGCTCGTCTCGCACCTGCACTCCGACCACCTCCACCCCCGGTCGCTGGCCAAGCTGGCGCCCGGGACCCGGCTGATCGTGCCGCGCGGCGCCGAGCGGTCCGTCCCGGCGCTCCGGCGGCTCGACGCCCGCCGGAACCGCGCCGGGCTACGGATCACGGAGGTCGGTGTCGGCGACGAGGTGGAGATCGGGGCGCTGCGGGTCAGGGCCGTGCCCGCGCGCCACGACGGGCGGCGGCTGCCGGTCGGGCCGCAGCGCTCGCCCGCCCTCGGCTATGTGATCAGCGGTGAGTCGCGGACGTACTTCGCCGGGGACACCGGCCTCTTCGACACGATGGCGGACACGGTGGGCCCGGTGGACGTGGCGCTGCTGCCGGTCGGCGGCTGGGGCCCGCACCTGGGTCCCGAGCACCTGGACGCCGCGCGGGCGGCCGAGGCGCTGGCGGAGCTGTCGCCCGCCGCCGCCGTACCGGTGCACTACGGCACGTACTGGCCGATCGGGCTGGACGGGGTGCGGCCCCACGAGTTCTTCTCGCCGGGCGAGGACTTCGTACGCCACGCGGCGCGGCTCGCTCCCAAGGTCGCCGTGCACCTGCTGCGGCACGGCGAGAGCGTCCGGCCGGAGGCGCGCCGGTGATAGATCAGCTCATGAGCCAGCTGCCCACGGAGTCGACCCAGCAGGCCGTCGGCTACCCGTCGGTGTTCCTGCTGGTGACGCTGGGCGCCCTGGTGCCGGTGGTGCCGACGGGCGCCGTGGTGAGTTCGGCGGCGGTGGTGGCGTTCCACCAGACGGCGCCGCTCTCGATGCTCTACGTCTTCCTGGTGGCGTCGTTCGGCGCGTTCCTCGGTGACATGGCCCTGTACTGGCTGGGCCGGCGCGGCGTCGGGTCGAAGAACGGCTCGCGCTGGCTGGCGAAGATAAAGGACCACGCCCCGCCGGACCGGCTGGAGCAGGCGCAGGAGAAGTTGCGGGAGCACGGGGTGACGGTGCTCGTGCTGTCCCGGCTGGTGCCGGCCGGGCGGATCCCGGTCATGCTGGCGTGCCTGCTCGCGGAGTGGCCCTCGCGGCGGTTCGCGCGGGGGGACGTGCCGGCCTGCCTGGCCTGGGCGGCGACGTACCAGCTGATCGGCATCCTCGGCGGTTCGCTCTTCGCCGAGCCGTGGCAGGGGGTGCTGGCGGCGGTGGTCCTCACGGTGGTGGTGGCCGCGGCTCCGGCGCTGTGGCACCGGGTACGGGGAGCGGGCGGCGG